>JBEBJR010000038.1:0-29723 GCA_040079845.1 Casimicrobium sp. | reverse complement strand
CTGGTGACGGTCGCACCGGGCGACAACAATCCGCAACTTGATGCGGGCTACATCGTGCCGCCGGTCGAAGTGCCAACGCTCTCTGATCTGATGAAGCTGTTGTTGGCGATGATGATGCTGTCCTTCGGAGTCTTCTTCGTGCGCACACGCCAACAATAAGCCTGACTCAGACTACTTGGCGATCTCATGATCTGCCGTGTGGTCTGACCTAAAAGCGCCCCAAGGGGCGCTTTTTTATCCTTAATGGAAGGCTTGCATCGGACAGCTTGGGCTTATAGCTGTGCCAATTACAAAAATAAATTCACTGTTCAATATGCTTAGAAAGCGCATGGTGAGCCTTGCTGTGCCACTAATGTTTCTGGTTCGCCCGGATTTTCGCGCGGGTTAAGGACAGCTCTGTAGATTGAGGGTATAAACGGATAAAGACCACCGCATAACCACTGCGAATCCGCGATGCGTCGCCTGTCCGAAATAGAATTTACGAGTAAATCCGCACTTACTTGGGTACGTTTCGGTGTTTTCGCGAATTTTCCCTAGGGTGACGAGCTCTCTCAGTACGTTGTGTACAGGTCATTATTAGGCGCGATTTGGACGCCTAGCGTGTCGACTCGCGATGTTCTAAGCGCCTCGTAGCGGCGCGCTCATGCCCGAATCATGGCTCTTGCTGCACCAAGCAAAATTTGACACCTTCGCCATCCCAGCCGCGCGCGACGAAGTCGTTGTAGATCGTGGTGCTGATCGTGAAACGGTGATTCGGGTCGTCGGGGAAGCGCGCGTTGCCGCGAAAAAGTCGATAGACGGGCGTTTGTTTGACTGCGCAACTGCCGCCTATGCCTTCGACGACCGGGGGGAACGCGTACGAGTCCACGCTCTCGCTGAACGGCAGGCGCGGCGCGTTGCTGTTGCTGGGGTTTAACGCGTTCAGCGCTGCAAGTTCGCCAGTGACCAACGTGTAGAAGTGACTGCCCCGAGTTTCATTCACCGCGACTTTGTCGAAGTAATACCGTGTCAGCGGTGAAGAATCTGGAACGCTGTCGCGATACGTCGAAAACCGCTGTCCAGTCCGCGTCCACGGCGGCGTCGCGTCGAGCAGCGAGATTTCGTTGCTTCGCGACGTGAGGAAATAGTAGTCCAACGTCGGGTGGAAAAACTCAATCATCGGGATCAGCACGGGTGCGGTCGTCGTCGCGGTAAACGTGGCTGACACGCTGCAATCAGCAGTGATGAGGCTTGTGGTAACTATGCTCCCCACGCGCGTACCGCCATAGCCGTTTACTGTGTTGATGGCGAAGCCAGCGTTCGGCGTGACGATAAATTGCGCCGTGCTTCCTTGCGGCACCGTCCGTGACGCCGGGCTGAGGCTTCCGCCAGCACCCACCGTCGCGGTTACATTAAACGTGGGTGAGACGCCGAAATACGCCACGATATGACAATCCGCAAAAACAGCGGCGTTCGTGACCGTTAGCGCTGTTGTCAGTGGCGTGGTGCCCGCAGTGAACGACACGCCGCAGCCCGTCACACCGTCCACGTAAAACCCATAGTTGGGAGTCACCATAAAACTGGCGGTGAGTCCTTCTTCAATCGTGGCGTTGGCGGGACTCATCGAACCGCCGCCTGGTGCGCCACCGACGGACGTGCTGATATTGTGAAAAATGGCGACGGGAATCACGAAGAAGTTTGCTGTCACGGTGCAATTGGAGGTGATGGGCCTCGTCGTGTATGTGTTTCCGGCCAAACAGGGTCGGAATTTTCTCGGCAGAACCTTTTCCGTCCCTTTGGTTGCAAGTTACGGGGGTTCAGGAAATTACTGCCGCTTTACGCGCAGCAAGCTAACGCAAAACAAACCGAGCAAACCGATCAACGCCATAACCGCGTTTATTCCAAGTGCCGGGACGGGCACAGCTGGCGCGATGACCACCTGAACATTGTCCGCGACATTGACTGGCGCGTTGCCCACGGCTAAGTAGCCGCCCGAATGTTGGGTGATTGTCGCAATCAGCGTTCGAGTGCCGTTCATCGTGTTGTCATCAAGCGTTTGCACGGCTATGGTCAGGCCAGAAGCGCAGTTAAAGCTCGAAGACACAGCGCTTGGGAGTGGCGCGTACGTGCCGCTAAACGAGATTGTGACGTTGCTGATGCTGCCGCTTTGTCCGTTGCCGCACTGTAAGAGAAAATTAATCAAGGCCCCTTCGGTGACATTGGATGTGGTCGTGGATATGCCCAAATAAAAGTCGTTGTCCGAAATTTGTGCGACGGCGGCCGGTGAGCCAGCGACCGCCAAATTGTTGGTGCTTGAGCCGACCGTGAGGCGCAAAAACTCAGCGCCTTCGACCGAAGAGTCATCGATTACGGGAAGATCAAGAACATTCAGAGTACCTGGAGCCGGCGAGCAGTTGACATTGATCGTCGTTGGGCGACCATTCAACACATCACTATCGTCAGCGTCGGCAAGAGTGCTACCGGCCCATGTAAGGGTTGCGACGCCTGCGCTCGGTGCGCCACCTGCACCGCCTTGCACACAAAGCAAGCCGAATTGTGCGGAAACGGGACCCGTTTCCGAGCCGTCTCGGATGACGCTTACGGTTATCGTGGATTCGTTATCGAGCACCGTGATGGCGGTACTCACCGGCTCCAACATCCAGTACGGCGCGCCAAGCCCTGCAGGAGCCACGCTCACTGTCAACGCTTTGTCACCATCGGCGAGCGTGTCGTTGTTACCTTGGATGATTACGGTGCAACTGTTGGCATCGTCCGGGACACTATTACACGTGCCGCCCAAAACCGAGACGAGATCGGGCGCGAGCGACGCCGGGCCAGAGAGGATGACTGGCACTGAAAAGCCGCCGCAATTGTTCGCCACACCCACCTCAAAGTCCACGGTGAGTGTCATCAGGTCGCCCTCGATCAACGTCGGCGCCGGAGGGGTGATTGAAAGCACGGGCACGGCAGCACATATCTGAACGCCCGCTCCCGTTTGACCAGCGCTTGATGTCGCGCTGACTCCAAAGAAAATTTTTCCACTTGCCCCAAAGCTTTGCACTTCCCCGGAGTACGTCGCTAGTGTGTAGTCGGCGGTGTGTGAACCACACAGTCCACTATTGGGAAATCCAGAGGGCGATGCACCCCAGCTGACGCTGCCGTTACTTGAGAAGGTGTTGGTCAGGAGACAATCCGAATTGACCTGCAAACTTTCGTTGGTCATGCCGGTCACGACGGGCAATGGTACCGGCCCGCCGGGGTTGACCTGTAAGACCACCCCCGCCACGGATTGGTTGACCGGGAGGCTGGCTCGGTAGAGAACGGGGAAGGTCACGATGTCGCCGGGCTTGGCGTACTGAGTTTGGTTGAGGACTTGAATCGACTGGGCTGAAGCTACGCTGGCGCAGGTGGCCAAAAGCCCAGCAAGTAACGGCATTAAGCGGTTGTTTTTCATGTATTTTTTCTGTTACGAGTGAAAGTTTGGATTCGCGAGGTGCTTATTCGAGGCAAGAGCACGGCATGTAGGTGTGTCTATATTCAGCCCCATGAAACTCGCCACCGCGGAACCCGCTGCCATCGTGGTTTTGCGCGAATTGGTAGCCTTGCACCGTACAGAAGTCGGCACCCTTACTTTGGATTTGCGCGGCGATAGTCCGACGAGTGACGATGCCGCTGATGGGATGGCGCAAGATTTGCCATTGGTCGTTTAGTATTTGCGCTGACACTGGGCTGTGTCCGCTGACGTTCCACGTGCGCTTTGCAAGATCCAAAACAGATCGCTCAAGCGTTGCGTCTTTCATAGCCGAAGGCTGGATGGGGCACACCAAATCACTACCGCGACGCAGCGATTTTGAATTGACCTCCAAACCAAATTCACCTCGCGCCACTATAGGACCAAGTACTTCTGGCTTGACTTCGCCCATCGGCAATCTCGGCGCGACTTCCACCTTAATTTGGTGATTGCCTGCGCTCAGCAAACCCTTCGAATGTGCACGTGAGATGACTTCGCGAAACGCAGCGGCGCCCGGCAAGTTCGCTTGCTCCGCGAGAAATTGACCGCGCCATGTGGTGAACTTTGTCCAGTCACCTATCGTCCCCCAGCGTGTCACTTCGGGCTCGATCACTTTTCCATCCACCATGAAACGCCACGCGTAGCGGGCGCTATTGCCGATTAAGTCGGCGCTAATTTTTGAATCAACCAGAGGGCGAAGTGCCCGTACACCGGACTCTTTCATGTACACGCGAAAGTAGATCTTTTCGCCCAGCTTGAACGCGTTGACAAAATTTGCTTCAGTCAACGCCTCTAAGCTGACATCGCTTCGAGTGAAGACGATTTTGCCGACGTTTTTTTCGTGCAGCGGGTTGGTGATCCCTTGGTCTTTCGGCGAGTGCGCTTGCGCCGCATGAGTGGCGTCATCGGCGGCTTTGACGCGTGATGTCTCCGCCTTCAACGCCGCGCGTTGAGCTTCATTTTCCTCACTGCGGGCTGCCTTGTCTGCGAGCACTTTTTCTTTGCGATCAGCAGCGGCCTCTTCGCGTGCGATTCGTTTGTTCGACGCAGTTGCCTGACGTTCAGCTTTCTTTGCTTCTTGCTCGCTTTTGTAAGCCTCGCGCTTCTCCGCACGAAGCTCGGCCGCCGTTTTGTCCTGCGCCGCTACGCTCAGGCTTAGCGCCGCTAGAACCGCTAAGCATGCGCCTCTCCACTCGTTTCTCATTCTCTGCCTTACTGATGCGTTGAGTCAGCGGGCAGTCTACGGAGGCAAGTCGAAATTGAAAATTGAACAGCGGTACTACGACTTTCGTCTTAGCTTAGGTTGCGTAGCGCAGCGCTAGCGGCCTCGCAAAGTGTTCGACCGGAAACAGGCTTGGTCAACAAAATACCGTGCGGCATAGAAGGCGGTGCGGTGTCACCCGTCAGCACGACGGTTGGTATCGTGCGTGAACTGCGTTGCCGAATATGTTCGATCGCCGCGAGCCCGGAACCATCGGGTAGTCGGTGATCGGCAATCACGAAATCAGGCAGATCGGGTTCGTGCATCTGCGTAAGCGCAAGAACCGACGAGAGATTGGCAAAGCGGCGCACGCTCGCGCCAAAACCTTCAATACAGGCGATGATTGCCATCGCCGCCAGCTGATCGTCCTCGATCAGCCAAACCGTGCGCATCGTTTCCGGCCAGCGTAGCGCAGGCGGGGTTGCTAAGTCCATGGTCAACGCGTCCGCAGGTTTGATCGCGCGAGGGAGTGTCAATCGAAAGCACGACCCCCTGCCCTCACGGGAGTGCAATTGCAACGTAATTCCCGCCCGCTCACACAGACGCTTGACGATGGCCAAGCCGAGTCCCACCCCTCTGGCGCGATCACGCTCAGGATTATTGATTTGGAAGAACGGTTCAAAGACTTGCTCCTGCTCGGCGTCGTTGATGCCTACACCGCTGTCCCAGACCTCCACTGAGAGGCGATCACCGCGCGGACGAACGGCTAGCAGCGCACCACCTTGCAACGTGAATGCGAGCGCATTTGCGAGCAAATTGTTCAACACACGCATCAGCACCAGACTGTCGACGCAAGCCCACACATCAGGGCAGTGCAGGCTCAGGCGCAGACCCTTGCGCTCAAACTGCGAATGCCACTGTTCATCGAGTTCACTAAACACTGTGACCAAAGACACCGTGGCTGGCGGCTTGTTGTTGGACTCCTCTCCGTCCAACGCGGCGAAATCGAGCACTTGATCCACCAGACCCGCCAACGCCGTGAGCGCAGTGGTGATGCGATTTTTCGTTTGGAACAGCGCCGGAGACGCGCCGGGATCATTAACACCGAGTTGCTCAGTAAATAGCATCACCGCTTGCAACGGTTGCCGCAAATCATGGCTTGCTGCCGCCAAAAATCGTGACTTCGCAGCGTTGGCTTTTTGCAGCGCCGCGTTGAGTTCCGCATAGCGTTGTCCGTCGGCCTCCGCGCGCGCCTGCGCTTGCTGCGCATCACGTAATGACTGATCGAACTGCACCGTGACCTGCTTGGCGCGCGCGCTACGTCCAACCATCGCTTCGTACGACTGTTGTGCTGCCTTGGTGCAGGCGAGGGCGTCTTGGTAATCCCCCATCAACTCTGCGGCCCTTGCGGCACATTGCCAGACACGCATTCGGTCGTACGGGTAGTGCTGCTCAGGCGCTGCGGTTTCCGGCGGAGGTAGTTTCGAGCACTGTTGTCGAGCTTTTGCAACATCGCCCTCCCGAAGTGCGAGCTCCGCCAATAAAACCAACTCTTCGGGCTGCCCGTCCAGCGCATTGATCGCATGCGTATCGATGAGTCCGCGCGCCTTTTGGACGTCGCCATTTTGTAGCGCGGACAGGGCTAAATACACCGCGTACTTACGGCGCTTATTGAGCGGGACAACCGACCAACGTGCCGTAAGCGCGTCAGACAACTCGGTCGCTTCTTTAAGCTGGTTTCGCGCGAGTTCGACCATCAATCCGTTGACTGTCGCGGCGGACCACACCAGCCAATTTTCAGATTCCGCCGCCAACGTTTGTGCTTTGCGAAGCGGTTCGACCGCGTCGTCAAAACTGTGCAGGTCGTACAGCGCCCCACCCAGATTGGCCTCGGTGTTTGCGATCATCATCGCGATGCCACTCTCACGCGCGCTCGCCACCGCCTGATAAAAGTGCGCCAAGGCTTCGTGTGGCGCATTCAATGCGGCCAAACTTAGCCCCAGACCGGTATGCGTCATCGAACGGGCGGGGGCTTCTCGTTGTATGGCTGAAGCCACGATGTTGGGCGACTGGCACGCCAACGCCTCCGTGTAGCGCCCCTCTCGACGCAGCACAATCGCGAGCGCGTCACGGCCGTACGCGCAGAGAGTCGCGTCGGTTGTCTCGGTGCCCTCAATGAGCTGCCGCGCCTCGTCGGCGCAGGGTGACACTCCCGCACGCGCGCGCAGCACCAGCGATATCGCGGCCGCTCGACTCGGGGTGACGCCACTCATGTCCGTCAGGTCATCCGGCGTGGCAGGCTTCGATTGCCCAGTCGTCTGCACGCCGGCAGCCCATAGCCGGATCAGCGCCTGTTCGGCCGCAGCTGCGGGTTGAGCGTGTCTGTCCATCTCACCATTTTTCACGAAGACGCGCGATTTTGCTAAATTCCGGCAATGAACACTCCTCGCATGCGTTTTCTCATTGCGGACGATCACGCGATGATCAGGCTGGCGGTTAACCAAACCCTTGCTCGCTTACCGGGGTCGCCGGAAATATTTGAAGCGGCCAACGCGCCCGAAACCGTTCAACACCTTGAAGTCGCAGCGCAAGCGCAGCTGCCAATCACCCTCGCGATCCTTGACATCAAGATGCCCGGCGTACACAACTCGGCGTGGTTCGCGTCTTTGGCCGCGCGCCACCCCGCTACGCGCTTTGCGCTGTTCTCCGGAATCGATGACGCCCAGATTCAGCGCGAGTATTTGAACGCCGGCATGCACGCGTTTATCCCCAAGTCACTGCCCGCCGACAAGATGCTCGCTGCCGTTGAGTTGATCGTGGCTGGGGGGCATTACTCACCCACCGCCGCGAACCCGCCGCGTATACCCGGCGCGCTCACGTCGCGGCAGCTGGAAGTGTTGCGGGCCGTCGCCGAAGGCGCGTCCAACAAACACATTGCCCGTGAATTGGGTATTTCTGAGAGCACGATCAAAGTCCATTTGCTCGCGATTTTCAAGGTCTTGGGCGTGAGCAACCGAACCGAAGCCGCACTCGCTGCGCGCGACTATCAGGCGGCGTGGATGTGAGTTCAACCTACGACAGCGTGTGACTGGTACAGAGCGTGGGCACCTACACACTTGTGAATACAGCTTTTTGCGTTGAACGACTGCTATACGGTTGTTTCGTCTACTTTTTTCAATAAGTCGATATTGCGACATTTATCGCTGAAACGACCGCCCGCTAGTCGATGGCGCCAAAAAGCTATTTAAAATTCATATTAATTACCAAAGCCACGCCGCGCCGCGCACGCCGCTGGAATCGCCGTGCATGTTTTGCGCGATGCGGGTTTCGACAAATTCGCTGAACACGTATTTCGGCAGCAATTTCGGTACGTTGGCGTAAAGCCGCGCAATGTTTGAGACGCCGCCGCCGAGCACGATCAGGTCTGGGTCGAGGATGTTGATCGCGGTGGCAAGCGCGCGCGCAAGGCGGTCTTCGACGCGCTGCATGTACGCCTCGGCCACGGCGTCGCCTGCCTCAGCGCGCTTGACGATATCAACCGTCGGCGTTGCGCCGTCTCCGAAGTTCGCGGCGATGCCGGGGCCAGAAAGCCACGTCTCGATGCAGCCCTCTTTGCCGCAGTAGCACGCGCGGCCGGGACGCTCGTCGTCTTGCGGCCACGGTAGGGGATTGTGGCCCCACTCGCCCGCGATGGCGTGAAGCCCGTTGAGACTTTGCCCATTGATGACCACGCCCGCACCGACGCCGGTGCCGAGAATCACGCCGAAGACTGTGTGTGCGCCTTTGCCCGCGCCGTCTATCGCCTCGGACAGCGCGAAGCAATTGGCGTCGTTGGCGATACGCACTTCGCGTTGCAGGAGCGCTTCTAGTTCTTGCTTTACCGGTTGACCGTTAAGCAGCACCGTGTTTGAGCCGCGCAGCAATCCTGTCTTCGGCGAGAGTGAGCCGGGTGTGCCAATGCCGACCGTCGCGCGATCAGCGAGCGCGCTTTCGCAGCGGTCAACCAAACCGTAAATTGCTTCATATATTTCCGTAGCGGAGCTTTTCGGCGTCGGCACGCGTTCGCGCCAACAGATTTCGCCGTGCGCGTCCAGTGCGACGGCTTCGATTTTGGTGCCGCCGAGGTCAACGCCGATGCGTAAATTTTCAGTGGATGCAGAGTTCGCGTTCATGACGCAAATGCTAGCGGAGGGAGAGGCGTGTAGTTTCGCGCGTAGGGATAATGTGGGAGCGGCCTTGGCCGCGATTAGCCTACGCGAGTTAAACGCATGCCGCCGTTTATCGCGGCCAAGGCCGCCCCCACAATCTCTAGGTCACGCCAACGTCCCGCCCGTGGGCAGCGGGCAGCTCGCACCGGTGCCCGCGAGCCCGCAGTAGCCGTCGGGATTCTTCGCTAAGTATTGCTGGTGATAAGGCTCGGCGTAGAAAAACTCTGGCGTGGTTTCACCCATGTTTCCGCCACGAATCTCAGTCGTAATCGCGCCGTAGCCACGCGCCGTCAACGCCGCCTGAAACTGCGCACGGGTGGCTTCCACCGTTTCGCGCTGCTCGGTGGTGTAGCAATAAATCGCGGAGCGATATTGCGAGCCCACATCGTTGCCTTGGCGCATGCCCTGTGTCGGGTCGTGCGCTTCCCAAAACACCTTGAGCAGTTGCGCGTAGGCAATTTTCGTGGGGTCGTACACGACGAGCACCATCTCCGTGTGGCCGGTTTGGCCGCTGCATACCTCTTGATAGGTCGGATTTGGCGTGAAGCCACCGGCGTAACCCACGGCCGTCGAGAACACGCCAGGCTGCTCCCAAAACTCGCGCTCCGCTCCCCAGAAGCAGCCCATCGCAAATTGCGCCGTTTGCATTCCTTCAGGGAATGGCCCTTTGATCGGATGGTCGTTCACAAAGTGCGCGTCCGGCACCTGCATGCTCATCGTTCTGCCCGGCAACGCCGATTGCGCGTTCACCATCGAACTCGATTTTCCGAAAAGTCCCATAACGCTGCTCCAAAATGTCATCAATCTGATTGCCATGCCAGTTAGTATTGGGCAACGATGCGAGCTTACAATCTCTGCACGAAAAATAATCAGGGCACTCCTCTATATCCGTTGTTCGGGCGAATTGCGTCGTTGCGTGGTGCTCGCAATCCTCATGTACCAGAGCGTACATTCCGGTTGCTCCGCTCCTCGCGCCTCGCACTTCATTCCGAAAAACGAATCTATAGAAGTGCCCATCAGTCATAAAGACGAGGAGCACGGATGGACAAGCGCGCCGCAACGATCGCGGGCCTCTCCGCAGCAGTCATTAGTTTGTTGCTGGGAATGGGAGCACTACAGTTTTTGCACGACAACGCGCTGGGTTTGCCGCGATTGTTGGCAACCATCGTGCTCGGGCGTAACGCGCTCGACGGCGAACTGACGTCGGCAACCACCGCGCTGTCGGTCGGAACCGCGGTGCATTTGGTACTTGGCTTGGTCTTCGCGTTCGTGATTTCGTTCACGTTTCACCGTTGGGGCTTTTGGGTGGGGCTCATTGGCGGCGCGTTGTTCGGGCTGGCGCTCTACGCTATCAACACGTACTCAATGAGTCGTTTCTTCCCCGAGTTTTTCTACTATCGCAGCTGGTTTATGGTCGCGCTGCATGTCGTGTTCGGCGCGCTCTGCGGCGGTATTTATGAATCGCTTGAGCGTGATCGTCGCTCGATCTATCGCCGCTAATCGGTTCGACTAGGAGGATTACTCGTGAACAAAATTCAACTCATCATCGGTCTCGTCGTTGCCGCGTTTTCGTTGCTCTCGTACTTCGGTTCCTCATCGATAAACCCCATCACCGGCGAGAAGCAACATGTCGGCGGCATGTCCCCAAAAGAAGAGGTGGCGATGGGTTTGCAGTCCGCGCCACAGATGGCCGCGCAAATGGGGGGGCTGACGCAAGACGCACGCGCCCGACAGTTGGTTTCGGCGATTGGCGCAAAAGTCGTTGCCGGTTCGGTCGCAGCCAAGTCTGGCTATCCATTTAAGTTTCACACGCTGGCTGACCCACGCACGGTGAACGCATTTGCGTTACCCGGTGGCCAAATTTTCATCACGATGTCGCTGCTTTCGCGCCTTGAAACGGAAGGCCAGCTCGCCGCCGTATTGGGCCATGAAGTCGGTCATGTCCTAGCGCGCCACAGCGCCGAACACATCGCAAAAGACCAGCTCACACAGGGGCTCACCGGAGCGTTTGCAATGGGGGCGGGTTCGATGAGCGCGGCCCAAATCGGCCAAATGGTGGGCCAGATGACGATGCTGAAATACGGTCGCGACGACGAACTCGAAGCCGACGCGCTCGGTCTGCGCTTAATCGCAGAGGCGGGCTACGACCCACGCGCGATGATTCGCGTGATGCAAATTTTGGAAAAAGCCAGCGGCGGCGCGCGCACACCCGAATACGGCAGCTCACACCCCAGCCCGCCGCGCCGCATCGAAGAAATTAATGCCAAGCTCGCCAAGGCCTTTCCCAACGGCATCCCTTCGGGTCTAAAGCCTTGACGAAAAAAGCGCGAACAATCGCGAGCGTTTAATGCACTTTTTGCGTGATTTTCCGCTGGCTTCGTTCAATACATTTGGCGTGCACGCGGTTGCCAAGCAATTTGCGACAGTATCAAGCGAACACGCCCTGTTGCATTGGTGCGCAATTCGTAACCGTGAAGCGTTTCCGATGCTCATCGGCGGTGGCAGCAATCTGCTGTTCACCCAATCGCTCATTGAATCTCCCGTCCTACAAATCGCGCCGCGCGGCGCGCGCATAGTGTTCGATGAAGGCGACACCGTGCTCGTCGAGGCGATGGCGGGCGAGCCGTGGCACGCGTTTGTGCTGTGGACACTCGGACAAGGTCTCTCGGGCCTCGAAAATCTATCCCTCATTCCAGGCTTTGTAGGCGCGGCTCCCGTACAAAATATCGGGGCCTACGGCGTTGAGATTTCCGAAAGTTGCGACAGCGTCGCGACCATCGACTTACACACGGGGCAATCACGCGAATTTAACAACGCCGAATGCAAGTTCGGCTACCGCGACAGCGTGTTCAAACACACAGACGGTACCGAGCGCGATCGCTTCGCGATCATGCGCGTGCGCTTCCGTTTGTCACGTAAATTTTCGCCACGCCTTGATTACGGTGACATCAAAGCCGAGCTAGAACGCGACGGCATCATCAAGCCCACAGCGAGCGAGGTTTCACGGGCCGTCATCCGTATTCGTCAGAGCAAGCTACCCGACCCTGCCGTGATCGGAAACGCTGGAAGCTTCTTCAAAAACCCCGTGGTGGACGCAAGCATCGCCAACGAGTTGAAAGCGCGCTTTCCGGCGATGCCGCAGTACGCGGGCAAGGTCGGCGTCAAACTCGCCGCCGGTTGGCTCATCGAGCAGGGCGGATGGAAAGGCCGTCGCTTGAACGCCAACAGTGCTGCAGGGGTACACGCAAGCCACGCGCTAGTGCTCGTCAATTACGGCGGCGCAACCGGGCAAGACATTTGGGCGCTCTCGCAAGCCGTCCAGGCCGACGTGCAAGAAAAATTTGGCGTGACGCTGGACCCTGAGCCACGGGTGGTTTGATCTCTTACGGGCCGCTACCAAACACCCAACGCCGCCAACTGCGCAGCCGCCTGCGGTGCCCACCCACGGTTTGCCATTGGGCTGGCCGGGCTGGGGTGGAGAACGGTGCCGATTTTTACGTTGGGATGAGATTTGGCGATAGCCGCGCGGGCTTGGGCTTCGGCGAACTTGCCGATGCCGATGACCCAGTCCGGCTGCATCGCATCGACACAGGCGCGTAGGTGCGCGTCACACGCGGCGTACAGCGGCGCGGTTTCGACCTTTGGTAATTTGTCGGGCGTTACGTTTCGAGCGTTGTCGAAAAACGCCAGTGGACAATAATTGGCGACGAAATGATTCGCATAAAAATCTTCTGCATTTGGGAATCGCTCAGAAAAAAGCGCCCACAAACGCTGCCCTGAGATCTCAGAGCGTTGACAGGAAAAACCTTCGACTGGACGAGAAGGGTTGGGTGCTCTCGGTTGTGCGACCGCCGCGTTGATTTTCATCCAGTCGCGCACAGCGTTCACCTCGCCAAACGGCACGCCGACTTGCACCATGCCAAACGGGCCGGGGTTCATACCCAAGAAAATCACACGCTTTTTACCGTCACCGAACTTTCGCAAATACTGCTCATGCGGTGCCCACGCGTAATCCAGCGGATTGAGTGTGTGCGTAACGGGCGAAGAAAATGAGAGCACATCAACTGCGCCGTTTAACACGCGAGCTGCCCCGATCAGATCAAGACTGCTCACTAAGTTTTCGGCCACAACACCATCTGCGTGCAGCGAAACAGCGCGATGGTTTTTTCCGTCTCGCGATGACGCACGATGGCGTCCCACACCTGCGTGGTTCGCCCTAAATGAAAAGGGCGCGCTTCGACGTAAATGGTGCCGTCGAGCGCCGTGCTGAGGTGATTACTTTTCAGTTCAATCGTTGTGAACCCCGACGCGCCGTCCGGCAAGTGGGAGATGCAACCGTAGCCACACATCGTATCGGCCAACCCCACGACTGTCGCAGCATGCAAGTAACCGTTCGGCGCTAAAAGTTCCTCGCGCACTTTGAGTTGCGCCACGAGCAAACCCTCTTCGACAGAGAGTAGCTCTACGCCCAACAGCCCCGGGAGCTTGCCGACGCCTCGGTCTCGCATCGAATCGGCGGTAAAGCCTCTACGCAACGCCATGTGGTCGATTCCTAAAACTGGTAACCGACGGAAAACATCACCGCGTTGGTGCCGAGCAACGTGCCCTCAAGTGTCACACCCTTGAAGCGCAACCCCACGGCGGGGATGATTCCCGGCGCAACGCCCAATTTGTTGAAAGGAATTTTGTCGCGGTATTTGCCTTTGTATCCATGCAGCAAACCCGCTGAGACCTTGGTGTACACATAAGGATTGACGTCCCACTGTTGGCCCCAGTAGAGCCACTGCGAAGGCTGACCAAATGAATTTCGGAAAATTGCAACACCGAACAGCGTCTTGTCGGCACCCCACACGCGGTCGTAGTTCGACTGAATTTCGATGTTGACCGCGTGATTGTGGTTAACGTGCTCTGGGCTGTAGCTACGATGCTTCGTATAAAAACCGTACTGCACGAAGAATCGGTCGCCATCGCGCAACCAAGCGTCGGGGTTGGCTGGTTGAGCAGGCGCAGCGGACGTAGCGGGTGTGGCGGTTGGCGTCGATTGCGCCATCACGGTAGGCGCGTGAACGAACAGCGCAGTGGCCGCGCAAAGCGCTAATAGCCATCGTTGGAAGCCGTGCATCGGTTGAGTGCGATTCATAAATCAGGAACCTTTCTTGTCCGCGTCGATTGCCTCGAGTCGTTGTTGCGACTTCTTCATCGCATCGTCGAGCTTTTCGTTTACGCGGTCTATCGTTTTCTCTTTGGTTGGCAGTGGCGTCGGCGGCGGGTTGCTCGGTTGGCAAGCTGTCAGCACGGCTGCGTACAGCAGTATCAATGCAAACTTTACCGTCGCGTTCACCACGAAACTAGTCGCGGAAATTGTTAAATTGCAGCGGCAGATCGGTGATGTCTTTTTTGATCAACGCCATCGCTGCTTGCAGGTTGTCTTTTTTGTCGCCGGTTACGCGCACGCTCGTGCCTTGGATTGATCCGCTCACCTTTAGCGTCTTGCTGTCTTTCAACAACTTGACCACTTTTTTGGCGAGCTCGGATTCAAGACCTTCTTTGAGCTTATCTACGCGCTTCATTTTGTCGCCACCGATTTTCTCGGGCTTGCCCTTTTCGATGGAGCGTGAATCCACGTTGCGCTTGGCGAATTTATTCAGCAACACGTCGTCGACTTGACTCAGTTTGAAGTCGTCGTCAGCGTAGATCGTCATGATCTTTTCTTTTTCGTTGAGCTCAACGCGCGAGTCGGAGCCTTTGAAATCGAAGCGGGTGGAAATCTCTTTATTCGCCTGATCGAGGGCGTTCTTGATTTCGACCCAATTGAGTTCGGAGACGGTGTCAAACGATGGCATGGCGAAAATGCGCTAAACGCGCTGCATAAACGGCTAAGCCTCAAGTGTAGACGGTGCCGGGCGCCTGCAGCGCTTTGAACAGGGTGCCTAGGCCGTCTGTTCGTCCGAAATGATCTTGCCGTCGGCCAACGTCACGCGACGGTCGCAGGTGGCGGCCAGGCGCGGGTCGTGGGTGACGATTAGGAACGTGGTTCCGAAATTCTTATTGAATTCGCGCAGCATCACGAAAATGTCCGCCGCTGTCTTGGTGTCTAGGTTGCCTGTCGGTTCATCGGCGAGCACCAGCGCGGGTTTCATTGAGAGCGACCGAGCGATGGCGACGCGTTGCTGCATGCCGCCGGAGAGTTCAGCGGGCTTTTTGCGCTCCGCGCCCTTCAACCCGACCGCTGCGAGCAGTGCGGTGGCTTCGGCGCGTTTTGCATCATTGATCTCAACGCCGTTAATCAGCTGCGGCATCAACACGTTTTCCAGCGCAGTGAAGGCGGGCAACAAATGATGGAACTGAAAAACAAAGCCGAGGCTCATGGCACGGAGCCGCGTTAAGCCATTGTCGTCATCGTAGCGAACGCTTTGGCCCGCAATTTCGACGCTGCCTCGGGTGGGCGCTTCGAGCAGGCCGATGATGTTTAGAAGCGTGCTCTTGCCGGATCCGGACGGCCCGATCAGCGCGGTGAACTCTCCGTTGGCGAGCGTTAAATCAATGCCGTGCAATATCTCGGCTTCCACCGGCGTGCCGATGTTGTACGACTTGTGAATGCCTGCGAGTCGCAAGACGTTACCGGACGGCTTATTCATGCGCGCATCGCCTGAGCCGGGTCGAGCCGCGCGGCGCGACGCGCTGGTGCGATAGCCGCGAGCGTGCCGCACACGGTAGCTGCCGCGCAGGCCACGATCAAAAGCTGCGCGGTTAGATCAATCGGAAACAACACACCGCCATCCGGTCCGCGCACGAACACGCCGAAAGCGAAGACCAACAGCGCCGCCAGCGCAGCGCCCAGCGCCGACCCGACAAATCCCACCAGCGCGCCTTGCAACAAAAACACGCGCGTCATTTGCCCGCGCGACGCACCCATCGCGCGGAGAATGCCGATCTCGCGCGTTTTCTGCACCACCGCGACCACCAACACACTGGCAATACCCAGCATCACGACGATGGATACAAACACGCGGATGATGGCTGTACTCGCGGATTGTGCGGAGAGCGCGCTGAGTAACGAGCCATTGGTGACCATCCAGCTCTCAACTGCGAGTGGCGTGACGCGCGCCATTTTTGCAGCCACCTCGTTGGCGTTGAAAACATCGCGAATGCGGGTTTCGATGGAGGTGACGCCGCCCGGCAACTCCAGCATGTTTTGGGCGGTGTGTAATGGCAAGTAAACCGCGCGACGGCTGAGGTCGCGGTTACCCAGATCAAGCGTGCCGGAAAGTTGGAAGCGTTCGCTGTTCGCGCTTGATGTGCCCGTCGTCAGGCTAATACGATCACCGACGGTTGCGCCCAAATCCTTCGCCAATTCGGTGCCCACCAGAACGTCGCCCGGCTCTAGCCGCAACGCGCCAGCGACCAGCTTGTCACTCAGATCAACAATGCGGTCATAGCGCGCTAAATCAACGCCAAAAATAGTCACCGCATTACGCCCTTCGCCACGCAACGCGATCGCTGCGCCGGAAGCCAAGGGCGAGACCGCAACGACACCAGGCACCGCTTCGTAGGCCGCGATCACCTGTTGCCAATTTTCAATTGAACGCAATTTTCGTGGCGCAGTTTGCACGACAGCGATTACGCTGTTTGACGCCTCTGATTGCACGCGGGCGGCGGGCTCAATGGGTTTAGAGACGATGTGCGCTTGTGCGCCGAGCGTGCGCCGAAACGTATTGGTTTGTAAGCCTGTGACCAGCGCCGAGATGAACACAATCACCGCGACGCCCACCATCACGCCGCCGACAATCAACGCCGATTGTGTGCGGCCTTCGCGCAGGAAGCGCAGCGCCAGTTGGAGCTCAAATCGCATGTCGTACGCCGTTCTATTGCGCGGGCATCGGCATGTCCACGCCCTTGGCGCGGGGTGCGGGTGCGGTCGCTACCGCACGAATGCGTTGCCCTGCGCGGATGCGCTCATCGATCACGACCTGATCGCCCGCGCTCAAACCCGAGACAATTTCTACGCGTTGTAGTGAACGAATGCCCAGCTTCACATCTACCTCTTGCGCCGAGCCCGAACGCGCGACAACCACGTATTTGCGGTCCCCCGCTTCGCGTAATGCGACACCCGGAATAGTCAGCGCGTTTTGCTTTTGCGCGACCATTACTTCAACAGAAACCGTCATGTCGTCACGCAAAAAAGCCGGGGGTTTTGCGACGCGCAAACGAGATTCAACGGTGCCGCGGGCGACGTCCACGGAGGGCGCGAGATAAATGAGCTCCGCGTCGAATTTGTTATCCGGAAAAGCATCGGCGGACGCAATCGCGCGCATTCCTTCGCGTACGAGCCCGAGGTTTTTTTCGTCAATTTGTGCGATCAAGCGCGTCTCGCCGGTCATGGCGAGTGTGAGCAATTTTTTGCCCAGTTGTGCCACGTCGCCTACTTCGACGCTGCGCGCGATCACGCGGGCGTCGGCGGGTGCGTTGATGCTAGTTTGTTCGAGTTTCGCCTTCACGATTTGCAGCGCGGCTTGCGCTTCTTTTACTCTCGCAGCGGTGGCCTGCGCTTCGGCACCGCCGCGCGTATTCGCGGTGGCTTGTGCGGTGGCTTGCTGGAATGCGGCGCGCGCGCTTGCTGCGGCGCGTTCGACGTCTTGAAGCTTGGCGTCGCCGATGAAACCTTTGGCGTGTAAATTTTTTGTGCGCTCTAAATCAGCGTTCGCGTACTCCATGTTCACGCGGCTTTGCGTGAGCGCTTGCGATGCAACAGGCCCCGCCAATTCAAACTGTGATTTCAGTCGCGCATCCGCCGTCACAATCGCGGCCTGCGCCTGCACTTGTTGTGCGCGCAGGTCGTCGTCGTCCAGCGCGATCAAGAGTTGTCCCGCCTCCACGGAATCGCCCTCGCGCACGAGGACTTTTTCGACGCGAGCGGTCAGCGTTGCCGCGAGATCGGTGCGCGCCACACTTGCAACGCGCGATGAAAAAACGAGCGAATGCTGGATTGGCCCCGAAGTGACCGTCGCCACCTCCGCCGCCGTGCCGCGCCACCAAAAAATCGCCGCAACGCATGCCAGCGCTGCAAGCGCGATGACCGCCACCATCCAGCGCTTCGGTCGCGTCGTGCCCGTTTGTTGCCACCATGCCATGTCGAACTACCCGTCTGATTAAGTGCTGAACGTTACGCTGTTTTCACTAATCGCCGTTTGATTTGCCGCCAAACAATGCATCAAAGTCGTCCGCTGCGTTTGACTTTGAGGCCTTTCCGATGCGTTTGCCGGAAAACGACTCTTCGATTTTGTCTTCGAAAAAACTGTTCGGCGAGGGTGAGGCCATGAGCTGGCGATAGGTTTCTGGCGAAACGGATTGGTATTCAAAGACGTCGCCGTTGACGAATTCGATTTCCATAATGCGTGAGCGCTCGTCGTAGCCCGCGGCGCGGAGTTTGCTGGATTCGAGGGGCTTGCGATCCATGGCGGGGATTATGCCCAGTGCGCGTGGGCCAACCTCGTGTCGAACGCGACGGATTGAGTTTATGGCTTTATGGCACGAGCGACCGCCAGGTGGTCGTTTGAGGAAAATTAAACCTATAGTCGACTTATAGGAATTGTTGCCGTAAAATACCGCCTGGCAGTCGTTGTAGCCGAAAAGCTGATAACGATTACACCCAGCGAATCTTCCTAAAAAACGCCCACAACGCAGCGCCGCCGACCACCATGAGCCCAAGCGCGAGCGGGTAGCCGTACCGCCATTCAAGCTCCGGCATGTTTTTGAAATTCATGCCGTAAATGGTGCCCACGATGCTCGGCACCATGAGGATTGCGCCCCACCCCGCGAGCTTCTTTGTCACTTCGCTTTCGGCGAGCGTGATGAGCGAGAGGTTTGTTTGCGTCGCGCTGTTTTCCATGTCGCGCAGACTGTCGAGCGATTCATCAATGCGCATGACGTGATCGAGCACGTCGCGGAAATACGGGCGTAACGGTTCGCTAAAAATAGTGTGCTTGTGCGTCAGCAGCCGGCCACAAACTTCCACCAGCGGCGTCACCGCGCGGCGCACACACATCGTGTCGCGCTTCAGGGCGTACAGCATCTCAGCGGCCGCACGGCGATCCGTCTTTGCCTCAAAAATCGTCTCTTCAATTTTGTCGAGTCGGTCTTCCAGTGCGTCGGCTTCCGGAAACAAGCGATCTACGACGGTATCGATCAACCCGTGCAGCACTGCACCAGGGCCAAGCGCTAGAAATTCGGGTTCGCGCTCAAGCTCGGCGCGCACGCTTTTGAAGCCGATCTCCGCGCGATGACGAACAGTGAGCAAGAAATGTTCGTTGCAATAAATGTGTAGCTCGCCGTCGATAAAGTCATCACCGTGCTGCTCGATCGTGTGCAAAACGACGAATAGCGTCGCGCCGTACTCCTCGATTTTCGGGCGCTGCGAACCACGGTTGGTGTCTTCGATGGCAAGCTCGTGCAGATTAAATTCCTCCTGCATCTTGGCCAGTATTTCTGGCGTCGGCTCGAACAGCGCCACCCATACAAACGCGCCCGGTGGCTGGGTCGCCGCGAGAAAATCACTGATGGCTTCGACCTCCATCGGCGCTTGGCGTTTGCCGTGCACATAGGCCGCACAGTCGATAATCATCGTGGGCTTTGGCGTTGGTGTCGCGGTTGCGGTGGGAATTTCAGCGGTCATAAAGCGAGCATTTTCAGAGAGTGGGTAATTATGCGTCGTGCACTTGTTGTTGGGTTGTGGGCCGTGCTGTTAGCGGCTGCGTCGAGTTGTGCGACGGCGGCTTCGCTGTTATCCGAAGAGGCTGCGTCCTCGCTCATAAAGCGTGGCGGCGTGACGTTGTTGCTACGACATGGACAAACCGAGCCCGGTCTGGGCGACCCGCCGGGCTTTCGTCTCGACGACTGTAGCACTCAGCGAAATCTATCGAGCGCTGGTCGTGACGCGCTGCGCGACATGGCCGCACGCAACGCGCAGCGCGGCATCGTTTTTGAACGCGTGTACACCAGCGTGTGGTGCCGCTGCCGCGACACCGCGAAACTCCTCGCGACCGACGCGCGTACGGTGGGCGATTGGTCTGCGTTGAATTCACAATTCGCAGGCAATCCCGTCGCCGCCGACAGCAACACGCTGGTCGTAGCGCGCGTCCGTGCCGTACCTTCTTCTGAGCGCTGGCTCATGGTGACGCATCAAGTCAACATCACGGCGTTAACCGGCGTGGTGCCATCGATGGGCGAAGGCGTGTTAGTCGCGCGCTCGGCGAGCGGCCTGCGGGTGCTCGGTGTGGTGCGGCTTTGAGCCGTGCAGCGCACCGCGTTTGATCTTGTCGTGTCGCTGTAGGCGGCTGTAGCAAAATAGGCCAATGGTTACCGAAAAGACTTCCTCGGCCGCATCTGCGTCATCTTCATCTAATAACGCAGCGTCTGGTCCGCCCGCCGCCGACCGTGCGCTCACGTTGGACTTAGTGCTTCGCGAAATGGCGGCCGATGGTTTGGTGGAAAAATCGCTGATCGACGGCTTGCGCGATACCGCGAAATTTCGCAGCTACGATCATCCGTTGACGCTCATTGCCGAGCAAAAGTGGCGCAGCGAAAAAGTGCCGAAACGTCTGCTCACGCTTGAGATGCTGTCCGAGTGGCTAGCCGCACGGCTGAATGTGCCGTATCTGCACATCGATCCGCTAAAGGTGGACTTCGCGGCGGTGGGTTCGGTGATGAGTTCCAGCTACGCCAATCGCTATCGCATCTTGCCCGTCGCGGTGACGCCTGATTCGGTGACCGTCGCGACCAGCGAGCCGTTCGTTCGCTCGTGGATTCCGGAGCTGTCGAACTTGCTGCGTCGACGCGTGGAATTGGTGTTCGCCAACCCGCTGGATGTGAAGCGCTACGTTGCCGAATTTTTCGCGCTCGCGCAGTCCGTGCGACGTGCGCAGGAAAAGGCCTCGACCGACGACAAGAGCGCGATTTCGTCGTTTGAGCAATTGGTGCAACTGGGCGCGCAGGGCGGCGCAGCGCCGGACGCCAACGATCGCCACATTGTTCGCATTGTTGATTGGTTGTGGCAGTACGCGTTCGAACAGCGCGCGAGTGATATCCACATCGAGCCGCGGCGAGACTCTGGTGTGGTGCGCTTTCGTATCGATGGTGTCTTGCATCAGGTCTACCAAATACCGCCGGTTGTGCTCACCGCGATGGTCAGTCGCGTGAAGCTCTTGGCACGCATGGAAATCGTCGAGAAACGCCGCCCGCAAGACGGCCGCATCAAGACCGTGACACCCGAAGGCCAAGAAGTAGAGCTGCGCGTCGCGACGATGCCTACGGCGTTCGGCGAAAAAATTGTGATGCGTATTTTTGATCCGGAAGTGCTCTTGCGTGACTTCCGCGATCTTGGGTTTAGTGACGACGATTTGTCGCGCTGGGAGACCATGATCGCCCGTGCGCACGGCATTATTTTGGTGACTGGCCCGACCGGCTCGGGTAAGACGACGACGCTGTATTCCACGCTCAAGACGCTCGCCACGCCCGAGGTGAACGTGTGCACCGTGGAAGACCCGATTGAGATGGTGGAGCCTGCGTTTAATCAGATGCAGGTGCAGCCGCAGATCGGCGTCGATTTCGAGAGCGGTGTGCGCACGTTGATGCGACAAGATCCCGACATCATCATGGTCGGCGAGATTCGCGATCTGCCGACGGCGGAGATGGCCGTGCAGGCGGCGCTCACGGGGCACTTGGTGCTCTCCACTTTGCACACAAACGATGCACCGACGGCCATCACGCGATTGATCGATTTGGGTGTGCCGCCGTATTTGGTGAACTCAACGGTGATTGGCGTGATGGCGCAACGCTTGGTGCGCACGCTGTGCGCCAATTGCAAAGCGCCGGCCGAGCCTTTGTCTGACGAACAATGGGCCGCATTGACTAAGCCGTATCGTGCGACGCGACCTAGCATCACCTACAAAGCCGTGGGTTGTTTGGACTGCCGCATGACGGGCTACCGTGGTCGCGCGGGTTTGTATGAAGTGATGACGATGACGCCCGAGCTTCGGAAGCTCGTGGTCGCGGGCGCTGGTATGGACGAGTTGCGCGAGCAAGCGTTTCGCGATGGCATGAAGCCGCTTCGTGCATCCGGCGCGCACAAAATCGCGACAGGTTTGACGACGGTGGAAGAGGTGGAGCGCGTGGCACCACCGACGTGATGGATTGATCCAACGCGATCCGCATCCGTAAAAAATTAGAAAAAGTAGTTTCAGTTTTAGGAGAGAAAATTTTGCAAATTTCAATCATTGGCCTTGGCCGAATGGGCGCGAACATGGCGCGGCGTTGGGCGCGTGGCGGCGTGAACGTGGTTGCGTTTGATCAGAGCCCGGAGGCGCGTGCGGGCGTTGTTGAAACAAACATAAGTGCCGTCGCAACGCTCGCCGAAGCTGTGGCCGCGCAAACGTCGCCGCGCATCGTGTGGCTCATGTTGCCGTCGGGCGAAATCACCGAATCCACCATTGATGCGCTGCTGCCAATCCTCAATAAAGGCGATCTGCTGGTGGACGGTGGCAATGCGAACTACAAAGACACACAGCGCCGCGCGGTGAAGGCCAACGCAGTTGGCATTGAGTACGCAGACGTTGGCGTGTCCGGCGGTGTGTGGGGATTGCAGAACGGTTACTGCGTGATGGCTGGCGCGTCCGTGGCGAGTTATGCGCGTTTGCAGCCGTTCCTCGAAGTGCTCGCGCCTTCGAAGACGCAAGGCATTGTGCACGCCGGCGCGGTCGGCGCGGGGCACTACGCGAAGATGGTGCACAACGGCATCGAGTACGGCATGATGCAAGCGATTGCCGAGGGCTTCGCGTTGATGGAAGCGAAGAAAGAATTTGCGATGCCGGTGGCGGACATTGCCGAGGCGTGGCGCGACGGTTCGGTGGTGCGCTCGTGGCTCCTCGACCTAACGGCGGATGCGCTCAAAAAACCGGACGAAATCGCAGCGATTGCACCCTACGTTGCGGACTCGGGCGAAGGCCGTTGGGCGGTGGAAGCGATGATTGACTTGGGCGTTCCCGCGCCGGTGACCGCGCTCGCGCTCACCACGCGTTTCGCCACGCAGGGCCGAGGTGACTACGCAGCGAAACTCCTTGCACAAATGCGTGCTGGGTTTGGCGGGCATGCGGTGAAAAAGTCCTGATTGAGCTGGGCGGCGATCACGTGTGGGAGCGGGCTTGCCCGCGATTTGCCTGTGCCACCCGAGAATCGCGGGCAAGCCCGCTCCCACAACTTTCGTGCTTTTTTGGCACAAGTATTCCGATACAGCTTTTGCGCGCTAAGGACTAGCGGGCGGTCGTTGTGTTGTATTTATCGTACTAGTCGATAATGTCAAAAAACGGCTGCAATCGCCGTCTGGCTGTCGCTAGCGCACAAAAGCTATGAGGTGGACGCTTCGGTCCTACGCCACGCTAGAGCGCAACATCGCATCCTTACGCGTGTGCAAATCGGGCAGCAATTCCAGACCCAAACCCGGCTTGTCGCTCAGCGAAATCATGCCGTTTCTCACGATGGGCAACTCGGTTACGAGTTCTTTGTACCAGCCCGTGTAGAACGCGCGAACGCTTTCTTGAATCAACGCGTTCGGCGCATGCAGCGACAAGTGCGTGCTCGCCGCCCACACCACCGGGCCGGTGCAATCGTGCGGCGCGACGGGTAGCTGCCACGCGTCGGCCATTGCCGCGATCTTTCGCGCTTCGGTGAGACCGCCGCACCAACTCAAGTCCAACATCGCCACACCCGCAACGCCGGTTTGCAGGTAATCTTTGAAGCCCCATTTGTACGCAAGCGTCTCGCTGGCGCAGATGAGTGCGTCTGTGTGCGGTGCGTATTGCTTGAGCAAGTCGAGCGAGTCCATACGAATCGCATCTTCGTGCCAAAACGTGTTGAACGGTTTCAGCGCACGCGCAATTTTTTGCGCCATCGGCAAGCGCCACAGACTGTGGAACTCCACCATGATGTCCATCTTGTCGCCCACCGCTGCGCGAATCTTGCGGAAGGGATCGAGCGCTTTATCGAGATCAGCGTTGCTGATGTATTGCCCATCGCTTGCTTCAGCCGCCGGATCGAACGGCCATATTTTCATTGCCGTGATGCCCTCGGACTCGAGCGAAAGTGCAAGCTCGTCCGCGTGATGCAAAAAACCTTCGAGGTCTTCGTACGGGCCGATTTTGTTTTGGCCTATGCCAGCAAGACCCCAATTGCTGCTGTTTTGATTTACCGTGCTGCGAACGTATTGATAGCCCGCGCAGGTGTTGTAAATGCGAATGGCGTCGCGGCTTTTGCCGCCCAGCGCGGTGTGCACTGGCATGTTCGCCGCTTTGCCAAAAATGTCCCACAAGGCAATATCAATCGCGCTGTTGCCGCGCGTCTCGACGCCCGAGCCGCGCCAGCCGAGGTAACCCGTCAGATCTTTGTTGCGCGCTTCGATGGCAAGCGGGTCTTTGCCGAGCAATTTCTGCCCGGCCCACTCGTGAACGTAGGCCTCGACTGCCGCCGCACCCATGAACGTTTCGCCGAGCCCAACGAGCCCTTCGTCGGTGTGCAACTGCACCCAACAAATGTTTGGGAATTCGCCGAGGCGCAGGGTGTCGACGCGGGTGATTTTCATACGGTCAATGGTTCAAGCGTTGTTTTCGTCTCGATGCAGGCATGCACAGCCACTTCACGAGCCTAATGTGGGAGCGGGCTTGCCCGCGATTGTTCGTTGGTTAACGCCAATCGCGGGCAAGCCCGCTCCCACAAGAATCGCCGCTGAAAATTCAGCGGCCGACCGTGCGCGCTTAGCCTCCGCGCGCTTTCTTGAGCGCATCAACGACGGCGTTGATCGCATCGGCGCCAATGGTGGCTGCATTCTTGTCGTACACGGGCTTCACTTTTTCGAACATGCGACGTTGCTCAGCAGCCGTAATTTCATTGACTTGCATGCCGCGTGCTTTGAGCGACGCGAGCGCCTTGCCGTCGTTCGCGCGGATGGTTTCGCGTTGGACTTTCTGGCCGGCAATGGCGGCTTCACGCAATGCGGCTTGTTCGTCTTTCGAGAGCGTGTCCCACATCTTTTTGCTGTAGAGCACCAAGAACGGTGTGTACGCGTGACGCGTCACGCTTAGGTACTTTTGCACTTCGTAAAACTTTGACGTGTCGATAGTCACGAACGGATTTTCCTGGCCGTCAATCGTCTTGGTTTCGAGTGCGGTAAATACCTCGCCGAACGCCATCGGCACGGCATTCGTTCCGAGCGTTTTGAACGTGTCGAGGAAGATGTTGTTTTGCATGACGCGCACTTTTACGCCGTCAAAATCTTCAACGCGCGCGACCGGACGCTTGCTATTGGTCAGGTTGCGGAAACCGTTTTCCCAGTAGGCCAGATTGATGACGCCAGCTTCCTCAAGCTTCTTGCTCAGAAATGCGCCCGCAGGACCATCAAGCACCGCATCCACTTCTTTTTCGTTTGCAAACAGAAACGGCAAATCAAATACGCCTAGCTCTTTCACGATGCCGACGAGTGGCGAGCTGGAGGTCACCACCATCTCTTGCGTGCCCGCGCGCAGCGCCTGAGTGGCCTGCAAATCGCCGCCCGCCGAGCCACCCCAGAACGCGGTGATTTTGAGTTTGCCGCCGGACTTTGCCGCGAGCACTTCCTGCATCTTCTTCACGCCCGCGCCCACCGGATGGTCCGCATTCACACCGTTGCTCATTTTGATATTGCGCTCTGCGTACTGCGCCATCGCGGTCGATGCCGCCAGCAGCGTCGTGGCAACTACCGTCACAATCGTCTTCATCTTAAACATAGCTCTCTCCTTAAAAATTTATAAGAACACATCAACACACACTTCGACCCGGACCGAGGGATTAGCGCATCCACCATTTCAGAGGCACCATCACCAATTCCGGAATGAACACCAACAAGAACAACACAATCAACTGCGCGATGAGAAACGGCATCACACCCTTGAACGCATCATCCATTGAAATTTTCGCCACACCACACACCACGTTGAGCACCGTGCCCACCGGCGGCGTGATCAGACCAATGGCGTTATTCATAATGAAAAGCACACCAAAGTAAACCGGGTCAATTCCTGCCTGAATTACCACCGGCATCAGCACCGGCGTCAGGATCAACACCGTTGGCGCGAAGTCGAGCGCCGTACCCACAATGACAATAAGCACCATCATCACCAGCATTAGCAACGTTTTGTTGTCCATGAAGGGCGACAAAAGCCGCGCTACTTCTGCCGGAATATTGGCCACCGTGATGAGCCATGCGCTCACCATCGCCGCTGACACTAAAAACATGACGACGGCGGTCGTCTTGCCTGCCGCCAAAAACAATCCGTAAACCTCAGAGAGCTTCAACTCTCGATAGATAAACGCGCCGACAATAAATGCATAAACCGCCGCGACGACCGCCGCTTCCGTTGGCGTGAATACGCCCGCCTTCATGCCGCCGATGATGATGACCGGAAGCGCGATGGCGAAGAGGCTGTTCGCAGTGACTTTGAGCCGCTCGTTCATCGGCATATTCGGTGCGGGTTGCACGTTTTCTCGCTTCGCGACCCACCACCACGCAATGCCAATGGCGATGCCCATCATCACGCCGGGCACGATGCCGGCGAGAAAGAGTTTGGTGATCGACACATTGCCCGCAACCCCGAAGATGATGAAGCCAATCGATGGCGGAATGACCGGCGCGATGATGCCGCCAGCGGCGACCAACCCCGCCGAGCGATTTACGTCGTAGCCCGCCGCACGCATCATCGGAATCAAAATCGCGGCCAACGCTGCGGTGTCGGCGACAGCTGAGCCCGAGAGCGAGGCCATGATGATTGCAGCGATCACCGCCACATAGCCAAGACCGCCGCGATAGTGCCCGACCCAGGCCACGCCCAAATTCACAATGCGCTTGGACAAACCACCGGCATTCATGAACTCGCCCGCGAGCAAAAAGAATGGCACCGCGAGCAGTGGAAAGTTATCCGCGCCGTCGACGAAGCGCTGCGCAAGAATCTGTGCGTCGAACGACGCGAGCACGCCCGTAGCGGCCAAAAATCCCATGAGGCAGACGCCGCAAACAAGCAACGCATACGCGATGGGCATGCCGAGCGCCATCGCTCCCAGCAACGAGAAAACAAAGACTGCGACGGTCATGCCTTGCTCCCAGCGATATGGGCTTTTTCGATGGTTGCTTCGGCTTCTTTTAGGCCTTCGGCTTCAACCACTTGCACCATCTCGGCCTCGCTGAGTTGGCCCGTAAACAAGCGATACAGTTTGCTGACGTTGAACACGCCCATCACGACTGCCACCACATAGCCGATGCCGTAAATCCAAATCATCGACAGCCCGGCGACGGGCGACACATTGGTCACCTGCAACCCGTGCATTTGGTAGGTGCCCCACAAAAAAAGCACGTTGCAGAACAGCATCAGCGATTCACTCAGCAACACGCAAAATTTCTTACCGGTGAGGGGAAGTTTCTTTATCAACGTATCGACACCGAGATGGCCGCCTTCGCGCATAGCAATCATCGCGCCGAGATAGGTGAGCCAAATGAATGCGTACCGCGACAGCTCTTCGCTAATTGGGATGCCGGAGTTGAAGACGTAGCGCATGATGACATTGCCGAACACCATGACGACCATCGCAAACAAACTGAGCACCACCAAGAGCTCCAGCAGTTTGAAGAATAAATCGATCAGTCTCTGTATGGGTTGCACCCTGTCCTCCTGTGGCAATGTGCGTGGCGCAGTCGTTTTATTGGTTCTATGCGACCAGTTGCGGCTGCTTGATGTGCGGCGCGGGTTGATCGAGTCGCGGCAATTTTTTTCGTGACTTCAGAATGCTTTCGATGTCGTCGTGCGCGCCTTCAATGAGCACAATGATCGCGCGTTCCGCGCGATCTGCGTCGCCCGCGATCACAGCGTCAAGCACCGCGCGGTGCAGCGGCAGCGAACTCCGCGGGCCGTCAACACGTTGCGTAGAAATTTCAAAACTCGTTCGAAGCAGCGCGGACAAGGCTTTGCTCATCTGCACCAACATTCGATTGCGGCTCGCGTGGAGCAGCGCCTGATGAAATTTCAAATCGAAGCTCACGTAGTCGCCGCCCGCCTCAATTGCGAGGCGCATACCCTCGTACGCGCTCTCGGCGGCCGCGATATCGCTGTCGGTCGCACGTTCTGCGGCTAGGCGAATCGCAGCGGGCTCAACTATGCGGCGGGTTTCCTGAAGGTCGCGTAAAAAATCAGCGGTCAATCCAATCTGCGACTGCCAAGTAATTACGTCGGGATCGAACCAATTCCAACGATCAGAGGAGAGCACTTTGGTGCCGACTTTTGGGCCGGTGCTGAGTAGACCTTTAGCTACGAGCGATTTCACTGCCTCGCGAATTACAGTGCGGCTTACGCTCAATTCATCGCACAGAGATTGCTCCGGCGGCAACGAACCGTCGACCGGATAACGACCCGCCACGATGGCGCTGCCAAGGTGGTCGACCGTGTTGCCGTGAACGTTTTTGATCATGCGTGTTGATTCAGTGAGTGGTGAGCGCTGAGCGGTGCGCGGCGTGAAGTTGCCGCGATGGCTACACTTTTGTACCAGCTTAGCTTGCGTTTGACCAATCATATGATGATAGTATCTTTCGCGTCAAGCGGGTAAATCCTCGGTTAAACTTTACGCATGCAGTCGTCTGATTCGCCTTCATCCTCGTCCGTGCCTTCCGCCACCGTCGCGACAAACGCGAGCGGCCGCGTGGTGGTGGTGTTTGGCGTTTCTGGCTGCGGAAAGACGACGCTAGGTCGCGCGTTGGCGCAGTCGCTTGACGCAACCTTTCTTGATGCAGATGATTTTCATCCCGTTGAAAACGTCGAAAAAATGCGTGCTGGAATTGCGCTCAACGACGCTGACCGCGCACCGTGGCTCGCAAGACTGAACGACGAACTTCGCGCCCGCAGCAACGCTGGCGAAAGCGTCGCGCTCGCATGCTCTGCGCTCAAAGCCGCGTATCGCGAACGTATCGAACGGGACGTCACGAAAATCGCATGGGTGTTTCTCGACGGCAGTTTCGAGGTCATCGCCGCGCGCATGAAAAAGCGCGTCAATCACTACATGCCGGAGTCGTTACTCAAAAGCCAGTTCGAGGCGTTAGAGCGACCAGTCGGCGCGATTGAGATTTCTATTGAGTTGCCGCTTCAGGAAAAGGTGAAGCGGGTGATCGCGGAGATGGCGATTTAGGCGCGGGTCGCGCCGCACCCTTCCGGCTTGTAAATCCGCTCCAGCGACGCGGGAAATTTCCCCAACTTATTCGCGGGCCGACGCGGTCGTGCTGCAAATTCGCCGCCGCAATTCGGGCAGACGTTTTTCAATTTGTTGGTGACACATTCGGCGCAGAACGTGCACTCAAACGTGCAAATGCGCGCGTCCGTGGCGTCTGGTGGCAAGTCTTTGTTGCAGCATTCGCAGTTGGGTCGGAGCGCGAGCATGAGTGCGTACCTCGGGTGATTTAGCCCAAACGACGACGAGTGCGCGGAGCTGCGCCACCACCGCCAGCGCCGCCGCTGGAGCCGCCTGCGCGCCCGCCGCCCGAGAAGCCACGTGGTTTGCCAGTCGCCGCATCACGGCTTCCCCAGCTACCCGATCCGCCGCCGCGCGGGGCTTGGCGTTCAGAGCCGCCACCATATCCACCAGCGCCGCCCCCCGAACTATTGCCGCCGCCGTAGCCGCCACGGCCACCGCCACTAAATCCACCGCCACCACCCGCGCCGCCACCGTAGCCGCCGCGTCCGCCGGAACCAGCGCCGCCGCCGTAGCT
>JBEBJR010000060.1:0-5029 GCA_040079845.1 Casimicrobium sp. | reverse complement strand
GGGGCCGGAACAGAGTTGGCGGCGGTCATTGGGGGCGAGGGGGAGGGGTGAAAACCCTTGAAAAAACAAGGGAATAGTAGCAAATCCAAGGCTCTCGAAACGCGCGCACCCGCTAAACTTCGCGGCTATGAATGAATCAAATGTGCTCTCCCATCTCGCGACCTGTCTTGACCCGAACACGGGCCGCGATTTCATCAAGGACAAGTCGATCAAACGCGTGGCGGTTGACGGCAACGACGTGACCATCGAGGTCGTCGTCGGCTACCCGGCGAAAAGCCAGTACGACGCCATTCGCCAAGTGGTGACGCAACACGTGCGCGCGCTTGACGGCGTGGGCAAAGTGGCGGTCACGGTGTCGCATCGCGTGGTGTCGCACGCCGTGCAGCGTGGCGTTAAATTGAAGCCCGGCATCAAAAACATCATTGCCGTGGCGTCCGGAAAAGGTGGCGTCGGCAAGAGCACGACCGCGGTGAACCTCGCGCTGGCGCTCGCGGCCGAAGGCGCGAACGTCGGTATTCTCGACGCCGATATTTACGGCCCGTCGCAACCACAAATGCTCGGCATCACTGGCCGCCCGGAAAGCGCCGACGGCAAAACGCTGGAGCCGATGGAGGCGCACGGCATCCAAGCGATGTCGATTGGATTCTTGATTGATACCGACACGCCGATGGTGTGGCGCGGCCCGATGGTCACGCAGGCGCTGGAGCAATTGCTGACGGACACTAACTGGCGCGACTTGGATTACTTGGTGATCGACATGCCGCCAGGCACCGGCGACATTCAGCTCACGTTGTCGCAGAAAGTGCCGGTGACCGGCGCGGTGATCGTCACGACGCCGCAAGAAATCGCGGTGATCGACGCGCGAAAAGGCCTCAAGATGTTCGACAAAGTGGGCATCCCGATTGTTGGCATCGTTGAAAACATGAGCACGCATGTCTGTTCAAACTGTGGCCACATCGAGCCCATCTTCGGCGAAGGCGGCGGCAAGGCGATGTGCCGTGACTACAACGTGCCGTTCTTGGGCGGTTTGCCGCTCGACGGCTCGATTCGTGCGCAGTCGGACAGCGGCCGCCCGACGGTCGTTGCCAACCCTGATGGTGCGGTCGCTGCGACGTATCGCGAGATCGCGCGCAAAGTGGCGATTTTCATTGCGCAGAAGAGCGAAGACCACTCAGCGAAATTCCCGTCGATTAAGGTCGTGAGTTGACCGAAGCGGCGAGCATTCGCTTCGGCTGCATCGCCATCGTTCCGGCCGGCGGCAGCGGTTCTCGCTTTGGCGCTCCGCTGCCGAAACAATACAGCGTGATTGCTGGGCGCAAGGTGATTGATCACACGCTCTCGGCGCTGCTCGCTTGCCCCGAGATCGAACACATTGTTGTGAACGTGCAGCAAGACGACACGCACATTGACGACACCGCAGCGGCCGCAGAGTTTGCGAACGTCACGTTTTTGCGAACCGCCGGAGCTACGCGCGCCGAGACCGTGCAAAACGCGCTTGCCGCGATAAGCAAACGCGTCAAGCGCGACGCTTGGGTGTTGGTGCACGACGCAGCCAGGCCGTGCGTGCTCGCGAGCGATGTTGCGCGCTTGGTCGCGCTCGCGGGAGCGCATGCGGTCGGCGGATTGCTGGCCTCGCCGGTGTCCGACACCTTGAAGCGCGCTACGCGTGGGAACGAAGTCTCAGAAACGGTACCGCGCGCGGACATGTGGCGCGCGCAAACGCCGCAGATGTTTCGCTACGAAACGCTGGTGCATGCGCTGGCCTGTTCGCCCGACGTGACCGACGAGGCGCAGGCGATTGAGGCGCTAGGTATGTCGCCGCTCATCGTGGAAGGCAGCGCACGCAATATAAAAATCACGCAACCGGACGACGCCGCGCTGGCTGCGTTTTATTTGTCACAACCCTCGCAGGACAGGCCATGAGCACATTGCCATTTCGTGTCGGAACGGGCTTCGATGTCCACCAGCTTGTTGCGGGCCGTGCTCTCATCATGGGCGGCGTGACGATTCCTTACGAGCGTGGCCTGCTTGGCCATTCCGACGCTGACGTGTTGCTGCACGCCATCGCTGACGCGCTGCTTGGCGCGGTCGCGCTCGGTGACATCGGCAAACATTTTCCGGACAATGACCCCACGTACAAAGGCGCGGACAGTCGCGTGCTGCTGCGAAGTGTCGTCGCGCGCGTTCGCGAGACGGGCTACGCGGTTGGCAACATCGATGCGACGATCATCGCGCAAGCGCCGAAAATGGCACCGCACATTGCACAGATGCGCACCCATATCGCCGATGATTGCGCCGTGGCGCAGGATTGCGTAAGCGTAAAAGCGACGACGACGGAGCAACTGGGTTTTACCGGGCGCGGTGAAGGCATCGCGGCGCAGGCGAGCGTTTTGCTGGTGGCTTGCTAGCAACCGCGTTCGTCGTAAGGGATCAATACGTGCATTCAACAGCTTTTATGCGCTAGCGACCGCCTGGCGGTCGTTACAGCTATTTTTTAGTGTAAGTCGAATAGCTTGATTATTTGCCTCTAATCGCCACCTGTCAGTCGCTTCGGCTTAAAAGCTGTATTGCCAGAAAAAACACAAAATATTCGGCTAGTTCGCGCACGCGTAGCGCCGCACCGCGCGTAAGGTTTCGCGGCGCACTACCCCGTTACAATGAATCCACTATGAACGATGACATGACTCGCTTTTCTTGCAACGTGACGCGCCTCGGTGCGGGTGTTGTCGTTGTGGCCGCGATTTCGGCCTCGTGCGCCTTCGCGCAGACCGCGCCCGTCGCCAACCCCGCCGTTGCGCCCGCTCGCGTCGAAGCACCCGATGGCTCGCCACAGCTCGCGAAGGAAACCTCGATCAGCAACACGTCAACGGGCGTGGGTCGTTCGGCCGAGCTAGCGATCAGCGTCGACGAAGAGCGCGTTCAGGGGCGATTGTCCTCGGCGAAAGTCAGCGTCAGCGGCGGCAAAGGCTACACCGTCGTTGACCCGGCGGCCGGCCGCGTGGATCGCCCGGCGAGCAACGCAGGCAAGCGCATCTCGCCGCCGGTCTGGGAGCTGTTGCGCTTCTAGCGGTCTACCTGTTTCTACTTCGCATGGCCCGCGAGCGTTGGGGCTCATTCGTTGGCGCGTCGGATATTGTGTTCTGCGCACCCTACTTTCTGCAAATTTTCCGTATCTGTTGGCATGTCTGTATTCACCCGAGTTACCGAGAGCGAAGTGTCAGCGTGGCTCACGCGGTTTTCAGTGGGCGCTGTGCGCTCGCTCACGCCAATTTCCGAAGGCATTGAGAACACCAATTACTTCTTGAGCACCACTGAGGGCGAGTACGTGCTCACCCTGTACGAGCGTGTTCCGGCCGAAGACTTGCCGTTCTATTTGAACTTCACTGCACACTTGGCGAAGTCTGGCGTGGCCGTACCGACGCCGATTGCTGATCGCACCGGCGGGTTGTTCTCGATTCTTAACGGTCGCCCGGCCGCGTTAACGCAGCGCATCAATGGCCGCCCACAAATGCAACCGTCGGTCGTGCACTGCGTCGCCGTGGGTCGCGAACTCGGTCGTTTGCACAACGCCAGCCGCAATTTCCGCACACGGATTAGCAACAAACGCGGCCCCGCGTGGACGTTGTCCACCTCCCGCGCCGTGCGCGCGTTCGTCACCGCCGATCAGAATGCGTTGATCGAAAACGAGATTAAGTTTCAACGCGAACGCCGCCAAACGCGTTTGCCCAACGGCGCGATTCACGCCGATTTGTTTCGCGACAACGTATTGTTCGACGGCGAGAATCTAAGTGGCCTTATCGATTTCGGATTCGCCGCCACCGACGAGTTCGCCTACGATCTAGCGATCACCGCCAACGATTGGTGCGTGATTCCCGGTGGCGAATTTGACGACGAACGACTCGTTGCGTTTTTGCGCGCCTACGTTGCCGAGCGCCCGCTCTCCGAGGCCGAACAAATGGCGTGGCCCGCGCTGCTGCGCGCCGCCGCGATTCGTTTCTGGCTCTCGCGCTTGTATGACTTACACCTGCCGCGCGCAGCGGAGCTCAATACGCCGCACGACCCTGCCGTGTTCGAGCGCATTCTGCGTTTACGCATCGAGCAAACCTGCTTTTGGCCCATCGACGACATCAACGACGCCGCCTCATGATTGCCTACTTCGCTCCCGTGCCCGCCCGCGAGGGTTTTGAATGGGTGAAACTTTCGCTGAAGATTTTTCGCGCGCACTGGCAACGCTATGTGGCGCTGGCGTCGCTGTTTTTGCTGATTCTGCAAATGTCGTCACTGCTCACCGGCGGCTTGCTGTTCATGTTCATCAAGCCGATTTTGTCGGTGGGATTTCTCGCGGCGGCGTGGCACCACGAGCGCGGTGAAATCCCTGAAGTCCGTCACTTGTTCGCGGGGTTCAAATCGAATCTTCGCGCGTTGATTCCGCTGGGCGGTGTTTATCTCGTCGGCGTGATGTTTGCTGCGGCCATCGGACTGGCCAGCTCCGGCCTAACGATGGAGCAACTTAAAAATGCGCAGGAAGCCGCATCGCTGCCGCCCGACGCAGTGATACAGTTCATGCTCGTGACCATCGCGCTCACGCTGCCCTTGACCGCTGCGCTGTGGTTCTCGCCAGCGCTTATCGTGTTTTCGGATGCCAGCTTTGTGCAGTCGCTCGTCATCTCCGCGAAGGCATGCTTCCAGAACATGCTGGCGATGATCGTGTACGCGCTGTCAATGTTCGGCTTCTTATTGCTTGCCACGCTGGTGATGTCACCGATTCTCTACATGCTCAGTCCCACGATAAAAATCGTGGTGGTGCTCATGATGGTCGTGCCGATGACCGCGATTCAAATGATCAGCGATTACGTCAGCTATCGCCGCATTTTTCATCGCGACGAGCGTGTAGAAAAAACCGCTGCGGCGAAGTAATCGTTCAAGGATTAGCGCCGTAGATACCGTCTTGAAAGTCAACAGCTAGATCACGAGAGTGATCGGGCTGTGAGTGGACAAGTTCGAAATGGGCTGAAGGTTCAAACGTGTT
>JBEBJR010000017.1:0-102844 GCA_040079845.1 Casimicrobium sp. | reverse complement strand
GGAAACACGTTTGAACCTTCAGCCCATTTCGAACTTGTCCACTCACAGCCCGATCACTCTCGTGATCTAGCTGTTGACTTTCAAGACGGTATCTACGGCCCTACGGCCCTACGCGGCTACGGCGTGCACCTTTCGCGTTTAGCGACGTCCCCGGAAATTTTCCAATGACTTCAACGTCACCGTGTTCACAACAGCCGGGACTATCAACATCCACTAGCCTCCGACGACTATCAACAGAACGAGCGAATACATTACTCCAGCCGAAATCCAATGTAGCCATTCCGAATAACTAAAAAAACGCCGCCAAATCAAGTGAATCAACGAAGCCACAACAAATAGCGGCGCGCAAAGTATCGGAACAAAAAAAAGGCCTATTGCCGGATGCATCTCCCCCGTAGGGGGAAACGAACGGACAAATACGTCGATACCGATCCATAAAAAGCCACCTAGCAACAGGGCCATTCCCATGCTCAAAAGCCCGCTGAAGAGATTCGGCTTTGCCGTCACTTGCTGCATGCCTGTGACCCGTATCCGCCTGAGCAGTAAAGTCCGAACCAGAAGACCGTCCCGCCCAGATTTTCATTGCCATTGCGCCATCCGAATCTTTCACGTAAGTCCAGAGGGTTGCTGTAACGATCAATTGCCTTCATAGTTGTGCTGCAGGTTGCTCGAGCACAGCAACCATCGCCCACCACGGTGCAATCAGCGTCTTGCATGTGCCCTATTCCTGACCCAAAGGAGTAAATGGACCAAACGTATAAATGAGAATTTCGACGAATTTGAAACGTATCAGTGCCGCGAAATCCTACGTAGCTTCGGACTTTCGCGTCAATTTCCCTCTCGAGATTTTTCTTCGCCCATTTCACTTGCTCGTCTTGCAAATATTCTGCACACCAAGCGGAAATGTCCATGTACGCGCCGCCGCCAAAAAAGAAGTGCCACGCGAGAGCCGATTCTGCGCCAGTTGTCCACAAGCCGGTACGATCATGCAGTTTGCAAGGCTGCAGTTTTGAGTAAGCGTACGTATTAATTCCGCCATGCAACCCAATCGGATCACTCTCAACATACCGACCAAGCGCCGGATCGTAATTCCGGAAATAGTTGTAATGCTTCCCAGTCTCCCGATCCCGTTTCTGCCCCGGAAATGCGAGGTCGAATCCGAACAAATACGGCAGAGTGGAAGTCCCCACGACCTGACTCAAAGTATTCGGATTCTCATTCGGTGCGGAGTTGGCGGTGGCGTTTGAGCCAAACGGATCGCTGTCCCATCGCCACACGGCCTTGTTCACGGTTTGTGGGCTGGTGATGCCTGTTCCCGTCGTTGCCGCGAGTGCGGTGGACGCGGTGTTCACCCGCGGCGTGCCGAGGTGATCGGGGTGAACGTAGAACACTTCGACGTTGACCTTAGCGGTCGGCGCAGCCGGTGGCGCGGTGTTGCCGTTGGTGCCGGTGTTGTTGGCGTCTTGATTGTTGGTCTCGACAAATCGCGACCCTAGGAGCGATTTGGTCAAGCATCGAACAGGCTCAGTTCGCACCCTCCTGCCGGCGACGGGCGCAACAACGGCGCGTGACAAACCAAGCCCATTGCAAGGTAACCGCCGTGAGCGAACGCGAACAAGACGGAGCCCAAGCGCGTAGGCGCGAGGGCAAGAGGCAGCGAGGGCGGATAGAAGTTTCAAGATTGGACGCTACCGCTTACGACTCTTGTGGAACAACAAGCTCGTTCGGTTGCCACATTCGCGTGCTAAGCCGCCGCCAAGCCACGCAAAATTTTTGGGTGCTTCGCTGCGACTCGCAAGAGCGTTTGCGCTGCGCCGGTTGGGTCGCGGCGGCCTTGCTCCCAATCTTGCAGCGTGCGCACCGACACCCCAAGTAGATCGGCGAACGCGGCTTGCGTGAGCCCGACACGAACGCGCGCCTCGGCGGCGGGGGTCACAGGCACGTTGGTACGCCGCGTAGCACGCGCGCTTTTCATCGCAGCGACCGATAGCAGCAAATCGTCCTGAAACGCCTTCATTTCGATGTCAATTTTTTTCGCGGCGGCCATGAGTGTTCTCCAAAACTGCGGATTTCAATTGGTTCAAAAAAGTCACGGGAAGATTGTCAAATTTAGACTTGCTGTAAACGATCAAAAGCCAAATCTCACCGTCGTCGAGAATGTTGTAATACACCACGCGAACGCCGCCGCGTTTGCCCATGCCCTGCCGCGTGTATCGAACCTTACGCAATCCGCCGGTACCAGGAATTACGTCGCCGCTGAGCGGATTGTTCGCGATCCACGTCACAAAATCTTCGCGTTCGTCGGCGGTCCAAACCGCGCTCGCATAGCGGACGAATACGTCGGTTTCTGCTACGGTGTACATAGAGAGAATTATACGGCAATGCCGTAATTGTAGCGCGCTCGTCAATGACGGCTTCGCATTCGTTTCGATCCGCCATGGCGTCGTTGTGCGTTATTCAATTGCCGGATACAGCTTGTATCGGTTAACGACAGCCCGGCGGCGCTTTGCGGCGATTTACTGCATTTGTTGATAAGCGAAATAAAACGCCTGAAACGACCGCCCGTTGGTCGTTGGATGCATAAAGCTGTAGGGTGCTTACGCGAAGTGTCATGCACCGGTTGCGAGCGGTGGCGGTTTTGGTTTTCGTGGCTTGCCGCGTGTGCCGCCGTTGGCATGAGTTCCGAACAATTGTGCGCGCCAAAGCGTCGTGGCGGAGTAGGGTGGGACGCTTGCGGTCCCGCCTTGTGACATTGCCAAAGGCAGTTCAAGAAACCGATTCGTCAAGCCACCGCATTCGGCGGCACCGCAAGCGTGCCGCCCTACGGCCCTAACCAATTGATTTTGTTTGACTTTTGACCGGACAGTAGTGAATTCCGATAGCGGTTACTGTGCCTTACCAACAAATGATTTTTTGAGTTCTGTTTTTGCATTTTCGATAGCAGTGCGATCAATTCCGTATTGCTTCTCTGCATAGCTGAGCACGCTCTCCGCGCTTTTATTCTGTTGCTCAAGAGAAAGCACCCACGCGGCCAACGAAAGTTTTCGCATCGTCGCATCCGGCTTTGCACTACCCGATCCCATGCCAGCCGTGAACTTGTCCGCGAACAAACCAGTGATCGGAAACAACAAATCCCACCCGCCCGAATTAGCGGATTCCTCGTTGAGCTTGCGAGCAGAGATTGCGACGACGAGCCAATTCTCTTTTCGTACAGCGCCCAACAGTTCCTCAAACGCGACCGCATTTGAGATTGTGGTTTGATTGCGCTCGTATGTGTTCGATGCAGATTTAGCTGCAAACAACGTCAGCAGTGCGCCCACTAAGAGTCCTCCGACAAAAATAATAATCGCCTTCATTTCATTCTTCCGATACACAACAGCAATTGGCTCTGGCAGTAAGCGTAAGCCACGGCCTCTTCTAACCCTTGAGAGCGTTTGTCACTGATGCAGCTGTGCTTTACGCAGTCACAGCAATTAAAGTTTGCGCCGGCACGCTTGCATGCGCTGATCGTAATTTTCTCGCAGCACCATTTACGAACCTTACCCCAGCCTTCGACGTCGCACTGCTTCTCTGCGCACTTTTCGATCCAGCGTTCGTAGCCTTTATCTTTAGCTCGGCTGGGCGGATCAGCCCCTCCTGGCTTTGGCCCGTTATCACTCGGTTCGTAGGGCACAGGACAATCGCCATCTCTGCACAGTGGCGTTTTTTCTTTTGTTGCTTCCAGCCCAAATGGGTCGGTAAATCTGAGAGGTGACGCGTTGCCGTAAAGCCACAAATTCATGCCGCCCAAGAGTCCGAGAGGATCCGATTTCGTGTATCTGCCGACCGAAGGATCGTAATCCCTGAAATAGTTGTAATGCTTCCCCGTCTCCCGATCCCGTTTCTGCCCCGGAAACGCGAGGTCGAAGCCGAACAAATACGGCAGGGTGGCTGTGCCCACCACCTGACTCAAAGTATTCGGATTCTCATTCGGCGCGGAGTTTGCGGTTGCATTCGATCCAAACGGATCGCTGTCCCATCGCCAAACGGCTTTGTTCACGGTTTGTGGGCTGGTGATGCCGGTTCCTGTCGTTGCGGCGAGTGCGGTGGACGCCGTAATCACGCGCGGCGTACCGAGGTGGTCGGGGTGAACGTAGAACACTTCGACGTTGACCTTCGCGGTCGGCGCAGCAGGTGGCGCGGTGTTGCCGTTGGTGTCGGTGTTGTTGTGCGCGCGTCCGGGGCTGGTCTTTATGCGGCGCGAACGCTCAAAGCGCTTCGGCGTAGAGGACGAATGGATTGACCTTTTAAACACTGCGTGTAAGCCCTTCTGCGTGAGTACCGCTGAGCATTGATTGTGACGGCTCAGGTAGGCTCGGTCAACCCGTTCGGACGTGTCTGGTTCGCCTCGAGTTACGATATTTCTCCCCGACCCATGCCCGATCCCTTGAAGTTCACTGTATCGTTCACATATTGCGGGTGTCGCTTCATGGGGAGCGCAAATCGGTTTGGCCTGCTTTTCTAGGAACACTGTTCATGAAACGTATTATTTTGTTTGTTCTGACCAACGTCGCGGTGGTTGCGATTTTGGGCATCGTTGCGAGCATTTTTGGGCTTAATCGCTACATCGGCCCCGGTGGCCTCAACCTTGGCGCGTTGCTGGGCTTTGCTCTGGTGATGGGCTTTACGGGCGCGATCTTTTCGCTCTTGATTAGTAAGCCGATGGCCAAGTGGACGATGGGCTTGACGATGATTAACGATTCGCAAGACCCGACGCATCGTTGGATTGTGGACACCGTGCGCACGTTCTCCGAGCGCGCCAAAATTGGCATGCCGGACGTGGCGATTTACGAGGGCGACGCGAATGCGTTCGCGACGGGCGCGTTTAAGAATTCGGCGCTGGTTGCGGTGTCGACTGGCTTGCTGCAAAGCATGAACCGCGAAGAGGTTGAGGCTGTTATCGGCCACGAGGTCGCGCACGTGGCCAACGGCGACATGGTGACGATGGCGCTGATGCAGGGCGTGATGAACACGTTCGTGATTTTCTTGTCGCGCGTGATCGGATATTTCATTGACCGCGTAGTGCTCAAGAACGACCGCGAAGGCACAGGCATTGGCTACATGGTGACCGTGTTCATCCTCGACATGCTGCTCGGCGTGGTCGCGCACATGATCGTGGCGTGGTTCTCGCGCTATCGCGAATACCGCGCGGACGCGGGCTCCGCAGAGCTGATGGGCAACAGTCGCCCAATGGTTAACGCGTTGGCGCGTTTGGGTGGTTTGCAGCCGGGCGAATTGCCCGCGAACATGAAGGCGATGGGCATCAGCGATTCGGCCGGTTTCATGGCGCTGTTCTCAACGCATCCACCGATGGAAGCGCGCATTCGTGCGCTGCAAGAGCGCCACTAATCGGCGCTGCTTCTTCGAAAAAATGGGCCAACTGGCCCATTTTTTTTTGCGGTCAAGTGAGCTGGTGACTACGCGTTATTTCGTGCTCAGCGTCACGCGTGTTCCGGCGATGCGGTCATGTAGAAATTGGCGGGCAGGATCGGCGAACGCCCACAGAAAATTTGCGAACAACGCAAAAATCCACCAAGCGCTTGCGCGGGTGCCTAGCGCCATGAAACTCGCGAGTCCCAAGGCTGGGCCTATCCACGTCGCCAAATAGCGCACCACGGCCTGTTTGAGGCTCACAACGCCACCATCTGCGCTGCCAAGACGTAGGTGCCACGTTTTGAATGCGAGCGTGCGGCGGCCTTCGACCCAGAAATAAATGAAGTAGCCGCCGATGGACACGAAGAGATAAACCTGTTGCAAGACGGCGATGGGGCCGGTCAGTATTTGCGGCTTGCCCGCCGTCATCGACTCGCCGGAGAAGGACGCGAAGACCAAGCTCACGATGAACAGGTACGCCAACAGAAACAGTAGCTCATGTACAAACGCGCCAAAGCGCCGCCAAAGTCCCGCAAGTGGGGCGTTAGATTCGAGAGGCAGTGGTGGGGCGGGCAATTTCGCTGACATGCGGGAATGTTAGCGGGCGGCTCGGGATCGTCCGAGTCGTAACACGGTGAGAGGCAAACGAGTACCGCCAGAAACACCGCCGGCTTACGGTTGCAGGCGCGGACTCGGCCACGCTCCTGCAGGCAAACGAGCGACGCCAAGTCGTCGCGTACCTTGTAGGCCCATCGCGCCCTTGCGCGCTGATGCAAGCGCGGTCACGTGTGCGCCTGCAAGCGCGGCGCTACGGCTTTTTGATTTCTGCGGGTGCGGGCGTTTTGGCTGTTGCTGGAGCAGCTGCTTTCGGGGCTGGGGCTGCGGTGGTTGCCTTAGCGGCGGGTGCGGCAGGTTTGGCCTCTGCGGCCTTCTTGCGCAGCTCCTCGCGCTTTTCCGGCGGGAGGTTGCGGTATTCATCCCATTTCTGCGGAACGGCGGCGCGCTTTTCTGGCGGCAGTTGTTTCAACGCGTTGTACTCGTCGCGCGCTTTGCGGCGTTCGTCAGGCGTGAGTTTTGCCCAGCCGACCATACGATCTTGCAGGTTTTTCTGCTGATCGGGCGTCATCTTCGGATATTTTCCAGCGATCTCGCGCCATTTCTTCTTGCGCACATCGGACAGTGTCGACCAATCGGACTGCAAGGGTGCGAGCACTTTTTGCTCGTCCGGTTTCAGGTCGCTCCACTTTTGTGCGAATGCAGGCCCGCCAAACAACAGCGCGGTCGAGAAAAACAAAATGGCCGCGAGTCTTGCGACGGTCGCGGCCAGCGGGTGGCGGAGGAGAGAAGGCGGTCTGGTGGTCACAAGTGATTCAGCCAAAGGTTCGGGTACGGAAATTATTGGTCATCCCGCAAGTAATGCGAAAAACCTTTGTCGAGCAGCGCGTCAACCGGCACGTCATCCGCGAGCAGAAGTACGTCTACATCGGCAGCATCACGCGCGGCGTTGTCTTCGCTCCATTGCTGAAAGCCGTACATCGACATCACGCCAGCCACCAGAAGACCCGTGCCCCAGAAACGCCAATCAGTGACGCGGCTACGCCAACCGCCATTCATGACCAGCGCGCCGCCACTCACCGAAGCGGAAGATGCGGTTTGGGCGTCCATCGAGGCCACGGCAGCGCGCCGCGCTTCGGCTAGGCGGTAAGCGATGCCGGGATTAATGTTTTCGGTGCCAGCGTCAAGGTACGGGCGCAGGGCCTTACCGACACGGTCAAGTTCGTGATCAGAGAGGATGTCTTGTTCTTTTTTCATAATGTGATCCCTTTCTGGAGGAGGAGGCCTTGCAGCGCACGGACAGCTCGCGAGCAATGCGTTTTCACGCTTCCCTCAGAGCAGCCCATTGTGGCGGCCGTCTCCGCAGTATCCATATCTTCCCAGTAACGCAGCAAGAAGGCTTCTCGTTGACGGGCCGGCAGCTTCGCCAAGGCCTCCTCAATGGCACCCATCGCCTCGCCTTGCTCTAGTGCGGCCAGTGGTTGATCGTGCCCAATCGCGCTGTCTTGCGATTCGAGAATTTCGAGCGGATCGAAATCGTCGTCCGCGTTCGCGCCGCCCAAACTTGAGAAGTTGGTGATGTACTGGTTGCGCGTCTTGGTGCGACGGAAGTGATCGAGAATCGTGTTTTGCAGGATGCGCGTAAACAGCATCGGCAGCTCGTTGGCGGGCTTGTCCGAATAGCTCTCGGTCAACTTCATCATCGAGTCTTGCACGATGTCCATCGCATGGTCATCGTCTCGCACCGCATAAGCCGCGTGCTTGAATGCACGACGCTCAACGGAGGCAAGGAACGCGTTGATTTCTTTGGCTTGAGCCAGAGTAGGGCCTTTCTTTGTCTTCGTCAGCCCAAGGCCCGACGAAGCAAATGCGCTATGGAGTTGCGCGATTATAGGCACCCCTAGCGCGGCATTCGCAGCCATTGCTAAAGTGTTGGCACCCGTGTTCACACCCAATGCAGCAGCAACCATCTGTTTGAGACTCCCCGACGACGACGCAAACCCGAAAACACTTCGGTCAATGGCAATAACGCGAGGCTCGGGTGAAACGATGACGTGTGCGTCGAAACACCTGTAACAAAACGTTGCAGAGTGCCCCGGCGAAACGTATTTCGACCGCATCGTGTTTGCCAGTACCATTGCACCGCGATTTCGCCACATCCATCTACCGCAACTGCCGCTATGAGCCCGCTAATTTCCACGCTGAAACGAGTCCTCAAAACGCGCGGCGTGACCTACGCCGATTTGGCCGAAAAAATTGCGTTGTCGGAGGCGAGCGTGAAGCGTTTGTTTTCGCAGGGCACGTTCACGTTGGAGCGCTTGGAGCAGGTCTGTGCGGCGCTTGAAATTGACGTGTTTGAGCTGGCGAAACTGTCGCGAGGCGAGCTGTCGAAAGCGGAACAGTTGAGCATCAAGCAGGAGCAGGCGCTGGCGAAAGACCGTGTGCTGCTTGGCGTGTTTTATTTGGCCTACAACGGCTGGCAGATTGATGACATCGTGGCGCAATACGATCTGACGCGACCGCAGGTGTTTTCGTTGCTGCGAAAGCTTGACGGCATTGGTGTATTGGACTTGCTGGCCGGTGATGTGGTGCGGGTGAAACTGGCGCGCAATCTGCGTTTACGGCGGCGCGGACCGATTGAGTTGGCCTATGGTCGCGCGGTGGTCGGAGAGTTCCTGAGCCCAGAATTTGATCGCGTGGGTGGCGCGTTTCGCTTTGAGTTTCGAGAACTTTCTACCGCAAGCTTTGATGTGTTACGCCGCAAGCTTGAACGCGTGGCCGACGAGGTGCACGAATTGGCGGAGCTTGACAGCATGTTGCCCTCCAGTGATCGGCAGACCGTGGGGGTCGCGGTAGGCATTCGTCCGTGGACAGTGTCGATGGTGAGCGGACTGCCTGAAAAGAAACGTTAACAGCTTTTGCACGCTAACGACTGCCAGGCAGTCGTTTCAAGGCCATTTAATGCATTGTTGAGTATATGAAAAAGGGGCCCGAAGGCCCCTAGTGGCTGTCGTTCGCTACGTAAAGCTGTAGCGAACGAAGTGCGATCGTTTACAGACCCGCAGCCAACACGCTTTGGAAGTAGGTGCGAACGGCCACATTACAAAACGGTGGAACGAGTCCGCCGTGGTACGCGCCGACCACGCGCTCAGCAGGTGTTGCACCTGCTGATGGGTCAGCTGCGGTAGCCGCTTTGGCCGCAGCGAACGCGCCGGCCAATGTCGGGCCTACGGTGGCGGCGTCTTCCACGTTAAACACTTTCATCAGCGACGCTGCGCCTTTGCTCGCGATGTACGTAGCCATATCGCTCGTGTTGGTGGCGAAGACGGTGGGGTCTTGCGCACCCATGCACATGGCGACGGGGCGAGCCGGCGTCCAACTCAGAAGATCGTTCTTAGCAGCCGCCACCCACGCAGGATGTGCAGGGTTGCCCAACACCGACTGACGCCAGCTTTGCTTAATCAGGTTAGGCGTGCCGATGCCCGCAGCGAACAATGCATCCAGTGACGGATCGCCAGTGACCAGCGGATTAGAAGCGAAGAGCTTGGTCGGCAGCTTTCCGGTGGTGAACAGTTGGTTGAACGTCAGCGGGCCGGGCATCAAGGTTTCGATGCCGGCGGCGTAAGGTGCTTCGTACACGTCAGACGGCGTCGTGTAAATGTTGCCGTATGCCTTCTGCCAGCTGGTGAGGATGAGCGGCGTAAACACCGTGCCACCCGCGTTCACGCCACCTGCAAATACGGTCTGGAACGTTTTAATCAGCGAGTAAGGGCCGGACATGTTGCCCGAGGCTGTGACCTTAAATTCGGTCGGGTGATTGGCCTGCATCGCTTTGTGTGTAGCCATCGACACGTAGCCGCCTTGCGAATAGCCCGAGAGGAACAATTTGCCGGAGTCAGCAGCGTTGATTTTCGGGAACGCAGTACGCGCGGCGCGCAGCGCGTCGATCATGTCGTTGGACTGTTGTTCGCCGTTCAAGTATGGGTGGTAGGACAAGCGTGAGGCGTCGTAGCCTGCGTAGTTCGACGTCACCACGATCCAGCCCTGTGCGGCGTACATTGCGGCGACTAAGCCTGCTTCGCTGTTGGCGGGGCTGGCAATGTTGTAGCCCTTTTCAACGGTCGTGCCGTGGCTGTAGAGAAGCACAGGACGCGGGCCGGTACAGGCTGCATCGGTGCCGGTCGGAACCATAATGCCACCCGTTGAGTTGGTCGCCTCGTTTTGTCCGCCTACCGTGTTGTATTCCATGTAGTGGAAATTGATGCCGCACTTGGGCGTGCCCGCGAGCGCAAGCAAATTGCGACCCGTAGCTGAGGCCGACAATGCGTTGGCGAAGTCCGCCGCCGCCGGGAACGAGGCGAGCACCGCAGGCGGATTCGCGACAAGTGTGCCGCGCGCCGTCGATAGGTCAATGCCAGGTCCGGGGGCGACATCGCCGCCGCCGCTACAGGCTGTAAGTACCGCGCTGGCAACTGCGGCCAGTCCTAGAGAGTAAGTTGTTTTCATGGAGCCTCCTTGTGAAATCTTTAGCGCATCAAAACCGCATGTTAGGGGTTTGTTTGCCAACCCGCTACGGTGTTCCTACCCGTGCAAGCGGGCTAAATTGTCAACTGTTGCGTTTGTGGCGCAGCACAAAGCGTTTGAAACTCTCTCAATTGAATCTCAGCAAATCTTTGCGGCCCAGTTGGGTCATTGCCGTCCATTGGTGCCGGCCGCGTCGCGCAGGAGTCGCGGGGGCGACTGGCGAGGGTTTCTACCTCAGAAACAGCGGAGACGCAGCTTTTGATCTTGACGAGTATCTAAGCCTATTGCGCGTCCGGCAAGGTTTACCCCAACCTGGCCGGCACACTGTAAGTTATTGCTTCGCGTTGTGGACTAAAAATCATGCGCACTCCGATCTCAAATCCAACCGCCCCGGCCCAACACGAGCGACTTGAGCGCATCGCCCAGCGCATGAGAAGCACCGGCCAGTGGACCCCCGCACAGGCCGCCGGACGTCGGTGGACCATTGGTTGCGTCTCGCTCGAAATTACACAGCGCTGCAATCTGGACTGCACGCTTTGCTATCTGTCAGATACCGCTGAGGCGGTGCGCGACATTCCGCTAGAGGACTTGTTTCGGCGCGTCGACGAAATTGCGGTGCAGTTCGGCCCCAATACCGACGTTCAAATTTCTGGCGGGGACCCTACGCTACGTGATCGCGCCGAGTTGTCGCAAATCGTGCGTTATGTGCGAGGTCGCGGATTGCGTGCATCGCTATTTACCAACGGAATTTTGCTCGACCACCAATGGCTCGCGCAGCTGGCAGCTGACGGCTTGAACGACGTGGCCTTTCATGTTGACATGACGCAGGAGCGCAAACGGTTCGCCTCTGAAGTCGAGCTGAACGCCGTGCGGCTTGAGTACATCAACATGGCGCGTGGGCTGCCAATTTCGGTAATTTTCAACACCACGGTGTTTGCTGGCAACATGCATGAGATTGCCTCGGTGACGGAATTTTTTATCAAGCACAACGACGTAGTCCGTTTTGCGTCGTTTCAACTAGGTGCTGACACCGGCCGCGGCGTCGTCGCTGGTCGCGATCCGGTTGCAGTAACGCAGAAATCCGTATGCGATGCCATTGAGAGCGGCGCGGGAACAATGCTAAATTTTGACGCGTTGCACGGCGGACATCGCTCCTGCAACCGATACGCGATGTTGTTTACGATTGGCGAGGCTCGGTTCGACGCACTGGCCGATGGTGATTTCGTTGCCCGCGTGATGCGTGACACGGCTGCCATCGAATTACCACGCGATCAAGGACTGCGCGGAGTATGGGCGCTGCTGAAAGTGGTTCTGCGCCAACGTCAGCTTTGGGGCGGATTCACTCGCCACACCGCGCGCATGTTTTGGGCAGCGCGTAGCGAGTGGTTCCGCGGCAAGCGTTTTGCCTTGCGTGTGCCGCCAGTGCGCAAAATTTCGTTCTTTACGCACAATTTTATGGACGCATGCAACCTGGACGCAGACCGCATCGAGGCGTGCGTTTTCATGGCCGCAACGGTCGACGGCCCCGTATCGATGTGTTCGTACAACGCAGATCGTGACTCGTTTTTGTTGAAGCCGATTCAGTTGTCCAGCGGCGAATCGTGGCAGCCACTCGCCGTCGGAGCCGATGCGAGCGGCGAAATAAAAATTCCACTCAAATGGCTCAAGGGAAAGCCGCGAGAAGCCGCGATGAATGAGCGACGAAAACACCGAACGACCGAGGCGGAATCCGTATGACTTACACAAACTTCGCGCTACGCAGCGCGCTGCTCTCATTTGCATTGATTGTGTTGGGCGGTTGCAGCACACTCGTGCAAGTGCCGCAGTCGGCGGAGTCGGTCGCACCACGCGCAACATTGGCCGAGGCTGAGCAGGGCTATGCGCGCGTGCTGCAAAGGCACGTCAACGACCGAGGCGAAGTGGACTTCGCAGGGCTTCGCGATGACACGAGCGACAGCGGTATTCGCGCGCTGGAACGATACTTAACAGCCATTGCCGCGACGCCCTTGGACGCTCCTCCCACCGCCAACGCGCGCCTTGCTCACCTGATCAATTCGTATAACGCGATGTCGATGTACAACGTAATCGCGTCCGGGATCCCGCCTTCGCATGACGGTTTAGCGAAGGTCAAATTTTTTGTGTTGCGCAAGTTTGATATCGGCGGCGTCGCCCGTTCGCTGTACGCATTCGAAAACGACGTGATACGCAAGCTCAATGACCCGAGAATACATTTCGCGCTTAACTGCTCGGCCGTTTCCTGCCCGGTGCTGCCGCGCATACCGTTTCGTGCTGAAGACCTAGATGCAGCTCTGGATCGCGAGACGCGTAACTTCTTCGCGAGAGCAGAAAACTTGCGAATTGACGATGCTAGTCGTACAGTATTTTTTAACGAAATCCTCAGCTTTTACACAGAAGATTTCGTGCCCGCCCATGCGTCCAACCTCATCGCGTACGCGCAGCGTTACGTCACCCGAGTGATCCCACCTGAGTACAACACTGCGTTTACGCGCTATGACTGGACTATCGCGAACAGTCGCCGCACGCGCTGACAGTTGTCCTTAATTTCATTGAAGCGAGCGGCTGACGCCACGCGTCTTGTGTTTACGCGGCCGCGGCTAATCGACTGGCTTGATTGATGGCGCGTTTCGCGTCGAGCTCGCCCGCTTCATCCGCGCCGCCGAGCAAGGTCACTTTTACGCCGAGCGCCGTCAACGGTTCCGCAAGCTCGCGCAGCGGCAATTGCCCAGCGCAGAGAATGATGTTGTCCACGTCGAGCCACGTTGCGTTGTCGCGTTTTTCGCCGAAGCTAACGAGCAAGCCTTGGTCGCTGATTTGCTCGTAGTTCACGCCACCGAGCATCTCGACGCCGCGCGCTTTGAGCTCCGCGCGGTGTATCCAGCCCGTGGTTTTGCCCAAACCCGCACCGGGCTTGCCCGCTTTGCGTTGTAGCAGCGTAATCTTTCGGATCGGAGCCGAGGGGCGTGGCTTGGTCACGCCGCCCGGTGTCGTAGCGGGATCAACGACGCCCCATTCTGCGAGCCACTCGTCAAGATGTAGCGTCGGCGAATGATCGCCTTTTGCGAGAAACTCCGCCACGTCAAAACCGATGCCACCGGCACCAATGATGGCCACTTTTTCGCCAACGACCGCGCGCCGCGAAAGCACATCAATGTAGGAGAGCACTTTCGGGTGATCTTGGCCGGGAATTTTTGGGTCGCGCGGCGTGACGCCCGATGCGAGAAACACTTCGTCGTATTTGCCCGCTGCGAGCGACGCTGCATCGGCGCGCGTGTTTAGATGCACGCGAACGCCCGTGACCTCAAGCTTTCGCTTGAAGTACTTGAGCATTTCGTGGAACTCCTCTTTGCCTGGAATGCTCGCCGCCATATTGAGCTGTCCGCCCACTTTGTCCGCCGACTCGTACAGGTGCACTTCGTGTCCGCGCTCGCCCAGCACGGTCGCCGCTGCGATACCGGCTGCGCCCGCGCCGACTACTGCAAATCTGCGTCTTTTGGGGGACGGCGTGTAGATCAATTCTGTCTCGTTACAGGCGCGCGGATTGACTAGACAGCTCGACATTTTTTGCGCGAAGATGTGGTCAAGGCAAGCTTGATTGCAGCCGATGCAAACATTGATTTCGTCGCGCCGCCCGGCTGCGGCTTTGTTCACAAATTCCGGGTCCGCGAGGAACGGCCGCGCCATCGAAACCATGTCCGCGCAGCCATCCGCTAGGACCTGTTCCGCGACTTCTGGCACGTTGATGCGGTTTGACGTGATCACCGGAATACCTAGCTCGGGTTTGAGCTTTTTGGTCAACCACGTCCACGCCGCGCGAGGGACGCTGGTGGCGATCGTCGGCACGCGCGCCTCGTGCCAGCCGATGCCGGTGTTGATGATCGTCGCGCCCGCCTTTTCTACGGCCTTTGCGAGCTGAACTACTTCATCCCACGAGCTGCCACCCGGTACAAGATCAATCAGCGACAACCGGAAGATGATGATGAAATCTGGCCCAACGGCTTCGCGGACGCGGCGCACGATCTCGACCGGCAAGCGCATGCGGTTTTCGTAGCTGCCGCCCCATTCATCGGTGCGGCGATTGGTGTAATTCACCAGGAATTCGTTGATGAAATAACCTTCCGAGCCCATGATTTCCACGCCGTCGTAGCCGCCTTCGCGTGCGAGCTTCGCGCAACGCACGAAGCAGCGAATTTGGCGTTCGATACCGCTGGCAGACAGCGCGCGCGGAGTGAATGGTGTGATCGGGGATTTGAGCTTCGACGGTGCAACGGAGAGCGGGCTGTAGCCATAGCGCCCAGCATGCAAAATTTGCATCGCGATTTTTCCGCCTTCAGCGTGCACCGCGTTGGTCACCAACAAATGCTTCTTTGCGGCCGACGACGACGCGAGCCTTGAGCCAAAAGGAGACAACCAACCTTCAATATTCGGTGCATATCCACCCGTGACCATGAGCCCCACACCGCCGCGAGCGCGCTCTGCAAAATACGCCGCGAGACGTGGAAAGTGTTCCGCCTTGTCTTCTAGTCCGGTGTGCATCGAGCCCATCAACACTCGGTTTTTTAGTGTCGTGAATCCTAGATCGAGTGGAGCGAGCAGATGAGGGTAAGGAGAAGCAATCATGGAATTCGAAAAGAAAAATGGCGCAGCTGAAGGCTACGCCATTTCCTGTTTTTTGCACCAAAAGCGCTACGGTGTTTGAAGCCGTCGCTCTATGGTGCAGCGCCGCACGACTACTGCGGAATCGTCAAGGTACTGCTGCTGAACGTGATGGCTTCGCTCGTGGCGGGTGCAGCGCTGAGCGCTGGCAGGTTTGAAGCGCTGATGGCGGGAGCCGCACCCGGCGTACCGCCGCGTGGGGTGGTGCGCACGACCTGCGATGGTGGCAGCGCTTTACCCGATTTCAGATGGTCATACATCGCGTCCATCGCTCGGTTGAAGTAAACGTGAAGCGGAACGAAGCGCGTGTCGTAACCGGCGAGCAACGCGTTGCCGATGAAGGCGTCAAAGTGCTGCGCATTGGTGACTTCAATGTACGACACTTTGTTGTTTGCATCGGCCGCTTTTGCTTGCGCCACGTAAGGTCGCGACGAGTGATTGACCGGAACAAGTGCATCGTTGCGACCATGCACGATGATCGTTGGTTTGCCTTGCAATTTTCCTGGGCGCTGAACGGCCTTAATGTTGGCGGCAACCGTTGCGTCGGCGAGTTTCCCAGCGATGCAGCGTGCTCCGTCGAGGTTGTAATCAAACGCGGGGCCAGCTGATGCTGAGCCCGCACCTTCAACGATCGGCCCAGTAGGGTTGTTGAAATTGACGACGTTGATTCCGCTTGTCGCTGGAATTCCGTTACCTGTACCGAACAACCGGGCGAAAGCGGCTGGTGTGACAGCAGTCGGTTTGAAGTCGGCAGCTGTTGCAGCGAAGCCGTAGCCGCAGATGTTGTCGGCGACGTTGGCTTGCGCGTAGGTGTTGACATACGTCACAGCGATGGCGGGTACGGCGAACGCAAAGTGCGAGGCCAGCAATAGGTCGGATTCGGGCAACCATCCCGCCGCGCGAATTTTCGCCAAAGCCTCGTCGGCTTGCGCGGCTGTCGTCGTCGAAGTGAGCAACCCTTTCGCTGCGAGTGACGAGCAACGACCCGTCGCCGCAATGGCGTTAACGAAAGCAGCACCCGGCGCGCCAGAAAGTGATGATGACAGCGCAGCGCAGGGCTGATAGAGCATCGCCTGCGCGGTGTAGTCCATGAGGCTCTTGCCGCCGTTGGTTACCGTGCTGCTGCCAAACTTAACGGTGGCACCGCCGCTACCGTCCGGTTGGATTTGTGGCTCACCGACGGCCACGCCGTCGATGATGCCCTCGCTATCAAGCTCTGCCGCTTGCAGCGAAGCGCCGCCACCGTTGGACACGCTCGACGCAATTACGAGCGTGTTGTCCGCCGTGTAGCGCACGGTTTTCACGCCGTTAACTACCGTTCCATATTCTTCATTCAATGCGAAAAGCGCAAATTTGGCGGCCTGCAACGTGAATTTTCCCCAGTCTTTTTCGGGGTTTTGTTGCGAGTGCGCATGCTTAAACGCTACCCGGTTGTTGGCAGCGGTACCTGCAGGAACCGTCGCCACGAATTGGCCATTCGCAGCAACTGTGGTCGGTACGCCGCGGAGGTCAAATACCGTGCCGCTGGCTAGGTCATGCGCGGCGTTTCCTGTGCCTTTGTCGGTGTACGCGACGGCGCAACCTTTTTTGAGGCCCCATTCACCGGCGGTAGCAATCGCGCCGTAAACGCCGCGCGAACCTGAAGATGGCCCGGTGATGATGCACGGTGCGTCTTTGTTTAGGGATGCGGGAATCTGTACTACCATCGCCACGCGTTGCTTGCCCGTGCCTTCGTCGGCGTAGGCTGTGTATTCTGCGCCAGCAATCTTGCCATCGCCAGCGGTTGCAACGCCACTGGCGTCGACGTTCGGCCCGTAAAGCACCCCGTAGCCACCGTTGGTTGTCATGTCAACCAACGCACGGTAATTGTTGTAAATCGCGAGTCGCCGAAGCTCCGCAGCGGTCGGACTGAGCGGGTCTGCGATAGCAGGCGCGACCGCGCTTTGCAGTCCCGATTTACCGAGGCCAGCGGTCAACAAATCGTCCGTTGATCCGTCGTATGCGGTGCGCAGCGTAGTGCCTGACACAAACGAAGGCGCTAAGTTGACGACAACATTGTTGTCGGAGCCGCAGGCGGAAAGTGTCAAAGCCGCACCCACGAGTGTGAGCGCTATGGCGGGGTGTCGCATTTTGTTCAAGTAAGAGTCTCCAGAGGCAGGTAGAAATCCGCTCGCGGCCACCGTGGCACCGTGGCACACTGAGGTCGCAAGCGTCGCACATTTCACGGGAACAGATCGACCGATTTTTCGCTGAAATTGCCAGAAAAATATTCTCGATATGTGAGTCCTCAGTATAGGCGCGTTGTCGTACTAAGCAACGTGATTTAGCGCAGATCGCGCGCATTTATTTGTCGCGTTTATTTATCCCCAAAAATGCAAAACGCCGACTGAAATCAGTCGGCGTTTTAGCTAAACATATCGCAGGTTTCGGGTCGCGCGATTGCGACCTAAATCACCGTCCGTTTAGCGATACGAACAAGCGCCGTCACGAATCACGGTAGCGTGATTTGTTGGTCGCCAAGTTCGGTGGGCGCACGCTCACTGATGGGGTGTCCGCCTGATCTTGAGACGCCCACCGGGGTTCCCAATTTGTTGCTGCGACCGACCATACGTTCGTCTGCGATGGGCAAACCACCGACAGTGGATGGTGTGACGGCAACGGAGGCTTTCGCTTGCGGCCCGCACGAACCACTGGCTCGGTACGCGAGCGCGGCAGCGAGTTGGCCCTCGGCGGGATCGCCCAGCGCACGCGTCAAGTCGTCAGCAACGGTGCAGGTGGGCGCGAAACCATCGACGTAGTCGCCTTCGCCTTTTGCGTTGGCACCGGTGAATTGAATCGTGAAGTAGGCCGTGCCGCAATTGTCTGTGCCGTAGAAGCCGAACGGCTTGCCGCACGTTGCTTTGCTGCCGATTAGTATCACCTGTGCATCGATTCCGCGCAGTCCATTGATGAACGCCTCCGATGCCGAGCAACTATTGCCGCTCGTCAACACGAATACGCGCGGAAGGTTCAGCGTGGGCAACGCTTGACCGGCGGCGACACCACCGGGATACCCAGAGCCGCCGTTGTAAAACGGGGTGTCCTCGTCGGGGCCGAACGGTTTCTTGTCGTTGGTCTTCGAGCGCTCGAAGACTTTGCCTGTCGTACGGCTAGAGCCCGCAATCATGTAGCCCAACTGCGAGGCGATGTATAGGTAGCCGCCGCCGTTGTAGCGAAGATCAAGAACTAAGTCATTCACGCCAGCCGTTCGCAATCCAGTGATCGCATTCGCTATCGCGCCCTCTGCCGCGAACGAGTTAAAGGTTGTGAAAGCGATGTATCCCACCTTGCCCGTTGTCGTATTGATGATGCCGCTGACGGGAACCGCCTGCAGCGAAAGTTGCGCTGAGGTCAGCGTGACGGTTTTGTTGGCACCACCGCCGGCAGGTGCTAGCACGAGCACGTGCGATTCGCCAAGTACGGACGGGAAGAGGCCGGCGTTGAGCGTGTTGATACCCGACTGTGTGTTGGAGTTCACCAGATCCACGCCGTCGACTCGCAGTACGCTGTCCCCGCGTTTGACCCCGGCCAAATCGGCAGGAGAGCCAGGATCCACAACCGCAACGAGCAGCTGTCGCGGAGGCGTGTTTCGGATCATTGACCAGGTGATGCCGTATCCATAAACAATGCCCGCATTCGTGCTTTCGAGTTCGGAGGTGGGAAGCGAATAGTGAAAGCCCGGTTTGTCCTTGGCTAAGCCCGAGTAACTTGCAGCGGGAGACTTCAGCGGCGAAAAGTAGCTTTCGCCGGACGCATATCCTGCGGCGCTGATATTCGGGATTTCTCGATACCACAAGTAGGTTTCGTCGCTAAAAGCGCGTACCCAAGACAGTTCATCGCCCAGAGTGCCTTGACGGTCTGGGTAGGGTCGTCCGGTGAGCGGACTCGAGCCCGCTCGTGGACTCACGCAACTATTTTCTACGGTTGAAGCTGCGGCAAATTGAGGGCGCGGGTTGTATTGCGTAGCGCTCGTCACGCAGAAGGCGACGCCCTCTGCGCTCCAGCCTTGGCTCTGCATGTCGGCGTAGGCGGACTGACTGACCGTGTAGCGGTGGTTTGGCACGTCCACCTGTGAGCTGCCGCGCAACGTCCGGTAAACCGGCACAGGTGCGCTAGCGGGGCACGCGCCTGCCGTAGGGCGCGTGACCGCGAAATCCAATCCCTCGTTGTAGAAATTCGTAAAGTTGTACGACGCAATGAGCGCACAGTCGGCGCTGAGTCCATAAAAGTGCGATGAAAATGGCGCGCTGCTGTTTGCCGCCCAGTTCGAGCCGGTGAGATCGATGCGATATCGACAAACGCTGTCTTGTCCGGCCACCGCGCTGGCCGCAGCAGTGGCGGCGAAGGTCATTCCCGTACGTTGAAAGTCCGGTACGCCGTCAAGTGCGGCCTGTTCGGCTGCACGGCCGGTCAAAAAGTAGGCCGCGATCTTGGTGTTGTAGTACTCGACAACGGTGACAGCGGTTTGCGCCGAGGCTGGCGCGGCGCTGACGCTTAGGACGATGGACAGGGTCGAGACGAATGCGGTTGCCGAGCGGGAAAAGAAGGAGCGAGTCATAGTGCTCATCGAGGTGGTGACGTTAAGGTGGTAATGATTATGACGTTGTCGTGGTCAAGTTCGTGCCACATTTTTGCAAATGTTGACGACTTTCGGATTCGTCTCCTGCGAAGTTCAGATTTCCAGTGTGATGCACAACCCCGCATGGTCGCTAGCTGCGTTGTGCGAATAGCCGACGGTTGGGTAGCGCTCGCCTTGATGCTGATTGCATTTCAAAGTGATGCCTTTGCGGTTAATCATGCGATTCGTGCGCTTGAGGCGCGCGTCATGCAGTATGTAATCGAGTCGCGATACGTCTTGCCCCACGACATAGTAGTGAGTCCAGCGCTCTTGCGGGCTCGTATCGCCGAAGCTATCAATGAGTCCGCTGTGCATTAACGGCGCGAGCGACTGCCCGCGCTGAGGGTTGGCGTTATCCACATTGAGGTCGCCGAACACGATGGGAAATTTGCCAGCAGCTTGAGCGTCTTTCACCAGCTCCGCAACGCGTGAGGCTTGGCGAAAGCGCAGTTCATCGGGCGGCACCTGCTCACGGCGCGAGCTTTTGCCCTGCGACTTGAAATGGTTGGCCATAAAGGTGAGCGTCTTGCCACCGACGGATACATCAAGCTCCAGACAATCACGCGAGAAGAGAGCATTGCGCGCAAGGTAGACCGGCCCGCTGTCGTCCCCGACGACGCCCCATTCCACACTCTGTCCCGGCTCCAACGTTTCGTGTGTATGCGTGCGTAGCCCCAGCACCTCTGCTTTGAAGCCTTTGCGAATGCAGATGGCCACATCGATGCCCCGCCCGTCGTTACCATCCACCAGAAAAATGCGGTCGAAATAGTGCGATAGATATTGCTGGTTGAAGATACGCAGCGCGGCGACGTTTTCCACTTCAGAGACGCCCAAAATATCGGGCTGCATATCAAGAATCACGCGTGCGGTGTTGTCACGCTGCATTCCGGCGAGCGCGATGTTGCCGTCCGCGCCATCGGTGCCGCGATCCACGGCGGTGACGCCCACCGCAATCACCTGACGGTCATAGGGCATCGCTTCGCTGTGCGGCGAGCCAAACGCGTAGCGGGTGAATAGATTTTCAACGTTGAACCAAGCGACGCGCATAGAAACCTTCGGTGGTGAAGTGCAAAATGAAACAGGCCGCATTATGCGGCCTGTCAAGTGCGATCGTTGTTGCAGTTGTAGAGTGGGCAGCGCTCTGCCCACTGTGCAACTCTGAGCGCTATTTCACCGTAATCCAGTCGTACTGAACGTAGTTGTCAGCACGGTGCGTGAGTGATACGTTGCTACGCGTTGCCCATGGAATCACCTGACGATGCAGCGGCAGGTGATTGATCTCGTCATTGTGTGCCAAGAGCGCTTGTTTGATGAAGGCTTCGCGTTTTTTCGGATCTGCTTCTTTGCTTTGCGCAGCGGCAGCAGCGTCAAGCTTTTCATTTTTGTAATTGCCGTAGTTGTAGTCGCCGATGCCACCAGGCGCGCGGTTACGCAGCACAGGGGTTAATGTCGTTTCCGAATCGGTAATCGCGCCGCCCCAGCCGAGCATGTAGATGGAGGCGTCAAGTTTGTCGAGACGAGGGAAGTAGATCGCGCGCGGCTGAGCATCAAGCTTTACTTTGACACCAATCTTCGCCCACATGCCTGCCAACGCCTGACAAATTTTCTCGTCGTTGATGTAGCGATTGTTCGGGCAGTGCATCGTCACCTCGAAGCCCTGCGGATAGCCTGCCTCCGCTAACAACTTGGTGGCAGCCGCGACGTCGTACGGACGGCGCTTTTCGATCGCTGGATCGTTGAACGCGCCCAGTGGTGACGGCGTGATGCCGCCCGTTGGGAACGCCTGACCGCGCATGAGCTTGGTCTTGATCGTCTCGATATCGATCGATTGATAAAGCGCTTGGCGAACGCGCTTGTCTTTGAACGGATTTTTGCCCTTTACGTTCGAGTACAGAAGCTCGTCGCGTGCCTGATCCATCCCGATGAACACGACGCGGTTTTCGACGCCGTTGATGACTTTAATTCCGGGCGTTTTCTCAAGGCGCTCCATGTCTTGTGGCGGTGGATCAAGAATGAAGTCCACTTCGCCTGAAACCAATGCCGCTAAGCGCGTCGCATCATTTTTGATCGATGTGAAGGTGACGGAGGTCACGTTGCCTTCATGCTTGCCCCACCACGTATCGTTACGCTTCCAAATCGTTTTCACGTCGGGCTGACGGCTCACGAGACGGTATGGTCCGGTGCCGTTGGCGTTGAGGGAGGTGAATTTTTCTTCTTTGTTTTTGTAATCGAGCGGCGTGGCGCTGTTGTTTTTCTCAGACCACGATTTGCTCATGATCATGATTTGATTCACATGATCAAGAAAGATTGGGTTGACTTGTGGCAGTTTGAATTCGACGGTGTGCGCGTCAACTTTTCGGGCAACGCCGGACTGATTGGCGTAGACGCGAATTTGCGACGTTGGCGCGCGAGCGCGCTCGACTGAGAACACTACGTCGTCAGCGGTGAAGTCCGAACCGTCGTGAAACTTCACGCCTTTGCGCAGTTTGAATTGCCACGTCAGCGCGTCGATTTGCTTCCATTCGGTGGCGAGGCCCGCGCCGAGCTTGAGCTTTTTGTCGCGAATCATCAGGAATTCGTACACCTGAGAGTTCACCGAATTGGTGAGCCCTTCGTTTTGCGAGTGTGGGTCCATCGTCTGCGGGTCGCCCGCCGCGGCCCAACGCAGCGGATTGGCGATTGCGCCAGAAGCGGCGAGCGCGGCCGTGCAGGCGGCGAGCGCCAGCAGGTGATTCGCGCGATTCATTTTTTTCATCGGTTAGGTTCCCAGGGTAAGAAAATTGAACACGTTTGCAGTTTAGCGAGTTCCCGCATCAGCGTGAATAAGGGGCAGCCCCGTCGCTTGCGACCACGGCGCGGCGTTGGTGACGCGAGCGCGACGGATATTTCTTAGCGTTTATTGCGTAACAGCTTTTATGCCTAAACGACAGCTATACGGCGGTTTTAGGAATTTTATTCACATAGTCGACTATTAATAAAAAATGGATGAAAGCGCCGTACAGCTGTCGCTAAGCGCATAAAGCTGTAAACCGTACCGTAGAATTCTGCGCTGCATGATTGATCCCAAAACCCTTTCCGCCCATTCCGCTCCTTCCGACCGCCGCGCGTCCGCTGCGGCCCCTGCGTCCGCGGCATTAAATCGCCAGTCCATGTTGCTGGCGGATTATTGGCGCATCAGCCGTCGCGCAAAACAAGCCAAACCTGAACAGCTCGCCGCGGACATCGCGCGCGCAGAGGATCGATTTCGTGATCGCCTGTCGCGCTCGCCGGCGATCACCTACGCGGAGGGATTACCCGTTTCCGAACGCGCCGACGAAATCGCGTCGCTCATTCGCAATCACCAGGTCGTGGTGCTCACGGGCGAAACGGGCTCCGGAAAAACGACGCAACTCCCGAAGATTGCGCTGGCCGCCGGGCGCGGACGTTTCGGGTTGATCGGTCACACGCAGCCCCGACGGATCGCTGCTAGAAGCGTGGCCGAGCGCATCGCGAAAGAGCTGGGCGAAGAGGTCGGTGCGACCGTGGGTTTCAAGGTTCGCTTCTCGGAAAAAGCGAAGGAAGACGGATTCATCAAACTGATGACGGACGGCATTTTGCTGGCCGAAACGCAGGGCGATAAATTTCTCAACGCCTACGACACCATCATCATCGACGAAGCGCATGAGCGTTCGTTAAACATTGATTTTTTGCTGGGCTACCTGCGGCAATTGCTGCCGAAACGGCCCGACCTAAAAGTCATCATCACGTCGGCCACGATTGATGCCGAACGCTTCGCGTTGCACTTTCAAGATCGCCACGGAAAGCCCGCGCCGCTCATCGCGGTGTCCGGGCGCACGTATCCCGTTGATGTGTTGTATCGCTCAACCCAGAGCGAAGACGATGACGAAGAAAAACTCGAAGAGGCGATTGCCGATGCGGTAGACGAGCTGTGGCTCAATGGGCCAGGCGACGTTTTGGTGTTTCTGCCGGGCGAGCGCGAGATTCGCGAGACGCAGGATATTTTGCGGCGCAGACTGAAGCCGGGCACCGAAATATTGCCGCTCTTTTCGCGGCTTTCGGTGCAAGATCAGCAGCGAATTTTTTCGGGCTCAAACGGGCGTCGTGTGATTTTGTCGACCAACGTGGCCGAGACTTCGCTCACTGTGCCCGGCATTCGTTACGTGGTGGATACCGGCATCGCGCGGCTCAATCGCTACAGCGTGAAGAACAAAGTGCAGATGCTGCAAATCGAAAAAATTTCGCAGGCCAGCGCGAACCAACGCGCAGGTCGCTGCGGCCGCGTCGGACCGGGCATTTGCGTTCGCTTGTATAGCGAGGACGATTTCAATGCGCGCAGCGCATTTACCGATCCTGAAATTCTGCGCTCATCGCTGGCCGGCGTGATTCTGCGGCTGGCCTCGCTGGGCATGGGTCGCGTGCAAGAGTTTCCGTTTATCGAACCACCCAGCAGCCGCGCGATTGCCGACGGCACGGCGCTGCTGCAAGAGCTGGGTGCGTTGAACGTTGAAGGCGAACTCACGCCGATTGGCCGTGAGCTTTCGCGCATCCCGGTCGATCCGCGCATTGGCCGCATGTTGGTTGAGGGCAAAAAGCTCGGCGTGTTGCCCGAAGTGTTGGTGATCGCTGCGGCGCTGTCGGTGCCCGATCCACGCGAGCGGCCGTTCGAGGCTCGCGACGCGGCGGACAGAGCGCATCAGTGGTTCAAAGACGCGAAGAGTGACTTTTTGTCGCTGCTAAACGTGTGGAAATTTTTCGTAGAGCTGCGCGAGGAAGGCGGTCACAAAAAGCAAGTGCAGGCCTGTCGCGAGAAGTTTTTGAATTGGTTGCGACTGCGCGAATGGCGCGATTTGCATGGGCAATTGAAAGAGAGTTTGCGCGATCTGAGCTGGAACGTGGAAGCAGAGCTTTCCAAAGAGCCACCGTTCGAAATGTTTCACCGTGCGCTGCTTCCGGGCTTGCTCGGAAACATAGGGGTAAAGAGCGACGAGGGCGATTTTTTCCTAGGTGCACGCGGCATTAAGTTTCATCCGTTTCCCGGAAGTGGTGTTGATAAGAAAGGCCTCAAGTGGCTCATGGCAGCGGAGCTCGCGGAGACCACACGGCTTTATGCGCGAACCTTGGCGCGCATCGATCCCGAATGGATTGAGCCTGCGGCGGGCGATGTGCTCTCGCGCAACTATTTCGAGCCGAAATGGGATCGCGCAAGCGGGCAGGTGATGGCGAGCGAGCGCGTTTCGCTCTACGGTCTGACCGTCGTGCCGCGCCGCCGAGTGAATTACAGCCGCATTGCGCCGAATGAAGCGCACGAGATTTTTGCCAATGCGCTGGCTATTGGCGAAGTGGAAACGCCGTCGGCGTTTTACGCGCACAATTTGAAATTGGTGAAAGACGTGCAAGCGCTTGAAGATCGGGCGCGGCGTACGGACGTGTTGGTGTCTGAAGAAACGATCGCAGCGTTTTACAAAGCGCGCATTCCGGTGGATATTTCCACCCGCGCCGAACTTGAGAAATGGCTTAAAGCAGAAGCGGAGACCGAACTCACACCGACCGAGCGAGCGGAGCTGCGCGCCAGTCGCGATCAGTCGTTGCGCCTCGCGCGCGAGCAATTGATGCGCCACGGTGCTGAGGCGATCACCGAAGAGCAATTCCCCAAAACGCTCAAACTTGGCGACTTTGAAGTGCCGACGACTTATCGCTTCGAGCCGGGGCATGTGATGGACGGCGTCACGGTTCGTCTGCCGTTGGCGCTGCTGAACGCGGTAGAAGATCGTTTCGCGAGTTGGCTCATTCCCGGCCTGTGGCGCGAAAAAATTTCTGTCTATTTAAAGGCATTACCCAAGGCGGAGCGCGGCCGCGTTCAGCCAGTGCCCGACACCGTCACGGCGTTCTTGGAGCTCGCCACCCCGCGCGAAAAGCCGCTCGCTGATGCGATGCTCGACTTCTTGCGCGATTACTTGAATTTGCGATTACCCGGAAGCGTGTGGGATCGCATCGAGGTGCCACCGCATTTGCAGCTCAACTTCCGCGTGATGGACGGCGAAGGCAACGAGCTGGCGATGGGGCGCGATCTGGCCAAGTTGCAAGACGAGCTGGGGCAGATCGCACGCATGGCTTTTCAGGGCGACACCAAGGGCGCGAGCGCCGCCTCGGAGATTGAAAAGGCGGGCATTACGACATGGACGATCGGCACCTTGCCCGATGGTATTCCGGTCAAGCGCGCCAGCAGAACGGTGACTGCGTATCCCGCGTGTGTCGATGAAACCACGAGCGTGGCGGTGCGACTTTTCGAGACTGCACGCGAGGCCGAGCTTGCGCATCGGCGCGGCGTGGTGCGATTGATCTCGCTGGAACTAAAGCAGCAAATGCGCAATTGGGAAAAGGGTCCGACTGGATTTCTTCAGTCCGCGATGCAGCTCAAAACCGTCATCCCGACCGACAAATTGTTGGCTGATTTTTTGAACACGTTGGCGGATCGGGCGATGGTGGGCGATGACGCGTTGCCACGAGATGAGCGCGCGTTTCGGGAACAAGTGCAGCGCGCAAAGCAGCGAATTCCAGTGGTCGCCGAAGCGCTGGGTCGCACGCTCGTGCAGGTTGCAGAAGCCTACGCCGCCTTGCAAATCGTGTTGCACGGTGCGCCGCGTGCGAAAGCCTTGGTGCCAACGCTATCGCAGTGGCGTGACCGCTTGGTGTTTCCGGGATTTCTCGCCGCAACACCCTGGGTGCAATTGCCTCACTTGCCACGCTATATGAAAGCGCTTGGAAAGCGTTTAGAAAAGTATTTGTCAATGCCAGAGCGGGAGCCGCGTCACGGCCCGATACTGGCAACGTACTGGACGCGCTGGCAGGCCGAGGTGCAGCGTGTTGGTCCTGCGCATGGGGAGAAACTTGCGGAGTTTCGTTGGCTTATCGAGGAGTTGCAGGTATCGCTATTCGCGCAGGAATTGAAGACGCCATTTCCAGTGTCTGCAAAGCGGTTGGATAAGGCCTGGACGGAGGCTATTGCCGGATGAGCGGCACGTCTTTATGACGGGCGCATAAGGTTATTCCGACATTGAATCTAAGTACCTTCTGTGTGCTAAATTGGCGTGAATAACCTGAGGCTCGCGCCTCGATTGCGCCGCTTGAGCGCGCCGCGCTGCGACGCCAACGGTTCTGGATTTTGCGCACATACTTCAATGCAACAGCCCGCTCGAATCAATCATCGCGTATACCGTGCATGCCGCGACATGATGAGCGAGCGCGCGACACTTGTGCTCGAAGCGGCGCTGGACCGTGTGGCGGACTTGTTGAAGGCGGATTCTGTTTCGGCCGGTGACGAAGATTCCGCCGAGGCGATTAGGAAGTCATTGGTCGCGCTGCGCGTCTCCAGAACGCACTTACACGCCGGATTCCATCGCGAACTCCTCAGTCGGCTTGACTTCGCGACGCCATGTACGTTGCGCGCAAAGCTGGGTGCCGCCAGCAAGGGGCTGTCGCTGCAATCCGATGAGGTGATTGACGAATACGTTGCTGCCAGCTCGCTCGCGCATCTGATTGATTCCGAGTGCCTCGACCAAATGATGCCGATGCATCAACGCATTTGCAAACTATTGCGCTTGCCAACGTTGCGTATGGCCGACAACCCCTTTTCTGCGCCTGCGATTGTCAGTTCACTTGATGCCGCGCTCACGGCATTGCCCCAGATTTCCACTGAGCATCGCACGCTCTGGATGCGAAAAATGGTCTCTTTGGCAGCGCTCGGGTTTCATCCTCTATACGTTGAAATTAATCGAATACTCGAAGCATCCGGCGTTGATGACTTGCATGCTACGCCGCGCGCCACAAGCGCATCAGAAAAGGAACGCGCGTCCGAGCCAACCGTCTCTGATAGAGCGTTAGCGCAGGCGCGTTCTTCGGCCTTGGGAGAACCGCGTGGTTCGTTGGATAAACGCGATGAACAGAGCAGCGACAAGTCACTCCAGCTTCTGGCGAGCAATCTAGCGACGTTGGTGTCTCGGTTGCAGCGCGCCGCCCCACTGCCGGCATTGCGCGGCAGCGTGGATGGTGCGGCTTGGCCTTCGCTTTCGATACCGTCCGGCGACGGCAGTCAGGTGGTGGCTGCGCTCGGTATTGGACCCACCGGCGCATGGTCCGCGCCGGTTCAGTCTCGGATCGATCAAAGCCTAATAGACTCGCTGACGGCGTTGCAGGCAGCTAGCGCCGCGTTCGATTTGACTGAAATAAGCGCTGCACCGCGAATCGAGCTTCGCGACGTTGTGCCCGGCTACGCCTCGGGCGAAGTCTCGGTTTTGGATGCGACGACCATTGAGCTGGTCTCGATGTTGTTCGAGTTCGTTTTTGAGCGGCGCGAGCTTCGCGACGAAGTCAAAGGCGTCTTAGGACGGTTACAAATACCCATGCTCAAAGCCGCGATGGTGGACCGCGGCTTTTTTTCCCGCAAGACGCATCCTGCGCGGTTGCTGCTTAACCGACTAGCGGACGTAGGCTTGGGTTGGTCGCCCGACAATGCGCAGGAGGCACCGCTTTTCGCGAAAATTCAGGATGTCGTTGGGCGAATTTGTCGTGATTTCGTTGACGATCTCGGCGTATTCACCGCCGCGCAAAACGACCTTGATGTTTTCGTCGAGTTGCAGGAACTGGACGCTCAGCCGCTCCTGCTGTCTCGGACTGCTGAGGCAGAGGCCGCAGATTTGGCCGAAGCGGCGACGCGGGAAATTCGCACATTGATCGACGCGCGCATCGCGGAACACGCGCTCCCGGATCCCGTTGTCCAATTCATCCGCGACACGTGGCAAGCGAAGCTGTGTACAGAACTACTGCACCACGGCCGTGACAGCGAACAATTCACCGCGGCTGTCAACGCCCTAGACGAATTGATTTGGAGCGTGCAACCGAAACTGCTGCCACAGGATCGGCACGACTTGGGCCAACGCATCCCGCGCTTGGTGCGCCGCTTGCGCGCGGGATTGGGTGATTCGCTTGCTCCGACGCCGCACACGTTCTTTGACCAACTGTTTGATGTGCATTTAGGGTTGCTGCGAGGGGCGGAACCGGAGTACGTCGAGTTGACTGACTTCGTTGATGACGACGAGGAAGATATCGCCCCTACGTTCCATGAGTTGGTGGCCAAGCTGGTGCGTGATCAATGGATAGAAATTGAAGGAAAGAAGTCGGGCGAATTACATTACGCCCGACTGACGTGGATCAGCCCGCAGCGCAGCTCCTACCTGTTCACAACCCGGTTGGGTGGGAAGGCCTCCATCTTTCGGGCCGATGAGCTGGCCGCGAACTTTCGCGACGGCACAGTGCGACTGCTTGACTCTGAGCCAATGATTGACCGCGCGCTCAGTGGAATGTTCGCATCCAGCTCGACCCCCTGAGTTCCTAGCGAAATTGCCGCTCAATCGCCAGCGATAGCGCACTCTCGGAGCGTGCATTTGCCAAAATAGTGGCTTTCGCGCCACGCGAGGACAAGAGTTCTTCGGTCGAACGCGCGAACCGCATGACGATGTGCTAGATTGGTGAAGTGATCGCTCTAATGCAAATCTTGTCCGTTTCTCACGATGTCGCTGCCGTCGGGCCGCGCCAAAGTCACCTCCGATATTTATGAATTTGCAAACGCCCTCGCAGACCTCGCCGAATTCGGCCAAAGCCGTAGTACCGCCTCCAGCAGCGGTACTGAGCGCATGTCGCGACTTAATGCAGCATCGTTGCAGTTTGCAACTCGCTGCCGCGTTTGATCGTCTCTCGGACATGTTGATGGACGGGGCTGGAAAAACTTATGAACCCAAGCTAGTAAATGGCCTCCTCGATGCTCGTTCCACGTTGTTGCGCACGCGTGGCGCAATTGCTGAGGCCTTTACAGACGAATTGACGCTGCGCCTTGATGGCCGTAAACCTTGCATCATGCCGGGTGCCGCCGCTCCACAGACTGGCACCTTGTCGTTGCAGTCTGACGAAGTTCTCGACGAATTTGTCTCTGCGCGCTCGTTGGCTCGCTCGATTGAAAGCGCCTGTCTGGGCGAGCTTCCGAGCTTGCATCAAACTATTGCGTTCCTAAAGCAGGTGCCGACGCTGAAAATGGAGGAGGATCCGTTCTCGCCGATTTCGGTCGTGGGGGCGCTGCTCCAAGCGATGCAACTAGACCCGTCCACCACGGTAGAGACTCGGTTGCATTGGATTCGTGGGCTGTCGCAGCTGGGGGGCATGGGTTTTAACGACGTCTATCTAGATCTCAATCGCTACCTTCGTGATTGCGGGGTGCTGGTTAAACGCCCTCCCGCACAACAGCGCGGGCAGGCTGCGCCTGGCTCTTCTAGCGCGGACGCACAGTTTTCCGCGGGTGCCGAGCAATCGACGCCGCAATCTTGGTCCGCCAATGCGGGTGATACGCCTAACTATGGCTTCAATCAGGCAGCGGATGGCGCTGGTGGTTACCCGCAATTCGACGGTGCGGGGCGACCGGAGACAGCGCCGCTTCAGCAGTTGGCCAATAATTTGGTGGCCTTGGTCGAGCGCCTGCAGCACGTTATGCCTGAGATTTCTGGCGGACCTGCATCATCGGATCCGTCGCTGTCCGGTATGGTGCGCAATAAAGAAGCAATGCAAATTAGCGCAGCCTTGGGGTTTGCCGCCAATGGCGCATATCGGGCACCGTTGTCTGCTGGTGTAGACCGTCGATTGTTGGATTCGCTCACTGATTTACAGCTGCGCGCAGACCAGATAGATTTCTCTGCTCCGACAGCGCCAGCACGCACTGTACTGCGTGAGGTCGTGCCGGGATACGCATCGGGTGAAATCTCGGTGCTTGACGCGACGACCACGGAACTCGTCGCGATGATGTTTGACTTTGTGCTAGCGCGCAAAGAGTTGCGCGACGAAGTGAAAGTGTTGCTCGGGCGTCTTCAGATTCCGATGCTTAAAGCCGCGATGGTGGATCGTGGTTTCTTCTCGCGCAAGAACCATCCGGCGCGTCAATTGCTAAATCGGCTCGCGGATGCGGGCATTGGCTGGTCGCCCGATGATGGGCTCGACGACGAACTTTTCCTGAAAATTCGGGATTTGGTAGATCACATCAGTCGCGACTTCGACGACGACTTGGGCTTCTTTACAGCGGCGCTCGTCGAGCTTGAGCAGTTCATCGCGGAACAAGAAATCAACGCGAAGTCGACCGTAGAGGACGAAACGGCTGAGGCGCAAGCGGCTGACGCGCATTTGGCAGCGGTTCGGGAGGCGAAAGAGACAGTCGACGCGCGAATTCGTCAAAATGCGTTGCCCGAGCCGGTTATTGAATTTATTGAGGTCGCGTGGCAGCCTCACCTTCAAGACGCTTTGCTCGAAGGCGGCAAAGAGAGTCCGCAATACGAGAAGGCGGTTGCGGTGCTTGATGAGTTGGTGTGGAGTGTCACACCTAAAGATCAGCCTGCTGAGCGCACGTTATTGAGTCAGCGCGTGCCGTCGCTCGTTCGTCGGCTTCGTGAGGGACTCAGATCGCTCTCCGACGATACGGTGTCGCCGTTTTTTGATCGATTGCTGGAAGTACATGCGGGGCTCCTGCGTGGCGCGAAGCCGGAATACATTGAGCCTGCCGAACTTCCAGATGCAAGTAACGACATCGCGTTTGATCCGTTCGGCGAACTGGTCAAACAGATGGAACGCAATCAGTGGATTGAGATGAGTGACGAAAAAGGCGCGCTCAAATACGCCAAGCTCGCGTGGGTGAGTCCGCAGGGCACCACTTATTTGTTTACCACCCGCCACGGTCGCAAGGCGGCTTCGTTAACGCCAGAAGAATTGGCCGAATGGTTCCGCACGGACAAAGCGCGCCTGATCGAGGCTGAGCCTATCGTTGACCGAGCGCTTGCTGGCATGTTCCAGACCGCTTGACGTTGTCGTGGCTGGATTGACGTGTCCGGGGCTAATGGTGATTGGCGACTATGCGCTTGCTACGGGCACAGACTCGCACGTCGCGTATGTAGGCCAACGGCTGGTTCGCACCGGAGGGGCGCTGGCTTGGGTGTCTATGATTCCGGCGGACCGAATTGCGCTAGCCGCTGCGATTCACCGCGCTTGGGCGCACTCTGACTGGGTCATCGCATTGGGTGGGCTTGGTGGCGGCTCTGACGATCATGTGCGCGTGACTGTTGATGCACTACAAAGTGGTCGTGTGGACGTTGGCTTACCGCGCTTGCTTGAGCGGGGTGGTTATGGGTTTATTGAGTGCGGCAACGTAGTGTTTTTTTCCGGCCATCCTGATCGCGCGCATCCGGCGCTTGATGCGTGGCTAGAGGCGCTTCGATTACGAAGCGAAAGGGGCAATCCCCAGGGCCTAGAAAGCCACGTCAATGCGACTGAATTCATCAGCTGGGCTTTGCCCGAATCAGACCAGTCCGCCGCCGCGCGTGCTAGAGTGAAGCGAGATTATCCTGCGGTACTGCAACGCGTTTTGCCTGCGGGCGAAGGGCGCCTGAGTTTGCGCCTCACCGGGCCGAGCAAAAGCAGAACTCAGGCAGCACGCAAGGCGCTACAGCGGATGATGGTCGCCAGTTCAGTGAACAGTGACTAGCTGTGTTTGTTCAAACCTCTTAGCAGCTCCCCCACAAAGCCCGGCCCGCGGTAGAGTAGGCCGGTGTAAATCTGAATCAAACTTGCTCCAAGGTCGAGCTTTCGTTGCGCGTCCTGCACGCACATGATGCCGCCCACGCCGATGATCGGGACGCGCCCATTTGCCGCTTTTACGACCGCTGCCAACACCGCGTCCGCGCGCTTCGTGAGCGGAGCGCCACTTAGCCCGCCGGCCTCTTTTGCGTGCGGATGACTCGCCACTGCCTCGCGGCTGATCGTTGTATTGCTCGAAATGATGGCGTCAGCGCCTGCGTCAATGATTGCGTTGACGACGTCCGCGATTGACTCGTCGGCGATGTCTGGTGCGATTTTCACGGCGATCGGGCGCGTCCGTCCGTGCAACCGCGCGAGATGTTTGCCTTCGCGCGCGAGCGTCGCAACCAGCGCTGCAACAGAGTCTGGCGCTTGTAAGTCACGAAGATTCTTGGTGTTGGGCGACGAAATATTGACCGTGATGTAGTCGGCGGTGGCGTACACCGCACGAAGCGCAATCAAATAATCGTCCACTGCGCGCTCAATGGGCGTCGCCGCGTTCTTACCGATGTTGACGCCGACGGGCACTTTTACGTCGCGCGTTTGCAGGCGCTTTAGCGCAGCTTCCACGCCGCCGTTATTGAAGCCCAAACGATTGATGAGCGCTTCGTGTTCGACCAAGCGAAACATGCGCGGGGTTGGGTTACCGGGTTGTGGCAGTGGCGTAAGCGTGCCGATTTCTAAGAAGCCAAATCCAAGCTGCGCAAGCCCGCGCAAATGCTTCGCGTCTTTATCGAGTCCCGCAGCTAAGCCGACGCGGTTTGGAAACGTAAGCCCCATCACCTCGACGGGCGACGCAACAGGGATTTGCCCGCCCCACAAACGGGCAAGTCCGAGCGCTGCTTGCGCGTCTAGCGCCGCAAATGCGGCGGCGTGCGCAGCTTCCGGGTCAAGGGCAAAGAGGGCGGGGCGGAAAAAGGAATAGCTCATGCCGGTATTATCTCTGCCCTATGCATCGTCTCTACTCACAATCGATTCTCGCCGCCGCCTTCGCGGTGGCGCTCAGCACCTTTACGCCCGTCGCAGGAGCACAAGAGTTCAGTCAACGGACTGAATTTGCTGCATTTAAAACGGAGCTCGTCGCCAACGACGGGTTCGATGCGGTCGCGCTAGATGCCGTCTTCGCGAGGGTCAAGAAAGTCGAGAAAATTATTGGCTACATGGACGCCCCGGTTCGTGCGCCTACGCCGTGGCACGTCTATTGGCCACGCCATATCGGCGGCGACCGTTTACAGCGCGGCGCTGAATTCATGCGCGCCAACAAAACGCACTTCTCAGCCGCCGAAACGTCGTACGGAGTGCCCGCATCGGTGATTGGTGCAATCGTCGGCGTAGAGACGGTATACGGCCGCATGACGGGTAACTTTCGGGTGATTGACGCGTTAGCGACCTTGGCATTTGACTATCCGCGCCGCGCCGAATTTTTCAGGGGTGAACTCAAAGAATTGCTGCTACTTGCTCGCGAGCAAAAGCGTTCGCCGTTTGATTACTTGGGTTCGTTCGCCGGCGCGATGGGCTGGCCGCAATTCATGCCGGGCAGTCACCGTAAATGGGCTGTGGATTTCGACAACGATCAAAAAATCGATCTATGGAGCTCACCAGCCGACATCGTCGGTTCGGTTGCATCGTTTCTCGCGGGCCACGGTTGGCAACGCGGTGAGCCGGTCATGCTGCCGATCACCGAGCCCAGCGCAGAAATCATCGCCAGTATCGAAGGTGGTTTGTCCCCGCGCAAGCCGTTGCGTGAATTTTTAGCTGCTGGTGTGAAGATCAGCGCGCAGGACGCGGACGTCGTGCTTCCGTCGGAGGACGCCTCAGTCGGCATCATTTCGCTCGATAACGCGGACGGTCGCAACGAGTATTGGTTAGTGTTTGAGAATTTCTACGTCATCACGCGCTACAACCGCTCGCGCATGTACGCCTCGTCCGTTTGGTCGTTAGCGTATGCGTTGAAAAAGAACGCACGCAGCTAAACATTTCCTGACACACTCCGGCAGTCAAGACGAATGTCGACGGGGCGCGTGGAGTTGCTGCTGCGAGCGAAACGACAAAAGGCGTTCGCGCTCCCTTCCCGAACATCGAGCTGTGCAGTGGCAATGCTGATGTCGAAACGGCGCATGTAGCGCGTCAGTGTTTGCTACGTTCCAAAAAACTGTATATATTTACAGTTATGGACGCAGTGTTTTACCAACAACTCATCGAAAGCCACGGCTTGCTGCGCAGCCATGTGCAGCGTGACACCACGATGGGCTACGCGGGGTCATTTGCTGACGAATCCGCCAGCCCCGGTATTGCCACGAATTTTGCTGTGCTTGATGCCTTCCTGCCTTGGCGCGGATGGCCGGTGGGTGCCATGACGGAGATCATGACCGACACAGTGGGCTGCGGCGAAATGTCGTTGCTGCTACCCGCGATGGCGCGTCTCACTCAAGAAAAACGTCCAGTGCTCATGATCGGTGCGCCGCATGCGCTCTCCGTGCCGGCCCTTGCGCAAACAGGCATTAACCCGTCGCTGGTGACGCAAATCAATCCATCATCCTCCAGCAAGCAATCAAAGGAAAACCTATGGTCAGCCGAACAAGCCCTCAAAACGGGGCTACCGGGTATGGTGGTGTTGTGGACGCCTGTTTCAGAGAGCGTAGCCCCGGAGGTGCTGCGTCGTTTGCACTTGTCGACGCTCGGGCGCGACACGATGCTGATTCACTTTCGCGGCAAATCGTCTATGTCGCAGCCCTCGCCTGCTTGGTTGCGCTTTGGCTTTGCGGCGGATGACACTCACATTCGCCTGCAAGTGCTCAAGTGCCGTGGGCGGCTGTTAACGCGCCCGCTCATTACACTTGACCGCGCGGCGGTTCATGCCCGCCTTTACGCGCAAATGCCCAGGGCATGCGTGCCCAGTTGAGCAGTCCAAACCCGGTACGCCATAGAAGGAAGCTGACGAAACGCAAGTCAAATCGAATTCTTTTTCAATCGACTAACGACTGACCGATTAATTTCTAGCGAGAAAAAACTTATCGAACCTACGCAGCCCGTGGCCTGCCACCGGTGGCCGTTGCGCGCCCGACATTCCCTAGTACGTCGCCCGCCCGCCCGAAATATCGAACACGCCGCCCGTGGTGAATGAGCAATCTTCGCTTGAGAGCCACGCGACCATGGCGGCAATTTCTTCGACTTCGACGAATCGGTTCATCGGAATTTTTGATTTCATGAACGCGATGTGTTCTGCCGTCATTTGCTTGAAGATGTCGGTCTGAGCGGCTGCGGGCGTGATGCAGTTGCAGAGTACACCGGTGGTGGCGAGTTCTTTGCCGAGTGATTTCGTTAGGCCGATCAGGCCCGCTTTCGCTGCGCTGTAGGCCGGTGCGTTCGGATTGCCTTCCTTTCCAGCGACGCTTGCTACGTTGACGATGCGGCCGTAGCCCGCGTCGATCATACGCGGCACGATGGCGCGCGCAACGATAAATGGCGCAACCAGATCAAGCTCAACCACGCGACGAAACTCTGCCGGTGGGTATTCCCACGTCTTAACGTTCGGGCCGGTGATGCCCGCGTTGTTAATCAAAATATCGATTCGACCAAACGCTTCGAGCGTTGATTGTCGCGCTGCGGTTACTGCGCCTTCGTTCGACACATCAACCACAAATCCGCGCGCCGCATCGCCAAGCTTTTCCAGCGCTTCGGCTACAGCTTCTGGGCTGACATCCCAAATAGCCACTTTTGCGCCACTCGCGATAAAGCGTTGTGCGCAGGCGAAGCCGATGCCGCGTGCGCCACCGGTGATGACGGCGACACGATTTTTCAGATCAATTGAGTTCATGCACATCCAAACGAAGTTACGATTTTGTGTAGGTTCGCCAAAGCAAACGGCTGGCAAGAGTGTAGGGTTCGCCGCAATTATGAAGCTGTCACATTCTCGTCAAAATGCGGCGTTATCAATTCGCGAAACAAGAAGCATCTTTCACTCATAACAACAACCCATAGGAGATCAAGATGACAATTCCAACTCTAATCGCCGTGGTCATTCTCGGTATTGCCGCTTGGGCGATTACGCGAAGCTTTCGCAATGGCATCACCCGTAAGGCGCGCATCAAATTTATTCGCGAATACGCGTTCCCCGCAGGTCTTAAATTTCGGCTCGACCAAGCGTACCCCGACCTGTCCGACGAGCAGATTAAGCACATCATGGAGGGTTTGCGGGCATGGTTCCTGATCGTGGCGCAAAGCCCTGCCACGCACTTCGGCATGCCCAGCAAAGCCATCGACACGGCGTGGCACGAGTTCATTCTTCTCACGCAAAACTACGCGGACTTCTGCCAAAAAGCCTTCGGGAAATTTCTGCACCACACACCGTACGTGGGTGATCGGAAGGCCGAGCAAGAGGGCTTGGCGCGGACCTACGGTATGGGCCGTCAGCTCATCGCGGGCGGTGTTCTCGCGGGTGCGGGAGGTGTCGCTGCCGCGTCGATTTTTTCGACGAGTGACTTGTTTAATCTCGACCAACACTTAGGTATTCTCGGCGGCAATGCGTACACCGACGCCGACTTAGAGATCTTGCAGGCGCGATACCAACAAATGAATGCAACCGCCAATTCAAGCAGCGGTGACGGAGGCGGCAACTCCAGTTCGTCCAGCTGCGGCGACAACGGCGGAAGTTGTGGTGACGGAGGCGGTGGTGGGGGATGCGGCGGTGGTGGCGGTTGCGGCAGTTAACAGCTTTACAAAGAAAAATGCTTGCATCGACCGCCAGATAGTCGTTATGGCAGTTTTTTGTTTTAAGTCGAGTATGGTGGTTTTCTCAGTGTAACGACCGTCCGGCGGCGCTTAGACGCCTAGTTTAGGTGGAAGCTGTTCGATTTTCAGGGCGCGTTGAGCTTCAATCGCTGCATCGGATTTCGCTGCGCTTGTCTCACTTGCGAATGCAAGGTGCTGCCGTGCTCGAAAACCCCAATACGCACGCTGCGCGAAGTCCGTACAATTCTGTCATGTTGTCAGACAACCCGACTTATTCCACCGCCCTCGGTCACGCCGCAGACGCGCTCAATGCCGTCGTGCGCCCACAGTCTTTAGCAGACGAAGCGCACCGACAGCTCCTGTTGCAGCTTGAGATGGGGCTGTGGAAGGTGGGCACCAAATTGCCGCCCGAGAAGGCGCTCGCGGAATCGCTCGCTGTTTCGCGTCCGGTGCTGCGGGAGGCGCTGGCGCGTTTAAAGGCCGATGGCCGCATCGAAACACGACAAGGCTCCGGCGCGTTCGTCGCGGATCGCAATAAGCTTTCCGCGTTTCGCTTTGCCGGCGCGGCAGCGACCGCACCGAGCGGAACCGTCGCCGCAACTAACTTTGCGGCCGACATCGCCGAGCGCGAAATGTTGGAGCTTCGCCAAATCGTTGAATCTGGTGCCGCGGAATTGGCGGCGACTCGGCGAACTGGCGACGATCTTGTGGCGATTCGTGATGCAGTAGACGCTATGGACGGCGCGCTCGCAGCGCGGCGTGACGGCTCAACCGTTGACGACGATTTTCACAACGCGATTGCCGCGGCGACGCACAACGCGCAGCTCACGAAATTTCTCGAATTTCTCGGCGCACAATTTTCAGCCTCGCGCAAAGCGACATGGGACAACGCGGGCTACGGCGTGGGCATCACCGAAGTCGGCCAATCGGACCACCGCGCCATGCTTAAAGCAATCGAAGCAGGTGAGGGTGCGAAGGCCAAGCGCTTGGCGCACAATCATGTGCAGCGCGCGATTGACCGCGTAGTAGATCGCATCAACGCACGCGCGAACCACGAAGGATTACCTACATGAAATCTGCCACATTCTTTGAAGCACTCGCCGCCATCTTGCCGCCGGAAAGCTTGAAGATCGCGGACGAAGACAAGCGTCCGTACGAGTGTGATGGATTGACGATGTATCGCGTACTGCCGAAGTGCGTGGCGTTGCCCGAAAACGAAGCGCAGCTTGCAGCGGTCGTGGCGTTGTGCCATCTGCACCGTGTGCCCATCGTCGCGCGGGGCGCGGGAACGGGCCTCTCGGGTGGCGCAATGCCGAGTGCGGATGGTTTGCTCCTTTCCACAGCGAAGATGATGAACATCCTTGCGGTTGACGCCTTGGCGTGCACAGCGCGCGTGCAGCCCGGCGTGCGCAATCTCGCGATCAGCGAACACGTCGCAGCGCACGGGCTGTACTACGCGCCAGATCCATCCTCGCAGATCGCCTGCACGATTGGCGGGAACGTTGCTGAAAATTCCGGTGGTGTGCATTGCCTGAAATACGGCTTGACCGTGCACAACATCAAGAAACTCCGCGTTGTGCTGATGACCGGCGAAATTGTGGAGCTCGGCTCCGAATCGCTGGACACGCACGCGCCGGGCAGTTACGACTTGCTGGCGCTGATGATTGGCTCCGAGGGCTTGCTCGGCATCGTGACCGAAGTCGTCGTGAAACTCACCCCCAAACCGCAGCTCGCACAAGTCGCGCTCGCATCATTTGCAAGCGTGGAAACGGCGGGCGCTGCGGTTGGCCACATCATCGCGGCGGGCATCATTCCGGCGGGTCTGGAAATGATGGACCAGATCGCGACCATCGCGGTCGAAGGCTTTGTGCATGCGGGTTACGACCTGACAGCCGAAGCCATTTTGCTCTGCGAAAGCGACGGTACGCCGGAAGAGGTGGCCGACGAAATGGCGCGCGTCGCGGAGGTGTTGCGCGGCGCTGGCGCGACGGACATCAAAGTTTCGCAGAACGAAGATGAGCGCTTGCGCTACTGGAGCGGACGCAAAAACGCGTTCTCCGCGACGGGCCGCGTCTCGCCGGACTACTACTGCATGGACGGCACGATTCCTCGCGCCCGACTGCCGCGTGTATTGCGCGCGATTGCTGACCTGTCGGCGAAATACAACCTGCGCTGCGCCAACGTGTTTCATGCGGGCGACGGTAATTTGCATCCACTCATCATGTTCGACGCGAACATACCGGGTGAGCTGGAACGCGCAGAAGAGTTCGGCGCGGAAATACTTGAACTGTGCATCGAAGTCGGCGGCACGATCACCGGCGAGCACGGTGTCGGTGTAGAAAAAATCAACCAAATGTGCGTGCAGTTTTCGCCTAAAGAACTCACGCGCATGCACGAGATTAAGCACGCTTTCGACGAACACGGTTTGCTCAATCCGGGCAAGGCCGTACCCACGCTGCACCGCTGCGCCGAGTTCGGCAAGATGCGTGTGAGCCACGGTAAGCCGATGCCGTTTGCTGAGTTGGAGCGGTTTTAGTGTGCTTTGAGCTTGGTTTTTTTGCGTAGGGCGGGCACTGCCCGCCTCGTGCACACGGCGGGCAGTGCCCGCCCTACGGAGAAATAAATGTTGACCTTTGAACGCCCCCCAGAATCCGCTGTCGCTGCGACGGTTGATTCGTTACAAAAATCATACGGCGAACGTGCCGTGACGACGCACGCGGTGCGCGAGCACCACAGCCACGGCGAAGGCATGCGTGACGCGGGCATGCCGGACGTTGTGGTGTTCCCCGAGACGAACGAAGAAATCGCGAGCATTCTGAAGCTCTGCAACGCCGCGCGCATTCCTGTGATTGCGTATGGCACGGGCACCTCGCTTGAGGGGCATCTCAAAGCGATTTATGGCGGCGTCTGCCTCGATCTTTCGCGTATGACTAAGGTGTTGGAAATCAACGCAGAAGACTTAGATTGCCGAGTGCAAGCGGGCGTCACGCGCGAGCAGTTGAATGCGGATATTCGGCACACCGGTTTGTTCTTTCCGATTGATCCGGGCGCGAATGCGAGCATCGGTGGCATGAGCGCGACGCGTGCGAGCGGCACCAACGCGGTTCGCTACGGCACGATGCGCGAGAACGTACTTGGCCTCACGGTCATCACACCTGATGGTCGCATTATCAAGACCGGAACCCGCGCCAAGAAATCAAGCGCCGGGTACGACCTCACGCGCCTCTACATCGGCTCCGAAGGTACGCTCGGCATCATCACCGAAATTCAATTGAAACTCTACGGCGTGCCCGAGCGCATCAGCGCGGCGGTTTGTCAGTTTGACGACCTGCATGGCGCGGTAAACACGGTGATCATGGCGATGCAGTTGGGTATTCCGATGGCGCGGATCGAACTTTTGGACGACGTGCAAATGCAGGCTTGCATCAAATACAGCAAGCTTGACGACCTCGAGCCCAAGCCCACGCTGTTCATGGAGTTTCACGGCACCGACGCTTACGTCGCCGAGCAAATCGAACAAATGAAGGCCATCACCGCGGATCACGGCGGCGGCGAGTATCGTTTTGCCGATAAGCAAGAAGATCGCAGCAAATTGTGGAAAGCGCGGCACGATGTGTATTGGGCCGGCATGAATTTCGTGCCGGGCAAAGAGGCATTTGCCACCGACACCTGCGTGCCGATTTCGCGCCTTGCGGATTGCATCACGGAGGCCAAACGGATTTCCGATGCGAGTGGCCTCATCTGCATGATCGTGGGCCACGTGGGCGACGGCAATTTTCATGTGCAGATTACGTTTGACCCGAACAATCCGGTTGAGCATGCGCGTGCCGATGACGCGGCGAAACAAATCGCGTTGGTCGCCATCTCCATGGGCGGCACCTGCACGGGCGAGCACGGCATTGGCATTCACAAGCTTGAGGCCTTGAAAGCCGAGCACGGCGAAGGCGTTGATCTGATGCGCACGATCAAAAAGGCGCTCGACCCGAACAACATCATGAATCCGGGCAAAACGATTCCGATGCAGTGACGGTCGCTCAAACGACGTAGACGTAGAACGGGCACTGCTCGCCGCGCAGGCTAGCCAGCAAATTTTGCAAACACGAAACGAACGGGCCGCATAAAGTAAGCGCCCTTTCAACCCTTGAAACAGACAAGCGACACGAACATGGCCTACACCCTTCTTATCGGCAACAAAAACTATTCGTCGTGGTCACTGCGCCCGTGGCTGTTGATGCATGCGTTTGGCATTGCTTTCACCGAAGAAAACTACGTATTCGACACGCCGGAATTCGCCGCCGAAATTCAGTCGCGCAAGCGCTCGCCGAATGGCAAAGTGCCGGTATTGCGCGATGGCGAGGTGACGGTTTGGGACTCGCTGGCGATTACCGAGTACCTCGCAGAACGCCACGCTAACTTGTGGCCCGTAAACGCCGCGGCCCGCGCTCACGCCCGCTGCGCCAGCGCCGAAATGCACTCGGGTTTTCAGGCTGTCCGTAATTGGATGCCGATGAACGTGCGTCGCAGTTACCCGATTGCCGTGCCACGCGAAGACGTGCAGAAGGACATCGATCGCATTCAAGCGCTGTGGATCGAGGCGCGCGCGAAATTTGGCGCGGGCGGCGCGTTTCTGTACGGCACGTTTAGCGCGGCCGACGCCTACTTCGCACCTGTTGTGTTTCGCTTCGCGACGTACGGCGTGGAGAGTTCACCCGTTGTCGCGGAATACGTGAAAGCGATGCTCGCGCACCCTTCAATGCAGCAATGGATCGCGGAATCGAAGGCGGAGACCGTGGTGATCGGGCATGAAGAGCCAGAGCATATTTACGCGGCGAAGTAAGTTTGCGCTACTAACCGGCGTGCGGTTCGCAACTCCCTCCCCTCTTGCAGGGGAGGGTAGGGGTGGGGTAAGGCGGTAGCGCATCCAGCCATCTACCCCCTCCTAACCTCCCCCGGCGAGCGGGGGAGGAACTAACCCTCAATTGAACGAGGAATGTGAAACAGACATGATCGAAACTTGGCAATCTCAAATCAAAGCCGCCGCCGCATCGGGCAAGAAACTGAGCATTCGCGGTAGCGGAAGCAAATCGTTTCTATCGCCGCAAGCGTCGGGCGACGTGATCGACACGCGTGCTCATGCGGGCATCGTGGAATACGAGCCGAGCGAGCTCGTGATCGTCGTCCGCACGGGCACGCCGCTCGCAGAAGTCGAAAAGGCGATGTTGGAGGCCGGGCAGATGCTTGCGTTTGAGCCGCCGCATTTCGGTGAGGGCGCAACCATTGGCGGCACAGTCGCGACCGGGCTTTCTGGGCCGCGCCGCCCCTATGCCGGACCGACACGCGATTTCATCTTGGGTTGCAAAGTGCTCGATGGCAAAGGAGATCATCTGTCCTTCGGTGGCAAGGTGATGAAGAACGTGGCGGGCTTTGATGTGTCGCGCTTGATCGCGGGTTCGATGGGGACGCTCGGCGTGATCACCGAGGTCGCGTTCAAGTGTTTGCCACTGCCGAAGGCGCAACAAACGCGAGTCTTCGAGATGGGCGCAGACGCGGCCATCGTTGCGATGAATCGTTGGTACGCCGAGGCGAACCCAATCACTGCGACCGTGTGGCTGCAAGGCAAGCTCTATCTGCGCCTCGCAGGCGCAGCACCGGCGGTGGCATCCTCCGCTGCAAAGCTCGGCGGTGAAATGCTCGCGAACTATGTCGATTGGTGGCGCAGTTGGCGAGAGCAAACACATTCTTTTTTCAGTGGCGATGGGCCGCTCATTCGTGTGGCGTGCAAAACTACAGCGCCGTGGGGCGACCTTGCGAACAACCATGACGCGCAAGCCATCGATTGGGGCGGCGCGCAGCGTTGGGTGCGTACTCAGTCAATCGCGTTGCCCGCCATTCGCGAATGGGCGCGGGCAGAAGGCGGCCACGCCAGTGTGTTTCGCGGCGACTCGACTGAGGCAGAGCGCACCTGTGCGCCACAGGCCGCGCTGCTCGATGTGAGCCAAAAGATTAAAGCGTCGTTCGATCCATACAACGTATTTCCGCGGATGTAGGGCGGGCACTGCCCGCCTCGTAAACCAACGGCGGGCAATGCCCGCCCTACGACTGATCTGCACCGATTCACTCAAGTTTTAACCATGCAAACCAATCTCGCCGATTTCATTAAAGACACGCCCGAAGGTATTGAGGCGGATGCCATTTTGCGTTCGTGCGTGCACTGCGGTTTTTGTACGGCGACGTGCCCTACGTATCAAGTCTTGGGTGACGAATTGGACGGCCCGCGTGGGCGCATTTATCTGATCAAGCAAGTGCTCGAAGGTGCGGAGCCAACGATCAAAACGCAGCAGCATTTGGATCGTTGCCTAACGTGTCGAAACTGCGAAAGCACGTGCCCGAGCGGTGTGGAATATGGACGGTTGGTTGATATTGGCCGCTCGGTTGTTGAGCGCAAAGTGGGTCGAACGAGCAAAGAAAAATTTCAACGCGACATGCTGCGCAAAGGCATGTTGAGCAAGAAGACGTTCGCCGCCGCGCTGGCGATGGGCCGCGCAGCGCGTCCTTTCTTGCCCGCTTCGTTCAAAGCGAAAATTCAACCGCGTCGCGCGCCCGGCGCATGGCCGACCGCGACGCATTCGCGCACGATGTTGCTGCTCGATAACTGCGTGCAGGACGCGTTGGCGCCATCCATTGATGCGGCGGCGGCGCGCGTATTGGCAGCGGCTGGCGTTACCTTGCAACGCGTGTCGGCGGGCGGTTGCTGCGGTGCGCTTTCGCATCATCTCAATGCGCATGACGAGGCGGTGCAAAAAGTCCGCGCGAATATTGATGCGTGGTGGCCGCTTGTTGAGCGTGGCGCGGAGGCGATTGTCGTCACTGCTTCGGGTTGCTCGGTGATGGTGAAGGACTACGGGCATTTCATGAAGCATGACGCCGCCTACGCCGAGCGCGCGGCGAAGATTGCGGCGTTGGCGCGCGATGTATCCGAGGTGATCGCTGCCGAATGGCCGAAGCTCAAGGCGAAAGTAAAGCCCGCTGGGGAAAAAATTGCGTATCACCCACCGTGCACTTTGCAGCACGGAATGAAACTCAAAGGCGGGGTGGAGTCACTGCTCAAAGACATGGGTTTTGTCCTCGCTCCTGTGGCTGATAGCCACCTTTGCTGCGGCTCCGCGGGCACTTATTCAATCTTGCAAGCCGACTTGAGCAACGAGCTGAAAGGTCGCAAAATCAAGAGCCTCACCGCTGGCGCCCCCACGCAAATTGCGACGGCAAACATCGGCTGCATGACGCATTTGCAAAGTGGCACCGAGCTTGTGGTGAAACATTGGATCGAGTTGTTGGATGAGCGGCTGGCGTAACGGCACGAGACCATGACTCGCGAAAAGTACAAACACTTTCTGACGATCCCGACACGGTGGATGGACAACGACGTCTACGGACACGTCAACAACGTCGTGTACTACAGCTGGTTCGACACCGTGATCAACGAATACTTGATCCGCGAAGGCGGCCTTGATATTCACAACGCGCCGGTCGTTGGCTTCGCTGTGGATTCGGGTTGCACCTACAAAAAGAGTTTTGCATTTCCTGAGCCCGTGCATGCAGGCTTGTGCGTGACGAAACTCGGTAACAGTTCTGTGCGTTACGAAGTCGGTTTATTTGGTGTAGACGACGCGCCAGATGCCGAGCCGCGCGCCACTGGCTTTTTCGTGCATGTGTTCGTGGATCGCGCAGCGAACAAGAGCGTGCCGATTCCGGCACCGATTCGCGCGGCGCTCGAAGCCATTCACATTTAGTTTCTTGAGGCGAATCAAATGCCGCAACACCCTGATCCAGCAGCAGTAGTGCAACGTCAATTGGATGCGTACAACGCGCGAGATATCGACGCGTTGATGGCAACTTATGCTGAAGATATCGAGCAGTTTGATTTTCCGAATACGCCGCTTGGGGTCGGCGCGGCGGCTGTGCGTGCGCGACAGAGCGTTCGCTTGCAAGAGCCAGATTTGTATGCGCGCCTGCTGGGTCGCACAGCGATGGGCAACCTCGTCATCGATCACGAAATTGTGACGCGGAATTTTCCCGAAGGCATCGGCACAGTCGAACTCATCGCGATGTACGAAGTGCAGGGTGATCGCATCAAGCGCGCGTGGTTTAAGTTCGGCGAGAAGCGAATGGGACGGCCAGAGTAGCGCGGACTACTTCCCGCGTAGTCCGATGCAATTGCCCCACGGATCGCGCACATGGCACATACGCTGTCCATCTTCAATCTCGCCAGGGCCTCGGTAAAGCGTCGCGCCTACGGATTCGAAGTGCGTTAGCGCCGCAGTGAAATCGTCAACCTGCCAGTACACAACGCTACCCGCCGCGCCCGACGCCACCTTTTCGTCGGCAGGCACGATTTCAATCTGTACGCCGTCTAATTCCAAGCACTCAAACTCCCCTTCCGACCACGTGATGACTTTGCGCTTCGCGGCGGGAAATGCGCTCATGTACCAAGTCAGCGCGGTTGGCACATCGGACACGTGAATCATGACGGCGCAGATGGTTTTCATGGACGGCGATCGGAGTTTTCGAGGAGGCGATGTAGCTCGGATGCGAGCATCCGGGCTACGGTGCATCGCTCGTTTGCGGCGGTTTCCAAATTCGTCGGCCAACCCACCCCCAGAACCACGTGAACAGAACTGCTTGCAGAGGGGCAAGCAGAATCGCGTTAAACACGAGGTTTGCGCCATCTGACGTCGCATGTTCAATTTCCGAATCTAGCGTTGCCGTCGCGTTGCGAATCGCCCACTTTAGTTCGACCGCTTGTAAGCACAGGACGTAGGTAACAATCACCGAGCAAACAACGGCCAACCAATAAATTTTCCGCGAACGTGTTGCGCGCGCGATCAACATGATGACGGCGGGCGCAATTAGCGACAGCCACCAATACACGTTGTAGGTACCATCTTGCATACCGTTACACCGCCACCGGCGCCTTAATCGGCGGATGGCTTTCATACCCAGCAATCTCAAAATCCTCAAACTCGTAATCAAAGATCGACGCGGGTCTGCGTTTGATGACTAAGCTTGGTGGCGCGAGCGGTGTGCGTGCGAGTTGCGTCGCGACTTGTTCTGTGTGGTTGTCGTAGATGTGGCAATCGCCGCCGGTCCAGATGAAATCGCCGACGTCAACATCACATTGCTGCGCGATCATGTGAGTGAGCAAGGCGTAGCTTGCGATGTTGAACGGCACGCCGAGGAAAAGGTCGGCGCTGCGTTGGTAGAGCTGGCAGGACAGGCGCGGCTTGGCTGCGCCGTCGGGCGTTGACACGTAAAACTGAAAAAACGCGTGGCAGGGCATGAGCGCCATCTTCGGCAGATCGGCCACGTTCCACGCGCTCACGATGATGCGACGCGAGTTCGGATCGCGCTTGATCAAGTCCACGGCTTGCGCGATTTGATCGATGGTGCCACCGCCGTCTACTTCGCGCTTCGGCCATGAGCGCCACTGCACGCCGTACACAGGGCCGAGATCGCCGTCGGCTTTCGCCCACTCGTTCCAGATCGTTACGCCGCGCTCTTGCAGCCACATCGCGTTGCCGTCGCCGCGCAGGAACCACAAGAGTTCGTAGGCGATGCTTTTCCAATGCACCTTCTTCGTCGTCAGCAGCGGAAATCCGCGCGTCAGATCGAAGCGCATTTGCGCGCCGAATACCGAGCGCGTGCCGGTGCCGGTGCGGTCGCCCTTGTGCGAGCCGGAGGTGCTGACTTGTTGCAGCAAATCGAGGTAAGGTTGCTCCAAGGCGGGGAGGGCGGCGGGCGTAGAAGTGTGGGCGGGTTGCATGGTGAAAGTTTATTCGTTTCGGTCGTGCAAGGGCTTCGTAGGCGCGGACTCGGCCGCGCTTGCTGTCGCCACCGCGGCGCTGGGTGGTCGCTTAACACCCGAACCGACGGATCGCAGGATCGCGTGATTACAGCTTTTTGGCGTTAGCGACCAGCCAGCGGTAATTAGCGCTAAATTTTTTGTATAGTCAACAATATTAGAAAAGTGCCTACATCGACCGCCTGGCGGTCGGTAGCGCGTAAAAGCTGTAAATCGTAATCTTCCCATTCGCCGTGCTTGCGCCTTCGGCGATGGCATATCCTCTCGTCACCCATTTGTTACGCACAACAATCATCAGTTCTACCGAAGAAACTCCGCCGCGCCATCGTATCCTGATCGTTGAGGATGAAGACGCCATCGCCGAAACGCTGGCCTATGCGCTACGCACGGATGGTTTCGCGCCAGTGCATGTTCGGCTGCTCGCGGATGCGCGGCGCGAGCTGCGCGCGACGGGGGATGCCGCGCCGTCGTTAGTCGTTTTGGATGTGGGGCTGCCGGACGGCACGGGTTTTGATTTGTGCCGTGAGATTCGTGCGATGCCGGAGCGCGGGAACATCCCGATCATCATGCTCACCGCGCGTAGCGAAGAGATTGACCGCGTGGTCGGACTTGAGCTGGGGGCGGATGATTACGTAGTGAAACCGTTTAGCCCGCGTGAGGTGAGTTTGCGCGTGCGCACGGTGCTGCGGCGCGTGTCTGCTAATGCGCCTACGTCGGGTGTGCCGATCTTCGTGCTGGACGCAACGGCGCAACGCATCACGCTCGGCGGCGAGACGCTGAACCTCACGCGTCGCGAATATTTGCTACTCAAAACTTTGCTCGAACGGCCGAGCCGCATTTGCTCGCGCGACATGCTTTTAAACGCTGCGTGGGGCACAGATGCTGAAAGCGGCGATCGCACCGTCGACACGCACATCAAAACCCTGCGCGCGAAGCTCAAAGCCGCCCGCCCCGACCTCGACCCGATTGAGACGCATCGGGGCTTGGGTTATAGCGTGAGTGTGTAACGTGGTGGCGTCGACTGCCACAGTGTCTGTGGGAGCGGGCTTGCCCGCGAAAAGCGCCTGCTCGGTCAACGGAGGGTTGCAATGCAAGTACCTCATCGCGGGCGAGCCCGCTCCCACGACACAGCGGAATTAGTAAGTCAAACATGCACTTAGGCATCCGCCTTCTCTTCGCCGTGTTCGCCATCATCGGCCTCGCTGCGTTTTTCGTGCTCACGGTTTTCGTGAACGAAATCAAGCCGTCTGTTGCGGAAGTGATGGAAGACGTGATGATCGACTCGGCGCATATGTTGGCCGAAATTGCAGCGATCGATTTGTCGAAAGGCACGATCAACAACGGTGATTTTGCGCGTGCGTTGAAGGCGTACAACACACGCAATCCGAGTGCGCAAGTTCACGGTTTCAAGAAGGAGACTGTGGACTTTCGTGTCTACGTCACTGACGACAAAGGCATCGTGCAATTCGATTCGGAGAATCGCTCCGTCGGCCAAGACTTTTCGAAGTGGCGCGACGTGTTGCTCACGCTCGATGGCCAATACGGCGCGCGAACAACTAAGGCAACCGTGAACGACGAAGGCACATCGGTATTTCATGTCGCCGCGCCGATCATTCGCGGTGGCAAGACGATTGGCGTATTGAGTTTGGCGAAGGCGACCAATACCGTCGCGCCGTTTGTTGAGCGTGCTGAGCGAAAAATTTTGGTGAGTGGCGCGTGGTTGCTCGGGCTCTCGTTGCTCGTTGGCGTCGTCGCCACGTTGTGGATTGTCAGCGGCGTGCGGCGCCTGGCGCGCTATGCCGACGAAGTAGACGCGGGTCGGCGCACGGCTGTACCCGCACTGCCCGGCGAGTTGGGCAAGCTTGCAAAATCAATGGGCGCGATGCGTGAACGCTTGGAAGGGCAACGTTACGTGGAGAACACGGTACGCGCGCTCACGCACGAGTTGAAGTCACCCATCGCAGCGATTCGCGGTGCGGGCGAATTGCTACGTGAGCCAATGACTGACGCCGATCGTGTGCACTTCGCGGATAACGTGGTGGCGCAGAGCGAGCGCATGCATTCGACGGTCGAGCGATTGTTGGAGCTTTCCAAACTTGAGCAATTGGCTGCCCCGGAGCATCAGCAGCGGATTGAAGTGTCGGCATTGTTTGCGCGCGCAGCTGCGAATGCAGCGGCGCAGGCCGAGCGCGCGGGCGTGCGCCTTGTGTTCGATGAATCGCAGGCGCACATCGTGGGCGACGCCGAGACGCTGCAACTCGCAGTCGACAATTTGGTGCACAACGCGATTGATTTCTCGCCGCGCGGTAGCGTCGTTGGTGTGGCGGCGCTCGCGCTTCACGGCGCAGTAAATATTGACGTGACCGACGAAGGGCCGGGCTTTGCAACGTTTGTGCAAGAACGCATCGGCGAGCGATTCATCTCCACGCCGCGCCCCGACGGACGCCCCAAAGGCAGCGGCCTCGGCCTCGCGATTGCGCGGCAGGTGGCGTTGCTGCATGGCGGCTCATTGAGCGTGGAGCAGGCGCGTGGAGTGACTTGTGTGCGATTGAGATTGCCCGGGGCGTAGCGCTCGCAAGAGGCAACGTTGCGCGTCGAGTAGGTCTGTAGGCGCGGACTTGGCCGCGCATCACGCGATGGAGCGACGCCAAGTCGTCGCCTACCGCGCGTCGAATTTTCTTTGAGCAAGCCTGTCGCGGCGACGACAACTTCACACAGACTTCACACACTTCATTTTCTGCGCACATGGGTTGCAGATATTGCATTCTGTTTTCAACGAACGGAGTGTGACTATGAAGCGTTTTCAATTGCTGGCCAAAGCGGTTTCGCTTGGTGCGGTGCTGCTGGTTTTGATGGTGGGGTTGTCGATGATTGGTGGTCTTGCTAGCGAGCGTATGGGCTATCGGGCGCAGGCGGCAGCGAGCGTGCGCGAGAGCTTGGCGGGGCCGCAGACGATTGCGGGGGCGGTGGCCACACGACGGTGCACGTTTACGAGCGAACAGATCATCGAAAAGGATAAAGTCAAAACGATCGAAAGAACCGATTCAACCAGCGTGCTCAAAGCGCTTCCGCAATCTGCACGGTGGATTACCAGTAGCAAAATTGAGCCACGCTACCGAGGGCTCTACAAAGTGAACTCCTTCGGGCTCGACGCCAACAGTCGAATTGAGTGGACGAATCTGAAGGCGCTCGCGGTTCCTCAATTCAAAGCGCCTGTCGTGGCTGTTTCTTGTGAAGACGCGCAAATCGAGTTTGCCGTCAGTGATCCTCGCGGCGTGCGTAACGTCACACTGAAAGCGGGTTCCAGCGCGCTTACCGTGCAACCAAATAATCACCAAGAGGTATTTCGGTCTGGTTTTGCCGCCGTGCTTCCGGCCTCACTCGGTGCGCTCGATGCGCCGTTGGCGTTAGAGCTTTCAATGGAACTTGTGGGTCTGGAGTCGCTCGGATTTGTGCCGCTTGCGGTTGAGAATAGTGTGACGCTCAAGTCGAATTGGCCGCACCCCTCATTTCTCGGTGCATTTCTACCGAACCCGAATGACAGAAAGGCGACGTCGGCCGGATTCGAGGTCGCATGGAGCGTGTCGTCGCTAGCGTCGAAGTCGCGAACGCAGTTGCTGAAGGGGGCCGCCATGTGCGATGTACGCATCGCTTCCGCCAATGACACCTGCCTCCAATCCTTCGGCGTAGATTTCATCGATCCGATCAATCCGGCTTCGCTGTCTGACCGCGCAACCAAGTACGGCATTTTGTTCATCGTGTTGACTTTTGCGGGCATCGTGCTCCTTGAAGTCTTGAAGGGTGAGGCGGTGCATCCGGTGCAGTATTTGTTGATTGGCGCGGCGATGGCGGCGTTCTTCTTGTTGCTCTTGAGTTTGTCGGAGCACATTGCGTTTGTGTGGGCGTATGTGGCGGCGGCGGTGGCGTGCGTGATGCTGCTCACGGTGTATGCGAAAGCGGCACTGGGCGGCTGGAAGCGCGCGCTGCCAATGTCGGCGGGCTTGGGTGTGCTTTACGGCGTTTTGTATTTGGTGTTGCAGTCGGAGCAGCATGCGCTCTTGGCCGGTTCGCTACTGGTGTTTGCGGTGCTTGCGGGCGTGATGCTCATGACGCGTAACGTGAAGTGGGGGCGCATTCATGAAAGCGCTTGATTTCACCTCGCGCACCGCAGCGCGCTGGTACGACGACGACCTGGAGCCTCTCGCTCGGGCGCATGGCCTTCGCGTTGGGTTCGACCTGTTGTCGTGGACATTGATCCTTGCTGCGTTTCTCGTGGGCGCGGTGGCGCGGCTCCTGACGATTGATCGCGGCACGCCGGGCATCGGCGCGTTTATTCACATCATCATGATGGCGGCGGTGTTTCTGCTGGTATCGCTGCCAACGGGCGCAGCGGTTGGGATGGGCTCTGCGCTCTTCGCGCGGCACTGGCGGGCTTCAGGGAAATGGGCACCGCTTTGTGCGGGGTTGACATCGGCGGCGGTCGTTTGGGTTTTCCTGCACTTGGGGCGTCATTCGCCCGTGTGGCATGTGGTCTGGCCGACCATGTTGTGGGCGGCGCTGCTTGCGTGCAAGGTGTTGCCGCTGGGCGTGCGCGCGGTCGAAGCGCTGCGATCGGGAGCAAAGTCATGAGCGACGATCGACAATTGATCGCAGCGTGGCGGGCAATGTTGGCTGCACGGATGGTTCGAAAATCAGTAGTACAGCTTTTAGGCCTCAACGACCGCCAGGCGGCGGATAGAAGTTGTTTTATTAAATAATCGACTTTAAGAAAAAATGTCGCTAACGACCGCCAGGCAGTCGTTAGAGCACAAAAGCCGTTAAGTCTAGAAATCGCGTATTCGGGAATAAAGGAGCTCGCGCAATACGGTTTGCCTCACGGATGGGCGATGGAGGACAACATGCGCACCGAGCTTGTGTCAACGGCGTTGTGGATGGCCGTCAAGCAGGTGCGGCCCGCTCCTGGGTTGATTCATCACTGTGATCTTTGCAACCAGTACGAGAGCCTTAAATATTGACACGAGTTGGTGCAGTTAGACATGCTCGCTTCGATGAGTCGCTTCTGCTTCATCGTCCGTTTCCTTCTCTCAGGTTAAGCGGACTCTAATTCAACTCGTTGTTAATTCTCGGGGGTAGCGCGCGTCCACGCGATCCGATGCAGCTCCGTACAGTTATCTTCTGAACTGGTCGCAGCCGCAGAGCAGTAGCTGGCGGACTGTGCGCATAACTGTATTAATATACAGTTATGCGCACTTCTGAGCTTCATGACTTCATCGCTAGCCATTCCGCACTTCGGGCGAATGTCCGCCGTGGCATTGATGCGCCTAATTTTGAATCCTGCGACAGACTAGGTGGTCTCGCTACAGGATTTGCGATCATTGACCACAGCCTACCGTGGCAGGGTTGGCCAGTAGGGGCCATGACTGAAATCATGACCGAAGGCACCGGATGGGGCGAACTTTCGTTACTACTCCCTGCGATGGCAAGGTGCTCGATGGCGAAGCGACAGATCGTTTGCATTGGCGCACCCCATCCAATATTTGCCGCCAGCTTGGAGCAAGCAGGCATCGACACCACACGCGTCACGCAAATTCACGCTAGCGCGTCGGAGCGGCGCGTAGCACGCGGCCCCACGGCACGCGGCCCCACGCTACGTGGCCCACTAGACGTCCTATGGTCAGCGGAACAGACTCTCAAGAGCGGCACCGCTGGCATGGTGATGGTCTGGACGCATCAGTGCGCGCCAGATGCCCTACGTCGGCTACATCTTGCTGTACTCAATCGCGATACCGTGATGATTCATTTTCGTGACCGCGAGAGCTTGACGCAAGCCTCGCCAGCTTGGGTGCGACTTACGTTGACTGCGGATGCACGCTCCGTCTACCTACACGTCATCAAGTGTCGAGGACGCTTGACGGCGTCGCCCGTTATTACGCTGGATCGGACACAGGTTCAGGCCAAACTCTACAAGCAAATCAACGCTAATCGACTGCTCGATCACATCACGAGATTTGGTGTGTCTACTGCGGCTGCACCGATCGCCACGACGGCCGCTACGACCTCGATGACGCTGATGTCGCGGCCTCCGTCGCTAATTGCAGATCACTGAGAAGCCTTACTGCAATGGCTTGGCTTGCCCTCTACATCCCAGCGCTTCCTCTGCAAGCTTTTTCGCGGACGCTCATTGAGTCGGCGCCAGTCGTTGTGTTCGAGGCAGACACTGGTGGCAGGCGCTCCCTAATCGTGGCGCGCAATCGTGCTGCTGCCCGACTGGGAATTCGCGCGGGAGCTACGTTGGCTGAGGCGAACGCGTTGTCGAACGGAACGCACGCGCTAGTCTCATTACATCGAGAGGTGCTGCGAGAGCATGCCCTGCTGCAACACCTTGCGGGCGTCGTGTCGACATTAACGCCCAGTATCCACATCAGCGACGGCTACGGTCTGCTCATGGAGATCAGCGGATCGCTAGCGCTGTTTGGTGGCGAAGCAGCGATCATTGCGCGCGTACAGCAACTCATGGCAGCCGAGACGCTGCGATGCCATGTTGTGATTGCGCCGACCGCACGCGGTGCTCGCTGGTTAGGTCGCGCGCATCGTGAACTGGTTGTGAACGACGCTATTGCCGAGTGGCTAAACGAATTAGCACTAGATTGCACGGATTTGGATTCAACCGTCATTGCCGAACTGAACACGCTCAATTTACATACCCTTGCTGCCGTCCGTCGCCTGCCCATCCCGGCGCTCAATCAACGTTTCGGCGAAGCGCCGCGTCGAATGCTAGGTGAAGCCTATGGCGACGTCTCTGCACCCTTGTCTTTCTGGGCTCCGCCACGACACTTTGACACCGATGTTGAATTTGCTGATCTTGCACGTGAGACTAGCCATTGGTTACCGGGCGTCGAGGAACTGCTGAGGCGACTAGAGCGTTTTCTCACCCTAAATGCTTCGGCGACGCCCGTTATTGAGCTGTCCTTTTATGAAGGGCGTCTGCACTGCACCCAACTCAGTGTGCACGCGGCGCACGCCATGCACATCGCAAGCGAGTGGTTGCGTCTGGTGACTGTGAAGTTAGAGCGGCAACCGGTGCCGCACGAGGTGTCCCGTATCGAGCTGTGTTGCATTCAGATCGAACCGATGCAATTTGATAGCGTGGATTTTTTTGATCGTAGTAAGCAGCACGATCACGACTGGGCGGCTCTGGGTGCCCTGTTGCATCTACGCCTTGGTCAGAACGGAATTCGTCGCCCATTGGTCAACCGGACGATCCTGCCGGAGTCAGTGCAATTTCCACAGCTGTTGGATTCGTCAGATCGAACATTAGCCCAAGGTGCAACCGCAACGGCCCAGCATGCGCCGGGCAAAGACGACGCCAACTCCTCAGCACCACCATCAGCAACCGATTTGCAAGATGCGCGCCCAACATGGTTCGTTCATCCTGCACGCCGCCTCAGTGATCGCGAAGTCAGTTCACTGTCCCCGACAATCACCCTGCGACAACCAGAACGACTACAAGAGGATTGGTCGCAACCGGATGGAGCACCAGCGATTGAACGCGACTATTACGTCGCATCAACGCCCGATGATCGCTTGCTTTGGGTATATCGCGAGCGACCGAGCAATGATTGGTTTTTGCAAGGCGTGTTTGGTTAGGTGTCGTATTCACGCGCCTAGTGTTTTATGTTGCCCGTCTACGCCGAGCTTTTTTGCAGAAGTAATTTCACGTTTCAGGTGGGGGCTTCGCACGCAGAGGAAATGGTGCGGACTGCCATTGCTCTCGGTTATCGTGGACTCGCGATCACCGACGAATGCTCATTGGCGGGTTCGGTTCGCGCATTCTTAGAAGCTAAAGACCTCGCGCCGCCTACAGGCAGTTTCAGGTTAATCACGGGTTCGAGTTTTGTGCTCGGAGAGGATCAGCTAGTCCTCTTAGCGCACACGCGGCAAGGATACGGTGATCTTTCTGCACTCATCACGCGTGCACGGCAACGCAGTAGCAAGGGCAAATATCAACTTCTGCTCACCGACTTAGCCAATCTGACGGAATGTTCGGCGGTCGTAATGCCTGGGCCCAAGCCTGAACCATTGCTGCACGCACTGACACATCTTCCGTTGGCACTAGGCTTCTCGCGTTTACTGCTAGCCAGTGATGGATTACGTTCACAACGCGTCTTGGCATTGTCGAGGCGGTACCACCTGCCAATTACCGCTTGCGGTGACGTCGTCATGCACGAAAAAACGCGAAAGCCGCTGCACGACATCCTAACGGCTGTACGCCACGGCACTACCGTCGACGCACTTGGCAAACGCATGACGTTAAACGGAGAGCGCTCGCTACGCCCACTACCAGCTTTAGCGAATCTATACCCTGCCGAGTGGCTTATGGAAAGTGTGACGATCTGCGAGCGCTGCGCCTTCACGCTCAAGGAATTGCGCTATGAGTATCCCGAAGAAATCGTACCGTCGGGCCATAGTCTAGCGAGCTACCTGCGCAGCGAAACCTACACGGGTGCAGCCAAACGCTATGGCGACACCGTACCCGAAGCGGCGCGTGAGCTGATTGAGAAGGAGCTGTCTCTGATTGCCGAACTGCGCTACGAAGCGTATTTCCTCACCGTTTACGACATCGTGAAGTTTGCACGCGCCCACGGGATACTTTGTCAAGGGCGCGGCTCAGCCGCAAATTCAGCGGTCTGTTACTGCTTGGCGATCACCGAAGTCGATCCCGCGCGCATGAGCATGTTGTTTGAACGCTTCGTATCGAAGGAGCGCAACGAACCACCAGATATCGACGTTGACTTTGAGCATCAACGTCGCGAAGAGGTCATTCAGTACATCTATAGAAAGTACGGACGCGAGCGTGCAGCTTTGTGTGCGGCAGTGTCTGCATATCGTACTAAAGGAGCGTTGCGTGACGTCGGGAAGGCACTTGGTTTCTCCCTCGATCAGGTCGATAAGATCGCCAAAAACATGGCGTGGTGGGATCACACACCCGACATAGGGCAACGATTAGCAGAGCTAGGTTTTGATGAAGACAATCGCAAAATTCGGCAGCTCATTGAGTACGCTTCGATACTGGTCGGATTTCCGCGCCACCTATCGCAGCATCCCGGTGGTTTCGTTATCGCCCGTGGTCGTCTCGATCGTCTAGTGCCCATCGAGAATGCAGCCATGCCGGATCGCACTGTGATCCAGTGGGACAAAGATGACATCGACACGCTGGGGTTAATGAAAGTAGACGTGCTTGGCCTCGGCATGCTCTCCTGCATTCGCCGGGCGCTCGATATGGTGTCAGCACAACTACGTCGCCCCGCGAATCAACCGTTCGACTTACAAGATATTCCTGCGGAAGATCCGGTGGTATACGACATGCTGTGTCGAGGCGAGAGCACGGGGGTCTTCCAAGTGGAGTCACGGGCCCAAATGAGCATGTTGCCACGGCTAAAACCACGCAACTATTTCGATTTGGTTATCGAAGTGGCGATTGTTCGACCAGGGCCGATACAAGGTGGCATGGTGCACCCTTATCTCAAGCGGCGGCAGGGGCTGGAAGCGGTGCGTTACCCCTCACCAGCCGTCGAAAGCGTATTGAAGCGTACGCTGGGAATTCCAATTTTTCAGGAACAAGTGATGCAGTTGGCAATGGTGGCTGCGGGATTTAGTGCGGGTGAAGCCGATCAGTTACGGCGAGCTATGGCGGCATGGAAACGACGTGGTGGGCTTGGACATTTGAAAGACAAACTCACCGTCGGAATGTTAGCCAATGGCTACACCCCCGACTTCGCCGAGTCGATCTACAAACAGATTGCCGGGTTTGGCACCTATGGATTTCCTGAGAGCCATGCCGCGAGTTTTGCGCTGCTCGTCTATGCGTCCTCTTGGCTCAAGTGTCACCATCCCGCAGCTTTTTGTGCCGCACTACTCAATAGTCAGCCAATGGGTTTTTATTCGCCGTCACAGTTGATTCAAGATGCACAACGCAATGGCGTGACTGTGCTGCCGGTTGATGTAATGCAGAGCACATGGGACTCGTATTTAGTGCCCTCGCCACGTGACGCTTTCCCTGCGGAGCCGATGTTGCGGCTGGGGTTGCGTCTTGTCAGCGGACTATCGCACGCAGGCGGAGAACGCATCGTCGCTGCGCGTACAACGCAGCAATTTCGGAGTCTTCGTGATCTTGTGGCGCGCGCGGCATTGGATCAGGGCGATGCTAAGGCGTTGGCAAATGCGGATGCCCTGCACGATGTGTCAGGTAATCGCCTTCAAGCGGCGTGGGCGGTGGGCACTGCAATCGTCCCGGATTTACCTCTGGCCCCCACCAACGATCAGAGTAGAGATGTACCGTTACCCATCATGACCCTGGGGCAAGAAGTGCTGGCCGATTTTCGCAGCACTGGATTGTCCTTGCGTGCCCATCCCGTGCGTTTAGTGAGACATCAACTCAACGGCGTTTACTGCGCTGCTGATCTCGTTAACGTGCAATCTGGACGTGGCATTCGCGTCGCAGGACTAGTGACCTGTCGCCAGCGACCCAGCACCGCATGCGGCGTAACCTTTGTCACACTGGAAGACGAGACCGGAAACACGAATGTGATCGTGTGGCGAGATTTGGCCGAGCGTGAACGACGCGAATTGCTGTCCTCTCGGCTGATGATCGTGCATGGCACTTTGGAGCATCAGGGCGCAGTGACCCACCTGATAGCCGGGCATCTAGAAAACGTGTCGCACTTGTTGGCTGGGCTTGATCCCGTGAGTAGAGATTTTCATTAGCCGTGCCTGCGTACTTGTCCTGCGATTGATCGAGCTCTGCCTCGCTCAAAGCCGAACTCAAAACTACCACCCTTGTCGATTTCGTTGCCATTGTCAGTAAGCTAACGATTGCCAAGATTGACCTTTTGTTGACGTAAATCCAAGTCGTTCGGGCGCTTGATCTCTCCACCCCATGCATATCTTCATTTTACGAATGCAAGAAAAACACTTTACAACTGACCACGAGTCATTTACAGTTCGGCGCAACTGACTGATAGTCATTTATTGCGCTCCGATACTTAGATGAAGTTACTTCGACGATTTTTTTCCTGCCTTTGCCCCAGTATTGTGCGCGGCGAGAGCGGCGGTGGCCGCGGACGCCTACGGGCGATTGATGGTGAGGACAAGGACGCCCGCCGACAGGCGATCCTAGACGCGGCGGAGCGCCTATTTTTGGACCGTCATGGTCTGGCGAACGTCGCCGATGTGGCCGAAGCGGCGGGCCTCGCGAAGGGCACCGTTTATCTGTATTTTCAGACCAAAGAAGAGCTGTATTTGGCGCTGCATTTGCGTCACGTTGAGCACTACTTTACGAGTTTGATCGCACAACTAAATAGTGGCCGCGCATTTACTTTCGACGCGTTGATAACGCTCACCGACGAGCACTTGATCAGCGCGCCGATCTACATGCCGCTGGGTGCGTGCTGCATTGGTTTCGCGCCTGATGCTGTGCCTCTGCCGGCTTCGCAGCACTTTCAAACCCAAATGGGTACGTGGCTCATGGCGGCGGGCGAGGGCTTAGAGAGACATTTTCCGAAGCTCGCTGCGCTCGGCCCTGGCGAAGGTGCGCGGCTCTTGAAGCACAGCTACGCGATCATGATCGGGCTGCACAGTTTGCATGGCGACATGCATCGCAACGATCCGAAGTGCCCCACGCTACCCGGCATGGGCACCTACCAAGACGAGGCCACGCTCGCCCTCACGCGCTATTGGGCGCACGTTGCCGGTACGCCCGAGCGCTCGTAGCGCAACCCAAATTTCCAAGATTACAAACGTCACAACAAACACACGCCTTTCAAGGAACCGAAAGCATGATGAATAAGAAGGTCCTCCTCCTCGCCCTAACGCTCGCGGCCACCGCCAGCGTCGCAACGCTCTCCGGTTGCGGAAAAAAAGACGATGCGAACGCTGAGTCGACAAAAGAACCAGCGACCGCGGCAAAAGCCGAAGCGCCGCGTCCCGTACGCGTGATGCCTGCAGGCATGAGTAGCCTTAGCGACATCTCGTATTTGCCAGCCGAGGTGCGTCCGCGCTACGAGCAGCGCTACGGTTTCCGCGTGGCGGGAAAGATTGCACGCCGATTGGTCGATGTAGGGCAAGTCGTGAAGGCGGGACAAGTGCTCGCAGTGCTCGATTCGCAAGACGTTTTGCCCGCGATCAACGCGCAGGCAGCGCAAGTTGAAGTCGCGAAAACTGATTGGGTGTTGCAACAAAGCGAGCTGAAGCGCCAGCAAGAATTGCGCGACAAAGGCTTCGTTTCGGGTGCGGCGCTAGAGCGCCAAGCCGCGACCACCGCTGCAGCAGACGCGCGCGTGAAAGCGGCGCAATCGCAGCTTGCGAATGCAAAGAACGGGCTGACGTTTCAGACGCTTACCGCTGACAAAGCAGGTGTTGTCGTCGCAGTGGACGCGGAGGCAGGCAGTGTCGTCGCCGCAGGGCAAAGCGTAGTGCGCGTGGCGCAGTTGGGCGAAAAGGAATTGGTCGTGAACGTGCCGGAACGTGCCGTAGGGCAAATGAAACAAGCCAAAGGTTTCATGGCGCAGCTCGACGCGATTCCGGGTAAGACGTATGCAGCGACGCTGCGCGAGCTCGCACCTGCAGCGGATGCTGCGAGCCGCACGTATGCCGCGAAACTTTCGATCACGAATGCGGACGAAGCGTTGAAACTCGGTATGAGCGCCACCGTGCGTCTTGATCTCGGCGCAGCGCAAGTCATCGTTGTGCCAAATACCGCGCTCTACACCCGCGACAACGTGACGCGCGTGTGGTTGGTGGATCGCGCAACGGAAACCGTACGTGCAGTGGAAATTAAGCTCGGCGAGAGCACCAATGAGGGCGTGACCGTAGCCTCTGGCTTGAAGCCGGGCGACTTGGTGGTCACCGCTGGCGCGAATTTGCTGCAAGCGGGTCAGAAAGTGCGCTTACTTGATGTTCCAGTCGCGGCCCCCTTAGTACCTGCAGCACCGGCAGCACCTGCGGCAGCGGCAGCACCTGCGGCAGCGGCTCCGACCCCAGCAACTGCAGCACGCGCGGCGGTCGTTCCTGCGAGCGCCAAGCCATGAGCGGCGGCGCGTCTGACCCCAACGGCGGCGGTAAATTTAACGTCTCCGCGGCCGCGATTAAGCACAAACAGCTCACGCTGTTTTTTATTCTCGCCATAGCGATTGCGGGCTTCTCCGCGTACTTCAAATTAGGCCAACGCGAAGACCCGGACTTCACGTTTCGCGCGATTACTGTGCGCACGTTGTGGCCCGGCGCGACGACGTCACAAGTTGATTCGCAGCTCACAGATCGGCTGGAAAAGAAGCTCCAAGAGATGCCGTACTTCAAGCGTACGCAGAGCTATTCCAAGCCCGGCGAATCGCTGATTATTCTTGAACTGGTCGATACCGCGCCACGCAAAGACGTACAAGCGCTTTGGTATCAAGTGCGCAAAAAAATTGGAGACATTCGCCACACGCTGCCACCGGAGGCGCTCGGACCATTCTTCAACGATGAATTCGGCGATGTGTTCGGTTCGATCTACGCGTTCACCGGCGACGGATTCACGCTGTCGGAATTGCGCGACAAAGTAGAAGACGTGCGCCAAGAATTACTGCGCATTCCCGATGTGTCAAAAATCGAACTCGTTGGCGTGGTCGACGACAAAATTTACATCGAAATCAGCAATGCCAAAGTTGGCGCGCTTGGTATCGACGCAAGTTCAATCGCGGCGCAACTGCAAGCACAAAACGCAGTTGCTCCGGCGGGTGTGATTCAGACAAAAGACAACGCGATTGCCCTTCGTGTGAGCGGGAATTTCGATACCGTGAAATCCGTTCGTGACCTTGAATTGGCGGTGCCGAATTCCGCTGGCCGCACGATTCGGGTGGGTGATATTGCTAACGTGTACCGTGGCTACGCTGATCCGCCGGTGCAAACGATTCGATTTGGTGGCAAACCGAGCATCGCACTCTCAGTTTCGATGAAGAGCGACGGTGATGTGTTGCAGCTCGGTAAGCAACTCACCGACGAAATGGCGCGGATCAAAAACGATCTGCCCGTAGGCATCGAGTTTCACCAAGTCAGCAACCAGCCCAAAGTGGTGAAGCAGGCCGTCGGCACGTTCATGCAGTCATTGCTGGAAGCGGTCGCCATCGTGTTGGCGGTGAGTTTCTTGTCGCTCGGTTGGCGCGCGGGCGCGGTGGTGGCACTAACGATTCCGTTCGTGTTGCTCGCTACATTTTTCGCGATGCAAGTGTTCAAAATTGACTTGCACCGCATCTCAACCGGTGCACTCATTATCGCGCTCGGACTGCTCGTCGACGACGCGATGATCGTTGTTGAAATGATGGTGCGTAAGCTAGAGGAGGGCTTTGATAAGTTCGCCGCCGCAACGTTTGCTTACGCAAGTACAGCATGGCCAATGTTGTCTGGCACGTTGGTTACGGCTGCTGGTTTTTTACCGATTGCTACTGCGAAATCGTCAACGGGCGAATATACGTTTGATATGTTCAGCGTGACCACCATTGCGCTCGTGTTGTCGTGGTTTGCAGCGATTATTGCGACACCGCTTTTTGGTTACTGGATATTGAAGCGCCCGAAGAATGCAACTGTAGAAGGCGAAGCGCACGAACATTTCGACACACCGTTCTACACGCGTCTTCGCGGCATGATCGATTGGTGCATCTCGCATCGCTGGATCACCATTGCAATTACCGTCGCTGGCTTGGTGGTAGGCGTGATTGGCATGGGTTTGACCGAGAAGCAATTTTTTCCGACCAGTGATCGCACTGAAGTCATGGTGGAAATGTGGCTGCCCGAAGGCTCAAGCTTCAAGGCGACCGAAGCGCAGGTGGAAAAACTCGAAGCGATTTTGAAAGCTGATAAGGACGTGCAGACATTTGTGACGAGCGTGGGCATGTCGTTGCCACGGTATTTCTTGTCGCTCAATCAAGAATTATTCCGCCCGAATTTTTCGCACACACTGATCCTCACCGACAGCGTGGAAGCGCGTAATCGGGTGAGCACCAAACTGCAGAAGGCGATGGACACAGACTTCCCCGGCGTGCGCGGCCGTGCGCTCAAGACGCCGCTCGGCCCGCCCGTTGCGTATCCGATCATCTTCCGCGTGAGTGGGCCCGATGTCGCGAAGCTCAAATCGATTGGCGATGAGGTTGCGGTCGTGTTGCGCAAAAACGCGAAGACGGTCGAAGTGAACACCGATTGGGGCGACCGCACGCCTGCGCTGCAAGTTGAAGTAGATCAAGACCGTGCACGCGCGCTAGGCGTGACATCGCTCGCCGTGGCGCGCTCGTTGGGCGGCGCAGTGTCTGGCGCAACCATTGGGCAATTCCGTGAGCGGGACCGATTGATTGATGTGGTGCTACGCGGCCCCGCCGCTGAGCGCATCGCGGTGTCGCAGGTGGAGGATCTGCAAATCCCCACGGCAAGCGGACGCACGGTGCCTCTGTCGCAAGTGGCGAACGTGAAGCAGGTGATGGAAGAGCCGATTATTCGTCGCTATTCGCGCGTGCCAACGTTGTCGGTGCGCTCGGACATTGTCGAAGGGGCGCAGGCGCCTGATGTGTCTGCAGCGATTGATCCGCAGCTCAACTCGATTCGCGCGAAGCTGCCGCCGGGCTACCGCATCGAAGCGGGCGGTGCATATGAAGAAAACCTGAAAGCACAAAGCTCCATTGGTGCGGGCGTGCCACTCATGATGTTCGCCTGGCTGATGTTGCTCATGCTGCAATTGCAGAGCTTTTCGTTGGCGTCGATGGTGCTCCTGACCGCTCCATTCGGCATCGTTGGCGTTGCGATTGGGCTTCTCACGTTCCGCATGCCATTTGGCTTTGTGGCGATGTTGGGTGTGATTGCGCTCATGGGCATCATCATGCGCAATACGATCATCTTGATCGATCAAATTAAGCAAGACATGGCGACCGGTACACACGCCTGGATCGCAGCGCGAGAGGCGGCCGTTCGACGTTTCCGTCCGATTGTGCTGACTGCTGCCGCTGCTGTGCTCGCCATGATTCCGCTTACGCGTAGCGTGTTGTGGGGGCCCATGGCCGTGGCGATCATGGCGGGGTTAATCGTGGCGACTGCGCTCACGATTCTCGCGGTGCCCGCCATTTACGCAACGTGGTACCGCGTGAAACGACCAGCCAATGCGTGAGCCCCGATTCCATGCGCGTTCTGAGTGTGACCATGCCTTTGCCTCGAGAAAGTACTGCGCATGATTGAGGGCCACGCCGCGCCTTGGCTGAGACACGTCAGCGCGGCGAGGCGTTTCACCACGGCCGCCGCGACGGGCCTACTCATTGCGCTGTTGCTCACGCTTGCGTGGGGGCGGCCGCCAGTGGAAACCGTGCTAATCGCGTGGTGCATATTCGCGGGTGTGAACCTCGCCCTTGATTGGATGTGCGTTCGGCAGGCCAACCCGCATGAGACGAAAGTCAGTGTGGCGCGTTATGACCAGAGCAGCATCTTGATGTTGGTGACCGTGATTTCCGGTGCCGCCGTGAGTCTGGCGGCGATTGGCTTTCTGCTTGCGACATCGCGAGAAGAATCGCTCTCCGTCCGGGTGGCACACATGCTGCTGTCAGTGACATCAATTGGCTCATCGTGGTTCTTGATGCACACGCGCTTCGGCTTTCACTATGCGCACTGTTACTACCGAAAATACGCAAAGGAGGGTGACGAAACTGCCTTCCACTTTCCCGGCAGTCGCGCGCCGGACTATCTGGACTTTATCTATTTCAGTTTCGTAGTCGGCATGACCTCGCAGGTGTCTGATGTATCGATCAACACGCGCGCCATGCGTCGCCTCACGTTGCTACACGGGTTGATGTCGTTTGCATTCAATCTGGTAATCGTCGCGTTTTTCATCAACGTCGTCGGGGCGGTATTCGCGGGTAAGTGATCGCGCCTCTTGGCACGGCGGCTACCTCGCGCCCAAGGCCACTAGTAAATCCACCATCGTGGCCAGATCGTCAGCCCGGGCAATTTGCAGCGCGGAACGGCCCGCATCATCTCTGGCGTTGACGTTTGCACCGCGTGCGACGGCTGCGCGAACCGCATCCAGATCGTTGAGACGAGTGGAGCGGAGCAGTTCAGCATCGATGGCACTCAGAGTTCCACGCGTCGACGGTGCAACGCTTGCTTTAGCGGCAGGCGCGGCTCCGAAACTGTCGCGCGCGCGTGGTGCATCCGCTGCGCCACGGGCACCGACCGAAGCCACCGCGCTAGCGCTTGGCCGTCTAGCTTCGGTGTTTTCAAATTGTGGTTTCGACACAGATTTCTTGGCAAATGAGTCAATCGCGTTGCCGGTGTCGCCAGCAACCTGAGTACGCTCCGCGTTCCCTGCGGGTGCACGCTTGGGTGTCGCCATCGCGATATCTCCGCGCGCCGCAATTTCGTATCGCGACGGAGCCGCTGCGGCCGCGACGGCCGCGCTCGCGCCTATGGCAGGGGACGGCATCGGTGAAGCGGCTGGCGGCGAGGCTGGCGCAGCCGAGGGAGGAGGGGCCGCTGCTGCTGCCACTGGCGCTGCGGCCACCGCTGCTGCGGGCATCGGCGATGCTGCGGCAGGCGCTGCGTTTGCGACCGAATCGCTTGCCGGGGCTTGCGCTTTGGCGGTCTTTGCTGCGTTCATCACCGTGGTCGCGCCTATTCGGTCTTCGCGCACACTTGTCGGCTCGATCACGGTGCTATTGGCCGATGCGCGCGCCCGATCTGCGGCTGACTCCATCGATCTCGCGACGGCTAATTTTTCCGCACCAGTTGGGTCTGTGCTGACGGGTGGTGGAGCGCTCGTGCTAGCCGTCGGGGGCGTACTCGAGCGTGGTTCCGGAGATTGTGCTGCCACTGTCTCGCTCGGAGGCGTAGCAGCGACCGGTGCTGCAGGCGCGGCAGGCACCACCGCTGGCGCTGCCGCGACATTTGTTTCTGTGGCGCTGCCATTGGGACGCATCCATTGAAACATCAACACACCTAGAACCCCAAGCACGAGCCCGGCGGCGGCGCGCCACATCCATGAATGGTCATTGGCCGCAGGGCCATTGGGGGCGATGTAGCGTGCGCGTGGCGCACCCGTGGCATTTGCGTCCGCCACCACGCGCGCATGCGCGAGCACGGCCGCACGCACCGCCGCGCTTGGGCCTGCGCCTTCGCGCGTACTCGCCTGTCGGTATGCATCAACGACCGGGTCCACGCGCTTCTCGTTGGAAATACCGTTAGGATTGCTCATGCCGTCACCTCCGCAAAATCTGCGAGCAGTGATTTGAGTTTGTTGCGTGCGTAGCGCAGGCGGCTTTTCGCCGTCTCAAACGAAACGCCGGTGGCGGCGGCGATCTCTTCGACGCTCATGTCGCCTTCGGCTTGCAGCAAAAACGTTTCGCGCTGATCGGCGGGTAGTTCTTCGATGGCCTGCAGGAGTGCGGAGGCTTGCTCGCGCGAGCTCACTTGCCTGAGCGGCCCGAGGCGCGAATCAGCGGCGAGATCGGAGAACATGGATTGGCCTTCGTCGTTTTCTTCGTCAATGCTGGCGTGGTGTTTAGCGATGCGCGATAGATCGATCACACGGTTTCGTGCCATTGTGAAAAGCCACGTTTTGAACTTAGCGGTGGGCGCGTAGGTCGCGGCAGATCGCGCGACGGCGAACCACAACTCTTGCGACACGTCGTCGGCCACTTCTTGATTCTTCACGCTACGAAACACGAATCTCCACACGCCGCGTTCATGTCGGTCATAGAGCACCTCGAACGCCGCCGCATCGCCCTTCGCAAACGCGAGCATCAGCGCTTCATCGGCGCTCTGATCCGCGGTGGGGTTGGCTGTGGCGCTGACGTGTGACGTGGGCATGCATGAATTATCGCCGCTCGCGTCGTGACTGCCAACGGAGCGCGAGCGAGCGGCATTCGTAGAGTCGGCACCTCGTACCCACGCGTGCTCCACCTCATGGGTTGAAACGCGTGGGCAACAAGTTGCCCACCCTACATCTGCCGCGCGGCTGCGCCGCTAAGTTTTAGCGCCAGTAACGCGGTGGATCTGGCACGAAACTCAGGTTGTCCGGGAACGGATTGGGTGCCCGCGGCTGGTGACGATACGGCTCAGGAATCACGCCCATCGCCACCAAGTTTTCGCGACTGTCGTAGCGAATGCTGATCGTTTCGTTGGGGCGAGTGCTGGCACGCTCGAAAGTGGTGTGCGACACCTGCGACCATTCACGTTCGCCGTGGCCTGTGCCCAGTTTTTCGCGAACGCTATCTTGCGCCGTGTCAGCGCGCGATTCCGAGCGTTTTGCCGCGTTGGCTGCACTGCCGCCTGCACCCGAAAGCGATGGTTGTGGCGCGGCAGACGCAGCAGGGCTGGTGGGCATCGCTTGCGATTTCCCAATCTCAGCGGCACCGGTGTGGCGCGATTTTGAGCGCTCGATTTCGTCGTTACCGCGCAAATACGGCGACGTCGGACGCGCGGGGGGCGAGTACGTGGCGACCGGGGGCTGGAAAGAGCGCTCTTTAAACAGCGCCACACCGATCACGCCAACGTTGGCCGGGCGTCCTGTGCGCTCGGCGTAGGACGCGGGTGACGCTACGAACTCAAACGCGGCGACTTCCTGATTGCTCTTACGCCAACCGTTTATCTCGTATTTTTGATAACCGCTGAACACGTAGCCCGGCTGGTTTGTGTTCGCGGTTTTGCCGTCGAGCACATTCACGCCGTCGACAGAAATTACCGAGAGCAGGCGACCGCCCGTGGCGTTGGCCACCGACACCGAGTATTTCGCGCCGGGCGTACCTGCGACCCAATATTCCCCTCGGTAAAAATGCACGGGCAAGGTCTGACCCGTTGAGCGGTCAACGATGGTGACGTCTGCGATGCGGCCGATGGCCGATGCGTTCATGGAAGCGGCCGCTGTCGCGACCACCACGGCTGTGTAAAGGGCTTTCTGCAACATGGCGAACTCCTTCGAGATTCAATGCCGTCGGCTCAAAATGAACCGCGTGATGATTGAAACGAACGAACTTCGCAAGTGGGGTTAGGGCAGTTCAAGAAAATTTCCCCGCTTACAGCTTTTATGCGCTAACGACTATTCAGCGGTTGTCGTAGCTTAATTTACTTAATAGTCGATAATGTAGAAAATACGTTCATAACGACCGCGCAGCAGTCGATGCAGCGCAAAAGCTGTTTCCGTCACGGAATTTGAAGCATGGGGGCAACTTTTTGCTCGCCCTGCGAAAAGTCGAGCAACGCTTTGCCGAAGCGTCTCGCGTTCCAGCGTACCTCGCTTCCGCACTGTTCGGCAACCCACAGAATCGACACGAAAACCGCGCGTGTGCAGCGCAGCATCGCTACTATCTTTTGCTGGAGGACACTATGAAATCTGTGAATCAATTCTTCGCTGCGCGGCTCACGCGTGCCGCGCTCGCCCTGTTTGCGGTTGGCGCGTTTGCCGCTGGAACTGCACACGCACAACCCACGGGATCGGCCTTTCCCGATAAGCCCATTCGTATTGTCGTGACCTTCACGCCTGGCGGCGCGCCTGACACGCTTGCGCGCCTGCTCGCCGAGCGGTTTACGGCAGCGTGGGGGCAAACTGTGCTGGTCGACAACAAGCCCGGCGCGGGCGGCAACACGGGCGCAGACTTTGTGGCCAAAGCCGCACCCGACGGGCACACCATCGTCGTCGGCACCGTAGGCACGCACTCGATCAACGGCGCGCTGTACGCGAAGATGCCCTACGACATGGTGAAGGACTTTACGCCGATCACGCTCTTGGCCACCACGCCTAACATGCTCGTCGTACACAACGACGTGCCCGCGAAAAATCTCAAGGATTTCATCGCGCTGGGCAAGAAAGACGGCAAGATGACTTTCGCGTCGTCCGGCTCCGGCACCTCTATTCACGTTTCGGGCGAACTCTTCAAAACCATGACCGGCATCGACATGGTTCACATCCCGTACAAGGGCCGTGCCACTGCGATCCCCGATTTGCTCGGGGGGCGCGTGACGATGATGTTCGACAACATGCCGTCGAGCCTGCAACTAGTGCGCGAAGGCAAATTGCGCGCGCTCGGCATCACCAGCAGCCAACGTTCGCCCGCTGCGCCGGAGATTCCAACGATTGCGGAATCGGGCTTGCCGGGCTTCGAAGCTGTGTCGTGGTTCGCGCTCTTCGCTCCAGCGAACACTCCGAAGCCCATCATCGACAAACTGCAATCCGAAGTACGCAAAATTTTGAAGACACCCGAGATTGCGAAGCGCCTAGCTGACGCCGGCTTAGAGCCCGTCGGTTCAACGCCCGAAGAATTGGCCGCGTATCAAAAGGCCGAGATCGCGAAGTGGGTCAAGGTGGTGAAGGAATCCGGAGCTAAGGCGGATTGAACGGCTACTTCGTCAAATACCAAGTCAAAAATTGCTTGGCGATAAAGCCCGTCATGCCGAAGCCGAGCGCGAGGAATAGGACAAAGGTGCCGACCTTGCCTGCTTTGCTCTCCCACGCGAGCTGTCCGATGATGAAGATCATGTAAAGCATGAACGCGCCGATACCGAACGTCAGACCGAATGCGGAAATCTGCGCTTCCGTAATTCCGAATATCACGACGCAGCTCCTGCGTCCGAGGCGTTGCTTGGGTTGACGCGTTCCGGAAGCGCGCGCGTATCGATTAAGTCGCGGTACGCATGCCAACTGGCGTGACCTAAGAGCGGGATGACGACAATCATGCCGATGAAGGCGGTGACGAAGCCAAGCAGCGTCAAAGCCATCAAGAGCGCCGCCCACACCGCCATCGGCAACGGGTTGGACATGACTACGCGCCAACTCGCGAGCACCGCGTCGAGCGCTGTGACATGTCGATCCAGAAGGAGCGGCATCGAGATCACGCTCGACGCAAATACCGGCGCCGCAAGCACGCCGCCAAGCATGAGCCAGCCCTCGAAAATGAAGTGGTTGGGCGCGAGCACGATGTGACGCACGAAATCCGCGGGGCTGGAAATGGGAACCGGCGCGAGGAGGGTGATGTAGGCAGCGGACGTTATGACCCAACCGGTGCCCGCGAGCGCGAGCAAAATGCCAAAACGAACAAGGCACCAGTAGCTTGCTGGATCGCTGCGACGGTTGTTGCCCCAATGCGTCCACGTGCGCAGCAACAGTTGTTCGTTGGCTGGCTCTCCGCGCGCTAGCGCGCGACTAAGCGCATAGAGCCCCGTTGCGACGACGGGTGCGACAACGAGAAATCCGGTGAGTGCTCCAGCCAGTAACCAAAAGCGATCATGCGCGAGCAAAAAGAGCGCTGCGCCAAACGTAGACACGGCCGCGCCATGCGCAACGCTTATCCAGCCGCATTGAATTAAGTCCCGCCAGCCCAGTGCAAGCCATTTCAGTGGTCGAGTGGCCTCAACTGTGCGAACGGGCGAGAGATCGGCGATGGTTTGGGGGCGTTTGGGAGGAGATGACTTCACGCGGGCGATGCTATCTGTGAGCGAATGCGTTGATGCTGATGCATGTCAATGCGCGCGCCGGAAACGGCATCACGAATAATCTGAAATCGCTAAATCAGCGGAGGCTTCAAGCCCTCTTTTGCTATGACACGTTGCACCGCAGGTCGTTCGAGCATGCGCTGCATAAACGGGCCAAGATTAGGCCACGCCGCGGCGTCACGCGCAGGTTGCGTGGCGGGCGGTGCGCCGTCGAAGACGCGCGTCCAGCGGCCAAGCATGAATGCGTAAATATCGAGCACGCAAAACGTGCTGCCCAGCATCCATGGGCCGCCGCTGGCTGCGAGTTGACCGTCGAGTTGTTTGAGCATCGCACCGATACGTTCTTGTGTTTTTGTTTTGATGCGAGCTATTTCCGCCGTGTCGGTCGAGGTGGTGTAACGGTCGGTGTAGAAGTACATGATGAGTGACGGCTGCAATGTGTTGGTCATCCACATGAGCCACTTGTAAAACGCCGCACGGGCGGGCGTGCCCACGGCGGGTGCGAGTCCTTTTTCTGGATGCGAATCCACCAGATGCAGGCAGATCGCAGCAGTTTCATACAGCACCAAATCTCCGTCCACCAACACCGGGATCAACCCGTTTGGATTGAGCTTCAAGTACTCAGCCGACTTGTGTGCATTACTCGCACGATCAACCAACTTCAACTCAAACGGAACCCCCATTTCTTCCAACAGGATGTGCGGTGTGAACGAAGCGTTGGAGGGGAAATAGTGAAGTTGCAGCATTGGATTCTGGGTGAATTTTGCGCGACGCGCGTAGGACGGGCATTGCCCGCCTCGTGAACGAACGGCGGGCAATGCCCGCCCTACGTAAATTAGCTGCGAGTGCAGCTAGAACGCCGCCTCGTCCAGCGCCAGCGTTCCTTCCGAACCGTTAACGATGGTGTCAGCCGCAGCAATCGCCTCTGGAATCATCGTGTCCGCGAAGAAACGCAGCGTTGCCAGCTTCGCCTCATAAAACGCTTTGTCGGCATCACCAGCCGCGATGCGATTTTCAGCTTCAAGCGCGACGCGCGCGAGCTGCCAACCGCCGCACACAATGCCGAACAATTTCACCATCGGTACGCTGCCCGCGAAGCACGCGCGTACGTTCGTGTTGAAGTTTGCGAGGTTGAAATCGATGGCGCGTTCAACCGCATCGATACCGGCCATCAATTTGTTCTGCGACGCTTTCATATGCACATTGTTCGATGCTGAAAGAGATTTGCAGAACTCGCGCATGGTGACGACCAACGCCTTCGCCGTCACGCCCCCTTCACGCGCCATTTTGCGGCCCACGAGATCATTGGCCTGAATCGCTGTCGTGCCTTCGTAAATCGTTGTGATGCGCGCGTCGCGGTAGTGCTGTGCGGCACCCGTTTCCTCGATGAAGCCCATACCGCCGTGCACCTGCACACCAAGGTAGGTCACCTCTTGCGCCATTTCGGTCGCCCAACCTTTATGAACCGGAATCATGAATTCAACGAAAGCTTGATTGGCCTTGCGTACGTCGGCGTCTGGGTGCGCCTCGGCGAGATCGAATGCGTAGGCCGTGGCCATTGCCAGCGCGCGAGCGGCTTCGGTTTGTGCGCGCATCCGCAACAACATGCGGCGTACGTCGGGGTGGCGAATAATCGGCACCGACGGATTTTTTGGTGCACCGACATCGCGCGACTGCACGCGCTCGCGTGCGAATGCAACGGCGCGCTGGTACGAGCGCTCGGCGATGCCGATGCCTTGCAAACCCACGCCAAAGCGCGCGAGGTTCATCATCACGAACATATATTCAAGTCCACGATTAAGCTCTCCAACGACATAGCCCGTCGCGCCGCCGTTGTCGCCAAACTGCATCACGCAGGTAGGCGAACCGTGAATGCCCAATTTGTGTTCAATCGATACGCAATGCGTGTCATTGCGCGCGCCGATCGAGCCATCAGCATTGACCAAAAACTTTGGCACAACGAACAGCGAAATTCCTTTCACGCCCTCCGGCGCATCCGGCAGACGCGCGAGCACCAAATGAATGATGTTGTTGGTGAAATCGTGTTCGCCAAACGTGATGAAAATTTTGGTCCCGAAAATTTTGAACGTGCCGTCGGCTTGCTGCTCAGCGCGTGTTTTAACCAGTGCCAAGTCAGAGCCCGCCTGCGGCTCGGTGAGATTCATGGTGCCGGTCCATTCGCCGCTGACCATCTTCGGCAGGTACGTCTGCTTTAGTGAATCGGAGCCAGCGAGCAAGATCGCCTCAATCGCACCCTGAGTGAGCATCGGCAACAAGCCAAAACTCATGTTCGACGAGTGAACGATTTCGTCGGTCAATGTAATCAAGCTGCGCGGCATGCCGAGGCCACCAAATTCCGCAGGCATTGGCAGCGCCGCGCCGCCCATGCCGCAGTAGCCGTCGTACGCCGCTTTGAAGCCCTTGGGTGTGGTTACCGAGTTGTCGGCACCATGATGTTTCGCGCCTTCTTGATCGCCGGACCAATTCAACGGATCGAGCACATCGGTTGCGAATTTCGCCGACTCATCGATGATCGCGTACACCGTGTCAGGCGTGGCTTCCTCGAAATGGGGCAACGCCGAGATTTTGTCCAACGGCGCGACCGTCTCAAGCAAAAATTTGAATTCTTTGGTGGGGGCGTGATAAGTGTTCATGGGGCGAACTTTGACGTGAATGACGAAAAAAAAGCGGGCAACACGGCCCGCTTGGTGATGGCTGTTTACAGACTTGCAGCGAGCTGCGGAACCACTTCAAATAAGTCGCCTACCAGCCCGTAGTCGGCGACGCTGAAAATTGGCGCGTCCGGGTCTTTGTTGATGGCTACGATGACCTTGCTGTCCTTCATGCCAGCGAGGTGCTGAATCGCTCCGCTGATGCCCACGGCGATGTAGAGGTCCGGTGCGACGATCTTGCCGGTTTGGCCGACTTGATAATCGTTGGGTACGAAGCCCGCATCAACGGCTGCGCGCGATGCGCCCATTGCTGCATTGAGCTTGTCGGCCAGCGGTGTGAGCACTTCGCGATATTTTTCGCCAGAACCCAAACCGCGACCACCGGAAACGATGATCTTGGCTGAGGTCAGTTCGGGCCGCTCGCTCTTAGTAATTTCAGCGGAAACAAACGTCGATAGGCCAGCATCGGCCACCGCCACAACAGATTCAACCACGCCGCTACCGCCCGTGGTGGCCGCAGCGCTGAACGCCGTGCCGCGCACGGTGAGCACTTTCACGCTGTCGCTTGACTTAACCGTCGCGTAGGCATTCCCGGCGTAAATCGGACGCACAAAAGTGTCGGCGTCGACGACCTTAATGATGTCGCTGATTTGCGCTTTGTCGAGCAACGCTGCTACGCGCGGCGCAACGCCTTTGCCGTAGGCCGTCGCCGGGGCAAGAATGTGGCTGTACGCGCCTGCGACCGCAACGACTTGCGCTGCGGCGCTTTCGGGCAGCTGGTTGGCATGTGCTGCACCGTCTGCGAGCAACACTTTGGAGACGCCCGCGACTTCCGCGACCGCTGCGGCAGCTGCGCTGGCGTTTTGACCGGCAACGAGCACGTGCACGTCGCCGCCGATAGCGGTGGCTGCGGAGATGACGTTAAGCGTGGCGGCGTTGAGCGCACCGTGACTGTGTTCAGCAATGACTAAGTTCGCCATGATCAGATGACCTTCGCTTCGTTTTTCAGTTTGTCGATGAGCGCCGCAACGTCCGCCACTTTCACGCCGCCTTGGCGTTTTGGCGGCTCTTCCACTTTGAGCGTGGTCAGGCGAGGTGCAACGTCAACGCCAAGGTCCGCGGGCTTGAACGTGTCGAGCTGCTTTTTCTTGGCCTTCATGATGTTTGGAAGCGTGGCGTAACGCGGTTCGTTCAAACGCAAGTCAGTGGTGATGATCGCTGGCAGCTTGATCGACACGGTTTCTGAGCCACCATCGACTTCGCGCGTCACCGTCGCTGTGTCGCCATTGACTTCGACTTTCGATGCGAACGTCGCTTGGCCCCAGCCAAGCAGCGCAGCGAGCATTTGGCCGGTTTGGTTGGCGTCGTCATCGATGGCTTGCTTACCGAGCAACACAATTTTTGGTTGTTCTTTGTCGACGATCGCTTTGAGCAGCTTCGCAACGGCCAGCGGTTGCAACTCAACATCGGTCTCGATCAAGATGCCACGATCTGCGCCAATGGCCATTGCGTTGCGCAATGTTTCTTGGCACTGCGGAACGCCCGCAGAAACAGCGATCACTTCTGTCGCAACGCCCTTCTCGCGCAAGCGCACAGCTTCTTCCACCGCGATTTCGCAAAACGGATTCATCGACATCTTCACGTTAGCGATATCAACGCCAGAATTGTCGGGCTTGACGCGCACTTTTACGTTGTAGTCCACAACGCGCTTGACCGGAACGAGTACCTTCACAACTTCTCCTGCGTGGCCAGCGATACCCGTTCTGAAAACGGCCTGTTTCGCTGGCTGTAATTGATGACAATGTCTAACCCACCCAATTATAGAAATCTTGGTCGCTGTAATGACGTTGTCGCACGAGGCTTGGAGTGCAGGCTCTAGCGTAAACGCCGCGAAACGTCTTTGCTGGCCGTCGGAACGGCAGGCCGTGCGATTTAGGTGGCGATTCAGAATATTTGGCCGAACGCAAATGGAAATGCATTTCAAAGCCGCGGCTTTGGTTCCGACCTCGCGAATACCTCTGGTGCTCGGCACTGGTACGCTTGCGGCATGACGGCTGCGAAATCAAACTCTCGACGCGAAACCGCACTTCAAGCCGGACGCTACTTGATCGGCGCGTTCATCGCTTTAGCTATCGATGCAAGCATTGTGAGTGTGGCCGTCAATTGGGGCGTTCCATTGCTGATTGCACGCCTGTTGGCGATGTTGGCTGGGGTGACCACCACCTACGCGTTTAATCGACGCTTCACGTTTACGCCGACGCAGGCAGCCTCTTTTGCCGATTGGGGCCGCTACGTGGCGGCCCAATCAGTGGGAACAGCGCTCAACTTCGGGGTGTCGAGCGCGCTGCTTTTCTACTCAGATCGGACGGTCTTGCAGATATGGGGGGCTGTGCTAGCGGGTGCGGCAGCGGGATTTTGCGTCAATTTCTTCTCCGCGCGTCGGCTGCTTCATCGCTAGCTTGCGTGCGTCCTCGGCACCGGTTTACTTCGGTGGCTCAGGGCGTGAGCTGCGAATGTCCACTGCCGTATTAGGGTCGAGGCTGGCCGGCGTGATCGGTGGGACTTGGGCGGCAGCGCGGGACATTTTGCGCATGTAACCCAAGGCAGTCACCGGCACACCGATCACCCAAAGAATGGCCATCAGCTTCGCTGAACGCCAAGAAAGTTCAGCGAAAAATAGCGCTAAAGCTGCCAGCGTGATGACCACCGTTGTAAACGGCAGCATCACCAAGAGGCTCGCGCGGTAACGCTCCCACCATGTGTGGCATGACCATTCTCTGAGTGCCTCCCATGATTCGGTAGGGGGCGGTGCTTCGCGTCGAAATAGGCTCATTGATGTGTCCAGGTCGGTGTGGGTTTTTTGTGTAGAAATGCGTCGATGCCCGCGTTCGCATCGGCCGATTGCATGTCGTTGGCCATATTGTCGCCTGCGGCGAGGTACGCGTCCGTCAGTGAGAGCCCACTGAGACCCCGAAGTAACGCTTTTCCCGAGCGCAATGCGGCGAAAGACTTGGCCGCCATGCGCCGTGCCGTTGCAAGTACCGCCTCCGAAAGCGCGTCGTCTTCTACGCAGCGGTTCACCAAGCCCCACTGTGCCGCCGTTGCTGCGTCAATAAATTCGCCGGTGAACAACATCTCGGCGGCATGTTTTGCCGCCATATTTCGGCTCAAAGCGACAGCGGGTGTCGAACAAAACAGGCCGAGGTTGACGCCACTGGTCGCAAAGCGGGCGGAGTGCCCCACGATGGCGAGATCGCATGCCGCAACCAATTGACAGCCCGCTGCGGTGGCTATGCCGTGCACCTGCGCAATGATCGGCTGCGGCATTGAAGCCAGCGTGAGCATCACCTGCGAGCATTGTTCAAACAGACTTCGATGCCATTGCAAATCGCCAGCGTGAGACTGCATTTCGCGCAAGTCGTGACCCGCGCAAAACGCGCGACCCTGTCCTTTCAATATCACCACACGCACGCTTGGGTCACTGCCGATTGCATCCAACTCGGTTTGCAATGCGGAAAGCAGATCGCTGGAGAGCGCGTTGAACTGCGCGGGGCGGTTGAGCACCAACGTTGCAACCCCGTCGTCTGCTGAATTCGTCGCATCTCGTTTGACCAACGGTTCTTCTAAACTAGGGTTCATTGTTGAAAGCGGCAATCTCGGTTTGCCGTTGAAAGGTTCAGGTTTGCGGGTATGGGGCATCGTTTATCCAAGATTACAACGAAAACGGGTGACAGCGGCACGACGGGTCTCGGAGACGGTTCTCGGGTCACCAAGACGCATCCACGCGTCGCGGCCATGGGCGACATCGACGAACTCAATTCCTTCGTGGGTCTGCTGCTGACGGAGGTGCTTCCCGAGCGCCTTCGTGAGGCGCTGACCGACGTGCAGCACGATCTTTTTGATCTTGGGGGCGAGATGTCAATTCCCGGCTACACGGCCATTACGGAGGCACACGTAGCGCGGCTTGAGGCCTTGACCGAATCGCTCAATGCGGATTTGCCAATGCTGAAGGATTTCATTCTGCCCGGCGGCTCGCGCGCATCGGCCTACGCGCATTTGGTGCGCACGATTTGTCGTCGCGCGGAACGTGCTCTCGTCGCTTTGTCGTCGGTCGAGGAGGTGTCGGTGCCCGCTCGTGTTTATCTCAACCGACTCAGCGATATGGCCTTCGTGCTCGCTCGCGTCCTCAACCGCGAACTCGGCCAAAGCGATGTGCTGTGGCAAAAAGGGCGCAGTGCGACGGCGCTAACTTCTGCGTCTGCGTCCGCGCCCACGCCGTCCGCCGACCCATCGTAGCTTTAGGTCGCGAAGCATCCCACCGCGACGCATCGCCGTTCGCGCACCGAATTTTTTGAAAGTAATCTATGACTACCTCGAACCCTTTGCTTGAAACTTGGCAAACGCCGTACGGATTGCCGCCGTTTGACCTCGTGCGCGCTGAAGACTTCTCTGCGGCGTTTGAAGCTGCGTTGCAATCGCACCGCACGGAAATCGACGCTTTAGCCGATTCGATGTTTGTGCCCACGTTTGAGAACACGTTGATCGCTTTTGATCGCAGCGGTCGCCAGCTTGCCCGTGTGCGTGAGTTGTTTTTCAATCTCACGGCGGCAGAGACGTCGCCGACGTTGCAAAAAGTGGAGCTGGAACTCGCGCCGAAACTCTCGGCGCACAACAGCGCGATGTACATGAACGATGCACTTTTTGGTCGCATTGACGCATTGCACGCTCGGCGCGATTCGCTTGGCTTGTCAGAAGAGGCCAAGCGCTTGCTCGATCGCGTGCATCTTGATTTTGTGCGTGCCGGAGCCAAGCTCGCGCCAGCGTCAAAGGCGCGTTACGCCGAAGTGATGGCGAAACTTGCAGAGCTCACCACGCAGTTTTCGCAAAACGTACTCGCTGATGAATCGAGCTACCAATTGCTGCTTCGCGACGAGCGCGATCTGGCGGGGCTGCCTGATTCCTTGCGCAACGCCGCGAAAGAAGCCGCCGTTGCGCGCGACGTGCACGACGCCCACGCGATCACATTGTCGCGGTCGCTGATTGTGCCGTTTCTCACGTTCTCCGAGCGCCGCGATTTGCGCGAACTGGTGCAAAAAGCCTGGGCCGCGCGCGGCGAGCATGACGGCGCGAACGACAACCGCGCGTTAGCCGTCGAAATTCTTAAACTGCGCCGAGAGCAGGCGGCGTTGCACGGCTACGCAACGTTTGCCGATTACGCGCTGGTTGATCGTATGGCGGGCACGCCGTCGGCTGTGCAAGGCTTGCTCGGCAAAGTGTGGGAGCCCGCGAAGCAGCGTGCTGCCGCCGAAGAAGACGCCATCGTCGCCACCGCGCGTGCCAGTGGATTTACGCACCGCATCGAAACGTGGGATTGGCGCTACTTCGCAGAAAAAGTGCGGCAGACGCGCTACAACCTTGATGACGCCGAGACCAAACCGTACTTCGAACTCAACGCCATGATGCGCGCGATGTTCGATTGCGCGGGCAAGCTGTTCGGGCTGAAGTTCGAAGAGAAACAAGGCATCCCTATGTACCACTCGGACGTTCGCACGTTCGAGGTTCGCAACGCTGCGAGCGCGTTGGTCGGCATCTTTTTGTCGGACAACTACGCGCGCTCGACCAAGAGCGGCGGCGCGTGGATGAGCGCCTATCGCTGGCAAGCGCAGATGGACGACGGACCCATCATTCCAATCATCGCGAACCACAACAATTTCGCGAAAGCACCGGCGGGCGAGCCGACGCTTTTGAGCCTTGACGATGTGCGCACGCTGTTCCACGAGTTCGGCCACGGCTTGCATGGGCTTCTTTCGAACGTCACTTACGAGCGACTCTCTGGCACCAATGTTCTGCAAGACTACGTCGAGCTGCCGTCGCAACTTTACGAGCACTGGGCGCTGGAGCCCGAAGTGCTCGATAAGCACGCGCGTCACTACAAAACCGGCGAGGCGATGCCGCAATCGCTGCGCGAACGCATCGAGGCGGCACGCTTGTTCAACAAGGGCTTTGAGACGGTGCAATACACCTCCAGCGCACTCGTCGACATGGCCGCGCACGCGCTGGCAAGCTACGAAGGTTTCGACCTCGTCGCGTTCGAGAAGGCTGAACTCGCGCGCCTCGGCATGCCGCACGCGATCCCGATGATGCACCGCCTCACGCACTTCCGACACCTGTTTTCTGGTGCCGACTACGCAGCGGGGTACTACGTCTACATGTGGGCTGAAGTCCTTGACGCCGATGCGTTTGATGCGTTCGTCGAAGCGGGAAATCCGTTCGACGAGGCCACAGCCGAGCGCTTGAAGCGCTATGTCTACTCCGCAGGCAACACCATCGAACCGAAAGACGGCTACGCCGCATTTCGTGGGCGCGCGGCGAGTGTGGAGCCGATGCTTCGCAAGCGTGGGTTGGTGGGCGTGGAGGCGTAGGGTGCCGGTTCACCGCACCCAAATTGATACGAGGCAAGGCGGACAGGGGAAATGCGCTTCGCGTGCAAGGGCAAGAGGTGCGGTGAACCGCACCCTACGTTGTTACCGCAAAAATCCCAGCGTGTAGACCTGCGGCCATCGCAAGCGACCGGTGCATGACGCTTCGCGTATGCACCCTACGCACGCTGGACGATCAGCTTTTATCGCCCAACGACCGACCGGCGGCGCTTTCAGGGCATTTATGGCGTATATCAAGAAGTTGAAAAAACAGCCGCGAAGCGCCACCTAGCTGTCGTTAACGCTAAAAAGCTGTACCGCGTGTTTCTGCCACGCGTACGAGCCGCGTGAAACTACCGCGTCGATTCAATCAATTCGATCTTGTAGCCATCCGGGTCTTGCACGAAGGCGATGACTGTGCTGCCGCCTTTGACGGGGCCGGCTTCGCGGGTGACGTTGCCGCCTGCTGCGCGGACGGCTTCGCAAGCGGCCGCGGCGTTAGGGACGGCGATGGCTAGGTGTCCGAAGCCGGCACCCAGGTCGTAGCTCTCGACGCCGTAGTTGTAGGTGAGCTCGACAACCGCGCCGCTGGATTCATCGCCGTAGCCGACGAACGCGAGCGAGTATTTTTGATCAGGTCGGTCCGTGGTGCGCAGCAATTGCATGCCCATGACGTTGGTGTAGAAGTTGATCGAGCGTTGCAAGTCGCCAACGCGGAGCATGGTGTGGAGGATTCTCATATCGTGGTGCTTTCGTGGGGTTGCTGCGGGGCGTGGGTATGTGTTGGATGCGCCGGAGTTGCTGGTGGCGGGTAGACCGTTGCGTTACGCGCCGAAGTTCTACAACGCCGCAGACAAGCGCCGTATGCCTTCTTGCAATTTCGGCAGACTGACGGCGTAGGCCATGCGTACGTGTTCGCGCGAGCGGTAGCTGCCGAAGTCTATGCCGGGGGCGAAGCTGACGCCGGTTTGGTTCAAGATGTCTAGGGCGAAGGCTTCGCTGTCTTTGGTGAACGCTGTGACGTCGGCATAGACGAAGAAGCCGCCGTCGGGCATGACGGGAATTTTGAAGCCGATTTGGGTGAGTGCGTTGGCGAAGTAATTGCGGCGCGCTTCGAACTCGGCGCGGCGTTGTTCGGCGATGGCGTAGCCCGCGTCGGTGAAGCAGGCTAGCGCGGCGTTTTGCGAGAGCGCAGCGGGCGAGATGTAGAGATTTTGTGCGAGTTTTTCTAGGTTGCGCACGTGGCGTTCTGGTGCGACGACCCAGCCCAAGCGCCAGCCCGTCATGTTGAAATATTTCGAGAAACTGTTGATCGAAAACGCGTCATCCGTGTGTGCGAGCACGGTTTCCGGTTTGCGGCCGTAGTTGAGCCCGGCGTAGGTTTCGTCGGAGATCAACGCACCGCCGCGCGCGGCGACGCAATCGACGATGCGTTTGAGTTCGCCGTCTTTGACGCTGGTGCCCGTGGGGTTCGACGGGCTCGCGACGAGCACGCCTTTGGTCTTCGCGCCCCAGGCTTTGTCGATCAAGTCGGCGGTGAATTGGTAGCGCTCTTCGGGGCCGACATTGATCGTGCGCGGCACGCCTTCCATGACGCGGACGAAATGGCGGTTGCACGGATACGACGGGTCCGTGAGCAATATTTCGTCATCGCGGTCCACGAGCAGAGCGCACACGAGGAGCAGCGCCGCCGAGCCGCCGGCGGTGACGATGATGCGCTCCGGCGCGATGTCGAGCCCGTGAATGCGTTTGTAGTGCCCGCTGATGGCTTCGCGCAGCGGGCGAATGCCGAGCGCGCTCGTGTAATAAATCTGCCCGCTCGCGAGGAAGCCTTGTGCGGCGTCGATGACGGGTTGTGGCGTCGGAAAATCCGGCTCGCCGATTTCCATGTGGATCACGTCTTTGCCCGCCGCTTCGAGCGCGCGGGCGTGGCTCGCGATTTCCATGACGTGAAACGGTTCGATGTGATTGAGGCGGGAGGCGAGGCGGGCTTCTAGGGGCAAGGTGGAGACTCGGTGGCGGCGGAAGGGTAAAAAATCGACGTTAACGTGTGTAACGTGGAGTAACGTCCCGCGGGCCGCACGGGCACGTTTCGCGGGATTTACGAGTGTATCTTCGCATCACTGTATCCGGCCTCGCGCAGCTCGCGCGAAGCGCCCAAGACCCGGGAGCGAAACGATATGTCTACCTCAGCAAGTGCAGTTCTTAAAGCCGCCGCTATTTGGCGCGGACGTAGGTTTTCTCAGGCGGGGTATGGTGCCAGCCCGTACTGCGCGTCGTTCGTTCGATGGTGCTTTGAGCGCGCGACCGGCAAGAATCTCGGTTTGCCGGAGGTGACGCGGGTTCCGTATTACGTTCGCAAGGGCATCCATGTGTCGCCCGGTGCGTGGTTCGCGGACTCTTTGGCGGGCGACGAAGTCGGCCCAGTGGTGACGGCGCAGCAGCCCGGTGACTTGGTGTTCTTCCACGATACAGCGGATGGACCGTGGCCGCGCGGTTCGATCACGCACATCGGCATTGCTACGGACAACGGCGATCAAATCGTCGACGCCGGGAGCGGAAGCTTGGTGCATTTCCGGTCGCATCGCGCGACGTTCCCTGACAAACTCGTCGAGATTCGTCGACCACTCGTGTTGGGTGCGGCTCACCCGACGAACGTACATCGCAGCGCGATCTTGATTTCGCACGGCCACGCGTTTGGTATGGCGCGCGGCAAGCATTTGCCGAATGTCGAATTGCATTTGTCGAGTGTGGTGGGGAGTGGGGCGACGCAGTCGAGCGTTTTGGGCGGGTCCGGGGGAGGTGGCAGCGGCCCAACCCACGGCAGCATGTTTGGCGGCGGCGGATACGGTGGCGGCGGTGGCGGGCACGGAAAAGTCCACGGCGGCGCGCATGTTCCGCAAGTGCCGCAGTCAAAAGTGGGCAGCGCGCCGCTTCATTGGGTGATTAGTGTGAACGGGCAGACGATCAAACCTGTGCAAGCCGTGAGCGCCGACATCATCTACGGCGGTAATCGTTTCAAGCTCTTTGGTCACGATCATCGTGGCCAAGCGTTTTTGAATGGCGCGCGCTTAACCGGCGCGATCGACATCAAGGTGAAGCTGCAAAACGGCGCTGCGCACGTTTGGATCGACGGCAAAGAGGTGAAGCCGGAGCACGTGGAGATGGAGGTTGTGGGGTAACGTCGCTGCTAGGTGCGCGGCTGCGTTGGAAAGCCAATTTTTCTGAGCACTGCCGCCCAGCGTGGGTCGTCGTGGAAACGCCTAAACAACGGATGCGCGGGCACGAGTAAAAGCTGTGGTTCGCGCGCCTCGGCGATGGCCATCGCGTGGGCGAAGAACGCGTCGCCGTTGGAGTCGGGGACGCCGCTTTCGATGTACATGTGCACGTAGTGCTGCGGTGCGCGGTTTGTGTGCGTGATGCGGTCGGCGAGCGCGCGTGCGCCGCCGCTGTCGCCTGTCGCGGCGCGGCAGTATGCGGCGTGCATCGCGAAGCTGGTCGACGTCGGATACAGCGCAAGCGTGGCCTCTGCGTATTCGCGGGCGGACAACAGGTCGCCCCGCAATTCCAGCACAGCGCACATCGTGTCGCGTTGCATGATCGATTCGCCCAACGCGAGCGTGCCGGCCTCGATGCAATTGATGGCTTCGTCAAATCGCCCCCCGCACGCGAGCGCCAAGGCAAAGTGATAGCGCGCAGGTGGCGCGAGTGGGTCTACCGAAAAAACCTGTGCGTAGGATTTCACCGCCGCCTCGAAGTCGCCGAAACTTAACTGGATAAACGCATGGCGTGCGTTAACGCCCGCGTGGTTCGGCGCGAGCGCGACGGCTTCCTGCACACGAGCAAGCGCGTCGTTCCAACGCATTTCATCGGTGATCAACAGGTACGCCGAAAGCGAAATCGCCTGCGCATTTTTCGCGTCCAACGCGAGCGCTCGATCCAGCGGTTCGCGCACCGACGCTACGGTGTGGCCCGACGGCGACGACACAAATAGCGAGCGGCGCGAATAGCGAACCATTGCCAACACGAACCACGCGTCGGCGTGCTCGGGGGCCAGCTCCGTGGCGCGCTGCGCGAGGGTTTCGGCGTAGGCGAGATTGTCCGGAACCTGCGTGACGTTGAGCCCGCGCGCTTGATCGATTAAGCGTTGCGCCTCGATGGAAATACCCGGTGTGGGCGCAGCGTCGGCATCTGCCGTTGGCTCGGACGCGCGTTTGCCGAGCGCGCGCAACATGATGTCAACCACCGCGCGTTGCATGCCCTCGCGCTCGTGTGGCGCGAAGTGAAAGGCGTGGCTCCACAGGTGTGTGCCGTCGCTGCCGAGGATCAACTGTGCGGTGACGCGCAGGCGATCGCCGATTTGCTGCACGCTGCCTTCGAGCAGGGCGTCGACTTGCAGCGCTTTGGCGATTTCGCGAATGTCTTTGGCTTGGCCCTTGAACCGAAAGCTGGACGTTCGCGCGATGACGCGAATGTCGGGGACGCGGGTTAAGGCGTCGATGATGTCTTCGGTGAGGCCGTCGCAAAGCGCGTCGTTGTTGGGCTCGCCGGTGAAATTGGCGAGCGGCAACACGGCGATGCGCGGCATCGGCGGCAGCGTGCGTGGCGTGGCGCGGCGCAGCACCGGCAGGTAGCTGCCCAGCGCGATTTCGAAGCGCAAAGTGCACTCGGCGCCGTCGCTTTCGTAATAGCGGTCCAACATTTCGCGCAGCCGATTGACCGAGACGCGCACGATGCCGTCGGTTGCGGAATCGTACTTTGCGGCGTCGCGCTCGAACACGTCAAGCGCAATCGCGCTTTCCTTCACGCGCGTGAGCCCCGGCGTGCGCCGCGCCGCGATCAGGTATTGCAGCAACGCGCGCTGCCTCGCCGCACGCGCGAACGTGGCGCTGCCGATGATTCGGTTGAGCTCCAGTTCGATCTGTTCGTCGGGCGGCGAGAAGGGCATGGCGCGATTGTCGCAAGTTCTGTGCGCGCTCGCCAAGACGTCGTGCAGAAATTCGCTTTACAGCTTTTTAGCTTCGACGACCGCCAGGTGGTCGATAAAGCCAATTATTCGTATAAGTCGATAATATTAAAAATGTGCGCAAAACGACCACCTACCGGTCGTTTCACACAAAAAGCTGAAAATGCTGCGTACGTTTTTCATTGCGCTTATGATGACGCATGCCTCGGTTCACGCAATAAAACACCATGCTCAACGCCACGCCCGACTGGGTGCTTCGCCTCCGTACGCTCTCCGACGAACCGCCGCTCCGAGAGCGCGTTTCAGTGCGTTGGGGCGGCGTGGAAATTGGCGACGCAGAGAACGCGATTTTGCAACGCATCGCGCATGCGTTTGATTACCAACGACAAACCGTGTTGCGTCGCGATGCGTCCGGCGAAGCGTGGCACATTGATGGCGATTTGACCGAAACGTTGGCGCGCATCGCGTTAGTAATGCGCGACTTAAATATCGCCGACGCTTGGCGCAACGAACAACTCGCTGTGCTCGATGTTCGCGGCCACCGGCTGGGCACAATGGAGCGCGCGGCGGTGCGCGCGCTGGGCTTGCAAACGCGCGCGGTGCATCTTTTCGGCGAAACCTCCGACGGACAGTATTGGGTGCAGCAACGCTCGCTCACGAAATCCAACGAGCCTGGGCTGTGGGACACGCTCATGGGGGGCATGGTCACCGCCGTTGATACGCTTGAAACGGCGCTCGCGCGCGAAACATGGGAAGAGGCGGGTCTTCACGTCGGTGACATGTTTGGGCTCACGCACGGTGGCATGGTGCAGGTGCATCGCCCGAACGCGAGCGGAGGTGGCTACATCCGCGAGCGTGTTGATTGGTATCGCGCGACGGTGCCCGCCAATCTCGTGCCGAACAATCAAGACGGCGAAGTCGCGCAGTTTGCGAAGGTACCGCGCGCGTCCCTAGAGGCTGGCGTCGCGGCGGGGCGGTTCACGCTTGAGGCGGGCTTGGTGATTGCGGCGGCGTTGGGGTACTAGCAAATTTCATGTTTTCTTGCGCAACGCGTCGAGCGTTTTCGTGAGCCACTTGAGCATGACCGGATTGCCGCAGGTTGTTAAGTTCATGCGCAGCCATGTGTTCGGCTGTTGTTGCGGTGAAAACAGCGCGCCCGGCGCGAACAGATAGCCCGCTTCAAGTCCCGCTGCCGCGAGCACATTGGTGTCTACGCGGGCGTCGAACCAACCCACGAATCCTGCTTCCGGGCGAATGAACGGTGCGAGTCCTATTTTTTCTAGTCGCGGGATTGCGGCTTCGCGAATCGTGGCCAGTTTGCTGTGCAGACGCGTGCAGTGTTTGCGGTAGCCGCCCTCGGCGAGGATGCGATACACCATGCGCTCGTTGATCTCGGGTGTGGAGAGCGAACAGAGCAATTTATAGGTGACGATTTGCTGGGCGAACGCAGCGTCGGCCGCGAGAAAACCCACCCGAATATTCGGCGCGAGCGTTTTGGAAAAACTGCCGATGTAGATCACGCGACGCAATTGATCGAGGCTCGCAAGACGCGTGGCCGGCACATCAGCGGGCAAAAAATCGGCGTAAATATCGTCTTCGATAATCCGAAAATCGTAAGTCTCCGCGAGCTGCAAAATGCGGTACGCCGCAGCGGCGGTTAGCATCGTGCCGGTTGGGTTGTGCAACGTGGTGTTGAGCAGCAACACGCGTGGCCGATGCGTTTGCACCGCGAGTGTGAGTGCGTCGAGATCGATGCCATCGCGACGATACGGCACACCCACCAGTTTCGCGCCAAACATCGCCAACGCGCCGAGCTGCGCGGACCACGCCGGGTCGCCCACGATCACACAGTCGCCCGGCTGCACCAGCGCACGAATCGCGAGATCCACCGCTTGCGTCGCGCCCGAGGTCAGCACAATGCCGTCGGGTGTAGTGCCTATTTCTATGGCCGCGAGTGAGCGTTGCAACTGTTGTCGAAGCGGCAAATAGCCCTGTGCGATGCCTACGTGCATCAACTGTTTCGCGGGGCTCTGGCCCACTGTGCGCAGGCTTTGACGCACCAAATCAGCCGCGAATAGTTCGCCAGACAAATAGCCGTAGCCCGGTGAGTTTTCGGGCGCGATGCCGCTTTGCATATTGCGCACCAGCCACGCGGTGTCGATCACCTGCTTGCGTGCGTTCGCGGGGGCGTCGCTTGCGCGTAAGGACGTGGATTGTGGCTCGCAGACATAAAACCCGCTGCCACGCCGCGCTTTGAGATGCCCGCGTGCCACGAGGCGCTCGTAGGCCTCCACCACCGTGAACGGCGACACGCCGCGCTCGGCAGCACATTGGCGCACCGACGGCATCCGCATGCCGGGGCGCAGCACTTGTTCGTTGATACGCAGCTCTGCCCACGCGACTAATTGGTCAACGAGACTGAGTTCGCCAGTCAGTGCGGGGCTGATTTGTGGGGCCGATTTCATGGGCTGAGAAAGTGATTCCAGTCGAATTGTGTTGTCAAACGCGCCAATACAGATGACCAAACTAATCTAATAAGTGTATTGGTATTGTAATGGTGACAAGGATACAGTTCATACCCGAACCCAGCGCAACACAGCGCATCACAAAACGCAGGAGCTTCCATGAATCGCGTCCAACACTTTGAATTGCAATCGCTCACCGCCGCACGCTTTTGTGCTGAGGCGAATGGTGTGATTCGGGTGACAGGCGGACTAGTGTGGCTTACCGTGGAAGGGCGGCCAGGGGATGCGTGGCTGGCAGCGGGCGCTGAGCATGCCGTGCAGCGCGGCGCGATTGTCTGGCTCAGTGCGGAGCCTAACGCGGCGATTTCGGTGGTCTATGCGCCCCGTAAAGCAGGCGCGTTCGGCGATTGGCTTCGTGCAGCGGTACGGCTAGTGCGCGCACCCGTGCTGGTGTTGAGGCGCGCTGGCTGAGCTTATAGCCCAAACATAACGCCAGCTATAGCGCCCGCACCAATCATCCAAAGCGGATGCAGTTTGGTGGTCATGAATACCGTGAACGCCACACCTGCGAGCAGCCACGCGCGCCAGTCTGCGAAGCCGCGCGTGAGGAGCATGCAGCCCGCAAACATCAAACCCACCGTCACCGGCGCGAGGCCGCGCAGTACGATTTCGCGCCACGGGTTGGTTTGCAAGCGCTCGAACATGTAGCTCGCAAAAATCATCGTTAGGAACGGGGCGACGCTTACGGCAAGAAGCACCGTTAACGCCCCGGGAATGCCCGCGACGTGATAGCCGAAGAGCGCAACGTAAAGAATGTTCGGGCCTGGCGCGACCTGCGCCAGTGCGATGTAGCCCGCGAATTCGGAGGTTGTCATCAACCCGCGCGTTTCGACGAAAAAGCGGTGCATGTCGGGAATCAGTGGCATTGATCCGCCAATGCACAAGAAGCCGAGCGACACGTACAAAAGCGCCATATCGACGAGTTGGTCGCTGCCCTTCATAGCTTGCCTCGCTTCGAGAGCACGACGCCGACGCTGCCGCATACCAGAAGCACGAGCGCCATGTGCCAATGCGCGAACCACGCCAGCGCTGCCGCCGCAGCGCAAAGCACGATGCCGAGCGGGCGCTTCCAGAACGGGCCGCCCATCTTGAGCGACATGTAGAGCAAATACGCGGTGGCGGCTGCGGCCATGCCGTGCATGCCGGCTTTGACCTGCGGCAGGTGTGCGTAGGTGTGATAAACCTCGTTCACCACCAGCAAAATGATGAGCGGCACGCCAACGATTCCGACGAACGCAATCAACGCGCCAAGCACGCCGTGGTAACGCGTGCCAATGAACACGGCCATGTTCACCATGTTTGGCCCCGGCGCGGCTTGGCAAATGGTGATGATCTCAGTGAACTCTTTTTCGCTAATCCAACCGCGCTCTTCGACCAACACGCGTCGGCCCCAGGGCAGCGCGCCACCGAACGCGCTTACGCCGATTTGGAGAAAGGCGAGGAAGAGGGCGAGGCGGGAAGGCACGAAAGGCGTAGGTCGCGGACTGGGCGCAGGCGACGGATCAAGCACGGGTAAATCACTCATGCGACCATGCTATCGCAGGCAAATTGTGTCCTGCTGTCAGCGTGTCGGGGCTCGGGCCCAATGCTTGCTTCCAGACCTTGCCTGCGCGTTACATTTTTTGCGCGGCTCTGGCGTAAACCTCGGTTAAATCTCGTCTTTAGGCTTGATTAGGAGAATTTGTTATGAAATCCAGTGCAGTCGTACGTCTTTTTTCACTGTCATTTGCGGCCCTAGTGCTCACTGCCTGCGGCCCTAGCCCGGAGCAGGTCGCGCGCGAAGAGGCCATGAAAAAACTTGAGGCCGCCGCCAAAGATATGGAAGCGGCTGGCAAGCGCGCGGAGGCCGCCGCCAACAAAGGCGACGTCGGCGCCGCGATGGGCGAGGCGATGAAAGTTCTAGGCGCGCTTGGCGGTGCGGCTTCGGGCGCGGCCGGTGCCGCAGGCGCAGGTAGTTTTGAGCCGGTCGACTTCCGTAAGCTCAAAGAAGCGCTGCCGCAAGAGCTCGCCGGGTTTGAGAAGGGCGAAAGCTCCGGCGAAAAAAACAACGCCTTCGGCATTTCGGTGGCCGAGGCGAAAACGTCGTTCCGTAGTGCAGATGGCAGCAAAACGGTGCGTTTTGAGATTACCGATCCGGGCTCACTCGCCGGTCCTTTCGCGTTAGCCAACGTTTGGCTCAATGTGGAGATCGATAAGGAGACCGACAACGGCTACGAGAAAACTTCGACCGTCTCCGGTCGCAAATTCCATGAGAAGTGGAATAAATCTGGCAAGCACGGCGAGGTAAATGTAGTCGTGGGTAACCGCTTTATGGTGGAAGTGAATGCGCGCGGTCTCGATATGGCCGAGGTGAAATCGCTAGTCAACAAGCTAGACCTCGCAAAGCTTGAGTCCATGAAAGGCGAAGGCAAAAAACCTTCGTGATCCGTGCCTGTTCTGACCGGACGCGTGTGTAACCCCTTGACACCTACGCGTGCTTGTGGGCGATTGCCTGCAATGAAAAAATAGGGCAATAAAGCAGGGTGCCGCGACAGCTATCGAACTTTGCAACTTCTTAAGTTAATCAACGATTTTTCAAATATTCAACTCATTCAACAACCTCTCGAAAGGACTCTCTATGCAGACTAAGCAAAACACAATCATCGGTGGTGCACGAAAGGCGCTGGTCGCGGCCGTTTGTTGCGCGATTGCCGTGCCGTCATTTGCGAACACCTTGACCGCCGGGCCGGTCGTGGGAACGACAGACTTTGCCATGTTTGGCATTGGCGGGCTGCGTGGCACGGGTAACGGCACGATTACGGTGTCTGGGGTTACGGGTACGGTGACTCGCGCGATTTTGGTGTGGCACGGGGTCTCGAACTCATCGACCGCGCTCGCGCGCACAGGCACCATCGGCGCTACCAATTTCAGTGGTACCAACATTGGTCTCAGTGACAATAACTGCTGGAGTCAAATTTCGTCGCAGGCGTTTCAAGCCGATGTGACCTCTGCGATCACAGGCAACGGGACGTACGCACTGAGCAACATGCGTACGGCTAGCACATTTGATCCGAATGGAGCTTCGCTGCTGGTTTTCTATAACGACGGCAACAGCACCAACAACCGTGACATCGCCGTCTTCTGGGGGAACGATTCGAACATCGCCAACGCGTTCGATCCCGCCGGATGGCAGGCCAGCTTGAGCGGGATTAACTACACCTCCGGTGCCGCGAATCTCAATCTAGTTGTCGCAGATGGGCAGTCGGCTCCTGACGGTGCACGCACGGCGACTATCAATAGCGTCGCTTTTGCTACGCCTAGCTTTGATGGAAACACGGTGCCGACGGCTCCGGGTAGTGCCGTGACTAGTGGCAGCTTGTGGGATCACTTTGCGAGCCCAGTTACTAGCTACTTAGTTCCAGGTCCGAACACGCTTGCTTTCAATGCAACGGGCGGCTCCTCTGATTGCCTAAGCTTAGTCGGAGCCGTGTTCGATTTACCTGCTGGTACTGTAACGCCACCGCAACCCGTCGTCGCCGTCGAGATACCAACGCTCTCTGCGCTCGGCTTCGGTGGCATGTCGCTTTCCGCCGCGCTCTGGGGCGTGTATGCACTGCGCAATCGTCGTCGCGAAGGCACCGAGATCGCTCAAGAGGCGAAGAGCGATCAAGCGTAGTCTTCTCCACGCTGCATTAAGCGGCTCGCGCCAACAAAAAAGCCCGACTGATGTCGGGCTTTTTTTATTCTCTCTGCTCGTTTACGTCCACAGCACTATCCGGTGCGTACGTGCCCCTTCAATTGATCGACGAGCCTGTCCGTGTGCGCGTCGCCGTTACCGTGCGACTACGGATACTCAATAGCTGGTCAATGCCTTGTTGAATTTGATGAGCCAAAGACGCGCGGGGCGCTCGCGATCGTCGCCACGCGCTACGCGCATGGTGTTGGACGAATTGCAACCCGAGGCGCTGCTCGTCACTATTGCACCTGTCGCGTCGACTGTACATGCGGTCGGGTCCGCGCCTGCCACTTCCGCGCCGGCAGCCGTGAAGACGCGCGTTTTGAGCCCGAAGTCGTTGTCGTTGGCAAGCGCCAGTGTGAAGCCGTCGACAACCGTGAGGCCTTCCGCTTTTTCGGCGAGCCAACCAACAGCGTTCAGGTCGAGCAGCAGCGTCTTTTTGAGCGGCGTCACGGCCGCCCAGCTCGCACCGTTGATGGCCGTTGCCGACATGCTGCTTTTCTCCAAATCTGAAGTGCTCGGGTTGAATGCGGTTGTGCCAATGTCCGTTGCATTCCCGATTTCAACCAGCATCAACTTGTTGAATACTTTGCCTGACGGCGCTGAGCCTTGCTCGATCACAATAAATTTTCCGTTGCCCAGCGCAACCACGTCTCCGAGTTTTGCGTTTCCGGTGCGCCCGTCTAAATACTCTGTCCCATCAAGCGGGTACGCAAACATTCGCGCGGCGTTGCTGGTGACGGGATCGAACTCCACCCAACGCACAAACCGTGCAAAACGCTCGACGCGCTGCTGGGTTCCGGTCACAGAATAAAGCGCGTTGCCATCGGTCAGGGGGCTTTGTAGGAAGCCGTGCAATTTGTCGGTCGCTGTGTCTAGCGTCAGCCCTTCCATTCCGCGATTGGCACGGCGCTTGGCGAAAATCGTGGGGAGGCCTTTGCCGGGTTCGAATTTTTCTAGGATGACGCCGGAGACAGGGTCAAGCTTCGCGATGAACGGACCGTACTCGTCGGACACCCACAACACGTTTCGCTTTTTATCGACGACGATGGCCTCGGGGTCGAGCCCTGCGAGACTGAAGACGGCCTTGCTGGCGGGTTCGTATTTCAGGGCGTCAGTCACTGGTACCTCGGCAGAGTTACCGAGCGTCCCGACGGGCAGTGGCAAGCCCGTAGCGTTCGTGTTTGCTGCAACTTTGATCGTCGTGCCTGGCGACAATACTGCGCCTGATTTCCCGATCGAGACAACGCCGAAGGTCGGCGCAAAGCTCGGCGACGGGAAAATTTTGCTGCCGGAGGTGCCCGTCGCAGTCGGAACAACCGGGCCGTCGCCGTTGGGGCCGCGGTCGGTCAAACCGTAGAACTCAAGGTCGCCGTTGGCAGCGACGCCTTTGAACGCGAGTCCGGAACCGAACGAGGGCAAGAAACCCGACGGAAACTCTTCGATCACTTTCCCGAGGATGCCTTCGTAGGGAACGTAGAGATTGGCAGGCGATTGAATCTGATAGCGCGTCACGGCGACGCCGACCGCACCAAGCGGCGTCGTCTGGTTATAACTGACAGCGCGCGGCGTACCGAGTTTGGATGCCAGTGAGTCCTCGAAATGCTCCACCGCAAGTTGACGGCGAACATCGTCGACCGTTCGCGCGCTGAATTTGTTGCCCAAGGCATTGAGTAGCGCTGTCAACGCGGGATCGAACGCTGCTGGCGTGGCCGAAAAGTCCAATGATTTCCCTGCTAACGCGGATTTAGTCAGAGTGGTGAGTTTAATTCCGTTGGCGGGATCGTTGTCATCGTCGAGCGCTTGTAGTGTCAGCAGACGATTGACCAGCCGTGCGTCGGTCAAATCCGTTGTGCCCGCCAAATCCATCGGCGTGATGGTGGCTGCGCAAAGCGCGTTGCCGAGAGCCAGCCCACCCACGGAAAAAGTGACCGTCGAACCTTCTTCGCAGGTAAATTCGCCTTTTGCATTGGTGCTGACCGGCGTTGCGCTTCCCTTTGCGTAGTCAATGCCTTCGACCGCGCCATCAATAAACACGCCGGTTATTACGCGCGGATCGTCAGAGCCACCGCATCCGTTGAGCATGAGGCCAACGGCCACGGATAGGAGCGTTAATCGAGTCAGGTCTTTCATCACAGCGCTTTCTTGCCAGTTCACGGGAGCTGTCGATGCGCGTGGCGCAACAGCGAATCCCTGCGAGGCTAGCGCTCTGCTGTGACAAGATCGTGACGCTCGCTCGTGTGCTCAGCGACCGAGCGCGGCGCTGCTAGGGCTTAACTCCCGCAGGACGCGATACTCGCGGTCGCCATCAATTCGTCGAGCAACGCCATCGACGCCTTGCCCGACACCGCGTACGGATCAAGCTCTGGCTTTTCGGAGTATTTCAGCAGCACAGAGAGGTTAATTTTGTCGAGATTGGCTCGACCCATTGTCCAACCAGCGAAGCGACGTTCCGAGATTTCTTCGTACAACAGCAACTGCACATCGCTGTGCCGCGGGTCGCGCACGATGCGCGTGAATGTGGCGTTCACCGCCGCGCGGCCACCTTCGAGCACCTGCATGAATACATTGCCCGAATGACAGAGCAGGCCGGTGATGCCAGCATCAGGATTGTTTTTGCGTGACTGCGCGACGATGCCGTCGATCATTGCGGGCGTGAGCGTTTCTGCAGCGCGAGAAACGTAGAGCAAACGTACGAGCATGGGTCAGGACTTCCGGCTATCGATGAGGGCGAGAAATTCGCGGCGCAGGTTGGGATCTTTCAAGAACGAGCCACGCATGACGCTGTTAATCATTTTGGACTCGTTGTCTTTCACCCCGCGCCAGTGCATGCAGAAATGGTCCGCTTCCATCACGAGAGCGAGCCCGTCCGGCTGAATTTTGTCTTGCAACAAATTAGCGAGCTGCGACACCGCTTCTTCTTGAATCTGCGGGCGACTCATCACCCATTCGGCAAGCCGCGCGTACTTGGACAGTCCAATTAAATTCGAGTGTTGATTCGGCATCACGCCAATCCACACACGCCCCATGATCGGGCAGAAATGGTGCGAGCAGGCCGAGCGAATGGTGATTGGGCCAACGATCATCAGCTCATTGAGATGCTCGACGTTCGGAAACTCCGTGACTGGCGGCTGCGCAACGTAGCGGCCGCGAAACACTTCGTTGAGGTACATCTTCGCCACGCGTTTCGCGGTGTCTTGCGTGTTGTGATCGCTGTCGGTGTCGATCACCAAGCTTTTGAGTACCTCGCGCAACTTGCCTTCGATTTCGGCTTGCAGCTCGTCCACTTCGCCTGCGCGGATGAATTCGCTGATGTTGTCATTCGCGTGAAAGCGGGTGCCGGAGGCTTTGATGCGCGCACGAACGCGCTCGGAGGCGGGCATCGCAGCCAAGTCGCGCTCGGCGTCAGCGCGAGCGGCGGTGACGGCAGTTTCTTTGGAGGAGGTGGCGGTCATTGATTACAGCTTAAGTTTGGCCGGATTCGCATTCTGACCGCTAACGCACTCACAGCGCAACCCTTGCGCGTGAGTGGGAATGTGGGTCGGTTGTTTACAGCTTTTTAGCGCTATCGACCGCCTGGTGGTCGATTAAGGTTGTTTTTTTAGGTAAGTCGATATTCAAATAATTAAGCACCTAACGACCGTATGGCGGTCGTTACGCATGAAAAGCTGAATTCTCATTTTCAGAATCGAACGTTGCGCGCGCTTCGCCGCCCCGGTACAACGTACAAAGCCCGCACAACGGGCCGAAAAATAATTTCCAAACGTCATCACGAGAGGACACTCAATGGGACTTTTTAGCTGGACCGAAAATAATTCTGGCGGCGTGGTCGCGCCGGACGAAAGACTGAGCTACGGCGCAACCTTCGTCATGGGCTTGCAGCACGTGATCGCAATGTTTGGCGCAACGGTGCTCGCACCGATTTTGATGGGCTTTGATCCGAACGTGGCGATCCTCATGAGCGGCGTTGGAACGCTGCTGTTTTTCCTCATCGTCGGCGGCAAAGTGCCGAGCTACTTGGGCTCGAGCTTCGCGTTTATCGGCGTCGTTATCGCGGCCACGGCGTACGCAGGCAAAGGGCCCAACGCGAATCTGGGCGTTGCGCTAGGCGGCATCATCGCGTGCGGCGCAGCCATCGCGGCCATTGGGCTCATCGTGCAGGTGATTGGCGTGAGTTGGATCGAGAAATTCATGCCACCTGTGGTAACCGGCGCGGTGGTCGCAGTCATCGGTCTCAACCTCGCGGGCATTCCGATCAAAAACATGGCACCGACATCGTTCGACGCATGGATGCAAGCGGTGACGTTCATTTGCGTTGGGCTGGTCGCGGTTTATACGAAAGGCTTGATGCAGCGTTTGTTGATTTTGGTGGGGTTGCTGTTGGCGAGCGTGATTTACATGGTGCTCACCAACGGCATGGGCCTTGGCAAACCGATTGATTTCTCAGGTATCGCGAACGCTGCATGGTTCGGTGCGCCGAACTTCGTCTCGCCGGTGTTTGATGGCAACGCGATGCTTTTGATCGTTCCGGTCGCCATCATTCTCATCGCGGAAAACTTGGGCCACGTCAAAGCGGTGTCCGCGATGACGGGTCGAAATCTCGATCAGTACATGGGTCGTGCGTTCATCGGCGACGGCGTTGCGACGATGGTTTCGGGTGCGGCGGGCGGCACCGGCGTCACCACGTACGCCGAGAACATCGGCGTCATGGCCGCGACGAAAATTTATTCGACGCTGATATTTGTCGTCGCCGGACTGATTGCGATATTGCTCGGTTTCTCGCCGAAATTTGGCGCGCTGATTCAAGCCATTCCGCTCGCGGTGATGGGGGGTGTGTCCATCGTTGTGTTCGGTCTCATCGCCGTCGCTGGGGCGAAAATTTGGGTCGACAACAAGGTCGATTTCAGCAACAACACGAACCTCATCGTCGCCGCGGTCACCCTCGTGCTCGGCACTGGCGATTACACGCTCAAGTTCGGCGGCTTTACGTTAGGCGGCATCGGCACCGCCACCTTCGGCGCGATTTTGCTTTACGCGGTTTTGCGGAAACGGTAGCGGGTCAGACATAGCCTCGATGCAGCGAAGCTACATCGAGGAAGATCGGGGAACCACTCGCTCTGCCAACGACTTTAGATCTTCGCTTCCTTCGCTGGCGGCACCGCGAGGGCAGCCAACAATTGATTCGCGGAGAGCGGTTTGTGTAGCAAGTGTGCGCCGGAGTTATGCGCGTCGCGCAGTCTGTCGGGTGCGGTGTCCCCGGTGACGATGACACAGCGCAGCGACGTCCCCCAGCGCTCGCGCATCGCATTGATCACGTCGCGCCCGGTAACGCCGCCCTGCAATCGGTAATCGGTAAGGAGCACATCGGGGGCGTCAGGCATCGCCAACGCACGCGCGTCAGGCAAACTGGTCGCTACGTGGCATCGGCAGCCCCACGATTGCAGCAACTGCTGCATTGAATCGGCCACAGAAGCATCGTCGTCCACCACCAGTACGCGAAGACCTTGCACCAGCGGTAGCTGGTTGGTGTCCACGCTGTGCGGGTTCAGCGCCACCTCCGTCGACAGCGGCAGGCACAGCCTAAATACGCTGCCGCGGCCCGGCGCAGACTGCAAACTCACTGTTGCGCCAATTACTTTGCACAGTCCGTCCACAATGGCCAGCCCTAGGCCTAGCCCTCGCGTGCGATCACGCTCGGAGTTTGCCAGTTGCATGAACTCCTTGAAAATATTTTGATGCTCATCTGGATCAATTCCGATTCCGGTATCCCAGACTTCAATGAGCACGTTCTTATCGCGGCGACGGCATCCGACCAAAAGGCCGCCGTTGGTCGTGTAGCGCACCGCGTTCGAGATGAAATTTCGCACGATGAGCGACACCAAAAACGGATCTGACCACACCGCCCACTGCGTGTCACGATACCTAAGCACAAGGCCTTTATCCTCCGCTTGCTGCGCGTATTCCTGACAAATGTCCGCCAGCACCGCCTGCAGCGAAAAATGGTGCGGATCAAACTTGACCACACCAGCATCGAGGCGTGAAAAATCCAGCAATGTGCCCAACATGCTGCGTGAAGCCTCGGACGCAGCCAACGCCTTGTCGAAAATGCTCCGCTGCTTCTCATTTAATGCCGTGACGCCCAACGCCTCCAAAAACAAGCCCAGCGCATGAATCGGCTGGCGTAGGTCGTGACTTGCGGACGCCAGAAAGCGGGACTTGTCGATGTTGCTAGCCTCGGCCTGTGCGCGAGCCACATCTGCACTATCGCGTGCTTCCTGTGCTTCAAGCGTTTGTTGACGCAGGTTTTTCAGCAGCGCTTGGTTTTCAAATCGCAGCTTGATCGAGCGCAAAGATGCCGTCTCAAAGGTGCGACCAAACTGAAGCAAAAATAGCAGATACATCACCGAAAAGACGACAAACGTCATTGCCGACGGTCCACCGTGCACCGCGAATCCCAGAGCCGTCATCGGAATCACCATCAAGATGTAGGCCGCATAAACGGGCCAACAATGCGCGCAATACGCCAGTGTCGCGCTAGACACGCCCGCCACCACCGCGCTCACCAAAAATAGCGTCGACAAGTCGTTCGTAGTCACTTGCAACAGCAACGTGGTCGAACCCCAAAGCGCACCCACCATTCCCATCGCGCCCACCATGAACCACACGCGATGACGGAGCTCCATGTGCTCGCCCATTCGGCCCCGACGGTATCTGACCAACATGAAGCCCGACAGCGCCGAATAGACTCCAAACCAAATGCCCCACACCGGCAACGCGTTAGTCCTGAAAAAGATTAGCCCCAGCAGTAAAGCGGTCACCCATGAGATAAAAAACGCCCGCCCGACCTCCGCCTCCACGAGCTCAATCTGCGCGTTCAAATACTCCGGCGATGCGAAGCGATACCACTTAAAAAAAGCAGCGGTTTGCGCACGCAGCGTGTCAAGCTCGACTCTCATGTGTCCTTCGGGTAACGAAGATTGATTTCACCGTAAGTATCGCCCGCCTGCTGCTTCAATGAGGCGCAGAGAATGCACGCGCCGATTTAGCGAATCAGCCCTGTCCGGCGCGCAGTGACCACCGCTTCGGCGCGGCTGCTGGCGTGCAAGTGGTGGAGTACGGCGGAAACATGACTGCGCACTGTGTTCTCGGTCACGCCCATCGCCTTGGAAATGGCCCGATTACTCAAACCCTCTGAGAGATGCGCCAAAACCTCTAACTGTTTCGCGGTGAACGTTTTGGGCTCCGCTGCTTCAGTGGACGTGTCGCCGTCCGCAGTGTTCAACGCATGCGGAAACCAGAGTTGTCCACGCAACAGGGCCGAAAGTGCCGCTTGAATTTCGCTAACCGGTGTGGTCTTCGGAATGTAGCCGTCCGCTCCTGCGGCGTGCGCTGACTCGATCTCCTGTGGCGTAGCGCTGCCAGACACCATCGCGACCATCGCGTCGGGGTAGTTGTTGCGCAGCAGCGCGATGCCGTCCAAGCCCGACAACCCCGGCATGTGGTGATCCAGCAAAATCAGATTGACCGGCTCGCCCACATGCGCCAGTGCGCCGGATACGCTACCGGCTTCCAGCACCTCGTTGACCGCCGAATGCCCGACTACGATCAAGGCCAAGCCCGCCCGGAAGAGGGCGTGGTCATCAACCAGTAACACGAGCTTGCGTTTTGCGGCGTCCATTCGAAGGAAGTCCAGATGAGAGCGTCGAAACCCGACGAGAAATGTAGCGCCCACATTGTGCCCGCTCCGAGCGCGCTTGCCGCCTTTCTCGTCCATTTGGATGAGACGCGATTTTCCTGAAGTTTGCGATCCTAGACTTCAGCAAGTCCACAAAACACCGCGACCATTTCGCTGTGTTCGTCATTGATAACAAACCGTAAATTTTGCTTCTATGAACCTAGCTCAAGTCCCTGCCAGCCATAACCCCTGTACACCGCCCGCTGCGAGTGTCGCAGGCGCCTTCGCTAGTTCCGCTGTCGGGTCGTGCGTAGCAACGCATCCAACTTTGCCGGGCCTCTGTGGTCGCGTGCGAGCCGTGTGGCTGAGCTTCGTGCTGTTATTCGTCATGGGTGGAAGTGTCAGCGCCGCGCCGCAGGTGAAGTCTCCTGCCGTCGTAGCCGCCGCTGCGAGCGCCGTCATCGTACTCAACGATACAGGGATCACCCAATGCACGAACGGCAGCGCGATCGTGGCGTGCGACACTGCCAGCACGGGGGACGCGTCTGCCCACCCACGCCAGGATGGTCGCTTTGGCCGCGACCCAGCGGCCCCAGCCAAAGTGGGCGGCGGAGCCGCGGGCTTTGACTTCACCAAAGTGTGCATGGACGGCACGCTCGACTGCGCATCTGCCGCGGACACTACGGAAAGCCCCGCCAGCGCCGGCGCTTGGGCCTGTACCAAAGACAACGTGACCAACCTCGTGTGGTCGTTGCACAGCGGCGCAGGCGACTGGACGAATTACGCTGGCAGCACCCTGCCCACGGCCTACAACGCGCAAGGTCGCTGTGGCTACAACACGGGTTGGCGCTTGCCCACGGTGCCGGAACTTTTCTCCATCGTCAACTACAGCCGACGCGCACCGAGTATCGACGTCACGTACTTTCCGGGGACGCAAGCAACCTTCTACTGGACGAGTCAAACCTTTAAGTTAGACGCTGCCGCCGCGTGGTGGGTCGGCTTCGCCGAGGGCGATAGCAGTCTCTTCAGCATGGCGACCACCAACGCTGTTCGTCTTGTGCGCAGTGCGCAGTAAGTGGCATTTCGGAGTAACCCTCACATTTTGTTTACGAGACGCACCATGGCTTCGATTTCACGCCTCATTACGCTCTGCCTATCGCTGTTGCTGACTCTGGTTTTCGCTTACACCACGCCCGCTGTTGCAGCGCTGAGCATCAATGGCAACGGCACCGTCACTGACACCACCACCGGTCTGGTGTGGGATCAGTGCAGCTACGGACTCACCGGCGCCGCCTGCGACGGCGGGACGCTCTTGGAGTCCGACTGGCCTACGGCGCTGACCACCGCAGTTAGCGCCAACGCGGTCAACTACAAGGGCTTCAACGACTGGCGCCTGCCCAACGTCAAAGAGCTGCAATCAATCCAGAACTTTGAAGCCTCAAATCCCGTCATTGACAGCGTTGCTTTTCCGGCGACAGCATCGGTTCCGTATTGGTCCTCGTCGGTTAGTGCGTTGGATCGGACCCTGTGGTGGGTCGTCGATTTTGGCCTTGGTGCCGTCTATGCCGACCGCGGCTCGACCTACAAAGTTCGCCTCGTGCGTAGCGGACAGGCATTGGCCGTGTTTGACCTGCTAAGAGCGTTGCCAACTTTAAGCGGCCTCGGTGTATCCGGCATCACAAGCAGCGCCACCACGCTTGCCGCCACCAGCAGTGCCGCCGGTACCGGTTACTGGATCGCGGTGCCCAGTGGTTCCGCAGCACCCACCGCCGCGCAGGTGAAGGCAGGCGTCGATTACGGTGCGGTCAATCTTGCGGCAGCGGGCAACGCAACGATGCTCGCCACCGTCGCCAAAACGTTCAACGTGAGCGGTCTCGCGCCCGGCACGGCGTATGCCTTATATGTGGTCGTCGAGGATGCAGGTCCAGCGCTCTCTACGCTAGGCGGGCCAGTAACCTTCACCACGCTCCAAATCGCCCAAACCCTCACCTTCGGCGCTGCCCCAAGCATGACCTTTGGCGGTGCCAACGGCACAGTGAGCGCCACCAGCGCCAGCCCCAATTCTGGCAACGCCGTCACCTACAGCGTGCCCAGCACCACCAGCGTGTGCAGCGTCAACAGCGCTAGCGGCAGCGTTACTGCGCTGTCTGCCGGCATCTGCACCGTAGCGGCCGACCAGGCGGGTAACACCATCTACAGCGCCGCGCCGCAAGTGACGCAAGACATCACCATCGGCCCAGGCAGCCAAGGCTCGTTTGCCGCCGTAGCGAGCCCGTCTAGCATCTCGTTCAACACCACTTCGGCGCTAAGCACAACAGGTGGCTCAGGCGTCGGCACGGTGACTTACTCGGTAACCACCGGCGCAAGCTTTTGCAGTATTTCCGCCACAACCTTGACCGGCACTTCCGTCGGCACCTGCACCGTTACTGCGACTAAAGCCGCAGACGCGAACTTCACCGCCGCTACCGCCACTGTCAATGTGAGCGTGACGCAGGCAGCGCAAGCAATCACCGGCTTTACGGCACCCGCCAATCTCGTTGTGGGGGCGGCGACGGGGAGCCTCGCGGCTACCGGCGGCGCATCCGGCAACGCTGTTACCTTCACAAGTACCACGCCTGCCGTGTGTACCGTGAGTGGCAGCAACGGCAACACGCTGACCGCAGTTGCTGCGGGTACGTGTACCGTTGCCGCAGATCAAGCGGGCAACACCAACTACAGCGCCGCGCCACAAGTGACGAAGACCATCACAGTAGACGCCGCTCCGGTACGCACCTCTACGGGCAGCGCACCGACCGGCAGCGGCACGGTGAACACAGTGATGAGCGGTGGCGGCGACTCCTGTGGCTATAGCAGCGCGAGCCTCAAAGCCACCGCAACCGGAGCCTCCGGCGCGAACGTCACGCCGCTGGGGATCACGTTCCCGCACGGGTTGTTTGCTTTCACTACCAGCCGCTGCGTTGTGGGCAGCACACAGAGTTTCAGCATCACCTACCCGAGCATCGTGCCGACGTCGGCGAAGTACTACAAGTTCGGGCCAACGGCCGCCAACCCCACGCCGCATTGGTACGACATCCCGTTCACCGGCGCGGGCAGCAACACGATCACGTTCTCAATCATCGACGGTGGCCTCGGAGATGATGACCTGACTGCCAACGGCTCGATCGCGGACGACGGTGGGATTGGCACGATCGTTGTTGCAATTGCCGAGCAGACGGTGCCAGTTCCAACGCTTTCGCAGTGGGCGCTGTGGTTGCTGGCGCCGTTGTTGGTGGCCGCATTGGGCGGGTTGCGTAGGACGCGCCGTGTGTGCGATGCGCGCTGTTAGCGCTGGCGAATGGCCATTGGGGACACAACCAACAGGAAGCACGAGTGGTTTGACCCTTCGGCGTTTACTTCGCATCCCACAGGAATTTTTGGTGCCTTCATCACTACCAACCCAGCCGTAACTCATGATCTCCTTGCGCACTTCTCCCCGCCATAGTCGTCGCTGTTTGCGTCACGTGTGCGCTGCTGCGCTCGCTACGCTACTTCTTGCGACACCACTGTTCGCCGACAACTGTTGGGACAGCATTCGTCCTGACAGCCGCTACACCGTCAATAGCGGCAATGGCACCGTGGTGGACAACTCGACTAATTTCATGTGGCAGCAATGTGAGAACGGCTTGAGCGGTGCCGGTTGCGCCACCGGTACGGCGACCTCCCTGAATTTTGATAGTGCGATTCTTGCGGGCACCGACAGCAACCATGGGGGCTACAACGATTGGCGAGTGCCGCTCCTGGACGAGCTGACAACCTTGCTGACGAGCCCCAACTGCTTGCCAATAGGGTTTGATGTTCCTCTCTTTAACCATACCGTCTTTAACCAAACGATCTTTGACATGACGTGGCAACAGTACGTGTCTGTGGGTTGGGGTGTGTGGTCAGGTTCGCTCAGCGCCAACGCCACGGCCACAGCTCGGGGTGTGCACTTCAGCACCGGCTATGTTTTCGACTTCGACAAGAACTACGAGTACCGGATTCGCCTAGTGCGCGGTAACGCGTCGACGAGTCTTGTGACCGCCGCACCGCAAACCTTGGCCTTCGGTGCTGCTCCCACACTCATAAAGGGCGCCAGCGGCTCCTCGGTCAGCGCTACCAGCAACGGGGCTGGAGCCAATTCCGGCAACCCCATCGACTTCTTCAGCGCCACCGCCAATGTGTGTGAGGTGGGCCAACGTTCGGGCGAAGTCCTCGTAATTGGTACCGCTGCGGTTGGCGACACCTGCACCATCGTGGCTAACCAATATGGCCGAATAAACAACGGCGTGAACTACGCCCCCGGACAGGCGACCCAATCCATGCTGATCGGCTGCTGGGACACGCACCTTAACAGCCGCTACGTCGTCAATAACGGCACCGTGCTCGACACTGCTACGGGACTGAACGGAAACAACAACCTGATGTGGAAGCAATGCGTCGAAGGGTTGAGCGGCGCGAGTTGCGTTGGCACCGCGAGCACCATGAGTTTTGACGATGCGGCGATAGCGGGCGGCAGCAGCGCGCATGCGAACTACAACGATTGGCGGGCACCAACGCTCGCGGAATTACAAACCCTAGTACCCAGCGCGTGTGCGTCGGGACCCTATTCGCCGACAATCAATCGAACGGTGTTTCCCGCCACGCCAAGTACGGCCACGTGGACGACGACGTCCACTACAACCTTCTTTTGGTTGGGCGCGGCCGTCGATTTCATGAGCGGTAGCGACAGCAATTTACAAGTAACGAATGCCAACCCAGTTCGTCTGGTGCGCGGCGGCCTGTCTTTACCCTCGACACCACAAACGCTCGCCTTTGGCCCGGCACCCACCTTGCTGCTAGGCACCAGCCCCGCCGTGAGCGCGACCAACACCGCCGCCATCAATTCCGGCAACCCTATTCGTTACAGCAGCGCGACGCCACTGTTCTGCTCGGTCGACAGCCTGTCTGGGCAAATTACGCTCGCCAATACCGCAGCGGCAGGCAACACCTGCACCATCAATGCTGACCAATACGGACGCATCAACAACGGCGTGAACTACGCCCCAGCCGCGCAAATCGCGCAAAGCTTGATCGTTGTCGCCCCGGTCACTGGCACCTGCGCTACGCTCGCCCCCTCAACCACAGCGCCTGCTAATGCCACGCTGTGCAGCGCAGGCAACGCTGCCAACTTTGCCAGTGGCGTTAACACCTTCACTTGGGCCTGCAACGGCGCGAACGGTGGCAGCAATGTCACGACCTGTTCCTCAATTCGGCAGTACACCGTCACCACCAACGCAGGCGCAAACGGCACGATA
>JBEBJR010000016.1:0-102959 GCA_040079845.1 Casimicrobium sp. | reverse complement strand
CCGAATGTAGGCGCGGACTTGGCCGCGCTTGTGTCCGGTTTATCGTCGTGCGACGAAGCGACGCCAAGTCGTCGCCTACAACTGAACCGAGCGACGCCAAGTCGTCGCCTACAACCAAACCCAGCGACGCCAAGTCGTCGCCTACACCGCTACGGCATGACCGTGCTCAGCGTGAGTTCGGTATTGGCGATGTATAAACTGCGGTCGCCGAAGTTGGGCGGGGTGGCGGTGCCGCTGACTAGGCTTTCACCTCTGAACCCGAGCATCCATCGGTTGATGAGCAGGGCATCGGTTGCGTCGACGGCGCCGGCCTCGCTGCTGTTCACGTCAAGCGCGCTGCCGAGGCTTTGCAGGTAGGCAAGTATGTCTGCGTCGGTGGTGCGCCTTGCGCCGGGGGCGACGGCGTTGGCAATGAGGGCGGGGCCGGTGAGGTTCTGGATAAACCGCCTGATCAGCAGCCCATCGGTTTCTGCGAGGTATTGGCTGTCGCCGTCGATATCTAGCGTCTTACGAACGGTGAGCGTTGCGTCATTTCCGTCGTCGCCGACGTAGGAAATCGTCACGTTGCGCGGGCCAGCGGGCGCAGAGCGCCCCTCGGGAAGTCCCCGAAACGTGCCCTGAATCGCGTCTGCTCCGTCGTTACTGATAAACGTCGCGAAATTATTTTCGGGCACGGAGAATGTCGGCGCGGCATGCAGCTCGAGCACCGCGGTGGGATGGATGGTCACTGAATCGGTTACGTTAAGCCGACCCACGTTGGTGTTCGTTACATCAATCACTAGGCTTGAGCCCGCTTCAAACCGCGTCGTTCCAACCGATAACGCGCCGCCGCTGCCGTTGCCGGGTCGCACGCGCCCGCCGCCATAGGCCGTGAGCCTGCCGATCTGCCCCGTGCCGCCCAGTTCTCCGCCGTTGTCTATTTCGACGCGCGAGCCAAGCACGCCGGGCGAGTTGACCGTCAAGCGCCCTAGAAAGACGGACGCGCTCGCGACGTAAGCGCTGCCGTTGCCGGTGAATATTTGCTCACCTGCACCGTGTTTTTGGATGAGTGAAGTCGCCGACAGTTGCGAACTCAGCGTGCCGCCAAACGATGCGCTACCGCTCGGGATATCGATCACCAGGGTGGAGAAGTTCGGCATGAGCAGCGACCCAGCGCCAGCGAGGCTGCCAATAGATTCGACCCGCTGATTGCTCAAACTGGGGCTATTGACGTTGAATGCACCAGAAGCATTGATAGTGACCGAGGGTTTGCCGCCGATTTGTCGCGCCTCGAGATTTCTGAGCACCGCCGAGCCTGGGGGGTCGGTCGCGTTGCCGATGACAATCGGGCCGCTGATGGCGGCAACGTTGGCGGGTTTGGCGAGCTCTAACGTACCTTGCGCAATCGTCGTGCTGCCGCCGTAGGTGTTGGCGGTGCTGCCCTCGAGGCGCAGGGTGCCGGCGCCGGTTTTGATGAGGTTGGCGAAAGAAAATAACCCACCGGTCACCGCGCCGTTAATCGTTAACTCGGGCTGCGTGCTGCCGCTGTTGACGGTGATGGTGTCAGTCGCAGAATCCAGCGCAACCGTCAGGTTGATAGTCGATGCACCGAGCGCTAATGTGGAGGTGGCCACAACGTTGCTGGCTCGCAACACCAACGTACCCGCGCCGCTGATCGTGCCGCCGGTCATGGTCAGCCCACCAAACTGTTGCACCTCGCCGCCTATAGCGAATTTGCCCCCGTTGATGGTGGTGGGGCCAACGTCTTCCCGGAATACGCCTGTATCCAATAGACCGTCGGAATTGATCGTGATGGGCACGGTGGTGCTGCCAATCTGAACACTGTTTGCTAGCTGAACCGTGGCGGTGGTCACTGCGCCGACGCCCAAGCCGATGCTGAGTGGGCCTTTGATAGCTTGGACTGGACCGCCTATCACTGGCACACTCAGCACCAGCTTGCCACCGCTCACAGTGGTCAAGCCGGTGTAAGTGTGGGCAGCGGTGTAGGTCATGCTGCCGGTGCCGACCTTGTTGATTCGGCCCGGCCCGGAGATCACGCCGCCCCAGGTAAAGTCGCCGCTGTCACCGACGATCAAGAGCGCGTTGGCGTCCGTACTTGTCACCGAGCCGGTGCCGGTGAGCCGGGCGATGGTTTCGGACAACTGGCCCATCTCCAGCACACCGTCGGAGGCGACGGTGACGATGGCGGTGTCTTTGATCAGTTGCGAGAAGGTCGCGACCAACTGCACTTTGGCGGAGTTGGCTGCGCCGACGCCTTCGCCGATAAACAGATCGCCCGGCACCAGCTGCGTGGCAAATCCGCTGAGCCGCAACACGCCTGCGCCGCCGTTGCTGCCCGCCGAGGCGACGGCGGTGGCGCCGGTGTAGGTGTTGTTGGAAGCGCTCGCAAATTCCACCGCGCCGGGGCCAATGATGCGCACCGCGTGGGCGCCGCTGATGGCGGAGCCCATGGAGAGCGTGTGCGCGGCGTTGCCGGACTTGATGAACAGCGCGGCTCCGGTGATCGCCACTGTGGCGTTAATCTGGCTGGCGGTGGCGCTGGTGCTCTGGTCGTCAATGTTGATCGTGAGCGTGGCGGCGTTGATGGTGACCGCGCCGTTGATGACGGTGCCGCCGGAGTTGGGGCCTAAGATGATGCCGATAATCGCCACCGCGCCGAGGTTGGCGTTGGAAGTGGCGGGGCTGTTGAATTGAACAAGGTCGCCCGCTATAGGCGCACCCGAGGGGCTCCAGTTGGCAGCCGTCGACCAGTTGGCCCCAGACCCGCCCACCCATGTTTTTGTGGCCGCCGACGCGGCAGGCGAAAGCCCCGCAACCAGCCAAACCACCGCCGCGCAAAGAAGAATGACCCGCCGCATGAACTACACCCCGTGTGCCTTTTGTATTTCCGGCGCATGGTACAGCAGGTTTGCGGCTAAATGTAGGCGCGGACTTGGCCGCGCTTGTGTCGGGGTTATCCGCGTGCGACGAAGCGACGCCAAGTCGTCGCCTACAAGGTGAACGTGGAGCTTAATTTCGCTCGGGGAATGTAGGCGCGGACTTGGCCGCGCTTGTGTCCGGTTTATCCGCACGCGACGAAGCGACGCCAAGTCGTCGCCTACAAGTTGGGCGTGCGGCGCGAATTTCGCGTGGGGAATGTAGGCGCGGACTTGGCCGCGCTTGTGTCTGGTTTATCTTCATGCGACGGAGCGACGCCAAGTCGTCGCCTACAACTGGAGCGACGCCAAGTCGTCGCCTACACCTACAAATGGAGCGACGCCGAGTCGTCGCCTACCACCCGAACCGGGGTTCAGCCCATGCTCATGTAGCCGCCGTCGACGGGCAGCATCGAACCCGTGACGTAGCGCGCGGCGTCGGAGCAAAGGAACATGATGGGGTCAGCGATTTCGGCAGGCTCGGCCCAGCGTGCTGCCGGAATGCGGCCCATGATCTGCGCGTTGCGCTCCGGGTTCTCGCGTGCGCCGCGCGAAAGCTCGGTGATGACCCAACCGGGCGCGACGGCGTTGACGCGGATTCCGTCCGGCGCGTAGGCTGCGCCGAGCGACATCACCAAATTTTTCACCGCGCCTTTCGAGGCGGAATACGCTGGCTGCACCGGGCCGCCGAAATAGCTCATCACTGAGCCGATAAACACAATCGCGCCTTTGCTTTGCGCCAACAGCGGCCGCGCGGCCGACGCGACGCGCATGCCGCCGTTAAGGTTCACGTCCATCACTTCCGCAAACACAGCCGGGTCGTGCTCGGCCGCACGGCGAATCATGCCCGCCGAATTCACCACGAAATCAAGCTGCGGCAAAGTGCCGATCAAACGCTTCACCGCCGCGTCGTCGCGCACATCCAGCGCCTCAATGCGCACGCCCGCGAAGTCAGGGTTCGCACGCGCCGCAGCCAGCTCCGCGTCGGTGATGCCGCAGGCGATGACCGATGCGCCCGCGCGCTTAAACGCCAACGAGGCCGCGCCGCCAATGCCAGAGACGCCGCCGGTGACGAGGGCGACTTTGTTGGTGAAATTGAATTGAGTGTTCATGGGGATTCCAAGGATGTTTCGTGAAATGTACCGGGTTGCCCACTCGCGCGCGGCTGACGGTATCGTTGCGCGGCGATTTCGGAAACCTCGCGGGCGCGAACGCCTCCTGTCTATTTGCGGATATACCTTTTTGTGCAAAACGACAGCCGGGCGGCGCTTGCAGTCGATTTATTGCTTACGTCGAGAATATGACTAAACGAGCTGTAACGACCACCTGGCGGTCGCTTGTGCCATAAAGCTGTTACGAAAAATCTAGTCCGTTCCAAGAACTGTGTGCGCCGCTGTGTGCCGCGGGCGCTTGCGGCTAGTCTTGTGGTTGGCTGTTGTTTATCTTTTGCTTTGATCGGACGCTTTTTATGAAACCTCGTTTACTTTCTGCGGCGATGGCCGCGATTGCCGCAACTTGCTGCGCGAACATTGCGCTTGCGCAACCCACGGGCGCGCCGCTTGCGCCCGCGATCAGCGCGCCGGTTGAGGCGGCGTTTTCGCGCATGCTCGCTGCGCCTTCGGTGAAGGCGGCATTGGCGGCGATTGAGGCGGATGACGAGCGCACCTTGCGCGATCAGATTGAGTTGACGGAGATTCCTGCGCCGCCATTTAAGGAAGCGGTGAAGGCTGCTGAATTCTTGAAGCGCGTGAAAGCGTTGGGGTTTGCAGACGCGAAGATTGACTCCGAGGGCAACGTGATCGCGCGGCGTGCCGGAAACGGCAGCGGCCCAACGCTCGTGGTGTCGGCGCACCTGGACACGGTGTTTCCCGAGGGCACGGACGTCAAGGTGAAGAAGCAGGGCGAGCGCTATTCCGCGCCGGGCATTTACGATGACAATCGTGGGCTCGCAGCGCTTCTGTCCGTGATGCGCGCGATGCAATCGAACGCATTGAAAACCGTGGGCGACGTGTGGTTCGTGGCCACGACGGGCGAAGAAGAGCTGGGCGATTTGCGTGGTGTGAAGGCGCTGTTTCGCGACAACAAAAACATTGATGGTTTCATCTCCATCGATGGTGTGGGTGCCGGCCGGGTGGTGAATTCGGCGACCGGAAGCCGCCGTTTCAAAATTTCCTACATCGGCCCCGGTGGTCATAGTTTTCAAGCGTACGGGATGCCCAGTGCGACGCACGCGATGGGCCGTGCGATTGCAAAGATGGCGGATGTGGAAACGCCGTCACAACCAAAGACTACGTATACCGTGGGTACGGTGAAGGGCGGAACTTCGGTTAACGCCATCGCCGCGGACGCCGAGATTGGGCTCGACATGCGCTCGAACAGCGCCGCTGAACTTGCGAAGCTCGAAGAAAAAATGCTCGCGATTGCGCGCGCTGCGGCCGACGAGGAAAACGCTCGCTGGAAGCAGCCGGGTCGTGTCAAAGCCGAGATTAAGCTAGTCGGCGATCGCCCAGCAGGCGCGCAATCGCGCGACAGCGTGATCACCCAAGTGGCAGTGCGTTCAGAGCAAACATTCGGCTTGAAAGACTTCTACATCAGCGCAGCGAGTACGGATAGCAACACGCCGATCTCGATGGGCATACCCGCTGTCACGCTCAGCGGCGGCGGCATCGGCGGTGGTTCGCATTCGCCCGCAGAATGGTATTCGCCGCTCAACGCATGGCGCGGCCCGCAGAACGTTTTTCAGGTGACGCTGGCGTTGGTAGGCGTGGACGGGGTGAGCGAGCCGCTGCTGACGAAGCGCGCGCGATAGCAACCGATAGCGCGCGCCGTTGCGCCTGATTGCGCAGGGGCGGAGCCGCGTTGGCCCGCCACCGCGCGACCCGCGCTTACATGCCAAGGCGCTTCTTAATCGCGGCCATTTCCCGCTGCATCACCGCGTTGGCTTTTTCTAGCGCGGCGATTTTCGCGTCTTTCGCTTTCACGATCTGGTTCAAGCCTTGAATCGCCGCGAGGGCGACGCCGTCGGCGTCCTGCATGCCGATCATCTTGTCGTCGTCGCCCACACCGAAAGCTTTCATGAAATCCTGCGCCATCGGGCCGACGTGTTTGACATGAGCGTTCTGGCCTTTGGGTTGCCACTGATACACCGGCATCGCAGCGAGTTTGGCGAGCACTTTTTTGCCGTCAAGCTTCTTGAGCCCTTGCTTCAAGTTTCGATCCGACGAACACGACCACCCGGCGCCCGCAAAAGCAGCACACGACCACGTCGTCGCACCTGTTCCGTCAATATCGGTCACAAACCGCACGCCGCCCGTGGCGCGCACCCGAAACGCGTTGTCGGTGGATGAACTGAAATCAACATTGCTTGAGTCTGCGAACTGGAACGAACCGTTGCCAAGGGTTTTGGCACGACGCCCCATCGCGACGCTGTAGTTGCCGGCTGCGGTGTTGTTGTGACCGCCGTTAACCGCTGATGCGTACCCGGACGCGGTATTCTCCGCGCCACCGGTGACCACGGCTAAATAGCCAGAGACATTGGTGTATCCGCCGCCGACTGCACCATAGGATCCGCTCACTCTGTTAGGGTAGGCGAGTAAGTCCCAGCCACCAAAGGTACCACCACCGGCGATTGTTGCGCCAGTGACGTCTGAATCGACATTATTATCGTGGATACCCCCTATCGTATTTACGGACTTAAACCCTGATGAGTCAACGAGGGTCAAGATACGAAGACCGGCCGAGCTACTGTTGAGAATGCTCACGGCCGCGCCGCCACTCTTCACCGTCAGCGGCTGCGCATCGGTAGTTCCAATCACCCCCGGCATGCCAAACGCGTTGCCGCCCTGCACCCACGCAGTGCCGGGGCATCCGGCGAGCAGAAAGTTTTGTACGGCTGTCGGTGTGTTACGCGGGCCGCTGAGTGCGAGGCCGTTGGTTAACGCTGCGCCGCTGAAGCCGGCAATCTTTCGGGAGATGATGGTGGCGTCGTTGGAGGTCAACACCGGCGCGCCGCTCACGTCGGTGTTACCCGTGATGTTGAGACTCCACGCGGGAGAGTTGATCGAATCCTCCACCGTCTGCGCACTCGCGGCGGGAATGCCGGTGTTTGCCACGAGCGGCGCACCGGTGATGCCAAGCGCGTAACGCGATAGGATCAACCCTTCCTTCGCCAGCGACGCGTCGCCGCCGTCGAAGGGGCAGGATTGTTGCGCGTGGGTGGCGGTACCCGCGAGCGCAAGGCCCAGCGCGGCAACGTGCGCTGCGCGCCGTTTGAGCAGCTCGCAAGGCGATTCAGACGTGCGGCGGAACGAATTGAGCGAAAGGTTCATGCGCTAGTGCTCCTGAGGTTAGAACGAACGGGCGAAAAGACCGCCGATTCAATAACTCCTTAGAACGCAAAGCGCCGAAAAAGTAGAACATTTCGGCGAAAAAATCGTGCAGTTTGTGCGTCCGCCTCTCGCGCACTACAGGCGCGCAATGAGAACAACATCGATGTGGCTTAATGTTGCCCGCTTAACGGGTAGGCGACGACTTGGCGTCGCTCGGTGCCGCGGGGAAGCGCGGCCAAGTCCGCGCCTACAAATACCTTAAATGCAACGCCTTGCAGCCTGACGGGTTGCTTGCCGGAGACCGGCATGATTCTCGGCCCTTCCGCACGAGATGCGCGGAAGGGCTTAAAAATCGATGACTACCGCTCGCGACGCATGGCTCGCAGACCCGTGACCAGTGCGCCAAACACGAGAAGCACGAGGCCGCCAAAACCTAGCGCGGGCACGCCGGTCGGTGGCGCGGTTTGCACCGTCGCCGCGTTGACCACGATGGTGAAGGGCGCGGTGGCGGCGGCGGTCGTACTGTCGAGCACCGCCGCGACGAAGCTGAACGTACCCGCCTGCGTCGGGGTTCCGCTGAGCAGGCCGGACGCGCTGAGCGTGAGTCCGGGCGGCAGTGTTCCGCTTAGTACCGAAAAGGTGAGCGGTGTCGCGCCATTGCTCAGCAACTGGCTGCTGTAGCCCGTGCCGACAGTTCCCGAGGGAGGATTTCCGGTCAGCGTAATGCTGGCTTGCGGTTGCCCGAAGCAGACTGGGAAGCTGCCGATTTCGTTTCCGCTGGCGTTGAAAGCGCGCACCGAGGCGTTGAACCCTGTTGAGAGTTCAGGGTCGCCGCATACGCCGTTGGGAACGTAGGCCTCAGTAGGTGTCGCGCTCACAGCAATAGAGAGCGGGGGGCTTGCTTGGCCGGTGGCGGCAAGGATGGACGTGCCGCTCGTGCTGTTGTATTCCATTCGGTACGTCGCGGCCGGGCAGTACGCGCCGGCGGCGTATGTGTACGGGCTGGCGACGCGCGGGCTAAACACATGGTTGTACGGCACGCCAACCCTCGGTAGAGGCGCGGTGAAGTGACCCGATAAGTCCGGCGGCTCAAGCGCGAACAGCGAATTTGTCGAAGAATCGTTCCAGGCGAGGCACGCCGCGACGTCGAATGTGATTCGAACGGCTGTTGCCCAGTTGGTGCCGCCGTTGGCAGAGACCTCAATTTCGGTGGGGCCAACGCTGCCAAGCGTCGTGGGTGTGCCGGTGAACTGCAACGTTTGCACCGATCCGTTCATCGCCAGCGCCACGGACATTCCGGCGGGCAATGCCTGCGCGGGTTTCACGCGAACCGCGTTGTAGGCGACGCAGTTTGACGGCTGTGTCGCCGGAGCGAAGTTGAGCGGGCGCGGCAGGGCAAGATTGTGCGCGAGCTGATTTCCGGAAGGAAAGTTCGCGACGTTAGGGTTGCCGCTTGAGAACGGCCCGCAACCGGACGCGAAGCCAGCCTGCGCGTAGGCGGAACCGGCCATGGCGGTGACGGCCAGCGCGAGCGCTACAGACCCGCCAGCGGTCGAGAGGGCGCGTAAGCGCGCCAGTACGTAGCTAATAAAGAAAGACACGAGCGATCTCCTAAAAAATCAGATGAAGCGTTGTAAAAACTAGCCAACATCGCTTAAAACGAAAATCGCGGCGTGAACGGAACATCGTGTGTGGCGGTGAAGAAAACTTTGCGCCGTCTTTTAGCCGCATGCGATTAGCTGGCACGCTCGGCGGTGCAAAAGCGTCTTTGCAATACGGCGCGGGCAACTGCGGCGTTAGTCAAATTGAGAAGAGGATTCGCGGAACGTGGGCATGAACGACATCACGCTATTGCTCGATTCGCTTGCGGCAGGTGACGCCGGTGCGCGAGATCAGTTTTATCCGTTGGTGTACGACGAGCTAAGCAAACTAGCGCGCAGTCATCTGCGCCGACAAGCCACCCTGACGAACCTTGATGCGCCAGCGCTTGTTCACGAAGCGTATTTGCGCCTTGCGCAGCGCGGCACGCTGAGCGCGGCGAATCGTTCTTCGTTTTTTGCGTATGCGTCGGCAGTCATGCGCAGTGTGATCGTTGACTACGTGCGAGAACGCGGTGCGCAAAAGCGTGGCGGCGACATTGGCTTTCAGACGCTTGTCACGGGTTTCGCGCGTGACGTGTTTGTTGCTGAGGAAATTACCGCGCTGCATGAAGCGTTGGAGCAACTAAAGCGGATTGATGTGCGCCTGCACGATGTTGTCGAGATGCGCTACTTCGGCGGATTAACGCTCGAAGAAATCGCGGAGGTTCGTGGCGTCTCGTCGATGACGGTGAAGCGCGATTGGCAAAAGGCGCGGGCCTATCTTTTTGAGGTGCTGCGAAGCGCGGGGTCGGCGGCGTGACCGGCCTTGGAGAACCCAGCGAACCCAACGCGCCGGGCGAAACTACGGCGCGCTGGCGCGAAGTCTTAGCCGCGTTCGATCGCGTACTCGCGCTGCCAGAGTCCGAACGCGAGGACGAACTTCTCCGAATTCGCGCGCAGTCGGTGGAGACACATTCGCGCGTTTTGGCGTTGCTGGAGGCTGATCGCGCGGCCGAGTCTGCGGACTATTTGAACAACGAGGCTCTGGACGGGCTTGCCTCGACGCGCACCCACCACGCAACAGCGCTCGATGATGTCGCCGATCTCTCCGGACAAGTGGTTGCGGCCTATCGCTTCGTGCGTCCGATTGGTGCGGGCGGCATGGGGCAGGTGTGGCTCGCCGAGCGCGCCGACGGACGCTTCACGGGACAAGTCGCGATCAAATTGCTGCGCGCGTTCGGCGATCAACATACCGCACAGCGCTTCGAGCGCGAGGGACAACTGCTTGGGCGATTACAGCACCCGAACATCGCGCGCTTGCTGGACGCCGGAGCGATGGGAAACGGGCAACTTTATTTGGTGCTCGAATATGTAGCCGGGCGGCGAATCGATTATGCGTTCGACGAAAAGCGTTTATCGCTTCGCGAACGTGTCGCCCAATTTTTGCCGGTGTGTGATGCGATTTCTCATGCGCACGCCAATCTCGTGGTGCATCGCGATCTGAAGCCTTCAAACATTTTGATTGCAGACGATGGTGCGGCGAAGGTGCTTGATTTCGGAATCGCAAAACTTATCGAAGATCGATTCGATGCAACTGCGGGCGAACAGAGCGATTTGACAGAACTCGCGGGGCGCGCGTTTACGCCGGAATATGCCGCACCTGAGCAGGTGCGTGGCGAACCCGTTTCGACGCAAACGGACGTGTACTCGTTGGGCGTGTTGTTGTTTCGATTGCTAGCGGGGGTTTCGCCGCACAGTGACCCAACCGCGAACACAACGGGATACCTCAAGCGCCTTCTGGAGTCCGAGTCGCCGCGGATGAGCGAGAAGCTCATGACGACGCAACGTACGCGCGCAGTCACGCAAGAGGATTTCGCGAAGATCGCGTCGCAACGAGGCACTCAGACGGATCGCCTTCGGACGCAACTTCAGGGCGATCTCGATACGATCATTGCGAAAGCATTAAAGCTTGCGCCGGAAGAGCGTTATCGCAGCGTCGCGGAGTTTCGTGACGATCTTGCTCGCTATCTCGCGAACCAGCCCATTGCCGCGCGTGCCGACAGCGTGCTCTACCGCATCGGGAAATTCGTGCGGCGACATCGCGTTGGGGTGGCCGCGAGTGCAGCCATTGCGGGTGCAGTTATTGCGGGCGTGTTCGGCACGTTGTGGCAGGCCACTGCGGCGCGAGACGCGTCGAGGATTGCTGAGCAAAACGCGCTGCGTGCTGGTACCTTCGAGCGCAATGCGCGCGCGGAGGCCGAACGCGCGCAGCGTGGAGAGCGCGCCGCACAAGAACAGGCAACGCTTGCACAGCAGTCGGAGCGCGAGGCGCGCGAGGCGCGAGCCCAGGCGGACACGAATGCGAACCGCGCCAAAGAACACGCGGCGGTGGCGGATCGGTTCCGTCAGCAAGCCGAATCCGAAGCGGCCCTTGCGCGTCGCGAACTCGCGCGCGCGGAGCGGGTTTCCGGACTGCTAGCCTCCGTTTTCCGTGAACAAGACCCGATTAGCCGCGCGGGTAGTGCTGCGCGTCCTGCGACTGCGCTCATCGCGGACGCGGTGCGCAGCGTCAATCGCGAGCTTGCCGATGATCCGCAGAGCCAAGCCCAGTTACTCCGTGTGCTCGGCGAGGCGCAACTCAATTTGTCTGAGGTGAACGCGGCTAAAGAGACGCTTGAGCTTGCGCAGCAAAAGGGGCGTGAAGCGCGAATGAGCGAGAGCGTGCCGCTGCATGCCGAAATCGAAGGCCTGCGCGCGGCGCTCGCATTGCGTGAACTGCGTTACGACGATGCGGAGCGGCTGTTTGAGGCGGCTATTGGGCGCTCTAGGGCAACGCACGGCGTGGAAAGTGTGACCGTCGCGCGACTGCAAATGCAACGCGCGCTTTCGTTGCTGGCGGTGTCTAAATTTAAGGACGCCCAAGCGTCTATCGAAAGCGCGCATCGCGTGCTCGCGACGAAATTCGGGCGCGATCATCCCGAAGCCATCGCCGCGCTCGTCAATCTAGGCTCGGTTCAAGAGCAAGTTCGTGACGACGCGGCGGCGCGGCGCTCTACCGACGAAGCTGTGATACTGATTGAGCAACGCTACGGCACAACGGACGCGCGACTGATTCGCGTTCTGAAAAACCGTGGGGAGCTTGCGCGACGACAGCGCGAGTTTGACCGTGCACGCGAAGCGTTGCAGCGCGCTATCGCCATCGCGAGAAAGGAGATGGGCGGAAAACACCAACTGGTGGCGGATGCCTACGCAATCATGGCCGTTGTTGAGCGTGATGCGGGCAAACCCAAGCAAGCGATCGCTGCGCTACTTGCTGCTGAGCACGCGGCACCAGAAAGCGAAACCGCGTTGCGCGCGCAAATTCTCGGCGCTCGAGGCGGCACGTATCTGGAGTTGGACGAGCCCGCTAAGGCCGAACCGGACCTGCGCGAAACGCTTCGATTGCGCAAACAAATCGGCGGCCTGCGTTCGGGTCAAGCGTGGTTCGTGCAGGCGCAGCTTGCGGAGTCGATTGGGGCGCAAAACCGGTTTGTGGAAGCCAACGCGCTGCTTATTGAGGCGGCCAACGAACTTCGCAAACTGCTCGGTGCAGATGCGTACCAAAACGCGTTGATCGCTACTCGCCATTACAAGGTGCTCAGCAAGCAGGGCGATTGGGACGGCGCCATCGCCGCGATGCGCGAGGCGGTTCGGCTGAGTAAAAAAACTTATGGCGCGGGGCATTTCGGGCAGCTGTCGTGGAACCTTGAAATTGCACTAACTCTTGCGAAAAAGCCCACCGGCGTGGTGGAGGCGACGCGAATCGCGGACGAGCTGATTGCGAGCTGGGCGGGGAACCCCAAACGCGGCAGCGAGTACACGCGGTTGTTGGCGTTTCGCTGCGAGCTCTATGAAACGGCTGGACAACCCGATAAGGCGCAGGCGCTGGCGGTAACAACGCTTGCGCAGGCCGACTTGGACGCCACGGATGAGCAACGACGACGGTTGTCACAATTTGCACGTGTTGCTGCAAAGTGACGGCTGAAAGCATCGTTACCTGATCGCGTTATGAAAACGCGTGGTTCGCGCCGCTGTGACAACAGGGCGCTGCTCGCGGCACGGAGGTGCACCGAAAATAAACCGCGTTTGCTCAACCCCTTTCCGGCGCGTGGTTCGTTCATGTAGTCTTACCTCACAGAAAAAGGATTACGTTCATGACACACCTCCCCAAATTAATCGTGGCTGCTGCCTGTTGCGCCGCGTTTGGTAGCGCACACGCTGCCGACAGCGTCATCAAGCGGGTGACGCTCTATCCCGGAGTTGCGGCCGTTGAGCGCGTGGCGACCGTGGCCGCGAATGCGAGCGAGGTGCGCTTGACCTGTTTGCCGACCACTTTTGATACGAACACGATTCGCGTTGAGGCGGACGTCGGAATTCGTGTGGGTGACGTGAGCGTGAAGACGGTGCCGAAGGCGCTCGCCACGCGCTGCAATTTGGGCAGTAACGACGCGAAAATTCGTGAGCTGGAAGACCAACGTGCCGCGCTGGATGCCGATGTGTCGGCCAATGAAGCAGTGCTCGCGTACATCAAAGCGCTAAACGCCCCCGAAAGCGGCGCAGCGCGCGCGGCCTCGCCCGTGGGCACGCTTGACACGACGGTCGAGAGCGTTCGTCGCGCGGTGAGTACGACGCTGGTGAAGCAACAAAAACTGGCGCGACAAAAAGAATTGTTAGAGAGCCAAATTGCCGCGCTCACGGCGGAAGGTGAGGCTGCGGGGCCAAAGGCGGCCGAGTATCGCGAGGTGAGCGTGCGCGTGGCTGGCGGTAAAGGTGGCGAGCTGCGTTTGATTTATCAAGTCAACGGTCCCGGTTGGACGCCCGCGTATCGCGCGGCGCTTGATTCTGCGACTGGTGTGGTGAAGCTTGATCGGCTGGCCGTCGTGGCGCAATCGAGCGGTGAAGATTGGCGTGGTGTGCAGCTTCGTTTATCGACCGCGCAACCGCGCAACAACGCGACGCCGCCTATGCCGCGGCCTTGGGAAATTAGCATTCTGCCGCCGCTGGCGGAGCGTGTTATGTCCGTAATGGCGGCACCCGCGCCAGCTGCGCCGATGATGAAGGCGCGTGCGGCGAGCGCTGCGGATGCGCCGCCAACGTTTGATGCTTCAGTATTCCAAGGCACGTACAGCACCGAATTTGAAGTGCCTGTTGCCGTGGATCTCGCCTCGAATGGACAGCGCATCACGCTTCCGCTCGGTAGCCAAACGGTGACCGCGAAGGTGTTTAGCCGCGTGGTGCCGAATGTCTCGAACGAGGCGTTCGTGATGGCCGATGTGTCGCGCCCCGAAGGTGTGTGGCCGCGTGGCGATATGCAGCTTTTGCGTGACAACGCGCTGGTCGGCAAAACGGTATGGAGCGTCGGCGACGAACAGAGTGTGACGCTTGCGTTTGGGCGCGATGAATCGCTGCGCGTGCGTGTTGAGCCGCAGAAAACGCAGAGCGCGACGGCCGGTTTCATCGGCAATCGTCAAGAGCGTGAATGGCATCGCAGTTACACGATTGAGAACCTACGCAAAACCGTGGCGAATATCGAAGTGCTCGAATCAACGCCCGTCGGCACCGACGCGGACATTAAGGTCGAACAAACCTTCAGCCCCCAGCCCACAGACAAGGCGTGGAAGGACAAACGCGGTGTAGTCGCATGGACGCAAACGCTCGCCCCCGGCAAGAGCGCGAAGTTCACGGCGGACTACAAAGTGAGTTACCCGAAAGACGCGCGCGTGGGCGGGTTGTAAGGCGACGATTTGGCTTCGTTTTGTGGCACGGTGAGCGCGGCCAAGTCCGCGCCTACAGCACAATGTCATCTACGGGGAAATGATTCGCACCGTAGGCGACGATTCGGCGTCGCTCATCGGCTCCCCGTGCGCAGTGACACAATGACACATTCGCCGTATTTTTGCTCACATGGCTTCAACGCTCATCACCCTTGCGCTTCTGTACCTCGCAGCGCTCGTCATTCCCGGCCCGAACTTGTTGCTGTTGACGCACACCGCCGCGTCGTCGTCGCGCCGGGCGGCGTTGGGTGTGGCGTTGGGCATTACGACGGGCACATTTATTTGGGTCGCAGTGGCGGTGTTTGGTGTGCAGCAAATTTTCGCAGCAGTGCCAACCTTGCAACTAGCCCTCAAGGTCGTCGGCGGCGCGTATTTGCTCTACCTTGCAGTTGGCATGTTTCGAACGTTCTGGATCACGCGCGGCGGCACTAACGCTGTTTCCGATGCGGCCACGCAATCAGTGCAAGTTAGCGGCGCAAATGAGAGCCAGCTCACGCATTTCCGGCGCGGTTTGCTCACGAATCTGACCAATCCCAAATCGCTCGCGTTTTGGACTAGCGTGGCGGTCGTGAGTATCGATCCCAACGCAACGCTTTCGACCCGAATTGCTGCGGTGATGATGGTTGGGGTGATGGGATTCGCTTGGCATATTGCCCTCGCGTATGTGTTCTCAACCGCACCGGCGCAGCGCGCGTATATGCGCGCCAAGCCTGTGTTGCTTCTCGTCACGGGCACCGTGATGACGCTATTCGGCGGGCGCTTGCTGTTGAGTTTGCGTGGCTGATTCTTCCCCGCAAAAAAATAACGCACACGGCTTGTCTGCATCGCCGATTGCGGTTGCGCTCGTGCTCTCGTTGGGCGCGGCTGTGTCGCTTGGTATCACGCGATTCGCTTATGGTTTGCTGCTGCCGCCGATGCGCGCGGATTTGGGTTGGTCGTACACGCTCGCCGGCAGCATGAACACCAGCAACGCGTTCGGTTACTTTGTCGGCGCTTTGATGGCGCCAGCGCTGTTGCGGCGTTTCGGGGCGGGTTCGGTATTGGTATTCGGTTCGCTGTTTGCGAGCGTGTTCATGGCGATGAGCGGCTTTTTTACCGACAGCGTGTGGCTGCTGTCGCAGCGTGCGTTGGCGGGCGTTGCGAGCGCGCTGGTGTTCGTCTGCGGCGGCGTGCTTGCTGCAAGGCTCGGCGCGACGGACCCGAAGCGAAGCGGATTGTTGCTCGGCATTTATTACGGCGGCACCGGCATCGGCATTGTGTTGTCGGCGCTGCTGGTGCCCGCACTGCTCGCGCACGCCGCAGGAACGCGTTGGCTGGGCTTTGTAGGCTGGGCGTGGGCGTGGTGGGCGTTGGCGCTGGTGTGTGTGCTCGCGAGCGTGCTGCTCGTGTGGCCTGCGCGTGTGATGCAGCCGTTAATGAGCGCGGCGGGCAACAGCAGCGCGCAGGATCGCGGCTTTCGGGTGTCGGCGTTTGCGTATTCGCTTGCGGGATACGCGATGTTTGGCGTGGGCTACATCGGATACATGACGTTTGTGATCGCGTTGCTTCGCGAGCAAGGTGCGTCGGACGCGCGCGTGACGTGGTTTTACGCGCTCCTCGGCGTGGCGGTCATGGCGTCGTCGCGGGTGTGGGCGGGATTGCTGGATCGTTACAAAAACGGTCGTGCGTTGGCAACGCTCAATGCGCTGTTGGCCGTCGCGGTGTTGCTGCCTGCGCTCACCAATTCGTTCCCGATTGTGCTCATCTCCGGCGTGTTGTTTGGCGGCGTTTTCCTCGCGGTCGTGGCGTCAACCACTGCGCTGGTGCGCCACAACTTGCCGTCGCATCAATGGGCCGGTGGCATTAGTGCGTTCACCACCGTGTTTGCAGCAGGGCAAATCGTGGGCCCGGTGATTGTGGGTTTGATCGCGGATGGTTCGGCGATGAGTAATGCAGACTCGCTGGCGCGTGGGTTGTTGTTCTCGGCGATTGCGTTGGCAATTGGCGCGCTATTCGCGAGTCGGCAGCGGGCGCTGTAGGCGCATACTCAGTCGCGCAGCCGTCGCGCGGCGCGACGCCAAGTCGTCGGCTACATCCAAACCCCTCGTAGGCGCGGACTTGGCCGCGCTTTCGTGGCAACCTGCGGCGCCAAATAGTTGCCTAACACCCGCACCTACCGTTACTTGCCCAACAAGAACGTCAACGCCGCTGCGAGCAATGCGTCCGGCGCTTCTTCGGGGATGTAGTGACCGCACGGCACTGAGCCACCGCGCACGTCAACAGCCACGCGCGCCCAGTCGTCGAGCGGTTTGAAGCACTTTTCGATCACGCCGTTTTCGCCCCAAAGCACTTGCAATGGTTGCATCACTTTGTGGCCCGCCTCGCGGTCGGCGCGGTCGTGTTCTAGATCAATCGTGGCGGCGGCGCGATAGTCTTCGCAAATCGCATGCGCAATGCCCGGCAGATGAATGCAACGACGATATTCGGCGAGCGCTTCGGGCGCAAATGCAGCGAGACCGGCGTGACGATTGCCCATCATTTTTTCTATGAAAAACTCTGGATTTGCCTCGATCATTGTCTCGGGCAAAGGCTCGCGTTGAATGAGAAAAAACCAATGAAAGTACGCGCGCGCGAAATCCATATTGGTCTGCTCGTACATCGCCAGCGTCGGCGAAATATCGAGAAGCGTTGCGCGTTCAACCACGTTCGGATGGTCAACCAACATGCGATGCGTCACCCGTGCGCCTCGATCATGTGCGAGCACTTTGAAGCGCGTAAAACCGAGCGCATGCATGACGCTCACCATGTCCTGCGCCATCACGCGCTTGCTGTACGGCGCATGGTTCACGCTAGCGTCGGAGGCAGGTTTATCGCTGTCGCCGTAACCGCGCAAATCCACCGCCACCAGCGTGAAATGTTCGGCGAGCTTCGGCGCAACGCGATGCCAAATCAGGTGCGTTTGCGGGTGACCATGCAGCAGCAAAAGCGGCGGTTTGGTACGTTCATCCGAGACGCGCGCGTTGAGGGTGATGCCGTTGGCGGCGATGCGATGGAGGGTGGTGTTTGCAAACATACTTGGAAGTGTAGCGAGCAGACGACTAGCCTTTCTGCCCCGGAGATTAGGAGCAGCTTTTTAGCGCTAACGACCGCCTGGCGGTAAAAAAAGCATTATTTTGGACGTAGTCGATATTAGCTAAAAACTAGCTGAAACGACCACGTGGCGGTCGCTAGGCGCGTAAAGCTATACGTAAAGCTGTGCGTAAAGTTTGGTGCTATTTGACGAGATCAAATCAGTCCAGCTCGCCGCGCGCGCTCAACGTCTATCGCCAGATCAACGTCCCACAGCGGAGCAGTTTCGGCCCAGCGCAGACCGTCGGCGCGCAACGCTTCACGCGTTTGCTGCATGACCGCATCGGTGCTCCACGCGATATTCGCAAACGCCGCCGCGCTAGCTGCGTTGGTGCCCACCAGCACATAGCCGCCGTCTTCTGACGGCGTGAAAACCCACGGACACGCAGCGCTTAGCGAATCAGCCGCTGCGCGCAGATGTTGCGGCGTGAACGCCGGGCAATCGGTGCCGATGAGCAACACGCGTTGATGGCCAGCACGCAACATCGTTTGCAGGCAATGCAACATGCGCGCGCCGAGCCCGTCACCGTGCTGTGTGAACGTCGGCAGCGCGTGGTTAGCGCTCCATCGTTGCACTGCTTCGTTTGACGTGTCGTCGGCCACCCACAACGACGCGCTCATTGCGAATGCCGCGCGCGTAGCGTTGACGGTTGCCAAGGTTTTTTCTACTAAAGCGACGTAAATCTCCGCTGCGCCGTTCGCACCGTACGCTTCAATCAGGCGCGTCTTCACTCGGCCCGCGACGGGCGCTTTGCAGAAGACTGCGATGTGCGTGTCAGCGTGATTCACGAAGTCAAATCCAGAAGAGGTCAGCGCACATTGCGATACCAGCGCGCCAGTTTCTCAGGGGAAGCGCCGCACCAATATCCCAATCGCAGCGCCCACATGAGCACCATTGTTTTCCATACGCCCTGCGTCTGCCAGCGCCGCGCGGACGTCTCGACTCGGCTACGAACGCAAACAGGCGGCGCAATTTTCTTGAGCAAACGAGAAAGCGCTATGTCTTCCATCAAGGCGATTTCAGGAAAACCGCCTACGCGCTCAAACGCGGATGTGCGCACGAAGATCGCTTGATCGCCCGTGGCGATGCCGGTGAGCCGCGAACGCAGATTCATCATGCCGGCGATCACGCGCAGCATCGCTGGGCCTGGCGCGGGATCCGCTCGCAGCACGACATCAAAGCGGCCCCATGCGGCCGCGGCCGGGGGGGCTAGTGCGTTGTGAATATCGTCGTAAGCGGTGTTTGGAAGTTGCGTATCGACGTGTAGGAAGAGCAGGATGTCGCCGCGCGCCGCCACTGCGCCTGCGTTTTGCTGGCGGGCGCGGCCTGCGGCTGACGTAACGATTTTTGCACCCTGCGCGCTTGCGATGGCGGCTGTTGCGTCACTGCTTCCGCCGTCAACCACAATGATTTCTGCACCGCGCTTGCAGAACGGATCAAGCGCCGCCAGCGCCGCAGCGATGCATGCGGCCTCATTGAGCGTTGGAATGATGATGGAAATCACGGAGTGCGCAAGGCCGGAGCGTCTGTGGGAGCGGGCTTGCCCGCGATAAACGATTGCATACCAGCAGCGATTATTCGGGCGTTGATCTAAATTTAATGGCAATCGCGGGCGAGCCCGCTCCCACAAATTGTCTGCCCGCCAGTGTATTAGCTGGATTTACTCCAGCGCACCACCGCAGCTGCTACCTTGCCCCGCTGTGCAGCCAAAGCAATGATCGCGTACAACAATCGCGCCGCCGTTGAGTGCGTCGGTGGGTGCAGCGAGCATGTCACGCAAGTGCGTTTTTGAGCGACCTTCCGCGCGAGTGGGCAGCCCCAACATCTGATTGAAATCGCAGTCGTACACAAAGCCCTGCCAATCAACGCTGATCTGATCGCGGCACATCACGCCGTCTAGGTTTTCGTCGCGATGCGCGTTCTTGAGCACAGTCATGTAGCTGTCGAACGTGCCCTTCGAGATCAGCGTGGAACCGAAGCGCTGAATCGGCATATTGGTGATGGTGAACAGGTGATTGAAGCGGATGCCAAACGTCTCGCCGAGAATGCGTTTGTAGTCGGCTTGCAGGGCGGCCTGCGGCGGCGGTAGCGACGCGCCTTGCGGGTTGTAGACGAGATTTAGTTCCAGCTCGCCCGAGTCGTCACCGTAACCCAGCGAGTTCAAAAGTTGCAGCGCACGAATGCTTTGATCAAACACGCCGTTGCCGCGCTGTTTGTCGACGTTATCAACGGAGTAGCACGGCAGTGACGCGGTGATGGCAACTTTGTTGTCCGCCAAAAATTGCGCGAGCGTCTCTTGGCCCGGTTCAAACAAAATCGTGAGATTGCAACGGTCAATGACCTTGCACCCCAACGCCCGTGCTTCCTGAACCAACGCACGGAAATAAAGATTTAACTCAGGCGCGCCGCCAGTGAGGTCAAGCGTTTTTGCGCCGGTGTGTTTAAGTGTGTCGATGACCAGATCAATGGTTTCGCTGTCCATCATCTCGGTGCGCTGTGGGCTCGCGGCAACGTGGCAGTGCACGCAGGATTGGTTGCACTTGTAGCCAAGATTTACCTGCAACGTGTTTACCCGCTTGCGGCGGAGCGCAGGGAAGGTGGTGCGGAGACTATCGAGGCGGGGGAGTACGGCGTGCATGAAGAACTTTTTAAAGCGAAAAGCAACTCAAATGTAGTCGCTGTTCGCTTTCTGATCCTTACACGCGACCCGGTGCCTATTGCACCTTGAGCAAATCCGCGTCGGGCGTGGCTTTACAAGGGCCGGTGCGCTTGCCGGTCATGGTTTGGCGGACGGTGCCCACGCCGTTGACGGATGGCGAATACGTCGATTTCAACGACAGCGAAAAATAGGTGGCCGCGACCCGTCCAGTCGCCGAGCCGGACAATGTGCTGCCACCGTCACAGGCGTACGTAAATCGCAATGTGTCGTAGCCCTTCGAGCCACCCGAGCCACCCGAGGCAGCGGGTGAGCGCACGAAATCAACGCTGGGGCAACGCGCCGCACTGCTGGCCAGCGTTTGTAAAGCGAACGCACGCCCCGAAGAAAAATCGGCTTCGGAGCGACACACCGAAAACGAAATGGTCGGGAAATTCACCCGCATATCGGCCGGAATGTTCGACAGATCGGTGGCGACGGTGTACTTCCATTCGCCCGGTTTTTGCGCCAACGCGTTCGCACTCACTAGAAGCGCAGCGCACGTAAGCGCGGCGCGAACTAGCATCCGCCCAGCCGCTTGGCGCTCATCGTCATGTTCATCTTGCCACCCATCGCCTTTGTGTTGCCGCCGGTCATCGTCATCTTCGAGTCGAACTGCGTCGATGTTGCCGTCATGTCGTAGGTCATGACCATCGGCTCGGGCAAATTCTTTCCGGTACAGGTAGCCGTGAACTGGTAGCGGTTGCCCGTGTGTTTAAGATCCGAATACTTGCAGTCCATGCCTGCATCTTTCTGCGCGGCGAGATTGCGGCCTTCGTCCACATCTTTCTGGGTAACGCACTGCTCAAAGCTCATGGGAATGCTGCCCATGCCGGGGATTTCGGTGCGCGTGCTGTAGCTCCATTTGCCGGGCTCGGAGTTGAGCTTGGGCAATTGGGCGAATGCGCTGCCGGAGAGAAGTGTTACGGCGGCAAGCAGTAGCGTGAATCGTTTCATGGCGTCCTCAGAATTAGGCTAAATCGTGGTGCGTTAACAAAACTTGCACCCACAGCTTGAAAAGACGCAGCAGTTTAGCTTTTTGCGACATTGACGCTGCTGTGCCTTCGCATGAAATTGCTCGCGTCTTTGACAAAAGAGCCTCCGCGCGAACGCTTGCCGGGCCCACGCTCCCTTGGCGCGCATTAGCGAGCCAGCTGTCAAAGCGGTCAGCGAGCATGGGCTATAAAGATAAATCTTGTTTTGGTGGCTGGGGGTTTTATGCGGAACTATGCTCAAGTATTTCGCGTGGCGCTAGCGATCGGGCTCGCCGGTTGGGCAGCGATCACAACCGTGGCGATGGCGCAGGAGTACCCGGCGCGTAGCGTGACCTTGGTGGTGCCGTTTCCGCCCGGCGGTGTGGCTGACAATGTCGCGCGGCCTGTGTCGGTTGCGCTTGGCAAACAGCTCGCGCAGTCGGTCGTCATCGAAAACAAACCTGGCGCGGGCGGCGGCATCGGCATGGCGCAGGTCGCGAAGGCGAAGCCCGACGGCTACACGCTGCTTCTTGCGCTGTCGTCAATCTCCATCATCCCCGAGGCGGATAAGGTGCTTGGACGCGCGCCGATGTTTCAACTCGACCAGCTGATCCCGATAGCACGGTTTACCGCTGACCCAGTGGTGCTTGCGGTTCGGGCCGATTCACCGTGGAAAACATACGCTGAATTTGCAGCGTTCGCACGCGCCAATCCACGCAAGGTGAACTACGGTTCGTCCGGTAATTACGGCACCATGCATGTACCCATGGAAATGCTGGCCGCCGCCAGTGGCGCGAAGCTGACACATGTGCCCTTCACGGGCGCGGCACCCGCCGTAACGGCGTTGCTCGGAGGCTCGATTGACGCAGTGGCCTCGGGGCCTTCGACGGTGGTGCAGCATGTCAAAGCGGGTAAGTTGCGCGTGCTCGCCAATTGGGGGCCCGAGCGACATCCAGCGCTGCCGGAGGTGCCGACGTTGCGCGAATTGGGTGTTGCGGTTGAGTTTGCCCAATGGGCAGGTTTGTTCGCGCCAGCAGGCACGCCAGACAGCGTTGTCAGTTTGTTGCGCAAGGCGGCGCGTGAAGCGCAGGATGACGCGGCGTTCAAGCAGACCTTCGTCACGTTGCAGACACCGCTTGCTTATCTCGACGCCCCTGCGTTTAAGGCGTATTGGGATGCCGACGCAAAAAAGATGGCCGATGCGGTGCAACGCATCGGCAAAGTTGAGTAGCGCTTTCGCGATTTGCTGAAATTCCAACCGTTGAATGAAATCTTATGAAAATTTTCGCTGCGACCCAGTTGCTATTGCTCCTGTTCGCGCTTTCCGGGTGCGCGAATCGACCGATGGTCGCCGCTGACCCATCTCGGGCCAACGCGGCGCGTGCGCTCGCGCCCACGGGCGCATTGCGCGTCGCCATCAACTTCGGCAATCCCATTCTCGCGAACAAAGATCCGAAGACGGGCGCGCCTTTTGGCGTGTCTGTCGATCTCGCGAACGAATTGGGGAAACGGCTCGGCTTGCCGGTCGAACTGGTGACGTTTACTTCGGCAGGGAAAGTCGTCGAAGCCGTGACCGCCAACGAAGTCGCCATCGCTTTCGTAGCGATTGATCCAGTGCGGGCCACGAGTACTGCCTACAGCGCGCCTTACGTTGTGATCGAAGGCGCATATCTAGTCCGCGAAAACTCACCGCTGCGCAGCAATGATGAGGTGGATCGGGCTGGCACGAGAATCGTGGTCGGCGCGGGCAGTGCATACGACTTGTACCTAACGCGGCAAATAAAAAACGCAACGCTGGTGAAAGCGCCCACCTCGCCGTTGGTGACTGATGTCTTTCTTGAAAAAAATCTTGAAGTGGCCGCTGGTGTGAAACAACAACTGCAAGCCGACGCATTGCGTGTCGGCGGTGTGCGCCTATTGCCGGGCCGCTTCATGGTCATCAATCAAGCGGTCGGTATGCCGGTGGCGCGCGCAGCTGCGGCGGACTATGTTCGCTCGTTTGTTGAAGAGATGAAGGCGTCCGGGTTCGTCGCTTCCGCGCTTGATCGACACGGCATCAAAGGGGCGATGGTCGCGCCTCTCGCGGGCGCGAAATAGCGCCTCATACATTTTTAGAAACAGTTATTTACGGGTCAAGAGGAGTTCAACACATGCAAGCGAAAAAACTTATTGCTAACGCGCTACTTGCGGCGCTATTTGTTGGCGCAAGCGCCACCGCCGCTGCGCAAACGCAGTATCCGACGAAGCCAGTGAAAATCATGGTCGGTGCGTCGGCGGGCGGCGGCACCGATATTGTGGCGCGCATGCTCGCTGAAAAGCTGGGTGACGCCTTCAAACAGCCCTTCGTTGTCGAGAACCGGCCCGGCGCGTCGAACACCATCGCCGCTGACGTTACGGCTAAAGCAGCACAAGATGGTCATACGCTACTTGTGGCGACCAACACCGGGCAAGCGATCGCGCCGCATTTGATCAAACTAAGTTTCGATCCGATCAAAGACCTGACGCCGATTGCGTTGGTGGTGACGGTTCCGAATGTGCTGGTTGTAAATCAGCAAGTCGGTGCGAAGGACGCGAAAGATTTGGTGGCGATGATGAAGTCCCGCCCGGCACCGTTTACCTACGCGTCGTCTGGCGTCGGCAGCACGCAGCACCTCGCCGGTGAGGGCTTCAAGCTCGCCACTGGTGCGCAGATGATGCATGTACCCTACAAAGGCAGCTCGCAGGCGCACCTTGATTTGATTTCGGGCAGCGTGCAGATGATGTTCGATACGACGTCCTCCGCTATGGGACACATTAAATCGGGCAAACTCAAGCCGCTCGCCGTCACCTCGCCGAAGCGCTCACCCGAGTTGCCGGATGTGCCGACGCTGGCTGAAGCGGGGATTCCCGGCTTTGAGATGACCACGTGGTACGGGCTCTTCGTCACCACGGGTACGCCGAAAGATGTTGTGGCGCGATTGGTTGATGAGACCAACAAGATTCTTCGCCTGCCTGACGTGCAGGCGCGCCTGCGCAGCCTCGGCGGCGAGCCAGCAGGGATGAGCGTTGACCAGTTCGCCGCCCTCAACAAGGCCGAGTTTGAGCGCTTCGGCAAACTCATTCGCGACGCCAACGTAAAGCTTGATTGATGAAACCTAATATTGCTCTCGTGATCGGCGATCCAGCGGGTGTAGGCCCAGAGCTGATCGTCAAGCTGCTTGCCGATGAAAACACGATTGCGCACGCCAATGTCTTTGTCATTGGCAATCGAGCGACACTCGCTGAAGCGGAACGCGCAGTAGGGCATTCGCTCAACCTCGACAGCGTTTCTCAAAGCACTCTCGGTGCAGTCGGCACGCGTGATTTAACACGACCCGTTATATTGGAATGGGTGGGGTTCAACGCGCCATCCTTCGCGACCGGGCAAGCGGCGGCTAGCAATGGCGCATTCATGCTCGACATGCTCACGCTAGGCGCAACGCTCACGCGCGATGGGAAAACGGATGCACTCTGCTTCGCGCCGCTCAACAAAGGCGCGCTGCGCGCAGGCGGCATGCAGCAGGCCGACGAATTGCGTTGGTTCGAGGACTTGCTCGGCTGCCACAGCTACACCGGAGAGCTTAACGTGCTCGACACGCTGTGGACGTCCCGCGTGACTTCGCACGTCGCCCTCAAAGACGTGAGCGCATTGCTCTCGCCCGAGGGCGTGGCCGATGCCGCGAAACTCATCACGGAATCGTTACAAGCATCGGGCAAAGCCATGCCGCGCATCGGTGTCTGCGGCTTAAATCCGCACAATGGCGACGGTGGCAATTACGGGCGCGAAGAAATCGACATCATTGAGCCCGGCATTGCGCTGGCGCGCGCGCGCGGCTATGCAGTTGACGGTCCATTCCCGGCCGACACGATTTTTGTGCGCGCCAAAAATGGCCAGTACGACGGCATCGTGACGATGTACCACGATCAAGGCCAGATCGCGATGAAGCTCATGGGCTTCGAGCGCGGTGTGACTGTGCAAGGTGGTTTGCCGATTCCAGTGACGACACCCGCTCACGGCACGGCGTATGACATCACCGGGCGCGGTATCGCCAACGTCGGCGCGATGAAAAACGCGTTTGATTTGGCGTGCCGAATGGGTGCGCATCGCGCGTCGCAATTGCGCGAAGCGAAGGCGGCGTGACGCAGGCCCAGGTGCTGTGGGGATTGTTGTTCGGCAGCGTTGGGCTTGCGTTTTTCATCTACGGTAAAAAACAGCAACGCGCGGTGCCGCTAGTGTGTGGCATCGCGCTGATGGTGTATCCGTATTTCGTGCCGAGCACGGCGTGGCTGATTGCCGTTGGCGTTCTGTTGTGCGTAGTGCCGTATTTTTATCGACCCTAGGCAGGTCAACGTTATTGCTATCCCAGTCGTCCTAGCCATCGATGCAGCGAAGTGGAATCGAGGGAGCGCAGTTGTGATCGAGTCGCTCCATCGACGCTCAAGCCCCTCGATTTCGTTTCACTTCATCGAGGCTACAGAACTACGCGTCGCAGAGTACGCTGCGCTTGCGCGCAGCCTTAAACGGCAGAAGTTTCCGCCGGTCGCTTCGCATAAAACTTTAGCGGTGATGCACCGGTTGCCGGCACGAGCGACGGCGGCGGTGAACGCAAAATATGCGGCCGCATCTTACCCATGACATGCATTTCACACGGCTTGCAGTCGAACTTCAGTGTGAGGCGGTCGCCACCGCTAATGAGCGTCATCGGTTCTGCGCGCACTTGACCTTGCACGCCTTGCACGCCCTTGGCCTGCTTGGGGCACAAGTTGAATGAAAAGCGCAGGCAATGCTTGGTCACCATCACCGGCACTTCGCCCGCTTCGGTATGTGCTTCGTACGCGTCGGCAATGAGCTTCACGCCGTGCCGTGCATAGAAATCGCGTGCGGCTTGGTTGTAGACGTTGGCGAGGTAGCTGAGCGAGGTTTCGGGGTAAACGGCGGGTGGTGTAACGGCCACAGCCCGCGTCCATTTCGGCATGTTCGCGGCACGTGCGGCTTCGAGCTTTTCGATGGCGTCTCGTCGTAGCGCATTGACGGTTGACGCGGGCACGAACCACGGTTGCGACCAGTCCACAGCGACGTTTCGTGCAGCAAAAAGGGTATTGCCCAGCTTGCCGATGTTTTCGCGCAAACTCGCTTCTGCACGTTCGCCGTTCTGCGCAGGATCATGCGCGATTTGCGTTGACGCGGTCACGTTTGATCCGGTTGTGTCAGAGATTGAAAGCGAAAAGCCATCGGGCGTTTCTGCGAAGCGCATATCAATATCGATTCGTCGCTCGGACGATTTTTTCGCGAGTGCGAGCTCCCACGCGTGGTCGCGGTTGCGGCTGATCGCTGTGCCGATGATGAGACCCGGCAAATCGCGCATAGCGACGTTCGGCGTGATCCGCCAAGCGTCGCCCACTTTCTTGGCGACGTTGGCTTGTGTGCCTTTCACTTCGCGCTTGTGCATCCAGGTAAGGCCGTCACCGTTTGCGACGCCGTCCTCGGCGCTTGCAGACATTTCAAACCAGTCCGCCGCAACGCGCGTCACCACGCCCAGCTGCAAACCAACGTGGGCGGGCGCATCAAACGCGCCGATGTCCATTTTGCGGCCGGTGGCGAAGTAGTCGGTGTTGCTACGATTAAACGTTTTGTCGGTGTCCGGGGTGAAACTGTAGGTGCAACGTCCGTGCGATGCGGCGGCGAGCTCGGGGCGCGCTTCGAGAATGCCGTCGATTAACGTGCGGTAGTGCGCCGTGATGTTTTTTACGTAGCCCAAATCTTTGTAGCGGCCTTCGATTTTGAAGCTGCGTATGCCGGCGTCGATCAGCACCGCAAGGTTCGCGCTTTGGTCGTTGTCCTTCATCGACAACAAATGTTTGTCGAACGCCACGACGCGACCTTGTGCGTCTTCGAGGGTGTACGGCAAACGGCATTCCTGCGAACACGAACCGCGATTCGCGCTGCGTCCGGTGTGGGCTTCGCTGATGTAGCAATTGCCCGAGAATGCGACACAAAGCGCACCGTGCACGAAGTATTCAAGTGGCACGTCAGGGTTGACCGCTGCGCGCATCGCCGCGATTTGTTGCAAGGTCAGTTCACGCGCGAGCACGAGCTGCGAGAAACCCACGTCCCCGAGAAATTTTGCTTTTTCGACGGTGCGAATGTCGCACTGGGTTGAGGCGTGCAGTGCAATCGGCGGAATGTCCAGTTCCAAAATGCCCATGTCTTGCACGATCAACGCGTCAACGCCGGCATCGTAGAGTTCGTGGATGTAGCGACGTGCGCTTTCCAGCTCGTTGTCGTGCAGGATTGTATTGACGGTCACAAAAATGCGCGATCCGTAACGATGTGCAAACGAAGTAAGTGCCGCGATGTCGGAGACCGAATTGTCAGCTTTGCTGCGCGCCCCGAACGATGGCCCGCCGATGTACACCGCGTCCGCGCCATGCAGCACCGCCTCACGCCCTATCTCGGCGTCGCGGGCGGGGGAGAGGAGTTCGAGGTGATGTCGCGGCAGGGTCATAGTGGGTACGTCAAATCTAGTACCCGCCATTTTCTCGCACATCACAGGCGGCGCGGCGGATTGTTGCCTCCACCGGCGTTGGCAATACGTTGATATACAGCTTTATGCCTCTAACGACCGCCAGGCGGTCGATAGAGGCCATATTGTTTATAAGTCGATCCCGTAATTCGATGAACAAAAAAGAACGCATAATTTCTGCTTCATGCTCTTTAATGTATGAAAATAGCGACGAACCGCAGCGATGCTTTGTTTTTCGCTGGCTGTAAGAATATTTTCACTTCTAACCACTACCGAGGGCCACACCATTTACGACGGTGCTTATCCGCTAAACCCAGCTGCCGCCGCAATCGCCGCGCACCTTGAGGGCGGTCGCCTGCAAGTTGCGCTTGATGCGTCAAGCGCGGCCTTGGCTGTCTGCGCGGACCGCGAGCGCCCGATGCTGCTGTGCATGAAGAGCAACACGCTGGTGACGTTGGGCAAACCGCTCGACGCGCTGCGCGCAGCGACCGAGGCGCGCGAGCTCGCGCTGCCGATGAACGATGCACGGTTGATTGCAGAAACGAATCTCTCGCTCGCCTTCGCACTGCAAACGCTGGAAGAGCACGGGCGGGCCATCGATATGGCCGCCGAATGCCAGTCGATTGCGAAAGCGCAGCTTGACCATGAGCTGCTGGCGCGCGCTTGGCGTACGTTGGCGATTTCGTATTCGGTGTTGGGCCGCCATCAGCAGGCCATTGATTTGTTGGAGCAAGTGATCCCGTTGCTCGAAGAGCACGCGCGCTCGCCTGAACGCGTGTTCCACGCACGTTACTCGCTGATTGCTGCGCGCAGTCGGCTCGCCACCGGCCGCGCGGATGTGGACGAACTCAAGCAGGCGACGTATCGCACATTGCTCAATGACTGGCGCGAATTTGCTGAAGACGTTGCCTCTCGTGAGTTGGTGCGCTTGCACGCGATGGCGTTGGGAAACGCGGGAATCGCAGCGCGCTTCGCGGGTGATCTGGAAACGGCGCTCGATACGTTACGGCGCGCGCTTGCGCTGCAAGAGACACTAGGCCTGCGCGGTCACGTGGCCGTGACTGAAAGCCACATTGGCGCAGCGCTGCAAGCGCTCGGTAGATCACAGGACGCTATCAGCGCATTCGGTCGCGCGATCGATTTGCAGCAAGACGGCAATCCGCGCGAACTGGCCAGCGCATGGGAAGAGTTGTCGCAGGTGTATGAGTCAATTGGCGACTATCGCGCGGCGCTTTCCGCGCTTAAGCAGACGCGTGTTTTCGAGCGGAAAATTCGTGATGATGCTGCGCATGTGGCGGCGGTGAAGCTGGAGCAGCGCGTTGAGATCGCGCGGCTCGCCGATCAATGGACGCGCTTGGCGAGCGAAGACGCGCTGACCGGAATGGCCAACCGCCGCGCGTTTGACCGCAGACTGGCCTCGATGCTCGAAGGTGTGACGCACGGTAAAGCGTTTGCTTTGGTGATGTTTGACCTAGACCACTTCAAGCTCATCAACGACGAACACGGTCACGCCATTGGCGATGCTGTGCTCAAACGGTTTGCCACGATACTGCGTCGCGACCGTCGCGGCGACGACTTAGCCGCGCGGGTGGGTGGCGAGGAATTTGCACTGTTGTTACAAGTCGACAACGTGGCGCAAGCGCGTGCCGTGGCCGAGCGCGTTCGCAACGATGTGAAGCGTGAGCCGTGGGGTGAAATCGTGCCGAATCTGGCGGTGGCGACTAGTGCGGGCGTAGCGCACAGCACTGAAATTCCTTTGCCGCAATGCGATGCCGAACATACCGTGGCGCTTGCTGATCAACGTTTGTACAAAGCCAAAAACGCCGGACGAGATTGCATCGTTTCAACCGACTGAAACGCGCACCGCGTGCGGGCGCGGCCATCGCGCCGGGCGCTGCGCCATCCGCGTACTAGCGTACTCAAATCGAAATTCGCGCCACGAGCGGCCTAGGCTGTTGCAAAGACCTCTGCACAACGTAGCGAGAGCCCGTCAGGCTAGACAAAAATCTCGAAAACACCGGAACGTACTTAAGTACGTGAGGATTTTTCGAGATTTCTTTATCTGACAGGCGACGCATCACGGGCTCGCAGTAGTTGTTCAGCGGTCTTTTGCAGTAAAACAGTGCTTCGTTGGCCAACTGGTCGTCACACCGTCCGAGGACATCATGAACTTTTCTAAATTGCGCCCCCTTCAAACCGCTGCACTCGCAGGTTTCATCACGTTGCTCGCTGGCTGCGCCTCGTCGCCGTCGCCCTCCACAGCCAGCGTCATTGCTGCCGACGCGACCACAACACCCAAGGCCGTGCTGTGGGTGGGTAATAGTTTTTTCTATTACAACAACAGCATGCATGGCCACGTCGGGCATCTCATCAACGGCTCAACGATGGCGGACAAAACGGGGCAGCGAAACGTTTCGGCCACCATCAGTGGCTCGGGCATTAATTGGCACGACGTTGAAGCGCATTTCAAGCCCAATGGCGTGGCGTCGTATTCGTTTGATCGCAACAACAATGTGGTGTTCAACACGTTCACCAAACCGTTCGACGTCGTGATGATGATGGATTGCAGCCAATGCCCGATTCATCCCCAATTGCGGCCGGTGTTTTTTGAACATGCAAAAAAGAACAGTGACATCGCACGCAAACACGGCGCACGCCCTGCCTTCTTCATGTCCTGGGCGTACGCCGACAAGCCGGAAATGACCGAGCAGTTAGCTGCTGAATACACCGCTGCCGGACGTGCGAACAAAGCGCAAGTGATTCCCGCTGGTCTCGCGTTTGCTGCGTCAATTAAGCTGCGTCCCGAATTGAATTTGTATACGGGCGACAAGCGCCACCCAAGTATGGCCGGAACCTATCTTGCGGCTTGCACCGTGTTGGCTTCCCTCTACAAAACCAATCCAGAGGGCAACACCTACACCGGTGGTCTCGACGCGGCAACCGCGAAACACTTGCAAACAGTTGCGTGGCAAACAGTGCAAGACTACAACCGAAAACAGTAGCCACGGCGAAAGCTGCGGACACAAAAAACGGCGCACAAGCGCCGTTTTTTATTGGGCCGAGATCGAGTTACACGGCTGCCGGAACACTCGTCGGACGACCTTGATAGTCAGTCCAGCACTGCGTGGAGAAGTCATAGAGCTTGCACTTGCGTGCCGTCTCAAAGTACCACCGCCACGAGAACTTTTGCACCACGATACGCTCAGGCAACATCGCCTCGATCTTGCTTTGCGCTTGTTTAAGTTTGTATAGCGGAATGCTCATGTCCACGTGGTGCGCGGTGTGCTCCATGATGTGGTGCATCAGCGCGCCGATACGCAGCGGGAAGGTCAGGTGCACGGTAGTGGAGACGAAGGGTTGCGCCTTGCTCCAGGCCGAGCGCTCGGCGTGCCATGAGACGGCGGTGTGCGTGTGGTGCACGTACACGGCAAAGCCGATCATCGCGCACCAGAACAAGAAGGGCACGACGAAGCCCATCAGAAGCGTAAGCCACACCGATTGCCCGGTGGCATTCGCCGCGAACCACAGCGCGCCAATCCATAGCGCGGCGTAGGCGGTGACGAGCAGGTTGTCGAGCAGGAACACTGGGCGTCGCGTCGGCATCTGCTTCTTGCTCGGGTAGAACATGCGGCCCCACCAAATTTCGATCATGTAGTAGAGGCCCGGCGCCCAGCCGCTGCGGTAGATGCGGTCAAGGATGCGCTGCGTGGCACTCATCGCCTGAAACTCGCTCTTGGTGTGCGGTGCCCAGACGAAATCCACGCCCTTCAAATTAGTAAAACCGTGGTGCACCACGTTATGGCCCACGTCCCACAGGCTGTATGGCGTGATCGACGCGAGAAACGCCGTGCGGCCCAGCCATTTGTTGAGCGTGCGATGCGGCGTCAGACTTTGGTGGCAGGCGTCGTGACCGATGATGAAGATGCGGCCAATGATGAAACCCGCGACAACGCCAAACAGAAGTTTCGCGCCCCAATGCGCGAAATACACGGTCGCCGAAAGCGCCGCGAAGAGCATCACGTAGTCGAAGATCAGCAGCAGGATGGGGTAGAGCGTCGTGCGCTGTGACAGCGGTGTCAACCAAGAGCGGATGACTTTGCGATGCGGCAGCGGGGCATCTGGCGCGATGGGCTGAGTTGACTGAGTTGAGTCAGCGGGCGGATTTGAAATGACGTCAGACATTGCAGAGAAGAATCAGGCGGAGACGTTACCGTTGGAGGCGTGATGCGCGGCAAGTGCCTGCATGGTGCGGGCCGCTGGCGTGCAACGCGCTTCAAACGAGTCGCGAAGGAAAATTAACAGCGAAATGCTACTGCGGAATGCTTTCTACGTGTTGACAGGTGTCAATCACGGTTATGCGCCGCTGTGTTTACTCTATGGCTTCGGAAGAACGCAGTGGATACAGCTTTTTGCACTTATCGACAAACCGGCGGTCTATACAGGTCATTTAAGTGAATAATCGACAATGCACAAAATTAGGCGGAAACGACCACCGGCTGGTCGTTTCGCGCATAAAGCTGCATCGCGGTGCAATGTGTGCCGTCCGGCGCGCACACAGCGCGGCCGACGCCACTAGCGCGCCGAAAACTAACGTGGCTCCAACGCCAACTCGACCAATCGCGACACCAGATCGCCGTAGCTCACGCCCGCCGCGCGCCACAGCTCTGGGTACATCGAGGTTTTGGTGAAGCCGGGCATGGTGTTGACTTCGTTAAGGAATAGCTCGCCCGTGCTTTCCACATAGAAAAAATCCACGCGCGCCAGTCCCGCGCAGTCGAGGGCCTTGAATGCTTCGAGCGCCAGCGCACGGGCGCGTTCGGCAATCGCGGGCGGCAGTTTCGCCGGGATGTGCATTTCCGCCTTGCCCGCGGTGTATTTCGTTTCGTAGTCGTAGAACTCGCTGTCAAACGTCAGCTCGCCCACGGGGCTAGCCTTCGGGTTGTCGTTGCCCAAAATCCCGACTTCGATTTCGCGCGGCTTGCCGTTGGTTGCGGCTTCCACGATTACGCGGCGGTCTAGCTCAAACGCCAGTTTCAGCGCGGTGTGCAGCTCGGCGTTCGTCTTCGCCTTGGAGATGCCTACGCTGGAGCCCAGATTCGCGGGTTTCACGAACACCGGAAAACCCAGCGAATGGATGCGTGCAATCACGGCCTCCGATGCGCTGGCGTATTCCGCACGCGTCACCAAGCAGTAGCCGACCTGCGGAATGCCGTGCGAAGCGAGCACCGCCTTGGTCATCACTTTGTCCATCGACACCGCGCTGCCCAGCACGCTAGAGCCCACACAGGCGATGCCCGCGAGCTTCAACATGCCTTGCACCGTGCCGTCTTCACCGTTCGGGCCATGCAGGATCGGGAACACCACGTCAAAGCCTTCGGCCGTCGCGGCTTGATGTAGCACAAGTTCGCCCCCTGAGGCTGCGCTGCCGTGCTCTAGCGCCCGCTGCGACTCGGGCGCGGGCAGCCAGCGGCCGTCCTTCGCGATAACCACCGAGGTCACTTCAAATTTGTCTTGGGGTAAGGCCGCCAGCACGCTGCGCGCACTGTTGATTGACACTTCATGTTCACCGGATTGTCCACCGGCTAGGACGAGAACGCGCGTTTTTTTCATGGGGTAAATTGTAGGCGGGTGACGGGGAGTGAGCGGTGAGCAGTGAACGGTGAACGGTGAGCGGTGAACGATTTGCCGCGGCTAGCGTGCAGGGAACACCACGCGCTCGTCCACCGCGTAGAGGACACATTCCGCGTTGCGTATTTTTCGCGCGGCCATCACGCGGCACGCGGTCAACGCTTGTTCCACCGACTGCGCGCTGTTTGCGGCCCAGCCCCACGCTGCGCCGGTGGCCGTGACGGCAAATGCGCGGGGTAGAGCAGCGTTGTTGAAAAGCGCGAAATCGCGTTTCGCGGCGGGCGAGCGTGCGGGTAGGCGTTCGGGGTGCGCGAGCGTGGCGAAGTTCGTGGTGGGGTACTTCGCTTCGCGCGCTTTGTACGGCAGCGAGGTGGCAGCCGGGCTCGTGTAAACCACGGGCGTGGTGACGATGCCTTGCGCAAACGCGTTAGTGGCGATTTTTTCGCACTGCTGTGGGCGTAGCGATTCCGTGCCTTGGCAGAGTGCCACTACCTGTCCGAAGCGCTTCCCTGCTGCCGGCGGATAAAAACGCATATCGCCAGCGCGCCGCTCAATCTCAATCCAACGACGCATAAGCTTCGGGTCGAGTTTGTGATCGGTGAATTTCAACGTCCAACCCGCGAGGTCGTTTTTTTCAACAGCCGCGCGATTAAGTTTGTCGAAATCGTAGTGCCCGTGGAATCCAACATAGGTGAGGCTCGCGGGAAAATCGTCGGAAAACATGCGTGCTTTGCCACCCAGAAAAAGCCGCGAACACGACGACACGCAGTGCCCCGAAACCACCGTAGTCACGCCCTTTTCACGAAACAATTCACCGAGCCGATAGCCTGTCCAGCTATTGCCGCCCATTGAATTGCGAAGCACCACATGGGTGATCGCTGGCGGCGTCGTGAAATGCTTTTTGATGCGATCAAGATCAGGTTGCACAACGGTGCCGGACAAAATGAGCGTGCTGTCAATGCGCTTAATTTCCATCGCCACCGAGGTCGTAGCGGCCAGCGCAACCATGGAACAAAGTATCGAAGTCGTCACCCGAGTCAGGGCGCGCCAACCTTGCTTCACGCGGATAGTGTCAAGCATGCGCGCAGCTCAATGGAAGAATAAATACGCCACACCAATCGCCGCGAGCACCCCAGAGAACTCCGCGATGAGCCCGTAGGTGATGGCGTAACGAATTTTGGCGATGCCGACAGAGCCGAAGTACAAAGCCACAATGTAGAAGGTAGTGTCAGCCGAGCCCTGAAAAATGCACGCCAGGCGGCCAACGAACGAATCGACACCGTAGGTTTTCATCGCATCAATCATCATCGCACGAGACCCGCTTCCGCTCACGGGTTTCATCAGCGCCGTCGGCAGCGCAGGCGTGAAGTCCGTATTCAGTCCAAGCTGCGAAAACAGCCACGTAAATCCCTTGACGACAAATTCCAGCACGCCAGCATTGCGCAAAACGCTGATGGCGACCAGCATGCCCACGAGGTACGGAATGATTTTGATGGAGGTTTCAATGCCACCCTTCGCACCTTCGATAAACGCTTCGTAGACGTTGATTTTTTTGCGCAAGCCGCCCACGATGAAGGCGATGATGATGCTGAGCAGCAAAAGGTTGCTCACGAGTTTAGAAATCAACGAAATTTCGTCTTTCGTAAGACATTGGCTCATGTACCACACGAGACCGCCGATCATCGCGGTTAGGCCACCGAGCCAGCCGACGATGACGCGGTCAAACAAATTGATGCGTTGACGAATCGCCACCGCAAGTAAACCCACAACGGTCGCAACATACGTAGCGATCATGCAAGGAATGAAAATGTCGGACGGGTCGCGCGCGCCCAGCACGGCGCGCTGCGCCATGATCGAAAGCGGAATGAGCGTGAGGCCAGACGCGTGCAACACCATAAACATGATTTGCGCGTCACTCGCCTCGTCCTTTTTCGGGTTGATCGTTTGCAGACTCTCCATCGCTTTGAGCCCGAACGGGGTGGCCGCGTTATCAAGCCCCAGAAAATTCGCCGAGAAATTCATCACCATGTGACCGGTCGCCGGATGATCCTTGGGCACTTGCGGGAAGATGCGTGAGAAAAACGGAGCGATAAGTTTCGACAGAAACGCAATCGCACCAGCGCGCTCGCCAATGTTGAGAATGCCTAGCCACAATGTCATCACGCCGGCCAGCGGCAACGCCAAATCCATCACCGCAACCTTCGCCGAATCGAAGGTGCCATCAACGATTTTCTTGAAGATCGTCGCATCGCCCAAGATAAGCCATTGCGCTAACGCAGCGACAAAGCCAACGAGAAAAAAACCAGTCCAGATGTAGGTCAGCGTCATGGGGTCGGCGTGCGAAAGATTGAACGGAGGGTGTGAGTCGTATTGTCGCAGCATCGCGGACGGTATCTCTTGTGGGTGCCGAATCATGCTGATTTCGCATTCCTACGCGTTGTTGTCGGTGATAAAAACGAAGCATGACAGCGCTTGAAGGGCACGTGCTCACACCGGATGGATTTATCAAAGGTCGTTTGACGTTTGATGGAGGGCGTATAGCTGCGTTAACCGGTTCGCAGGTCGACGAATCGGCCGTGCGTGAAAGCGCGCTGCCAATGATGATCCCAGGCTTTATCGACCTTCATGTGCACGGCGGCGGCGGTGTCGACGTGATGGATGGTGGCGACTCCGCGCTGCACGTAGCGCGGACGCATGTGTGTACCGGAACGACGATGATGCTCGCCACCACGATGACCGCCCCAACGAGCGATCTGTCGGCGGCGTTTTCAGGGGTCGCGAAGGCTATCGCAACCGCCTCGTCAGAACGTGCGGCGGCGCACATCTTTGGCGTGCATCTCGAAGGCCCCTACATCAGTGACGAACGACTGGGTGCGCAGCCAAACTTTACACGTCGATTGGCGATGGATGAGTTTCAGGCGCTCAACGCCATTTCACCGATTCGACTCGTAACGCTCGCGCCAGAATCGTCCGGAAACCTTGAGGCGATTCCAGCGCTTGTCGCCGCGGGATACAAAGTGCAACTTGGTCATTCGAACGCGAGCTACGAACAAACCAAAGCCGCGCTCGACGCGGGGGCTGCGGGGTTTACGCATCTCTATAACGCGATGAGCGCACTGCATCATCGCCAACCGGGCATGGTCGGTGCGGCGCTGGCACATGCTGACCACGCCGAAATCATTGTCGATTTGCTGCATGTGCACCCTGGCGCCATTCGCGCGGCGATGCGCAGCATTGCCGGCCTGTATTGCGTCACTGATTCGACGGCTGCTGCGGGTATGCCGGACGGCGAATATCAATTGGGGCGTCAACGCGTAACGCGCTGTATGGGCGGGGTGCGCCTTGCCGATGGCACGCTTGCGGGTTCAGTGTTGACAATGGATCAAGCGTTTCGTAATTTGGTGGAGCACCTCGGTTTGTCGCTCGCAGAAGCATCGCGTCGTACCTCCACGTTTGCCGCGGATTACATCGGCGCGCCAGGTCGCGGTAGATTGACCCCAGGAGCGTTTGCTGACGTTGTGGTGCTGGATCGCGATATGAAGGTGACCGGAGTTTTTGCGGCGGGTGTCGAGCTGAGGCACACGAATTGAGATGTTTAGGAACGTGTTTTGACAGCTAGTATGAATTCATTGATGCGCACTGAAGCGCTGTCTGCGCCGCACTGCGTTGAAGCGCTGTATGCGCAAAGTGGTGAGCGCATGGAAGCGTTGGCAAAGACGCTGACCGCTGCGAATATTCAAACGGCAGTGACTGTTGCACGCGGAAGTTCCGATCATGCAGCGGGGCATTTGGCGTACTTACTGCTTTCGCGAATGGGCTTGTTGACTGTGTCGTTGCCGCCGTCGGTCATTACGTTGCATCATGCGCCGATTCGCGGTGCGGGCGTTGCTGCATTGGCCTTTTCGCAATCGGGGCAGAGTCCCGATTTGATCGAAACGCAGACGGCGTTAAATGCGCGCGGTGCAATCACTGCGGCGTTTGTGAATGACGTTTCTTCGCCACTGGCTAGCGCATCAAAGTACGTGATCGACTTGTGCGTCGGTCCAGAAAAAAGCGTCGCTGCCACAAAAAGTTTCATCGCCCAGCTTGCCGCGGGCTTATGTCTGCTTGCACATTGGGCCGATGATGTTGCGTTAACGAGCGCGTTGCGGTCACTGCCTGAAACCTTGGAACGTGCGGCGAATAACGATTGGACACCCGCCATCGCACCATTGGCGACTGCGCAACGCCTGTTCGTCGTTGGGCGCGGCGCGAGCTTGTCGGTGGCTGCCGAGATGGCGCTGAAATTCAAAGAAGTGTGCGGCATTCAGGCGGAGGCATTTTCTGCCGCTGAAATTAAGCACGGCCCGATGGCGTTGGTGAACGCGGGCTACCCTGTGTTGGTGCTCGCGCCACGAGGGCCCGAGCAGGCCGGGCTTCTTGCTGTCGCCGATGATTTAACGCGACGCGGCGCTACGGTGCTTCTTGCCTCGACGCTTCTTGGCGCGCAGCTACCTATCGCCACTGAAGCTAGTGCTACATCGCCCGCCCACCCGCTCCTCGACGCTGTGTCGGCCGTGCAGAGTTTTTATGTGATGGTTGAAGCGCTGGCGCGCGCGCGCGGCCTCGACCCGGACCATCCGCCTCATCTCAATAAAGTGACTCGAACGACATGACACGTAAGGTTCTCACCACTGAGCGCGCGAGCCTAGAGCACGTTGACCTCGACACCTACGCAACGACCGATCTCGTCGCCGCGTTGGTGGCTGACCAAGCGCGAGCCGCCGAGGCGGTCAGCCGCGCACAGGCAGATCTAGCGCGTGCAGTTGAGGCCGCCGTGCCGCGAATTCGAGCGGGTGGGCGTTTAATTTATGTGGGCGCGGGTACGTCCGGACGCCTCGGCTTGCTCGACAGTGTTGAGTTGTACCCCACGTTTTCATGGCCCTCAGAACGCGCATTGGCGCTACTCGCAGGAGGGCCGGGCGCGATTTATCGCGCGGTGGAAGGCGCAGAGGACAACGAAGCGCAGGGTGCGGCAGACATGGCGAAACTCTTACCCACACCGAATGATGTCGCGATTTTGGTGGCGGCGTCAGGAACAACCCCCTACGTGCGCGGCGCGATTCGCAGCGCGCGTGAAGCGCGTGCCCTCACCATAGGAATGGCTAACAACGCAGGCGCGCCCGTGTGCAGCGAGGCCGAAATCGGCATTACGCTCGATACCGGCGCAGAGCTTGTGTCGGGTAGTACGCGGCTAAAAGCGGGTACGGCGCAAAAAATCGCGCTCAATACATTCTCGACGGCGCTGATGGTGCGCTTGCACAAGGTCTACGGAAACTTGATGGTGGACTTAGTGCCGACCAACGCCAAGCTGTTGACCCGCGCGATTCGATTGACATCGCTCGCCACAGGCGCAGACGAGGCCGCGTGCGAGGCTGCGCTCAAGGCGTGCCGCTTCCGCGTAAAGGTCGCGATTGTGATGATTTTGTGTGCTGTCGATGCGGAGGTGGCGTTGCGCAAAATTGTGGAAGCGGATGGCGATGTGCGCGGGGCGCTGAAGGCGTGAAGGTCAGCACGTTCATGTTTCGACAAGATCACCACAAACGGAGAGAGCGGTGAGATCGCAGGCGTCAAAAAGTCGCTTGCTCTCGCTTGACGTGTTTCGCGGGTTCACGATTGCGAGCATGGTGTTGGTCAATAATCCGGGCGATTGGGCGCATATTTACGCGCCGCTGAAGCACGCAGATTGGAACGGTTGGACGTTTACCGATTGGATTTTCCCGTTCTTTCTCTTTGTTTGCGGCGTGTCGTTGGTGCTCTCGACGGCAGCGGCGCGTGACCCCGCGGCTCATTCGGGCGCGAAGAAGCGACGCGACGCGCTCCTGCATGTGTGGCGGCGGTCGTTGATCGTAATCGTGATTGGCCTGGGGCTAAATTTCATTCCGTCGTTTAGTTTTGAGACGTTGCGTTTTCCCGGTGTGCTGCAACGAATTGGCTTGTGCATGCTCGTTGCTGCGCCGCTGGTGTTGTATGCGCGGGTTCGCTCGCAAGCGCCGTGGGCGATTGCGTCGATGGCGATTTACGCATTGATTCAATTGTTTGTTCCCGTGCCGGACGCGAACGGCACTATCGCGGCGGGTGCCTTAGAAGCCGGTCATGATGTGGGCGCGTACGTAGATCGCGCGTTGATGAGCGGGCATCTGTGGGCTAAGGTGAAAACGTGGGACCCGGAAGGCTTGCTCAGCACATTGCCCGCCATCAGCACGGTGTTGTTCGGAGCGTTGACGGGGCATTGGCTCGAACGCCGTGAATACACACCCGCTGCGAAAACGGTGTGGATGTTGCTTGTGGGTTTGGCCGCGTTGTTCGTCGGTGTTGTGCTAGACGCTGTGCTCATGCCGATCAACAAATCGCTGTGGACGCCGTCGTACGCGGTGTTCATGAGCGGGTGGGCGTTGTTACTTTTTGGCGCTAGTTACTGGCTGATTGATGCGTGCGATTCGGTGCGTACGAAGAAATTTGCCGCCGCGCTGTGTACGCCGTTTGCGATGTACGGCGTGAATGCGTTGTTTATTTTCGTACTCTCCGGATTGGTGGCGCGTGGTTTGGGTATGGTCAAGTGGCAGGTGCTCGTGCAAGGTGTCGAGAAAACTATGTCGCTAAAAGACTGGTTCGTCGAGCACATTTCATCGTTACCGATAACCCCGATCAATGCGTCGTTGCTGTACGCGGTGCTGTTCAATCTCGCTATGTTGTCGGTGGCGGCGCTGCTGTGGCGACGACGCATCATCATCAAACTATGAGCCAATTCTTCTCGCGATTGATGGGGGTTTTGTTGCTGGCCGTGCTCGGCGCCTGTGCGTCGCAACCCTCGAAAACTGCGGAAAGCGTTTCGCCACCGCCGCCGATTACCGGCGCACAGCCGCCGCCTGCGCCGCGTGAGTTCCGTGCGATGTGGGTGGCGACGGTGGCCAACATTGATTGGCCGAGCAAACCGGGGCTGAGTAGCGCGCAGCAGCGTGCGGAAATCAAATTGATAGTGGACACCGCGCGGCGATTGAATCTCAACGCCATCGTGCTGCAAGTGCGCCCCGGTGCCGATGCAATTTATCCGTCAACACTTGAGCCATGGAGCGAATATTTGTCCGGGCAGCAAGGCGTTGCGCCGCTACCAGCCTACGATCCATTAGCCGAGTGGATTGCGCTCGCGCATGAAAGTGGGATCGAGTTGCACGCGTGGTTCAACCCATTTCGCGCACGCCACAGCGCGGCTCGCTCATTAGTTTCGGCTAATCACATCAGCAAGAAAATGCCTGCGGTCGTGAAGACTTATGGTGATCAACTCTGGATTGATCCGGGCGAGGCAGACGCCGCAGCGCACACGCTTGCGGTGATCACCGACGTGGTGCGGCGCTATGACATCGACGGCGTACACATGGATGATTATTTTTATCCGTATCCGGTGAAGGCTCCGCCGCCGGTCGCTGCGACCGCTACTACAACACCTGCGCCGCTGCCTCCTTCGGTCACAACGCCCAGTGCGACTGAGGTCCCACCTCCCGATTTAGATTTCCCCGACGAGCCCTCGTGGCTGCGTTACCGCGTCGGCGGCGGCAAGCTCGCGCGCGCGGATTGGCGGCGCGACAATGTGAATCGGTTGGTGCAGGCGATGTATCGCACCGTGCGCGCTGAAAAGGCATGGGTGAAAGTAGGCATTAGTCCGTTTGGTCTCGGGCGACCGGATTTGCGCCCCGCTGGCATCAAAGGATTTAGTCAGTACGACAAGCTCTATGCCGACGTGGAGTTGTGGTTCGCGCAGGGTTGGTTGGATTACCTCGCGCCGCAGCTCTATTGGCCCATCGCGCAGGAGGCGCAGGCATTTTCTCCGTTGCTCAATTACTGGATTTCGCAGAACACGAAGGCGCGTCATCTGTGGCCCGGCCTCTTTACGAGTCGCATCGATGCCACCGAAAAATCGTGGCAGCCCGAAGAAATCTTGCAGCAAATCGCGCTCACGCGATCCGCCGCTGGCGCGACGGGGCAACTGCATTTCAGCGCGGTCGCGCTCACGCAAAATCGTAAAGGTATCGCGGACGCGTTGCGCGCCACAACTTACACGATGGACGCGCTCGTGCCTGCGTCAACGTGGCTTGCGCCGAAAACACTGGCGATTGATCCTGCGCCCAAGGCGACGCTACGTTGCACTGCGTTGCCGAACTGCACATTGGTGTTGGTCGATTCTTCGCCAAAGCGCGCCGATAAAACTGCGTTGTGGACGCAGTACGGTGACGTGTGGGACTTCAAAGTTTTGAGCGGGAACGCGCAAAGCGTGTTGCTGCCCACGATGCACGCTGGAAGTGCGTTGCAACAAGTGGTGGTGTCGAGCGTGGATCGATTTGGCATTGAGAGCGCGCGTTTGATGCTGCGACCGGAGCGCGTTGGACCAATCGCGCCGGTTCCCACGGGAAAGAGTGCTACGCCATGATGCCGTTGCATGCACTCGGTCTCGACGCGGGTGGTTCGCAAACGCGCTGGTTACTCGTGTCTGCGGCTGATGAGGTGGTGGCCTCGGGGAGTGCTGCCGGGTTCAGTGGGATGCAAATGAACGACGAAGCGGGGCGTGCGGCGGTGGACGCTTGTCTCGCGGGCATCGCACGGGAGGTGCGCACGCATGCCGCAGGTGGCGTCTTGGGTGCGGTTGTCGCGGGCGTCACGGGCGTGGGCGCGGGCAGCCCGCCGCTGGCTGCGCTGCTCGCGGAGCGCTTTGCAGTGGATGCGACGCGTGTGAATGTGGTGGCGGACGTGGAGATTGCGTTTCGTGCGGCGTTTGCACCGGGCGAGGGCTATCTGGTTTATGCGGGCACCGGGTCGATCGCGGCGTTTATCGATTCGGGCAGCGTGTTGCGCCGTGCTGGTGGACGTGGCGTTCATCTTGACGATGCGGGCGGTGGCTATTGGATCGCGCGCGAGGCGCTGCGACGCATTTGGCGGCGCGAGGACGAGCAACCCGGCGCGTGGCACGGCTCTCCGATGGCGGAAGCGTTGTTCGATGCGGTGGGCGCGGATTCGTCCGTTAACGCGGCGCGCTTTTTGATGGAGCGTACGCGCGGTGAAGTGGGACGGTTAGCCCTGCATGTGGCGAACGCGGCTGAGCGTGATGCGCTCGCGGCAGAAATTCTTACCGACGCAGGACGTGAGCTGGCGCGATTGGCCAATGCTATGCAGACGCGCTACGGTACGCGACCTGTGGTCGTCACGGGACGCGCGGCGTTGATGCATTCGCTCATCGAGGATGGATTGCGGGCGGGCGTGTCGCGCGATATCGCAGTGCACTTTCGTGATGTGGATTCGACGCGCGCGGCAGCGCGTATGGCGGTCGCGATGCTTGACGGCGAACCGTGAACAGTGCGTTGACCACAGTAATTGTGAAGTACAACTTTTTGGCGGTAACGACAGCTGTATGGTCGTTTTAGCGACTTTTTATTACTTATCGACTTTAGGTGAAAATTTGCTCTATAGACCGTGGGGTGGTGGATGGAGCATAAAGCTGTATACCCCGTATTGAATGGAAACGTTGGCCGACTGGCTAGCAGCGGCACTGAAAACTTCGGCGCATTCGTGCCTGCGCAACCCATAGAATCGGTCGCACCGCCGGTGCGGAAAGACGGAGCTGAAATGACAAAAAAACTATGCGCATTCTCGATGTTGGCTCTCGTGGCATCAGCACTATTGGCCGGATGCGCGACGAGCCCACCGCCCGGTTTAGTGATCGACACCTCGACGACGGCCGTGAGCCAAGACAGTCGTGTGCAGCATTTGATCCTGCATTTCACGACGGTGAACAACCCGCTGTCGCTCAAAATCCTCTCGCAAGGTCCCGTCAGCAGCCACTATCTCGTGACCGAGCGCGTGGGTGATACGCCGCCAAAAATCATGCGGCTGGTTGACGAAAATCGCCGCGCATTTCACGCGGGTGTCAGCTACTGGAAGGGCGCGGCAGGCATCAACGCCAGTTCCATCGGCATTGAAATCGTCAACCTCGGTGGACGCAAAGGGCCGTACAGTTTGGAGTTTCAGTCGTTTGACGACGAACAGATGGCGCTGGTGATTGAACTGTCGAAGGACATCGTGGCGCGGCACGGCATTAAACCCGAGCGCGTGCTCGGGCACAGCGATATTGCACCGACACGAAAGAACGACCCCGGTCCGAAATTTCCGTGGAAGCGCTTCGCCGATGCGGGCTTGATTTTGTGGCCCGATGCGGCGCTGGTTGCGCAAAAACGCGTCGGCTTTGACGCGAAGTTGCCGGACGTGAAATGGTTCCAAGAAAAAATGAAAGCGCACGGCTTTGAGGTGCCGCAACATGGCGACCTTGATCGCGCCACACGCGACGTGATTTCCGCATTTCAAATGAAGTACCGCCCCACGCTCTACGACGGCCAACCTGACGCAGAAACGGCCGCGATGGTCGACGCGTTGGTGGCGCAATCGGCGGTGCGGAAATAGTGTCGGCGAACGATGCGATTTCAGGCTGATGCGGCCAATGAAGGTCGGGCGTTCTTTTGCGTGGCTAGCTTCGCTTGTGTCAATGCTGTCAGTGCTGTCAATGGCGTTGGTGTCTGGTTGCGCGAGTTCCACTAGGATGGCCGAGCTCACGCGACCCAACGCAGCGCTAGAACTTTCCGCCGCATTGCGAGAAATCGTTAATGACCCCGCGCATCCGCTCGCGAGTTTGTCGGTGTTGGTTATTCGCGATGGACGCGATGCCTACGAGGCGCAATTCGGTCACAAATTCATTGATAACGCTGACCCTTCGCGCAGTGTTTTGGCTGATCGCGACACGATGTATCGCATCGCGTCGCTCTCAAAACTGGTCACGACGCTTGGCGTGATGCGTTTAGTCGAAACCGGTAAGTTAGACCTCGACGCGGATGTGAGCGACGCGTTGGGTTTTCAATTTCGCAATCCAAACTTTCCCGCTACGAAAATTTCGTTGCGCATGTTGCTTAGCCACACTTCGTCACTTCGTGACGACGCGGGCTACTACTGGGAAGCGAAGCTGGGCGTGCATTTGCGCGACGTGTTCCTGCCCAACGGAAAGCACTTTGGCGCGGGAGCGATGTGGGACAAAGCGCATGCTCCGGGAGCATATTTTCAATACAACAATCTCGCGTGGGGCGTGATCGGTACGGTCATGGAGCGCGCGACTAACGAGCGATTTGATCGCTTGATGGATCGGTTGGTGTTGAAACCGCTTGGCTTGCGCGGCGGTTTTCATCCCGCAGATTTCGGTGCGACGATGCTGCGTGACACGGCGACGCTTTACCGAAAGCGGGCTGAAGTTAACGGCAAAGAAGTATGGCAACCGACGGGGCCGTGGGTTGCGCAAGTGGATGATTACGCAACGTCGCGTCCTATACCGCGCGCAATGCCCGACTACGTGGTCGGCAGCAACGGCACGTTGTTCGGGCCGCAGGGCAATTGCCGCTTGTCTGCGGCTGATTTGGGCAAACTCATGTTGATGCTCATGAATCGCGGGCGTGTCGACGGCACGCGTTTTTTGTCCGAGGCGTCCATTGATGCGATGCTCGCGCCGGTTTGGTCGTACGACGCGAAAACGAAGAATGGCAACAACGCTGCGACAGCGCTCGCGCCGCAGCACAACGCGTGGGGGCTTGGCGTTCAGCACTTTATGGATCGCTCAGCCAAAGCGCAGGGCGACCGCCTTGTCGCGGGCGGCGGCTTCGTTGCGAAAGGTCATCTCGGCGACGCGTGGGGTCTTACCGCCGCGTTTGTATTCGACCCAGCACGTAAAGACGGCATGATTTTTTTAACCGGCGGTCCGGGCTTTGATCCCGCAACGTATCGCGGTGAATACTCGTCGTTGTATCGACACGAAGAGAAAATTTTGAGTGCGATGTACCGGCAGGCGCTGCGATCGGTGTCTATTGATTAAGTCGTCGCTGCTTCAAGCAAAGTGAGCGAACGCGCGTCCGCATCAAAGCGTGCGCGAACACCGACCGGCAAGATCCATTGCGATGCGATATGCCCGAACGACAACCCGTACGCGCTCGGGATAGGGCGCGCTGAAAAATGATCGTCGAGCGCCTGCGAAAGCACTAACGATTCTTCGTTGCCCGTAGGCTCGCATTTGACGAATACGCCGAGCATCGCGCCACGTACATTGCGCAGGTTTTCGCTTTGTTCGAGCTGCGTGAGCATCCGGTCGATGCGATATGGAGCTTCGCTGATTTCCTCAAGAAACAACAGCGCGTCTTTCTCTTGCGGCAAAAACGGTGTGCCGATCATCGAGGCCAACACCGACAGATTGCCTCCGACTAACACTCCGTCCGCGCTCCCCGAGCGAATGACGCGTTGCGCGAAATGTCGTTCGGTCAGCGCACGTTGCGCGTGCTCATCTGCGGTGCGCATGACGTGCGTAGGGCGCGCCTCCATGAGCACCGCTTCGAGCTGAGCGACACTAAACGGCGTGAAGCTAGAAGATGCGACAGGACCGTGAAAACTCACCAAACCGGCCTTGGCGTAAAGCGCGAGGTGCAGCGCGGTGATGTCCGAATAGCCGATGACCACTTTCGGGTTTCGCGCGACGAGGCCGTAGTCGATATAGGGCAACAACTGCGCAGCGCCGGAGCCGCCGCGTGCGGCCCACAACGCCTTCACCTCACGATGGTTAAAAAGCGCGTGGATATCGGTGAGTCGTTGCCCGATGGTGCCCGCTGCGTTGCCTCGCCACGCGCGTAAATGCGCTGCGTGATGCACCCGAAAGCCAAGTTTTTCGAGGTTGAGGGTTGAGCGCTGAATCAGTGCATCGTCGGCGTGTCCGCTCGGATTGAACAGCGCCACAAGGTCGCCGCGCTTTATCGCCGGCGGTTTGATCCTACGTGGTCGCACAACCGACGGCGTGCGCCGCGCGTGCGCGAACGGAAGCAAGGCCGCACTCGCACCGAGCGCAGCGACGGCGGCGAATCGACGTCGATGGAAATTTGGAACCTGATTCATTCTGCAACGATACTGGAAACGTGCGCGACAGCTGTGCGTGCTACCCAAATAAAAACGGGCGCGAAAGTCGCGCCCGTTTCACATCGTCGTGAGGTAAGCGAGCTTACTTAAACGAGTAGGTGGCGAGGATTGTGTACGCACGGCCACGTGGGTCGGCTACGCGTGGTTCCCACGAGCTACCTGCGCCGGTGTTGCCGTCGTAAGCTGCGCTGAACGGTGGATCGGTATTCAGGATGTTTTTGATGCCGAACGTCACGCCCAGATTTTTGATGCCCGAGTAAGTGACGCTCACGTTGTAGCGTGCGTAATCAGCCGTCTTCGCGCTCCAATTGATTGGAACAACGGTGCCGTTGGCCACGCCCGGCAACACCGCGTCGTAGTAGCCGAACGAGAAGAGCTGCGTGAGCGTTCCGGTCCAAGGACCTTTCTCAAACGAGACCGACGCGACGTGCTTCCAACGCAGGGGAATATCACCACTACGGCTGAAGCGACCGACTTCGTTGGTGCCGAAGTTAGCGCTGGTTATCACGCGTGACTTACGCTCAATCATGTACGTGCCATCGATCTTCGCGGAGACTTTACCGCCCCACGCGTTCGTAGCGGCGCGCGCGCCGAGTTCGAGACCTTTGGTGATGGTGTTACCCGCATTCACCCAGCGGCGATCAATGCCGAGCAAAGTGCCGCTCGCGTCACGCAAAAAACGCTCAGGGAAGAGACTCGAATTGGCTAGCAGCGTTGCGAGTGGAATGTCGTAAATCGTGCCGTTGCGACGAATTTCCCAGTAGTCCATATTCGCGCTGAGCCATGGCGTCGGGTCAATAACGATGCCAAGCGAGTGTTGCTTAGCCGTTTCTGGACCAAGATCAGGCTTACCGCCAGTGAATATTGTGGGTGTGATGGACTCACAGCCAGGAACGGCGGCGTTGACGACACCGGACGGACATTTCGCGGGGTCAGCGAGGTCTTTACCGGAATACGGCGACTGGGTGACGCCATAGAAAAGCTGTCCGAACGTCGGAACACGGAAGCCAGTGTTGTAGGAGCCACGAATCAATACTTCTTTCGTCGGCACGAAACGGAAGGTCACCTTCGGGTTGGTGGTGCCGCCGAAGCCGCTATAGTCGTCGTAGCGCACGGCTCCTGTGACTTCGAGTGCTTTGGTAATCGGGAACAGTACCTCGGCGTAAACGGCTTTTATGTCGCGCTTGACGCCGTTGAGGTCATTGACAGAGTCGAACGGCGCATTAAAGATATTGCGTTGTATCGCGATGTCAGTGGCGTTGCCCGTGAACTTGTACTTTTCCTGACGCGCGTCGATACCGACAGCGGCCATAACGTCGCCTGCGGGGAGCTTGAACAAGGGGCCGGACGCGGAGATGTCGGCCTGGGTCGTCGTGTATTTGCCACCATAGAGAGTGGTTCCGGTTGCGGATGCGGCTGCCAGTGCGGCCATGGCTTCGGCCGATTGTGATTGCCCCGCTGCAAGGAACGGATTCAGCAGGCCAGACTTCAGCAGCGGAACAAACTTGTCGTTGAAGTAATAGCCACCACCGAGTAGCGACGTCGTGTCGCTAGTGGCTTGCGAAACCCCAAACTTGTAATCCCAGCTTCCGAATGAGCCTTCACCGCCGAGCAAGAAGCGACGGGACTCGGCAGTGGTTTCAATTTCGCGCGGACCGCAGGGCATACAACGCCAACGGTACGCAATGCCCTGCCCGCGATTTTCTTCCAGAGTTGGGAAGGTGGCGACTAGCGCGTTAAACACCGCGTTGTAAGACGAGCCGGTGCTCGGGTAGAGGAGGTTGTAGAACGGATTTGTCGTCGTGGTGCTGCTCGAAATTTGGTTTGCCGAGAATGTTTTCTTGGTCGTGACATCTGAGCCAATGAACTCGCCAAACACCGTCAGTGAATCGTTGACTTTGAAACTTGCACGCGCCACGGCGCTCAAGTTTTCGACTGGTTGCTGAATGGCGGCGGCTCTGCCTGTGTCCCACGCGCAGCCGTATTTCGCGGCGGGTGAAGCCCACAGCTTCTCGTCGTAGGCACCCATGCCATCGATAGAGTTGCAGCCCGCTTGCCCTGGCAAATCTAAAATATTGATGCCGTTCATCGCAACAGTTTCGCCCGGGCGCGTCGGACCAGTTCCGTTGACTAGCGTACCGGCCGCGTTGCGGGAGGAGAGTGCCGTGCGCAGCGTGCTGAGCGTAAATGCCGTGGCGTACGGTGTTCCACGCGTATCGACCGACAAGCCTTTATCGGGCTGGAACGTGTTCACGAAATCACGTTGGTCACCGCGCAGCGCTTCGTTTTTGGTGTAGGAGAGCGATGCCATCAGGTTGTAACGGTCTTTTGCCAGATCACCCCATCCGCCGACAGCCGAAAAACGAGTGATATTTCCACCGCCACCCTCGGTGATATCGGTGAACGCGCTGAGCGTAAGCCCCGTGACATCCTTGCGCAGAATGAAGTTCATCACGCCGCCGATAGCGTCCGTGCCGTAGAGTGCAGAAGCGCCGTCTTTCAGCACTTCAACACGCTCAATGGCTGCGATTGGAATGGAATTGAGATCGACCACGCCGCCGTTCAAACCATGCGACGCAATACGACGGCCATTGACGAGAATCAGCGTGGCGTTGGAGCCTTGACCGCGCAAGTTCGCCGCAGAAGCGCCATTGTTGCCGCGACTGACGCCGGCAGCCACGTCACCATTCGAGGCGAGGTTGTCCATGCCGTTGCCGTTGACACTCAGTTCCATCACCAACTGCTCGGCGCTAACGATGCCAGCACGCTCAATGTCTTGTCGCGTCACTATTTGAACCGGCAACGAGCCTTCGTTCTGCACGCGCTTGATGCCGGAGCCGGTGATTTCAACGCGCTCTACTTTTTGCGGTTGCGCGTCCTGCGCGTACACGGCCGGGCTGGCAATCAAAACCAGCGACATGCACTGGGCGAGTTTTCTTAATTTCACGGTAACCCCTTTATCGTCTCAAAATTCACGCGGGCGACGCATCGCCCGCACAGTTGATTTGTTTCGTCGTCTCGATGCACTACGACCGGACTTTGAGCGCGTATCGCCCGCTGCCACTTGTAACAATTCAGTAACACTCATTATCGCGCTGATACCGGCGAATCTGTCAACGCCGTCGTTCCGAAAAGCGCAATTGCGTCGTGGCAATGGCATATTTGCTACGCCCTAAGTTCGTGTCCCTTGATCGGAGTTATCTGTGAGTCACCCTGTCGCATCTCGTGCCGCCGCCTTGCATACGTTTGCATTGGCGCTGATTGGCGCGTCCTTCGTGCTCTCTGGCTGCGCGTTTACGCCGGTTTCGGCCACACCGTCCGATGCGCTTCCCGTGGCGGTTACCAAAGCGCTAGCGGCGGCCTCGTTGCCTGAGGACGCGTTGGCTTTTGTGGTGCTGCGTGCCGATACCGGCGCGGTGCTCGCCGAAAAGTCCGCAAATCGCGCCATGCAGCCCGCCTCGACGCTCAAAGTGCTGACTTCGGCCGTCGCGTTTGATCGTCTCGGGCGCACCTATCGCGGGCGCTCGTTTTTGTTGAGTCGCGCCGAGATTCGCGGCGGCGTGCTGCAAGGCGACCTGGTGTTGCGCGGCGAGGGCGATGTGGACTTGGATGCGAATGCGCTGCGCCGCATGCTCTACACACTCAAAGCGCGCGGTGTGACTGCCGTTGCGGGCGACTTTGTTTTGGATCGTTCGTGGATTTCGCCATCGCGCCCGGACGTGGGCGTGCCGCCGTTCGACGAGACGCCGGAGTTTCGCTACAACGTGGTGCCCGACGCCATTTCGTTGGGCGGCAATTTGATGCGCCTTGAGCTTGTCTCGACCAAAGACAAAGTTTCGGTACTTGCCACGCCGCGTTTGCCGTTGGTTGACTATGTCTCGGCGCTCACGCTCTCGGACCGGGCCTGCAAAGATTGGGAAGACGGCTGGTTGTTGCCTGCCGTTACGCGCAGCGCCGACGGCACGAGCGTTGTGCAACTGCGCGGGGATTTTCCGCGTGACTGCGTGGCGGCCACGCAGATCAATGTGGTGGATCGCACCGATTACGCCAACGCGATGTTTCGCGCGCTCTGGGCCGAGGTTGGCGGACGTTTTGACGGCAAGGTGCGCGAGGCGGACGCAGCGCTCGCGGCTGGCGCAGCCAATGCGGTGGGCATAACCGTTTTGGCGTCGAATCAATCGCGCGCGCTGCCAGAGATGATTCACGACGTAATCAAGCGCTCGGACAATCCGAACACCCGGCTCTTGTTTTATGCGCTCTCCGGTAAGCCGTTGGCCGCAGAAGGCGCAGCAAAACCCGCGAGTGCGGAGGCCTCCGCTCAGCAGGTTCGTGCGTGGTTAGCCGAACACAACATCGGCGCGGATGGGCTGGTGCTCGACAACGGTTCGGGATTGTCGCGGACCGAGAAAATTACGCCGATGCAGCTCGCGAACACGCTACGCGCAGCGCACGGCAAGCCCTGGGCTGCCGAGTTTCAAGCAGCGTTTCCGGTGGTCGGCGTCGATGGCGGCATGCGCAATCGGCTTGTGAATTCACCGTTCGCGGGTCGTGCGCGGTTGAAGACCGGCACACTGCGCGACGTGTCCGCGCTCGCGGGGTACGTGCCCGGCACCCACGGCGAGGCGCTGGTGTTCGTCGCCATGCTCAATCACCCGCTCGCGACATCGAAGGCCTCGCGCCCGGTGCTCGACGCGCTTTTGGAATACGTGGCGACGGGGTTGGGTGGGCGGTGACCGGCCTTCGTGGGGCGAGCACGGGGTGCCCATCGCGCGAAATTTCACCTCGTAGGCGACGGTTTGACGTCTCTGTGTTCGGGTTGTAGGCGACGACTCGGCGTCGCTTGGTTCGAGTTGTAGGCGACGACTTGGCGTCGCTTCGTGCCACTAGGAGCGCGGCCAAGTCCGCGCCTACATTTCCTCTGGCCGCGTCCGCGCGTACATTTTTTCGCCCGGTGCTCGCCTACAGTTGGCCACAGTGCGTACTCGCTTCGCATTTGCCTAGGTTTAAACAGCTTTATGACACCAGCGACCGCCCGACGGTAGCTGGCGGTTGATTATTACGTATATCGACTAACAATAAAAATAAGCGCTATCGACCGCCAGGCGGTCGTTAGGCGCTAAAAGCTGTTATGGTTTAACGCTTTCAGCAATCGAGAGTTTCAGATCTGTCGCGGGTAGCTTGGCGTTGATGCGCGGGCTTTGCCAATCGCCGGTTTGCGCCATCGGTTGCCCGGCGAGCGAAAGGCGCGCTTGAACGGTTACGTCCGCGCCTGCCTTGAGACCCGCGCCGCCAATCATTCCGTCGGCGGCGGTGAGCGTGACCGGTTTGTCCAAATCAGCAGCGGACAATTTCTTCGCGGCGAGCGGCGGCCCGCGATCCGCACCGGCGGCGCGCACGATCAAAAACACGGCGGCGGCGGTGTTGGCTTCGGCGGCTTTGCGGGCGTCTGCACTGAGCGTAAGCGTGACGGCAGCGAGTGGCGCGCCGTTGGCTGTGGCCGCTGCGGGTGCTGTGGAAGATGCAGCTGTCGGCGCACCGCTCGCGCTCGGCGCGGACGTTGCGCCTGCGCCGGCGCGCGAACGAATGTCTTGCAGCGCGTTGTCAGCGATTTGCGCGAAACCGGAATTGGCCTCGGACAGCGACTTGGCGAGCGTGAACGTTTTTTCGGCGGCAGCCAGCTCGTTTACCTGAATTTCATAGGTGCCGCGCAGCAGCAGGGCCTTGAGGTTTTTGCTGTCAAGCGCGAGCGATTTGTTAATCAGCTCCAGCGGTTTGCCTTTCATGTCGCCTTGCGACATCCCCGCAGCCGCGTCAGCGTAATCGGCCCACACATCGGCGTCGGTCGGAAGCAGCGCGGCGGCTTTTTCGTACGCCTTCATCGCGTCGGCAAATCGCCCGACCGAGGACTTCGCGCGCGCCAGCAGCAGCCAGCCTTTGGCGTCGTTGGGCTCCTTGGCTAGGCGCTCCTCGGCCATCCGAAATAGCTCGTCCATTTGCGCGTCGGCGTTGTTCGCACCGGAGGGGTTGGCCGCACCAGAACCAGCGCCGCCGCCATTGTTAGCCGGCGCGCTCGCCTGCGCCGGATGCGCCGATTCCACCAGCACGCCCGCAGGCGAACCCACGGACGCATAGCCCACCACCGCAAAAATCGGAAGCAGCAAACCGAGCGCGATCGCTGTGCGCTTGTAGCGCGGGGTTTGCACGATGGCTTCGCCATTGGCTTCGGTCAAAACGCGCGCGTCGAGTTCGCGCTCCGCTTCGGGAAGCGCGGCGTCGGACAACAGACCCAGCGCGTGATCGCGGCGGGCTTCGGAGAGTTCGATGCGCAGCGCCTGAACATTGGTGTTGACCTCGGCGCTGTCGGCCGTCCTATCGACGCGACGTTTCAGCAGCGGACGCAGCAGCACCCACATGACGAGGGCAGTGAGTAGAGCCGCGATGGCGACAAATGCGATAGCGGGATTCATGATGCTTGGCGATCCGTTGGGTTGGTTTCGTCGCGGAGAAGGGCGCGCGCGCGCTCACGATCTTCGTCGGTGAGCGTAGCGGCGGGTGCAGAACGCGTCGTTTGACGCAGGCGACGCAGCAGCAGCACGCCCGCGAACGCGAGCACCAAAAACGGCCCCGCCCAGAGAATCACGGTCGCGGCCTTGAGCGGCGGTTTGTACAACACGAAATCGCCAAAACGGTCGGTCATGTACTGCTTTACTTCCGCCTCGTTTTTGCCCGCCGCCAGCTGTGCGCGCACCTGATCACGCAAGTCGTTGGCCACCGGAGAGGTGCTGTCGGCGACGGTCTGGTTTTGGCACACTAGGCAACGTAGCTCGGTGGTGAGCGCCTTGACGCGCTCTTCTAGTTTCGCGTCGATGGCGGCTGGTGCTGGTGGTACCGTTGGCGTTGGCGCAGCGTTCGGTGTTTGTGCCGAGGACGCCGTCGCCGCCAGAAGCATGGCGAACACGACCGCAGAGCGAAGCGGCCCCGTGCGTCCGGCCATCATTGCGCGACCGCCGCGTTCTTGGCCGGCGCAGCAACTGCTTGGCGCGCACGGCGATAGCGCGGATCGAGCGCACCGAGCAACCCGCCCAGCGCCATGATGACGCAGCCGAGCCAGATCCAATTCACCAGTGGTTTGTAGTGCACGCGAACCGTCCAGCCGCCGCCACCCAAATCATCGCCCAGCGAAACGTAGAGGTCACGTCCGAAACCTCGGTCAATCGCCGCTTCGGTCATCGGCATCGAGCGATTCGACGCGTAGAAGCGACGCTCTGGTGAGAGCGTACGCAGCTCGACGCCGTCTTTAAGTACCGCAAATTTGCCGCGCTTCGCGTTGTAGTTGGGGCCCGGCACGTCGGTGACGCCGAGGAACTTAATTTCGACGCCTGCCACGGGTTTCGACTGGCCGACATTGAGCGCGATGTCGTATTCCTGTTCAAACGCTTTGACGGCGGTGACGCCTAAGATGAACGCAACGACACCCAAATGCGCCAACTGCATGCCGTGGTAAGCGATGGGAATTTGCTTCCATTTTGCGGCCGTGCTCGCCAACCCAGACGCGTGGCGCACCCGATCACGGTAACCGTCAACGATGCCGCAGAGCAGCCATGCCGCAAACGCGAACCCGACGCAGGCCAACGGCGAAAAACGCGGCGCGAGAAACGCACACAATAAAAACGCCAACACAGCGAACGCACCGGGCACGCGCATGCGGCGCAGCACCGTGCTGCTCTCATCGTCTTTCCAACGCGCGAGCGGCCCAATGCCCATCAGCACAATCAGCGGCAACATAATCGGCACAAATACGAGTTCAAAGTATGGCGGGCCGACGCTGACTTTCGCTCCGAACGCGTCGGCGAATAGGGGGTACAAAGTGCCCAAAAGCACAGCGCCCGCAGCGACGATTAAGAGCAAATTGTTGCCTAACAAAAACGATTCGCGCGAGAGTAAGTTGAAACGCCCACCGTCGTTGACTTTCGGTGCTCGAAACGCGTAGAGTGTGAGTGAACCGCCGATGATGACGACCAAAAACGCGAGTATGAACACGCCCCGCCGTGGGTCGGTGGCGAACGCGTGCACACTCGTGATGACGCCAGAGCGAACCAGAAACGTGCCCAAGAGCGACAGTGAAAACGCGGCAATCGCCAACAGCACCGTCCACGCTTTGAACGCGCCGCGCTTCTCTGTTACCGCCAGCGAATGCACGAGCGCAGTGCCCACTAGCCACGGCATGAAGGACGCGTTTTCGACCGGGTCCCAAAACCACCAACCGCCCCAACCCAATTCGTAATACGCCCAAAAACTTCCCAGCGCGATGCCAATGGTGAGAAAAATCCACGCCGCAATCGTCCACGGCCGACTCCAACGCGCCCAAGTCGAATCCAAGCGCCCGCCCCACAGCGCCGCAATCGCAAACGCGAAAACCACGGACATGCCGACGTAGCCCATGTACAAGAGCGGCGGATGAAAAATCATTCCGGGGTCTTGCAGCAAAGGGTTCAAGTCGCGCCCCTCTTGCGCAGCAGGAATCAGCCGATCAAACGGGTTCGAGGTGAGCAGCGTGAAAGCCAAAAATACAGCGGTGATCGCCGCAAGCACCACCAGCACGCGCGTCGTCAATACGTCTGGCAGTTGTTTGGAAAACAGCGCAACCGCAGCGCTCCAACCGCTCATCATCAACACCCACAACAGCATCGAGCCTTCATGCGAGCCCCAGGTTGCAGAAATTCGGTACTGCACGGGCAATAGCGAGTTGGAATTGGTCGCCACGTTGAGCACGCTGAAATCGCCTTTGATAAACGAAATCATCAAGCAGATAAACGCGAAAAGTACCAAGCCGAACAGCGCGAGCGTGGCGCTGCGCGCGAAATCAACCATCGCCACGCCGCGCCGCAGATTGCTGATGCCCGCAATGCCTGCGGTGGCGACGCAGACGAGAAACGCAAGGACGAGGGCGAAGTGACCGAGTTCTGGAATCATGAGAAATTCAATACGCGGTCGCGAACGACAACGCGTGGGTATTACGGTGAAAGATGAGATTTTAGGCTTCGTGCCTTGGGATTGGCTTAAGCGTTTTCCTCTTACCGTTATCCACAACGTGTGTACGAATTCGCGCAACCGATAAACTGGGCTTGATGAACAACGACGGCTCTCTCGCAAGTCTGCAAGCGCGCTATGGTGCGCGCCACCGCTGGTATCTACTGCTCGCGGTGATGGTGGGCACGATGGCCTCGGTCATGTCATCCACTATTGTGAACGTGGCTATTCCAGATATGAGCCGCCATTTCACGCTCGGGCAGGAGCGCGCGCAGTGGGTGAGTTCGAGCTTTATGGTGGCGATGACGGTGTCGATGCTTACGACGCCGTGGTTGCTCGGGCGATTTGGCTATCGGCGTACGTATCTGATGTGCGTCTGGATGTTGATGATCGGCGGTATCGCGGGGGGCATTTCGAGCGAGTATTACCTCGTTCTGGCGGCACGCGTGCTGGAAGGGCTGGCGGCGGGCGTGGTGCAGCCGATTCCGGCGATCATCATTCTGCGTGCATTTGAGCCGTCGGAGCAGGGGCGCGCCAGTGGCGTGTTCGGAACCGGCGTGGTGCTTGCGCCCGCGATTGGTCCAAGTATCGGCGGCGTGTTGGTCGATTTGTTCGGCTGGCGCTCGATATTTTTCATGGTGGTGCCGTTTTGCTTGGTGTCGATGTGGCTGGCGCATAAGTTTGTGCCGACGACCGCGCCGGGCGGACTTCCGGCTGACCCGTACAGCGCGCCGCTCGATTGGGTCGGGCTGGGGCTAGCTAGCGTTGGCACGCTGTGTCTACTCAACGGGTTGGTGCAATTGCACGACGGAAGTGGCCTTATCCCCACGGCTTTGTTGTTGACGGCGTTGGCCGCGTTGTTTGCGTTTGTCGCGTGGGAGCGGCGGGTCGCTCAGCGAATTGGCGCGTTGCCTATTGAGCAAATTCCGCTCACCGCCGCGCCGCTCATGAGCTTTGATCTGTTTCGTTATCGGCAGTTTGCGATGGGCAGCATCGTTGCATTTATTTACGGAACGGCGCTGTTTGGCTCGACCTATTTGTTGCCGGTATTCATGCAGCAAGGGCTCGCCTTGTCGCCGTCCTATGTCGGCACGATTCTGCTGCCTGCCGGGCTGGTGCTAGCGGTCACGATTTCCGTTGTGGGGCGGCTGGCAGATAAATATCCGACGTATTGGCTGGTGAGCATCGGGCTGGTGCTGCTCTCTGCGTCGTTTGCGTTGATGGTCGCGGTGAACTTGGAGACGCGATTGCTTTGGCTTGTGGTCTGGGCGATTGTCGGGCGAATCGGGCTCGGATTTATTCTGCCGTCGCTCAATCTTGGGTCAATGCGCGGCGTGGAGAAAGGGCTGATTTCTCAGGGCTCGAGTGTGATCAATTTTGTTCGCACGTTGGGCGGTGCGGCGGGGGTAAGTCTGTGTGGCATCGCATTGGAGTGGCGCGTTGCGGCGCATGGCGATTCGCTGACCAAAGCCGCCACCAGTGCCGCGAGGCTCGACGCGTTTGATGATGTGTTCATCATGCTCGCAATCACGTGTTCAATCGCGATTGTGGCGGCGTGGCAGTTGCGCGTGCGGTCCGCGACTGATTCCTCGGCTTAGGCTTTCAACGCCCGGAGTACTGCATCGGCACACGACTGCGGTGCTTCGAGCGGAATCAAATGGCCGTGCGGCAAGCGTTGAAAGCGCGGCGCGAAAAGACGAGCGTTGGCCGAAGCGCCAGCCATCCGCATTTCTTCGGAATGTTCGCCAGCAATCAAACTCACGGGGATGCCTCGCCGCTGCAATCGCCCGAGTGCTATGCGCGCGGCGCGGTGGGCGAGGTGGGCATAAATGTCTCGCTCTACGTCTCGCGGCACGCGCAGCGTGACGCCATCGGCACAATCGACCAACGCGTGTTCAATGAAGTCATCGATGACGCCCGGTGCCCAGCGCTTTACGAAGGTTTTCTCAGCAAAATAGTCGAACGCTGCGCCGCGCGAGGGCCATACGTCGCGCCGGCGAGCTGCGATCGGCGCGGGCCCCGCTTTGTACGCCAAGCCCGTTAGCTGCGAAAAACTCAAAACCTGAGCGCGCCAACTCGTCGGAAGGGGCGAATCGACCAGTACTACGTGGCAGATGTGTTCGGGATGTCGCGCCGCCGCCTGCAGTGCGATGTAGCCGCCCATCGAGTGCCCGACGAGAACATGGGGCAGCCGTTGCGACGCCTTTGCAGCGGTCACGGACGGCGCTTTGCGCATGCGATGCGAGACTTGCTCCAGCATCTGGGGCCAGCGTTTCGCCGGTGGGCAGCCGGGCGTGGACTCCAATATTTCCGGAGCGTCTATCGTGGCGTGCGCGCGCAACGCATCTAAAAACTGCCGATATACGCCGGACGGATAGCCGTTGGCGTGGAGAAACGTGATGTGAAACTCAGGATGCATTGGCAAACGAAAAAATAGGGCAACAAAAAACCCGCCGGGGTTGCCCCTTGGCGGGTTTTATGGGTCGGTTAAAAAGAATTAATCTTTTTCTGCGACAACAACGACTTTGATTTCGCTCGTTACATCGGTGTGCAACTGAAGCTTGATCGACGTTTCGCCGATGGCCTTGATCGGGCCGTTTGGCATGAGCACCATTGCTTTGGTGGCTTCGTAGCCTTGAGCGCGCAGGGCTTCTGCGATGTCCACGTTGGTAACCGAACCGAACAAACGACCGTCAACGCCCGCTTTTTGCGACATTTTCAGTTCAACGCCACTGAGCTTTTCGCCCAGCGCGGTTTGCTGTGCCAATTTCTCGGCGGCGACTTTTTCGAGGTCTGCACGACGAACCGCTAGGTCCGCAATGTTTTTCTCGGTAGCGCGTTTCGCTTTACCTTGTGGGATCAGGAAGTTACGTGCGTAACCGTCTTTGACCTTAACGATGTCGCCCAACAAGCCGACGTTGACAACTTTTTCAAGAAGGATGATTTGCATGATGAATTTACCTTCCTACGACTATTCGTGTTGATCGCAGTACGGCACGAGCGCCAAGAAGCGCGCGCGGTTGATAGCGACCGTCAGTTGGCGCTGGTACTTGGCTTTGGTGCCAGTAACGCGGCCCGGCATGATCTTGCCGTTTTCCTGAATGAAGTCTTTCAGCGTGTCGATGTCTTTGTAGTCGATCTCTTTAACGCCTGCTGCGGTGAAGCGGCAGAATTTTTTGCGTTTGAAAAGTGACGGTGGACGCTTTGGGCGCTGATTAAATTTGGGTTTGCCGAATGCCATGGTGCGTGCTCCTTATTCGGCTGTCACTGCGTCAGCAGCGTCAGCGGAGGTGAGGTTCTTGGACTTTTCGCCGCTCATCATGGGCGAAGGCGCAACTTCAGCAGCGTCTTTCTTGACGGTGAGGTGGCGAAGCACTGCGTCGTTGAACTTGAACGCGGTTTCGAGTTCGATCAGCGTGTCGCGATCGATTTCGATGTTCATGCACACGTAATGCGCTTTGTAGATTTTGTTGATTGGGTAGGCCAGTTGACGGCGACCCCAGTCTTCGAGGCGATGAATCTTGCCGCCTTTGCCGGTGACGAGGGAGCGATAACGCTCAACCATCGTAGGCACTTGCTCGCTTTGGTCCGGGTGGACGATAAAAACGATCTCGTAATGACGCATGTCATTTTCCTTTTCTTGGAACGATCTATGGACAGAAATTGCTTGCTTTGCGTCCCCGCACACGGCGAAAACACTTGGCAGAAGCGCTTATCTGACCCCCGGCGTTTGTTAGTAGCGCAGTGTTGCGGCTGTCGTTGAGCGAACTCAAACTAGCCGTCGCAAGGCGTATGTGCCGTGGAGCAGAGCCAACGATTATAGCCCGAAACCCGGCAGACCGCCAGCTACGGGGCTTGCCAGCCGATCGGTAGGCGGACATTTGGCAATACCTGTTAATTGGCGCCCTAAGAAGATTCTGTTGACAATGGTCAATTATTGCGTCGTAACACCGGGTGAAAATCGCTGCAGCTTCATCCCGCGCGTTGACAAACACACGGGGACGATGCGGTTCTCGTCGCCCCGTTGCCGCATGAATTGGGCGTTGGCTAATTGTCTAATTTGCAGGAAATACTATGTTTGCCCCCACAGAGCTCTACAACGACGGCAAGCACGTCTGCATCTCGTTCTCAGATCTAGTCAACGAAGGGCCATCCGACGCGGTGCAAGCCAACCAGTTTCTGATCGTCGATAACGGCGACGCGGCGCTGGTTGATCCGGGCGGCAACATGACTTACAGCGCGCTCTACATGACCATGTCGCGCTACTTTCCGCCGAAAAAGCTGCGTTACGTGCTGGCCTCGCATGCCGACCCGGACATCATCGCGTCGCTCGCTCGATGGCTAAGCGGAACTGACTGTGAACTCGTCATTTCGAGCATTTGGTCGCGATTCGCGCCGCACTTTTTTGCACCGGCACTCGAACCGAAGGCCGCATCAAAGCGGTTCGCGACGACGGCGGCATTTTGCCGCTCGGAAAAAGCACAATCAGCTTGATCCCCGCGCACTTTCTGCATTCGGAAGGCAATTTCCAGTTTTACGACCCCGTGAGCAAGATTCTGTTCTCCGGCGACTTGGGCGCTTCGCTCATGCCGCCCGCCGTGTGTGGCATGGCGGTGAAAGATTTCAACAAGCACATTCCGCACATGGAGGGCTTTCATCGGCGCTACATGGTGTCGAACAAAGTCTGTCGCCTTTGGGCGCGCATGGTGCGCCAGCTCGACATTGAAATGATCGTGCCGCAGCACGGACCGTACTTCAAAGGCCGCGAGATGTGCGGACAATTCATCGACTGGATTGACAATCTAACGTGCGGTGTTGACTTAGTCACAGACGCCAACTACATGCTGCCGCAAACCAAGCTCTAACCGAACGCCGCCGCCAATTCCTGCATCACCAGCGTTAAACCTCCGTTTCCGGTAAGCTGCCAAAAAACGGAGGAGAGCGTTATGTTGCGTTGGATTGTGCGTGTGCTGTTGGGCCTCGTTGTTGTGGCGGGAGCTGTGGGGTTTTGGGTGGTTTCGGGGGCGGCGCGCGGGCCCAATGTCACCGGCTCGCTCGCGTTTGCTGGGCTTAAAGATCGTGTGGATGTGCTGCGCGATGGCAATGGCATTCCTTATGTGTTCGCGCAGAACACGCCGGATTTGATTCGTGCGCAAGGCTTCGTTACGGCGCAGTCGCGCATCTTTCAGTTGACGGCGTATCGAGCGTTGGCCACGGGGCGGCTTGCCGAAGCGATTGGCGAAAAGGGCTTGCCGAATGATCGTGAAATGCGCCGCATTGGGCTGCGTCGAAACGCAGAACGCCATGCCAAATTGCTGTCGCCTGCGTCGCGCGAGTTTTTGGGTTGGTACGCGGAAGGACTTAACGCCTATATCGTCGGCAACGCCGCGGATTTGCCTTCTGAGTTAAAGCTCGCGGGGTTTACTGCGAGCCCCTGGTCGCTTGAAGATCTCGTCACGGTTCTCCATTTCGTGAACTGGAGCCAAGCGGCTAATTACAAAGCAGAACTCCTCACGCAACAGGTCATCGACAAACTCGGGCCCGAGCGCGCGGCGGAATTGTTCCCGCCCACCTATCGCGTTGCACCCGGCGCAGCGCCAGCACTGACGAGCGCTAAGCCAACAGTGATTGCGTCGGCGACGCCAGTTCCGATGTGGTTAGGGCTTAGCGACGACACGATGATGGTTTCCGCGGGAGACGCGCTCGTGTCCCCCATCAGCGTAGGGAGCAACAACTGGGCGGTGGCCCCGACCCGTACGGCCAGCGGCGCAGCGGTCGTCGTGAACGATCCGCACCTCGACGCACGCGTACTCCCCGGCATTTGGATGCCGATTGGATTGTTCAGCCCAGAGGTGAGCGCGGTCGGTGCGGCGTTGCCTGCTGTGCCCGGCATCATGGTGGGGCGCAACGCGCACGTCGCGTTTGGCGTGACCAACGCGTACGGCGATAGCCAAGACGTGTTCATCGAACAAATCGCACCGGGCAAACCAGACCATTACGTAGATGGCGACCAAGTACGCCCGTTCGAAATAATCAACGAAATTATTCGCGTCAAAGACAGCGCCGCTGCGGGTGGCTTCCGCGAAGAAACGCTGGCCGTACGGCGCACTGTGCGCGGTCCCATCGTGAGCGACAAACCGGTCGGCGCGCAGAAAGATCGTTTGCTTAGTTTGCGCATGGCTTCTGCTGAAGTACCGGGTGGTGACATTGGCGTTGATCGCCTGTTGATTGCGAAAAATGCGGCCGAGGTTGATCAAGCCGTGCAGAAGATTGACGTGATGTATTTCAACTTTGTATTCGGCGACAAGGCCGGTGTGATTGGCCATCGCGCGACGGGCCGCGTGCCGATTCGGCGCAGCGGACAAGGCATGTTTCCTAAACCGGTCACCAAAGACGACGATTGGGCGTCCTACATTGCACCGGACAAAATGCCGAGCCAAATGTCTCCCGCGAGCGGCTGGGTGGCCACGGCGAACCATGACACGCGCCCCGCGGACTACGCACACGAATATTCCACGTTCTTCTCGCCTTCGTATCGCTACGACCGCATCGGAGAAGTGCTCGAAGCGGGGAAAGGCATGACCACCGCCGATCAGCGCAAACTGCTGATGGACATTAAAAATAAACAGGCGCGGTTCCTGTTGCCCGCGCTTATCAACACGCTCAAAGCGATGCCGGAGTACTCAGAGTGGGCCGCGATACTCTCTGTGTGGGACGGCAACGAGCGCGCCGACCAACCCGCGTCGCTGATCTATCGCCATCTGTACCAGCGCATTGCTTACGAAACCTTCGTTGACGAAATGGGCGACGATGTCGCGCGCGCATGGCTCAAGCAAGGCTACCTGTGGCAATCGCGTTTTGACCAACTGCTCGTCACCCCCAATTCAAAATGGTTTGACGACACGCGCACACCAGCCGTTGAAACTTTGCCTGACATTATTCGTCGCGCGGCAGGCACCGTTCGCACTGACTTGACTGCGCGTCACGGCAACGACCCGAAAGCGTGGCGATGGGGCGCGGAGCATCAGATTCATTTTGACAGCCCGCTGCGGCGCACCGGTTCAGGTCGCGATTTCTTGGGACGCGCGGCGCAGCCGTACAACGGATCAAACGAGACTGTGATGCGCGCACTCACGCTCAATTTCATGAGCGGATTTGACGTGGACATTCACGCGTCAATGCGCATCGTTGCCGACCTGGCAGACGACGAAAAGGTGCAGGCCGTGGTTTCCGGCGGTGTAGTCGAACGGCAATTCCATAAACACCAGAAAAACCAGCTTGATCCGTGGTTTGCGGGCGAACTGTTGCCTTGGTGGTTTGATCGCAAGGCGATTGAGCGCGAAGCGAAAGATCGGCAGACGTTCACGCCGTCGGCGGCGCGGTAGCGGAGATCGCTTGCTGGGTTTTCAACTCAGCCTACTTTAATCACGCACTTGATTTCGGCTAACAAGGACTAAAATACAAGTTGTACTGAACGCAACAACGCGCTCACAACGATTACCGGGCCCGACCTGGTTTCGACGGGAGTTCTGAAGTGCGCTTGGGGCATGCCGAGGCGGTATACCTCGTTAATCCTGCTAAACGCATTTAATTGCAAACGATAGCTTCTACGGCGAAAGCCGTCTCGCAGCCTAATTAAAAACTAGGTTCGAGTGTTGCAGCAGGGGACGTGGACCCTGCGCCGAGCCGGGCAACTGGTAAAGCAGCAACATCATTTTCCCACGGGTAGGGCGCGCGGATGTCTGCGACGAGCGCCCGAAATCTAGTGGACTGGTTGGCGGTAAGGGGGCTCACGCTCGTGCCGTCGGCGAGATCAAATCAGAGAGATAAGCATGTAGTCCTGACCACGAATGGCTTTCGGACGCGGGTTCAATTCCCGCCGGGTCCACCAGCAAAACGAAACGGCTCGCCCGAAAGGGTGAGCCGTTTTGTTTTGTAGCTCGGCGCATTTGGACATCCAATGCGTGCACGGCCCGATACAGCTTTCGTGCGCTATCGACTATTCTGTATAGTGTTTGCTGTGTATTTGTTTAAAGTCAACAAGTTGTAAAAATAGCCTCTAACGACCGCTGGCTAGTCGTTCGCGCCACAAAGCTGTTTAACCTTCGCAACACGATGTGCAATGCATCGCCACTCACGTTGCCACCGATGATTCACGCTAGACGTTTATCTTGCCGCACCAATGGCCTGCATCCCACATTTCTCCGTCACGCCGTTGCTGCTGGCGCGCGCTGGGGGCGTTGCCGCGTTTCGCGAACGCGTTTGCAGCAGCGCCGTCGATTCCGCACGACGAGCGTCGCGCGCAAGGCCAACCTCATGGCAGCGCTCTTCTCCGGGCTAGTGGCCGGAGCATAGCGGCATGCTTTGATTTCCCGTTCGGGATATTTCAATGCTATTGGATACTGAAAGCAAGGTTATTTCCCAATCGGGAATTTTATGTTGCATTCTGCCCGCAGCTTGTTCATAATTTCCCGAACAGGAAATTCAAATGACTGCTACTGTCACCAACTCCCCAGAAGCGCTCGCCGCCGCCGTTTTGGCTGCTCGCAAGAGGCTCGGTTTGACGCAACCCCAACTGGCCTTGGCGGCCGGTGTCGGTGTGCGTTTCATCGTGGATCTCGAGGCCGGCAAACCCACGATTCGCTTGGCGACCCTGCTGAGAGTGCTGCACGCATTAGGCGGCTCGCTGGCCGTGGAGGGATTGGCCTGACATGGAACGGCGTCTCGACGTTTGGTTGCTTGGCGAGCGCATTGGCACACTCTCGCAAGTGGAAGGTCGGCTGAGCTTTGCCTATGCGCCCGACGCCTCGACGCCGTTGTCGCAATCGCTCCCCGTCCGCTCAGACCCCTTTGACGACCGTGCGACCCGTGCGTTCTTCGGCGGGCTATTGCCCGAAGGCGGCAAGCGCAAGCAAATCGCCAAAACCCTGCAAGTTTCCATGCAGAACGACTACGCATTGCTAGAAAGTCTCGGAGGCGAATGCGCCGGTGCGGTCACCTTGCTTGAGTCGGGCCAATCGCCACAGGCGCTTGATGCCCCGCGCGAAGTTCGCTGGCTTAAACCCGCACAGCTACTGCAAGTGCTGGATGAAATGCCCCTGCGCCCCATGCGCGCGGGCGACGACGGCTTGCGCCTGTCGCTGGCGGGTGCGCAAGACAAACTGCCGGTCGTGCTGGACACTGACGGTATCCGCATCGGCCTGCCGCTGAATGGCTCGCCCAGCACCCACATTCTCAAGCCAGCCATCGCCGGGGTCGACGGGAGCGTCTTCAATGAAGCCTTTTGCATGGCACTGGCCGGGGCGCTCAAGCTTGACGTTGCCGGCACTGGCATCCGGGCCATAGCGGATGGCGAGCAGCCGCGTGACTACCTGTTGGTTGAGCGCTACGACCGGCATGTGGCCACCCCCGTTCAGCGTCTGCATCAAGAAGATTTTTGCCAGGCGCTGGGCATCGTCTCCGAGCACAAATATCAAAACGAAGGTGGCCCCAGCTTGGCCCAGGCTTTCGCACTCGTGCGCAGCGCTACCCGCCCGAGCGCGCCGCACACGCTCAAGCTGCTCGACTACGTAGTGTTCAACGCGCTGATCGGCAACCATGATGCGCACGGCAAGAACTTCTCGCTGCTGTACACCGCAGCCGGTGCCACTCTCACGCCGCTGTACGACGCACTCTGCACCGCCGTTTACCCAACGCTGACCGACAAAATGGCGATGAAGATCGGCAGCCAATACAAGTTTTCCGAAGTGATGGCTCGGCACTGGGAGCAATTCGCGAAAGAAGCAGAGTTGTCACCCGCACAGGTGAAAAAGCGCATTCTGGACATCGCCAAGCGCTTGCCAGATCTGGCTCGAGCCACGCAGGCTACGTTTCAGCGTCGGGGCCACCACCACCCCGTCATCGACCAGATTGTCACGTTGATAGACCAGCGGTGCGGCCTGACCAATCGCCGCCTAACAGCGCCTCAGAACGATGAACGACCAAAGGCGACAGATTGAATGCGCTCGATTCGGTGAATGTTGACGCGATTTGCTCGTGGCCGCAGCCCGCATGGAACGAATTTCTTTGACGTTTATCTAGCCTCGCGCAAATGGCCTACGTCCCGCATTTCTCCATCACGCCAACGCTCCTCGCACACGCCGAACACATCGCCGCCCTGCGCGAACGCATTCACGCGCATGCCGTCGATTTCGCGCGCCTTGCCGCGCTTCAAAGCGATGCCCGCGCAAGAAACGTTCACGCATCGACCGCCATCGAGGGCAATCCGCTTTCGCTGGAGCAGGTGCTCACGCTCGCGAGCGGGCAGCCGCTCCCGCGCCCCGGTGCGCGCAGCCTCGCGGCGCATGAGCGCGCGCAACGCGAAGTCACGCATTGCTTCGCTGCGCTCGCCTACGTCGAGCAAAACGCCGCGCTCGAAACCGTGCGCCACGACGACGTACTCGCGCTGCACGCCGTGCTTGCCGACGGCGTCATGGATCAAGGTGAAGCGGGCCGCTACCGCATTATCAATGTGCGCGTCGGCGACCCTTTTCCACCACCACCGCCGCCGCCAGACGCTGTTTCTGGCCTGATGTTTGAGCTACTTGAATGGTGGAACGGCGCGGCAAAAACGCTCTCGCCCGTCATCAGCAGCGCCATCCTGCACCACCGTTTCGAAACGATTCATCCGTTTGCCGACGGCAATGGCCGCACCGGCCGCGCGCTTGCGCTGTGGGAGCTTTACCGTCGTGGCTTCGACGCGCACCGGCTGTTCGCCACTGACGAATTTTTCTGGGAAGACCGCCCGCGCTACTACGCCGAGCTCGCCGCCGTGCGCGACGCTGGCGACGACCTTACGGCGTGGCTCGAATACTGCGCCGAAGGTCTGCGTGGCACGCTAGAGCGCGCGTGGCTGCGTCTGCAAAGCGCGCAAGCCGCAGCCAACGCACCCGCACAAAAGCTCGCGCTGCGACCCAGGCAGCAACAGCTCCTGCACTTGTTGCGCGAACGCGGCCACCTCGCCCCGAACGAAATCTGGACCGAACTGAGTATTTCCCGCCAAGGCGCGATGGATTTGCTGCGTCCGCTCATCGAAGCCGGACTCATCGAAAAAGTGGGCGGGGCGAAGACGGGGCATTACGTGTTGAAAACGAACCAGTCGTAAGCACATCGTCGAAGATCAATATCGTTCGATTCACCCAAATCGAACGATTCGCTTAAAATAGCCGAATTCGCACCATTCCCGGAGCCGACCATGCAGACCTACACCGCCAACGAAGCCAAAACCCGATTCGGTGAATTTCTAGACCGCGCGCAGCGCGAGCCTGTGGCCGTCATGCGGCACGAGCGCATGGTGGGCGTCATGGTCAGCGCGCAAGACTTCGAAGCCATGCGCGCGTTTTACGCCGACCGTTTGCAGCACACTTTGAACGAATCGGCCGCCGCCGCCAAGCGTGCGGGTCTCACGCCCGCCGCGCTCGACGCCTTGCTCGCCGACGAGAGCTAGCGCGCCGCCGCAATGGCCACGTCCTCGCGTGTCGTCATCGACACCAACGTCTGGATCAGCGCCGCGCTTTCCAGCAGCGGCGCGCCCGCCCAAGTCGTCGCCCGCGTGCTCGCGCACGGCATGCCGGTCTTGTCGCCAGAAACCTTCGCAGAGCTTGAATCGCGCCTGTGGAGGCCGAAGTTTGATCGCTACCTCAGCATGGACGTGCGCCGCCGAATTCTGCACGACGCCAACGCGGCCTCACACTGGGTCGAACTCCCCGATCACGTCAAAGCGCAACGCTACAGCCGCGACGCCGACGACGACAAGTTCATCCACTCCGCGCTCGCCTCGCAAGCGGCCTGGCTCATCACCGGCGATCAGGACTTGCTCGTGCCAGCCGCAACACTCGCAGCCCTCGGCGTGCGCGTCGTTGCGCCTAGCGACGCGCTCGCGAACTCCGAGTTTTGCGCGTAGCGCGTGCCCCGTGACTGCGAGCATGATGGCTGCGATGCTTGAACACGAAATTCACTATCCTCACGCCAACGCCGCAATCGCCGACAATCCTTGCTCAAGCCCGCAACGGGCATCTACCCCATAAACCATGCCTCTCTCCTGGACCGAAATTCGCGACCGCGCTACGGCGTTTCAAAAACGCTGGAAGGACGACACCTCCGAGCAGGCCGAATCACAATCGTTTTGGGCTGAGTTTCTGAACATCTTCGGCGTCGATCGCAAGAAGGTTGGCATCTACGAAAAGCAAGTGCACTTGAAGCGCGCGCGTGCCGTGAAGAACGGACGCATTGACCTTTTCTGGCCGGGCAAATTGCTCGTCGAAATGAAAAGCGCGGGGCAAGACCTCGACAAAGCATTCGCCCAAGCGGCGGATTATTTCGAAGCACTGCCGGATCGGGATTTACCGCGCTATTTGCTGGTGAGCGACTTCAAACGCTTTCGTTTGTTTGATCTTGAAGAAAAGATTGACCACCCGGAATTTCGGCTCGACCAACTCAAAGACAAAGCGCGGTTGTTCGGCTTCATCGCGGGCTACCAAGCGCAAATCATCAAGCCGCAAAACCCCGTCAACGCCAAAGCCGCCGCACAAATGGGCAAGCTGCACGACGCGCTCAAAGCCTCGGGCTACGGCGGTCACGCGCTCGAAGTTTTACTCGTGCGCTTGCTGTTTTGTTTGTTCGCCGACGACACCGGAATTTTTCAGCCCGCGCAGAGTTTTCGCGATTGGTTAGAAAACGACACTAAGCCCGACGGCAGCGACACCGACCGCGCGCTTTCCGAACTCTTCGACGTGTTGAATCTGCCCGAGCACGCGCGCCAAGCCACGCAACGCGAAAACTTCGCAAGCTTTCCGTACATCAACGGCAACCTCTTCGCCGAAACGCACCGCCCGCCCGCGTTCGACGCCAAAACGCGCGAGCTGCTGCTCGACGCCTGCGTGCTCGACTGGACCAACATCAGCCCCGCCATCTTCGGCGCGCTGTTTCAGAGCATCATGTCCGGAGAGGACCGCCGCAAGCTCGGCGCGCACTACACGTCCGAAGAAAACATTCTCAAACTCATCAAACCGCTCTTCCTCGACGAGCTGCGCGCCGAGTTTGAAAAGATCAAAAACAACGCCAATCGCCTCGCCGAATTTCACAAGCGGCTGCGCACGCTCACCTTCTTCGACCCTGCTTGCGGCTGCGGCAATTTTCTTGTCATCGCGTACCGCGAACTGCGCCTTTTAGAGCTCGACATTCTGCGCGCCGTCAACAGCGGCCCCGGCTCGCGCTTTCTCGATATTCACACCAGCATTTCGGTCAACGTCGACCAGTTCTACGGCATCGAAATCGAAGAATTCCCCGCGCAAATCGCGCAGGTCGCGATGTGGCTCACGGACCATCAAATGAACCGAATGGTCAGCGACGAGTTCGGTGCCTACTACGCCCGCATTCCGCTCGTCAGCACCGCCCACATTCGCCACGCCAACGCGCTGCGCACCGACTGGAACGACGTGCTTCCCGCCGAGCGGTGCAGCTATCTTCTGGGCAATCCGCCGTTCGTGGGCAAATCAAATCAATCGCCCGAACAAAAGGCCGACGTCGAGCCCATCTTCGCGCCGCTCAAAGGCGGCGGCGTGCTCGATCTCGTCGCCGCGTGGTACGTCAGAGCCGCCGCCTACCTCCGATCCGTTCGCCCTGAGCGCAGCGAAGGGTCTGATGGCATGAGCGGATCAAACCCTTCGGCTTACGCCTCAGGGCGAACGGCGGTGAAGTGCGCCTTCGTCTCCACCAACAGCATCACCCAAGGCGAACAAGTGGGCGTGCTCTGGGGCCACTTGCTCGCGCAAGGCATCAAGATTCACTTCGCGCACCGCACGTTCCGATGGAGCAACGAAGCCAGCGGCAAAGCGGCGGTGCATTGCGTGATTGTTGGGTTTGGGTTGCAAGATTCGGCGACGAAAATCATCTACGAGTATGACGATCTGAATGGCGAGCCGCACGCGGTTAAGGCTTCGCAAATCAATCCATATCTGGTGGACGCGCCAGAAGTGATCTTGCCGAATCGAACGCGCGCATATTTGGCGATCCCGCAGATGTTGTACGGTAGCAAGCCCGTTGACGATGGTGCCTTGTTTCTTGACGATGGCGAAAATATTCTGCTGTGCTCACAGCACGCGGAGCTCCGCCCGTACATTCGGCGTTTCATAGGAGCAGCAGAGTTACTTTCCGGTGAAACTAGGTGGTGCCTGTGGCTGATTGACGCTCCACTGTCGGTGCTTAGGCTTCCGGAAGTGAAAGAGCGACTTGGGCGCGTTCGAGACTTTCGAGCAGCATCTCCGAAAGAATCAACTCGAAAATTGTCCGCAACACCTAGCTTGTTTGCGGAGAATCGGCAGCCATCCGATGCATACCTTGCGGTCCCGTGTCACAGTTCGGAGTCGCGCAGCTTTGTTCCACTGGGTTATTTCGGTGGCGACACGATTCTTGGGAATGCGAATCTTTGCGTGCCAGGTGCCACCGTGTACGACTTCGGAATTCTGTCGTCCACGATGCACAACGCATGGATTCGCTACGTCTGCGGCCGATTGAAAAGTGACTATCGCTATTCCGCTGGCATCGTTTACAACAATTTCCCGTGGCCCGATCTAGCTGTCGCTGCGCCGTCCACAGGCGAAGAGAACGCTGCGCCGACACGTGACGACAAACTGCGCGCTGCCATCGAAGCCGCCGCGCAAGGCGTGCTCGACGCGCGTGCGGCGCATCCCGAAAGTTCGCTCGCCGATTTGTACGATCCGGTGACGATGCCGCCGGACTTGGTGAAGGCGCACCAAAAGCTCGACAGCGCGGTCGACGCCGCGTACTACGCCGCGCACGCCGCCGACGGCGCAAAGAAAACTTGGCGCAACGACGCCGAACGCGTCGCGTTTCTGTTCACGCTCTACCAAAAATTCACCACGCTGCTGCCGAGCGACGCGCCGAAAGCGAAGCGTCCGAAGGCGGCCAAGGCCGCCGACGCGAGTACGGCTGCGCCGTAGCGAGGCGGGCAGCGCCACGGCGCGGCGCATTCGCCGCATCCGCGTCGGATCGTCTGTGTGTTTTGTCATACAGCTTTATGCACTTAACGACCGGCGGGTGGCGCTTTGCGCCGTTTTTAATCTATTGTTGATTTATAGATAAAAATGGCTGAAACGACCACCTGTCGGTCGCTGGCGCTAAAAAGCTGTTGACGTGTGATGTGTTGTGAAGCGTCGCGTCGCGCGTACCGCGCTAGCGGCGATTTCCGACGTCAATCGGCGGCAGTTCGATGGCGTCGTCGCCGAGGCGCAGCGTCATCCAGTAGGTGCCGGCGCGCAGGTCGTTGGTGCGGAAACTGCCCAGATCGTCGAGTGGCGCGGAGTGCACGCGGTGTGGGTTTTCGGCGTGGGTGTCGACGGAAATTTCGACCATGCCGTGTTCGTCGGGGCCAAGAATTTGTCCGGCAATGACGAAGCTTTCGCTCGAGGAGAGCACGCGCACGTCGATGTCGCGGCCCGGCGCGCTGAACATCAGGTGTCGCGCTTGCGTCGAGTGCGAGGCGCGCAGGCCGAGCGAGGCGGGGCTTGCGGTCCAACTATCAAAGCTGAGCACCGCGCGGATGCGGTTGATCGCCGCGTCGGCCGCTTGTTTGAGCGGCGACGGCGCGACTTGTGGCCACAAGCCGACGGCGCGTTTGACCAACGCCGGCGGCGCGTCGGGCAGGGCAACGGCAGCGCGCACCAGTGCGGAGAAATCGTCGTCGGTTAGCGTCTCAATGGGTTTCATGAGTGGGCTTCAGCGTGGGTTAAGCTTTGGAACAGAGTCGCCGACGCCGCGCAAAATACATGGGCGCGTAGAAAAAACGAGGCGAGCGTTGCGGCAGCTGGCATGCGCGTGACCCGCATCATCATGTTGCCTCCGACGCTTCGACAATTTTGCGGAGCTTGCCGAGGCAGCGCGCACGCGTCGGGCCAATGCTGCCCAGCGGCATGTCCATGCGCCGCGCAACGTCCTCGTAGGCGATCTTGTCGTCGTCGTAGCGATACAGCAGTGTGAGCAGTTCGCGGCAACGCGTGTCGAGCGCATCAAGCCCGTTGCGCACGCTGTTTTGCGATTGCGCGGCCTCCAGCGCTTCGTCGGGCAGCATTGCTTCGTCGGCAACGTCCCATTGTTCGGTGTCACCGTCGCCGTCGTCGTCGTGCGTGAGCGAGACGGTGCGCATCGCGCGCTTGCGTTGGAGCAGGGCTTCGCGTTTGGTCGTGGTGACGATCCATGCTTGAAGACGATCATGATCGGTCAATCGCGGCAAGTGCGCCATCAAGCGCATAAACACCGTTTGGAAGACGTCAGCCGCCGCGTGCTCGTCAAACCCCATGCGGCGCACGATGGCGTACACGAGGCGCTGGTAGCGCTGCACCAAAATTTCCCATGCGGCAGCTTCACCCGCTTGGCATTTGGCGATGAGCGCGCTATCGCTGAGGGCAGCAGTGGTTTTTTCGGTTTCGAGCATGTACCAAAGCATAGCGCGGACGCCACAGGCGGCTCCGCCTGACGCGATAAATCTGCCGCGCCGCGAATGCGGCATCGATCGGTGTGGGGCGCGCAATTTGAAAATCACACCGTTCGTGGCGTGCTTGTCGAACCATGACGCTGGTTGCGCCTATTGACCGCTCGCCCCCCCCCGCTACTATGCCGCGACGGTCACGTGAGCACCGCTAACGCTCATAAATTTTCTGGGGAACATGATGATCCCATTCGCAAAAGACCAGATGGATAAAGATGCGCAACGCAGCAACGACTCGCCGACGACGGATGCGCTGATTGAACTGGACGATTCGGTGCTGGATCAAATTGGGGGTGGTGCAGACCCGGTGGCGAGAAACCGACCTTGGGCGGTTTAGTTCTTGCGACTCATCGGAGCAACCAAACCGACTCCGCTTCGCCCCCGAGTACCAAGCCTGAGCGCAGTGAGTCGGAAACCGTCACGAACGAAAAGCGCGCTTTTGCGGGCTTTTTTTGCGTCGCGCCGTTCGTTGTGTCACGCAATAATTCGTCGCCACGATTCCCGACACGACTGACGCGTATGTATCGTCTTAAACTACGCTCACATCATCCACGGAGCACGGCGGCCACTTTGGCGCGTCCGAAGGCAAAAAAAAGCAGCATGCCAGCGTCAGAAATTCACGCCGAGTGGGCCAAAGCGCTCGCCGACAAACTCATCGAATCTGGCGCAGTACTGCCAACAGACATTGATAACGAAGAACGCTTGGCGCTGGCTTGGGCGTTAAAAGATGCCGCCATTTCGGCGTGGGGCAGTACACCGAGCAAGGTCATTGTTGCTGCAAAAATTTTAGGTAAATTGACAACCGCGACCGACGACTTCGCGCCAACTAAAGACGTTACCGAGATCCAAGGCGTCGCAAAATGGATTCAAGGAATCACGGCTCTCACGCGCGGCAAGATGACCGAAGCGATCACACACTTAGATGACGCAACGCGCATGTTTAGAGGCCTAGGCGAGCGTGGGCATGCCGCGCACGCGCAGGTGCCAAAAATTATGGCGCTTGCCATGTTAGGCAAGCATGAGCAGGCTGCCGCCAACGGCTTGACCACGAAACAGGAACTTCTGGATCTGGGCCAACTACATGCTTCCGCAAAGGTGAGCAATAACCTGGGCAACCTTTTTTGCCAATGCAATCGGTACTCCGAGGCCTTGCCGCATTTCCTTGATGCAGCAGGCCTGTTTGAGGAAGTCGGAGACTTCGACAATGCAATAGCTTGCTGCGTTGGCTTAGCAGAGGTTTATGCTTCGATGGGAGATTTTGACCACGCGTTACGCGTGTACGAGAACGCTCATGCACGCGCAAAAATACATCACCGCCCCCTTAGCGAGAGTGTCGTTACCGAGTGTGTCTCACTCGTTCAATTGGCACGAGGTCAGTACGCCGAAGCGCTTTCCGGCCTTGAAGTAGCCCGTCGAGGCTACGAGGCTTTGGGCATGCCCCAAAACGTAGCGGTTGCGGAAAAGCAGCTTGCCGACGTGTATCTTGATTTGCGATTGCTTCCAGAAGCGCTAGTGCTTTTCGAGACGGCAATCGCGCGTTTCCACGGGAGTGAAATGCCTGTCGAACAAGCCTGGGCGTTGACGCAGCGTGGCCGAACTCTGACGGCACTCGGGCAACCGCTTGCCGCGTTGACGGACTCCCTGCTACCCGCGTGGGATTTATTTACCAAGCACGGCGTAACGGCGGGGCAAGCGACTGTGCTCTTGGCTCGTGCTGAACTTGCCTTAACAGAAGATTCACCAGAGGGTAGCGCGAATTCCGCGGAATCGCTCGCAAGCGCTGCCGCTGATGCTTTCGGCACGATTGGATTGGCAGCTGGAAAGGCGCAAGCGGATGTAATTCGCGCCATTGCTTCGCTGCAACGGGCTAACGTTGATGCAGCTGCTACGCTATTCGCAACTACTTTGGACACGGCGCGCGCGTTGCAATTACTTGCGATTGACGTCCGCTGTCAGGTCGGTTTGGGCTTGGTGGCAAAGGCACGCGGAGACATTCGTGCAGCTGAGGTCGCGTTTGAATCTGCAATCGCCGCATCGGAAGAGCAGCGCAGCGCGCTGCCGGGCGACGATCTTCGTAGCGCGTTTTTGGTAGATCAGTTGCGACCTTACGAAGAGCTGCTGCGCATTGCGCTGAATTCGTCTAATAGCGACGCGTCTGTCGACGCTGAGGCTTGTGTTTTGTTGCGACTTGAACGTTTCCGTGCTCGAGCGCTAGGCGAACGCATTGGGGGCCTTGACTCGGACGATACCGCGGTCTCCACCAAGCGCTTGGATGATGTCGCTGGTTCAGGACAGGCTAAAGCGAGCGGACTCGAATCGGGACTGCGTGTGCAGCTCCGTTGGCTATATCGGCGTAAACAGAAACTCATCGACGAGGGTGACGACCTACAAGCGGTAATCGACGACAGCCGCAGAGTGGAACGCGAGTTGCTGGAGGCCGCGCGGCGGCGACGATTGACCACCGCCCCAACGACACAAAACTCTGTGGAGCGCCTGGCGGACGATGTGACTGGCTTTGACCCTGCTGCCTTGCAATCCGCGCTCGGTGCGGGCGAAGCACTGGTGGAATATGGCGTGATTGACGGCGAGTTGTTTGCCTGTGTAGTGACGAGTGAGCGCATTTCGTTACACCGCCGCTTGGCTGAGTGGCCCGATGTATTGCAGGCGATCCGTGCGGCACGCTTTCAGATCGAAACCTGCCGCAATGGTGCGGGCGCGATGGATAACCACCTGCCGCTGTTAACGAAGCGTGTGCAAAAAGCCATGCAGCGAGTGCATGATTTGATATGGCTGCCGTTGAGCGAGCGGTTGGCGGTGTGTTCGCGTGTCTTGGTCGTGCCACACGAGCAATTGGGGTCACTGCAATTTGCAGCGCTCTACGACGGCGAGGTCTACCTTGCGCAGCGCATGAATCTCGCGCTGGTGGCGAGTGCGCGCGTGGCGCTCTTTGGCCTTACACACCCGCCTGTCGCGGCGCACCGAGCCCTAGTGCTCGGCGAGTCGTCAAGGCTCGTGCACGCGGAGGCCGAAGCGCAGTTCGTCGCGAGCTTGTTTGATGAAGCGCGTGTCCTTACTGGGTCGAGCGCCGACTCGGCTTCGCTTCGCGATTTAGGCGCAGACGCCGAAGTGCTGCACTTGGCGTGCCATGCCGAATTTCGTTCGGACAATCCGATGTTTTCGGCGCTGCATTTAGCGGATGGGCCGTTCACCGTGCACGACGCCGAGACGCTGCGTCTACCGCAAGGCGTGGTGGTGCTGAGCGCGTGCGAAACGGGCGTTTCGGAGTACAGCCGGGGCGACGAGATGATAGGGCTCGTGCGTGCCTTTCTCGTTGCTGGAGCGTCGCGCGTAGTGGCGAGCCTGTGGCCAGTTGACGACGTCGTTGCTCTGGAGTTTATGGCGACGTTTTATCCGTCGCTTCGCGCCGGCAATTCACCTGCGGTGGCACTGCGCACCGCGCAAATTGCGGTGATGAAAACTCATCCGCATCCGTTTCATTGGGCGGCGTTTACGCTTTATGGCGGGTGGTAGGGCATCGCCGGTGCTTTGGTTCTAATTAGAACTAGAATTGAAACACGCCAGAAACGCGTTGAGCGATGGAGGGTCGGACAGCTGGGCCGGAGTTGAGCCCCTTCGCTGCGCCCAAGGCATCGGCGTCTAATTGCTCTGCCGCACAAAGATCACCTTGAGAGATGCAAATGAGTTCTCACAGCATGTATTTTTCTAGTGTTAGCGTTCTCTGTCGGGTAGCTCCGTCCTTTTTCTGCAAGTGACCTCTATGCGCTCTTTCTTCAAATACTGTGTGGATCGCCTTTCAGCGGCGCTACCAGCGTTGATCGCAGGGCTATTAATGGTATCGGCACCAGCCATATTTGCGGCGGACACCAAACCAGATGAAGTGCTAGTTAAGTTGCGAACGCCAGCCGCGCTCGGACCAATCGTCGCCCAGTTCAACGTGGTGCAGACCACGCAGTTTGGAACGCGTCCTATATATCGCCTTAAGCTCCCGTTGAACACAAATGTGGGCAATGTCGTCAACCAATTGACGAGCAATTCCGAAGTGTTGCTTGCCGAACCGAATTACACCGACCAGAGCCCAGAGGCTCGAAGAAATCGCCTTTGGTCTGTAGGCACTCCAGCCAACTACACCGCGCAATGGGCCCCCAACGCTATCAACCTCACCCAAGCCCACACCATGGCCAAAGGCGCGGGTGTACGCGTGGCGGTGTTGGATACGGGCGTGGATTCTGTGCATCCGGCGTTGGCGGGTAAGTTACTGCCGGGTTACAACTTTGTGGACAACAACACCAATACTTCCGAGGTGGGAACGGCTGCGAATCTGGGTTTCGGACATGGCACGCATGTGGCGGGCATTGTTGCGCTGACCGCGCCGGACGCGAAAATTGTTCCGTATCGCGTGCTCGATGAGAACGGTGAAGGGAATGTTTGGGTGCTGGCGGAGGCTTTGTTACGGGCGATTGATCCCGATGGCAATCCGGCTACCGACGACGGCGCGCACGTTATCAACATCAGCTTGGGCACACTCAATCGCACGCGCGTTTTTTCGACGATTGCAAAGCTCGCGAGTTGCCATTCCTCCAGCCCTGATGATCCCACCACCGATTTTTCGCACTCGGGATATGACGAAGATCGTACCCGCTGCGCCCATGGCAAAGGCGTTGTCATTGTCGTCGCGGCGGGCAACGACGGCGTAAATAAGGCGGAGTACCCAGCGGCCGAAGGCATAGCGGGCGCGATTTCTGTCGGGGCGAGTGACAGCGCCCAGCAATTGGCTACCTTCAGCAATTTCGGCTCGGAGGTGGACGTCACTGCGCCTGGCGACGGGATCACAAGCTCCATACCCGGCGGAGGTTACGCAGTGTGGAGCGGGACATCGATGGCCGCCCCCATGGTGGCGGGCGCGGTGGCATTGCTGCGCTCTCGTGAGCCTTCATTGCCACCAAAGGAAGTAGCGCGGCGTGTGATCCGTAGCGGTGTGCGTTTGGTCGGTTCGAATCTCTCGCAAATCGATCTCGCAGCCGTCGCTACGCCCTGCGGCATGGATGTCGATGGTGACGGACTGACGCTTGCAACAACGGACGGATTGATATTGACGCGTGTGATGCTTGGCATGAATGGCACCGCCGTCAGCAGCGCCGCCGTACCGGGCTCACCACGGAGCACTTGGGACGCGATTAACACTTTCCTCACCACCAGTTGCGGCATGGTTACGCCGTAGCACCATTGACGCGTTTGGAGTTTTGCGAAAAAAAGCGGGCGCAAGATGCGCCCGTTTTCATGTGGGCGCGCGACACCATGCAACAAAGAAATGTCAACGTCATGATTTCATGTATTTCTCGTTGATGTCGTTGCTCTGTCCGTAGCGTCCATCGAAGGATTGCTCTAAGCGCAGACGCTCAGGCATAACTTCGCGACGGAGAAAGCGGCAACAACGACAGTTGAACCTTGATCCAGACGCCACGCTGCGACACAACCGTGCAGCGCGAAATTACGTCGTCACTGCTCAAGGAGAACACAATGCTGTTTCAGCACTTCGCGAAATCATCGCAAACCCAATCGTCGCAAAAACTCAAGCAACCTTCGCTTCGAGCGCTGCGCGCCTTAGCGCTGCTTGCCGCGACGGCGGCGTTCGGCGCGTCCGCGCAAACCGCAACTATTTACGGCTCGCTGGGAAACTTCGACGTCGTTAACAACACCGGTGAGACGGCCTGCGGTTTTGAGGTGGAACTGGAAGGCGTCGCATCGAACACGATAGTCGACACGTACTCGTATCAACGATACGGTCGCGCGCAAATCATTCCGTATATCAACGGCGCAGTGTCTGGTGTGCGCGTGCGTCACGAGAGCGCCGATTGCTCGAGCTCGCACACTGTTGCCCACCCGCCGGGAACGAGTTTTGCTGGCACCTGCTACATGGGAACGCTCTACTACGATGGCGTAGGTTGTGAGCACTTCGGCGTTCATTACAACGCACCCACAACCAAAGTTACGGCACGTTGGCTGGTTCGCGACCCGGCAAACCCGGCGATGAATATCCCGCACAACCCACCAATGGCTATTGCAGTGCCAAACTACTACGTGATGCCCGCGGCAGCACCGAACGCCGCGCCGGAAATTGCGGATGTCGTAGAAGCGCCAGAGCCGCCGGAAGCGCCGGAGCGCTACGGCAATGCACAATGGATGAAGGTGTATGCGCGGCAGATGCCACGCCAAGTTACCCTGGATGAACTGCTCACGACCAATCCGATTGTTGTTCCGATGGCAGCCACGCAGCTTGAATATGACTGGCAACTGGTGCAGGCCGAGCCGCAGTCCGGTGGCAACGGTCGCCAGCGTGGCCGCCACCAAGGCAGCAGCAAACTCGAACCGACGACGCGCTCCGTCGTCCGGCGTTACGAGATGTACGACTACACCGGCGCCTATGACCCCATCACCAACGAGGCGCTTTGCGCAGATTTGATCTGCGCCGTACCCGGTGCAGCAGAAATCGGCGACTTCGTAAGCGCCAATATGACCGCCGTAAACGTCCAAGGTGATTTTGTAACCGTCACCAAAGGCGGCACCGGCAGCGGCAATGTCGATTCGACCGATAAGCAAATCGCATGCGGCAACAAATGCACGTCCCCCTACAGCGCAGGCTCGTTGGTGACGCTTACTGCCAAGGCCGACAGCAAAAGCACATTCGCGGGTTGGACCGGCGCATGTACCGGCACCGGCAACTGCACTGTCACGGTAAATGGTGCGAATGGCGTCGGCGCACTATTCAACGCAGCGGTCAAATCCGGCGGTGGCGGTGCAGCGACCAGTGGCTTCACGCTCAAAGTCTCAGTCAGCAATTCTGGCTCCGTGCGCAGCACGACCGGTGCGATCAACTGCGGCAACACCTGTCAGGCAACCTTTGCGGCCGGTACTGTCGTAACGCTTACGGCCACACCGCCCGCAGGCAAAACGTTTGCCGGATGGTCTGGTGCCTGCACCGGCACTGCGCCGACCTGTGCCGCGACGATGAATGCGGCGTTGTCAACACGGGCCAGCTTTAGTCGGTAACCGATACGTCAGGTTCAGCCCACGTTGGCGCGCCGCGGGAATACGGCGGGCCAACGTGCAACGGCCAAGCGCTCACCGTGCAGCACCCGTTGAAAAAGAATCGTGCTAGGCGGTATTTTTTCCGCCACAGCGCACTCTGTTGTTTGAACCCAACCCGTTTTGAACTGTTCGATTCGGCCCCGCCCCTCACCTGCATCCCGCTTTACTCAATCTCTAGGAGATCAAGATGAACACTATGCCCCTCCCATCTGTCATTCGCGCCGCACTGGCGTCCATCGCTGGTGCGACCACGCTGGCCTCCGGCCTCGCCTCGGCAGCATCAGCCCCCGACCTCTCGGTGGTGGAGTATTTTCACCGCCCGACAGCGCATTACTTCATCACCGCAACGCCTAGTGAGCAAACGCAGCTTGACGCGCTGCCCGCAAGTGTCGGCTTCGCGCGTACGGGCCGCAGCTTTTCTGCTTGGTCCACGGCGCTAGTTGATCGCCCGCTTGATGCAGTCGCCGTTGAACGTTTTTTTGTGCCCGCGTTATCGAGCCACGTCTTCACTGCGAGTCCAAAGGAGATTTTGGCGCTGCGTGCTTTACCACTTTCAAGCTCCGGCGCAGGCTTCGTGGACGAGGGCGTGGCGTTTTACGCACTGCAACCCGTCAACGGTCGTTGCGCCAGCGGCCTCAAGGCCATCTATCGCGCGTACAACAATCGTCACGACGGCAACCATCGCTACACGACGGATCTGTCGCTGCAAGCGGTGATGGTCAGCGGTGGATATGTAAACGAGGATGTCGCGTTTTGCAGCAACGTGGTGGGCGAAAACGCCAGCGCTGAAAAATCAGCGGGCACGCCACGCCCGGTCGGTGAAGACCTTCATCTCGCTGGCGCTGTTTCAGCCTTTGTGTCGCTGTCGGAATTCATGGTGGGTTCGCAGCGCGTGAACGCCGCCAATGCGCGCTTCGATCACGGCGCACCCTCGGCTTTGGTGAATGGCGTTTCGGTCGCGGTTGAGGGCGTGATTGTCAACGGCGTGTTGATGGCCAAGGAAATTTCGCTACCGTCATCCACCCCGCTCTCAGGCGACGAAATCAAGGGATTCATAAACGCTGTCGGCAGCAACGGTGGGCTGTTCGTCAACGGCGTATCGGTGGACATTTCGGGAGCCACGATCACAGGCGGAACCGCTGCCCAATTGGTTGTGGGCGTGGAGCTTGAGCTTCACGGCGCATTCCTCAATGGCGTGTTCATGGCCACCCTCGTCCACATCGAAGATGCCTCGTCTAGCAATTCCTCCTCCTCGTCGTCCGGGGACGCTGAACTCGAAGGTGCAGTGTCGAACTTCGTGAGTATTTCGAACTTCACTGTACAAGGCCAAGTCGTTGATGCGAGCAGCGCTGTATTTGAAGACGGTACCGCCGCAGACGTTGCCAAGGGTGCGGTCGTGGAAGTGCATGGCCGAATCGTGTCGGGCGTCCTCGTGGCTAGTCGCGTAGAAATCAAATCTGGCGGCTCATCGTCTTCTTCGGGGGAAGCCGAAGTTGAGGGCGCAGTGTCAAATTTCGTGAGCATCTCGAACTTCACCGTAGGCGGACAAGTCGTTGACGCTAGCGGCGCAGTGTTTGAAGACGGCACCGCCGCCGACGTTGCCAATGGCGCGGTCGTAGAAGTGCATGGTCGAATCGTAGCGGGCGTCCTCGTAGCTAGCCGCGTAGAAATCAAATCTGGCAACACGTCACCTCCCCCGGGTGCTGGAGTGGAATTCGAAGAAGAAGGCGCGATCTCTGATTTTGTGAGCGTGGCATCGTTCAAACTCGCCGGCGTCTTGATTGATGCAAGCACCGCAAACTTCGAACGCGGCACCGCTGCAAACCTTCGCAACGGGGTGCTTGTGGAAATCAAGGGCGTGCTCACCAACGGCGTCGTAAAAGCAACCCGCGTGCGGTTCGAGGACTGAGTTCTAGATCGCTCACCGCTTAGGTGGCAAAACGAACGACCCGCAGCGGCACCGCTGCGGGTCGTTGCATTTCACGCAACCGGATGGACGGCTGTCATCACGCATTGATACGGTTTGATGACGGGTTGTGTCTACCTCTGATGCATGGCCCGAGACGGAAACGCATATCGCCAAGCTGTCGCACGGGCGGTTGAATTCCGGCTGTGACGTTTGAACTACCGAAAATGCGAACTAAGGCGAGACAAACGGCAAAATAGCGAGATGCAAGCCGCTCACTCGCCCATTCCACACTTTGATTTGCCCATTGTGATTACGCCGTCGGATATCGATGAGCAGGGCCATGTGAACAACGTTGTCTACCTGTCGTGGGTACAGGACGTTGCTATTGCACATTGGAATTTTTTGACCAGCGTGGAGCAACGGGCAAAGTACGCGTGGGTCGCGTTGCGGCATGAAATTGATTACAAGGCCGAAGCGGTGCTGGGCGACGCGATCATCGCGCGAACGTGGACCGGCGTCGCGCAGGGTATGCGCTTTCCGCGACATACGGAGATAATCCGCGTGGGCGACGGAAAAGTGCTTTGCAACGCGATCACGCATTACTGCCCGCTGGAGCGAAGCACGGGCCGACCGACACGACTGCCGACAGAGATCGCAGCGTATTTTGGAAAACAATGAATTGACGCGGGCTAACCGACGCTTAGAGTGAGCATGTGTTTTGGAGGATGAAACGATGACGATACGTGCTGGTGGCCAGTGGCTGTTGCGAGGGTTTTTGACGCTCGCGATGGCGCATGCTGCGTTGTTTGTGTCTGCGGGCGCGTACGCAGCTCGGTCGGTGGCGGACGAATCGGCACCGTTCCGACGTCCGGTTAAAGTCGTTGCGCCGGAACGCCTAAAAATTAAAACTGCACTGGGCGAAACGCTTGTGGCGGCCTATGTCAGCTCAAACTTTAGCGCGGACATCAGCAAACCGTTGCCCGGCGTCAAGCGCGTGGTGGTGATGGTGCACGGCCGTTTGCGCGATGCGGACAAATATTTTGAATTGACCATGCGCGCCGCAAAGGCTAGCGCGGCGGGTGCCGAGACGCTGATCATCGCACCACAATTTTTGAACAATGCGGACGCCGCGCGACATGATGTCGCAGCCAACGTCGCGCGCTGGAAAACCGAAGGCTGGCCCGGTGGTGAAGCAGGCAAAGCACCCTTCGCTATGAGTTCATTTGACGTGCTCGACGGCATCATCGCGCAGCTGTCGGACCGCACCCGCTTTCCGAATTTGGAGCGTATTGTGATTGCCGCGCATTCGGGCGGCGCGCAGTTCGTACAGCGCTACGCGGTGGTCGGGCGTGCCGACAAAGTGTTGACCGATGCGGGATTGCGTCCTTATGCAGACGGCGCGAACGTGCCTGAGGGCGCAGCTTCGGTGATGCGCATTCGCTACGTAGTGGCTAATCCGTCGTCGTACGTTTACTTCGATGCGACGCGTCCGCATGCCGCGGCCAGTTGCCGCGATGTAAATCACTGGCGGTACGGGTTTGTCGACACGGTGCCGTATGTTCAAGGCGACGTGAAACAAATGCAGGCGCGCTATCTCACGCGTCGCGTGATTTACATGCTGGGCGACAAAGACACGGACCCCAATCATTCGGCGCTCGATAAATCATGCATGGCCGAAGCGCAAGGCGCGCATCGGCTTGAGCGCGGCAATAATTATTTTGCGCACATGCAAAAAATGGCTGCGGCGCAAAACGTCAGCTTGCGCCATACCCGCGTTGAAATTCCGGGTGCCGCGCACAACGCGGATCGCATGTTTAATTCGGCGTGCGGCATGAGCGCGCTGTTTGATGCGCCGGGCTGTGATTTGAAATAGACGTGCGTCGCCGCATCGCGCTAGGGAGACGCTGAATAAAGCGACACTGGTCAGCGCGCCTTGGTTTGGGATGAAATTCGAGACGAAAAACGCAGCAATAGCGAGCTATTGCGAGTATTTTCGGCGAAGAAGTTCGCCCAAAACAAGGATGCGATGCCGGTAGCGATTTGTTCAGCGTTTCCCTAGGCGCGGACTCGGCCGCGATCCTTCGTTACACGGAGCGACGCCAAGTCGTCGCCTACCGTTTACCGGTTTCGCACTAAGACTGCGATTGTGACTGTGACTGGCTAGGCTTCGACGCCTTCGCGGCTGGTGCAGCGAGCGCCGCTGGCTTGGTGTGCTCCAGCGGCATCACTGTGACTGCCACTGAGAGCTCGTGCGACCCGCCGCCGCGAATGACCCCGCGCAACGGTGGCACATCGCTGTAGTCGCGACCGTACGCAAGCGTGACATGGCTTTCACCCGCCAAGCAATCATTGGTCGGGTCGAACTCCAGCCAACCCGCGCTCGGGCAGTACACACTCACCCACGCGTGCGATGCGTCAGCACCGATGAGCCGAGGTTTGCCCGGTGGCGGCTGCGTGAGCAAATAGCCACTTACATAGCGCGCCGACAATCCGAGCGAACGCAGCCCCGCAATCATGACCTGCGCGAAGTCCTGACACACACCTTTTTTGAGCGCAAGCGCTTCTTGCGGCGGCGTGCTCACATCGGTTGCTTCGGGCGAATATTCGAACTCGGTGTAAATGCGGTGGCACAACGCTTTGGCCAACTCGAACACCGGCATCGCGTTGTTGCTCACCGTCGAGGCGTATTTAGCGAATGTGGCGTGCACAGGAGCCAGTGGCGAAGGCTGCGCAAACTCACGCGCAGCATCAAAGGTTTGGCCGCCGGTGTACTGCATATGCTCCGCAACCGTCTCCCAAGGCATGCTCTCGGGGAGTGTGACTTGCGCCAATTTCCCCGTCATCGAGGGCGGCAGAGTTGGCGTGATGACGACACTGACCGCCGTGACGCGCAGTTCAGGGTGCGGCGTCGCGAGCTCAAAGTAAACGCGCTCTTGGCCGTAACTGTCGATGCTGTGCGCTAGCGATGATGGTTTCGGTTCAATCGAAATCTGGTGCGACAGCACCAGTTGCTGTTGGGTCGCAATGGGTTTCAGGTGCGCGATGTGATGCGCTTGCTCCACGGCGTAAGCGTATTCGTAGCGGGTTTCATGAGTCACAGAGAGCTTCATGCGCCGACCGCCTGTACGTTGCCTTCAGCGTGGCTGAAGTAGCGCTGCGAGAGCGCATCGGAAATGGCCCACGCATCATGCGTCACGCCGTGCAGCAGCGCCGCAATGGCCTCCGGATCGTTTGTCCGAGCAAGCGTTGCGATGGCCTCTGGCTTCCAATGATGCGGCAAATTAAACGTGGCGAGCATCGTCGGCAATACGCCTTTGGGCGTGTCTTCCATCTTCGCGATGCGACTGGCGAGCGTTTGCGAAATCCAAGCCAACGAACGCGGATTTTCTGGGTTAAGCGCAAGTAGTTCAAGCAAGGCGTGCGCGTCGCGCCGCTGCAAGTAGCGCGAGCGATAGGTGATGGTGCTGTCAAACAAATTAAGCACTAAAGAAAAGCCGATTTCGCTTTCGACGGCGCCTGATTCAAACGCCACGGCAAGCGCCTCGGACAACACGCTGAGTCGTTCGATGTGACGACCGATGGAGAGCAGACGCCAACCATCATCACGCGTCATGCGATCCGTTTGCGCGCCAGTCATCGCCATCACGTTGGTCGACAGCCGTTCTAATGCGCGCAGCGCTTGTTGCGCCGAGTAGGTCGGCGCTTGCTTGGTGTCTGCACTGGTGGTGTGGTTCACGTTAGCGGACATCATCGCGTCGAATTCCGCAGCACTGGCCGCCACCAGTGACCACTGTTCCAACGCCAGCCGTTCACGTACCGCAAACGCAGCGAACCTTAACGACGAGAGCGTGGCAGCTACGCTGTATGCGCCAAGCTTCGCAGTGCGATCGGCGAGCGAGGCGATGAGCGCACGCTCAAACACTTGCGGCGACTGTTTCGGCGTTGGAACTTCTTTGCTGACCAGCCCGTTCGACAGCGCTAATTTATGAAGCCACGCGAGTGTTTCCGGGGTTTCCTCGGCTTCGCTCGCGAGCGCTTCGAGCGTCACGCGCGCAAGGCGAGTGGTATTTTCGAGGCGCTCGGTGTAGCGCCCGAACCAGAATAAATTTTCCGCAGCACGACTGGCGATACCAATCGGTGCGCGGTGAGTTGACAGCGGCGTCAGCATGGTTGGCAGTGGCGCAGCCTCATCGGTCACCCGCCCGGTGATGACCCATAAATCCGCGGAACTGCCACCGCGATACATCGACACCACATCGCGTCCCTCGGGCGCGATGCGCGCGAGGCCGCCGGGCATGACCTGCCACTTACCGGGCCCATTCGATAGCGCAAAGACGCGCACCATCGCCGCTCGGCTCGCGATGGGCGAATGAGGCGCGCCAGCTGCAGCGTTCGTGGGGAGACCCTGCCAGCTTGGCGTGTGCGAAAGCGGCAAAAAGGCCTGCGCCGAAAAGTCTTCCGGTCGCATCGCGATTTTTCCAGTCCACTGCTCACGTTCTCGTGTGGAGAACGCGCGTGCAATCGCAGGTACAAAGCGGCGACCACGATCATTGAAGGTCGGCTTCAAGACGTAATCCGACAGCTGCGGCATCAAGGTTCGCATGGCGCTACGCTCGCCGCACCACCAACTGGCAATGGACGGAATCGCGAGCGGTTGCCCGAGTAGCGAACGGCAAATTTTGGGTAAAAACCCCAGAATGGCAGCAGACTCCAAAAAGCCCGTACCCGGCGCGTTAGCCAGCACCACGTTGCCCGCTCGGTAGGCCTGCATCAAGCCAGGAATGCCTAGCGCCGAATCCGCACGCAACTCCAGTGGATCAAGAAAATCATCATCGAGCCGTCGCAAAATAACGTCGACGGGCTCCAAACCTTTGAGTGTTTTGATCCACACATGCTCATCACGCACCACCAAATCGCCGCCTTCCACGAGGGCGATTCCTAGATAGCGTGCGAGATAAACATGCTCAAAATACGTTTCGTTGTACGGCCCCGGCGTAAGCAAAACCACGCGCGCGTCACGCCCGGCTGTGCTGTGCGCGATTAGGCTAGAAATAAGCGCCTTGTAGCTGGTGGCTAGTTTGTCAACGTGCAGCGCGCGGAAGGCTTCGGGGAACAGACGCGAAACGATCATTCGGTTCTCAAGCGAATAGCCCAATCCCGAAGGCGCTTGCGTGCGCTGTGACATGACCCACCAATTGCCATCCGGCCCGCGTGCCATGTCGAACGCTGCGACATGTAGGAAGGTGCCGCCGCGCGGTTTGATGCCGTGAGCAGGTCGTAGATAAGCAGGGTGCCCTTGAATGAGCGCGGTGGGCAGCATGCCGCCGCGCACCAAGCGCTGCTCGCCGTAAATATCGGCGAGCATCAAGTTCAAAAGTTCGGCGCGTTGCGCCACCCCCCGCTCGATTTGCGCCCACTCCGACTGATCCATGATCATCGGCAGCAAATCTAGCGACCACGGGCGCGATTGTCGGCCTTCGCTTTCCAGTGCGTCGGTGTAGAGGTTGTAGGTGACGCCGTTGTCTTCTACTTTTCGGCGCAAAGAACCGTTGAGTTCTTCAAACTTCGCTAGCAGCGCATCGAGAGGTTCACCAGCCAGCACGGCGGCGGCTTCGGTCGGCGGTAACGACGCGAGCACCTTCTCGAAGAAAATGCGCCACGTGGGTGCTAGCGCCTCACCCTTGCGCAAACTGTCCAAATGCCCAGCGGGTGCTCGCTTCGCCAGTTGTGACAAGGCCTCGATAACGGCAGCGGTACGGTCTCCGGCACGTGCCGCGTCGGAATCGAAAAGGGAACTCATGCCGCTAGTTTAGCGAGTGAGTCGGTGATGCTCAAAAGCATTCTCGCGCAGCGCTGCGCGAACGGCGCATCGCGCGAATTGAGGGCGCTCGGTGGCGTCGCGGGCGGCGATTCAAGCTCCGCTACGGCAATTTTATAGATTGGCTGGCTCTTCTTTAATCGTCACACGCCAGAGCGTCCGTGGGCATTCGGGCGGCGTGAGGGTGGCAGAGTGCAACAGAGCCGCGTTATCCCAAACCACGACGTCACCCACGCCGTAAGTGAGCGCGTATTGATACTTCGGTTGCGTGGCGTGGTTTTTTAGCTCGTCGAGCAAATCAATGGCCTCATCGTCAGGCATGCCTTCGATGCCAAATGAGCTTCCGGACACGGAGTACAACGCTTTTCGCCCCCTGATTGGGTGCGGGCGCGCAATGCGATGGCGCACCCATTGCATTTTTGCCTCTTGGTCGGACGTCAAGACCGACGCCACCGTGCGCGATTTCTGATTCAGGTCATCGCGGTTACCGTAGTGGTGGCGGCCGATTAAGGGTTCAATGCGCGCCTTCATCGCGTCCGACAAGTCGTCGTACGCCGCACACTGGTTCGCGAACAGCGTAGCGCCGCCGGTGGAAGGGACGGTCACCGAGTAAAGCGTGGTGCAACGTGCGGGAACGTCGAGGTACGAATAGTCGGTATGAAAATAGGTGCCCGCGTCTTGTAAGCCGGTGGGCTGGCCGTCGCGCAGCACATTCGAGAGCACCAAAATATCCGGCTCGGCAGGGTGGTGAAACTGGTTGATCACATGTGGCTCCGGTTTTCCGAAGCGCCGCGCAAACGCGTGAAATTGCGCCGCGTCTAGCGACTGACCGCGAAGCACCAACACATGGTTTTCTAACCACGCACTCCACAACGTTTGGAACGATGCATCGTCAAGGCGCGCCACATCCACATCACGCGTTTCAACGCCAAAACCCGCACACAGCTTTATGAAATTCATAGCGACTACTTCAGCAAATCAGGCGAAAACCACCGTGGAAGCAGCAACGGCAACTCAGGGAAAACGATGATGAGTACCAGCACGGACAGCATCGGCACCAACATAATCATGGTGTCTTTAATCGCGTATTTGAGCGGCACCTTCGCGACTGCGCACGAGATCATCAGACACATTCCGTACGGCGGCGTGACCAAGCCAAACGCCAACGCGACGATACCGATGATGGCGAACGAAACAGGGTGCATACCGGCCGCAGCAGCCAGAGGTTGCAGCGTGGTGCCAACGATGATGATGGCAGGAATAGCGTCAAGAAAGCATCCCACGACGAGAAACGCGGCTGCGATCAAAAAGCCAGTCCCCATGATTCCTAAATCCCAACCCTGAACACCCGCGAGCACAGCTTTGGGGATTTGGTAGTAGGCGAGCAACCATCCAAAAACCGACGCAGTGCCCACGCAAAACAGCGCAACGCCGGAAAGTTTCCCCGTTTCGACAATGGCGTGATAGAGCTGCTTTAGGTTCATCTCGCGGTAATAAAACAGCGACAAGCTTGCTGCGTAGAGCACTGCGATTGCCGCAGACTCGGTAGCAGTGAACCAACCGGCCAAGATGCCGCCCACAATGATGAGTGGCGTCATCAATGCCGGGATCGACGTGAAGGTCGATTTGATGATTTCCTTAAACGTGGAGCGTGGATAGACCGGATAGTTGCGACGCTTTGCGTATGCGTGCACAGTGGCCATTTGCGCCAGCCCGATAAGTAAGCCGGGCAACACACCCGCGAGATACATCGCGCCAATCGAGGTCGAAATTACGCCGCCCCAAACCACCATCAAAATCGACGGCGGAATGATGACCGCGAGCACTGCTGACACGGCTGTGATGGCAATTGAAAAGGAGAGGTCGTAACCCTCTTTGACCTGCGCCTCAATGAAGAGCTTGCCCTGACTTGCTGCGTCGGCAGTCGATGAACCCGAAATGCCGGCGAAGAAAACAGAGAGCAACACGTTAATTTGCGCTAGGCCACCGGGAAAGTGCCCCACCAGCGCGCGCGACATTCGCATGAGCCGATCAGTGATGCCGCCGACGTTCATCAAATTTGCGGTGAGCAAGAAGAACGGCACCGACAACAAAATAAATGAGTTGTACGACTTAAACATCTCATTAAATATCACCATCGGCGACAGTCTCGGCTCGATGATGAGCACAGGTAACGACGCAAGACCCAACGCGAACGCGACGGGCACACGTAACACGAGCAATAAGAAGAACGTGCCAAACAGCACCCACGCCGCACCGCCAGACGATAGGACGGCAGCGCTATTCATGTTTTTCTCCATCGATGCCAACCGCGCCAGCGGCGGTTGTGCGTTTCAAATTTGGGTTTTTAAAATCGCGCCAGTCGCTGCGAAAATGATCCACTTGGAACAGCAGCCACGAAAGGCCGGTCAAGGGCCACGCGATAAAAATAAGCCACATCGGCAAGTCCGCCAGCTCAGAGGTTTGGTTCCAACCGAATCGCGTGAACTCCACGCCCCACCAAATGACCACCGCCGTAAATATCAGCGTCAAGGCATTGGCCACCAATCGCAAAAACGCATTTTTGTGCGGCGACAAGTCGGGAAACACATCGACATCAAAGTGCAGTCGATCACGCACGCCAATCATCGCGCCCAGCATCACCATCCACACGAAGAAAAATCGGCTCATCTCTTCCGTCCAGATGTAGCTCGGAATCAAGCTCGTGTAGCGCGAGAAAATTTGCAACGTTACCGGGATGATTAAAACCGCGACGGTGACCGCCATGATCCACGTGAGCAGTTGATACCAGCGATCCAGAAAGCGGGTCATGGCGAACCTTTAATTTGTGTGGCGACGGACAAGAAAAAAGCGGCGAGCGTCCGAAGACGCATCGCCGTTTGGGTACTCGCTGAGAGGACTACTTAATCGCGTTGATGCGCGCGAAAATGCCGTCGGCACCGATCTCTTTGGCGTACGTCATCATTACGGGATCTACCGCTTTTTGCATCGCTGCGCGCTCTTTGAACGGCACGAGCGTGAGCTTGTTAGCTTTGGCTAGCGCATCCAGCTTCGCTTGATCTTCTGACGACTCAATGTCGCGTCCGTATTTGCCCGCTTCTTTGCCCGCCTTCATGATCGCTGCCTGCAAGTCGGCTGGCAACGTCTTGAACGTTTTCGCAGAGAAGCAAATCGGACGAATGGTGATTGCGTGTTGCGTGACGTTCAGGAATTTGCCGACTTCATAAAACTTCATGGCCTCGACGCCAGCTGCTTCGTTTTCACCTGCCTGAATCACACCGTTTTGAATCGCGTTGTACACCTCGTTGTAGGCGATCACCGTGGGTGCCATGCCCACCGCGTTAAACGTGCGGCTCCAAATGGGCGCGCCTTGAACGCGTACTTTCAGTCCCTTCATCTCCGCCATTGTCGCGAATGATTTCGTCGCGAAAATGTTTCGCGTGCCGCCACCGGCGTAGCCAATTAGCATCACGTCGCCTTTTTGCGCGACTTCATCGGCGATGGGCTTGAGCACATCCTGATCCAGTACCTTGTTCCAGTGATTGAGATCGCGGAATAAGAAGGGAGCGTCGATGAACGGTGCCGCTTTGGAAAATGTCGACATGTGCGCAGGCGACACGATGGCGTAGTCCACGGCCTTGCCTTGGTTCATGTAAGCGAAATAATCTTTCTCTAAACCCAACTCGCTGTTCCGATGCAACACGAAATTGATTGGTTTGCCGTAATACTTTTTGACCAGTTCCTCGAATTTCAGTAGCGAGCGGTTAAACGCATGGTCATCGGCAAATTGCACCGCGCCGTGAAGGGTAATAGGCGCTTGCGCCATGGTGGGCATCGCGGTGCTCGCGAGCCATGCCACAGACATTGCGCCCGCGACGCGGCCAAGCTTGTTCCAGACTGTCATAGTGCCTCCTTGATTGATATGGGCCGTGTGATCAACGTCACAACAGCGGTAGCCAACCCTGCATTGGCTTCACACAACTAGAGTTTCATAGCCTGTCGGGACTGTCAATGCGTGGTGTCGGTCGTGCTGTAATTGAACGCCCCACAACGAGATAAATGGAACCTTTTGGTGTCCGCTGCCGAGTGTTGCGGTGCATCAATTTGTCTGCGTGCCCGTTGGGGTCTTCGCGATGACGGCTGCGAAGGCGGGATAACTGTCATAAGATAACTACAGTTTTTTCACTCCGGCATCCGTCGTTTCGCCCCACACATGTTTGATCGCATCCGCGAAGATATTCAGGCCATCCGCAGCAAAGACCCGGCCGCGCGGTCGGGGCTGGATATTTGGCTCTCTTACCCCGGCTTTCACGCCATTCGCTTCCATCGCATCGCGAATGCACTGTGGCGTGGCGGGTTTAAGCGCACGGGGCGCTGGGTGTCGCACTTGTCGCGCTTCTTTACAGGCATCGAAATTCATCCCGGCGCGTTTATCGGGCGTCGCGTGTTTATCGATCACGGCATGGGCATCGTGATTGGCGAGACAGCCGAAGTGCACGACGATTGCACGATTTATCAAGGCGTTACGCTCGGCGGAACGTCGCTTGAGCGCGGTGCAAAGCGCCACCCGACGCTCGCCAAGGGCGTCATCGTCAGCGCCGGCGCCAAAGTGCTGGGCAGCTTCACGGTGGGTGAGGGCGCGAGCATTGGCTCCAACTCGGTCGTGCTGAAGGCCGTGCCGCCCGGCGCAACCGCAGTGGGCATTCCGGCGCGCATTATCACCAAAGAAACCAAGGAGAAGCGTGAAGTCACCGCGCAGAAAATTGGCTTCTCGGCGTACGGAATTTCGGCTGATCTCGACGACCCGCTGGTGCAAGCGATTCACAAACTGCTAGATCACAGCGCAGAGCTGGACGCGCGCTTGAATGCGATTTGCGGCGCCCTCGAAAAGCAGGGCGTGGACTGCGCCTCGCTGCGCGGGGCCGCCGTGGATACGAAGGGTATCGATAAGCTTCTCGACGCTGACTGACCGCCGCAAACGCGTGACGTGGACGTGCTTCGATAGCTTGATTTGGAATAAGAAAACGCCAAACGAGACGGTTAGGGCTGTGCACTGCAACATAAAATTGAGAGAATTCAACATCTTGCATGCAGTCAACCGTGGACATGATCGTAAACCCCGCTATTCCTGAAGCCCTCAATGTCGCTGGCGCGCCCATCGAGGCCGATGCCGTCATCGTGGGCGCTGGCCCCGTGGGCTTGTTCCAAGTCTTCGAGCTAGGCCTGTTGGAAATCAAAGCGCACGTCATCGATGCGCTGGTGCAGGCCGGTGGTCAGCCCATTGAGCTCTACCCCGACAAGCCGATTTACGACATTCCCGCTATTCCCGTTTGCACCGGCCAAGAATTGACCGACGCGTTGCTGAAGCAATGTGAGCCATTCAAGCCCACGTTCCATCTCGGACAAGTCGTCACCAAACTCGCCAAACGCGAAGACGGTCGCTTCGATATCGAGACCTCCGCGGGCACCCGTTTCATTAGCAAAACCGTGTTCATCGCCGGCGGCGTTGGTGCGTTCGAGCCACGCAAACCGAAGGTTGAAGGCATTACGCAATTTGAAGGAAACGGGCAGCTCGCGTACCGCGTGCGTGACCCGAAGCAGTACGCTGGCAAAAACGTCGTTATCCTCGGCGGCGGCGATTCGGCGCTCGATTGGGCGCTCTCGCTGCAACCTATCGCCGAGAGCGTGACGCTCATTCACCGTCGCGACGAATTCCGTGCAGCGCCAGCCAACGTGGCCAAAATGAAGTCGCTCGCCGACGCGCACGAGATGATGTACATCACGGGTCAAGTCACCGGTTTCGAAGCCGAAGAGGGCGTGCTCAAAGAAGTGAAAGTCACGAGTTTGGACGGCGTCACGCGACGCTTGCCGCTCGACAACCTGCTCGCATTTTTCGGTCTCTCGCCGCGGCTTGGGCCAATCGCCGAATGGGGTCTCGACATCGAGCGCCGCCAAGTGAAGGTCGACACCGAAAAGTTTGAAACCAGCATCCCCGGCATCTTCGCCGTCGGAGACATCAACACGTACCCCGGCAAGAAAAAGCTCATCCTCTCGGGCTTTCACGAAGCCGCGCTCGCCGCGTTCGGGTCCGCGAAATACATCTTCCCGGACAAAAAGGTGTCGCTGCAATACACCACGACCAGCACCAAGCTGCACACCGTTCTCGGCGTCGAATCGCCGGTATTTGACTAAGCGCGTACGAGTAGCGGCGTAGGCCGGGTTTCTACCCAGCCTACACATCTGAATCGCACATCTTTCGTAGGGGGCACTGCCCGCCCTGCGCGTTGTATTCTCGCGCTACAGCTTTTCGCGCTAAACGACAGTCCAATGGCGCTTACAGCCAATAAATCAACTTAGTTGATATTTTATTTTTTAAGCCTGAAACGACCGCCTGCTGGTCGTTGCCGCTATAAAGCTGTTAAAACTTCAAACGCTTGAAAATCTTCTCGGGCACATGTCCGATGACGAGCATGATGAAGCGCCAAAAACTAGGCAGGTAAACCACGTCGCGCTTTTTGTCGATCGCTTTTACGATGCCCGCAGCCACGGCTTCGGGCGACGCCCAGAGTGCGCCTTTTTTGGCGACTTGCGCTGTCATCGGCGAATCAATAAAACCCGGTTTGATCGTGACGACGTGTACGCCGCGTGCGTGCATCCGCGCGCGCAGTCCGGAACAAAACGCTGTCAATCCTGCCTTCGCTGCGCCGTACGCATGATTGCTACCGCGACCACGGTCACCGGCGACAGAAGAGATAACTGCGATCGTGCCGCCACCGCAATCCACTCGTGCGAAGCGGTCGGCGAGGGCTTGCGCCCACAGTGCTGCGCTCACAAAATTGGTATCGAGTTCAGTGGCGAGGTAATTCACATCCGTATCCGCGCGCGTGGAATCCGTGAGGCTGCCATACGCGATGAGCGCTAATGTGCTTGCGTCGCCGCTTGCGTCGAAGGTTGCGACCGTGGTCATGATGAACGCCGTGCTCGTCAAATCCCCCACCGCCGTGACAACATCGGAAGCGCCGCGCACGCGCGCATCGGCAGCGATGCGCGCGATCTCGTCGGAATTGCGCGCCACAAGCGTCAGCGAAGCATTTCGCGCCGCCCAAATACGAATAGCCGCTTGCGCAACAGCGGAGGTTGCGCCGACAACGATGACGTGTGATTTCATAGGTATTTATTGCTCACTGTTCACTACTCACCGCTCACTCACCTTCGCGAGTCACGCGACGCCAAAAGCTCGACGAAATCATTGGATCGCGCACGGCTTCAAGCTCGCGCCATTGTGGAAAAAAGCGCTGAAACATCACCGCCGACATGCGGGCATCTTTGGCCGGATACACGCGCCCGCCAACGTCTGCCACCATCGCATCAGCGCGATCCAGCGCACGGCGATCATTGTCGTTGGGCGCGGGAATATCAAGCGCCACGGTCGTGCCCGGCATCGGAAAGCTCATCCGGCCAGGCGAAAGCAGATCGTCAAACGTCTTGATGACCGCGAGATAGCTCGCGACATTCGATTCGCGTAAATGCGCCAGGATTCGCGGCACCATTTCTCGCGCGGCATCGGTGGGCACCACGAATTGATACTGAATAAAACCACGTTTGCCATACGCACGATTCCACGCGTTCACCGCATCCAGCGGGAAGAAAAATTGCCACAGTGGAATCGTTGAACGCTTCGCCGTTTGCAGCGCCTGCGCGCGGTAGTAGGCCGCGTTAAATGCGCGTGCGCTCCAACGACCGAGTAACCAGCGTGGTGCGTCGACGGGAAGTGTGAGCGTGGCCGCATTGGGCGCTAGCCATTCGTCTGGGCCATCACAGTGGTTGCCACGAAAGAAAACACCGCGAAGGTTTTTATCCATCGTATCGATCCAACCGACGGTGTAATTCCAGTCTTTGCTTTCGGCGTCAAGCGCGAGGTAATCATCGATTCCACCGTCACCACTTTTGCCACCGAAGAGCTTAGTTTCTTGCATGATGCCAGGGCCGGGTAAGCGGGCCAGCTCTAGTGTCACTTCTTCGATCAAGCCGGTAACCCCAAGGCCGCCAATAGTGTGCGCAAGCAGTGGATTGGGCGCGTCAAGCCTGTGTAAACCCGTGTCAGAGCGTCGCAGCGTGACGCTGCGGACAGCGCGACCAAACGTGCCCGAGATATGATGATTTTTTCCGTGCACGTCGTTCGCAATCGCGCCGCCAACGGTGACGAATCGCGTCCCCGGAACGACGGGCAAAAACCAACCGCGAGGCAATAGCGTCTGCGCGATGTCGGCGAGCGACGCACCCGCCTCGCACGTCAAAATGCCGTGAACATCGTCAAACGCCAACAATCGGTCGCGGCGGAAAGTGTGTAAGAGCGTGCCACTGTCGTTCACGCACACGTCGCCGTAACTGCGGCCAAGCCCGCGCGGGAGCACGCTTCCCGTTGCACGTGGAAACGCACCACCGTCGGCAAACGCATGAGAATGCTTCGCTGAAAAACCACGACCCCACGGTTGATCGAGCGAGCGCGGGATCATGTTGTTGGCTGCTGCGCCGTGACCATCAATCGAGCAACAACGGCACCCACAGCGTGCCCAAAATTGCCAACAAACTAAACGCGATGATCGCTAACCATAGGCTCGCCCAGATCGATGTCGTTTTAATGATGACAGGCACGGGCGGTTCGTTGCGCCGTTCCAACGCCTGATGCACGAGACGCGGAATTTGCGGTAGCGCTGACGAGAGATACGGCGCTTGCTCGAACAATCTTTGCCAGACGGCTTCTGGGCCGATTTGCGTGCGCATCCATTTTTCAAGGAACGGCTGCGCGGTGGCCCACAAATCGAGGTACGGGTCAAGCTGGCGCCCCAGTCCTTCGACGTTCAGCAGTGTTTTTTGCAGCAACACCAATTGCGGCTGAATTTCTACATTGAATCTGCGCGACACTTGAAAGAGCCGCAGCAATACCTTGCCGAACGAAATATCGGCGAGCGGGCGATCAAATATCGGCTCACACACACTGCGCACGGCGTTTTCTAGCTCGTCCACGCGTGTGCCCGCAGGCACCCAGCCGGACTCGATGTGCGCACTGGCAACGCGTCGATAATCGCGACGGAAAAATGCCAAAAAGTTTTCGGCAAGGTAGCGACGATCGGTGTCGGTCAGCGTGCCGACGATACCGAAGTCCATGCCGACGTATTGGCCGATATTTGGGGCTTCTGTGCGCACCGCGATATTGCCCGGATGCATGTCCGCATGAAAAAATCCATCGCGAAATACTTGCGTGAAAAATATCTCAACGCCGTCGCGCGCGAGCTTTTTGATGTCCACGCCAGCCGCACGTAAGTTCTCGATTTGGTTCACGGGCGTCGCATGCAGTCGCTCCATCACCATCACGGTTTTTTCGCTCCAATCCCAGTACACCTCGGGCATGTAGAGCAAAGGCGACCCGGTGAAGTTACGACGCAATTGCGAGCAATTGGCCGCTTCGCGAATCAAGTCCAATTCGTCGTGCAGATACTTATCGAATTCGTCGACCACCTCGAGTGGTTTCAGGCGACGTCCGCCTTCACTAAACTTGTTCACCCACCCGGCCAATACGCGCAGCAGCGATAAATCGCTTTCAATCACCGGCTGGATATTGGGGCGTAACACTTTCACCGCGACTTCGCGTGTCTCAAATGTGTCGCCCACTTTAAATTGAATCGTGCCAAAGTGAACCTGCGCCACACTCGCGCTGGCAATCGGCTCCCAATCGAAGCTCGCGAAAACCTGATCCACGGGCCGTCCGTAGGCGCTCTCCAACACTTTGCGCACTTCGTCATGCGGAAACGGCGGCACTCGATCTTGCAAAAACGATAGCTCGGTGGCGATGTCATGCGGAATCAAGTCCGGTCGCGTGGAGAGCACCTGCCCAAATTTCACGAATATGGGCCCAAGCGCTTCGAGCGCCGCACGCAAACGGGCACCGCGCGGCGCGGCATGCTCACGCGCACCCAACACGCGACCAATGCCTCGCAAAATTGGGTTTGACGCGTCTTTCAGCACGAACTCATCGAGCCCGAAACGGTGGAAGACAGAAATTATTTTCGCGAGACGGATTAAGCGCATAGCTTGATTCTATGAATTTGCACTGTGTTCAGGACGAGCCCGACCACTGCGGCCGCGCAGCCAGCGCCTTCGCGGGTAAGATTGCACCTATCAATAAGGTGCGCTTCATGACTGTTTCTGCCACTTCTGTCGCCTCCGCGGTGTCTGGCGCTTTGGCCAGCGTTCACGCCCATGCCAGCTTGGACGACACGCTTTTCGACTTAGCGCCGGTGTCGCTGTGGCTCGAAGACTTCAGCGACGTACGTGACTTATTGCAGTCGTGGCGTGCGGCGGGCGTGGAAGACATCGGCGCGTACCTGCGCGATCACCCTTCTGCAATCGCTGACTATTTTTCGCGCATTAAGGTGCTTAAAGTCAATCAGCGCACGCTTGATTTGTACGGGGCGAAAGACTTGGCGGGGCTCCTAGCTGCTGGCAATGCGCTCTTCGACAACACCGACACCGAGGCGGCGATCGCCGAAATTTCACGATTGTGGGAGGGGCACAGCGCCTACCAAACGGAGACGATCAACTACACCGTCGACGGACGCAAACTGCACATTCGCTTGAACGTTAACCGTTTGGACAGTGTCGCGCGGCCGTGGGATCGGATGCTCATGGCAATTGAAGATTTCACGCCGCAAAAGCAAGCGCAAGCGGCTGCATCGGTGAACGAAGCCTATGCGCGGGGCTTGTTTGAGCTTTCTCCGGTGTCGCTCTGGGTGGAAGATTTCAGCGAAGTGAAAGCGCTCCTAGACGACGTGCGCGAGCAGGGCATTACGGACTTTCGCACGTTTGTGGATGTGCACCCGGAGTTTGTCGCGTCGTGCATGGAGCGCATTCGCGTGATCGACGTGAATCAACAAACGCTCACGATGTTTGCTGCGTCGAGCAAAGACGAATTGCTCGCACGCTTGGGCGAAGTGTTTCGCGATGAGATGGGGCGCTCGTTTGCTGAGCAACTGCTCGATTGCTGGAACGGATCGTTGTTTCAATCGCGTGAAACGCTCAACTACTCCTTGCGCGGCGACCCGATTTATCTGCATATGCAGTGGGCCGTGTTGCCGGGGCACGAAGCGAATTGGGACTTGGTGCAAGTGGCGCTGACCGACATCAGCGCGCGGAAAAAAGCCGAGGCGTATCTCGAATTTTTGGGCAAGCACGACGCACTCACCAAGCTCAGAAACCGCGCGTTTTACGATGACGAAATTGCCCGTCTCAATCGGCGTGGGCCGTTTCCTGTGGGTGTGCTCACGGTCGATCTAAACGGCTTGAAACTGGTCAATGATGAGTACGGCCATGCAGCGGGCGACGCGCTACTGCGCCGAACGGGCGAGGCGCTCAAAAAAGCCTTAGGCGAAAACACGTTGGCTGCGCGCGTTGGCGGCGACGAATTTGTCTGCCTGCTGCCGCGACACGGTGACGCTGAACTCGCGGCGTTGGTGGAGAGCTTGAAGATGGTCGTCGATATGAACAATCAGTTCTATCAAGGGCCGCGATTATCGGTGGCGATTGGCACCGCGATTTGCGAGCGCGCTGGCGCGTTGGAGCCAGCGCTACGAGCGGCGGACGATGCTATGTATGTGTCGAAACGGTTCCACTACAAGTCTTACTCTGACCCTCGTGCGCCGTAATGGTTGCTTAAGGCGTAGCGCCTAAAATCAGCGACAACAACATGCTGTAACCGTCACTGGACAATCCGCTTCATGCCTGATCCCGCCGCCCCGATTCTCTGGCAATTTTCCCTCTCTACCGTCAACGCGATTATCTGGCTCGTGATGCTGGTGCTGGCCTTGTGGATGGGGCTGCGAATGCGTTGGGGGAAATTGCTGGCAGTGACCGCATTTTTGACACTTGATCTGATCGCATTCGGCGCGTTTGTGCGGCTCACAGACAGCGGTTTGGGTTGCCCCGACTGGCCCGGATGCTACGGCCAAATGTTGCCCGCCACGGCCTCCACGCAAATCAACGCGGCGATCGCGGAGCAGGGTGGCACGCACGGCCCCGTGAGCCACAGCAAAGCGTGGATTGAGATGGTGCATCGCTATGTGGCGTCATTCATCGGCGCGCTGATTTTGGTGATGTTTTTACGCGCGCTCATCGCACGTTTCACGCGCGCGAGATTTTTTCTCGAACAAACGGTGGCACCGGTCGGCTGGGGTTGGCCGTTGTTGCTGTTGATCGTCGTCTCGGCGCAAGGGTTGTTCGGCAAATGGACCGTGACGTTGAAGCTCATGCCGATCGTGGTGACGCTACACCTCATGGGAGGCATGCTGTTGTTCTCGCTTCTGGTGTGGTTTTGGATGATCGAGCGTGCGCGCGTGGGGGACCCAAAGGCGCGCGCGGTGGCTGTGTCGGGCGGTGTGCGCAGTGCGGTGTGGTTGGCTGTGGCTGCCGTTACCTCGCAAATATTTTTGGGCGGCTGGGTGAGCACCAATTACGCGGTGCTCGCATGTGGTGATTTCCCGGCCTGTAACGGAAGCTACACGCCAGCGCTCGCGTGGAGCGAAGGCTTTACGTGGCTGCGCGCGCTGGGGCGCAATCCGGACGGCACGTTTTTGTCGATAGAGGCGCTGCGCGCGATTCACTGGGCACATCGCTTAGGCGCAATCGTGGTGACGGCGGCGGTGTTGGTTGCGGCGGTGCGGTTGATGCGAGCGGACGCGTCACTCAAACCGCACGCGCTGTTCATCAAAATTGCGTTGCTGGCGCAAATCGCCGTCGGTATCAGCACCGTGTTGTGGGCGCAGCCATTGCTCTTGGCCACGGCGCACAATGCGTTGGCGGCGGTTTTACTCGCCAGTTTGCTGATGGCTGCGTTTCGCGTGCGCCGCGCTGCGTTTCGCTGACGGGTGAGTAGGTGCGGCCTGGCCCACTTCTGTTTACTTAAGTTGTTTGTAGGCGCGAACTTGGCCGCGCTTTGCCGTGGCGCGGTGCTACGCGAAGTCGTCGCCCAAAACGCACGCAAGCCGCGTTACGATTAGCGACGCCGCCGGAGCGTTTAGGTCTTTGTCACTCGGTGGACGTACTTGAGCATGTAAACAATCGTAACTTCTGCTCCTTCCGTCAACGTGGGTCATTGCTTGGCCGTTGGGCGAAGACTGGTTGCAAATAAATTTCATAGGAGGCCCGTATGCGTATTTTCAAATCTTCCCTCGTCACCGCGCTGGCTAGCGCTGCCGCTGCCGTCACGTTGACCGGTTGCGTGGTCGCTGCGCGCGTGCCCGGCCCGGCTTACGTCAACAGCGGACCCGTAATCTACGTGGATCGCGCGCCGCCAGCGCCTTACAGCGAGCAGATGATTCCGTCGCCCGGTGCCGGACACGTCTGGGTTGGCGGCTACTGGCACTGGACGGGGCGCGACTACACGTGGACGCGCGGCCATTGGGCACGTCCGGCGCACGGACACTCGCAATGGGTGCCGGGCCACTGGCGTAATGACCGCCGTGGTCACCACTGGGTTCCAGGCCATTGGCGCTAACAGCTTTTTGCCTTTAACGACCGGTCTGTGGCGGTTTAGGTGCGATTTTCGGGTTTGTTGACTAATCGAAAATATTCGCTGAAACGACTGCCGGTCGGTCGCTGGGCATTAAAAGTTGTAGATTAAAACCAAATATGATTTTTCGTCCGAACGCGCGTGGCGTCTTCGGGTGAAATGTTTTGCAGGCTTCGGGCTGCATCGCGTCGCATGTTCGTAAGATCCCGCAGTGACGGGGCTTACCTCGTTTCGCGGCGGACGTTACGCACTCCGCCAGTCGACAGCTGCGCGCGTCGTCGACTACATCCCCAATTTTTTCTTGATCGCCGCAATGTCCGCGTCGTATTTCGCTGTGAGTTTGGCGATTTCGACGTCTTTGGCTTTGATCTGCTCGGTGAGCTTTTGGTTAAGGCCTTGAATGGCGGCGAGGGCTACGCCGCTGGCGTCGACCGTGCCGATCGTTTTGTCGTCGCTGCCTAGACGGAATGCCGAGTAGAAGTCTTGCGCCATCGGACCCATGCGCTGGGTTTGCTTGCCTTCTGATAGGTAATTCCAAGTCGTCACCGGCAGTGCGAGCACTTTTTGCAGCACGCTTTTCGCGTTGATCGGTTTCAAGTTTTCTTTGAGCGCGCGATCCGATGAGTTGGTCCACACGCCGCCGAAGGTAAGGTGCGCGCCAACCTGCGTGTTGATGATTCGGCCAGCGACGAAATTGCCAAATTGAATGTAATTGGTTCCGTTGCCAATTCCGTCTTGGCTGTTGAAATCTAGGAGCAGACCCCTGTCCGCGCCGATGCGCAGAGTGTGGTCCCAAGAACAGGAAAATACTTGGGTTGTGGACCAGAGCCCGAATATTGCGCAATTGTCAGTGTTTGCTCGGGCGTTGTGTCCGACAGCAAAGCTATTCGCTCCGGACGCGGTATTGCTGGATCCGCCCACGACAGCCGAATAGGAACCAGATGCAATATTGCCGAATCCGCCCGCGACAGCCGAGAATTGACCAGATGCCGTATTGGCGCTTCCGCCCCCGACGGACGAAATATGACCAGATGCCGTATTGGCGCTTCCGCCCGAAACGTTGGAGTACGATCCATTTGCGCTATTCCCGTGCCCACCGCTGACCACCGCGTACTGAAAGCTGGTGTTACCAGATCCACCACCAACGGTGCCGTACTGCACCAGCACCCGATTCGGGTAATCTGTTCCGGCCGCGATGGTGTCTTGTCCGCCTCCAGCGATGGTCGCGCCGACGACACCAGCCGAAATGCTGTTAATGCTGCTGCCGTTGATGACATTGGCCGTGCGGTAATCGGTTTCTGCGACGGCGCTTAGCCGCAAGCCGTCGCCCGTGGTGGTGACGACGTTGATGTCGCTGCCGCCGCTTTGCACCGTCAACGGCTGCCCATCTGTCGTCCCCATCACCCCCGGCGCGCCAAACGCATTGCCGCCCTGCACCCATGCGTTGCTCCCCGCGCCGCAGCCGGCGAGCAAAAAGCTCTGCACCGCAGCCGGTGTGTTGCGCGTGCCCACGCCGAGGGCGAGGCCGTTGGTGAGCGATGCGCCTTGAAACCCGGCAATTTTTCGGCTGATGATAGTAGCGTCGGCCACCGTGAAAATCGGGTTGTTCAGTGCGTCCACGTCGTCGGTGACGCGCAAGCCGCAACTGGGGCAGGCAATGTTTGATTCAATCGTTGGCGCGTCAGTCGCGGCAAACGCAGTGTTGGCCACCATCGGCGCGCCGCGCAACCCGAGCGCATAGCGCGTGAGCACCAGACCGTCGTTTTCTAGGCTAGAGCCACCGTTGTCGAACGGGCAAACTTGCGCAGCAGCGGTTGCCGACAAGATTGCTGCGGTGGCGAACGTAGAGGCGCCGCGCAGCCCGGCAACGCCTAGTTTTTTTGTGACTGATCGCATGTGTCTCTCCGTTTAGAACGTTTGCGGACGGTGGTAGCGTTCTAAAGACGTATTGACGACGCGAAACAGGACTGACCAGTCCCGCAGATATGTCTGAATATTGCGAGGGCAGGAGGGACGCAAACAGCGTAGACGCTACGGAATCGGTAGCGTTGCGCTATGCACGTCCCCACGCGCAAACATCGACGACCGTGCGCGGACGACGGTGCGCCGACGATGACAGCTTTTAGCCTGTAACGACAGCTGAGCGGTCGTTACGGGCCCATTTTTCCAGTAGTTGAGTTACTAGATATCTTGGATTCCAGCACGAAGTGCGCGCCTACCTGCGCATGTGAAAGACTGGAGGCGTGAGAGCGTCAGGCGGTAGTCTTTCGGTTGGTCAAAGACTGAAAGGCAAACACCATGAAGGGATACACACACCTCCAGCCCTCGGAATTGTGCAAGATTTCGGCACTGGCTGCACTGAACTTGAGTTCGGCGGCTATAGC
>JBEBJR010000037.1:0-33403 GCA_040079845.1 Casimicrobium sp. | reverse complement strand
CCGTAGCCGCCACCGCCACCGCCGCCAGTGCGTGGACCACGGAAGCCGCCGCCACCACCGCCGCCAGGGCCGCGTGGAGGACGATCACCAGCGGGTGCTGGACGTGCTTCATTAACAACTAGCGGACGGCCTTCGATGGACTTGCCATTCATGCCGGCGATAGCTTTTTGAGCTGCGTCATCAGTAGCCATGGTCACGAAAGCGAAACCGCGCATGCGGCCCGTTTCACGATCCATCGGCAGATGAACATCAGACACTTCGCCAAATTGGTCGAACTCAGAGCGAATCATTTCCGGCGTAGCGCGGAAACTGATATTGCCCACAAACAAACGATTACCCATGGTGTGTAGATCTATCCTTGATAAACAAACAAACGCGGATTTCAAGGACTCTGTAGATTACCGGAGATGCTGCTCAATAAACATGGGCAACGCTCTTACCGCTCACACTCGGGAACCAGGAAACTCGCTAACGCGCGACAAAACATACAAATTGTTGAGTCACGAACCCTAAGCATGCCACAAAAAGCGTGACTCTGCTTGCGTTCGGCGATTTTGGGCGACGATTGCACGTCATTTATGCTGGTTTACCCTGAATTTGCAACAGCTTACTTGCACTTTTAGGGTTACTTCGCCAAAAGCGCGGCCTCAGCCGCCTCCAGCGCTCGATCTCGTTGCGAGCCAATATCGGCGCGAGTTGGAGTCACCACGATGTCAGGAATTACGCCGATACCCTCGATCCGCTTCCCCTTGACCGTAGTGAAACCAACCTCACTAAACGCCAATTCGCCCCCACCAGGCAGAGCCGTGTAGCCAAGGTACATCAATAGGCAGCCACAACTTACTTCACCGACCACGGCAGCGCGCCCCATCTCCTGCAAGACGGCAGCGGTGCCCTCGGACGCGCTACCGCTATAGCGATCGATGAGCACTGCCACCTTGCCGGCGTATGCGTCGGGCCTCCCCGGAACAGTGCGCTCGAGCTCGATTACGTTTATCACCCCGAAGCCGATGGTCACAGCACTTCCCGTTCGCGTTTCTGCGCGAGCGATGATTGTTTTCGTTTTGACAAAGCTTCCAATCAACGCTTCTGCCATTGCTGCCGAGCCACCGCCGTTACCGCGCAAATCCAGTATTAGCGCCGGGCTGTGGTGAAGCGACGTCACGGCATCCAGCAACGCGCCGCGCAAAGACTCGCTAAAGGCGGAAATTCGCACATACCCGACGCCGCTCGGTAAGACCCGCTGGGTCAGTACGGGGCGCGTCGACACCGACACGGGTTTCAGCTTGGCGTAGAGCTGAGAACCATCTGCCCTCACGAAAGTGAGGCCCAACGGCTGCGGAGGGAGCGACTCCGCCGCGGCCAACGCGGCCACGTTGAGCTTGCGCATCGGGCTACGTGACGCCGCTTGCGGTGACGAAGTTTTTCGCGCGTCTGTAAGCCACTCGTTCCATTGCCCATTCGCGTCCCGAGTGCCGATCTTATGCAAAAGCATTCCCGCACGTACGCCGGCCCAGTAGGCATCGGATTCCGGGTGCACGGATGTCACGACAATTTCGCCAGCAATTTCCCGCAATCCGATACCGAGCAAAAGCGACTGCTGAGTTTTGCGGCGTGTCACTTGGCGTGGGGATTCGACACGCGTGTGTGCGTCGGACAACTCGGCGACCATGAGGTCCACGCGCTCCCAAAACTCGTCGTCCGTCGCCGCCGCCAATGCGAGCGGTTCCCAGTACGTGCGGGCGGCCAACCAATTGACGCCGTTCAGATCGGCGCGGTAGTAACGCTCGTTGATAGCCGACCACACCGCATTCACCGCCGCACGACGCGTTGTGGCGGCTAGCGTGGCTCCGTTCTCAACTCCGGTACTAGATACGGGCGCTAGATGACGGCCAACCAAATTGTGCGGATCAAAACTGGCGCAACCGCCGAGCAGTGTTAGCGCTAGGATTGGCGCAAACCAACGGCAAGCAGTCGAAACCATCGCTATCGACGCGCGTCGTCGTCTTCGTCCCAACGGCGCAGCACAATCGTGATGCGTTCAGCGTATGCCGCCGTGACCGCGCGCAGGAACGCAAGCTTTCCCGCGATAACTTCTGAAACTGCGGCAATTCCGTCTTCACTCACGATACGATCCGCGAGCGCACGCTCTAAGCGATCTCGCAAATTTACGGGCACATTGGCGCGGATTCGCCCCAGCAAAAACGGCTCGGCAGCTTCCAGAGAGTCAAACATTTTGGCCAGTGGTGTGCCCAAAGGGGAGCCTTCGAGTATTACAACGCGGTTCGCGCGCTCCTCATCGGGATATTGCTTGGTCATGGCGACCTCCGTTTGTCGTTCGCTTTGTCGGTTGGTCACCACACGGCACATTTCGTCGGATACTGGCCGCGCGACGCTTGCATTTGCAAACAATCATAGCGATATTGCGACCATACGATGCAGCTTCGCATCTACGCCTTCAGGAGAAAAACAGAAATGTCTGAGATCACACCCGCCACGAGCACACCGTCAATCCAAGCACCCAATGAATCTACCGTGCAAATCACACACATTACGTATGCGCTTTACGCACTCGGACTGGTCACTGGCATTTTTGCTATTGCAGGCCTCATCGTGGCCTACATCAAGCGTGACGACGCGGCTGGCACCTACCTCGCCTCGCATTACAGCTGGCTCATCCGCACCTTTTGGTGGGGCCTGTTGTGGACGTCTATTGGTCTCGTCTTGGCGCTAGCGCTGATTGGCTTTGTAGTCTTAGGCGTCGTCTGGATTTGGTGGGTTTACCGCATCATCAAAGGCTGGTTGCGTCTCAACGAGAAGCGCGAAATTGCCTAACTAACCCCATTTAAGCGCCGCGTGCTTTGGCATGCAGCGCTTACTGGTTGGTTGGGTTTAGCTTCACCTGCGACTGAAAGACCCAATCCACGCCCGCATCCAGCGCGCGTTGTGCGCTCTCGGCGTTGGGATGGTTAATAAATCCAACGTAGAGCATCTGTCGGTCGCCCGGCAGTAGCAAGTAGCCGGCAAGCGCTTTCACGCCCGTCAGGGTGCCGGTTTTCAGGTGCGCGTTGCCATCCGCCAATTGATTGACGAAACGCTTTGCTAAAGTGCCATCAGTCGCAGCGAGCGGCAATGACGAAACGAAGTCGCTCGCAAACGGCGCCGTGAGTCCGTACTCCAGCAGTGAAACCATGCTCTGCGCAGAAATGCGTTCAACGCGCGACAAGCCAGAGCCGTTTTCGATCACCAAATCAGGCAACTCAAAGCCGCGCTGCTTAGCCCATTCGCGCGCACTCTGGCCGCCTCGCCTTGCTTGCGCCGGTCGTTTACTTAACTCCGCGTCAATCGTGAGCAGCAGTTGTCGTGCCATGACGTTGTTACTGAATTTATTGATGTCAGTCACCATCGAGGCCAGCGGCGCAGAGCTATGCACGAAGAGTACGCGTGCGTTTTTGGGTGTTACCCCTTCGCGCATCACGCCCTCCCATCTGCCACCCGCGTCGCGCCACAGCCGCGCAAACGTGCCAGCGAGTAAGCCCGTGTGATCGAACAAGCTAACGTACCAGTCTTTCTCGCCGCAATCGGCCAAATAGGTGCCGGTAAAAGTGGCGCTGGCACGATTACTTTGTGTATCGAACGAGGCACCCAGTTTTGTGCGCCAATCAGCACACGGGCCTGCGCCTAAGCGCAGTGAGTTACTAATCGTCAACCCATCCGGTTGCGGCCCGTCTGTCACAACGGAAACCGTTTTGTCGGGTAACACTGAAAATTTGAACCCGACCGATTTGAAGTTGAATAACAGCGCGTCAGAACCGACGTTGTACGGCCGTAACGCCTGACCATCGAAGAGCGACGAGTCGTAAGTGACCTTGGCGAAGCGCGTGCGATCGAGCAGAACATCACCACGAATTTCACGGATACCGCGTTCACGAAGCGCCTTGATCGCGGCCTCCAAATGTTCCCGCAGAAATTTCGGATCCCCACTGCCTTTGATCACCAACGCCCCGTTCAACACGCCGCCCGAGATGGTCGCATTCGTTAGAAATTGAGTTTTCCACGAAAAATCGGGCTTGAGCACGTCCAAACCTACGAGCGTGGTGACGATTTTCATGGTGGACGCGGGATTCATCGGCGTACGCGGACGGTGCTCAATCAGGGGCGCGCTATGCCCCACTTCGCGCACGTACAGGCTCACTGCGTTTTCTGGGACACCGGATTCACGCAGCGCCCTCGCCATCGCTTCTGGAAGTACGGCATGCGCAGAGACAGCGAATAATGCCGTCAGGACAACGACGAGTGTTTGGGGAAGGTTGATGTTCGGGTGAATGGAAAAACTCGCAACGGGTGAGAAAACATGCATGCACAAAATTATCCGCCAGCGCATCGGACAGTAGGGGCAACTTGCGATAGATCAATAAACTTGTTCTAATACGAACTAATTCGACGATGCCCCATCAGAACCTCAACAACGGCTGCTCGCGGGCCGCACGTCAAACCTCTATGCCCTACACCTCAAACATTCCCGCATTTATGCCAACGCTTCGCCAGCTCATGCGCTGCACCCAAGCGTTCGAGCGTTACTCTGGCGCGCACGTCAAGCAGCTCGGGCTTACCGAATCGCAATTCGACGTGATCGCCACACTCGGCAACACTGAGGGAATGACGTGCAAAGAATTAGGCGAGCGAACGCTCATAACCAAGGGCACGCTCACCGGCGTGCTTGATCGCATGGAAGCGCGCGAACTCATTTCGCGGCACACCGACGCCGGCGACGCACGGCGCACACATGTCGCGCTCACACGCGCTGGCAACGCGATGTTTGAAGAGGTATTCCCTGCGCACCTCAAACATTTGCAACGCGCGTTTGGTCGACTCGATGCGGCGGAACTTGAGCGTTTGCGAGCGGGTCTCACCGCGCTCAAAGATGCATTTGACCTGGAACACAATCGATGACCAAGCCTTCAACTGAACTCATCTCCGCGCCGGTATGGGACATTTTCGTCCGCTGTTTTCACTGGTCACTCGTCCTGTTGTTCACAGCAGCGGTAATTACTGGCGAGATCGGTGGCAATGCGATCGCGTGGCACATGCGCTGCGGCTATGCCATCCTTACGCTGGTTACGTTTCGCCTGATTTGGGGTTTTGTGGGCGGCGAATACGCGCGCTTCGGCTCGTTTCTCAGCAGCCCAGGCAAGACCATTGCCTTCGCCAAAAATATGTTCGGTAAAGGCCACGATTACGTCGTGGGCCACAATCCACCAGGCGGTTGGATGGTGCTCGCGCTGCTGCTCACTCTGGCGACGCAAGCCACGCTCGGACTGTTCACCAACGATGAAATCGCGACCACCGGCCCGTTGGCTCAATACGTCAGCGAGGCGACCTCAGTGCGTCTCACCGGAATTCATCACATCATCGGCAAAGTGCTGCTGGCGCTTGTTGGGCTGCACGTCGCGGCGGTGTTGTTCCATCTGTTCGTCAAAAAAGAAAACCTCATTCGCGCGATGTTCTCCGGCAACAAATCCTTGCCGGCCGATCTTGCGCGCGAGGCACAAGGAGCACGTAAAGCGTCCACGACGTTGGGGTTTGCCGTTTTTGTCTTGGTCATCGCGCTAGTGGCGGTGATCGTTAATTGGTCCGTTTGGTTTAAGTAGTCCTTTTTTTTAACGTGGAGTAAATATGAAAATGTTCACCAAAATCGCACTCGCTACCGCCGCTGCCGCATTGGCAACGTCCGCAATGGCGCAGCCGAAACCAGAAGCTTTCGTGAAGGAGCGCAAAGCCGCATTCACGCTGATGGCGTGGTACTTCGGCCCACTCGCCGCCGTAGCCAAAGGCGAAAAGCCTTTCAACAAAGACGACGCCGTTCGCGCAACGTCCATGTTGGTGCCGCTGTCGAAAATGCCTTGGGAAGGTTTCGCGCCTGGTACGGATAAAGTGGGCAACACCGAAGCGAAGGCGGAAGTGTGGTCGAACAACGCAAAGTTCAAAGAGCTCGGCGGCAAGCTGGAAACCGAAATGGCCAAGCTGGCAACCTTCGCCAATGCAGGCGACGCGGAGGCCTTCAAGAAGCAGTTTGGCGCGGTCGGCGGCACCTGCAAATCTTGCCACGACGACTTCAAGAAGAAGAGCTAACAGCTTTTAAGTTTTTTCTTCTGAAACGCCCGCCGCATGCGGGCGCTTTTTATTTTTCTCTTAAAGTCGATATTTAATTTTTTTGGCACCTGTCGACCACCCGCCGGTCGTTAGCGCCAAAAAGCTGTTAACTTCTTGCCACAATTATCGGTATACGCGAACCGTATGACCGCGTCAGGCGCGCGATGCAACGTATTGCTGCATGCGCGGCTTCAGTGGCGTCGCAACCAGTGAAGCGTGCAGATCACGCAAATCTGCCTCGGCCGTATCCGATTGCAGCAAACGCTTTAACTGTGCGTACGCCTTGGGCGGAAGCTTGGCGTTGACCGCAGCGATTTCTTCAACCCGACGCGACCACGTTACGGGATCCGCGATTTCGGTGACAAATTGCTGCTCCAGTGCCTGCTCAGTATTGATAGTCAGCGCATCACGTAAAAACACAAACGCGCGCTCGGCACCGACGCGCTGTGCGGTACGCCGCGTGCCAAGCGCCAAACCCATGCGCCAGCCGGGCATTCGAAAGCGCGCATCCATCGTGGCCAGTCGGTAATCACAAGCCATTGCGAGATCAAAACCTGCACCAAACGCACCGCCATGAATGAGCGAAATCGTAGCGAATGGCGCGTAGTAAATCGCCTGCAACATGCGCTCTAAATCCATCAAACGTGGAATGATCGTCTCGTCAGTTTCTGCCTCAAGTGAAGACAAATCAAAGCCTGCGCAAAAGTTGCGGCCGTTGCCTTGAATCGTAAACACCGTCGTGCCATCGTTGATCGCTGCATTAACAGCTGCGTGCAGCGCTGCTACCAGCGTTGCGGCTAACGCATTAGCTTTGTCCGGTCGGTTGAGCGTGACGCTCGTGTGCGTGCCATTGCGCGCAATAGTCAAAACCTCGTTCATCGTGCAGCAATCCAAGGTTGATCGTTCGAGTAGCCGGACACCATCGGCATCACCCGTTGCGTCGAGTCATTCCAAAAACTGCGTGGCACCCGTCCAATATCTGCGCCGTACACATGAATACTGATCGACGGCGCATCCGAGAGTGCGTTACTCACGCGGTGCCAGTCACCAATACTAGGCGAGACGCGATCCACCTCGCCACGTAGCAACGCGTGCTCATGCGCCGATACCATTGAGACGCTGGCAGCCGCGTCTGGCGCAGGAAACTCTTCACAGCGCTCGGCGCCGCGCAACACGCCTACGAGCCCCCACACCGTGTGATTGTGTACGGGCGTGCCCTGACCTGCCGCCCAGACGAAGCTACTGACGCTGTAGCGCGACCGCGGGTCGATGTAGAGCGCGTAGCTCTGATATTTTTCAGCAACGGGCCGAGCGAAATCCGTCGGCAGCCAGTCGTCGTGCGCGATGAGTGCCTTGAGCGCAGTTTCGCTCTCGTAGAGCAGGGCAGGCTCAGTCGGTGCGCGCGAAACAATCGCGTCCATCGCGTCGAGAAATTGTAAAAAGCGAGGCGTATTCATGCGTAGATTGTAGGAGTCGAGTGCCGTTGCAAGCGGTGAGCAGCCTAAAATTGAATCATCGCGACACCATTACGCAGCAACGCAGCAAAGTCAAAACATGATCGAAAGTGGTTTCTGGATATTTTTGGTCGAAGCGGCGGCGGCCGGCGGGTTATTCATCGGATTGATTTGGTGGATCGTGGGTGGCACGGCGGAGCGTGACCGCAAGCGGCAGGAATACGACGCTGCGGCTCGCAAGGCCGCAGAAACCGCAACCGAAAAGAACAACGCAAAGACGCCGTAATTAGTGCAGCACCCGTTTCGCTGAAAGCGTAAATTTCGGAATCGGGGCGTCAAACGTCACGCCATCATCCGCCACAAACTGATAGCTGCCGTGCATCGTGCCCACGGGGGTTTTCAGTTGTGATCCGCTGGTGTATTCAAACGATTCACCCGGTGCAAGCTTCGGCTGTTCGCCAATCACACCCGCGCCGCGCACCTCTTCAATTGAATCGTTGCCATCAGCAATGATCCAGTGCCGTGAGATAAGTTGGACGCCCGCCTCGCCATCGTTCGTGATGCGAATGTGATAAGCGAAGGTATAAAGCCCGCGCGTTGGATCGCTCTGATCAGCCAAGTAAAATGGGGTCGGATCAATTTTGATGCTGTAGCGGTTCACGATGTTTCGTTGGGATCGCTCATCGCCATCCACAACTCTTTTTTATCTCTGGGCTTCCATTGTCTCGCAACCACACGAACTACAAAATTGCTCCCTCCATTTTGTCCGCCGACTTTGCCCGCTTGGGCGAGGAAGTCCGCGCGGTGATCGCGGCTGGCGCGGATCTCATTCACTTCGACGTGATGGACAACCACTACGTGCCGAACCTCACAATCGGCCCGATGGTGTGCAGCGCAATCAAGCCGCATGTGGGCACTACGCCCATTGATGTGCACCTCATGGTTAAGCCCGTTGACGCCATCATCCCAGAGTTCGCCAAAGCCGGCGCAAACATCATCAGCTTTCACCCGGAAGCCAGCGAACACGTCGACCGAACGATTTCTCTCATCCACGAATGCGGCTGCAAAGCGGGCCTTGTCTTCAATCCCGCGACACCGCTCGATTACCTCGACTACACGATTGATAAGCTCGATTTGGTGCTCATCATGAGCGTAAACCCTGGCTTTGGCGGTCAGAAATTTATCGACGGCGTGCTGCCAAAAATCGCCGAAGCACGGAAGCGCATTGCTGATTCAGGTCGAGAAATTTTGCTCGAGGTTGACGGTGGCGTAAAAGCCGACAACATCGCTAAAGTGGCCGCTGCCGGCGCAGATACGTTCGTTGCGGGTAGCGCAATTTACGGAGCGAAGGATTACGCGGCGGCGATCAGCCAGATGCGGGCGCAACTTGCCTAGCAGCTCGTGTCACCTACAAACCGCACGCCGTTCGTGATCACATGAAACCGCAGTGGGCATCGCTCAACGCGCATTGAGCTTTCGTTTCATCGCAGCAATTTCGCGAGCGAGCCCATCAATTTTTTTGGCTTCTGCCTTGAGCGCGGTGATCTCGGCGTCTTTGATTTTGAGCATCGCATGTAACCCTTGAATCGCGGCCAATGTGACACCTTGCACGTCAGTGGTGTTGATCGCCTTGTCGCTCGCGCCAAGACCAAACGCTGTGCGGAAGTCTTGAGCCATGGGGCCCATGTGCAACTGGTCGTACCCTTTAATGACCCACGTTGAAATTGGCAGACTGGCAACTTTTGCGAGAACCGCCTTCGGGTCGATTGACTGAATGTTTTCTTTCAGAGCACGGTCACTCGAACACTGCCAGCCCGTCGCAGCCGCCGACAGCGTGCAACTGACTGCGCCCGACTCGAAGTAAAAACCAGTGTCCGCTTTGGCGTTGAACGAACCGGCGGTTTGCCCGCCCCACACGCCTGCTAGAGCGGGATTAAAACCTGCCGCCGATCCTGACCATACGAATTCGTGCGCGTTCGTCGCCGTCGCAGCAACGCCAGACGCCACACTGTAGTCGCCGAGTGCGTTGTTATACCGACCGCCGGGAATGCTACTGTAAAGACCACTCGCTTGATTGAACTGACCTCCACCGATCGCAGCGTAGCTGGCTGCCGCATTTGCGAGGCCACCGGCGGCGGTGCCGTAGAGCTCCGCACCATTGTTCGCGCCACCACCAATGACACCGTAGTTGCCCGTCACGACGTTACCGCCACCGACCCTGCCGCCACCGGCAACGACGGCACCCACTACACCATCGCCCACGGAATTACTTGCCGCTCCATTGGTCGTGTTCGGCGTTGCGAGAGTGGAGGCACGTGCAATGCGCAGACCACTGCCGTCCGCAATCAGTAGGTTCGCCTCATTGCCACCACTTTTCACGGTAACCGGTTGCGCATCTGTGACGCCGATCACAGCAGGTGCGCCAAACGCATTTCCGCCCTGAACGAACGCGTTTAGATTCCCACCGACGGCACAGCCATTCGCCAAAAAACTTGTGACGGCCGCTGTCGTGCTGCGAGTGCCTACACCCATTGCCAAGCCAGCGGTGAGCGAAGCACCCTGAAAACCCGCGAGATGTCGTGCAACAATCGTTGCGTCGACGGTATCAACCAATCCATCGCCGTTCAAGTCGAGTGCGCAACCTTGGCATTCGATATTCGCCTGGACTTCAAGCGGGTTGAGGCTGGCATATCGAGTGCTCGCGGTCAGCGAAGGGCCGCTGATACCCAAAGCGTACCTCGTCAACACCACACCATCATTAACCGCATCAGAGCCTCCGCCGTCAAAAGGACAGGTGCTGATCGCACCGACAGCATTCGGCATGAAAGCAAACGCAATTGACAGCATCCCCAGTTTTGACGAGAGGCCAACTTTTTTAGCTGTGGTGATAACTTTTTTCATGAGTACGTCGCTGAATGGCCTCAAGTGAAAATGGAAAAGGCGGTCTGCGGCTCATCGAAGCGCAGCAGCATGGCCTAAACCGCATTGGTAAATTCTTAGCAGCTGGCCGACGCGCATCAATCCGACTGACACGAAACCTCAGTACTGCATTGTAGTGACGCACCCTTCAGCGCAGCGGGCCGTGAAACGGGGAACGCTAGACATTGGAATTTTCATGAGCATGTCTTACCCGATGCGTCAAAATGCGAGACATGCCTAAACACCTACCCGCCATCCGTGCCATCGCCATTGATCTCGACGGTACGCTTCTCGACACCATCCCTGATCTTTGTGGTGCGGTAAATCTCACGCTCACCGCACTCAATCTTCCAGAAATACCGCTCGACACTGTTAAGACTTTTGTGGGCAAAGGTCTGATGGCGCATGTGGGGAAGTCGCTGCGATTCGTACTGGAGCGTGATCCGACCGACCGTGAGTTACACGGCGCGCTCGACCTGTACCGTAAGTTTTATTACGAGCACATCGCAGACCGTACAACACTGTATCCCGGTGTCGTTGAGGGGCTTGAATCCTTCAAGGCGCGCGGATTGCCGCTCTCCGTAGTAACCAATAAATGGACAGCCAATAGCCTCACGTTGCTCGAAAAATTCAACATCGCGCACTATTTCGACCACGTCGTATGCGGCGATACGCTCACCTCCAACAAGCCTGAAGCCGGGATGATTTTTTATTCGGCGGGGCAGCATCGCGTGCATCCGCGCGAAATGTTGATGATTGGCGACTCGGGCAACGACAGCCGCGCGGCACAGGCGGCGGGCTCGCCTGTGGTGCTGATGACGTACGGGTACAGTGAAGGCGAAAACTTAGTCGATTTGCGCGCAAACGCAATCGTGAGTACATTTACGGATATTCCTGCTCTGCTCGATTCTTAGTTCGGGCACATTCAAAGCAAACAACATGTTTCTGTCGGTACGGTCTTGGTGGCAAAGTTCTGGAGGTTGGTGGCGTTAGCCTACCAATCTAACTCTTTGCGCCAGCTGCGGGCGCAAGCACCTCGACAGGTGCCGCAGCTAAGAACCCTGCTCTGACACTTTTCAACATGTTGCATCATGACCGAACAAGAATTTCTGAAGCTTGCTCAACAAGGCTTCACTCGCATCCCGCTGGTTGAACAGACCCTCGCGGATCTAGACACGCCGCTGTCCATCTACCTAAAACTCGCGAATGATCGCTACACGTTCCTATTGGAATCGGTCGTAGGTGGCGAGCGTTTCGGGCGCTATAGCTTCATCGGGCTTCGTACTCGAACGCGTATCGAAGTGCGCGGCAAAGAGGTGACCCACATCACCCCACTCGGCCCGAACAAGCAAGTCGTGGACGACCCGCTGGATTACATCGCTGCCTATCAAGCGCAGTTCAAAGTTGCCACGATTCCGGGCTTGCCGCGCTTTTGCGGCGGGCTCACCGGCTACTTTGGCTTTGAAACTGTGGGCTACATCGAGCCGCGCGTTGGCAAGCGCTACTTCGAGCAACCGCGCACGGATCAGCTGGACGTGCCGGACATTTTGTTGCTACTCACCGAAGAGCTTGCGGTCGTCGACAATCTTTCCGGCAAGATTTCGCTCATTGTTTATGCCGATCCATCAAAGCCCGATGCGTTTCAAAGCGCAACGAAACGCCTTGCTGAGTTGCGCGCCAAACTACACGAACCCGCAAAGTTGCCGCTGCAACACGCCACGACGGTGGTGGAGCCACACTCACAAATGGGTGAAGCGGCCTATGTAGCGGCCGTACAAGTGTGCAAGGACTACATCGCGGCGGGCGACTGCATGCAGGTGGTGCCTTCGCAACGGATGGAAATGGATTTCCCCGAGCCACCGATTTCGCTCTATCGGGCGCTGCGTACGCTGAACCCTTCGCCGTACATGTTCTTCTACAACTTCGGTGACTTTCATGTTGTTGGCGCGTCGCCCGAAATTCTCGTCCGCAAAGAAGGGGATTCCGTCACGGTGCGGCCCATCGCCGGTACACGCAAACGCGGTGCCAATCGCGAAGAAGATGATGCGCTCGCCGCAGAACTGCTCGCAGACGAGAAAGAAGTCGCCGAGCATGTGATGCTCATTGACTTAGGTCGCAATGATGTGGGCCGCATCGCTAAGACCGGCTCGGTCGTAGTGAAAGACAAAATGATTATCGAGCGCTACTCGCATGTGATGCACATTGTGAGCAACGTCGAAGGCACGCTCAAGCCCGGCACCAACAACATCGACGTATTGCGCGCGACATTCCCGGCGGGCACGCTCTCGGGCGCGCCCAAAATTCGTGCGCTAGAAATCATTCATGAAGTTGAACCTGTGAAGCGAAACATTTATGGCGGTGCGGTCGGCTATATGAGCTATCAGGGCGACATGGATATGTGCATCGCGATTCGCACCGGAGTTATCAAAGACGGCAAGCTCTACGCCCAAGCCGGTGCAGGCATCGTGCACGATTCGGTGCCGAGCAAAGAGTGGGAAGAAACTTTACAGAAGACACGCTCCGTTCTGCGCGCCGCGGAGATGGTGCAACGCGGTTTGGACGGAGGCGAAGCATGAGTAAAGTGATCGACCTGCGCAGTGACACCGTCACCCGCCCAACGCCAGGCATGCTCGCCGCGATGAACGTGGCGGCCGTAGGCGACGACGTGTGGGGCGACGACCCCACCGCCAATCGTCTGCAAGCCATGACCGCCGAAGTCACGCATAAAGAAGCCGCGCTCTTTTTCCCGTCCGGCACGCAAAGTAATCTCGCGGCGCTGATGGCGCATTGCGAACGAGGCGACGAGTACATCGTCGGGCAAATGGCCCACACCTATCGCTGGGAGGGCGGCGGCGCGGCCGTGCTCGGCAGCATTCAGCCGCAACCGCTGGAGCAAGACGCCGACGGCACCATCCCGCTTGCGAAGATTGCGGCAGCAGTTAAGCCTTTCGGAACAGGCCTAGGTACGCATTTCGCATGCAGCAAATTGCTCGCACTTGAAAACACCTGGGGTGGCCGGGTTTTGCCGCAGTCGTATGTGTTGGAGGCCGCGGCGCTCGCACGCAGCAAAGGTTTGAATGTTCATCTCGATGGCGCCCGCGCGTTCAACGCCGCCGTCGCGAGCAAGACCACGATCGCTGACATTCTTGCGCCATTCGATTCTGCATCGTTGTGTATTTCCAAAGGCCTCGGTGCGCCGGTCGGTGCGATGCTCGTCGGTGACAAAGCACTCATCGAGCGCGCGCATCGGTGGCGCAAAATGCTGGGCGGCGGCATGCGCCAGATTGGCTCGCTCGCAGCGGCTTGTATCTACGCGCTAGAAAATAACGTTGAACGATTGCATGACGATCACGAAAATGCTGTTGCGCTTGCCGCTGGTCTGCGTGAAGTTGCCGCAATTACGGTATTGGGACAAGCCACTAACGTTGTGTTTTTGAACATTCCGGAAGCGCACGCAAAAGCGCTAGAAGCGTTTCTCGCTGAACGTGGCATGCTGATGCAAGGCGTCTATGCGGCGAGATTGGTTACGCACTTAGACGTTTCGCGTGACGACATCAATCGCTTCGTAGTGGCCGTAAAAGACTATTTCGCAGGGGCGCAATAATGCTGCTCATCATCGATAACTACGACAGCTTCACTTACAACCTAGCTCAGTATTTCGGTGAGCTTGGGCAAGAGGTGGAAGTCATTCGCAACGACGCCATCGACCTTGCGGGTGTGGCTGCGAAAAAGCCGGAACGCATCATCGTCTCACCGGGACCATGCACGCCCAATGAAGCGGGAATTTCTGTGCCGCTCATCAAGGCATTTGCTGGCAAGCTGCCAATCCTTGGTGTGTGCCTTGGGCATCAAAGTATTGGTGCGGCGTTCGGTGGAAATATCGTGCGAGCTAAACGCGTGATGCACGGCAAAACCTCCACGATTACCCACAATCGCCAAGACTGTTTCTCGGGCATTCCGTCGCCGTATACCGTGGTGCGCTACCACTCGTTAGTGATCGAACGCGCGACGTTGCCTGCCGAGCTTTCCGTTACCGCCGAAAGCGACGACGGCGAAATCATGGGCGTGCGCCACAAAACGCTACCGGTGTGGGGCGTGCAATTCCATCCTGAATCCATCATCACCGAATATGGTCATGATTTGCTTCGTAACTTTTTGAACGTATAAACGTATAGGCGCAGCCATCATGCCCATCTCTATCTCTGAAGCGATCCAACGCACGGTCGATCATCGCGAAATTTTTGAAGACGAAATGCTCTCGCTCATGCGCAAGCTCATGGCAGGTGAATTCACACCTGCGCAGGCGGGTGCATTGTTAACGGGCTTGCGCGTCAAAAAAGAAACCATCGGTGAAATCGCCGCTGCAGCGCGCGTGATGCGCGAACTATCGACCAAGGTGCCGGTAGAAAACGAGCCAAATCTCGTGGACATCGTAGGCACCGGTGGAGACCTTTCACACACGTTTAACATCTCCACCGCGTCGATGTTTGTCGCGGCGGCGGCTGGCGCGAAGGTAGCAAAACACGGCAACCGTGGCGTGTCGTCGAAGAGCGGTGCAGCCGACGTGTTGGAGGCGCTGGGCGTGAACATTATGCTGAGTCCCGAGCAAGTCGCACAGAGCATCAAAGCCACGGGCATCGGATTCATGTTTGCGCCGAACCATCATTCCGCGATGAAAGCGGTTGCGCCTATTCGTCGCGAATTGGGCGTGAAAACCATCTTTAATATTCTCGGGCCACTTACCAATCCAGCGAGCGCCCCGAACACGATGATGGGCGTGTTCCACGGCGACCTCGTTGGCATTCAAGTGCGCGTGATGCAGCGCCTGGGCGCGCAGCATGTGATGGTGGTTCACGGTCGCGATTCGCTTGACGAAATTTCGCTCGGCGCGGGTACGCTCGTGGGTGAGCTCAAAGACGGCAAGATCACAGAGTACGAAATTCATCCCGAAGATTTCGGATTTACGATGAGCGCAACGCGCAATCTGAAAGTAGACACACCGGAGCAATCGAAGGCGATGTTGCTTAGTGCACTCGAGGGTAAAGATTCGCCCGCACTTAACGTGGTGCTTCTGAACGCCGGGGCCGCGCTTTACACAGCGAACCTCGCGCCGAATCTTCGCGACGGCATTGCGCTTGCGCGCGCGGCGGTGGCGAGCGGTGGCGCACGCAAAAAGGTCGACGAATTTGCGTCATTCTCGCAATCGGTCTGATCGCAGGGTTAGAAAAGCATGAGCGACATCCTGAACAAAATCATCGCGACCAAGCACGACGAAATTGCCGCGGCCATGTGCGTGAAGCCGCTATCGGTCGTTCGCGCCGAAGCCGAGGCGATGACCAAAGCACCGACGCGTGGATTTGCTCGCGCGATTGAAGCGAAAATCGCTAGCGGGCAAAGTGCGGTTATCGCCGAAATCAAAAAGGCGAGCCCGAGCAAGGGCATTTTGCGTGAAAATTTTTCGCCAGCTGAGATTGCAACTAACTACGCGGTGGGTGGCGCGGCGTGTTTGTCGGTGCTGACCGACGCCCCGTATTTTCAGGGCTCAACAGCGTACCTTCAACAAGCGCGCGCTGCTTGCGACTTACCCGTAATCCGCAAGGATTTCATTGTTGATGCGTATCAAGTTTTTGAGGCGCGCGCGATGGGTGCGGACTGCATTTTGCTGATCGTTGGGGCACTTGATCCGCATCAGATGCGTGCGCTTGAGGCGCTGGCGCATGAGTTGGGCATGGATGTGCTCGTTGAATCGCATGACGCGCGTGAGCTTGACGCGGCGCTCACGTTAAAAACGTCGCTTATCGGCATCAACAACCGCGATTTGCGCACATTTAACGTATCGCTCAAGACAACCACGGATCTGCTTGCGCGAATTCCTAGTGGCAAGCGTGTGATCACCGAGAGTGGAATTCTGACGCGTGATGATGTACTGCACATGCGTTCACACGATGTGCATGGATTTTTGGTCGGGGAGGCGTTCATGCGCGCGCCCGATCCGGGCGCAGCGTTGGCGGCGTTATTTGCGCGCTGAGTTAGCGGCGCGAGCGTGTTTTGCAGGTTGGGTACGTTGACGCGTTGTCCACACGCCGGCAACGAGCAGGAGCGTGCAAAGTACCATCAGGCTCCACTGCGATAACGTCGGAATTCCGATGACGCCTTCCGGATCTGCTGCGCCGCCAGTCGGCCTGACGCTATATGCAATGGCTAAGCTCTCGAATCCGCCAATGTCTTCGCCGTCTAGCGTGACCGTGCTCATGTTACTCACCGCGAGTGTTGACGGTGCCACCGCAAAAACTTTTCCAGGTACGTCATTGGTAACGCCCCACACGAGGCCAGTCGAGGTGTCACCATCGAGCCCAGCGTCCAACGGCGTGAGGCTGACGCTTCCGAGAAGGGTCGCCACGCCGTTGCTGATGTTGATGCAAAAAATCTTGCCCTTGTCGTTATTTCCGCCCATGCCGAACACGCCGGAGGCGCAGCGCTCAGACGGTGCCACGCCGGCAAGACCCGAGATTGCTGGCCCTGTGGTTCCGAGCGCTGTCGCAGCGGCCGTCGCAGGATCCACGCGATAAATCACTGCGTTGGCTGCGAGAAATAGAACGCCCGTGGACGAAAATGCCAGACCTGCATTGGTTTGAATTTGGGGCAAGCCGCTCAAAACGCCCACCGCGGTACACGCCCCGGTGGTTGACGAACATTTCACGAGCTGGGCGGTTGCAGGATTGACGCCGTAAATCTCACCCGCGTCGTTGATCGCGAGGCCTTCAATTTTGTTGAATCCTGTGGCGCCCAATGCGGTCGCTATGCCCGAGGCCATGTCGATGCTGTAGAGCTTACGGTCGATGTCGCTGCGCACGGAGTAGCCCGTTGGCGCGGCAAACGCGGACGCGCCTACAGCCAACCAGAGGGCTGCCGCAGCGTAGCGCGCGATAGGCCGCAAGGCCCGTAGAATCAAATTCACTTGTTGGTATTTCCGGTCGTTTACAAAATTGTGTCAGAGCTTCGGACATTTGACAATGAAAATAGTTGCGAGTTGGCGTGCACTCACATTCACTGCAACACATACGTGTCGTCGTTTAGAGACAGGATTTCCGTCATGTCGTCGTCACCAAAATGACGCAAAGTGATAACAGCTTTTTACGCTCAGCGACTGTTACTCGGTGCTTTCAGCCATTTTATTTTGATAGTCGACTTATATTAAAAACCCCTTGAAACCGCCAAATAGAAGTCGTTCCACCCTAAAAGCTGCACCACAGAATCATGTGGTCTCGCCGCACGCGCATACAAGTGAGTACACGCTACGGTTGGTAACGATACTGGCCGTGATGATGCCGCTCGTTTGTGCGATGCAAGCGCCACCTCTGCCCGCGTTTTATAGCCAAATCGTCGCTTGCCTACTTTGGTCGTGCGTCATTTTGGTGCGGTCGACGGGTTCATCGCGTGCGTTGTGTCCGGGCAACAGGTTGGCGGTGGCGCCGTGGTTCATGCTGTTGGTGGTGCTCGGGGCGCATGTTCTGGCAGGGGTTTCGCCATTCTTCACCGTCGCACCTGGCGCGCTTAACATTCTGCTCGCGGCGTTAATTTCGCTGTCGTTGTTCGGCGGCGACGCAGTCCGTGCTGGTCAAACGCGCTGGCTCGCGGCGTTGCTGATCGGCGTGTTGCTCGCCGCCTTGGGCAACGCGTTGGTCGTTGCCGTGCAGGCGTTTGCGCCAAGTTGGCCGGACGACACTTTTTTTGCGCGGCACGTCGCGGGCGAACGCTACGGCGGCAACTTGCGGCAGCCGAACCAACTCGCAACGCTGGCGGTATGGGGTCTGATTGCGGCGGCGTATTTGCTGCGTCGCTGGCCATGGCTCTGGGCCGCGACGAGTCTGCCACTGGTGGCCACGCTGTTCTCCAGCGAGTCTCGCACCGGCGTGATCAGCTTGCTGTTAGTCGCGCTCATCGGACTGTTTCAGTCGCGTCGCTTGCGCGCTTGGGGTTGGCGAGGCTGGGTTGGACTTGCCCTAGTCCTAATTCCGTTAGTGATTTTTTCGACCACCGCATTCACCCGCAGCACCGCCGATTCGTCGTTTGCGCAGCGTATTGCGCTGTGGCGCGATGTGTTGACGCTGATTGAACACAACCCGTGGTTCGGCGTTGGCTGGGGCCAGCTCAATTTCGCCTGGACCCTCACGCCGTTCGCGCAGCGCGCTCCCGATGTGTTCGATCACGCGCATTCGCTGCCGTTGCAGCTTGCCGTCGAAATCGGAATGCCTGCCGCAACGCTAATTCTCGGCGCCGTTTTATGGGGTGGCTGGCGCATCGCTCGCGCGTTGTGGCATAACGCGACACCCGAAACGACAACCGCGACAATGTTGCTTGCGGTCATGCTCATTCACAGCTTGTTCGAGTACCCGTTGTGGTTTACCTATTTCTTGTTGCCAAGTGCATTTTTGTTTGCGTGGCTTTTGCGGGCGTGTGGCTCAGCAGAATCCGATGCAGCGGCGGTATCGGCTCGAAACAAAGGCGTGCGCTCCATTGCTGTTGCTATGACTTCGTTGCTGAGCGCAACGGTTGCGATTTTCGCTGTGGTCGAATACCAAAAAGCGACCGCCATTCACCAAAATTCGCGCGACCGCAACGCGTTAGCAAGCGCCGTCGCCACCGCGCGCGCGAGCAAACTCTACGGCCATTTCGGTGACTACGCCGCGATCATGCTCGCCAGCGATCGCGCCGAACTTTCGATGTTTAACCGCCCTGTTCGCCACGTCCTCGACGAACGTTTACTCACCGCATGGGCACGCGCGCTCGAGCGCAGTGGCGACACCGAGCGCGCGGCCTACGTGATCGCCAGAGCACGTGAATTTCCGCCGAACTCGTTGTTCAATGATCTACCCAACGTGAGGCTGCAAAGCACTCGCAGCGCGTCCGCGCCTGCGCTAGGGCCGAGCGATTTTCGCGGTCGCTAACAGGCCGGAAACTGCTGTACGCACAAAACGATCTAGCGCTTGCGAAACACCAAATCGCGCACTTCGTGGCCGAGCTTTAATCCGCGCAATTCAAACTTCGTTTCGGGTCGCCACTCAGGACGTGGCGCATAGTCTGCGGCGGTGTTTTTCAGCGTCGGTTCAGCAGAGAGCACTTCCAGCATTTGCTCAGCGTAAGGCACCCAGTCCGTCGCCAGATGCAAATAACCCTCAGGTCGCAGGCGCGAGGAGAGCAGCGCGACCAACGTTGGCTGCACAAGGCGACGCTTGTTGTGGCGCTTCTTGTGCCACGGATCAGGAAAGTAAATGTGCGCGCCCGCGAGCGAATTGGGCGCGATCATCTGCGTCAGCACTTCCACCGCGTCGTGCTCCATCACACGCACATTGGTGAGATTCTGCTCGTCGAGCAGGTTACACAAATTGCCCACACCGGGTGGGTGCACTTCGACAGCGATGAAATTCGTGTCGGGCCTTGCGGCGGCGATGGTGGCGGTGGTCATGCCCATGCCGAATCCGATCTCCAACACCGTCGGCGCATCACGCCCGAATGCGGCTTTGTAATCGAGGGTCGTCGGTTGAAACAGCACGCCATGCCGCGCCATGCCGTCCGTGAGGCCGCGCTCCTGCTTCGCAGTCATGCGACCGGCGCGCACCACAAAACTGCGAATGCGACGCTTACGCGGATCGTCCGCTACAACTTTATCCAAAACGACTTCGCTCTCCACCAATGCCTCACCATTCAATGTTCACCGTCGACTGAGTGCGTTCGCCGTAGGGCGGGCACTGCCCGCCGAGCGTTCACGAGGCGCGCAGTGCCCGCCCTACGAAAACGACTCGCTGCTCAAGGCAGCAGCACCGTCCAACGCGGGTCGTTCATTTCTAAATTCATCGACGCCTGCTTGCCAGCCTCTGTGTAATCCACCACCAAGCGGCGCGGTGAGCCCCATGCTGCGCCCGCGTCGGTCCACGGCGTACGTGGTGAAAACACCCGTTCGCGGGCCGGCCCGCGGCGCTCGAACCGCCAAACAGCGAGCCGGTTTTCACAGCCTTCGCTACAAAAATCTACCGTCAAAAAATAACGTCCATCGCTATTAAAAAACGGCTCGTTCGGCAGCTCGGTCGTTGAAAGCGTTGAGCGCTGCACGAGCACGAAATCGATTTTGTCAGCCTGTGCGCGAAACAGCACCACCGCGTCGGCAATAGCGTTGTACGCATAAAAACTATGGTTCGGTCCTGCCTCGCCCGGCTTATCCGCAAACAGGAACGGCGGCTCGCCCGGAACCATCACCGCTAATAAATCGCCATCGCGTTTAACCACGCCTCCCGCATTTTTTAACTGCACCGCCTCAAGACGTTTGCCGCAATCGGCGGGATCAGCCGTATTCGCGCACAGCTTCGCGTATTGCTCGGCGCTAGGCGCGGGGACGCTTGACGGCGATTGTGCCGACGCAGATATCGCGAAGAACACGGAGGAAATAAGGAGAATTAGGATGCGCATGCAGTTATTTTCGCATTCGTGACGAGAACCCATCAAAACACACCCATTGAGGTGTGATTTTCGGGCACGCTGTTGCGCTCCTCGATTCCGCTTCGCTGCATCGAGGCTACGTGAAGGCAAAAAAATGCCGCCCCACGTTTGGGGGGCGGCAAAGTTCGCGCCTATTACCTGAACCTACCTACTTGACTAACCCAACACTTTTGCGATCTGCGCTTTGAGCGCTGCATCGATGAGCGCAATCGACTCATTGAGGTGCGCGCGCGTTTCAATGTTTTGACCGGATTTGCTGGCTGCGCGGCGAAGCGAGGCCAACAGTTCGGACGCAAATTCACGCTGGAGCGCGCGCGCGTCAGCTGGCGAGCGCGGGCTGGGGCGGGCGACCGCTTCGGCCATGAGGCGCACGTGCTCACGCTGCAAATTGCGACGCATCAGGTTGCTCGGCGCGCCGCTGTCAAGCTCGCTCCAAATCGTCTTTTGCAGCGTGCTGTAGAGCTCTGCCAACGAGAGCGCTTTGCTGCCATCCGCCATTTTCTCCGGCGCGACCAAAACGCGCGCCGCGACGCTGTCGCGCATCAGCTGATTCAGCGTTGCACGTTGCACAGCAAACACGCGGCCCGCGACCGATGAGTCAATCGGTGCCACGCGTGGCACTCCGATGTCGTCGTCGGCAACGCTGTCCCACCGCGCGTCAAAGTCCGGCACCAGTTTCGCTAAAAATTCTGGCTTGAACTTGAATGCATCAACGGCAAAAACGTTACGTGCGAGCAGATTCAATGCACGGCGTTGCTGCGCGGCGTCAGTGGGCGTAAGCGGTTGACGGCCACTGCCAGCCACATCACGACGTACCGAAACGCCACCGACGTACTTCGCGGCGAGCTCGGCAATCGGCCCCATCAAAAGGAAGCCGCGATCAAAGTGGCGACGCAGGGTTTCGTATTTGGTGCCCGGTTCGAGCTGACGCGCCTGCACGCGATCCCATACTTCACGAATCACCGCGAAACGCTTTTCGTAGAAACCCAAAGGGTCGCTCGACAAGTCGCTGCGGTTGGTCTCAGGGTCAATGCCCTCGACGATCGAACCAAAGCCGGCGTCTTCATCGGTTGCGTACGCGAGCTGCGGTTCGTTGGAACGCGAAAGCGTCTTCGCCAGCTCCACGCGCTCGGTTTCCGGAGTCGTTTCTTTGTACCCGTACTCAATCGCCCACATGTCGTACGCGCCGACTGTGACCATCGAATACTGGCCTTGACGCTCGTCTTTGGTCGCGATGTTGAGCGCGTTGTAGTCCATGACCGACGCCGACACGCCAACCTCTGCGCCGTACTTTGCGTCCCGCAGTTGCTCGGGTGTGACCGCCATCGAGCCTTTGAAGTTGTGGCGCAGACCGAGCGTGTGGCCCACTTCATGTGCCGTGATGTCTTTGATCGCGTCCATCAGCCACGATTCGGCAGCAGGCGAGCCGTATTCGAATTCGCCACGCGCAACCAGCAAGTCAAGCGCAAACGCCGCTTCCGTCAACTTGTTGTCGGCGTAGGTGCACAACTCACCCGAGTTGCGGAACAGACCGACACCGCTGACCGGACGCGGCGGATCTTCTTTAATCCGGGCGCTGTACAGACGCGTGATGTCTTCATTCATTTCGATGTCGGCATCGAAAATTTCACCGGTGCGTGGATCAGTTTTGCTCGGGCCGCGCGCACCAAACGGAACATTGTTCCCGGCCACCCAACGCACGGAGGCGAAGCGTGTTGCGGACGTATCGAACTCATCGCCGTCGGCTTGTTGCTTGACCACGATTGCGTTCTTGAAACCAATTTTTTCGTAGGCTTTGTTCCATTCCAAAATGCCTGCGCTCACCGCATTGCGATACGCAGCAGGAATGTTTTTATCGAGCCAATATGTAATCGGCTCCTTCGGCTCACTCATGGCCGCTGCTGGGTCTTTTTTCTCCAAGCGCCAACGGTTGATGTAGCGCGAGCGTTGTTCGCGTTTGTCGGGGTCGGTGAAGTCGTTAACGTTGGTGGTGAAGTAGCCCACGCGCGAATCGGCCTCACGCGGACGCATCGGCTGCGCAGGCAGCTTCGAAAAACCGTAGTAGTAGCCCATGAACAGCGAGCGCACATCGGGCAGCGTCGATGGAAACCGTGTCGGAGGCGCAGCTGGATTGGGAATCGGGGGCGGCAGTGACAAGCGATTGAGTTGGTAGTGCCCACGCACAGCGAAGCCGGTTTCCGTGTCACTATTTTTCACGCGCTCGATGCTCGAATTTCTCGCGTCGAACGAGTACGGCTGCCGAAACGTTTGCTCAAGCTGCTGCGCCGCCATCGGAAAGTCGTTTACCAAGAGCGCGTTGGCCTCAACGAGTACGCTCTTGCGATCAGGATGCGGTGCACTGGCGATCGCTGCGCTCGAAATCAAGCTATCGGAAAACGAGCGCGCCACTGCGTGGCGAATCGGCGCGTCATTGGCGGCGGTGTAAGCAACATTGCGCGCAATGAGCTGCACGCCGTTAGGACCGAATTTCTTGAAGCTCGCGAAGAACTGTCCGCGCCCGGCGGCGAGAAAGCCACCCATTTGATTGCCGAAAAGTCCCGCGTCGCCGATGTTGTGCGTCACGTTGACCGAGAAGAAAAATGGCCGATCCCACATCGCTTCGGGGATCTCGATCCAGACCTTGTCGTCCTTGCGCCACGTCGTGAAGAAACCCGCTTCTTCGGTTGCGCCTTTGATCACGTCGGCGAAGGGTTTGGCCGGAGGCGTTGCGCCGGGCGCGGCGGGAGCCGCACCAGCGGCAGCCTTGGTGCCTGCGGCGACAGCGGTTGCCGCAGTTTGGGCTGCGCCGGCAGTTGCCGTGGTGGCCGTGTCGGCCGTGGCGGCGCTAGCGCCAGTCGGTGCCGCGACGGTGGCGCACGCCGAGAGGCCTGCGGTAGCGCCGATGGCGAGCATCGCGAGCGCGAGTGAACGAAGACGAAATTTCATGAAAATCCCTTTGTAATTAGGAATCAGCTTTCCGCATTGAACGACTAGCGGTCGGCGCTTATGGCGCTATTTTCTTAATAGTCGACTAAAAAGAAAAATGTCCTGTAAGCGCCGCCCAGCTGTCGTTTAACGCAAAAAGCTGAACATCCCAAAATATGTTTGACCCATGACTATAAATTGAACGCGGCAAACTGCAACCGGCGCGGTGCGTTGCTGCGACCAAGCGACGGAAATGGGGGACGAGTGACGAGGTGCATGGCGCGATGGCGGGTGAAGCGTCACCGCTGCTTTGCCGTAGGCGCGGACTGGGCCGCGCTTCTTCGTGGCACCAAGCGACGCCAAGTCGTCGCCTACAACTCTAACCGCGTGACGCCAAGTCTTCGCCTACCAAGCGCACACGGCTACGTTTGGCGTCACGAATACGTTACGCGGCGACGGCTTCGCTGCCCGCGGTCATTGCTTCCAAATCCGCAAACGTCTGCTCAATGGCTGATAGTGCTTGATCCAAGGTTTCGCGCGTCACCGTGAGCGGCGGCGCGAAGCGCACCACTGTGTGATGCGTGTCTTTCGAGAGCACGCCCCGCTTCAGGAGCGCCTCGCAGAACGTGCGTGCGCTGGCGAACTCGGGCTGCAATTCCATGCCGATGAAAAGTCCGCGTCCGCGCACAGCGCGAATGCCAGGGTGGCGCAGCGCGGCGAGTCTTCCGAGCAAATAGTCGCCCATCAGCGCCGAGCGCTCGGCCAGCGCGTCGCGTTGCAACATGTTCACCGCCGCGAGCCCCACGGCGCACGCCAGCGGATTGCCGCCAAACGTGCTGCCATGATCGCCGGGATTGAACACCGCCATCACGGCTTCGCGCGCGACAAACGCCGACACCGGGAGCAGCCCACCGCCCAACGCTTTGCCGAGGATTACGCCGTCGGGCAGGATGCCGTCGTGCTCAAAACCAAAGTTACGACCGGTGCGACCCATGCCGGTTTGCACCTCATCACAAATGAGCAGCACGTTGTGCTTCGTGCAAATTTCGCGCGCTTTTTTTAGGTAGCCCGGCGGCGGTACGATGATGCCGGCTTCGCCTTGCACCGGCTCGACGAGAAACGCGGCAGTACGCGGCGTGATCGCAGCCTCAAGTGCTGCCGCGTCACCAAACGGCACGGCAACAAAACCCGGCGTGAACGGGCCGAAACCGTCCTGATATTGCGCCTCTGACGAGAAGCTAATCACGGTGGTCGTGCGGCCAGCGAAGTTACCGGCGGCAACGATGATTTCGGCGCTGTTGGCGGGAATGCCTTTGACTTTGTGGCCCCATTTGCGCGCGGCCTTAATCGCGGTTTCGACGGCCTCCGCGCCGGTGTTCATCGGCAGCATGCGATCGAGCCCCGTGAGCTTGCACACGGCTTCAGCGAACGGCCCCAAGGTGTCGGTGTAGAAGGCGCGCGAAGTGACGGCGAGCTTCGCGGCTTGCGCGCAGAGCACGGACAGAAGTTCCGGCTGCGCGTGACCAAAACTCACGGCCGAGTACGCGCTCATCATGTCGATGTAGCGACGGCCGTCCGTGTCCCACAAGTGCACGCCTTCGCCGCGCGTTAAGACGACACCCAGCGGCGAATAATTTTTCGCGCCGTAGCGATCTTCGAGCGCGCGGGGCGTGTTCTGCGTTTGTGCGGAGGCGGAGATCGAGGTGGGGGCGAATGGAGCTTTGAACTGTTGCATGTTGAACTGCCAGTGACTGAAAAGTTTGAACAGCGATATTGCCCGCAAATCAGTGCACTTTGGTTGCAACATGATGCGCCGATTCGCCGTATCATGCAGTTTTCGTGCACCAATTAACCAATAATGCTTCCCATCGACAATTCCGCGGTCGAACTAGACAAGATTGATAAGAAATTGATGGCCGTTTTGCAAAAAAACGGTCGCGCGACCAACGTTGAGCTGTCTGACGCCGTGCATCTGTCGGCACCGCAATGCTTGCGACGCGTGCGTGCGCTGGAGGAGCGCGGCGTAATTCGTGGTTACGCCGCAAAGGTTGAGCCCGCGAAGGTCGGGCTGGGCGTGATGGCGTTTGTGAGTCTCACCATTGATCGATCACAATCCAAACGCGTGCGCCAGCTAGAACCCGAACTCGCGAAATTTCCGGAAATCGTCGAGTGCCACACCGTGTCCGGCGAATCGGATTACTTGCTGCGTGTGGTGGCGCCCGATTTGGTGAAGCTCTCGAAATTTCTCACCGATCGCCTGCTGCAAATTCCCGGCGTGGCAAGCACCCATTCGATGATTTGCATGGAAGAAATTAAGCCGCTGTCGCCGTTGCCGCTCGATTGGGCAGGATGACTGCGCATCAGCGTTTTTTGCTCAATCGCTTCACAGGAACCGCATCACTGCGCTTTAGCCATGTTTCCAACTCGGCGTTGAATTTTTTCGCTTCGGCAAGCACCCATTCGATAAATGCGCGCACTTCACCGCGAGCACGTGCCCGTTCGGAAACGACCATGTAGCAGCCCGCGCCGGTCGCCACTGCCATGTCAATCGGACGAATTAAATCGCCCGACATGAACACATCCGCGCCGTAGGTTCGCCCCAACACCACGCCCTGCCCACTCTGCGCGCCTTGAAACGTTTGCGCGATGAAATCGAACTTCAGTTGCGAACGTCCACGCACTTCTGGCTGCCCGATCGCGTCGAAAAATCCCGGCCATGTGGAGCGCAATTCGGCAGGCCCTGTGCCGGTCGATTCGATCAAAGTGTGTTGCGACAAATCTTCAAGCTGCTTCAAGCGCGGCGCGGTGCGCAGATAGTTTGGGCTCACCAACGGAAACAACACTTCGTCAATCAACAGCGTCGCCTCGGGCGGCGCGGCCTCTGCGCGCAGGTAGCGAATGGCGATATCCACGTCTTCCACCGCCAGATCAACCTGTCGATCCGTCGCGCCGATTTCGATGTCGGCATTCGGCCGCAACGCACGAAAACCCGGCAGCCGCGGAATCAACCAGAGCGAGGCAAATGACGCGAACGTTGTCACTGTCACACGCGGTGAATTCACGTCGCGACGCAAACGCTCCACACCGGAATCGAGCTCGGCCAACACGCGCTGCACCAGCGGCAAAAACTCGCGCCCGGTGGGGGTGAGCGCAATCTCGCGCGCCTTGCGCACGAAGAGCGCCACGCCTAATTCGTCTTCGAGGCCTTGCACTTGACGGCTCACGGCAGATTGCGTGAGGCTCAATTCATTGGCCGCAGCGGTCAGGCTCAGAAGCCTTGCAGCGGCCTCAAATCCGCGCATTCCGGCAAGCGTGAGCGGACGGTGGCGAGGCGTAGGTTGAAAGACTTGCATGCGTTTTTTGCAGGCTCGGCTGCAATCAATTCGTTCGACAGAAGTGAATTATCACTCTTAAATACGACCCAAGGAGAACTTTTCCACTTCCGTAAGACCGCAAGGAGCACAGCCATGAACAGCCATCAATTCCCATTCGCCACCCAAGACTGGACGCTCGCCAAAGCGCGCGCACTCTCGTTGCAGGCCGCACAGGTGAATTCGATTGAAGCGTTGAATGGCCCGCTCTGGATTACCGTGTCAGGCAGCGCGCAAGATTTCTTCATCAACGCGGGCGAACACATCACGATTCCGTGCACACACGGGCAAGTGGTCGTCGAAGCGCTGGAGCGTGACAGCGTTGTGCGCGTCGGGCAGCACGCCCAAGCACCGCGCGAAAGCGGGCAAACGTTTGCGCACGCGGCGTACGTCTCGCTCGCGCTACCGCTGGTGCGCGGTCTGCGTAAAACCGCTGATTGGCTTGACCCGGTGCCTAACGCCGCCACCTGCGCGAATTAACCTTCGACGCTTGACACTAAACCCTGCGCTTACAAGGCCTTTAGGCACGAACGAGGTCGCGCTTGGTGGCTGTGGCTCGCTGGCGTCGTGGAATTCAGACATTTGTGAGCCTAACGCGGCGATTCGCGCTTTTTGTCTAGGTGTATCCGTCCGGGATTGTTAGGATAAGGCTATCCAGAACAGCCTCAGTCCGTCTCGATGAGCGCGTCGCGTTCGTCCGCGGCTGGGCTTAAAAAAAGACCGGAACCCTATGACTAAATTTCTCTCCTATCTATTGGTGTGCGTCTTTGCGATCTCGTCGCTTGGCGCGACAGCCGTACCGCGCCTGTTCGCTGTCAATCCGTTCGTCAACACCGGAGCCGATGCTGCATCCTTCGGTTTCTACGAGATTAACCCAGCCACGGCCGCCACGGTTGCCTCCCTCGTGATCACGGTTCCGGGCCGTACCATCACTAGTGCTAACGCCCTGGCGCTCGACCCCACGACGGGCATCGCCTACGCAGTAGTGAAGGCCACTGGCGTAACCGGTCGATTGCTAGTGACGATCAATCTCGATACTGCGGTGGGCGTTGAAATCGGCGATTTAGGAGCGAACTTCTCGTCGCTCGCGTTCCGCGCTGACGGTCAACTTTTTGGCACAACCGGCGACGGCGCGACGCCCCCGGAAACTCTGTTCACCATCAATAAAGCCAACGCCGCGAAGGTGCTCGAAGCCACACTCGGCAATGGCGCAGACGGTGAAATCATTGCCTACAACCCGGTGGACACCAACCTCTATCATTTTTCAGGCAACGGCACGGCGGTGCTGGAGAAGTTCCCCTCTACGGCCCCCTACACCCCCATCACGAACATCTCAGGCGCAACAGGCACGAGTGAAGTCTTCGGTGCGGTGTGGAACCCTGCGGCCAATGTTTTCTTGATCTCCAACATCGGCGCTAAACTGCTTACGATTTCGAGCACGGGCGTAGTTGGCGCAGAAATTGGTGTGCTTCCCAACGATCTTCGCGGATTGATTTTGTTGCTTGATCAGGTCATCACTGGATTCGCGCCCACATCGCCTGTCGTCTTTGGGGCGGCGCCTGCGGCCCTGACCGCCACGGGCGGCGCTTCGGGTAGCCCAATCGTTTACGCGACCACCAGCCCCACCGTATGTACAGTGACTGGCAGCACAGTGACCTTTGTTGGCGTGGGCGCCTGCAATCTCACCGCGAATCAAGCGGCGGGCGGTGTCTACGCCGCCGCCCCGCAGGTAACGGCAACGATCACCGTCAACCCAGCACCGCAGGTAATCACCGGATTCACGCCAGCATCACCTGTCGTGTTCGGCGCGCCACCTGCAACGCTGACCGCAACCGGCGGCGCGTCGGGCAATCCGGTAGTCTTCGCCACCACCAGCCTCGCTTCCATCTGCACGGTCAGCGGCTCCGCCGTGACCTTTGTTGGCGTTGGTGTGTGCAATCTCACTGCGGACCAAGCAGGCGGCGGCAATTATTCCGCCGCGCCGCAAGTCACAGCAGCGATCACGATCAACCCGGCTCCGTCTAGCATCGTCGGTTTTTCGCTCCCAATTTCGGGGAGCGTGGGTGGCTCACCCCTCACGTTGAGCGCCACCGGCGCTCCTTCCGGTGCGCCAATCGTCTTCTCAACTACCAGTGCTGCAAACGTCTGTACGGTCGTTGGCAATGTGTTGACGTTGGTTGGACCCGGCGTTTGCGTGGTCACCGCCAACCAAGCTGCGGCTGGCAACTACACCGCTGCCGCGCCGGTCAGCGTGAGCATCTCGATCACGCCTCCGGTGTCCGTGCCAGCGCTTGATGCGTCGCTCTTGTTGGCACTCGCCGCCATGCTGTTGGGGCTCGGCTTCTGGTCGCGCCGTCGGGTTTGACGATCGGTCGCGGGCGGTCAGCTTGAGACGGATCGCCCGAAAGGCCGCAGCGGGCATTCTGCGGCGACGCGCTCAGAAGCGCGGAATCAACTTTTTGCCGCTAACGACCGTCAGTCGGTCGTTTGGCGTTGTTTTTAGCGCTAGTTGATAACCTAATAAAACCGTCTGTAACGACCGCCTGGCGGTCTTTACGCACTAATAGCTGTTACTCAGCAATCACCATTTCACCGCGCAAACTATGCGGCGCGGCGTCGGTGATTTTTACGTCAACGTATTGCCCCATCAAACGCGCGGCGTTCGGCCCGCCGGGGAAGTTCACGACGCGCATGTTCTCGGTGCGGCCCGCAAGTTCGGTGTCGCTCTTGCGTGAAACGCCTTCAATCAATACGCGCTCAGTTTTGCCAATCATCGCTTGGCTGTAGCCCAAGAACAGCTCGTCGATGCGTTTTTGCAGCTGATACAAGCGCTGCGATTTTTCGGCGGCTGGCGTGTCGTCCACTAAGTCCGCTGCGGGCGTGCCGGGGCGCGCGGAATACACGAAGCTAAACGCGCCGTCGAATGCGACGTCGTCGATCAATTTCATCGTGAGGTCGTGATCTTTTTGCGTCTCGCCGGGGAAGCCGACGATGAAGTCTGAAGTCAGCGATAAGTTCGGACGCACAGCGCGCAGCTTACGAATCGTGCTCTTGAATTCGAGCGCTGTGTAGCCACGTTTCATTGCCGCGAGAATACGATCCGATCCGTGCTGCACCGGCAGGTGCAGCTGCGAGACGAGCTTGGGCACTTTGTCATACACCGCAATCAACGACGCGCTCATCTCACGCGGGTGGCTCGTGGTGTAGCGGATGCGCTCGATACCGGGAATCTCGTCGATATATTCGATGAGCATCGCGAAGTCTGCGATGTCGCTGCCTGCGCCCATCTTGCCGCGGTACGCATTCACGTTTTGTCCGAGGAGCGTGACTTCTTTCACGCCCTTGATCGCCAGCTCCGCGATTTCGGTGAGCACGTCTTCAAACGGACGCGACACCTCTTCGCCACGCGTGTACGGCACGACGCAGAAACTGCAATATTTGCTGCACCCTTCCATGATCGACACGAACGCGCTCGCACCGTCAACGCGCGCGGGCGGCATGTTGTCGAACTTCTCAATTTCGGGGAAAGAAATGTCTACTTGCGAGCGGCCCGTCGCGCGTTTTTTCGCGATGAGCGCAGGCAGACGATGCAACGTTTGCGGGCCGAACACGACGTCGACAAATGGCGCGCGCTCAACGATAGCCGCGCCTTCTTGCGACGCGACGCAACCGCCAACGCCGATCACCAAATTTGGATTGAGCTTCTTCAAATCTTTCACACGGCCGAGATCGTGAAACACTTTTTCCTGCGCCTTTTCGCGCACAGAGCAGGTGTTAAACAAAATCACGTCGGCCAGCGCCGGATCGTCCGTGTTCTCGAATCCGCCAGCTGTTCCCGCATCGAGAATATCGGCCATCTTGTCGGAGTCGTACTCGTTCATCTGGCAGCCGAAGGTGCGGATGTAGAGCTTTTTCTTGGGGGAGATTTCGAGAGCGGACGCGGCAGCGTCCATCGAGGCGACGGGAGTACTTTGCATGTTGCAGGGCGCGCGGCTTTATCCGGCGGTGCTTTGAAGAGAATCCACTATTTTATCGGTTCGCGGCCAAACCGGCGCATCGTCTACCGAGCGAGCGCATCCACACGCGGCGCGCCCTCGAAGCGGTACGGAATTTGATCGGTGTCGATCGGCAGCCGCCAGTGGTCTGGGCTTGTGTATTCGTAGGCGCGATCTACGAGATTCAGGAGAATCGCATTGTCCGAACCAAAATTGCGAACACCGTGCCACACGCCGGGCGGCACAATGACCAACGCTTGTCGAAACGACCCAACGCGGAACTCGTTCACCATCCCGAACGTCGGCGAGTGTGTTCGTGCGTCGTAGAGCACGATGTTAACCGAGCCGCAGGCCGCAAACAGTTGATCAGTCGTGAGTGCATGCCCGTGCCACGCCGAAATCCCACCGGGGAAAATAATCGACTGGAACACCTGCGCAATCGGACGTGGATTCTCAAACCAATCCGCGCGAAAAATTTCGGTCAATACGCCGTTGCCCTTCATCATGTTCGGCGCTTCGCGCGCAACCACGCCATCGATCAACGCACGCGCAAAAGGCTGTCCATCATGAGTGACGCTTTGCGCGTCTTTGCGCGCGCCTTGAAGGTTCCAATCGGGGGGTGATGTTGCGGTCATAAGTGTTTTTTATTGAAGTGGCGCGGTTAGCGGTAGCTGCGCAGCGCGGAAAAACTTGGAGGCGCGGGCGCTGCGGTAGCGCGTTGATGCTCCGCGATGAGTTGCTGCGCGACAAGGCTGATTTGCGCGATTTCTTGACGTTGCGCGCAAAGCGTCGCTTCCAACATTTCACATTGGAAATGCGCACGCGACGCAGCGTCCATCAGACGCGTTTGCCACATTTCAAGCTCTGCGAGCCGTTGCTCAGCGGACCAAGCCGCGCGCGGCGGCGACGGAAACGTGACCGCCGTCGGCCAGGTTCCGCTGTGACCGCGCAGCGCGTCGTGACGCATAAATTTGCGAAACATCGTCAGGTCGGTCCACTCGCCCGCAGGCGTCGTGGCCCAGCCTTCTGGCAGCGCGCGATACGCTGCCATCGTGTGACCGAACGTAGAGAACGGCATGCGATTGTCGTTCGTGGTTTGCATCATGTGGCGATAGCCCGGCTGCGACACGTCGCAGGCATACGCACGCAAGCTGGCGTCCGGCAGCACATGCACGCCCAACGTATGACCGTAGTCCGCGTGCGATAACAAATGCGCCATGCGTTCAAGGTGTTCTGGCAACCAGAGATCGCGGTCGGTCAGATAGCAGACGGCGTCGCTCGTAGTCACGGTCAGTATTTGGTGACGATAAGGTTCGCCACGTCGTGCGTGCTTCGGAAAGGTGAGCAGTCGAAACCGCGCGTCAGTGGCCACCGCGGATTCGATGATCGGCAACAGCGCTTTCGGGATGCCATCGCCGACGATGATCGCTTCGAAGTTCGCGTGCGTCTGCTGGCGCAGCGACGCGAGCGCGAAGGCAATCGTTGCGCCATGATTGAACGTCGGTAGCAGAACAGTGAAAAACATGCGCGCGACGCCCCAAACATTTAGCAACGAATGACTGATGTCGCAACGCGCCCCTGCGCACTCACATCAGCCAAGAATCTTCTTAACTAAATTATCGCGTAACGAACCGTCCTAGTTTTGCGGGCAGGCCGAAAACACACGCCCGATGCGGAGTGGGCGCAATAATGTTCGTTTAAGCGATTTGTAGGCGCGTATATGGCCGCGCTTCCCCGTGGCGCCCAAGCGACGCCAAGTCGTCGCCTACCATCTAAGCCACCGCGCGACACTAGGTCGTCGCCTACGATCTAAGCGAACTCCGCCTACCTGAATCGACAGCCTTTGTCGCGCAGCTGATTGAGCACCTGCACCGGAATCATCAACAAGTTCACGCCCGCTTTGTTGACCTCCTGGCAGTCAATGCGCCAGCTCTCATCGACGTTCTTCGCCAGTCGCTCCCGTTCGCTGAGCGACGGCGCGACCGAAGGCGGCACCAACGGGCCACGGCTGTTCAAGTCGCGCGCAGCGTCGCGTGCTGCAGCAGCGCGCGATTTGTACGGATCAAAACCGTCCACGCGAGCGGGCGGCAGG
>JBEBJR010000059.1:0-5831 GCA_040079845.1 Casimicrobium sp. | reverse complement strand
GGCCGCGGCGATCCGCCCGGCCTGCACCAGCGCGTCCTCGCGCAGCGCCCGCCCGCCCAGGAACAGCGCCTTGGGGCCTTCGCCGCCCTTGAGCGCTTCGGCGGCGGCGGCCAGTGCCGCGTCCGGGGCCAGCGCCGGTGCGGAACAGGCCGGGGCGGCAACTGCGACCGAACCTTCGGTCCAGGCGTGATCGGCGGGAACCACCACGGTGGCGATCTTGCCGGGATAGCTCTGCGCCATGGCAAAGGCCTCGGCCCCGGCCTGGGCCAGATCGCGTTCGGAGCGCGAGACCCGCACCCAGTCCGACATCGGCTGGGCCACGCCGACCACGTCCGAAGTCAGCGGGGCATCGTGGTGGCGGTGATAGGTGGCGTGATCGCCGACCATGTTGATCACCGGTGATCCGGCGCGCCGGGCGTTGTGGAGATTGGCGAGACCATTGCCCAGACCCGGACCCAGGTGGAGCAGGGTCACCGCCGGCTTGTCCGCCATGCGGCCATACCCGTCCGCCGCGCCGGTTACTACGCCTTCGAACAGGCCCAGCACTGCGCGCATTCCGTGGGTCCGGTCAACCGCGGCAACCAGCTGCATTTCGGAGGTGCCGGGGTTGGCGAAGCAGACATCGACCCCGCAATCCTTCAGGGTCTGGATAAAGGCCTCTGCCCCGTTCATCGCACTCTCCTCCGCGCTGGCACCCCGATCGGGTTTCGCATGGCAACCTTATGGGCAGGATCGCCCGGTGCCAAGGGGCGGAATCCCGGCCTGCGCGCGCCATGATCCAGCGCAAGGTACTTGTTCCGCCGGACGGGCAAGCTATGGCGCGAAACAGCAAAGGGCAGGGAAAGATAGCGATGCACTACGATGTCGTGATCGTCGGCGCGGGGCAGGGCGGGGCAGCCGCCGCGATCCAGCTGCGCCAGCAGGGGTTCGAAGGGTCGATTGCGATGATCGGCCGCGAAGCCGAACCACCCTATGAACGCCCGCCGCTGTCCAAGGAATACCTGCTGGGCGAAAAGACCTTTGACCGGCTGTACATCCGCCCGCCCGAATTCTGGGCCGGCAAGGATGTCGATCTGCTGCTGGGGGTGGAGGTCGTCGCGCTCGATGGCAAGGCCCGGCAGGTCACGCTGGGTGACGGACGCACGGCGACCTATACCCACCTGATCTGGGCCACCGGCGGCGACCCGCGCCGCTTGATGATCCCCGGCGCGGAGCTGGCCGGAGTTCACGGTGTGCGGACCCGCGCAGATGCTGATGCGATCCTGACCGAGCTGGACGGGGTGCAGCGCGTGGTGGTGATCGGCGGCGGCTACATCGGGCTTGAAGCGGCAGCGGTGCTGCGCAAGCTGGGCAAGGAGGTGACCCTGCTGGAAGTGCTGCCGCGTGTGCTGGCGCGCGTCGCCGGGCCGCAGCTGTCGGATTTCTATGCGGCCGAGCACCGCGCCCACGGAGTTGATCTGCGCACCGAAATGGGGATCGAGGCGATCCTGGGCGAGGGCCGGGTCAGCGGCGTCAGGCTGGCCGATGGCAGCGAAGTGGCTTGCCAGATGGTGATCGTGGGTATCGGGATTATCCCTGCGGTCGGACCACTTCTCACCGCCGGGGCCACGGGGGGGAACGGCGTCGATGTTGACGAGTTCTGCCGCACCAGCCTGCCCGGCGTCTTCGCGATCGGCGATTGCGCCGCCCATTTCAACGCCTTTGCCGATGGTGCGGTGATCCGGCTGGAAAGCGTCCAGAACGCCAACGATCAGGCGGCGGTCGCGGTCCGTTCGATCCTGGGCACGGCGGAGCCCTACAAGGCCACGCCGTGGTTCTGGTCGAACCAGTATGACCTGAAACTACAGACCGTCGGCCTGTCGACCGGCTACGACGCCGAAGTGCTGCGCGGCGATCCGGCATCGCGCAGCTTTTCGGTGATTTACCTGCGCGGCGGCAAAGTAATCGCCTGCGATGCGGTCAATGCGATCAAGGACTATGTCCAGGCCCGCAAACTGGTTGAGGAGGCCGCCTCGATCGCGCCCGAGGACCTGGCCGATACGTCCCGCCCGCTGAAGGAACTGGACCGGCTTTAGGAAGGCGAATGGCAAGGCGGTCGGAGCGTCAGCTCTTTGTGGCTTGATGCCGGAATTTCCACTAATTCGAACTCGAAGCGCTCGCCACGCCAAAACCCAGCGCCCTCAGAAAACCAAGCGGTATGCACGCCACCCCAAATTTTCCTCTCACCATGAAATTGGTGAGAAAGAAGTTTGCTGCAGGGTGTCCACGCTTGGCGGCTTTGCGAAGCAGAGGAAGGATAGTTTGGTACGACGCTTTGTCTGTCGACTGCTTGACCTTATACCAAGCTAGCCAAAATATCGCAGGAGCCCAATCCTGATCGACTCCGACTTTCAAGATCTCTTCGCAGGCTGAGTAATCCTGACGCGATGCAGCAGCCCAAGCACATCGGAGCAGGGCTGCCTGCGAACCTTTCGCGAAAGCCCGCTCAAACCACTTTTGGGCCTCGATCGGGTCAATTGAAACGCTTCCGCCATATTGGTAACATAAACCAATTTCGTACATCGATCGAGCGGACCCATGCTCGGCGAGCTCGAACCAGATATTTAGCGCCTGTTCGATTTCTTCAGAAGCAAATAGCTCACAAGCCTCACCGAATTTTTCAAGATCCGGCTCATGACTCTCTATTTCAACGATGTTGTCGTGTTTCCACTCCCATTCATAACTCTTAAGCCAAATCAAATCCACGGGACCATGCCCTCCGTGATCGGCTGCATACTCTTGACCCCAGCGCTGCATTAGCTTTGACAACACGGGGTTGGCCTCAAAACTGACTTGGTTGGTTTCGATCAAAGTTGCCGGACTAAGTCGACGTTCGCAACCCCTGACCTTGCTGGCTTCATGTCTACCACAACTCCGCCAAAATAGCCCGCCGGCCCTAGCCCTCGCTGCGCTTATAGCTCGGCAGGGCCAATCCGCGGGTGATGGCCATGCCGCGCAGGGCGAAGCCGGCGAGTGCGGCGGCGATCCATACCGGGGGGCGAGGCAGGTCGGCAAGGCTGCCGGCGACGACCAGCGCCGATGTGAGCGCCGCTGAGGTGACGTAGATTTCGGGGCGCATGATGATCGACGGGCGCCCGGCCAGGACGTCGCGGATCACCCCGCCGACGCAGCCGGTGATCACCCCCATCACCATCGCGGGGACCGGCGCCAGGCCAAAGGCCAGCGCCTTGGCGGTGCCCAGCACGGCATAGGCAGCCAGCCCTGCCGCATCGGCCCATTCGAGCAGCTGGCCTTCCCACCACCGGCGCGGGGTGAACCAGGCGAGCAAGGCTATGCCCAGACAGACGGGGGCAACCCACGGATCGCGGACCCAGAACACCGGCGCCCCGATCAGCAGATCGCGCACCGATCCGCCGCCGACGCCGGTGACCAGTGCGAAAAAGCTCATGGTGACGAAGGTTTGCCGCAGCCGCGCGGCGAGCAGCGCGCCGGTCAGCGCGAAGACAGCGGTCCCGGCCAGATCGAGCAGCGGTGGCAGCGCGGGCAGCGCGGCGGCGGTCACTCCTCGACCAGGGCCTGAAGCCTGGCCTTCAGCGCCTCGATCCGGGTGGCGGCTTCGGTGAAGGTCGCCACATCGTCGCGGTTGTTGTTGCCGCGTGCCTCCTTGGCGGCCTCGACATAGCCGTCGAGATCGACTTCGAGCGCATCGACCAGCATTTCGATCTCGTCGGTGGTCAGCTTGATGGTCAGGGTGTCGGTCACGGGGTGCTTCGCCTCAGATGTGGATCGGCTTGCCGGTCACGGCCATGGCCGCTTCCTTGATCGCCTCGCTATGGGTCGGGTGGGCGTGGCAGGTATAGGCGATGTCCTCGGATGTGGCGCCGAATTCCATTGCCACGCAGGCCTCGGCGATCATCGTCCCGGCGACGCTGGCGATGGCCCAGACGCCCAGCACGCGGTCGGTTTTGGCATCCGAAATGATCTTCACGAAGCCGTCGGGCTCGTGGTTGGTCTTGGCCCGGCTGTTGGCCAGCATCGGGAACTTGCCGACCTTGATTTCGCCGCGTTCCTTGGCCTGCTCTTCGGTCAGGCCGACCCCGGCGAATTCGGGATTGGTATAGACCACGCCGGGGATCACGTCGTGATTGACGATGCCCACCCCGGTGGCGATGTATTCGGCCACGGCAATGCCTTCATCCTCGGCCTTGTGGGCCAGCATCGGACCCGGAATCACGTCACCGATCGCGCGGACACCATCGACACTGGTGCGGAAATCGTGGCCCGTATCGATCTGGCCGCGCGCGTTCAGCGTCAGCCCGATCGCTTCGATATTGAGGCCCGCCACATTGGGGCGGCGGCCGATGGCGACCAGCACGCAGTCAGCTTCGAGCGTTTCGCTGGCACCACCCTTGGCGGGCTCCAGCGTCAGCGTGGCCTTCTTGCCCTTGACCGAAGCCCCGGTCACCTTGGTGCCCAGCTTCAGCTCCATGCCCTGCTTCTTGAAAATCTTGCCGGCCTCCTTGCGGACATCGCCGTCCATCCCGGGCAGCAGCTGATCGAGGAATTCGACCACGGTGACTTTCGCGCCCAGGCGCCGCCAGACCGAGCCCATTTCCAGCCCGATAACCCCGCCGCCGATCACGACCATGTGCGTGGGCACCTTGGTCAGCGCCAGCGCGCCAGTGGAATCGACGATGATCCCCTTGTCGTTATCAACTTCAACACCGGGCAGCGGCGTGACTCTCGATCCGGTGGCGATCACCACTTCCTTCGCGGTGTAGGTCTTGCCCGCCACTTCGACAGTGTGGGCATCCTTGAATGCGCCGGTGCCCTTCAGCCAATCGACCTTGTTCTTCTTGAACAGGAACTCGATCCCGCCGGTCAGCCCCTTGACCGCGTCGGCCTTGTCAGCCTGCAGCACGGAAAGATCGAGCTCGACCTTGCCCAGCTTGACGCCATAGCGCGCGAGGGTGCCATTGGCGGCTTCCTCGTACTTCTCCGAGCCATGCAGCAGCGCCTTTGAAGGGATGCAGCCGACGTTGAGGCACGTCCCGCCGAGCGTCTCGCGGCTTTCCACGCAGGCCGTCTTCAACCCCAACTGCGCCGCGCGGATCGCGCCGACATAGCCGCCGGGACCGGCCCCGATGAAGATCACGTCATAGTCGTATTGCTGAGTCATTTTGGTTTCCAACTCAAGTGATTACAGCGAAAGCGCCAAGGCCTGCATTGGCAGCACGGTCTGCAAATTTCCCCAGTTGGGTAATCCGCTCGCGCAGAAAGACAAAGCCCTCTTCGCCTTCTTCCTGATACATGTCGCCAATGTAAACATGCTCGGAAACCATCGAATTGGGATCGTAGCGCCTACGCAATTCGTCATCGTCAATCGCTGTTAGGGCCAAGCTGAACGCCTGCAATCGGTCTGGGGGAATAAACCATGCGGGACCATAGCCGTTGTCATCACCGATTTCGTGAAAGTCCCCGATGATCAGGCTGAGTGGGCTATCTGTAGCTCCCGCCGAACCCGTCAACAGATGATGCGCGGCATGCCATTCCTTGTCGAGATCGATAGTGTCGGCCGCTGCCTCCTCCCAGCCTTCTTGAGGATTGATGAAATTATATGCGGCGTTGGGCTCCGCCATGATCCTGGCAATCGCATCCGCATCAGCAAGCCGGGCGACCCAAACCATCCCCATTGCCTATCTCCTCACAAATCGATGAGCAACCGCGTCGGATCCTCGATCGCTTCCTTGATGATCTTCAGTGCGGTCACCGCTTCGCGGCCGTCGATCAGGCGGTGGTCATAGGACAGCGCCAGGTACATCATCGGGCGG
>JBEBJR010000015.1:0-111372 GCA_040079845.1 Casimicrobium sp. | reverse complement strand
TGCGCTCAGCGGTTAAGTAGTTGCTAGAATTACAATTTCGGCCAAGTAGCTCAGTTGGTAGAGCAGCGGATTGAAAATCCGCGTGTCGGTGGTTCAATTGCGACACAGCAGTGATCCTGTTAACGGATTTCAGGCGCAACCGCGACGCTCAGCACTAATCACTCCGCTAACTAAGGCGAGAGCGTTTACACACTCAGCCAATTCGCTTGCGGTGGAAACTAGCACCGAGAAATCCAATCGCGCGATTGCTTTGCCTAAGGTGACTTCGGTGCGACTGTGCACGGCGGTGATATCAATTCCCGCGGCGGTTATTGACGATGCACAATCAACTAAGAGCCCCTTGCGATCAAGCGAAGAAATCGATACTTGCGCTGGCAATTGGCAGTGAATCTTTTCGCTCCAACCTGCGTCCAGTAGATAGCCGACACCTTGGCCAACGCCCGCGCATAGGCTGCATTCGACTCGATGCGCCAGAGCCCCCAACGGCGATAACGTACAAACCACATCATCGCCAGGCAACGGCATGCAAAAGGCGCAATAACGGACTCTGCCGCCATCAATTCCATCCAAGGTCACGCCTGGTTGACGAGAAACTTTATCGGTGAGATTCAAAATAGCCTGTGCGCTCAGCTCCGGAAGACTGATAGCCACGCTCTGCGCAGACATAGACCCCTCGCCCACGCGCTGGAGCATCACTTCAAATTCCGGAACCGACAACTCCGAAAGCGCAAAATCTTCGTGCGACGAACCGGTCGACACCGATTCTTCACTGAGCCCCAAAGCGGCGCCAACCATCCGCCTTCCCAACGCAACAGCGTGACCTCTAGCATCCCCCCTTGCCCAATGACGGAGCTTAGCCCTGCTTCGAGGCGATCGAAGGAAGGACTCCCACTCAGGTCGCGCTACGACTCCATCTGCTAAGATAACGTCAACAAAATCACCCGACATTAACTCCGTCGTGACATCACGCATCACGCCATTAATGCGAATAGCCTTTGCCCGCAATCCCACGTCCGTGTGAATCGCGAATGCGAAATCAATGCCACATGCACGCTTAGGCAAAGTAACGCGCCTACCTTTCGGAGTGAAAACTGCTATGGCCTTGTCATCCAGTAATTCACGAAGAACGCGGGTAAATTCTCCGGCGCGGCTGGCGCCAGTTGCAAGCACGGCGAAGTCGTCTGCTCCAGCGGCGTCCCCTATGGCCCTAACCCACGCACCTCGATCAACTGCAGGGTGTCGCGCGATGAGCTCAAACACAGGGCCGGTTTGAGACAAAAGCACCTTCGTTGTCACATATCCGTCAGATGCATCAGAAGAAAAACCAGCGGGAATCACAACAAAGAATTTATGAAGCAAACAAATTGCGTCATATGCGCCCTGCATCGATGCATAGCGAACAAACTTCGCTGGCATACTGAACAACACGCGAAACGAACGATCGTGCCGAATTTGGTGAAACGCGCGAACACTCAACTCGAATGGCCGGTCGTAACTTTCAGAGGAATTGAAAATATGTTGCGCGCTCTCGCCTACCGCTAAGAGACGCCACGCCCGTCGTGAGTCGAACTTTTGTCGATAAATGACCCAGTCGCAAACCACCCGCCAGCGCCAAGGGTGCAGTGCCTGCAAACAGAGCGCTTCGAGCTCGACAGCAATCGACTGAAAACCTACGTAGCGCGCAAGTGGAAAAAAAATTTGATAAGTTTCTCGCGCGACGCGTACACGCTTGTCTTGGTTGACAGATCCGAGGGTACGCATATTGTGGAGGCGGTCACACAGTTTTACCGCGAAAACCCGCCAGTCACGCCCACCCGCTACGACGAGTTTGCGCAATGTTCCGTCTTTTGACCCCGGCTCGCCACCTGGCTCAACTACGCCAAGTTTAGATACACCGTCAACGATATGCGCCACGCTGTCGCCAAAACTGCCACGTATAGTTTTGACGGAAACACCACCGTCCTCAACAACATCGTGCAGCAAAGCAGCACAGAGCGCGTCCACTCCCGGGTTAAGCTGTTCAAATAATATTTCCGCGACAGCCAATGGGTGTAGCACATACGGCTCACCGGACTGCCGAATTTGCCCATCGTGAGAGAGGACCGCGAGATCCCAAGCGGCAGATAGTCGCGAGCGATCTGCTTCAACGAGCAAGCCCAAGCGCGCCACAAAAGACGAAAACGCCGGGGCAAGCGGCATGCCTACACGCCTAATTTTTTCAAAACAGCGCGGTCGATCTTGCCACTTGCAATCTCTCGCAACGCAACGACTACAGGCTTATCTCGCTTAGATGATTCAACGAGCGGCTGATGCCCCGCCACAAGCTGTCGCGCACGCACCGCTGCAGCAAGGGACAATTCAAAACGGTTTTCAATATTGCCAAGGCAATCCTCAACAGTAATTCTGGCCAAAAAAATCTCCTAACGAAAAGACTCGACTCAAACACGAGTAAGTATGCGCCCGAACATAGCACAGTTGTCATTTCGGAAGGACGAAAAGACGCAAAGACACGGCACGCTTTGCTGCGCTCGACGGGCCAAAAAATGGTGCACGCAGAAGCAACCGACCCACGAACGCTCAATACCTCAGGCAACGCAAATGCAATTCCCCGGTTAACTCACATGCAAACAAACGTGGCAACTGTACCGCACAAATTTACCGATAGTCGACGTGCAATCTGCTGTATGCTGCTGGAGGAAACCGAAGACCGACCGCCGATATCCAACAATCCACGCAAAAAATACCAAATGCGCGCAGGAACAAAGAAAACACCCAACCGGCTCATCAAATAGAACCGCCCCCGACAGAATCACCTTCATATGTCCATAGTAGCTAACAGGGCTCTGCCGCAAGGATACAAACTGCACAACTACCGAATCGACCGCGCAATCAGTCGTGGAGGATTCTCAATTGTGTACCGCGCCGTAGACGACAACGGAACTATAGTGGCTATCAAAGAGTACCTGCCAAGCGGGCTAGTGCTTCGTTCGCAGGGGTCTCGCGTACACGCCAGTTCAATCGAAAATCTCGATTCCTTTCGATTTGGCATGAAATGCTTCTTTGACGAAGGCAAGTCGCTGGCGACGATAAATCACCCCAACGTTGTGAGGGTGCTAAACTTTTTCCGCGCAAACGAAACCGTATACATGGTGATGAAGTACGAGCGCGGGCGAACGCTCCAGCAATACATCCAAGGAAACCAAGGGATGTTGCCGGAGGGGTTAATTCGACACGTATTCTCAAGACTGCTCAATGGTCTGCGGGAGGTACACTCGCGTCGACTGCTGCATTTGGACATTAAGCCAGCCAACATTTACATACGTACCGACGGATCCCCTGTACTACTCGACTTTGGCGCCGCACGGCAAGTATTAGCCTCCCGCGGAAGTAGGGTAACGCCAATGTACACGCCCGGTTTCGCCGCTCCCGAACAATATAAAGAAGGCGACTCTGATCGCCTGGGGCCGTGGACAGATTTGTACGGAGTCGGCGCATCGTTGTTCGCTTGTTTTGCCGCCTTTGCCCCTCAGGCCGCCGACAGCCGCAGCAAGGACGATCACTACGTGTCCGCAAAGAAGCTTTGGGCTGGGAAATATTCATCGCGCTTGCTCGAACTGGTTGACCAGTGCTTGAGGCTAGACCCTCTTCAACGGCCGCAGTCTGTTTATCAAGTACAAAAAATGTTGCTTGCGGCACCTGAGGAAGTCAAAAAATCATGGTTTGATCGGATGGCGGGACGGATGGGGATACAGCTTTGGTCGACTCGGCGTCACTGAACGTTCGCGCGTAAACGACGGACGGGGATTGTGAGCAAGCGGCCGCTGCAGCGTGCAGGCTTTGAAGCAAACGACTACAACTATGGAATTTTCAATTTTTCAAGAAACGCGACGCGGAGGGCGGAAAGTCAACCAAGATCGAGTGGGTTACATCTACACCCGGGACGCCCTTTTTATTGTGGTAGCAGACGGCATGGGCGGTCACGTCGGCGGCGAAATTGCAGCTCATATTACGGTGCGCCTGCTACTGGAGAGGTTCGAAATTGAAGCCAAACCAATCCTCTTCTCACCAGTTTTATTCTTACAGAACGCCTTCAAAGCTGCGCACGAAGCGCTATCCGACTACGCTCAAAGATTTCGGCTTGTCGATACCCCTCGAACTACATGCGTAGCATGCGTCATACAGGATGATGCCGCATTTTGGGCGCACGCTGGCGACTCCAGGCTGTACCACATGCGCCGCGGAGGACTGGTCGCCAGAACGCGGGATCACTCAAAAGTTCAGTACTTGCTGGATAATGGCGTAATCACTGCTCAAGAGGCAATACGCCACCCTGACCGCAACAAAGTGTTTAGTTGTTTTGGCGGAGGTGTGGATCCGACGGTAGATTTTTCTGCGCGAGTACCACTACACGCCGGAGACATACTCATGCTTTGCTCTGACGGACTTTGGAGTTCGTACGGCGACGGCGAGTTGGTGTCGAGGCTTTCACACGGCGACCTGACTAAAGCCTCCACTGAAGTACTAAACGACGCCGAAAAGCGGGCTGGAAAAGATTGCGACAACCTAAGCATGGTTGCAATCCGTTGGGCGGGCAGTTCCGGCGATTGGTCAGAAGAGGCGACCACGACACAAACAGAAACACTTGCTCTAGGAGAATTCACGACGCAAGTGGATCGCACGATCACCTTAGCTGAGCCCAGTACGGGACGTCCGGCCCTTACAGACGCTGAAATCGAGCTCGCGATTAAAGAAATACAGGAAACGCTAAATCGACATGGAAGCACTTGAGCGCATAGTTTTCTTGGACACAGAGACGACAGGCTTGGATGCTAGGTTTGGCCATCGGATCATCGAAATTGCTGCCGTGGAAGCTTTGGGACGTGAGCTTACCGGGCGAACCATACACTTCTATCTTGATCCTGAGCGCGAGATTGATGCTGGCGCAACCGCCGTTCACGGCTTTACATGGGACGATTTGCGCGGGAAGCCAAAATTCTCGGCTGTATCGACTACATTGCTGCACTTTCTCTTGGACGCACGAGTGGTTATTCACAACGCTCCATTCGACGTGTCATTTATCGATCAAGAGCTGGCTCGTCTGCGAGAGCCGCCGATCGCGAAACGACCATTGACGATAGTGGATTCGCTGGCGATGGCGAAAGAAAAGTTTCCTGGCAAGCGCAACTCGCTGGACGCACTGTGCAGCCGCCTAGGCGTCAACAATTCGCATCGCAACTTACACGGAGCACTTCTCGACGCGCGCTTATTGGCCGAAGTCTACTTCGCCATGACGCGCGACCAAGGTGTTCTGCAAATGTCGCCGGTTGGGGGGATACCGTCGGCTGAGATAGACCGACCGAATATCGATGAACCGATACCCCCGATCCTGCATGTCGTCCTAGAAGACGAATCCCGCGCGAACCACTTCGCCGTTGCGACCGAACTTGCAACGCAATCTGGCATCACGCGCTGCTGGGACTAGCGCTGTCGACCGTGACAATCTCTGTTGCTGTCGCGCGGATTACGGATAAGACGTCGTTGGTGACGAGGGCAAGGGTTTGATTCAATCTGGTGCAGAGGGCAATATTTAAAACGATGATCCTCGTTGTATGAACAGAGCGTCGGTCTAAAATTTAACTTGGCCCAGCAGACTTGCAGCGCATTCTCGCACCGAATTTTGGCCGAATAAGGAACAGCACTTGGACTACTTGACCCGCATTCTTAATGCGAAGGTTTACGACGTAGCGATCGAGACTTCGCTAACAAAGGCTCCGATGCTCTCAGCGCTGCTTGGCCACAACGTCATGATAAAGCGAGAGGACGAACAGCCCGTCTTTTCGTTCAAGCTACGCGGCGCGTACAACAAAATGGCACACCTTAGCCAAAGACAACTTGAGACCGGAGTGGTTGCAGCCAGCAGCGGCAATCACGCCCAAGGAGTAGCCCTTGCTGCCCAAAAGCTTGGGACACGCGCGACTATCGTTATGCCCAAAACGACGCCAGCCATTAAAGTAGACGCAGTCCGCGCGCGTGGAGCTCACGTAATTTTATTCGGCGAGTCATATTCCGATTCGTACGACCACGCGGTGACGCTCGCTGCGGAGGGCGCGAAAGCGTTCATTCATCCGTACGATGACCCGTATGTAATCGCAGGCCAAGGCACTATCGGCATGGAAATTCTTCGTCAATATCAAGGTGATATTGACGCTATTTTTGTAGCCGTAGGCGGAGGCGGGTTAATCGCGGGTATCGCCTCGTACGTCAAAGCAGTACGACCGAAAACGAAAATTATCGCCGTTGAACCTTTTGACTCAGATGCAATGACACGTTCGCTTAAGGCGGGTAAGCGAGTGGAATTGAGTCGCGTTGGGCTGTTTGCGGATGCGATCGCAGTCAAAAAAGTGGGCAAGGAGACGTTTCGCATATGCCGAGAATTGGTTGACGAAAGTGTTCTGGTCACCAACGATGAGATATGCGCTGCAATAAAGGACGTATACACCGATTGCCGATCAGTGCTGGAGCCCGGCGGCGCCACGGCCATTGCCGGACTAAAAAAATATGCGGCGTCGCACCGTTCATCAGGGAAAACTTACGTCGCTGTCGCCTGTGGATCCAATATGAACTTTGATCGGCTACGCTTCGTGGCCGAGCGAGCAATGCTGGGTGAGCAACGCGAAGTGGTTTTTGCGGTAACGCTCCCGGAACGCCCTGGGAGTTTCCGCCAATTTTGTGATTTGCTTGGGCCTCGCTCCGTAACTGAGTTCAACTACAGGTATTCAAATATCGCCGGTCATATCGGCAGCGCGCATGTTTTCGTGGGTATCGAAGTGTCGCATCGCGGTGAGTCGACACAATTGTTCAAAGATTTTCGCGCCGCCTCGCTTCGCCCCGTTGACCTGACGGATAACGAACTAGCAAAAATGCATGTGCGCCATCTGGTGGGCGGACACGCCCCTGGTGCTGCCGGCGAACGAATCTTTCGCTTTGATTTCCCCGAAAGACCGGGTGCGTTAGCGCAATTTCTACGCGCTATGAATAGCGCTTGGAATATTACGCTTTTTCATTACAGGAACCAGGGGGCGGACATTGGTCGCGTGCTTGCTGGCATACAGGCTCCTCATAACGAACAACGGAAGCTGGAAAAGTTTCTCGCGCACATAGCGACAGTCGGCTACTCTTGGGTCGAAGAAACGCACAATGTCGCATATAAACTTTTCCTTGGCCTCAACCAGAAAATGTAGGCGCTAAATACATGACTATGGCGTTCCTTGCGGTCGCGGGCACGTAGTTGTAAGCCCCCCACAGACATATCAAAACAAAATTTAATTTTCAGATTGAACTGAAAACTGTATGCAGACGTGTCAAACTATATGACAATGTTCTTAGTTTGATGACGGAGCCACTCAATTGACGGATCCTAACGCGGCCACTTCTGATGTCGATGGATTGAAGGTTATGGTGATTGATGACAGCAACACCATACGAAGGAGCGCAGAAATTTTTCTGCTGCAGGCGGGCTGCCAAGTTATTCTGGCTGACGATGGGTTTGACGCGCTCGCCAAAATCGCCGACCATCGGCCGGACGTTGTTTTCGTTGACATCATGATGCCGCGTCTGGATGGATATTTGACCTGCGCGCTTATAAAAAAAAATGTGAAGTTCAAGGCGACGCCTGTCGTAATGCTTTCTTCAAAGGACGGACTTTTTGATCGCGCGCGAGGTCGCATGGTGGGATCAGATCAATATTTGACCAAGCCCTTCACCAAAGAAAGTTTAATTTCGGCTGTCGCTTCGTTCTGCAATCGCGGCAGCACAACCTCCAGAGGTCAGTAAATATGGCAGTTCGACGAATACTTGTGGTGGATGATTCTCCAACGGAGCGACACGCAATGTCGGAAATACTTCGAAAGGCTGGGTTTGAAGTGAACACCTGTGACAGCGGCGAGGAGGCGCTATCTCAAGCGAAAGCGTTACTTCCCGATTTGATTTTGATGGACGTGGTCATGCCGGGGCTCAATGGGTTCCAAGCCACCCGCGTGATCGCTCGCGATGAGGCGACTAAACACATTCCGGTAATCATCTGTACTACCAAGAGTCAAGAGACGGACAAAATTTGGGGCCTGCGGCAGGGGGCTCGCGACTATGTTGTTAAACCCGTTGTCGGTGCCGACCTGCTCGACAAGATTGCACGGCTTGAATTGTGATGACTCTTCTCGGACTGAACCCTGAAGTAGCGTCCTTTTCGTCGCGCGTGATGCCCGACGCTATGCGGCACGCAGAAACATTGCGCACAACCGAAGGCGGAGGCAACAGTGGCGCGTGACAGAACACGGCTGCGAGACTTCCAGCACGCGCTTGCATTGCGCCTAAGGCAGGCCGCAGAGCTACCTCCGCGCCAATCGCGATTGGCGGTTCAGGTGTCTGGACGAGGTTACTTGCTTAATCTTGACGACGTTTCGGAGGTGGCTCCGATAACGGAAATCGCGCCTGTTCCAATGACTGAGGAATGGTTTTTGGGGGTTACCAACGTTCGTGGCAGCTTGTTCGCGGTTAGCGACATGGCTACGTGGCTTGGCATGCATATGCCCTCCGACATAAGTGCGCGACGACTAATTCTTCTCGGGCAACGCCTCGGTAAGTTGCGCGCTGGGATCGTGGTTTCCCGCGTTGTGGGCCTACGCCTTCTTGACGAAATGACGGCACATGACGCGCCACTGCTACGCTCATGGGAGCGTTCTTCCTGGATCGACAGAGACGGGGCAGGTTGGATTGAAGTTGATCTCGCACAATTGGCAACGGACCCAGCGTTTCTTCGGGTCGTTCACTGAAAATTAAATGGAATCGGGGCTATGAAGCTAAAGTTAGGCAAAGTCTTCAAGGGCAAGAATTCGCGCGAAATCGCTGATATTCCGACGGTTGTGGCTTCGCCGCTAGCGGGCGACACGGGCATGGCGAGCGTAAGCGAGTCGTACCAGTCTGCTTCGGTGGTCGAACAGTTACGAGCCGCTGCGCGTGGCGTGAAGTCCGCCAAGCCTTTGCCGATGATCGGCCACTTACCGACGGCTACACAATTCAAGTATTTGGGGGCTGCTCTAGCAACCAGTTTCGTGCTCATGCTCATCTTGTTCGCGTGGTACGCCTTTGAAGCGAGGAAAAATCTTGCTCAGCTCGAAGCGGCTACTGAATTGCAAATGCTTGCGCAACGACTGGCGAGGGGAGGCGCTCAATCTGAAATGGGGGGCGCGAGTGGTTTCGATGTACTGGAGTCCAGCCAGAAAGAGTTCAATGCAAATCTCACCGCATTGGCTGCTGGGAGCGTTTACGACGGCGTAACGCTCAATGCGCCTCGGACAGACGCCGCTAAGACGGCGGTAGCGGAACTGGAAAAGCGTTGGACATTGGTCAACGGCAAGGTTGACGAACTAAAGGCTGCGCGAGGCGTGCTTACGTCGCTCTCGCAGGCCGTGACAAGCGTTAATCAAGGTAACCAAGGCCTATTGGAGTTGGCCGAACAGTTGTCAACACAACTATCGGCGTCAGGCGGAAGAGAGTTCGCCCTAGCCAATAACCTTGTCATGTTGACTCAGCGGATCGCAAAAAACGCCAACGCGCTCGTGGGCGATGAGGTGGATTCTGACGTTGCATTTTTGCTCGGCAAGGACACGGCGACCTTTCGTGACATCGTCAACGGTCTGACTCAGGGAAGCGATGCGCTTCGTGTCGCCGCGGTGCGGGATGGCGAGGCCCGCCAGACGTTAACCGAGTTGGGTAGTCGCTTTCAGGACACCGAGAAAAAACTTGTAGAAGTGCTGCGTTCAATGCCCCGTCTGCTAACGGGCAAGCAAGCAGCGAAGGTGATTACGGTCGAGGCCGAACCATTGATGGCAGGCGCCAAGTCGCTGACAGCGGCCTATCAAGGTAGCGGCAACTCTTCGAACGTTGCGCTTGTTATGGCAGCAGTTTTGGGCGTTCTCTCTCTCGGTTTCGGCGGGTTGCTCGGCTATCTGTTTTTGAATGAGGCTCGCGTGCGTGCCGAAGAAAATGAGCGCGAAAACCAAAGAAACCAAGAGGCGATTCTCAAACTGTTGAACGAGATGGGTACGCTGGCTGATGGTGACTTGACAGTAAAAGCGAGTGTGACGGAAGACGTAACGGGTGCGATCGCGGACTCAATCAATTTCACCGTTGATGAACTGCGTAAAGTAGTGTCCGACATCAATGCGACGACAGGCGAGGTGGCTGGAGCAACCCAAGCTGCGCAGGCTATTTCTCAACGCCTGTTTCAGGCCTCGCAGCGGCAATCAGGGGAAATTCAGCGTTCCAGCGCACTTGTGCTGCAGATGGCGCAGTCAATCAACGAAGTATCTGCCTCGGCTAGTGAGGGGGCTAAAGTCGCCAAGCAATCGCTTGCTGTTGCCGAACAGGGATCGGTCGCCGTGCAGAATCAGATCGCAGGCATGAACGAAATCCGCGCGCAGATTCAAGATAGTTCAAAGCGAATCAAGCGACTGGGTGAGAGCTCCCAGGAGATTGGTGAGATCGTTGAACTCATTTCCGACATTACTGAACAGACTAACGTGCTTGCACTCAACGCGGCCATTCAAGCCGCATCCGCTGGGGAAGCCGGCAGGGGCTTCACCGTGGTTGCCGAAGAGGTGCAGCGACTTGCTGAACGCTCTGGTGAGGCGACAAAACAGATTGAAGCGCTCGTGCGCGCCATTCAGGCGGACACTCAAGACGCCGTAAATGCGATGGAAAAGACTACGCAGGGGGTGGTTGAAGGAACGCGTCTATCCGATGCCGCAGGTCAAGCACTCACTGAGATCAGTCGGGTGTCTCGCGATCTCGCTAGTTTGGTGGGTAACATTTCGATGCAGACGGATACCCAGTCTGCATCGGTGTCAGAAGTGACACGCGGAATGCAAGACATTTTGGCCGTGACCGAAGAGACTTCGCGAGGGACTCAACAAACGAACGTTTCCATTGAAGAGCTCGGTCGACTTGCGCAGACGCTGCGCGGCTCGGTCGCAGGCTTCAAGGTTTAAGCTCGTGGGAGTCGTACGCCGTGGCAATTGACATACCGCTTGAGCTCGACAGCGGCCCGATAACGTGGGTGAAGGCGGAGATTGATAGCGCACTTTACCGCACGCTAGCCGAGTTGGAGCAGTTGCGTCTGCGTCCGACCACACAAGCTCGCGATGCGATCCGGTCCGAGTTGCATCAAGTGTCAGGTGCATTTGAGCTGGTCGGTGTCGAAGGCCTAGCAATTCTCGTCCAGGAATTTGAGCGTCACTTTGCATCCGATGTTGGGGTTGTTCCGCCTCAAGCTATCGATCTTGTCGATAGGGGGTGCCGTCGCCTGCTTTCGCACCTCAAGGAGATGTCAAGCGGGTCCGCGCCGGTACCGTTAAGATTCATTTCTGAATATTTAGCACTAGGCAAGCTGCGTGGAACCAAATACGCGCCAGCGGACTTATTTTTCCCCGATCTATCGCGACGTCCAGCACGTCTAATAACCGCTGAGCCTCCTGAGCCATCGCGCATGCCTGCATTTTTGCTACGGCAACGGCGCGATTTTCAGCAGGGGCTGCTGCAGTGGCTTCGTGGCAGTCAATCCGGCTTGAACGAGATGCGGCGATCCGTAGCCGAAATTGAGGCTGCATATCCTCTGCCCTCACAACGTTCATTTTGGATGGCCACACACGCGCTGCTTGAAGCGGTGTACGGCGACTTTGTCGAGCCGTCTACTGCACTGAAGCAGTTGATGGCTCGCGTCGATTTGCAAATGCGTCGGTTCGTTGAAGGGTCCACGCGGGTCGCCGATCGACTGCGCCGTGAAGTGCTTTATCACTTGGCGCGTGCGCGTTCTGGTCACCCGGTAGTTGACGAGGTTAAGGCGCTCTATGAGCTAGAAATATTAGTTCCCAAGCGCATCCCGCGCGATCTCGACATCGTTGCATTACAGCCGGCTATTGACGCCCTTAACGGAATCATCCTCCGCTGCAAGGACGCTTGGACGAGTCTAAACTCAGGACGAAGCAATTCTTATTCAAAGCTGCGCGATGCCGCCGCTGAGCTGCCAGCCGCGTGCGATGCTCTGATGATCGCCGAATTCGGCACATTAGGGCGCGGGATAGCGACTGCTTCTGCCAGTCTAAGAGAGGGTGCCACGATCTCCGACGAGTTGTCGATGGAGTTCGCGGGATGCCTCATCCTCACCCAAACGGCACTGGAGCATATCGCCGCTTTACCGCGGACATTTAGAAGCCAAGTCGAACGCGCGATGCAGCGCCTCTCGTACGCCACTACCAACGTTCCCGTGCCATTCGAGTTACGCGCCGAGAACGAAAGCGATTCACTCACGAGATTGGCGCAAGAGAAGCAAACAGTATCGCAAGTTTCGCGTGAAATTCGAGCCAACATGCGCCTCGTCGAGCAAGCCCTTGACGCCGTATTTCGCGATCGCTCTGCTACCGATGAGTTGAAACCGGTTCCCGCCCTACTAGGCCAAGTTTCTGGCGCAATGAGAATGCTTGGGTGGGATGACGCCAACGAGCTGATGACTAAAACCTCATCGCGATTGATCGACGCCGTTCAATCAGATACGGCGCTGAGCACACAAGACATAGACGCGCTAGCTGATGTGCTTGCCGGTTTGAGTTTTTACGTGGATGTTCGCGAACGACGCGAGCGGGACGCTGACGACGTTCTTGCTGGCCTTAAGCGACGCTTTTTGGGTGAGACCGACATTCCAGCTCAGATGGACGACAGTGTCGAGTCCTCATTGGCGGAACACCAGCGAAAATTGCGCCCAATGGCACGCGCAATCGATGAGCGCCCTAATGATGTCAGCGACCTGCGCGACGCATTGCGCGATACTCTCCAAGGCGTTCGTCAAGACGCTGAGCTACTTTCCGACGTTGGTTTATCGGCCGCATCCACGGCGGCGCTAAGACTACTTGACGCTAATAACACGGCTACTGACGAACTCAGCGCCGCGCTCGCAGTCGTTGCGGGCGTCTCGGCTCAAGCGCCACCAACCTCTGTTGAAACCTCTCGTATGATGGGTTCAAAGCAAGAGGAGCGCGACTTAGCGCTTCTTGAAATTTTTGTTGAAGAAGCCACTGAAGTTGTTGCGTCCGTTCGTGCAAATTTTGTTGAGCTAGAGCGTAACCGCAACCGCCGCGATCTGCTGGTGGATACGCGCCGCTCATTCCACACGTTAAAAGGTAGCGGGCGGATGGTTGGCCTGACCGATCTCGCTGAGGCCGCTTGGCGTATTGAGAACGTCCTCAATCGTGCGATTGAAGCCGAACGGCCGCTAGTTGAAGCAGAAACCGTTTTGATCGGCGCTGCAGCGACACAGTTCGACCAATGGGTAGCCTCACTGCGTGACCACCACGATGTCGCTGTTCGTGTTTCTACTTTTGACGATTTGATCAAGGCGTGTGACCGAGAAGCGCTTGGAGCGTCGACGCTTTCGCTTGATGCCACGGTCTCCTTCGGTCGTGATAGCCCCGTCCTGCCTGCATTGCCACAGGCGCCGGTAGCGCCGGCAACGTCGTACGGACGGGCTGTAGAGACACCGTTGGAGGGCATTGAGGTCAATGAAGTCTCTATGCGAGATTTCATTGGCGAGTTAGATACACAAGACGATGATATCCATGTCTTGGGCGTTGCTGTGTCGAAGGCGTTGTTTTCGATCCTGACTGACGAGAGTCGCGTTCACCTTCAGACGTTGGAGTACGAACAAGCGCTAATGCAGTTCGATCCGTCATTGCTTCCGAGCGATGCAATGGTTCGCGCAAGTCATACGCTTTGCGGCATTCACCGGACTGCAGGATTCCTTGAAATAGGTGATTTCGCCGGCTTGCTCGAAGCCTCGTTGATGGCTGTTCGTCGCGCGGGGGCTGCACCGTCGGCGTTTGCGGCGATTTCAGCGGCCGTTCAAAGCCTACGCACCTTGACGTTGCGCCTTCAGGCGCGCTCAGCGCTTTCGGGCGAGGAGCAGGCGGAGTTTTTGCACGCGCAACAGCTACTTCAAACGCTTATCGCGGAAACAGGAAACGATGCGCGCGGCGTAGAACTCGAGATTTTGGAACAGACGAGCGCCGAGGAGCGCGCATGGGAAAGCGATGTTTCTGAGCCGACGGCAATTCAGGTCGTCGGCGACTCCACTGGCCGCGCCGAACTCCCACCGTTGAGGCCGGTCGAATTTGAGACGCCAGCCGCTGTTGATCTCATCGACGTCGATGCAGCGTTGCTATCCGCCGCACCTGCGACAGATAAGATGTTCGAAAGCGCCGGACTGGTAGCTTCCCCGGAAGCCCTAGCACCGCAAGCGTCTGCAGATACCCCTGCCGTTGATCAGTTGTTGCCGATCGTTGCTGATGAGCACAGCAAACCCGACAATTCGCGTGACGAAATGCCTAACGTTGGCGCAAGCGCCAAGGCACAGACTGAGGCGAGTGCCATCGCCGTCTCCCTCGCCGCGCCTGTGGCTATCGGCGTAAGCGCGTTAATTGCAACCGGCAGTTCAAGCATTGGTGCCGCCGTTCCTGGGTTAGTCGCGGAGCCACCTTTGCCGTCGCGCGCCCTGTTGCGGCCGTCTGAAGATCCGCTTGCCGAGGTTCGCGACGACCTTGATCCTCAGGTGCTAGCTATTTTCCTTGAAGAAGCGCAAGAGTTGTATCCCCGCGCGAGTGAAGCTGTGGCGGCGTGGCGCAAAGATCCGCATGGCGATTTGCACGCAGAGGGCCTCAAGCGCACGCTGCATACGCTCAAAGGCAGCGCACGCATGGCAGGTGCTATGCGGTTGGGCGAATTGGCTCACCTGTTCGAGAGTCATCTTATTGATGCTTTGGGTTCGGTCTCTTCGGCATCGTTCGATAATTTTGATGAGTACTTGGACGATATCGCGTATTTGCTTGACCGGTTGACACGGGGTGAGGCAGATTCGGTGTTGCCGCGTTTCGCGCCCGTTTTGGCGAGCGATGCGATCACGCTTGAAACAGATCCGTCGGCGGACTTGGGCGCTCCGGTAGCCGTGAGGTCCGCGGCGATTTCGGCATCAGAACAAGCCGACCTCACCGGCGCTACCGCATTGCCCGCTCAGACGCCGGTACAGAGCTTGACCGAAATGGCCAAGCAGTTGGCTGTTCGCGCGAGCACCAACGCCGCTGTGGCACCATCGACTAACGATGCGGCACAAGCCGGGTTCTTGCGCGTTCGAAGCGACGCCGTCGAGCAGCTCTCCGATGAGGCAGGTGAAATCTCGATACATCGGTCGCGGATCGAAGCTGAGATGCGCAACCTCAAGGCAGGTCTACTCGACCTAACTTCTTCTGTGGTTCGGCTTCGTGGGCAGTTGCGGGAAATTGAGATTCAAGGCGAATCACAGATTCAATCGCGACTCGATCAAGAGTCGCAATTTGACCCTCTTGAATTTGATCGCTACACACGTTTTCAGGAATTGACCCGCGGCTTGGCTGAGGGCGTGAACGACGTCGCCACCGTGCAGCAGAGTTTGCTTAAAAATCTTGCCGACGCCGATAACGCGCTTTCTACCCAAACTCGACTGTCGCGTTCGGTGCAGCTGCGTTTGCAAACGTTGCGTACTGTGCCGTTCTCGAACGTTTCTGATCGTCTTTATCGGGTGCTCCGTCAGACGGCTAAAGAGTTGAAGAAGCGCGCGAACTTGGATATTCGCGGTGGACGGATAGAAGTTGATAGGAGTGTCCTGGAGCGCCTCGCCCCAGTGCTTGAGCACTTGGTCCGCAACGCGCTCGCGCACGGCATCGAAGCCGAGAGCATTCGTCAGGCGCACAGCAAGTCGGACACGGGCGAGTTGACGCTGACAGTGCGGCAGCAGGGCAACGAAGTTGCGATATCGTTGACCGATGACGGCGGTGGGATCCCGCTTGATAAAGTACGTGAGCGTGCCGTGGCGCAAGGACTCATCGAGTCCACGGAAAACGTAACCGACGGGCAGCTGCTGGAGTTCATTTTCCAATCGGGATTCTCGACGGCCGATCAGATTACGGCGGTTGCAGGCCGGGGCGTGGGGATGGACGTTGTTCGCAACGAAGTTACGTCCTTGGGTGGTCGGGTCGAAGTCAATACGGAACAAGGCAAGGGAACCACGTTCACCTTGTCGGTACCGCTCACGCTTGCGGTGACGCAAGTGCTGCTAGTGAGCGTCGGAAAGTCCACGTTCGGCATCCCTTCGTCCATTGTCGATCAGGTACGCCAAATTCCGAAAAAAGAGCGGATCGCTGCGACGGAGTCCGGCACCTTCCTGCACGGCGGCAAGGCGCTTCCCTATCGCGCTCTCGGCAGCTTAGCGCGCGTTCCTTTTGATGTGTCGGTCGAGCGCACGTCCCCCGTGATGATCTTGCGGGCGGGCGATGCGATGGCGGCCGTTGAAGTGGATCGCATCATCAGCAACCAAGAGGTCGTGGCTAAACCCTATGGCCCGCAGTTGGCGCGCGTACCGGGCCTGGCGGGGCTCACGGTGCTGGCCAACGGCGCCATCACCCTTCTGCTGAACCCAATTAACCTCATCATCACGCAAGAGGCTGACGCCGCACGCCGTGTGCTGGCCGCATCATCTGCCGCCACCGAGGTGGTCGCGCCCACAGATCCCGTTTCGACGGTCACGGCCGCAGCCTCCGCCGTCGCAACCGATACGGTCGACACTGCGCCTGCGGCTACCGTTGCGTCGGTTGAAGCAGCCAGCTTTCCGCCAATTGAAGCGGCTGTCGATGAGGCCGCTAGCAACGTATTCGCGTTCGAGCGACCAGAAATTGAAGTGCCGGTTACACCTTCGAATGTGGGGAGCGTTCAACCGCCGGTGGCCGTGGTGCTGCCGATGCTTCGTCCCGTGGTTGCACCTGCGCCTCATAAGCCGCTAGTGCTGGTGGTAGATGATTCGCTCACGGTCCGCAAAATCACCACGCGCCTCTTAGAGCGTGAGGGTTACCGCGCGTTAACCGCGAAAGACGGACTCGATGCGTTGCAAGTGCTGGCAGACAACAACCCCGACGTGATATTGCTCGACATTGAAATGCCGCGCATGGACGGCTTTGAATTCGCGAAAACGATCAAAGCTGACAACCGTCAGAGCCACATTCCGATCATCATGATCACTTCGCGCACGGCGGAAAAACATCGCAACCACGCGCGCGAGTTGGGCGTGAATGAGTACGTCGGTAAGCCATATCAGGACGACGAACTTATGGCATTGGTCGCGCAATACGCGGGCAAACCGACCTAGCTGCCTGCCGTTCTCGTCGCTGCGGCTCGCTTGCCGCAGCGCAAGCGGCTCCGTGAACGCGCTTAAGCTAGATAAGAGTGAAGTCGGCCTGTAGGCCGGGTTCTGTTCGCGCTTGGGTTGCCCCTCGCGCGTGGCGGTCATTCCTCTAGGACGTACGTTGCCGCACGCCTCAAGCTACCTACCCGCATGCTCCAACGAGCCGCCTTGGGCGAGCGATTACTCGCTCACTGCGCATACCTATTTGATATTGCTCCGGGTAGAGGTTGCCGCGTTTCACCGTAACTAAATACGCTCGTCTCTGTGGCCCTAGTCCTCGCCTCACGGCGGACGGCCGTTAGCCGTTACCCTGCTCTTCGGAGCCCGGACCTTCCTCCCGTCACTTGCGTGACCGGCGACTGCCCAGCCGACTTCGGCGTGAATTATCGTTCATTGTGCGAATGCATCGCCCAAGGTCCGACTTGACTCGAATTGCGATTTACAGCTTTTCGGCTTAAGCGACCGCCAGGCGGTCGTTTGCTGAGCAAATAATTAACAGTCGACTATACATAATATTGCCGTTAAACGACCGCCTGGCAGTCGTTAGCGCTAAAAAGCCATATAAGCGAACATGACGTGCAAATGGCGCACGCGGCAAAGCGCAGCGGGGCCTACCCGACCAGCAACGACTTGCGGTATTTGTTCAAGTCGCTGAGGCTTTCGAAGCTCTTGCCAAACAAACTCGACAGGTTGTGCAGAATCATTTTCACGACTTTGCCTTCCCATTCTTTGTCGAAGTTGATTTGCGTGTCGAGCCAACGCTCGAGCCATTCGGGGTCAGGCAGTTTGCTTTGTACCGTGTCGTTTGGGAACATCGCCTGGTTCACGTGAAGGTTGGTTGGGTGCAAAGGTTTGCCCGCGCGACCGCTGGCCGCCATCAAGAATCCCAGTTTCGCAAAGCCCGCTTTGACCTCGTTGACCTTATCCACCGCCGCACGCGAAATGGCCTGCTTCAGGTATTTCAAATAGGCACCGGCGTGACGAGCTTCGTCTTTGGCGATCAACCCGTAGATGTGTTTAATCAACGGCTCGGTGTGCCATTCGCCCGCGCAGCGATACCAATGATTGAGTCGAATTTCACCGCAGAAATGCATCATGAGCGTTTCTAGCGGCGGCGCTGGGTCAAACTCAAAACGTACGTTGTGCAGCTCCGCTTCCGTTGGCACCAGATCGGGCCGGAAGCGCTTGAGATATTCCATCAGCACGAGTGAATGCTTCTGCTCTTCGTAAAACCAGATTGACATGAAGGCGGAAAAATCGCTGTCGTTGCGGTTGTCACGCAAAAACATTTCGGTGGCCGGCAGCGCCGACCACTCGGTGATGGCGTTTAAGCGAATGGTTTGCGCCTGCTCCTCGGAGAGTTTGCTTGCGTCAAATGAATCCCACGGCACATCCGTCGCCATGCTCCAGCGAACGGTTTCGAGATCTTTGAATAATTCAGCGTAGAGCATGATGAGCCTTGTGATCGAAATGCGAGACGCCGCAAAAACTTAGTCCCGAAGCGCGTGAAGCGAACAAGAAGCAATGTTATCTGCATACGCAGACTGCAACGCTGTTGGTTTCTCCAATATGACGATGCCGCTGCACGCCGTAAAAGGCCCTACGTCACGTGAGGTGTCAAGCACCTACAACGCATCGAGATCAGACAGCATCCGAGCGCCCTCCGCGCGAATCGCCGCACGCTCGTCCGGGCTTTGCCGTGCCAAGTTTTTCACCATCAGTGCTGTGCGAGGATTGGCCGCGAAACTGCGTTCGTGTTTGTCCAAAAAATGCCAGTACAGCGTTGTCATCGGGCATGCATTTGCCCCTACTTTGACCTCGGGTTGATAGCGACAACCGTCGCAATAATTGCTCATGCGCTTCACATATGCCCCGCTTGCAATGTAGGGCTTGCTCGTGAAGCGCCCACCGTTGGCAAAGAGCGCCATGCCCGCAGTGTTGGGCAATTCCACCCATTCAACGGCATCAACATACACGCCGAGATACCAGTCGCACAACGACTGCGGCGTAATCTCTGCAATTACTCCAAACATGCCGGTAATCATCAGCCGTTGAATGTGATGCGCGTAGCCGTGCTCCAGCGTTTGGCCAATGCATTCACGCAGGCAATTCATCTGTGTGTTGCCCGTCCAATACCACGCGGGCAACGCGTTAATGTGCTTAAAGTGATTGCCAGTTTTGAGCGCCGGCATATCGAGAAAATACACGCCACGAACGAATTCGCGCCAGCCCAAAATTTGTCGAATAAACCCTTCGACGCTGGCCAAATCCAACGCGCGCTTTTGTAAGGCAGCTTCAGCTGCGTTGACCACTTCGCGCGGATTCAGTAGCTTCAGATTCAGCGACGTTGACAACAGCGAGTGCCAGCCAAACGGCATGTCCGTCCACATCGCGTCTTGATACGGCCCAAACGCGTCCAAGCGATGCTCGATAAAACTTTGCAACGCAGCCAGCGCTTCCTTGCGCGTCACGGGCCAATTGAAATGTGCCAACGAACCGGGATGATCCGCGAATTCACGCGCCACGAGCGCCAGCACATCGCGCGTAATCGCATCGGGCTCAAAGCGGGGAATCTCCGGCAAAAATCCCGGCCCCTTGCGGCCAAAAGTCTTCCGATTGTCGCCATCAAAATTCCACTGACCACCCAGCGGTTCGTTCACACTATCAGGCTGCATCAACACGCGATGCTCTCGCCGCATCTTGCGATAGAAAAACTCCATACGCAGACTTTTGCTCTCACCCGCCCACGCTGCAAATGCCTCGCGCGAGCACATGAAATGCCGGTCCTCCCGAATATCCAGCGGCACGCCAGCTTGCGTTGTCGTTTCGTTGAGCGCTCGCCACACCCGCATATCGCCGGGCTCAACACATACGACGCAGGCTGGCGTGCAAGCGGCGATTACCGCAAGCCAACCCGCTTGCAGCGAAGCATCATCGTGTTGGCCCAATCGTCGGTACTCCACCGCGATGCCTCTTGTCACGAGCTCGGCCGCAAAATGGCGCATCGCTGAAAGAAACAACGCGGTGCGCGCTTTGTGCGACCACACATGCGTCGACTCGTCTCGCGCCTCAATCATCACCACGCGATCAAGCGCCGGATCGAAATCGTCAAACGCCGCCGAATCGTGGTTTAGCTGGTCGCCAAGAACGACGACCAATTGTCTGCATGCTGTCACTTGGTTCGCTCCGAAGCGCTTGCCTGTGAGCGCGTTTGCGCCTTGGTGGTGCGACATCGATCTGAGCAATATTTCACGTCGTCCCAGTTCTTCGCCCACGATTTGCGCCACACCATCACGCGTCCGCACGCCACGCAATGCTTTGACGGCAGCGACGTCTTATTGCCTTTAAAGCTCAAAACAATGGCTGACTACGGTTGATTACGAGGAGTGTGGTCGGCGCGCCACTGGCGCAGCGCCGCAAGTTTGTCGGCCAGCGCGCCGGTGGGCGTCACGCCCGGAATATCGCGCCGAATACGCCGTATGAGTTCGCCTCCCGCCCACAGCGGCACGGTGCCGGGCAGGAGTCCACGTAATGTTTCCAGGCTCGCCACCGCCTGCTTGGCGCTAAATGACGCCGAAAACGGAAGCACCACAATGTCCGCGTCAAACGCTGCAACGGCTGCCGCAATTTCAGGGATCGGCACCTGAGTGCCGAGCGACACGCAAGTAACGCCCTCCGGCAACAGCAGCGCCTCCACCATTAGCAGGCCCAACGCATTCGTTTCACTCGGAAGCGTCGCTAACAGCATACGTGGCGCCTCATGGAGCGACGGCACACTGAGCAGTACGCCGCGCAACACCTGAGTGATTTGCTCGACGTAGGCGCGCTCTAGGAAGACGGACAGGGTGCCACGGGTGCAGGCCTCGGCGACTGCGCGATTCAAAGGTGCGACCGTGTCGGTCACGAACGTTTGCAGTCCGTGCCGCAACAAGCTTTGGCTAAGCAAGCTGCGCAAGCGGACAAGGTGTCCGTCACGCAACGCCGTGAGCGCTTGTTGTTGAACCGTCTCCTCGCCTTCTGCGCCATCGCGACGCGGACGGGCTTGCTGAGCTGAAAGTGCGGCAACTTCAGCCTCGTTCAGGCTCAAAAGTTTGCCCGGCCGGTGCCCGCCGTCGATCAAGCGCTTGATCGCGCGCAGTCGCTCCACCTGTGGCAATGGGTACTGCCGCTCGTCGTTCTCGTCGCGATCAGGTGTCGGAAAGCCATAACGACGTTCCCACACGCGAAGCACGTCCTTCGACAACCCTGTATCGCGCTCAACCGCACTGATCGAAAAATGCGTGGCGCTGCGCGCTGGGTTGATGGCTTCGTCGGTGTCATTCATGGCGTGGTCGGATAAAGCTGTGTGCGGTGGGTACGGGGAAACTAACATGCAGTCTAGGTCATGGCCGTGGTATTGTCTAGGACATGAAGGCTTTTCTAATTCACCGCCTAGCGCTTGCTTCCGCATTTGCTCTTATCGGTTCTGCTAGCGCAAGTGCCGCTGACGTGTGCCCAGCAGTGCTTAACCACCCTGTGGAATTACTTACTGGAGGCAAGCCGCAATCGCTTTGTCAGTACGCTGGGCGCGTCGTGCTGATAGTCAACACGGCGAGTGAATGCGGATACACCGGGCAATATGAAGGTCTGCAAGCGTTGCACAAAAAATATGCCGCGAAAGGATTGGTCGTGCTGGGCTTTCCGTCCAACACATTTGGTGGACAAGAACCAGGTGGCAACAAGAAGATCGCTGAGTTTTGCCAAGCTAATTACGGCGTAACTTTCCCGGTTTTCGGCAAAATTGAAGCGAATCCCCTCACCAAAGATCCCGTGTTTGCCGGTTTAGCGGCGGCTAGCGGTGCAGCGCCACGCTGGAATTTCCACAAATATCTGATTGATCGAAGCGGAAAGCGCGTCGAGAGCTTTGAAAGTGCGGTGGAGCCCCAAAGTGCCAAACTCACCCAAAAGATTGAGGCGCTGCTAGCGCAATCGCGCGAGCGGTAATCTGCAAGCCCTAAAATTGATCCATGAACGCGTTTGACCGTGCACTGCACCCCGCAGCATCCGTATCCCCCCAAACTCTAGACGACACACAGTCGTCGCCCGATGCGCGGCATTTGCCGATTCAGCGCGTGGGCGTGAAGGCATTGCGCTATCCGATGCAGATTGTGACGGGCAATGGCGCTACTCAGGGAACGGTAGCGACCTTCGCTATGTATGTCGGTTTGCCAGAGCACGTTAAGGGCACCCATATGTCCCGGTTCATTCAGTTGCTTGATGAGCAACGCGCGCCGTTGGGCTCGCGGAGCTTTCTGCAGATGGAATCAACGATGCGCGAGCGACTTGAGGCGGACACAGCGTACCTAGAAATGGCGTTCCCGTATTTTCGCCGCAAGGCTGCGCCGGTTTCCGGCGTGGAAAGCTTGATTGATTGCGATGTGAAACTGATCGCCGAGACCACCATTGCGCGCGGCACAACGCTCACCATTCAAGTCGTTGCCCCGGTCACTAGTTTGTGCCCCTGCTCGAAGAAAATTTCTGACTATGGTGCGCACAATCAACGCTCTCACATCACCATTCGCGCAGAAGCCTCACCCGCGCTGTCAATCGACGCATTGATCGATATCGCGGAGCGCGAAGCGTCATCCGAGGTTTATGGCGTGCTCAAGCGCGCTGACGAAAAGTTCGTGACGGAGCGGGCCTACGACAATCCAAAATTCGTTGAGGATTTGGTACGTGACATCGCACTGGCGTGCCAAAACGAAGCGAACGTGGGTGACTTTATGGTTGCCAGCGAAAATTTTGAATCGATTCACAATCATTCGGCCTACGCCGAAATCTATGGGCGAGGCAGACTGCCTGCCTCATAGGCGATAGCGATACACCGCACAGCACAGTTTCAGGGAGCATCGGTCGGCGCACAAAAAACCAAACGCGCCGCCAACACGTACATTGCGTTAGTTCACGTCACTCGTACGTCTCGGAGCACATATGCGTATCGCCGTCATCGGCGCAGGCATTGCAGGTCTCGGCGCTGCTCACTACCTTGAGCGCGACGGACACGCGGTTACGCTGTTTGAAGCCGCTGATTATTTTGGCGGACACACGCACACGGTCGACGTTACCCTCGACGGCCTTACCGCACCCGTCGATACCGGATTTCTCGTCTGCAACGACCGCACTTATCCTAATCTTTTAAGGTTGTTCGCCGAGCTAGACATTGATCTCGCGCCCAGCGATATGTCGTTCGCGGTTCGTGCAGAAAAAGACAACGTCGAATGGTCGGGCACCAACTTTCTCTCTCTATTTGCGCAGCCCACCAACGCGCTAAAGCCGAAGTTCCTGCGCTTTCTCGCAGACATTATTCGCTTCAATCGCATCGCCACGGCGATGGCTGTGGCTGATTCCACGCCCACGATTTCGTTGCGTGAATTTTTAGCGACGCACAAATTTTCACCCGCGCTATTCGACTGGTATTTGTGGCCGATGGTGGGCTCTATTTGGTCGAGCCCGCGCGGTGACGTGCTCGATTTCGAGCTGCCGATGCTGCTGCGTTTTTGCCACAACCATGGCCTGTTGGCTGTGACCAATCGCCCACAGTGGATGACCGTGCGGGGCGGCGCGAAAAGCTACGTGAATCGCATTGTTTCGCAGCTCAAAGACGCGCGGATTTCTGCTCCGGTGGAGTGCGTTGAGCGTTCCGATGCGGGCGTTGAGGTTCTCAGTGCAATGGGCCGCGAGCGCTTTGATACGGTCGTTCTCGCGTGCCACAGCGACCAGGCGTTGCGCTTGCTCGCTAAGCCGACGCATCCAGAAATAAGTGCGCTGTCCGCTATTCGCTACCAACCCAATCAGTGCGTATTGCACACGGATGCGACGCTCATGCCCAAGCGCCGTGCCGCATGGTCTGCATGGAATTATTTGCAAGTGAACGATGCCGACAACGTTCGACCTGTCGCGCTCACCTATTGGATGAATCAACTTCAACCATTACCGTTCACGACTCCACTTTTCGAAACGCTCAATCCGCCCAAAGCCCCCACAGCTTCGACTGTGCTTGCCGAGTTCGAGTACGCGCATCCGCTTTTGAATCGCGCCGCGATTGCGGCACAGCGTGAAATCGAAGCGATTCAAGGGCAGAACCAAACGTGGTTTGCCGGCGCATGGCTTGCAAATGGCTTTCACGAAGATGGGTTGCTCAGCGCGTTGAATGTGGTGCGTGGCATTAACGCCGTGAACGCTACCGGTGTGTCGCGCGGCAGCGTAAGGATCGCAGCAAAGTGACCACAGCGGCCATCATCGTCGGCAGCGTGGCGCATGAGCGCTTTCGACCCGCCTCCCATCGTTTCACCTACCCTTTGTTTTGCCTACGCATCCCGCTGAATGAACTTGCAGAAGTAAGCCAACACTTGGCGGTAAATCGGCGAGGAATAATTTCCTTTCGAGAGCGTGATCACGGCGCGCGCGATGGCAGCTCGCTACTTTTGTGGATCACCCAACTATTACGCAAAGAGTCTGTGATTGCCGAGGCTGAGCAGCCTAACGTCTCGCTACACACCTTTCCACGCATGTTCGGCTACGTATTCAACCCTGTGAGCTTTTGGGTATGTTCGCACGGCAACGGCGACGTATTCGCGGTGTTGGTTGAAGTGAACAACACCTTCGGTCAATCGCATCGCTATTTGTTGACGAACGAAAGCAGCGTAGCGATTCAATCTGGCCAGTGGTTGACGGCGACCAAGCAACTGCATGTTTCACCGTTTAACGAAGTGAAAGGCGGTTATCGCTTCCGCTTTCACTTTAGCTCAGACAACTGGCTTGCACGCATCGACTATGCGGACGAGGGCTACACGGGCGTGTCGGATGACGACAACGCACGCACGCTGTTGCACACCCACATTTCAGGTGTAGCGCAACCACTGACGCGCGCCAACCTGCAACGAGCCGCCCTGCGCTTCCCGTTGCAATCGCTCGCGGTGGTCGCACGTATTCACTGGCATGCGCTCAGACTCTTCGTCAAGCGCGTTCCCTTCCTCGGAAAACTTCGATCCCACATGACAGGCATTTCACGTTCATGAGCATCACGCACAACTACGCAACTAACGCTTCAAGCGTATCCGCATCGTTGCCGATGGCCGCGCGCGTACTTTTCAAACTACTGCCCAACCTGCGCCACGGTCGCCTGACGGTCACGTTGCCGGATCGGTCACAACATGATTTTGGGCGCGACGGGCAAGGCATTCACGCGCATCTCGACATTCGCGACCTGGCTATTTGCGCACAAGTGTTGACGGGCGGGGACGTGGCTTTCGGTGAAGGCTATTTCAACGGCTTGTGGGACACACCGGATTTACCCGCGTTGCTCACGCTCTTGGCGCGCAATCAAAACGAATTGATGCCCGCGTTTTACGGACGCGGCTGGAAGGGTTGGTTGTTCCGATTGCGCCATATTCTGCGCGCCAACAGCCGCAAGCAAGCCAAGAAGAATATTGAGGCGCATTACGATCTAGGCAACGCGTTTTATCGCGTGTGGCTTGATTCAACCATGACCTATTCGTCTGCATTATTTGAGCGGGATCGTGATGTGGCGCTAGACATTGCCCAAAACGCCAAGTACGAACGCATTCTCAACGAAATTAACCCACCCGCAGGCGGCCATATTCTTGAAATTGGCTGTGGCTGGGGCGGCTTTGCCGAGCATGCGGCCAAGACGCGTGGCGTGCGCGTCACGGGCATCACACTGTCTCGGTCGCAACTCGAATACGCTCGCGAGCGCATTGAGCGTGCGGGGTTGCAATCGTTGGTGCGATTGGAGCTTTGTGATTATCGAGACGTTGGGAAGCGACTAGGCACGCAATTTGATGGCGTCGCCTCTATCGAAATGTTTGAAGCCGTGGGACAGAAATATTGGGCCAGTTTTTTCAAAGCCGTACAGAGCGCGCTCAAGCCCGGCGCGCGTGCCTGTGTTCAGGTCATCACCATTGATGAATCGCGTTTCGAGCAATACGCATCGACAAGCGATTTCATTCAGCAATACATTTTCCCCGGCGGCATGTTGCCGTCGCCCGAACGCTTCTTCGCCGGTGCAGCGCAAGCGAAACTATCGGTTCCAGTCAAATTTGAATTTGGCCAGGATTACGCAGAGACGCTACGCCGCTGGCTGCACACCTTTGATGCGGCTCACGAGACGATTTCCGAACAAGGTTTCTCCACTCAATTTGTCAAGCTATGGCGCTTTTACATGGCGTATTGCATCGCCGGGTTCGAGGCGGGAAGCACTAACGTGGCTCAGTACACACTCACTCATCAAGCTCATGACTAATACCGCCTTCGCGCACCGACGCCGTTGCATCGCGTTGGTACTTTCGCTGCCATTTGCATTAACCCACGCACAAAATTCGAACGACGGGTCGGGCGTAACCGCACCGCCGCTACCGAAGGCTGCGCTCGCAGAAGCGCCACCACTCAAGGCTTTGGGCGGTGGACTGCTACGCATCTTTGGTTTCCAGATTTACAACGCCTACCTGTGGGCGCCGCACGGCGCGCCGTTTGATCGAAGCAAGCCGCATGTACTTGATTTGCACTACCTACGCAATTTCTCAGCGAAACAACTTGCCGAGCGAAGCGTGGATGAAATGCGTGGACAGGGCGTAGGTCACGACGGTGTTTACGGCAAATGGATTTCCGAAATGCAGCGCGTGTTTGCCGACGTGAAAGAGGGCGACCGTTTGACGGGCGTCGTGACGGTTGCCCGAAGCGCTAAATTTTTCTACAACGGCACCTACCGTGGCGAGATCGCCGACCCGGCGTTTACGGATGCTTTTTTTGGTATTTGGCTCAGCGAAAAATCGTCGCAACCACGCATGCGGGATCGCTTACTTGGCAAGCCAGAATGATCGAAACGCGCGCAGCTAAGGACGTCACTCGCTCAGAGCTTCTGCGCTACAGCCTGTTTGCAGCGCCGTTGGCGATGGCTGCGTTGCCGATTTATGTGCATGTCCCGAAACTCTACGCTGAGTTTGGTTTGTCGCTTGGATTGCTGGGTGGCCTGCTGCTCGCGTTGCGCTCGCTGGACGCCTTGATTGATCCGTGGCTCGGACGCTGGGCGGATCACATGCGGTCAAGATTTAAGGCCTGTTTGATTGCCTCTGTCGCTTTGTTGCTCGGCATGCTCGCGTTGTTGAATCCTGCCGCTGCGCCCGTCGCGCTGTGGCTGTGGCTGACCGGCTCGCTGTTGCTGGTCTACTTTGGCTTTAGTCTTGCAACGATTGCTTACGGGGCTTGGGGCGCTGAATTACCTGGAACGCCTGCGGCGCGAACCACAGTGACCGCTACGCGCGAGGCCGTGGGTTTGGGTGGCGTGCTTCTGGCGGCGGCGCTGCCTTCTGCGCTTGCGACGAGCAATGCCGACGGCTTGTCGCGCTTCGCTTGGGTATTCGTGGTGGCGCTAGTGGGTGCAATGGTGTGCTTGCGTCCGCTGCGTGACGAGAAGGTTGCTGCGGTGTCCAGTGGGCCGCTCTTCGCGGTACTACGCGACCGTCGTTTCGTGTGGCTTCTTGCCGTGTTTGCAATCAATGGCATCGCGTCGGCGATTCCTGCTACTTTGCTGCTCTTTTTTGTAGACGACGTACTTCAGGCGCGCGATTGGGAACCGATTTTACTTGTCGGGTACTTTCTTGCAGGCGCGCTCGCGATGCCAGTTTGGACGGCGCTCGCGCGTCGTTACGGCAAGCAAAACGCTTGGGCCATTGGCATGCTCACCGCGATAGTTGCGTTCTGTTCAGCGGCGACGTTTGGTGCGGGTGATCGCATCCCATTTTTGCTCGTGTGTATTGCCAGTGGCATTGCGCTCGGGGCTGACCTCGCGCTGCCGCCCTCGATCTTGGCCGACACGATTGACGCGAACCAAAAACAAACGCTTCAGCACGGCGCTGGCAGTTATTTCGGCCTGTGGGCGCTCGTGACCAAGGCCAATCTTGCGCTCGCGGCGGGGCTGGCGTTACCGCTGGTCGGCGCGTTCGGATATCGTGCTGCCGACCCGACGTCGAATGTCAGCGCGCTGACGATGGCCTACGCACTGATTCCTTGCGCTTTGAAATTATTAGCGCTTATTTTGTTATTACGCCTTCGTCATCGCATTTAACTTTGCCTCTAAATTTCTGCTGAAAGCTACATCACCATGAAACGTCTCTTCGTTTTCCTTTGTTCAATACTTCTCGTTGTGGCACTTGCGGGCTGCGGTTCTGTTCCAGTCAGCACTTACGCACAAGAAAAGCCCGCGCTTGACCTCAAACAATATTTCAACGGACGCGTAATCGCGCATGGCATTGTGCAGGATCGTTCGGGGAAAGTGATTCGTCGCATGGTGGTCGACATGAAAGGAACGTGGGTGGGTGACGTCGGCACGCTCGATGAAGACTTCACCTATTCAGACGGCAAAAAGGAAAAGCGTGTTTGGACGATTCGCAAGAACGGCGACCGTTACGTCGGTACCGCAGCGGACGTGGTCGGCGAAGCGCAAGGTGAGGCTTCAGGCAACGCGCTGAATTGGAAATACGTGTTGGCGCTGCCGGTTGATGGCTCGGTGTACAACGTTGATTTCGACGATTGGATGTGGCAGTTGGACGACAAAGTGATGATGAACCGAGCGAAGTTTTCTAAATTCGGCATTCACTTCGGCGAAGTGCTCATCACGTTTTACAAACAATGAGTTCACTCAACCCGCCGATTCGCGATTGGTCGAACCAGCGTGTGTGGGTCATTGGAGCGTCGTCCGGAATTGGTAAGGCGCTGGCCGACGCGCTTCTAGCTAAGGGCGCGCGTGTCGCGGTTTCGGCGCGGCGCGCAGAAGTATTGGCCGCGGCCTTTGGCGCGCAGCCGAACGCCCTGCAACTGCCGCTTGATATTGCTGACAATGCTTCAATGCAGGGCGCGATCGAACAAATCGATTCGACGTGGGGTGGACTTGATCTGGGCGTCATCATGGCGGGTACGTATCGCGCGGTGCGCGCGTGGGAGCTCGACGACGCAGCGATTCGCGACATGATGCAGACCAATGTGTACGGCGCGATGAACGCCAGTGCGTTACTGTCGCAACATTTTTTGCGGCAAGGCCGCGGCCACGTCAGCATCGTCTCCTCGGTTGCCGGTTATCGCGGATTGCCCAAAGCGTTGGTGTACGGGCCGTCAAAAGCGGCGATGATAAATTTCGCTGAGACGCTCTATTTAGATTTGAGTGAACGGGGCATCGGCGTGTCAGTCGTTACGCCAGGGTTCGTCAAAACGCCGTTGACGGCGCAAAACGATTTCAAGATGCCACATCTCATTGAGCCAGAAGAGGCGGCGGCGGAGATGATTAAGGGCTACGAGGGGGGCGCGTTCGAAATAGATTTTCCACGCGCGTTCACGCGGCAGTTAAAACTTATGCGCTTGCTGCCGTACAAGCTCTATTTCAAGCTCATCAAGAAATCTACTGGGTTGTGAATTTATGACCGCTCGTCTCGACGCGCTCGTTGCCTACTTCGAAAGCATCACCGAGGGCACGGTGCCGCAATTGCGCGAGTTTTATGCTCTCGATGCGTACTTCAAAGATCCGTTTAGTGAAGTGCGCAGCGTGGCCGATATTGAGCGCATTTTTGCGCACATGTATGTCGGACTGCATGAGCCCCGTTTTGTGATTCGCACGCGCATTGAGCAAGGCGATGAAGCGTTTCTGGCGTGGGATTTTCAATTTCGCATTAAGCGCTATCAACCCGAAAAGGTGCAGACTATTCGCGGCGGCTCGCACTTGCGATGGGACGCCAACGGCAAGGTGAGTTTTCATCGCGACTACTGGGACGCGGCCGAAGAGCTCTACGAAAAACTGCCAGTACTTGGCGGTCTCATGCGATTTGTTAAACGGCGCATGGGTTGAGTCGCTGCTGCGGGCGCGCAATTCACTCGGGATGGTTTTCCCTCGACTTGCAGGATCGCAGGACTTGTGGCTATAATTGAAGGCTTCGGGACGTTAGCTCAGTTGGTAGAGCAGCGGACTTTTAATCCGTTGGTCGGCGGTTCGAGCCCGCCACGTCCTACCAGAATTCGAAGATTTGTAGATTCGACAGCAAGAAGAAAAGCAATAAAAATCAAAGGGTTAGCTTCGGCTAGCCCTTTTTCTTTTGTGGCGGAGAATCAGTCGCCAAAAGAACAGTGTCAACGATGTGTCAACGCGTCCAGATACGCGACTACTGCGCGCAATCCATCGAGTCCACTGTTTTGAATCACTCGAATGGGCGAGTTGTCACCAAACGCGGCATTAGGTGTGCCGATCCACCGGTACGCCAAATCGAGGTTTCGAGGGAAAAGCGTCCGTAGATTCGCGTGAATACGCAGCATGTGTCGTACGCGCTCCCATTGATCACTATTTAGCGGTGCAACGCAAAACGGCAGGGCAACCAAACTACTTCGCTCGCCATCCGAAAGCTGCCAATGGTCAAGCAGCTGAGAAATCATAGATTCCAGCGCGTGAGTTTGCTCCAAAGTGAGCGAATTGAAATCAAACGATTGATCGCAGTGCATACGGGAAAGTATATGAGGCGCTTCGCGCTTGGTTACGGACTCCGCGGGGACTGCCGTCCCCCTGTCCCCTTCACTCGCTGCGCTCGTTACGGCCGGAGTCGACCCCCAGTGGAGGGCGCGGCCCTCCCCCGCCTTTGGCGGCACCCCCACTCGCAAACCGGTTCAGCAGTAAAAAGCGCAGCGAGCGCAGGGCAGGAGCCGATGCAATGCTTAAAGACGAAAACGCAAAGCCAATGCGCCGGCAGCGATTGCCACGTGGCAATTGCGAGAGATTCTCGATTGCCACGTGGCAATCGAACCAAAATTCAGCCAAATTCAGTCAGCGAGCGGATTCAGCCGAAGAACTTCTTCAAGATGCGCCGGTGCAAGGTGTGCATAGCGCATCGTTACTTTCAAATCAGAATGGCCGAGAAGCTTTTGCAGCGCAAGAATGCTTCCGCCGCGTTGCATGAAGTGGCTGGCAAACGTATGACGCAGAACGTGTGCGAGTTGACCGGCAGGAAGCTGGATTTGGGCGCGTTCAATCGCCTCCCGAAACGCGGAATAGCACGGCGTGAAGAAAAGAGAACCAGAGGGCGTTTTGGCCGCTTGGAGAGCCAATTCTTGAGTGAGCGGGGCGCTGATCGGCACAGAACGCACCTTGAGCCCCTTTGTGTTGGCGAATGTGACTAGCCCCGGTCTAAAACCTGACTTGGGCAACCTCTCAACTTCGCTCCAACGCGCACCTGTAGACAGTGCAAGCTTGACAACGAGCTCGAGGTCCGGATTTCGGCTCTTTTTCGTGGCATTGAGCAAAGCGGTAAGGTCTTCGCCGGTCAAGTATGAAAGTTCGCGTTCCTGGACTCGGAGTTGACGCAGTTGCTTGAGAGGGTTGTTATGAGGCCATTGCCCATTACGCACCAGCTCAGAAAACATCGACCGCATGTAGGCATGTTCTCTGTTAAGTGTTGCGGGTGACAGGCCGGCTGACAGACGTTGCGTACGGTAGTTTGCAAACATAGTTGCTGTGAACTGTCGAGCTGGTACATCGCCAACCGATGCGATCACAGCGGCGATCCGCGATTTCATGTCGTCGCCAGAATTCAAGTGAGCGGCATGCTGCGTAAACCACATGTGCAACAGCTCGGACAATCGTCGGTTATCGTGACGTGGACGGACGAAATCTAGGTCAGCAACTGCCCCGCCCTGGAGCTCTCGTTCATAAGCGAGCGCTTCCGCTTTAGTGGTGAATGTGCGACGGTAACGCCGAAGCCCGCCACGACCACCAGGCTGCACGTCGACCTTCCACTTACCAGCTGCGGTCTTCTCAATCATTGGCGAACGTCGCAGCAACGTTTTTACCGACTTCTGACGCCTTGTTGGTTTTCTTCACGTAGAAGGCTGAAGGAGTTCGATTGCGGTAGACCACGCCAGACAGCTGAACTTGCCGAAGCGCCAAATCAATTTTTGGTTTCAGTGATCGCAGCTCGTCAGATCGCAAGTAGTCACCATCGAGGCATTGAATGGCGTACTCAGGAGGAGACCACATAGAGACCCAGCACTCGCTGCTGTAGCTCAGCATTTCGGTCAACGATTTACGGACCTCTTCCTTCGTTTCGTTGTCAAGGGACTTTTCCTCACTGTTTGGCTTGGAGGAACCGAAATCAAAGTGCATAGCACCGCCTTTTTTCCGATACGAGACGCCTTGAGCCTCAAGGAAAGCGTCTGCAAATTCACGCAGATTCTTCGAGTCGAGGCGAACGTCGATCGTCACTTTTTTGTCGCTGGTCACCAAGGCAGGCGACAACGAAACAGGTTCGCCCAACGTAGCCGCGTAGAGCGTATGCAGCGCGGTTTTTAGCGGAACTTCGCGAAGATTGACGCGCACGAACTCAGCGCGAGTTTCAGCGGCCAAGCAAAGAGCGAGAAACAACGCTAGGAGCTTCAACATATTTGGTTCCCATGTGAACAACAGAAAGGCCCGAGGCGTCGAGCGAGTAAGACGGAGCAGAAAACGTTTCACCGCTTTCGAGTACTACGGCTACGCCACGATCACCGACGGCATAGCCAATGATCGCGGCTTTAATGGGGACGATCTGGACAACTGGACGGGTTAACGCGAAACGAACAGCCACGCCAGAAAGAACCGCTGCAGCGAATGAACACATCGCGATATAAAGCCAAAATTTCGCCTTCACGAGTTGCCACTCCGAGAGGTAGCGTCCACGGAGGGTCCAAGCATCGAGAACAGAATAAGTCGGTGTTTCATGGCTATCTTCTTCCTTGAAAATTTGGCGCGTAGGGAACGCGGGGAACACATCGCGGCCACTAGAGAACCAACGATCGACAGTGGGCGCGTTCGGGCCGGTACCGTACTTAACGATGCCGAGGAAAAAGCGCGGCATGCCAACGCCCAATACGGGCAACTTGACGCGATCAAGACGACGACAACTGACAACATGTTCTCCGACTGTTTCACGGATTTGCTTGTCGAGAGCAGCCAAGGCTTGAACGATGATGATGCAGTCCCACCCTTGTTTGCGTGACATCACCAACCACGCGATAACTTCCTCACGGCCTTTTGCATTCCACGCGCGAGCATTGAGGAGCAAAACAGCCTCATCGAGGATAAGAAGGCCGTTCTTCTCTTCGTTCGTGCTGTCCGGGTTGCCAGAGCCAAGATTCCAAAGATCTCGTCCAGTTGGAAAATCTGGTAGACGAGTCAAGCGATAACGAGCGGTAGCGGGTAAGACCTTGTCAGGCTGCAAATCTATGTTCGTGGCGACGGGCCGGCCAGAACGCAAATACTCGATTGCCCGACTGACGGCAAGAACGGTTTTACCGTTGCCGAGTTTGCCGACTAAAAGGTGAACGCCAGCCACGTTAAACGACCGCAGGAAGCACGCGCCATGTGCGGGCGGGGGTATGCCCCGCCTGACCGCATTTAGGTGATGTAGAGCGGGGTCTTAAAGACATTTTCGAGATTCCACTTGTACAGAAATATTGCACTGTCACCAGCGATTACGGCCGCGATGACTGCATCGATGTTGGAGGGAAGAATCTGCGACAGCATCATGTAAAACGGCGCCCAAATTGGGCCTGAAGGAGGCCACACAAACATGATGCCGAGAATGAGCCCGCGCAAAGTTAAAAACACCGCAGCAAGAGCGGCGATGAAAACAGTGATCGCCGCGGCAGAAAGCGCAACTTTCTTGGTCAAGAAAACGGCAAAGTACTCAAAAAGTTTTGTGAACGCCGCGGTGAAAAAAATTGCTACGAGTGGCATTACTTCGCGCCTCCGCCGCCAACGGTGGTGACGAAACGACGCCACAAGTACCACATGGCCGCCCAAGCCAACAAAGCGCCAAGGGCCCAACGAATGATGACGATAAATTGTCCCGCAGGGCCATCGTCACAAATATTGATCGGAACTGACGCAGAAAGAAAAGAAAAAGTCAGTGGCTGACAAGTTGTGTGCGGTAGCGACAGCGAAAAAAGGCCGTCACCAGAAATCCCATGATTCCCGGCGGTTTCAGACCCCGCCAAGGCGTCGAAAGCTGACCTTCGATCATCGAGTTTGGCTAATGCATTTGCTTGCGCTACGGCTATTTCTGCGTCTTTTCCGGAGAAGCCGGTTGTATCGACGGTGACAGCGCAGGGGACAGAAGATGAGGAGCCACAGCTAGAGCCTATGCCGGTACCCGTTCCACCCGGCGGAGTGAAGGTTGTTCCCGTCACTGGATAGCCTTGTTTGGTGGGGTTATACGGTCCTGTCGTTACTGTGTTGGTTCCAGTCGTTGGGTTGGCGTCCGTAATAGTGACGCCCCCATCAGAATTACGCTGTACTTGCGAGCTTGTGCCGTCGGTGTAATTGATGCGAGCGGAAGTTGGAGTGACTGTAAAAGCGCCAGAGTTTGCACCGGTGCACGAAGGATTTTTCATATCGAGCTGAAACTGACCGCCTACCTGTACGAGCTCACATGGCATATCAGGTTTCATGACTTGTGCAGCATCTGTAAGTGTGCACCCGCTTGAGCCTGATGTATAGCCAGCGGGGCATCCGTTTAGTGCTGCTGCGTCAGAAGTAAGAAGGCCGCGAAAATTGTTCGTCGCAGAAGCGATTTTGAGCTCGTAGATATGATCGTAGGGGTTGGTTGTTGTAGAGAATGCCTTGTACCAAAGGAGCTGACCGATTGTGAATGAACCACTTGAGATTGGGGCGCCAGCGGTTGTGAGGTAATTCGACTGCGATGATCCCACAGTAGTGTTCGACACCTTGAAAAAAATGCGCGGATTGCCAGAAGGTGAATCGTTGTAACTTTTAGTTGTGCCACTAGACATTGCAGCATTTATCAGAGGAAACGTGCCAGGAGTTGTGCCGCTGGACGCAGGGTAGTTAGATGTGCCTGGTATCGTTGGTTTTGGTGTGGGGTCAACACCAGTGACCGCATCATCAAACTTTGACGCGTCTGGGTTGTCTCGCTTAGCGTCCGGCACCAATGAGATCTGAGCACGAAGGCGACCTGTTGTCTGCGGTGATGTTGATTCACCGGCCATTAGATAGCTGACATAAATAGCAGTGCCAGCGGCCACCGCGACAGTCTCACCAATTTTCCATGCGGTTGCGTCGGCCGCAACCGTGCCTGCAAGCCACGTTGTGCCACGTACAGCCAAGCCTGCCGCGTAAGGCAACAAACGAGTTGCCAAGGGCACGACGAACCACCACGCGAACACGGGCGCGCAAACTTGCGTGATCACAAAAGCCAACACAACAAAAGCGCTCGTGATTTTTTTCGCGTGGTGATTCATGGACGTGGCCGTTACTTCGCCATGCGACGAATGAGACCAGTGCCAAAGCGCACAGCAAGCGAGAACCCGAAGACTCCCGCGACCAACGGCAAAGCCGCGACCATGTAAGCGAGCACGTCGCCCGTAATGGCGGTCATCGACGTGGCAAAGCCGGGGTCAACGGCAGCGAATGCAGGAACCGTCGAACCTGCGAACAACACAGCAAGAAGCGATTTTTTCAAGGTAAGTTTCATGTTTTTCCTCTGTCAAAAAAACGGTGGAAGGCACCGTCAACCATTCGTCGATTCCTCTAAGAATCTCCGAATCCATACGAGCAGGTAGCCAAGCGAAAACCCGCCGAAATAGGCACCGAGCAGCACCAAGATGAACTGCGAAAGAGTCATCGTCGGTACCCCGTGTTAAACCCTAGAAAGGCCGCGAAAATGACGATCGACCAGCCGACGACATTCCGATACTCCGCCCACCAATCGCGAAAATTGGTGAGGAAAGCCATGAGCGTCAGGAAATCGTCGTGGGTCATCTCAGTACCAGGATTGGCTGATGTCACCGCCACCGACGAGGGCGGCTTCGTGCTGTGAAAGATCGCGGATGTCGGCGGCCGCTTCAGGCGGTTGGACTTGTGTGAACTCTTTTGGAAAGTTCAGTTGGATGAGGTTTTTTTTGAAGTCTGGATGCATAGTGTGTCTCCTTGCCGCATGTTGAAAACCGAAACACACGCGGCGAATGTGCGTCGGCAAAAATCAGCGAAGTGGTTGCACAAGTTCACCTGGTCACAGACGTCAATCATTTAGAGTGATTGACGGAGGAGGTGGGATATGGGCCATTGAGTAATAAAACTGCGCAGCTACGTAGACTTGCGTAATGAGCGGTTCGATTTGGGTAAGCAAAAGTTGAAGCAGCAGCGCATCGCTTTGATCGAATAAGGTTTCTTGCAGGGTTGTGCAATGCGCCTGGAGGTTCGACTTGAAGATCAGGAGAGATGCAGCTTTGGTTTTGAGGGACCGAATTTCTTTCGGCTTCAACCGAGAATTTTTTTTACTGATCAAATGGACTCCGTTTTGAAAGAGCGTGTTCACGGTTACTGTTTCCACTTCGACAGCTGAGCAGGAGCCCGTCGTCCCATTGAAAAGAGCCGGCGAGTTCTCGCGAGTGAGAGCAGGGCGGATGCAGGACGAGCCCGCAGCGAAAGCAAAAATGGCCATCCTTAGGAGCTGGCAGAGGCTTCGCCTGCATTATTTTTTGGGGTGCCGCATGCGTCATGGCCGACGATTAGGCTGCTTTCTTGGGCGCGTTGGTTAAACCCGAGTCGTTCGGCTGGACAAGACGAAGATCATGGACAACGGTCACCGTTTTTTGCTTGTCGCCCTTCCCCGTCAGCGCGTTCTCGCAAGTCAAGACCACTTGCAAAGGTCCGCAACTAGCGAACTGCAAGTGAGCAAGTTTGGAGGCGTTTTCGGACTTGCCCCATACGAGTTTTTCGACATCCAGGCCCATGCGCCCATCGCGATTTTTTCGCGGCACTAAACACGTGATTTCAGTTTTGTCCCATTCAACCGCCTTGCCATCGATAACGCTTGCGCCCTTGGACGGTTCACAGTTCAGCAGGTAGGTTTTCCGCTCAAAGCGGCTTTCAATTTCAAACATTTGTGGTCCTTGTGGCCGCGCTTGTTGTTGAAGGCTCAGCGTCGCCGCGCGGCGGGCAAAGTGATCCTGAAAGAATGTCAATAAATTTCTCGACGGAAGACCAGCCACTTGTGGCTGCGAGACGAAGCACATTTGGAATGGCATCCCTTCCCGCTTCGTTCAAGATGCGCCACTGTTTTGAAGAGAGCTCCCCGACCATTCGCGCTGGTTCGACTATTGACGCGGCGAGCTCTTCATCACTTTGCTCATCAGCGAGCCCGAGGGTCGCAGTCAAACCTCGCGACCAAACAATCTGGCGAAAGGTGCGAGCCCGCTTTTTGCCGGGGCGAGAAATGGACTGCGCAAACTCACGGAACAACGAATCACTGTCGTCGGACCGTGCATCCAACAGTTGAAAATGCGTCGAACTACTTCCCGTTCCGTCCTTCCACGGTGCTCCAACAAGCTCGGTTTCAAGCCCCATTTTGGAAACGTAAAGGGCGGCGCTGCGACCGTCCCGGACGTCAATCGCCTCGGCGGACAGCGCGTCGTTCCAGAGACGCTTCGACGTTCTAGACCATTGCGAAAAAAGTGATTCACGAATGGCTGCGAGATCCTGAAAGCCTCGGTAGAAAATGAGCTGGTGTACGTGTGGATGCCACCCCGCAAGGCCGTAGGTGATTTCAACCACGCGAACGGAACCGCAAAGTTGAAAAGTGTTGCGAAAGCGGCGGGAAAACGAGCCCTGCGTCACACCTTCGAACAGAATTCTCAGACGCTCAAGTACGTCCGCAAAGCTCTGCGAAGAGTTGTGACGAACAGTTAAAGTAACGAGCGCTACGCCGATCCCTAGTGATGCCGAAGAGATCAACGCAAGAGCAAGTTTCTGTCCGCGACGAACAGAAACCTTAGGGGAGCAAGTTCCGCACAGCCACACGTGTCCGCAACTTTGGACGTTGGAAAAATGTGCTGTTCGAGACTCAACGGCCTTCCATACTTGGACTTTGCCGAGGCTTGAACCGCACGCGAGAAGCTGTTTGACGGGCCGATAACCTTGCAGAATTTCCTGGGCAGCGGATCGACGCAAAAAATTGCGCTTTTGCCGGTCAAAAGCGCTCTCGATTTGGTCAACAATCTCCCCAGTTTGAATCGAAACATCGAATCCAAAACCGGAAGGAAGATCAAGGCACACAACACCTTCGAAAGCGTTGCTGTGATTGACTTCTAGGGCAGCGGACATTGCTTATCCCTAATTATCAAGATATGAGGGGGTCGCCGCTGGCCCCTGCGGGGCCGCAGCGGCCCCCTCAAAAAAATCGGCTTGAAGATCAGGCCCACATAGAGCGCCCCGGAGGCGGAGCTCGAAGGCCATGATCGCGATGTCGCGGCTTAGCGTTGGGGTAAGAGGCGCAACGCTCCGGCAGAAATTCCAACTCAGGAGAAGTCGCTCCGTGTCGCGAGAGTTTGCGTAGCCGCTCATTTGCGGCATCCCTTGACTGGCAAAACGGAAGAGCGCGCAAAGAGCCAACCGCCCAACGGGGAAGCCACCACGACCGCATCGCGGAATTGAGCACACATAGCTAATCGCTCAATCGATACGAAGCCCACGGCCGGCGTGAACGTGAATTGACCGGAAATTTGAACCGCGTTCATTTTTTGGTCTTGCCGACGGTCGGGCGCAACAACATTTCCGGTCGCGTGTCTACGAAAACCCGTCGTCCAATTTTTTGAGTGGACAATCGACCGCGCGAAATCCAGCCACGGACGGTGGCCTCGGTGACTCCTAGTTCATCGGCAAATTTCTGAGGGGACGAAAGCCAAAACTCAACGCTCATATGGTTTCTCGCGGAGTGAGATAATTGTTCATTGCTACTCAAATCGTGACATTTGTCACAACATTAGTCGCACGGATTTTTCGTGTCAATATGCGTGACAAATATCACACTTAAGTGTGTGTTTTTTACAACATGACGGACATTGAACTTTTGAATCAAGTACGGGAAAAATTCCAACTGAAGAACAACACTCAGTTGGCGTCGTTTTGCGGACTTGATGGAGGGCTGGTGCGAGGCGTCATGCAAAGCAAAAGAAGCCTGGGACCGTTAGCAAAATTGCGCGTTGCAGATCGCTTGGGCTACGTGTGGGCACGGGACGCGCTGCTTAACTTGTTCCCCGAAGACATAGCAGTGAAAGCACGAAGTGCAGACAATCAGCGTGTTTCGAAAAACGCCCGAACAAAAAGCACACCGAACAAAGAAAAACTCGAACTACCAAAGCCAGTTGACGGAGATACGTACTGGTAGTTGGATGTTCATAAAAAAGCGTCAACGAAGTGTCAACGCCATCGACTTAAAACGATGACTAATGAACAAGTGCGAACAACACGCTAGATTGAAACTTGTGTCATACCCTAGCTAAAAACGGACTTTTAATCCGTTGGTCGGCGGTTCGAGCCCGCCACGTCCTACCAGAATTCGAAGATTTGTAGATTCGACAGCAAGAAGAAAAGCAATAAAAATCAAAGGGTTAGCTTCGGCTAGCCCTTTTTCTTTTGTGCGACTGACGCCGTGCGTCTTCGGTGACGTACGGAGCATCAGTCTGGCCGCTATCGCCGCCGACCAAGGGTCTCGCCGCGCCTATATTTTTCGACTTTTAGCGTGAACGACCGCCCGGCGGCGTACGTGGAGCGATTGCGATTAAAGTCGACTTATAAGAAATAGCGTCTGAAATGACTGTGCAGCTGTCGCTAGCGTAGAAAAGCTGTATGTGCATGCATGTAACGGACAAACACGCTATCGTTCGCGTCATCCGTATGGCGAGGGCGACGCAATGAGTGATTCGACGGCTCAAAAATTTGAACGATTCGCGGATTTCTATCCGTTTTATTTGGGCGAACATCGCAATGCGACGTGTCGCACGTTGCATTTCATCGGCACGTCCGTCGGACTAACGTTGATGATTTACGCGCTGTGGAGCGGACGCTACGCCTTGATTGCGCTTGCCATTGTTCAGGGTTATGCGTGGGCGTGGGTCGGGCATTTCGTGTTTGAGAAGAACAAGCCCGCGAGCTTCAAGCAGCCGCTGTATTCATTCATGGGCGATTGGGTCATGTGGTTTCAACTGCTCACGGGCCGCATCAAGTTTTCGCCATAAATGGCGACACGTGCCACGGTGGTGGGCACGTCCGCAACGCTCATGGCGAGATCGTCATTCCGCACTGGTTTACTAAATAACTTCGAATGTCCGCCCAAGTTTGCCGATTGCCGTGCGGAGCAAATGTGATCCCGCCGGTCACAGCGCTGCCCGTCATGCCGAGCATCACTCGAGTCGAAATGAGTCCGTCGACGGTCGCTTGTACCTTTCCGTCGCCATCCATGTCAAGCGAGCATTGCTTCGCCGCAAACGGCCCGCCGTGAACTCGCGCGATACAGAAAGCGTCGGTGCCGCCGTTGTCACAGTATCCAGCCACGAGTATCTTGCCGTCGGTTTGTAGCGCGATGGTGCGGGCGTTGTCATTGCCGGTGCCGAGGGGCAGTATGAATTTTCCGTTGCTCGGGATGCCTGCACTGTCAAAACTCGCGTCAAGCGAACCGTCGGCATTGAGGCGCGCCATGCAAAAGTAATCTTGACTGCTCACAATGCATAGCCCCGCGAGGACGATCTTCCCGTCCGGCTGCAACGCCATGGCGTAGGTGACCTCGCTGGAAGCGCCAGCAGGCAAGATTACTTTGCCATTTCCGACGTGACTCGGACCATCAAAACCGGAGTTGAGCGAACCGTCGGCGTTGAGGCGCGTCAAACAGAACGAAAGAGCCAAAGTCGAAGGGGAAGTGCAGCCCCCCGCCAGAAGTATCTTGCCGTCCGGCTGCAGCGACATCGCGTTAGCTCGGTCATAGTAGGTGCTAACGTCAACCGAAAATTTGCCGTTGCCTGGCGTGACGTTAGGGCCGTCAAAACTCGCGTCAAACGATCCATCGGCGTTGAGCCGCGCGATACAGAAGTTGGCAACGAGGCCCGAGTTGGTGTTGTAGCAGTACCCAGCGAGCACGATTTTTCCGTCCGCCTGCAGGGCGATCGCATTCGCGGCTTCCTGAAAGTGCTCGATTTGAGGCAACTCAAACTTGCCATTTCCCGCAACTCCGGGGCCGTCAAAACTCGCATCCAGTGCGCCGTCGAAATTCAGGCGCGCCGCGCAGAACCGAGAAGGGCCCCCGGGAGAACCGCACATTCCGGCGAGCAGTATCTTGCCGTCGGGCTGCAAGGCAATGGCGTTGGCTGTGTTGTAGCTCGGGTTAATGGGGATGAGAAACTTGCCGTTTCCGCTGCCGCTAGGCCCGTCAAAACTGGTGTCCAGCGTGCCGTCGGTATTGAGGCTTGAGGCGCGCGACGCAGAATTCTTGGATCGCTCCGTTATGGCAAGACCCCGCCAAAACGATCTTTCCGTCCGGCTGCACCGCCACGGCGTTTGCTGCGTCATAGCCGCTTCCGATGGGCAGCAGGAACTTGCCATTGCCAACACCACTGGGGCCATCAAAACTATTGTCGAGCGTACCGTCGGGCAACAGTCTCGCAATACAGAAGTCCGTGTCGGCACCGTTCGTGCACAGACCAACTAGCACGACTTTGCCGTCCGATTGGAGGGCGACGGCTGTGCCATAGTCATTGCCAGCACCGATGGCCAGATTCGTGATCTTGCCGGTGCCGCCGTTGAAACCTGGGAACGGCGACGTGTGTAAGCTTCCGGGGATTGGATCCTGTGCGCGCACGGTCGACGCTGCTGCGCCAAACAGCGCCAACGCGAACGCCAAGGTAAGCGAGAGCACTGCGCGCAGGTGCCGGCGGACTGACGGGTTGATGTAGCGAACTTCCTGACAGCAGCGGGTGGCTCGCATGATGATTCCTTTTGTTGATTCCAACGAAGCGTGAGGATACGCTTTGACGGACGTATTCGCGCCCGACATTCCGCCATGATCGAGTTCGATGCTGCGCGACGACGACTCGCCCACCTAGACGCGACGACGGCCTCCTGCCAACGCGAAGCCGGGGTGCCACCGGCGCTTAGGCCGTCGTTTACAGCTCTATGCTGCTAACGACCGCCCGTTGGTCGTTCCAACCAAAAAACGTCTATAGTCGACTATATAAAAAATATTGATGAAAGCCATAACAGGCTGTCGATTAAGCCAAAAAGCTGATCGCATCAGAGCGCAAGAGAAGCTGGATTTCGCTCTGCCGTCACGCGTGCACGCCGAAACACGCGCGCGCTTTCAAACGTCGCATTGGAAAACGACTGGCCGTCAACCCGCAAATGCCGCTTGAGCAGAAAATCAAACAACATCGGATTGCCCTGCCGTACCTGCTTGATGTGCGCGCCAACGCTGGCGTCGAGCCAGCCGCGCTCAACAATCGCGTCAACGGAAAACAGCGGAAACACGCCGGGGAGCGGATAGTCTGAACCGTTCACCAAGCGGCTCGCCCAGTCTTCATGCTTCACCACGCGCGGCAGAAAATCAATGCGATTGCTTTGCGGCAGCGCGGACACATCGCCGAACAATCGGCCGACGTACGCTTTGCTCGCCATCAAGCGTTCAAACAACGAAAAACACGTCACGCTCGGCCCGTTCGCGCCTTTGTCGAGGTCCGTGTCCATGCCCAAGCTCGCACAATGCGCCACCACCACGCGCACGCCGCGCTCCAGCGGGCGACGCAGCTTCAGTACATTGCCAAACTCAGGTTTTCCTGCGCCGTGCACGGCCTTTTCCTCGCCGCCGTGTGAAATCAACGGCACATCAAACTTTGCCATCGCGTCATAAAACGCATCACAGTGCTTGGAGGCGGGATCAATCCCCATCGCTGGCGGCAACCACTTCACGGCCACTGCGCCCTGTGCAACCGCATTCGCCACCGCTTCGGCCGCGTCTGCGCGATAGGGATGAATCGAGGCGACCCATTGCATGCGCGCTGCGTGTTTCGCGGCCACGTCAGCTGCGTATTGGTTGGGCAAATAAAACGCGGAAAGATCCGATTGCACTGCGCCGGTTTCGGCATGTGTACGATCAAACGCGAGCACCATCGCGCGGCATCCGGTCGGGAAATCGCCCAGTAAACGCAGCAAACGCGCAAGAAACGTTTGATCGGTGTTGTCGCGTCCGTGCTTCACGCATGCCGCGTTCAGATAAAAGCGAAACTGCGCGTATTGGCGCAAATTCACCGGCGACATCATCTCGGGTGAGACCCACGCGCCACTGCCCGACTCGCCCATGCCGAGCAAATGTGTGTGGCTGTCCCACACGTCATTCCAGTTCAAATTCGCGAACGCGGACTGCGTGAACTCATGCTCGCGCAGAGCTGCGCTCAGTTCACCACACGGGTTGAACAACGCACCGCCTTGATCGATGCGAAAGGCGCTCGCAGTGAGCACTGGGCTCGCCGCAAGTGCTGCGGCGGAACGCAAGAAATGGCGGCGGTAAGTGTTGGGCGAGGCTTTCATCGCGTCGCAACAATAAACAACCGACGAAACGGAAACAGCGTTTTGCCATCGCTTCGCGGTGGATATGCCGCGCGCAATCGAGCGGCATACTCGCTCTCGAAGCGCTCCGCCGCGGCGTCCGTGGGCAAGGCATCAAGAAACTGCTTTAGCCAGGTGCCTTTGGTCCACTCCTTCACGGGATCCTCGCCTTCCAGTACTTGTAGGTATTCACTCTCCCAGATGTCGAGCGTGTTCGCGAGCGGCGCAAGGAGGTCGTAATAAAACCCCGGCGCAGACACCGGAGACGGCTTTAACAGCGGCTCCAACCGCGAGCGCCACGGCCCCGACATGATCGTCTCCAGTATCAGCGTGTGCGACGGGGCCCCAAAGTTTCGCGGCATCTGTACCGCGAGCACACCGCCGCTGGTGAGGCGCGACATGAGACGCGGAAACAAAGACGCGTGTTCCGGCAGCCAATGCAGCGCTGCATTCGAGTAAATCACATCAGCAGACGTGTCTGGTTCCTGCGCCCAGTGAGCGAGACTTTGTTTTTTCCAGCTCACACCATCCACGGCCACTGCGGCGCGCTCAAGCATTTCCGCCGACGCATCCACACCGGTAATGTGCGCCTGTGGCCACCGCGCCTTGAGCATTTGCGTCACGTTGCCCGCTCCGCACCCGAGATCGAAAACCTGTTGCGGCTCCGCGCAGCCAATCCTTGAAAGCAAGTCAACGGCTGGCCGCACGCGCGGCTCGGCAAACTTCAAATATTGCTCAGGATTCCAGGCCATGACGGAGGTGATAATGCGTGAGGAAGACTAATTGTGCCCAATCTCACGCACCTTGTGCGCTGCCGTGTGCTACCGTGCTCAAACCCTTCAACTTTTGGCCTGCTGGGCTGACCTTCGTTTTGCGTTCGTGATCGACTGAGATCGCGCCAGAATGGCAGTTTCCGGAGCACGCGTTTCGTACGAAAGCGTCTCTCCATGCCCAGCTACCAAGTGCGCTTGCAGCACGTCTCCGTGATCGGCGGCAATGACCTGAATGTGCGTTCGCTGCGCGATAAACAACAATTTTCAGATCCACTCGGTGAAGCCGCAGCATTGGGAATTTCGGCAGCGACTTGGCCGTTGTTTGGCCAGCTCTGGCCATCGTCTGAAAAACTTGCGGACATCATGCAAACTTGGGCGCTGGATGGCGCGACCGTGCTCGAAATCGGCTGCGGCTTGGCGCTGGCGAGCATGGTGGTGCATCGCCGCTTGGGCGACGTGACGGCGAGTGACTGCCATCCGTTGGCAGAGGCATTTTTGCGGGCGAATTTGCGGCTCAACGAATTGCCCGCGCTGAAATACCAAACAGGCCATTGGGGACGAGATAACGAGGCGCTGGGGCGATTCGATCTGATTATCGGTGGCGATGTGCTCTACGAGCGCGGCCACCCCGAAGACTTGGCTGGCTTCATCGCATTGCATGCGAACGCGGTCGCAGAAGTGCTCATCATCGATCCCAACCGCGGCCATCGTAGCGCGTTCAACAAACACATGGCGAACAATGGATTCGCACTTGCAGAGACCGCGATAAATGCGCCGATGCACGACGGTACTGCGTATCGTGGCAAGCAGTTGCATTACCGGCGCGGCGTAGCTGCGGCGCGTCCGTAGCCGCAGCTTGCCGCACCCAAGGACGCTTTACGCGTCCAACGCCTTGCGCACGTCAGCCAGCCAAGCGCCCGCGCGTGTCGCGACTTCTGCTGCGGGCGCGTCCAACATGGTTTGCACGAGGGCCGAGCCGATGACAACAGCGTCCGCGTGCTCCGAAACTTTCCGCGCCGTCGCGCCGTCACGAATGCCGAAACCCACACCTACCGGCACCGGTACCACTGCTTTGATCGCCGCGACATTGCTCGCAACTTCCGCCACGTCGAGATGGCCCGCGCCGGTCACGCCACGCAGGCTCACGTAGTAAACATAGCCTCGCGCCAGTCGCGCGACGTGCGCGATGCGCTCGGGCGTGCTCGTGGGCGCGAGCAAAAAGATGGGCGATAAATCGCGCGCGCTTAGCATGGCCGCAAAGTCATCTGCCTCTTCTGGCGGATAGTCCACGACGAGCACACCGTCGACACCGGCGTCTGCCGCAGCGTTCACAAACGCCTGTTGACCCATCGCCTCCACCGGATTGGCGTAGCCCATCAAGACGACTGGCGTCGTGGCGTTAGTCTTGCGAAATTCAGCAACGATATCGAGCACCTTGCGCATCGACATGCCTTTGGCCAGTGCACGCTCGGACGAGCGCTGAATCACCGGCCCGTCGGCCATCGGGTCGGAAAAGGGCACACCTAGTTCAATGACGTCCGCACCCGCCGCGGCGAGCGCATGCATGGTGGGAAGCGTGGATTCAATCGACGGATCGCCTGCGGTGATGAACGGAATGAGCGCAGTTTTTTTGTTAGCTTTCAGCGCAGCAAAAGCAGTATTGATGCGGTTCATGATTAGTTGAACTCCAATCCGCCGCGTTGTGCCACGGTGTGCATGTCTTTGTCGCCGCGACCTGAGAGATTGACCAGCAAAATTTTGTCTTTGCTCATCGTTGGCGCGAGCTTGGTGGCGTAGGCAATCGCATGGCTCGACTCAAGCGCAGGGATGATGCCTTCGATGCGGCAGCACTCGTGGAACGTCTTAAGCGCTTCGTCGTCGGTGATGGTTACATATTCCGCACGGCCGAGGTCTTTCAAGTAAGCATGCTCTGGCCCAACGCCGGGGTAGTCGAGCCCCGCGCTCACCGAGTGCGTTTCGACAATTTGGCCATTTTCGTCTTGTAGCAAATAGGTTCTATTGCCATGCAACACGCCGGGCACACCTTTCGTAAGTGACGCGGAATGTTTGCCGGTTTCGATGCCTTCGCCCGCAGCCTCCACGCCGATCAGACGCGTGTTTTCATACGGAATGTAGGGATAAAAAATGCCCATCGCGTTGGAGCCACCGCCGACGCAGGCAATCACGGCATCAGGTTGTCGCCCGGCCACTTCTGGCATTTGGGTGAGACATTCGTCACCGATCACGCGCTGAAAGTCGCGCACCATCATCGGGTACGGGTGCGGCCCGGCCACCGTACCGATGATGTAGAACGTGTTGTCGACGTTGGTCACCCAGTCGCGCAGCGCTTCGTTCAATGCATCTTTAAGTGTTTTTGAGCCACTTTCTACGGGAACGACCGTCGCGCCGAGAAGTTTCATGCGGTACACGTTTTGCGCTTGTCGCTTAACGTCTTCAGAGCCCATGTACACCACGCACTCAAGGCCGTAACGTGCGGCGATGGTTGCTGTGGCGACGCCATGCTGCCCCGCGCCAGTTTCGGCAATTACACGTGGCTTGCCGAGGCGTTTGGCAAGCAGCGCTTGTCCGATGCAGTTGTTGATCTTGTGCGCACCGGTGTGATTCAAGTCTTCGCGCTTGAAATAAATCTGTGCGCCACCGAGCATTTGGCTCCAACGCTTGGCGTGATACACAGGGCTGGGCCGGCCCACAAAATACTTCAGCTCGTTTTCGAATTCAGCTTTGAATTCCGGATCGTGTTGATATTTAGCGTATTGCGCTTTCAGGTCGTCGAGCGCCTGAATGAGCGTTTCGGCCACGAAGGTGCCGCCATATTGGCCAAAGTGGCCACGGGCATCGGGAAGATCGTAAGGTTTCATAGAGGCTTTCAGCGCTACGTCGTCGCTGCGTCGCTTCGCGGGTCAGGAATGGTTATCCGCGTGGCGCACAGCGCGACAAAATTGTTCAATGAGTTCGGTGCTTTTCACGCCGCGAGAAATCTCAACGCCGCTACTCACATCCACAGCAAACGGGTGAACGGCGTTAACCGCGTCGGCCACATTTGCAGCAGTCAAGCCACCAGACAAAACGACCCGAGGCGCGCGTACGTTGCCGCGGCTTGGTGTGTTTACTGGGTTTATGAGCTGCCAATTGAATGTCTTTCCACTGCCGCCATGTCCTGCGCTCGGCGTATCCAACAAGATCGCGGAGGCGGAGGCGTATTGCAATGCTGATTGTAATAAATCGAACGACTCGCCGACCGGCAATGCCTTGACATAAGGCCGACCAAAGCTCGTGCAGAATGCTTCCGACTCGACCCCATGAAACTGCAACAGGTCGATACGGGCTGCCGCGAGCGCTGCTTCGACTTCCTGTTGCGTTGGGTTCACAAAGAGCGCCACCGTTGTCACAAACGCAGGGACACTGCGGGTAAGCGCGCGACACGCTTCCAAGGTCACCGCGCGCGGACTCGGCGCGTAGAGTACAAATCCAAGCGCATCAGCCCCTGCATCCACCGCCACACAGACGTGTTCTTGCTCACGCAATCCGCAAATCTTGATGCGCGTTCGCGCTGGGACGGTGTTTGTGTTTAAAGGCACGGATCAACGAACATTTCAGGAATATTGAATCGCGCATCGTACTCAATTCCAGCGAGATAGAGCCCATCAGGAGAGAAGGTTGGCGCGGCGAGCTTACGATCCTTTTGTGCGATCAGTGTTTTGAGCCAATCGGCAGGCTGGCGCCCGTTACCAATGTAGACGAGTGCGCCCATGATGTTTCTAATCATGTGATGCAGAAACGCGTCGGCGTGAAAGTCGAAACGGAGCAAATTACCGCGCGCAGAAACCGTCGCTGAGTAGATGGTCTTGATGGGCGATTTGGCTTGGCATTCCGCTGCGCGAAAACTGGTGAAGTCATGCGTTCCCCACAGCGCAGGAATTGCAGCTTCAATGCGTGACATTTCAAGCGGCCAATGAGTCCATCCGACGCGCCGGCTATGGAGTCCAGGTCGATGCGAGTGTGAGGCGAGTAGATAAACATAACGGCGCGATCGCGCCGAAAATCGGGCATGAAATTCGTCGCCCACGGGCACGGCCCAACGAATGGAAACATCATCTGGCAAAAACTGATTGCCGCCGCGCATCCATGCAGCGGCTTCGCGATTCGCCGTCGTCTCAAAGTGAATCACTTGCAGAGATGCGTGTACGCCCGTATCTGTACGGCCAGCCGCAATAACGCTGACGGGTTGCGTAGCAATGGAGGAAAGCGCCGTTTCCAACGCTTCTTGTACAGACGGCTGCTCAGTCTGCCGCTGCCAGCCGCAATACGCAGGACCGCGATATTCGACCCCAAGCGCCCAGCGTTGCAGCACGGGGGCCGCAGGCTGGGGGAGTGCTATTTCATTCAATCGATAAGCGCGGAGGGTGCCGTCGCATTAGCCGCCAAGCTTGGCGAGCATCGCTTTTGCCTCGACTTGCTGTGCTTCGTCGCCATCATGAATGACCTCGCGCAGTATTTCCCGCGCGCCTTCACGGTCACCCATTTCTTCGTACGCGCGCGCCAGATCAAGCTTGGTCGACGCATCGTGCCATTGGCCGTCAAGAATCGACGGCGTTGGATCGACGAAGCCTTGACGCCCTGCGTCGAAGCTTAGGTCAAGCATTTCTGGACGCATCGACGGTCCGACTGTGCCGAGGTTAGTCGGCGTTGCAGTCGAAAAGTCGGTGAAATCCATATTCGACTCGGGCAATTTGCCCGATGACGTGGCTTTCTTAAGTGATTCTTCGAGTTCAGCGAGGTCTTGTTCGAGCGATTTTTTGCTGGCGCTCGACGGTGCCGCTGTGAATGAAGGAATTGCCGAAGCGCGAGGGGCCAACGGTGCGGGTGCCGGTGCGACTACAGGTTCAGGGGCAGGCTCCGGAGCAGGCGTCGGCTTCGCAATCGTCATTCCGTCAAGTACGAAGTCAAGCGCGCCATGCGCAGATGCTGCGGGCGCTGTCGTCGTGGTGACGGGCTCTACGACTGGCGTGTTGTCCGAGAAAATCGACTTGGCGGCGACTGCGGCAGCGGTAGCTGTTGCGGCCGTAGCTGCGATAGCGCCCAAGGCCGGTGCGCTGACCGACGAAGCGGCAGCAGCGGCTTTGGAAACTGTCGATGGCGCGGCACTGCTAGCCATCGCATGTCCGGGGAAATGCGCGAGCGCGATATCGGCGAGCTTTTGCTTGTACTCACCGTTGCGATCCATTGCCAATACATCAGCGGCGATGCGATCAAACTCTTCGCGTTTACCTTGAACTGCGCTGATCTCGGCGAGCTTGGTGGCTACGTCAGGCCGCTGCGGATCGCGAATGAGCGCTTCGCGCAAAATTTCCTCGGCCTGTGCTTCACGCCCATAGGCAATGTAGACCTCCGCTTCAGCGACAGGATCTACTTCGCTCGAATCGATTGTGCCCATGCCAGAGCGACTAAATTGGCTCTGCACCGGAACATCATTGGTTTTGACCACGCCCAAGCCGGATGTACCGAACACAGTGTCTGGATTCATGGTGTTGACCACGGGCTCCAGCATTTTCGACGAGGTAACCGGATCAGCTGCAGCTTTTCGGCGACGGCTCCATAGAAATACGCCGCCGAGAAGGGCTGCCAGACCGGCACCTGCAGGGAGTAGCGGGTTGTCAAAAAGTCCCTCGAAAATCCCTGTCTCGGCCTCGGCTGTCGGCGCAGCGGCCACAGGAGCGGTTTTCGGCGCTGGTGCAGCGGGTGCCGCGACTGGCGCTGGCGCTGGCGCGGCTGCAACAGGTGTCGGTGCCGCTTGCTCAGTTTTGGGTGCTTCAGCTGCTTTTGGAGGTTCGACCTTAGGCGGCTCGGCTTTTGGCGGCTCAACCTTAGGCGGTTCAACCTTAGCAACGGGTGCTGGAGCAGCGGCGGGCGGTGGCGGCGGTGGCGCAACCGGAGTGGCGGCAACCGGAGCCGGCGCTGGCACGGGTTTCGCTGCTTCGCGCGCTTTTGCTTGCGCTTCGGCTAGCTTCTGGTTTTGTAGTGCGACGGCCGCGTCTTGCTTGATTTTTTCCAAGGCCGCAATGCGCGATTGCTCTTCTTTGAGCGCTTTAGTAGCGGCAACTTTAGATTCTGTGTTGGCCTGCTTGGTTCGCTCGCCTTGAGACAGTTTCAGTTTGTCCGAATTGCTCGGCGCGGTGCCCGTATCAGCGACGGCACCCGAGACGCGACCGCTCGCGCGGGCGGTCGCCTGGTCGGCATTCACGGTCGGCACGGCGTCAGAGACGCGAGCAACATAACCGCGCCAGCTTGATGCTTGGGCGCGCACCTCGCTTACCGCAGTGTTTTGCGCGATGCCTTGCACGTCATTGGGCGCGGGCATATTTAACGTCACGCCTGAGCGCAGACGGTTGATGTTGTTGCCGATAAACGCGTCTGGATTGGCGCGCTGAATGGCAATCATCATTTGTTCGATCGACACGCCAGACTGAACATTACGGCCAGCGATTGCGGAGAGAGTGTCGCCTTTTTTCACTGCATAAGCGGAGCCATCGGACGGTGCTGATGCGGCAGGTGCGGCAACAGGGCCTGTCGCCGCAACGCGCGGCGCGGTGGGTGCTTTTGCGGTGGTTGCTGGCGCGGATTGCGCTGGAATGGGCGGACGGGCCGGTTGTGATGGCTCAATCGCCTGTGGCGTAGCCGCTCCGGGTGGATCAAGCAGAAATACATACTCACGCACCAAGCGACCCGTGCTTGAATTCACTTCAAGCAGGATGTCCAAATACGGATCATTTACAGCTTGACTGCTGGTCAAACGAACATAGGGTTGGCCATTGGCGCGCTTGAGCACCTGTGCGCGCACGTTTTGCAGCACGCCTTGATACTCAACATTCGCCGAGCGATACACCGCGGGGGAAGCGACATTGGCGCGAATCGAGTCGGCATCGTCACCGGGCGAGGTGGCCAAATCGACTTCGGCAACCAGAGGCTGACCGAGGGCCGTGGTCACGCTCAGGCGGCCCAATCCGAGCGCGGATGCGTCTGTTGCGGCAAGTACGCCGGCTAGGATGAGTGATGCAACTAATGGTTTATGGCGCAACATGCCGCCCTCTGAATTCTTAAATAGAGAAGAAAAATAACATCATGGAGTTGCCGCTGCAAGCTCAGAATTAGCTTTAAGTGCAAGCTTTTGTGAGCGTGCGCTCACACTCTTTCTGTGCGTTGTTGCGAAATCCCCAACATGTTGTGTCGTGCCGCAATCTGCGGCACCACATCTTGTGACCCGTACGTTACATGCTAAATGTCATTGTCATGCAACATTATTGTTGAATTTTCGCTACAAAGCGGCAACTAGCGCGTCGCCCATCGCTTGAGTGCCGACAGATGGCTCACCCGTGAGCGCAATGTCGCCCGTTCGCAGGCCTGTCGCAAGTACAGAGCGCACGGCAGTTTCGATGCGCTGAGCGACGTCGGCGCGCCCAAAGGTATAGCGCATCATCATGGCCATCGAAAGAATGGTGGCAATTGGATTGGCCTTGTTTTGGCCCGCAATATCCGGAGCGGAGCCGTGAATTGGCTCGTACAAACCTTTGCCGTTGGCGTCGAGTGAAGCCGATGGCAGCATGCCGATCGAGCCTGCCAACATTGACGCTTCGTCGGAAAGAATGTCACCGAAGATATTGCCGGTGACGATCACGTCGAATTGTTTTGGCACGCGCACCAATTGCATCGCGGCGTTATCGACGTACATATGCGACAGCTCGACCTCGGGATAGGACTTACCCATTTCGGTGACGACCTCGCGCCACAGAATCGACGTGTCGAGTACGTTTGCTTTGTCAACGCTGCAAAGCTTTTTGCCACGCTTCATCGCGGTCTCGAAGCCGACGCGGGCAATGCGCTCTACTTCCGAGCGGGCGTAGTGCATCGTGTCGAAGCCTTCATCTTCACCCGCAGCATTAGTGCGACGGCCGCGCGGTTGCCCGAAATAAATGTCGCCGGTCAATTCGCGAATAATCATGATGTCGAGGCCAGCCACGACTTCCGGCTTTAACGATGACGATGCCGCAAGCTCCGGGTAAAGCATGGCCGGGCGTAGGTTCGCGAAGAGTTTCAAGTCCTTACGAATGCCGAGTAAACCTTGCTCGGGACGCATGGCCCGTGGCAGCGTGTCGTACTTTGGGCCGCCCACACAACCGAGCATGATGGCGTCGGACGCATGCGCGAGCTTCTGTGTGGCTTCCGGATACGGATGCCCGTGCGCGTCATACGCCGCACCACCAAGATGGCCGTGTGACAGTGTGATGGGCAAACCTTCGGTCTTAAATTTTTCAAGAACGCGAATGGCTTGCGCCATGATTTCAGGACCGATTCCGTCGCCGGGGAGGATAAGGATTTTCATTTTTTGTGTGCGAAATTCAGTGAAATGTGCGCCGTGAGCGCTTAAGCTAACCAAGGCTCAGTTGCGAAGTGTTTGTCCTCAAAGGCGTGAATCGCATCGGCGTGAAGCAATGTCAAGCTGATGTCGTCCCAGCCGTTAATCATGCGCTCGCGGCGCGATGCTGCGATGTCGAACGGAAAGGCAAAACTGCCGTTCGTGGCGCGTACAAGTTGTGCGTCCAGGTCAATAATCAGCTCAAAGCCCGGAAACGCCGCACAATCATGGAATAAGCGATCAACCTGCGCTTCGGGCAAACGGATAACCAGCAAGCCGTTGTTGAGCGAATTGTTATAAAAAATATCGCCGAACGAGGGCGCGATTACGGCACGGTAACCGTTTTGCATGAGCGCCCACGGTGCGTGCTCACGCGACGATCCGCAGCCGAAATTTTGTCGCGCCAACAAGATCGACGCACCTTGAAAGCGCTGCTCGTTGAGGACGAAGCTCGGATTCAGCGGGCGCTTACTGTTGTCCGCGCCGGGCTGGCCCACGTCAAGATAACGCCATTCGTCAAAGCAATTTGGACCGTAGCCCGTGCGTTTGATCGACTTCAAAAATTGCTTTGGAATGATGGCGTCCGTATCGACGTTCGCGCGATCAAGCGGCGCAACCAATCCAGTGTGAGTGATGAACTTTTCCATGTCTATTTCTTCTTCGCTGCGTCTTCTATTTTTTCGCCAGCCTTTTGCACGTCCTGTCCAATACCGCGAACGGTATTGCAGCCCGCCAATGCGGATGCCAACGAGATCAACAGCAATGATTTGAGTAACCAACGCATTATTTGCTCCTTCATTACCTAGCTGAGACGACGAACGTCAACGAAGTGGCCCGCAATGCCCGCAGCAGCAGCCATTGCAGGGCTCACCAAATGCGTGCGCCCGCCCGCGCCTTGACGGCCTTCAAAATTGCGGTTGGACGTGGACGCGCAACGCTCGCCCGGCTCAAGTCGGTCATCGTTCATGGCCAAGCACATCGAACAGCCTGGCTCGCGCCACTCAAATCCAGCCGCCACGAAAATTTTGTCGAGACCTTCTTGTTCGGCCTGGGCCTTCACCAGACCTGAGCCCGGCACCACCATCGCAAGTTTCACGTTCTCCGCGCGACGGCGGCCTTTGACCACCGACGCCGCAGCGCGCAAATCTTCAATGCGCGAATTAGTGCACGAGCCGATAAATACTTTGTCGATTTTGATGTCGACGAGCGGCGTGTTCGGCGTGAGCCCCATGTAAGCGAGCGCGCGCGCAATGCCCTCGCGTTTCACCGAATCTTTCTCTTTGTCCGGATCGGGCACACGTCCGTTCACCGCCAACACCATCTCAGGTGAGGTGCCCCAAGTGACTTGAGGGATCAGATCACTCGCGTTGAGTATGACCGTGTGATCAAACGATGCATCGCTATCGCTCTTCAACGTGCGCCAATGGCGCGTCGCGGCCTCCCAACCCTCGGGCGTTTGTGGCGCGAAAGGACGGCCTTTCAAGTAGGCTTCAGTCACAGCGTCGTACGCCACCATGCCCGCGCGCGCACCGGCCTCGATAGCCATGTTACACACACTCATGCGGCCTTCCATAGACAACGACGCGATAGCCTCGCCGCCGAATTCAATCGCAAAGCCCGTGCCACCTGCTGTGCCGATTTTGCCGATGACGGCAAGCACCAAATCTTTCGCCGTCACGCCGCTCGGGAGACGTCCGTCACAACGCACAAGCATCGACTTTGAGCGTTTTTGCGATAGGCATTGCGTGGCCATGACATGTTCGACTTCGCTGGTGCCGATACCGAACGCAAGTGCCGCAAACGCGCCGTGCGTCGACGTATGTGAATCGCCACACACCACGGTCATGCCGGGCAGCGTTGCGCCTTGTTCCGGCCCAATCACATGAACAATGCCACGACGAATGTCGCCAACTTTGAAATAGGTGAGCCCATGCTCTTTCGCGTTTGCGTCCAGCGTGTCGACTTGTGTGCGCGATACCGGGTCGAGGATCGTCGTGAACCCCGGGGTCGTCGGCGTATTGTGATCGGGCACCGCGATCATGCTGCGCTTGCGCCAAGGCGCACGACCGGCAATTTTTAGCCCTTCAAACGCCTGTGGACTGGTGACTTCATGCACCAAGTGGCGATCAATGTAGAGCAATGCCGTGCCATCGCTTTCGGTGCGAACAATATGGGCATCAAAAAGTTTGTCGTAAAGGGTGCGGCCGGCCATGATGAATAAGCGTGCAATGCAAAAAAGTGAATCGGGCTAATACTCAATTTTATGCGGTTATGGTCGTGATCGCTGTGTGGCGCACCGCTGCGCGCAACACGGCGGCGCGAGTGTCTGGCGGTAACAGGAACGCCGCATCCTCCGCCCGCGCCACCAAATCGGGGTCGAAATGCACTCGATTGCCCGCATCCAAACGCACTAAACTCACACGCAGCAGCGCGTCGAACGCCGAGCGGAACTGCGATTTATCCGAAAACTCAGGCGCATTGAACACATGCGTCATCGCCAAAAGCTGCGCGGCTTGCTGGCAGGTGCTTTCCAGCGCATTTCGCGTTTGCGCGCCCGGCTCGGCGCGCACCACCAGGGCGAGCATCAATGCGTGTCGGGTGAGTGCAGGCCGAATCGTTGCTGCAAGAAGGTCAAGAAAGGCCGCTGAATCCGTTCCTTGGCGCGACGCGCTGACAACGTTCGCTTCGGGCTCGACATTGACCCAGCCGTCCGCTGCGAGCGTCTCCAGCGTGCGGTCAAATGCCTCAAACGGCTCGGTGAGCGGGAATACATGGGGTAGCTCGGCAGGATCGTCTATTTTTTTGTCGCTCCACGGCGGCAAGTACAGCTCCGATTCCAGCAACACATAGAGCCCGCGTGCCAGCCGCGCGAGCTTGGTGCGACCAATCACGCCGTACTGCACGATCAAACAGGCCATGAGCCCCGGCAGCGCAAAACAATGCAACACGTTGTTGCGAAAGTACGTGAGTGCCACTGCCGCGCTCTCGTCGGCCATCACAACGTCGCCCAGCGGGTGCGTACGGCGCGTGAGGTAGCCGAGCCTTGCGGTGTGCGCTATGGCTTCCGCCCCCGAGAGCGTCGTGGCAACGGCCTCCGGCGCGGTGCGCGCGCTGCTTGCCAAACGCAGCAAACGTTCCACCACTCCGGCAAGCTGGTCGGCGTCTGCCGCATGTTTCGGAGTGGCGAGCAATGCCGTCGCAACGACGGCTACCGGGTTGATCCTCACCGCACCGTTGATGCGCTCAGCGATGATGCGTGACACATCGGTCAACGCGCGACGGCGCAGGTCTTTGTCGGCGATCCAAGTATCCATGTCTTTCGCGCCATGCGCATCGAGTAATTCACCCAACGCGATCGGCCGCGCAAAGCTCACGCCGACTGTCCCGTAATGCGCTTTGCGCAGTTCCTTGATCGTGCTGAGTAGACCGAAGATAGATTCTTTTTTCTTCGTTGCACCCGAAAGCTCCTCGGTATAGCTGCCGCCCTCAATTAATTTCTCGTAGCCGATGTAGACCGGCACGAACAGTAGTGGACGCGAATGTTCGCGCAGGTAACTTTGCACGGTCATCGAAATGAGCCCAGCTTTCGGCGGCAACATGCGACCTGTGCGTGAGCGACCGCCTTCGACGAAGTATTCCATCGGAAAACCGCGCTTCAACACTTCATGCACGTACGCCGCAAACACCTCGCCGTAGAGCGCGTCGTCCTTAAATGAACGACGCAAAAAGAATGCACCGCCGCGCCGCAAAATGCCACCGACAATAGGCATGTTTAGATTCGCGCCGGCGGCGATGTGTGGCACCGTTAAGCCCGCTTCGTGCACCACATAAGAGAGCAGCAAATAATCAATGTGGCTGCGATGGCAAGGCACATAAACGAGCGTGTTGTCTTTGGCCAACGCCGCCAGCCGCTCCGCGCCTCGCACTTCTACGCCCTCGTAGATGCGGTTCCACAGCTTGCCGAGCAGTTGCTCCATGAAGCGCACGAGTACGTACGAATAATCCGCTGCGATCTCACGGCCAATGGCATGCGCACGAGCCTCCACTTTGCCAAGCGTCGTTTTTTTCTCGTTCACCTCTTGCGCAATGGCTTCACGGACGCGCGGCTCACGCATCATGCTCTCGATCAGCGTACGCCGATGCGAAAGGTCGGGCCCAATCGCGGCTTCGCGCTCGGTGCGAAATTCAGTGCGCAGCAAGCGCGCTGCTCGGCGCACCATGCGCTCGTTGTCCAAGCCTTCAATCTTTGCGACGTTGACCAGCTCCCGCAGCGAAAGCGGCGCGCCGAAACGCGCGGCCACCGCACGGCGGAAGAAAATCATCGCAAACAATTTGCGCAACCGCGAACGCCCGCCCCAACCTTCCGCAGCCCACACGCGCAGCCACCGCAAACTATGCGTTGCCGAACCCTCCCGATCTTCACGCTCGGGCGCGCGGCCCCAGAAAATATTCACTGGCACTAAGCGCACATCTGGCAATTCACCCAAAGCGACTGCGGCGACCAGGCGTTCGAGGCGGGCCGATGGCATCAAATTGTGATCGTCGCGCAACGGAAAAAATGCGCTACGTTCTGAGACGCTGGAGGCAATGAATGGTGCGTGAGACGCCGGTATGTCGTGCTCACGCGTGAGACTGTCGAGCAGCGCGCTGTCGGTGATGGAAGGCCGCGGCAGCACGTAACAAACCGGCGCGTCAGTCGCACCATGCGCGATCACCAAGGGCTGTGGAAAAACCTGTACCCGCACCCACACATCGAGAAATCGGCGCACCACTATTTGAAGTGCGCGTTGCGGTACGTACCAAACGCTATCGCTATTCATGCTTCAACCTGCGCACTTTGCTCGATTGCACGCTCAATGGCCGCGCTGGCCACGTCTACCGAATCCGCTGCATCGCAATCAATCGCCGCGCCCGCAAAGCCGCGCAGCCACGTGATTTGCCGCTTGGCGAGCTGGCGCGTCGCGAATAACGCGCGCTCCATCATCTCCGCTTTCGGCGCGCGACCTTCGAGCGCGTCAAGCACTTGTCGGTAGCCCACGCAGCGCATCGAAGGCAAATCCGGCGTCAGCGCGTATTGTTTTTGCAGCGCTTCCACTTCGGCAACGAACCCCTGCGCAAACATCGTCGTCAGTCTTGCCTCGCAACGCGCATGCAGCCACGCCCGATCTCGCGGCAGCCACCGCAGCACCGTGTGCGGCACAGCCGCGAGCGCGCTTTTTTTCTGGCCTTGCAGCGACGACAACGGTACGCCCGCTATCTGCCAAACTTCCAACGCTCGCTCGATGCGTTGGCTATCCGTAGGCGGCAAACGCGCAGCAGTGATCGGGTCAACGCGCAGCAGCTCCGCATGCAGCGCCTCGATGCCCTCTCCATCTCGGCGAGCAGCAAGTCCCGCGCGAATCGCTTCGTCTGCGGGCGGCACATCGCTCATGCCATTGACCAAAATGTTCGCGTACATCATGGTGCCGCCCACCAACAACGGCATCCGTCCGCGCGATTGAATGTCTGCAATCGCCGCGAGGCAATCGGTGACGAAACGCGCTACCGAATAACGCTCGGTCGGATCAATCAAATCAATCAAGTGATGCGGCACGCGCGCGAGTTCATCCGGTGTTGGCTTGGCTGTGCCGATGTTCATATCGCGATACACCAGCGCTGAATCAATGCTCACAATTTCGCCGTCAAAGCGCTCGGCCAAAGTCAGCGCCGCCGCGCTCTTGCCAGAGGCGGTGGGACCAACGAGAAGAATCACAGGAAGGGTCAAGGCGGGCGATTGAAGCGCGTGGCGTTGCGGAGCAGCGATTATGCGACGCCGTTGGCATTGGGCGACAGGTGCGCATCGACAGCTCGGCCGGGTCTGCGCGTTGGCTGACGCAACGCCAGGACGAATGCTCAATAGCTTTTGCGCACTAGCGACACGTCCTCGGTCGTTTGAGGCGCATTTATAAGAAAGTCGACTATCTACAAAAAGTAATTGGAATGATCGTTGAGCTGTCGTTAGCGCCGAAAAGCTGTATGGCCCGAGCGACGGGGCACAAAGTTGACGTACACTGTCGGTAAGTAATCAAATACTTACTTAAAATATCATGCTGATTGTTACTCCCCAAAAGTCAAACCCATCGCCGGTTGAGGCAGACACCAACGTGGCGCCCACAGCCGCAGCCACGTCAGCGGATGGCGACGTTGTAATCGTGCAGACACGTCTGCCCACCGAACAGCGCCAAGCAGAAATCGTCGCCGCAGCCTTACAACTCGCACAAAACGGAAGTCCCTCGGACATCACGACCACCGATCTGGCGCGCGCAGTCGGTGTAACGCAAGGCGCAGTCTTTAAGCACTTCCCGACCAAAGACGCGATTTGGCTGGCAGTTATCACCTGGGTGGCCAACACGCTTCCGCGCGTCCTGAACGAGGCCGCAGCGCACGCAACCTCGCCGCTGGATGCCTTGAACAAAATTTTTCATGCTCACGTCGAATTCGTGATCGCTAACCCCGGCGTCCCGCGTGTGATCTTTCACGAACTACAACGCGCCGCCGACACGCCTACTAAGCAACAGGTTCGCGTACTCCTGCAAACCTATCGCCAACTGTTGCTGACCCACCTCAACGCCGCCGTGCAAAACGGCGACGCGTCCGAAGACGTGGATGTGGCTGCCGCGGCGACACAATTTGTCGGCATCGTCCAAGGCCTCGTGATGCAGTCGATGATGAGCGGCCAACCGCACTTGATGCGCGCCGACGCACCGCGCGTGTTCGACCTCTATCTACGCGGCCTGCGCTAACTCCCCATGAAATTCACCAAACCATCACACAAACTCGTCGCACTCGTGCTCTTCGCGGCACTTCTTTTGGCGGGGATTGCTTTCATCCTCCAGCGAGCCGGCCCGTTTGCGCCAGTCCGTGTGACGGTTGTGGAGGCGCATGAAGGTACGCTGTCTCCGGCACTGTTCGGCATCGGCACCGTGGAGGCACGCAGAAGCTTTCTGGTTGGGCCGATCACCGCCGGTCGGGTGCTGCGTGTGTTGGTTGACGTCGGCGACAAGGTCAAAGCAGGACAACTGCTCGCAGAGATCGATCCGGTAGATATCGACAGTCGTCTCGCTGCGCTCGACGCTTCCGTGGCGCGTGCCGCTAGCGTGATCGCCGCTGCCGACGCGCAAACTACGGACTCAAGAGCACGCGGTGAGCTCGCTGCAACCAGCGCCACGCGCTACGACGCCCTAGCAAAACAAGGCTTCGTCAGCGACGCCGTTCTCGAATCAAAAGCGCAAGAAAAGCGCTCCGCAGACGCAGGCTTGCGCGCCGCGCAAGCCAACGCCACTTCAGCACGACAAGAGCTGGTTCGCCTTCGCGCCGAACGCGCTGCGCTCGCACAACAACGCGCCAATTTGCGCTTGGTGGCTGCGCAAGACGCGGTAGTGCTGGCGCGAGACGCCGAACCCGGCACAACGGTGGTCGCTGGGCAAGCCGTGGTGAAGCTTGTCGAGCCACATAGCCTTTGGGTTAAGGCGCGTTTTGATCAGGGGCGTTCAAGTGGATTAGCCGTCGGTCTGCCTGCCGAGGTGACGCTACGCTCCAATGCAGCGGCGCGTCTGCAAGGAAAGGTCGCGCGTGTGGAGCTTCAGAGCGACAGCGTCACCGAAGAGCGCGTCGCCTTCATCGCGCTCGATGCATTACCGCCAGGCCTCTCGGTCGGTGAACTGGCCGAAGTGACGCTCACGTTACCCACGACGGCGCGCGCGGCGCTAGTCCCAAACGCCGCGATAAAGCGCGCGGATGGACACAGCGGCGTGTGGATTCAAGACGTTACCGGTCTACGTTTTGCGCAAGTGCGCACCGGCCAGACCGGCATCGACGGGCAGGTACAAGCGCTGTCCGGCGTGAAAGCAGGAGAGCGCGTGATTGTTTACAGCGAAAAGAGCATCGATCAGCAAACACGTATTCAAGTGGTGCAACACATCGTTAAAGCGGCCCCATGATTAGTCTGGCCGGGCGCGACATACTGCATTCGTGGACCAAATTCGTATTTACGGGCGTGGGACTGGGGCTACTTATCGGCGTTACGTTGACCATGGCTGGCGTCTATCGTGGCATGGTGGACGACGCGATCATGTTGCTGAAAAACAGCGGTGCAGATTTGTGGGTCGTTCAAAAAGACACGCAAGGACCGTATGCGGAAGCATCGAGCCTGCGAGACGACGTGTATCGCTCGTTGCAAGGTATGCCGGGCGTTGCGCGGGCGGGTAACGTGACGTATCTGACCATGCAAGTGCGCCGCGACACCACCGACGTTCGCGCAATGGTGGTGGGCGTTGTGTCAGGACAACCCGGTCAACCGGAATACCTAGTGGCCGGACGCCACATCACGCGAAATCACTACGAGGCAGTCGCCGACGTCAAGACCGGCTTTGTCGTGGGCGACAGGATCAAGATTCGACGCCACGAATACAACGTGGTCGGACTTACGCAACGTATGGTCTCCTCCGGTGGCGACCCGATGGTGTTTATTCCCTTGGCGGATGCGCAAGAGGCGCAGTTTCTGAAAGATAACGACGCGGTCGTGAACGACCGCGCTCGCAACAACGCCAACCCCGCGCTCAATCGCCCCGGTGTACCCGGCTTGCTCGAAGCCGTCACCACGGCACAGAGTAGCAATCACAACGTCAACGCCGTGTTGGTACAAATCGAATCGGGGGCCGACGCCGAAGCCGTAGCCGAACCGATTCGCCGCTGGAAGCACTTGCAGGTGTTTACGCGATTGCAAATGGAGGACATTTTGGTGGCAAAACTCATCGCCACCTCGGCAAAACAAATCGGTATGTTTCTCGTGATTCTCGCGATCGTGAGCGCAGCAATTGTTGCGTTCATCATCTACACCATGACGCTCGGGAAGCTTCGCGAAATCGCGGTGCTCAAACTCATCGGCACACGCGACCGCACCATTGCCGCGATGATCCTGCAACAAGCATTGGGCCTCGGCATTATCGGCTTTCTTGTCGGCAAACTTTCGGCGACGGTGTGGGCCCCAGCCTTTCCTAAATACGTATTGCTGGAGACGGGGGATGCGGTGCGTGGCTTTGTCGTGGTCATGGTCATCTGCGCACTTGCCAGCACCGTGGCCATTCGCGTCGCGCTACGCGTGGATCCAGCCGAGGCCATTGGATGAGTACCGAACGCACTCACGAAACGCCGTCGACAACGGGCATCCGAATCGAGGGCCTCAGCAAACGCTACGGTGCAGGCGAGACAGCGGTTGACGCGCTAAAGGACGTCAACATGCAAGTGGCACCAGGCGAAGTGGTGGGTCTCATCGGGCCATCGGGTTCGGGCAAGAGCACCTTGTTGAAATGTTTAGGCGCAGTCATTGAGCCCACGACGGGCCGCATGACACTCGGTGACACCACCATCTACGACAACGGCTGGAAGCTGCGTGATTTGCGTGCGCTGCGCCGAGACCGCATCGGGTTCGTGTTTCAGGCCGCCTATTTGATTCCATTTCTGGATGTGACCGACAACGTGGCACTGATGCCGATGCTCGCGGGGCAACCGAACGCGATAGCGCGTGCGCGCGCGGTTGATTTGTTAAAAGCATTGGACGTTGTGCATCGCGCGAAGGCAGAGCCGTCACAGCTCTCTGGCGGTGAGCAGCAACGCGTAGCGATTGCTCGTGCGCTCGCTAACCAGCCGCCCGTCATTCTTGCTGACGAACCCACCGCACCGCTCGATAGCGAGCGCGCACTGGGTGTGATGCGCATCCTCAATCAAATGGCGCAGCAGTTCCGTACCGCGATCATCGTAGTCACCCACGATGAAAAAATCATCCCCACTTTCAAGCGCGTTTATCACATTCGTGATGGGCGAACTTACGAAGAGGCAGGCCAAGGATTAGCGGTTTAGTGCGCGGCAGGCAAGCGCATCGCGCGTTGCTTTGAAGTTAACGCCCCGTCACCCCGCGCCGAGGAGCGGAGCAACGGGCGGTCGTAGACCAAAACCATGAGCCCACCGCGCGCGGTAGCGCGCCATCGGGCGATTTGTTTTGGCCCCGCCCGTTGCGAGCACCGGAGGATGAAGCGGGGTCCGGGGCGAGCTACAAATTTAGAGGCTCTTTCCGCCGACGACCTGTTGGACGGAGTGGGCTTAACCCCTGGCCAAGCGTGTAGAGCTACTATGGTTGGGCTGGCAGCGTTGGGTTGCGCGGCTATAAGTGTGGCATGTGCAGGGGCTACGGTAGTCACGTTCGGCGGGTTTGCTGTCCCATGCTCCGCAGCCATCCCGGTAGTTTGTGCACCCACCGCAGCTATGGCGCAACTGAACATAGATCGAACATGTCCAGCTAATTAGGAGCGATGATGAAGTACTTGTACCCTGTTGGTATCACTGCCGCCTCTATGGGGATGGCTTATTTCGCACGTGTAATGACGCACGATACCGTTGACCCATGGTTGTCGTTGGGTGCAGTAGCTGTTGCCGCAGGTGCGGGCGCTTGGTGCGCCATGAAATTTTTGGGGAAATACCAGAAATCCCCGCGTTAACGGGGAAATTGTCTAGGATGGGAGCGTTGCTCCCGTCCCACGCTAGGTTTAGTTGCTACAGCTTGCGTCCGCCATCGCCGCGCGCACCGACGCGGCAAGCGCCTGCCCACCACCGTAGCTCGATTGCGCCGCAAGTTCGCCCCCCAACGCGACGCGAATTGCGCAGTACTTGAACTCGGGGATTTTCGCGAAGGGATCGAGCGCGGCGTTGGTGAGGCGATTGATCGCGGCTTCGTAGTAACAGAACGGCACGAACACCGCACCGCGCGGCGAGCTGTCGTCGGCACGAGCGTAGAGCACCACTTCACCACGACGCGAGGCGATGGTGATGACGTCACCCGGTTTGCCGCCCATGTCGGCGAGGTCAAGCGGGTGAATCAACGCAATCGGATCGGGCTCGATGGCGTCGAGCATCGTTGCGCGGCGCGTCATGCTGCCCGTGTGCCAATGCTCCAACTGGCGACCGGTGATGAGCACCATTGGGTACTCCGCATCGGGGCGTTCGTTGGCCGGAATGATGTCTGCCGGCACGAACATCGCGCGACCGCCTTCTCGCGGAAAGTGGTCGGTGAACACCACGCTCTCGCCGGGGTCGCCTTCTTTCATGCACGGATACGTCACCGCGTGTTCGCGCTCTAAACGATCCCAGGTGATGCCGCCGATGCTCGGCATCGTGTGACGCATTTCGTCGAACACTTCAGAGACGTGACCGTATTTCCAATCGAGTCCCATGCGTTTGGCGATTTGCTCGATGATCCACAAATCTTGTTTGGCTTGCCCCGGCGGGTCGATGGCTTTGCGGCCCATTTGCACGAGGCGATCGGTGTTCGTGAAGCTGCCGTCTTTCTCCGGGAAAGCGCTCGCCGGCAGGATGACGTCGGCCAGATACGCCGTTTCCGTGAGGAAAATGTCTTGCACCACGAGATGATCGAGCGCAGCAAGCGATTCGCGCGCGTGGTTCGCATCGGGGTCAGACATCGCGGGGTTTTCGCCCATGACGTAGAGCCCGCGCACTTCGCCTTTCTTGATCGCGTGCATCACTTCAACTACTGTGAGGCCCGGCTTGTCGTCAAGCGAGCCAGCGGGCACTCGCCAAGCGCTCTCGAAACGCGCACGAATCGCGGGATCAACAACGCGCTGATAGTCCGGATACATCATCGGAATCAAACCAGCGTCGGAGGCGCCTTGCACGTTGTTTTGTCCACGCAGTGGATGCAGCCCGGTGCCGGGGCGACCGATTTGTCCGGTCATCAGGGCGAGCGCGATCAAGCAGCGCGCGTTGTCGGTGCCATGAACGTGTTGCGACACGCCCATGCCCCAGAGAATCATCGAAGCCTTTGACGATGCGTAGAGGCGAGCGACATAACGTAGCGTGTCGGCGTCGATACCGCAGATCGGCGCCATCGCTTCCGGGCTGTAGCCCTCGACGTTTTTGCGTAATTCGTCGTAACCAATCGTGCGGCTCGCGATGAAGTTGGCGTCGACCAAGTTCTCGGTCACGATGACGTTCATCATCGCATTCAACATCGCGACGTCGGTGTCGGGCTTGAACTGCAAGTGGCGATGCGCGATGCGCACCAGCTCTGACTTACGGGGGTCTGCGATGACGAGCTTCGTGCCGTTGTTCACGGCGTTTTTGATCCAGCTCGCGGCGACCGGGTGGTTCACGCTTGGGTTCGCTCCGATGACGATCACGACCTCGGCTTTGGTCACGTCCATCACCGGATTCGACACGGCGCCGGAGCCGATGCCTTCCAGCAATGCGACAACGGACGAGGCATGACACAAGCGCGTGCAGTGATCCACGTTGTTACTACCGAAACCCGTGCGCACGAGCTTCTGGAAGAGGTAAGCCTCTTCGTTGCTGCCCTTTGCAGAGCCGAAACCAGCGAGCGATTTCTTGCCGTGTTGGTCGCGGATTTGCGCGAGCTTGCCACCGGCGAGTTCGAGTGCTTCTTCCCACGTCGCCTCGCGGAATACGTCTAAAACGCGATCCGGGTCCATCACGAAATCTCCGCGCTTCGGTGCATCGGCGCGACGAATGAGCGGTACGGTGAGGCGATGCGGATGATGCGCGTAATCAAAGCCGTAGCGGCCCTTCACGCACAAGCGTTCGCGGTTGGCGGGACCATCGCGGCCGTTCACAAACAAAATCTTGTTGTCTTTCACGTTGTAGGTCAGCTGACAACCCACACCACAGAACGGACACACGGATTCGACTTGTTTGTCGGGCACGGTCAACGCCGCGTCTCGCGCGGGCATGAGTGCACCGGTCGGGCATGCCTGCACGCACTCACCGCATGCGACGCAGGTGGACGCGCCCATCGCGTCGTCCATATCAAACACGATCTTTGCGTGCGCGCCGCGGAAGGCGAGGCCGATGACATCGTTAACCTGCTCGTCGCGACACGCGCGCAGGCAACGTGTGCACTGAATGCAAGCGTCAAGATTCACCGAAATCGCTGGATGCGAAATGTCGCTCTTTACCTGCTCGCGCGCTTCGAAGCGCGGCTTACCGACGCCGAGCTTTTGCGCCCATTGGTCGACCTCGTTGTTGCGCGTGTAGCTCGTCTCGGGCATGTCGGCTTGCAACAATTCGAGCACCAGCTTTTGCGACTTAACAGCGCGTTCGCTGTCGGTCGTCACTTTCATGCCGTTGGTTGGCGTTCGGCAGCACGATGGTGCGAGCACGCGCTCGCCCGCGATTTCAACGACACACGCGCGGCAATTTCCCGCCGTATCTAGGCCTTCTTTGTAGCAAAGATGCGGCACTTCAATGCCGTGATCCTTCGCAACCTCAATGAGCGTTTGATCGGCGCGCGCGGACACGGCCTTGCCATTTAGTTCAAAGGTGACAATCGGCGCGTCGAGTGACGCCATTTCGCTGCGGGTGATTGCGTTCATGCCAAACCTTTAGGATGAAACCAATTCGTGCGGGAAATACTTCACCACACAGTCAATCGGATTGGGAGCGGCCTGACCGAGACCACAGATCGATGCGTCGCGCATCACGGTCGAAAGGTCCGCGAGCAGTTCGAGGTCCCACTTCGGTTTCGCGATCAGCTCCGCCGCTTTGGCCGTGCCGTTGCGGCACGGTGTGCATTGACCGCACGATTCGTGCTCGAAAAAGCGCATGGTGTTGCGCGCCGCAGCCACCGCGCTGTCTTTGTTGGACAACACCACCACAGCCGCTGAGCCGATGAAGCAACCGTACGGTTGTAGTGTGTCGAAGTCGAGCGGAATCGCATTCAAGTGCGCAGGCAAAATGCCGCCTGACGCGCCGCCCGGAAGGTAGCCGTAGAACGTATGGCCGGGCAGCATGCCGCCGCAGTGTTCGTCGATCAGTGCCTGAATTGTGATGCCCGCTGGCGCGAGTTTTACGCCAGGGTTTTGCACACGGCCCGACACCGAAAACGAGCGCAATCCCTTGCGGCCGTTCGCGCCAAATGACGCAAACCACGCGCCACCTTTTTCGAGAAGTTCGCGCACCCAAAACAGCGTTTCAAAATTGTGCTCAAGCGTGGGACGTCCAAACAGACCCACTTGCGCCACGTAAGGCGGACGCAGGCGCGGCATGCCACGTTTGCCCTCAATCGATTCGATCATCGCGGATTCTTCGCCGCAGATGTATGCGCCCGCACCACGCCGCAAATGAATCGTTGGCATGCCGGCGATGGGTGGACTGGTGCGAAGTTTCGCTAGCTCAGCTTCAAGCATCACGCGACAGCCGTGATATTCGTCACGCAAATAAACGTAAATGGTTTCGATTCCAACGGCCCACGCGGCAATCAGCATGCCTTCGAGGAAGCGATGCGGATCACGCTCCAGCATGACGCGATCTTTAAACGTGCCAGGTTCGCCTTCGTCGATGTTTACTGCCATCAGGCGCGGCCCAGTCTCAGCGCGCACGATGCGCCATTTGCGACCCGCAGGGAAGCCCGCGCCGCCCAAGCCGCGCAGGCCCGAATCTTCAAGCGTATTGATCACCGACTCAACGTCACGCTTGCCGGAAACGCACTCGTTGATTAACGAGTAGCCGCCTTGAGCGCGATAGGCGGCGAGGTCAATGAAACCCGTCGGCTCGTGTTTTACCGTGCCAGCCTTCACGGCAGTTGTCACGGTATCGACCGTTGCATTTGCAATCGGATGTTGCCCAACCGCCACTGCCGGCGCTTGCTCGCAACGACCAATGCACGGCGCAGCAATCACGCGCACCTCACGACCCAGCAAAGCGGGCAACCGCGCCAACAAATCACGCGCTCCCGCCATCTCGCACGACAAACCGTCACACACACGCACGGTGAGCGCAGCCGGTGCCGCTTCACCTTCTTTGACCACATCAAAGTGGTGATAGAAGGTTGCCACTTCATAGACTTCTGTTTGCGCAAGGCGCATTTCTTGCGCGAGCGCGGCAAGATGCCCTGCCGACAAACATCCGAAACGATCTTGAATTTTGTGCAGGTGCTCAATCAGCAGATCGCGTTGACGCGATTCGCCGCCAAGCAACGCTTGCACTTCTGCTAACTCAGCTGGATCCACGCGACGACCTTTTGGCGCTTGTCGCTTCCGTTGTTTCGAGCTGTCCTGCACAGCGATGGGGATCACGGGGTGGTTCATCAAAACTCCAAAAATTCTTTTCGCGTCAACGTGGCTAAATCACGCGTTCGTCGCGAAGCGCATCAATCTGCGCCTGTGTGTATCCGAGCTGCGTAAGCACTTCTTCGGTGTGTTCACCGAGCAGCGGCGAGCGGGTAACGATGGTGGGGCTGTCCGACATCTTGATCGGGTTGCCCACCGTTAAATACTTGCCGCGAACTGGGTGATCGACTTCAACTATGGTGCCGGTTTCGCGTAGTGACGGCTCTTCTGCGATTTCTTTCATCGACAAGATCGGGCCACACGGAATATCGTACTGATTGAGAATTTCCATGACCTCGAATTTGTCTTTGGTCATGGTCCATTGCTCAATGCGTTTGAAGATTGGTTTCAAATGCAGCAGTCGTGCTGCGGGTGTCGCAAACGCCTCGTCGTCGATCCAACCGGGTTCGCCAATCACCTTACACACCGCGGGCCACACAGCCGCTTGTGTGATGAAGTAGATATATGCGTTTGGGTCGGTTTCCCAGCCTTTGCATTTGAGGATCGAGCCCGGCTGCCCGCCCCCCGAGGCGTTGCCCGCGCGCGGCACGGCGTTGCCGAATTTGCCATCCGGGTACTGCGGATATTCATGCATGGTGCCGGTACGTTCTAGCCGCTGCTGATCGCGTAGCTTCACGCGACAGAGATTGAGCACTGCGTCTTGCATCGGTGCGAGCACACGCTGTCCACGATCTGTTTTGTGGCGCTGTAAGAGTGCTGCGAGAATGCCCAACGCGAGGTGCAAGCCGGTGCCGCTGTCGCCGATTTGTGCACCGGTCACCAGTGGTGGTCCGTCATCGAAACCCGTGGTCGAGGCGGCGCCGCCCGCGCACTGCGCGACGTTTTCGTAGACCTTGCAATGTTCGTATTTTCCAGGGCCAAAACCTTTGACCGAAGCGACCACCATGCGCGGGTTCAGCTCGTTGATACGCTCCCACGTAAAACCCATACGATCCAACGCGCCGGGCGCGAAGTTTTCGACGAGCACGTCGCACTGTTTGATCAAATTCTCCAACACCTCTTTGCCTGCTGGCTTCTTGGTGTCGATGGTGATCGAACGCTTGTTGTGGTTGAGCATCGTGAAGTAGAGACTGTCAGCCCCCGGGATGTCGCGGAGTTGGCCGCGCGTCGCGTCGCCTTCGCCGGCTCGTTCCACTTTGATCACGTCGGCACCAAACCACGCGAGCAACTGCGTGCACGTGGGGCCTGACTGCACGTGCGTGAAATCGAGAATTCGGTAGCCTGCTAGAGCCTGGCTCATAAATGCGTTCGCTAAGGTTTTAAAACCGTAATTGTCTACGAGCGCTTATTTCGCGGCAGCGACCGCTGCTTCGAGCTCTGTCAAACGCTTTTTGAGCGCTCGATCTTCATTGAAGCGCGCGGTTTCATCGCGAATTACCGCAACAATGGCACTCACTTTTTGCTCGGGCGTAAACAGCATAGCCACGGTGAATGCGATCGACATCGCACGACCGTCTTTGTGCGTGGCAGGAACGCGCAGCAAATCGTTGCCGTATTTGGTCGTGCCGGTGGCCATCGACTTGTGATAGCCCTCCCAGTGGCGTGCACGCAGTCGCTCCGGCGTGATGAGATCAAGCGAGTTACCCAGCGCCTCAGCTTCGGTGTAGCCAAACATGCGTTCCGCCGCCGCGTTCCACAAAATAATTGCGCCGCCGGCATCTGACACAACGACCGCATCGCCAATGCTGGCAATGATTTGTTGGCAATCTACGCTTGTTTTCATCAGAGGCCTCTTTCTAAATAAATATTTCGCAGCGCGAAAAACAACGGCACCCGGAGGTGCCGTTGTTCACCCAACAAAGCGGTCTAACCGAAACAGTTAAACAGCCTTGGCAGCGTGGATCGCGGCGATCTCGTCCTTGCTGTAACCCAGTTCCGCCAACACCTCGTCGGTGTGCTCGCCCAACAGTGGCGACGCGGTAACTTCGGGCTTGGTGTCGGAGAACTTGATTGGGCTGCCCACGGTCCAGTAGCTACCGCGCACCTTGTGTGGCACTTCAACGATGGAGCCGCTGGCACGCAGCGATTTGTCGTGCAAGAGTTCTTTCATCGAAAGCACCGGCGCGCAGGGAATATCGAACTTGCGGAAGATGTCGACGGCTTCGAACTTGGTCTTGTCAGCAATGAACGCTTCGATCGTGCCGAAGATGTCCATGATGTGTGGCTGGCGGCCTTGTGGCGTGTTGTAGGCCGGGTCGTCCTTCCACTCTGGCTTGCCGAGCGCGTCACAGATGGGGCCCCATGCGTGGCCTTGAATCGTGAAGTAGATATAGGCGTTGGGATCTGTCTGCCAGCCTTTGCACTTCAGAATCCAACCGGGTTGGCCGCCACCACCTGCGTTGGCGCCGCGCGGCACCACGCCGTCTTTGAACGCGTCCATTTCATGCGGGTACTGTGGATACTCTTCGAGATAACCGACTTTATCCAAACGCAGTTGATCGCGCATCTTCACGCGGCACAGGTTCAACACTGAGTCTTGCATGGACACGGCGACCTTTTGGCCTTTACCGGTTTTTTGACGACCGATGTAGGCCGTCAAAATGCCGATGGCGAGGTGCATACCGGTGTTGCTATCACCCAGCGCAGCCGACGAAATCGTTGGGCCGGCGTTTTCGCCTTTCCAGTAGCCGGTTGTGGATGCAGCACCACCCGCGCACTGTGCAACGTTTTCGTAGACCTTCAGGTCTTCGTAGTGGTGGCCGTCGCTGAAACCCTTGACCGACGCCAGAATCATGGCGGGGTTGAGGCTTTGGATGTATTCCCACGTGAAGCCCATGCGATCTAGCGCGCCGGGGCCGAAGTTCTCCACCATCACGTCGGATTCTTTAATCATCTTCTCAAGCACTGCCTTGCCTTCTGGCTTTTTCGTGTCGAGTGTGAGCGAGCGCTTGTTGCTGTTGAGCATGGTGAAATACAGGGCGTCGGCGCCGGGTACGTCACGCAGTTGCGAGCGTGTCACGTCTCCGGAGCCCGGACGTTCAACCTTGATCACATCCGCGCCGAACCAAGCGAGCATTTGTGTGCATGCCGGACCCGCTTGTACGTGCGTGAAGTCGATGATCTTGATACCTGCTAGAGGTTTGTTACTCATTTGATGTCTCCTAAGTGACTGGAAATTATTTTTTCTTGGCGGCGGATGGGTTAAGGCTGGTGATACGACCGCTCTCGGTGCCTGCCGTTTCATCAATGATCGCATTGATGAGCGTTGGCTTGCCCGATCGGACGGCTTCGATCATCGCCGCGCGCAGCTCTGCAGGCGTTGCGGCCTGCACGCCGACGCCACCGAAGGCCTGCATCATCATGTCATAACGTGCGCCTTTGACGAACACCGTTGGGGCTACGTCTTTGCCGCCGGATTGGTTTACGTCAGTGCCGCGATAGACGCCGTTATTGTTCATCACGACCACGCATACCGGCAGGTTGTAGCGACAAATCGTCTCGACTTCCATGCCACTAAAGCCAAAGGCGCTGTCGCCCTCGACGGCAAATACCTGCTTGCCGGTGACGACCGCGGCAGCGACCGAGAAGCCCATGCCGATGCCCATGATGCCCCATGTGCCCACGTCGAGGCGCTTACGTGGAAGGTACATGTCCACGATTGAGCGCGTGAAGTCGAGCGCGTTCGCACCTTCGTTCACGAGGATCGCCTCCGGGTTGTCCTTAATCATGTCGCGCACCACGGCCAGCGCGCTGTGGAAATTCATCGGCGACGGATCTTTGGCCAATGTCTCGGCCATCTTCGCGACGTTTTTCGTACGACGCTCGGAAATCGCACCGGTCCATTCGACCGGGGGTTTCGCCCAGTCGGAGCCAATGCCTGCGAGCAGGGCGGAAACACAGGAACCAATGTCTCCTACTAGCGGTGCGTCGGTGGCTACGTTGCTATCTGCTTCTTGCGGCGAAATGTCGATCTGAATGTATTTCTGACCGCCCCATGCTTTATGGTCTTTGCCGCCCCAGGTCTTACCTTTGCCGTGCGAGAGCAACCAGTTCAGGCGCGCGCCAATCAACACGACAACGTCGGCTTCGGGCAATACGTAAGAGCGCGCTGCGGCGGCAGATTGCTCGTGCGTGTCCGGCAGGATGCCCTTCGCCATCGACATCGGTAAGTACGGGATGCCCGTCTTTTCGACCAACGCGCGGATGTCGGCGTCGGCTTGTGCATACGCCGCGCCTTTGCCGAGCAGGATCAATGGCTTCTTTGCGCCTTTGAGCAAATCGAGTGCGCGCTTGACGGCGTCTGGCGCAGGAATTTGACGTGGCGCTGCGTCGACGACTTTGATCAAGGAGGCTTTACCAGCAGCCGCGTCCATCGTCTGCGCGAAAAGCTTCGCAGGCAGATCGAGATACACACCGCCTGGACGGCCGGACAACGCGGCGCGAATTGCGCGGGCAACACCCACGCCAATGTCTTCGGCGTTCAGTACGCGAAAGGCCGCTTTGCACAACGGTTTGGCGATAGCCAGTTGGTCCATTTCTTCGTAGTCGCCCTGCTGCAAATCGACAATTTCGCGCTCGCTTGAGCCGCTGATCAAAATCATCGGGAAGCAGTTGACCGTCGCGTTCGATAACGCAGTCAAACCATTCAAGAAACCCGGAGCAGAAACCGTGAGGCAAATGCCGGGCTTTTGCGTAAGGAAGCCGGCGGCCGCTGCGGCGTTACCGGCGTGCTGTTCATGACGGAACGAAATGACGCGCATGCCCTCACCTTGCGCCATCCGCGTGAGATCTGTAATAGGAATGCCGGGCAGACCAAAAATCGTGTCGATGCCGTTTAATTTGAGGGCATCAATGACTAGATGAAACCCGTCGGTCGTTTCCGCTGATGGTGCGTCCGTTGTCATGATCCGTTTTCTCCTTCGGGTGATAGTGAGGCGTCGCGTATTCGTGAGTGCTGCGCGATCACCGTGTATGTCAAAGGATTATCATTCGCGCCTGAAAGCGCACCCGTTGACCCCGGTCAACTTTCTCGAAATATCGCTTTCTATGTTTCGTTTCCTCCGCTGAGCCGCATGCCGCTGACCCTCTCTTCGCTGTCCTATCCCATTCTCGGACATCCGACGCAAATTTCGTGGGAGCACGCACTGTGATCGCGATGTTGCAACACCCCGAGCAATCGATCATTCGTGCGCAACTGCGACAAAACGAGGTGCTCAAGAGCATGCCCGACGCGGATCGCGCCGAGCTTGAACAATCGCTCGTCATTGTGGACGGCGCTAAGTCTGACTTTTTGCTGAGCCAAGGCGTTCGCGAGATGGAGCAATATTTCATTCTCGACGGCGTGTTGAAGCGCACGGTCTCGAACGCCGAAGGCAAAGAGATGATTTTGCGTTTCGCCGCCGAGGGCGACATGGAAACGAGCTACGCCGCGTGGCGCATGGGCACCCCGACGCCGTACAGCATCGTTTGCGTGACCAAGGCGCGGGTGGCGCGCTTGCCGCTGCCGCAGTGGGTGGAATTTTTGGATCGTCATCGCGAAACGAAAGACTTGTTCGAGAGCGCCGTGATGCGGCTGATGACAGAGGTCATGGGCCACACCATCACGCTGCACCTCCTCGACGCGCCCGGCCGCGTGCATCGCTTCCTACGCAAACGCCCGGATCTGGTGGATCGTATTCCACAAAAACAACTCGCCGCACACCTCAATTTGTCGGCAGAAACTTTGAGCCGCTTGCGTCAACGCGGTAAGATTTAGCCGCAGTTACAGCTTTTTGGCGGTAACGACTGAACGGCGGTCGTTTGCGCCATTTATTTTAGATAGTCGATATAGTCAAAAAACGGGCTGAAATGACCAGCGGGCTGTCGTTTAACCTAAAAAGTTGTTTCTTCAGGCCTTGATGGTCGGCTTAGCGCGCAAGCCCAGCGTGGCGGCGAGACGCACACGCTCAACGAAAAACGGCGCGCTACCCGAGGCAGCGCGCCGTTGAGCGGATTCCGTCTTGCGACGGAAAAGAACTACGCCGCCTTAGCGCCTTTGAGGCGAGCCATGATCGCCGTCACGGCTGGCCACACCAGCATGATGAGCGCGAGCGTTGTGATGGAGCCCACGAGCGGATTCGAGAAGAACACGCCCATCTGTCCGCCCGACGACAGCAACGACTGACGGAACGCGTTCTCGGCCATGTCGCCCAACACCAGCGCCAACACCAGCGGTGCCATTGGGTATTGCAGCTTCTTGAACACGTAGCCAATCACGCCAAAGCCCATCATCAGCCACACGTCAAACATCGAGCTGTGCACGGTGTACGCGCCGACCGCGCAAATCACCAAAATGACCGGCGCGATAATCGAGAACGGAATGCGCAAAATCGCAGCGAACCAAGGCACGGTGGCAAGCACCACGATCAGGCCCACGATATTGCCCAGATACATACTGGCGATCAGGCCCCACACGAAGTCCTTTTGCTCAACGAAGAGGAGCGGTCCGGGCTGCAAGCCCCACACCAACAGACCACCAAGCAACACGGCCGCCGTCGGCGAACCAGGAATGCCGAGCGTCAACATCGGCAGCAATGCCGACGTACCGGCGGCGTGCGCCGCGGTTTCTGGCGCGAGCACACCCTCGATATCGCCTTTGCCGAAATTCTTCGCGTTTGGCGAGAAGCGTTTGGCGATGCCATAGCCCATGAACGACGCGGGCGTTGCACCGCCCGGTGTGATGCCCATCCAGCAGCCGATAAACGAGCTGCGGAAATACGACTTCCAGTACTTCGGCAGCGTTTTCCACGTTTCCCAAACTACCGCCGGGGTGATCTTGGCAGACTTTCCGCGGAACGCGAGACCTTCCTCCATCGTGAGCAAAATCTCGCCGATGCCGAACAGACCGATCACCGCGATCAGGAAATCAAATCCCTTTATCAACGGCTCCAAGCCAAAGGTCAGGCGCAGTTGGCCCGTTACGTTGTCCATGCCGATGGTCGCGAGTGCGAACCCCATGAACATCGCGGCAATTGTTTTCCATGCTGGCTCTTTGCTCATGCCCACGAAGCTGCAGAAGGTCAGCAATTGCACCGCGAAAAACTCTGGCGGACCAAACTGCAATGCGAACTTCGCTACCAACGGGGCAAGGAAGGTGATGACGATGATAGCGACCAGTGCGCCGAAAAACGACGAACTGAACGCAGCGGTCAGCGCTTGCGCGGCTTGGCCGTTTTGCGCCATCGGATAACCGTCAAACGTTGTCGCGACAGACCACGGCTCACCCGGAATATTGAACAAGATCGAAGTGATCGCGCCACCAAACAACGCGCCCCAGTAAATGCACGAGAGCATGATGATGGCCGAGGTTGGGTTCATGCTAAACGTCAGTGGCAGCAGAATCGCCACACCATTGGCGCCACCCAAACCGGGCAACACCCCGATGATGACGCCGAGCAAAATGCCGATAAACATGAGGGCAATGTTGGTCGGAGACAGGGCAACCGAAAAGCCCTGCATCAGTGCTTGAATTTCTTCCATATCGACCTCAAAAACCTAGCAATGATTCAATGGGGCCCTTGATGAGCGGCACCTTGAACCAGAGTTCAAACATTGCGAAAAGCACCACCACCGTGCCCACGCCGACCGCTGCGCAAATCGGGTAACTGAACTTTCCTTGCCAGCGCATGAAGACGGCAATCAAGATAGCCCCTGACACGTACAGACCGAGCCATTGCATCGCAAAAACGAACGCCAGTGCGGGAAAGAACATCGCTCCGACCAAGCGCAATGCCTGCGAAGAAACAAAGGATTTCTCGCGGGACATGCGCCAGCCTTTGACCAAATTCACGATTGAGGCAATCGCCATCATCAGACCGATGTAGAACGGAAAATAGCCGCTCTCTGGACCGCTCGCTCCCCAGCCCGCCCCCATGCGTCGGCTGTCCCACATGATCAAAACGGCCAGCGCAAGCAGCACCAAGGCGACAATAATTTCGAGCGTGCGGGTGGACGCGGCGCTAGTTTCCTCTGGCTCTGACATAAAGCCTCCTTCTCGATGAAATGAAATGCGGCGGCTCGCGCGTTGTGCCCGCGCGTAGCCCAAAAACGAAACGGGCGCTAACTTTGTGAGTCGCGCCCGCTATTGGCTAACTACTTCGCTGGGACGAAGCCTGCTTCTTGCATCAGCTCACGGTGATGCTGGTCTTCCTTGGCGACCCATGCGGCGTATTCAGCGCCGGCCATGAAGGTGGTGTTAAACGCGCCTTCCTCCATAAATTTCGCCCAATCGGGTGTGGCGCGAACTTTCTTCATCAGGTCAACGTAAAACGCGACTTGATCTGGCGTGACGCCCGGTGCCATGAAGATTCCGCGCAACATCAAATACTCAATGTTGAGGCCACTCTCTTTACAGGTAGGAATCTCGCTCCAGCTCTTGTCGGCGATCTTGTCTTTTTGCGCGAGGCGTTTTCCGTCAAACACGCACAAAGGACGTAACTTGCCGCCGCGCCATTGGGCTACTGCTTCGATGGGGTTATTCACCGTGGACTCGACGTGTTTACCCACGAGTTGCACGGCCACTTCGCCGCCGCCTTTGTATGGCACGTAAATGAATTTCGCGCCGGTTGCTTTTTCGATCATCGCCGTGATGATCTGGTCTTCTTGCTTCGAGCCCGTGCCGCCCATGCGCATTTTTCCGCCGCTGGCTTTCACGGCGGCGATGTATTCCTGCGCCGTCTTGTGTGGGCTTTCTGCGTTCACCCAAAGAATGAATTCGTCAAGCGCAAGCATCGCGACAGGCGTCATGTCTTTGTACGAAAACGGAACGCCCGTGGCCACTGGCGTGGTGAACAGATTGGATAGGGTGATGATGATTTTGTGCGGATCGCCCTTGGCGTTTTTCATCTCAAGGAAGCCCTCGGCGCCCGCGCCGCCGCCTTTGTTGACCACCACCATCGAGGACTTCAGCAGCTTGTGCTTGGTCACGATGCCTTGCACCAGACGCGCCATTTGATCGGCACCACCACCGGTGCCTGCCGGAACAACGAACTCAACGTTTTTGGTGGGCTCCCAAGCGTGGGCTGCGCTCGCGCCGAGCATTGCTGCGGCAACGGCGACCACGGAAAGGGCTTTGCTAATTTTCGTCAGACGAAATGAACTCATGGGGTTGTCTCCTTTTGACTTGTGTAGGGACTGTACGAGGGGAACTTTCATTTTGCTATTGATCGCGGTCAACTTTCGCAAAACATCGCACGGGATAACCCGATTCAAAGATTGCGTTAATGAAACCGCGTCTCACGGCGTCGTAACGTCGTGGAGGGCGTCAACGTCGACAACACAGCACCACAGCAACGCAAGCATTGATTCGATTTTTGATCGATACAGCTTTTTGCCACTAGCGACTGCTAGGTGGTCACCACAACGGAAATAGTGACGTTAGCGACTTACGATAAAAACCGCCTGAAACGTCCGTGCGACAGTCGTTAGCGCCATAAAGCTGTTATTCCACTTTAGCGCTACATGCGCTCGCATCGCACCACACATCGCGGAAAATACCGCACTGCACCATCGCACTGCACTCCGGAAATGTTTGCCACATGGAATACATCAACAGTTGGTTCTTGGGCTACGTTTTGCTCGGTGTCGTCGTCGGATTCTTGGCGGGTTTGCTCGGCATCGGCGGCGGCATGACGATGGTGCCGGTGCTCGCGTTTATGTTTCCGGCGCAGGGCTTTCCTTACGAGACACGCTTTCAAGTGATTCTCGCCACGTCGATGGCGACGATCATCTTCACCTCCATGTCATCGCTACGCGCCCATCACGCTAAAGGCGCGGTGAACTGGCGCGTTATCGCGCTGATGTCACCGGGAATTTTGATCGGTGGCCTAGCCGGATCGCGCATGGTGTCGCATCTCTCCACGGCGTTTCTCGCGATATTTTTCATCTGCTTCATGTTCTACAGCGCGACACAAATGCTGGTGAATTTCAAACCGAAAGCCTCGCGCACGCTCCCCGGCATGCTTGGCCTCAGTGCCGCGGGCGTCTTGCTCGGGTTTCTCTCCGCGATGGCCAGCGTCGGCGGCGCATTTTTTGCGATTCCGTTTTTGACCTGGTGCAACGTGCCGATTCACACCGCCATCGGCACCTCGGCCGCGCTTGGATTTCCGATTGCCGTGTTCACCACGATTGGTAACGTGTTTAACGGTTGGAACGCGCCCAACGTGCCACAACCGGCCCTAGGTTTTGTCTACTTACCGGCGTTGATCGGCATTTCGATTACGAGCGTGTTGGTGGCCCCATTCGGTGCGAGACTGGCACACACGCTGCCCGTGCAAACGCTCAAGCGGCTCTTCGCACTGATGCTCTACATTCTCGGCGCGCGCATGTTGTGGGGCGTGTTGACGGGCTAAAGTCCGCTAGGTGCGTTTCACCAAACGCTTGTTGATGTAAGCCCATTCGCCATCTGATACAGGCGTGATCGAGAGCCGATTTCCGCGTTGCAAGATGCGCATTTCGGCAAGCTCCGGCGCAGCACGCAGCTCCGACAGCGGGATCAAATTGAAGGCGTCCACGAACGATACTTCCACGCAAACCCACAACGGGTTTTCGGGCTTCGACTTCGGGTCGTAATGCGGGTTCTTCTTGTCGAACTGCGTGACGTCTGGCGCAGCGGCTTTGGCGATTTTGCAAATGCCGGCAATGCCGGGTTCGGGGCAACTGGAATGGTAGAAAAACACCAAGTCGCCCACCTTCATGTCGTCGCGCATGAAATTTCGGGCTTGATAATTGCGCACACCAAACCATGCGCTTTGCTTGTCGCGTGCTAGATCCGTAATGCCATATTCATTGGGCTCGGATTTCATCAGCCAGTAACGCATGCACACCTCCATGTGAAAACGGGGAGCATCGCTCCCCGTTTGTCGGAATAAAGACTCCCGCGAATGGCGCAACGGCCGTCACCTTGAACCGGGGTTCAAGAGTGGATGCTCCACCGCGACTACAAGGTACAGCTGGCGACCCTAAACTCGCGCTTAAGGAAGAGCCGCGCGCACGGCCACGATAGAAGAGCATCCTCGCGACAAGCGCATTGGTACAAAGAATCTTCGACCGCCACGCGCACCGCAGGAGCAAGACAAATTCTACGCCTACGCGCGCTTGCGTGTGATTACGATACGTGCGAATCGTTGAGCGCTTGTTTGGCCATCGCCGTCATCGCGAGCACGCGCGCCTCCATGCGTGGATCGGCCTCGGTAGAAGGCCGCGTAGCCGCCAATTCGAGCGAAGCCAGCAGCAAAACACGCTCAATCTCTGCTGTCGGTTGTTTGCGCGCAATCACCGCACACTCTGCTTCGACGATAGCGATGGCTTCAGCGAGCGCCGACTGTTCGCCTTCCGGTGCGCCGACACGAAATTTTCGTCCGTGGATGGTGGCTTCGAGGGCGGAACTCATGGCGCAATCTCCGTTAACGTCACGACGGATTCACTAGGCAATTGCGCCGCCGCATTACGCAGCCGAAGGCTCGCCGCTTTCATGCGTTCGTTGATGTCCGCCAGCTCCGCACGCAAGCGTGCGTTTTCAGTGGTCAAGGTTGCGGTGCGCGCCGCGAGCGCGCTCACGGCAGATTCGAGTTCATCAAGGCTACTGGCGTTCATGCCACAACTATATCAAGGGCATGGCCTCACGCGCTAGCGGGCGGCTCCGTAGCCGATGGTGCGCCGTCGAGTGGCGCGCTGAGCTGCGTGTGGCTGGGCGCTTCATGGGTGTCGAGTGCCTTGTATTGCACCTCCAGAATTTCTAGTTCTTCTAGCCCAGCTGGGGTCGGCAACATCACCACGTCGCCCTCATGATTTTTAGTGAGCACGCGCGCAATCGGACTCACCCAACTCACATACCCACGCTGCGGATCGACTTCGTCGAGTCCCACGATGGATACGGTACGTTCTTCGCCGCGTTTGTTAACGACGGTGACAGTCGCACCAAAATAAATTTGTTCTGTGTCACGCGTCGCGGGGTCAATGACTTCAGCTGCGTCTAAGCGCTTAATCAAATAGCGCATGCGCCGATCAATCTCGCGCAAACGTTTCTTGCCGTAAAGATAGTCGCCGTTTTCACTGCGGTCCCCGTTGCTCGCGGCCCATGAGACCACGCGCGTGACCTCGGGGCGCTCGACCGTGGTGAGCTGCTCCAGTTCCGCTTTCAGGCGACCGTGGCCGCCTGGCGTCATGTAATTTTTGCTGCCTGCAGGAAGGGCAGGAAGAACGATGTCATCGTCGTCCTCAGGGGCGTCAGGGTTCTCTTTAGTGAACGCTTTACTCATCTATCTCGATTCGCGCAGTGCGATAACGTTGGAGTCTGATGTTACCGGAGCGTCGCTCGTATTTTGTCGATTGTTTCGCACATCGAGCGAACCGCCTCAAATGTGCCCAGTGTTGGGCGATGCAATTGGGCACCATCCACCGAAACGACGCGCTCGTCGATGGTTGTTGCAGAAAACAATTGCCGCGCCTTCCAATCGGCCCTCGCCGCCGTGAGCGAGTCTTCGCCAGCGACGAGCACTGCGTCGGGGCGCGCGGCCAATACCGCTTCGGCGGAAACTTCGGGTGCGGGCAACACGAGTTTGCCAAAAATGTTTTCAGCGCCACACACGGCGAGCGCTTCGCCCACGACATGCTTGTCAGTCAACGTGAATAACCGTCCAGCGCCCAGTTGGTAGAAGACTTTGACCTTGCGCAGCGCAGCGTAGCGTTCGCGTAACGCTTGCGTCAAGCGGTCTGCTTCGTAAGCGCGAGCGAGCGCGGCGTTGCGGAGATCGGTGCTAGTTGCCCATTGGCTGAACATACGTAATTCAGAGGTGATGCTCGCTAAGGTTGCCAGCTCGCTTGAGTGGATGGGTATGCCGAAGCGACGAAGTGCATCCACATCGGCACTGCGATTGCCGCTGGGCCACACCACGACGATGTCCGGTCTCAACGCGACGACGGCCTCCACGTTGGTGCCCCTGAAGCCACTTACTTTTGGCAGTCGCTTGACTGTAGCTGGCTTATCGCACGACTCAGTCACCCCAACCACGCTACTGCCCGCACCGGCCGCGAACAGCAATTCAGTGGCATGCGGCGAAAGACTGACGATACGCTGTGGCCGTGAGGTGTCCGCAGCCAAGGCCTGTTTTACCGTTGCAAGACTTGCCAACAGACATGCGGCGAGTGCAAGTGCACAATGCGCACTCGGCCACGCACGTGTTGCCACGCGCGCGCCTAGTTGACCTGATGGCCTATTGCGACGACGAAATCCCATCAACGGTTGTATGCGAGTGTTAACCAAGCCCGACGCCCGCCTGTGGCGTAGCCGTAGGCGAGCTGGTAATCGCGATCCGTTGCGTTCTCAATACGAGCACCCAATCGTAGGCCTGGCATTACCTCTTTTGACGCAAAGACGTTAACCACGGCGTAGCCAGGCAGGGCGCGGCTATTGCTCACATTGTCGAACCGTTGCCCCGAGGCCGTAATCTCGATGCCTGTGTTGATGCTCAGCACATCACCGCTAAATTTAACGGCACCGTGTTGCTTGGCTCGGCGCGGCAAGAGCTTGTCTGCCGTTGCGTCTTTCGCGTCAGCAAAATCAAGACTAGCGTCGATTGCAATGCCAGCAATTCGAGTGCCGCCAGTGAGCGTAAGCCCTTGCAAGCGCGCGTTGGCAACGTTTTGCGGCGCGCAGTTGTAGCTCTCATCACATACAAATTGAATCAGATCGGTCACCCGGTTTTGATAAATCGTGGCACCCAATTTCGAGCCCGCTGACGACCAGAGTAAGCTCGCGTCAATGGATCGGCCATGCTCCGGTTTTAGATTGGGATTCGCATAACCTGGATAGTACAAATCGTTAAACGTAGGCGCTTTGAAGCTAGTGCCCGCGTTGACGGTGGCGCGAAGCACGGGTGACAGACGATAGCCAATTGAGGCATTCGCGGTGGAGCGACTACCAAATTGATTGCTGTCGTCAATCCGGGCCGTCGCGTTAGCGCGCGTGTTGCCTTGCGTCCAATCAGCGCCGAGCAATAGGCTTTGCGTACGACGGCTGGTCACCGGCAGCGTGTCGGTGCCTTCCACCGATTCACGTCGCCATTCCAAGGCGCCCAGCAAGCGAATAGCGCTATTCAAACTCAACGTATTGAGCCAAGACAATTGTTGATTTTGCGTCGCGTAACGACCCGGGTAAGCCGATACGAACTCTGCTTTGTCCGTGCCGCTGCTCACGCGCAGCGTGCTCTTCCATCCGTCATTGCCGCGAGAGTCCATTGTGGCACCGACGTTATTGACGACGGAACGAATACTGTCATCAAAGCTCGCATCGCCGTCGTATTGCGCCTTGCCGCGCGTCTCGAACGCTGAAGCTGAAAGCGAAAGCGATTTTGTTAACTCAACGTTGCCGCCCACTTGCACGGTATTAAAGCGGTAGCCGTCGCGGTCCGGGTTGTAGCTGTACTCGACAGGGTTGACGATGGCGTTATAGCCACGACTGGCGTTTTGCGCTAGCGAGACAGAGATGCCGTTGACCGCGGTGCCCAGACCGGCGTTTACGCTGAGTTGCTGTGATTTCCATTCGCCGATGGATGCACGCATTGAGAGGCTGCGATCTCGGCGCGTGAAAACTTGAATGACGCCACCCACGGCGTCAGCGCCGTACAAACTCGCTGCAGGGCCGCGCAACACTTCAATACGTTCAATTTGATCGATATTGATGTGCTGCAGCGCAGTCAGGCCGCTGTAGGACGAGCCTATGCGTTGCCCGTCCACGAGCACTAGCGTTTGATTGCTGTTCGCTCCGCGCAAAAAGATCGAAGGCGTTGCGCCGGGGCCGTTGCTCGACAACTCAACGCCCGGCAGCATGCGCAATGCGTCGATGATGTCGACTACCCCAGATTCGCGCAGCGCGGCGCCGTCAACGACAGATACATCACGCAGTGTTGCGCCTAGCGGCTCGTTGACGCGCGATGCGGTCACGACAACCGGCTCCGTCCGTGTCTGCGCCGTGGCTGGGACACAAACTGTTATTGCGGCCACGCTGGCTACGAGTAATTTGGCACGCAATCGCGTAGCGTGCACTCGGTCAATAGAAAAAAAGGACGTGTTCATAGACTTCCAGAAAACCAAGCCCTCCGCTCGGCGTGTATTAAGCGCCGAGAGCGTCGTGGTGGTTCGCGGAAGGAAAATGGGCGAAGCGCAGAGTTAGCAGAGAACTAAATGCACGAGAGCCACTTTGCTTCAACGTGCTTCCCCGCACTGTCGGCATCAAATGCGTTCCCGAGGGAGGAACCGCATGAGCCGGGCCGGTCTCCGGACTTCATCGCCGCTTCTCGTTGTGCCTTCCCAAAACATGTGTTTCAGTGGCGTATGCAAATAAATGCCAACTAGCGTCTATGCGACTTACCGTTGCGGGGGCAGTATAGGAATCGGCAGATTTTGTTCGCCTCACCTATTTCCCGTTTCACTTGTTTGGCACTCGACATTTTCGTCGTGTAACTCACAAGCACCTTGCTCACCATTGATTTTACAGGCGGCATGCAACAATTTGCACATGCAAAGCTCCCCGTCCGATTTCCAGCGTTACCGTCGTTTGCTTGCGTACGCATCGCCATACCGTGGGCGACTACTTGCGGGGACGTTGCTTCTCGCGTGTGTGTCGTTGCTTGAGCCTCTAATTTCAATCGCTTTTTCGCAAATACTAGACCGTGCGTTTGCTGGCGACGCGACTGCGAACGTCGGCGGGGCAGTGAACGTCGTGTCGCAAAGCGCGCTCGCACGCGGGTTCTTGAGCCCACTCACACAGACATTGCAAAACATACCGATTTTGTGGTTTCCGGCGCTTTTAGTCGGCATTTTCGCGATGCGTGGCGTGGCAAATTTTTTAGGCGACCTAGCTTTGCACTGGGTATCAAGCCGAGTGGTTTTTGACTTACGCCAACTCACGTTCGCTCATCTTTTGCGCTTGCCCGTTAGTTTTTTTGATCGCAGCGCAGCAGCTGAGTTGACCTCGAAAATCACCTACGATACACAGCAAATTGGCGCGGTGACCAGCCAGGCGTTAACCACACTTGTGCAAGACTCGCTTAAGCTTGTGGTCGCACTCACGATGATGGCTTCCGTGAGCTGGAAGTTGACGTTGGGCGTGTTTGTTATTGCGCCCGTCGTCGCCATCGTGGTGCGTGCGATGACTCGCCGCTTACGCGCCGCTAGCATTGCGTTGCAGGCTGAAATGGGCGAACTGTCGCGCTTCACCGACGAGGGACTATCGAACCAACGGTCGGTCAAAATGTACGCAGCATTCGAGCAAATGGCGAGCGCTTTTTCTCTGCGGAGCAATCGAGTCCGGCGCACGATCATGAAGCAGGAAACCGCTAACGCTGCAAGCGCGCCGCTGATGCACCTAGTTGTTTCCTTAGCCATCGCCGGCATTGTCGCGCTCGCTATCCAAGAGGGGCAGCGCAAGGCGATGACTGCGGGGGATTTTTTTGTTTTTTTCACGGCGCTTTTATCGCTCTTGCCGCCGATAAAAAGTATCTCTTCCATCAATACGGTACTTCAACGGGGTCTTGCTGCCGCGACCAGCGTTTTTTCCATTCTTGATGAAGCCCCAGAGCCCGCAGCACCATCAGGCCCTAAACGAGCGCTCGTGGGGGCTGTTCAGTTCAATGGCGTTAGCGCGCGTTACGCTGGACGCGAGGCGGATGCGTTATCCGACGTATCGTTCAATATTGCTGCCGGCCGTCATGTGGCGTTTGTGGGCGCATCAGGAAGCGGTAAATCGACAGCAATGGCGCTTCTGGCAGGTTTTTACTCGCCGACGACGGGTACGATTGCCGTCGATGAAGTGACCACCACAGAGCTTGGACTAACCGCGCTCCGCGCCAACATCTCTTTGGTCGCACAAGATGTATTGCTCACCAACGACTCCATCAGTGCGAATATCGCGTTTGGTTGCGAGCCTGCCGCCGTTGACCCTGAGCGGGTACGCTGGGCGGCCGAGGCTGCGGGAGCGATGTCCTTTATCGAACGTTTGCCCGGTGGTTTGGCGGCGATGGTTGGTGAAGGTGGCGGCTTGCTGTCAGGTGGTCAGCGACAGCGAATCTCTATTGCGCGTGCGCTGTACAAGCGAGCGCCGATAGTGCTGTTCGACGAGGCGACCTCAGCGCTCGACACCGAATCAGAACGCCTAGTTCACGACACACTGCGCGTGCTAGGTGATCGACACACTGTCATTCAAGTCGCTCACCGCCTGAGCACTATTCGCGATGCAGACGAAATTTTTGTGTTCGATAGTGGAAAATTAGTACAACGCGGTACGCACACTATGCTCGCGCAGGATTCGTCGGGGCCGTACTTCCGATTGCTGACGCGTCAGGCGGATTAAAGTCCACGACCCAGCGTTTAAGTTCGCCGCGCACGTCGTCGGGCGGGCTTTGGCTGATCCACCGCATCAGTTCGTCCAAATCGAGCGCGGCAGGATGCATTGTTAGAACGCGACGAACTTTGGCATGGTCGGTTGCAACAAATACTTCATCGCCGCCCGTCAATTCCTCGTGCATCTTCTCGCCCGCGCGCAAGCCAGTAAAAATGATTGGCACGGCGTTAGTCGCGCCCTTGGCGAGGCGAATCAATTCTTCCGCTAAGTCGACAATTCGAACCGGTTTGCCCATATCCAAGACGTACAGCGATTGCGGGTCGGCCATCAGACCTGCCTGCAGCACTAACTGCGCGGCTTCCGGGATGGACATAAAGTATCGTGTCATTTCCGCGTGAGTGACGGTCACGGGGCCACCAGCTGCGATTTGTGCCCTGAACTTCGGAATCACGCTGCCATTGCTACCAAGGACGTTGCCGAAGCGCACGCTAACAAATCGAGTGGGCTGTTCCGGCAAGCTCATGATCGCCAATTCGGCGAGGCGCTTGCTTGCGCCCATGACGCTTGAAGCGCGCACCGCCTTGTCTGTGGACACCAAGACAAATTTTTCCGCTCCGACCGCGCGTGCTGCCTGCGCCGCCACTAGCGTTCCTAGCACGTTGTTGCGGACAGCCTCCCATGCATTGACCGATTCCGTCAATGGCACATGTTTATACGCCGCCGCGTGAAACACGACGTGGGGACACTCACGCTCGAAAATTTCTTGCATGCGGTCAGGACTTCGCGCGTCGCCTACGTAAACTTCACAGGTGCCGCTGTGCATTCGTGTCGCCATCAATTCATTGATGGTGTGAGAAGCGAACTCGGAGATATCTACCATCACGAGTCGCCCAGGGTGGAAACGCGCGATTTGGAGACAGAGCTCTGTTCCAATCGAGCCGCCTGCGCCCGTGACCAACACGGTTCGCCCAGCAAGCCATGCATCTAGTCCGGCTGTATCGAGTGTCACCGGGTCTCTACCTAGTAAATCCTCCAGCTCGATCGCGCGCAATTTAGCTAAAGGTGTGTCCTCAGCAAGAAGTTCATCGTAGGACGGCACCGTTAGCGCCGTGAGTCCAGCACTTGATGCAATCTCTAGTGCTCTTTTGCGCGACTCGTGGTTTGCGCTCGGCATGGCGATAATCGCGTGGCGCGCACCAAATCGTTGCGCTACCTGTCGAGTATTGTCGAGTTTGCCGGCAACAGGCGTGTTGTGTACGCGTGCGCCCACTTTAGTCATGTCATCGTCTAGTAGCGCGACAACGTGCCACGTTTCGGACTTAGCAAGTTCGGCAACTAGTCTTGCTCCCGCGGCACCAGCGCCTAGAACCAAAACTGGATCTCCTTTTGCGGCGGCGAGCCCGTAAAGTCGGTGCTCCTTCCAGCTCCGGTAAGCGAACCGCGCACCGCCCATCAGCAAAATAAGTAACGCTGGTTGCAGTAGCAACACTGAGCGCGGCACAATAAAACTGTCGGGCCGCACAATCCCGAATAGCACTGCGGTTCCTGCCGCGGCGATGAGCGCGCCGATGACAATACGTCGCAAGTCCGCCATGCTGGCAAATCGCCATAGACCTTGGTACAGACCGAGCGCGACGAATACAGCCGCGTGCACTGGCACCACAAACGCCAAACTGCGAAACACATCCTGCGCCGCGAAACTAGCGCTATCGAAATTGAAATTAAAGCGCGCCCAAAATAGGAGCGCCCAAGCGCAGGCCGCAGCCAACAAGTCGTAAATCAGGGCCAGAAAAGCTCTGGGATTCATCAGTAAATTCGGTTGTTTTCGCAACGCCCACTCCGCAAATCCCAGATAAAAAAAGGCATAGAAGATCGCAAAAGTAATTCCAGTGCGCGGGTCCGCACTGTGCAGCAGCCAAGCTACGGCAATCGAGAGCAGATTCCAACCGATTATCCACATCAGCAAACCACGGTGCCCTAGTCCGGCGAGCGCGAGTCGTTGGTACAAGTGCTCACGGTGCGGCTGCGTCGGTGCATATCCGAGTGCGATGCGTCGAAGAAGCGTGTACGTTGCATCCGCCCAAAACGGAACAAACAGTGCGATGGGCACGGCAACTGACCAGTTTTTGTCGAAGACGCCTAAGAGGGCTAGCGAAGCGAGCGCGAGCCCAAGCACAGTTGATCCGCCGTCGCCCATGAACATTTTTGCGGGCGGTAGGTTAAACACTAAAAATCCAAGCGCCGCTGCGCTCACCGCAAGCGCGGTAGCTGAAATGAATGAGATTGGCCCCCCCGTGCCGCTTGAAACGCTCGCAAAGCTGGCAAGCCCAGCTAAAGCCAAGCCTCCCATAACGGCAGTGGTTGCGGCAACTCCATCCGCGCCATCCATGAAATTAAACAGATTAATCGACCAAATGAGTGCAATTGCTGAAAATAGAGCGAAAATAGGCTCGGTTCGGTCCACCCACAACGATACCGCTAAACAAGCTGCGACAGCGTGCACGGCCAGTCGCGCTAGCGGCGGGGCGGTCGTCCAATCATCCCAAGCCGAGACAGTCCAGACCGCAAGCAGTGCGGCGATGAGCGCCCAAGGCGCACCCGACCACACCAGCGCAAATACTAACGACACCGAAATTCCGAGTCCTCCTCCTCTGGCAACCGCCACTGCGTGCAGTGAGCGCTCACTTGGGTGGCTGTACGGTGACGCAACCTTGCCGCGCAGCATGGCAAAACAAACCGCAAAACTCAGCGCAGCAGTCGTCACAGCAACAAGCGCAACAAATAACATCAATATCCTTACTTATCAAAGACTTACAAAAGCCTCGCCTAAGGGCGGAGGGCTCAACTAAGACTCATTCTGTAGCTTCGGGCTTGTTGCAAATTGACAACATTCCGAACCCCTCGTTTAGGCCGCGTCAGCGCATTAAGGTTGGATGAATCCTCGCTATTTGGCAGAATTAGACCAGCTTCCGAGTTCGTGTCGGGAGAAAAATTGTTAGCGCTTTCTGCAATCAGAAAACTAAGTGCTGACCGTCTATATCTGAGGAGAGACTGTTATGAACAAAAAACTCGTTGCACTCGCAGTGAGCGCAATTGCTGCTGGCGCTGCGTCGGCACAAACCGCAAACGTCACGCTTTACGGCATCGTCGATACCTACTTGGCTTCTGAGCGCACCAGCGGTGTTGGCGCTGTTGCTGCGAAGACCACCACGCTCGTTACCGGCGGTGGCTTGTCCGGTTCCCGTTTTGGCCTTCGTGGCTCTGAGTCCCTCGGCGGCGGAATGAACGCATTCTTCACGCTTGAGAGCGGCTTCAACAGCGACAATGGCTCGCTGGGTCAGGGTGGACTCATGTTCGGCCGTCGCGCGATCGTCGGTGTGAATGGTGGTTTTGGTTCGATCCAAATGGGTCGCGACTACTCGCCTAACTTCTACGTTATGTGCAATTCGGACGACACGTTCGGTGGCTGCTTGACCGGCTTCTCGGCTGTTGCCAACATGGGCGGTTTCTTCGCCAACACGCTGCGTCAAAACAACCAAGTCCGCTACAGCACACCTAACATGGGCGGCTTGACGGCTGACTTGGCAGTGTCGCTAGGCGAAGTTGCAGGTAGCTCCAGTGGCGCACGCACCATCGGCGCAAACATTCAGTACAAGAATGGCCCAATTTACGCAGGCCTCGGGTTCAGTGACAGCAAGAACGGCGTTGGTCCGTTCTCCGGAGATTTTGCCGGCCTCCCAGCCACTACGGCTCCTGGTTCTGTTTCAAGCAAGCAATTCATCTTCGGTGCAACGTACAACTTTGGCGTTGCATACGCTGGCGTAACGTACATCGAAAACAAGAAGTGGGATGGCACCAAGACCAAGCCTTTGATCGGTAGCGTAACGGTTCCGTTTGGAGCTGCTCGTATCGGTCTGCAACTGGCTCAGAGCAAATCTGGCAGCAATAAAGCGCAGAGCTTCGCCCTTCTTGGCGAATACGACTTGTCGAAGCGCACCGAAGTTTACGGCGGCTATTCACAGTGCAAAAACAAAGGCATCACCTGTGCAGCTGACGGCAACACTGCCGCTTCTACCGCAACGATCAACGGCCAAACCGGCAGCGCAATCGCTATCGGCCTGAAACACAAGTTCTAATCGCTTTGTTCTAACTGCGATCTGACTAGAGCGGCGGTGGTTCTCCGTCGCTGCTCGTGTGAGGTTGCACTGTTAGACATCTAATTTACTTAAGGGTAATTATGAAATTTACAAAAATCGCACTGGCACTTGCCATTGCATCGGCTGCTGTAGCCGCTCAAGCGCAAACCGCGAACGTCACGCTGTACGGTGGTATCCGCGCTAACGTTGAGTCTGCTTCGTACTCGTTCCCTACCAGCTCGTCACGCGTTACTTCGATTGAGAACATTTCGTCACGTTGGGGCTTGCGTGGCTCTGAGTCGCTCGGCGGCGGCATGAATGCGATGTTCCAACTGGAAGCTGGCTTCAGCGTTGACACTGGCGCGGGTGGTGGCTTCACACGTGAATCTTGGGTTGGCGTTAACGGCGGCTTCGGCGAAGTGAAGTTGGGCTACGGTCTGACCCCATTTGATGACGTGCTCGGCATGGCTCATCACCAAGGCGCAAACAGCTGGGAAAACCGTAACAACGGCGTCAGCGGTGGTGCTGGCTTCGCAAAACAATTGTTGTTCACCAACTACACAGCTGCTGCCAACTGCACGTCGCCAGCGTTTGACGCTCGCTACGGCAACTCTGTTAGCTATGCAACACCTGTAATGGGCGGCGTTAAGCTTCGCACCCAATACGCCTTCTTGGGCGAATCGGGTTCTGGTAGCTGCACCGGCTGGGATACTGGCGTAACCTACAACGCGGGTCCTCTGGCATTGGGCGCTGCTTACGCAGTGCACCGCAACTTCACGTCGCTCGGCGGCGCCGCTCACAGCGATACCGCAGCCCGTTTGTACGGCGCGTTCAACGCTGGCGTAGCCAAGATTGATGCAACGTACGAAGTGGCTAACTACAAACTGGTTACTGGCTCCAAGAAGTACAAGTACTGGGAAATCGGTGCTGTTGCTCCAATGGGCGCGTTCACGCTTGGCGCGCAGTACAGCCAACGTGACAACGGCTTGGCCGCTGGCTACACCGGCGTTGGCGTTCTGAACGTTGCAACTGGCGTTGCTAACTGGAACAACGGTGGCGGTAAGCACATCGCTGTGACGGCTGACTACGCACTGTCGAAGCGTACTTTGATTCGTGCTTACTACTCGAATCTGAAGAACGAAACTGGCGTCAAGATCAACGCGCTTTCCGCAGGTCTGTGGCACTCGTTCTAAGTCGTCAGACTTAGAGAAAAAGGCGCTTCGGCGCCTTTTTTTATTTGTCGTCCTTCGCATTATTATTGGATGTATGGACACCCTAATTTTTGCTATTGATCGCGCACTGGGTACGCTATCGGGGAGCGCACGCGGCCGGCGCGGCCCGCCGCAACCATCGCTCACAGACCAAACGCAGGCCGGATCGCGTGCGCTGACGGAAGCAGAACGACAGGAATCTATCGGACTCATGCGCGTTAATCACGCAGGAGAGGTTGCCGCGCAAGCCTTGTATCAGGGGCAAGCGCTCACATCTCGCTCGCCAGAGCTACGACAAAAGCTCACTACGGCTGCCGACGAGGAGCTCGACCATCTTGCGTGGACGCGTGAGCGAGTGAGAACGCTGGGCGGGCGTACGAGCGTGTTTGACCCGCTCTGGTACGCCGGAGCGTTCACGATCGGTGCGTTAGCGGGGGCGGTAGGTGATCGCGTGTCGTTGGGCTTTTTGAAAGCCACAGAAGAGCAAGTGGAGGCACATCTAGCGTCGCATCTCAATCGCCTACCAGCAGCAGACGACGCCAGTCGAGCCATCGTTGAGCAGATGAAAATTGACGAAGCGCAGCACGCGCAAATGGCGCATCAGCTCGGAGCGTGGGAATTGCCGTCGCCCATTCAAGCGGTAATGCGTGCGTCCGCGAAAGTGATGACGACATTGGCGGCGAAAGGTTAGGCTGCACGAAATCGCAATAAGGTGGGTTCGCGCGCGGCATGCGCACACTTACCAGGCCAACACCACGCCGTGACGGAGGTGCGACAGCCCGTTACCGCCCACGCATAAACAAACTGTCGAGTTCCTTGAGCGTGAGCTGATACCACGTCGGGCGGCCATGGTTGCAGGAGCCGGCGCGTTCCGTCGCCTCCATCTCGCGCAGTAGCGCGTTCATTTCGCCGACGGTCAATGCGCGGTTGGCGCGCACCGCCGCGTGGCAGGCCATTGTGGAGAGCAGTTCGTCGCGTCTTGATTCGATCACCGCGCTAACGCCCAACTCATCCAACTCCGCCAGCACACCATGCAACAGTGCTTCGGGCGCGGCGTCCGCGAGCAACGTGGGGATGCTTCGTAGGGTCAGCGCGCGAAGGCCGACGATGCTGATGTCGAATCCGAGCGCGTTCAATGTGTCGCGGTGCGTTTCGGCGGTCGCCACTTCCTTTTCGCTCGCATTGATCACGCTTGGAATTAGTAGTCGCTGCGTGGCGAGGCCGCTTCGCTCAGTAGCCGTTGCGGCTTGCGCTTTGAGCCCCTCGTACACGATACGTTCATGGGCTGCGTGCATATCCACCAGCACCAAACCTGCTGCGTTTTGCGAGAGGATGTAGACGCCGTGCAACTGCGCCAGTGCGAAACCGAGCGGGTAGTCACCTTGGGGTAACGGTTGAGCAACTTGTGCGATCTGTGGCGTTGGCGATGGACTGCCGATATCGGATTGCGGCGCGAAGAAATACTGGCTGATGCGCTCCGACACACCGCCCACCGTCTCAGGGCGATAGACAGGGTAGGTCGTGAGCGGCATTTGCGTAGGAGCGGCCGCGCTTGGCACGGACGGCACCGCGTTGCTTGAATCATCGGCACGCGCGCGATCACCAAACAATTTTTGCGCCGCAGACACTGCGGGTTGCGCCGCGGCACTACCGCTCATCGCGCGTTCAACGGTGCGTCGTACGAATTGATGCACGGCCTGCGAATCGCGGAATCGAACCTCGGTTTTCGCCGGATGCACATTCACGTCGACCGCGCGTGGATCAAGCGTGAGCTTCAACACAAAACCCGGCGCTGCACCGCCGTGCATTTGGTCGCGCAGCGCATCGCGAATCGCATGCAGCACCACCTTGTCACGCACCCAACGGCCATTCACGTATAAGTGCTGCGCATCGCGATTGGGTACTGTGCTGTTTGGCTTCAACACAAAACCTTGCAACACCAACACGCCGCCATCCGCCGCGATCGGCATCGCTGCGTTGACCCACTCTTGCCCGAGCACTGCCGCCACGCGCGCGGGCCAAGTCTGCACTGGCCAGCGATGCACGGCACGCCCGTTGTGCGTGAGCTGCAACGCGATGTCGTTGCGCGCAAGCCCCAAGCGACGCACCGCATCCAAGCAATGCGCGTACTCGGTAGATTCGGATTTAAGAAAGCGACGGCGCGCGGGCGTGTTGAAAAATAATTCGGCCACGTTTACCGTCGTTCCGACGCGCGCGCTCACGGGTTCCGGCGGATCGATTTGCCCCCCTTCAACCTTTAACCGAAACGCGCTGGTCGCCCCCATAGGACGGCTCGTAATCGCCAGCCTCGCGACTGATGCGATTGAGGCCAGCGCCTCACCTCGAAAGCCAAAACTCACCACCGATTCAAGGTCATCAAACGACGCGATTTTCGATGTGGCGTGTCGCGCAATAGCAAGCGGCAATTCGTCCTGCGCAATGCCGCGCCCATCGTCGGTGACCTGCATCAACACTGCGCCGCCACCCGTGAGTTCAACGTCAATCGAGCGCGCGCCGCCGTCGATTGCGTTCTCCAAAAGCTCCTTGAGCGCTGCCGCAGGCCGTTCGATTACTTCGCCCGCGGCAATCTGATTGACCAGATGATCTGGCAGCGTGCGAATGTGGCGTATCTCATGTCTCAATTCGGCGACACGCGTCGGCGCGCCGTCCTCTGGCACAATCGCGCCCGCACTAGAAATTTGCGATGATCGAAGAGGCTCACTCTCGGCGGTGGGTTCGAAATTAGGAGGCGCGTTCACGCGTTGAATTGTATGCGGCTAAATTTTCGTTCGACGGTGATGATGGGCGCCTTGTGCGCCGCACTGCCTCCGATTGCGTTTGCGCAACCGCCGACCGTGCTCATGCCACCTGCTGCGATGAAGGTTGACGGAGTGCCCGCTGTCGCGCAAAGTTTGGCCCAAGAGATCGCGCCGTACGGCGAATTTAAGCCGACCCGGTTCGTTGCGTGGCATCCGCTGGCGCAAGACATGCTCATCATGCGGCGTGCGGGCAACACCAATCAATTATTTCTGCAAGCTGACCCCATGGGCAAGTCGGTGCAGCTCACCAAAGGCAAAGAGCCCATCCGTGGAGCGAGCTACGAGCCCAAGCGTGGCGATTACATCCTCATTTCGAGAGACGCGGGTGGCGACGAAGCCGCGCAGATTTACAAACTTGACCCTAAGTCGTTGCAAGAAACGCAACTCACACCGACGGGCGAGCGACACGCGTTGGGGCCATGGAACAGCGCGCAAGACAAGGTGATCATTTCGTCTAGCGCGCTGGATCGAAACGGCAAACGCGAGCAGGCATCCGTCGACGTGTATGCCATCGATCCGCTGCAGCCCGAAGCGCGCTTCAAACTTGCCACCCTGGCGGGTGCGGGCTGGCGAGTCGTGCGCTGGTTGGATCGTGATAACCGCATCATTGCTAGCGAGTACCAGTCGTCAACCAGCAGCAAAGTGTGGTCGATTGATTTAGCCACAGGCAAGAAGACCGACATCGGCTCGGGTGAAGCGGAACCCGACGAAGACACGGCCGATCGATGGTTGTATCGCAAGCGCTTTGATGGTGATTTTGCGAAGCTCTCGCGCGTAGATGTGCGCACGGGTGAACGTCAATGGGTGACGAAGGACTTCGAAAGCGATGTGGATTCCTGGTCGGTGGCCAAGGGCGGCAAGCAGATCGCTGCACTCGTGAATGCCAATGGCCACGCCCAACTGAAATTGTTCGACGGCGACCTGAAACCGTTGCAGGTGCCGACGCTGCCTGCCGGCTTAATTTCGTCGGTGAGCTGGCATCGCAATGGCCGCCATCTTGCGCTCGCCATTGAGTCGGCGGAGTCCCCTGGTGAAGTGTTTTCATTGGACGTTGAAAACGGCGCGGTGACCCGCTGGACGCAGCACCCAACAGTCGCGGGCGTGAAACGCCCCTTTGTTGAGGCTGAGCCTATCGTGTGGCGCAGCTTTGATGGCATGAACATCACTGGCTTCATGCATCGCCCGAACGCCAAAGAGTTTCCGGGTAAACGACCCGTCATTATTTCAATTCACGGTGGACCAGAAAGCCAGTCGCGCCCCGGCTTTCGCGGGCGTAGCAATTACTGGATGAATGAGCGCGGGTACGCCATGATTTATCCAAACGTACGCGGCTCATCGGGCTTCGGCAAGCGATTCCTCGAAGCTGACAACGGCAAGAAACGCGAAGACTCAGTGAAAGACATCGGTGCGCTGCTCGACTGGATTCACGCACAACCTGACCTCGATCCGACGCGAGTGGCTGTGATGGGCGGCAGCTACGGTGGCTACATGGTGCTTGCATCCGCGACAACCTACGGTTCTCGCCTCGCGGCAGCATTCAACTCGGTTGGGATTTCGCACTTTGTGACGTTCCTAGAGAACACCGAAACCTATCGACGAGACCTCCGCCGAAGTGAGTACGGCGACGAGCGCGACTCGGATATGCGCAAGTTCCTCGACAGCATCTCGCCGTTAACCCATGCCCACAAAATCAAGCTACCACTGATGGTGTCGCACGGCAAAAACGATCCGCGTGTGCCGTACACCGAAGCCGAGCAGATCGTAAAAAAGGTACGTGCCAACGGCTCGCCCGTGTGGTACCTGCTCGCGGAGGATGAAGGTCATGGCTTCGCAAAAAAGGCGAACGCCGATTTTCAGTTCGCGGCGATGACAAGTTTTTACGACAAGTTTCTACTCAAACGACCGACACTTCACTAGCGTCGCGTTCTGCGGCATTAAGAAAACACCACGGTCTTGTTGCTATTGAGTAGCACACGATGCTCTGCGTGCCACTTCACCGCGCGCGACAACGCCGTGCATTCGAGATCACTCCCTGCGATGGTGAGCGCCTCAGCGCTCATCGAATGGTTAACACGGGCGACGTCCTGCTCAATGATCGGGCCCTCGTCCAGATCAGTGGTGACGTAATGCGCCGTGGCACCAATCAGCTTGACGCCGCGCTCGTGCGCTTGATAGTAGGGGCGCGCGCCCTTGAAGCTCGGCAAAAATGAGTGGTGAATATTGATCGCACGACCGTTGAGGTATTCACACAGGCTGGGCGATAACACTTGCATGTAACGCGCGAGCACCACGAGATCAATTTGCTTCTCCGCGATGATCTCGCGCAACTTGCCTTCTTGCGCGGGCTTGGTGTCGGCCGTCACAGGCAGGTGGAAAAACGGAATGTTGTAGCTCGCGGCAAGCTGGTAGAAATCCATGTGATTGCTCACAATCGCAGGAATGTCGATAGGCAGTTGTCCGCATTTGTGACGAAACAGCAAATCGTTCAGGCAATGCCCTTGCTTCGACACCATAATGAGCGTGCGCACTCGCGTAGCGGTCGCCACGAAAGTGGCCGCCATCGTCATTTCGTTGGCAACGCCTGCAAAACGCTCGCTCAATGAGGCGGCGGTGATCGCTGTGTCCGTTACTTCAAATTGCACACGCATGAAAAAGCGGTTAGTCCCCACGTCGTCAAACTGCGCTGCCTCAAGGATGTTGGCCCCTTGTTCGACCAAGAAACCCGAAACGCGGTGAACGATGCCGGGGCGATCAGGGCAGGAGAGCGATAGAACAAATTGCGGTTTCATAGGGTACGGAAAGACTTGTTGAGGTGAATTTGCCCGCGATGCTTGCTTTGGTTGCAGAGGTTAAATCGTGCCGGGTCGACGCAACAATTGCCAGCGGAAAAAAGCAGCAATCGATTTCCCATCGGTGATTCGATTGTCGGCGATCATTGCGGAGATTTCATCGGGCGTTGCGGCGAATAACTCGAGAAATTCGTCTTGATCGAGCTTGGCGTCACCTTGCACCAAACCATTGGCGTGAAAGAGGTGAATCACCTCATCGGCGTACGCAATCAATGGATGCATATGCCCGAGCGTATGCCAGGAGCGCGCCCAGTAACCAGTCTCTTCTTTCAACTCACGCTGTGCGCAAACCAACGGGTTTTCATTCGGATCGAGTTTGCCTGCTGGGAATTCAATGATGACTTGCCCAACAGGGTAACGAAATTGACGTTCGAGCAACAGTCGGCCATCTTCAAACTCCGCGACGATGCAGGCCGCGCCCGGATGCTTGATGTATTCGCGTGTTGCCTGGCGTTCGTTCGGAAGCCTGACCGTGTCGCGCACGACGTGAAGCAAGCGACCTTTGAAAATTTCTTCTTGCGACACGAAGTGTTCGATCAAATGCGAATCGTCTCGCGTCGGCGCTTCTGCGCTTAGATTGGCATCGTCACGCTTCACAGCCAATCCTTCGCGATAAGAAAGTCCGTGTACAGCGTCGCCTCTGGCGTACCAGCTTCAGGTTTGTAGTCATAGCGCCAATGCACTTCTGGTGGCATGCTCATGAGAATCGCTTCGGTGCGTCCGTTCGACTGCAAGCCGAAGTGCGTGCCGCGATCCCATACCAAGTTGAATTCGACATAGCGACCGCGTCGGTAAAGCTGCCAGTTGCGTTCGCGCTCGCTGTACGGCGTTTCGCAACGCGTTTTGAGAATCGGCGCGTAGCCTGGCACAAAGTGCTCGGCAACCGAGCGCATCATGGTGAAACTTTGCTCGAATCCTAATACGCTGAAATCGTCAAAGAATGTGCCGCCGATGCCGCGCGGTTCGTTCCGATGTTTCAAGAAAAAATACTCGTCGCATTGCTTCTTGAAGCGTGGGTAGATATCGCTACCGAAGGGCTCGCACGCTGCCTTGCTATGCGTGTGCCAATGCACGGCGTCATCGGTAAAGCCGTAATACGGCGTCAGGTCCATCCCACCGCCAAACCACCACACGGGCTCGCTGTCTTTCGGGCGTGCGATGAAAAAGCGCACGTTCATGTGCGTCGTCGGGGCATAAGGATTGCGCGGATGAATCACGAGAGAGACGCCCATTGCCTCCCACGGTGCGCCTTTGAGTTCGGGGCGTTGCGCGGTGGCCGACGGCGGCATACTCGTGCCGAGCACGTGCGAAAAATTCACTCCGCCGCGCTCGATAACGCGACCGCCCTCGATCAGCCGCGAGATCCCGCCGCCGCCTTCGGGGCGCTGCCATTCGTCACGAATAAATGGCCCACCATCAATCGCTTCCAGCGCAGAAACGATGGACTGTTGCAGCCCGATCAAAAATTCGTGAACGCGCGCGACGTCATCGCGCGACACGGGGCTTGAATTCGTGTTGCTCATCTTCTGTTCGCCACGCTATCGTTGTTTGATCGCGCGCCAGCCAATATCGCGGCGCAGCTGCATCCCGTCGAAACTGATGCCGTCAGCTACTTCGTACGCGCGTTTCTGCGCGATTTTTACGGTGTCGCCGAGCGCTGTGACGCACAACACGCGCCCACCCGTGACGACGATGTCGTCATCTTTAACCGAAGTGCCTGCATGGAAGACATGCGCGTCGTCGTGCTTCGCGCCAAGCCCGTGAATCACGTCGCCTTTGCGCGGATTGTCCGGGTAGCCGTGCGCGGCAAGCACCACGCCCAGCGCTACGCGGCGATCCCATTCCGCATCCACCGTGTCGAGCGTGCCGTTGATCCCGTGCTCCACTAAATCAACCAGATCGCTCTTCAAGCGCATCATGATCGGCTGAGTTTCTGGGTCACCGAAGCGACAATTAAATTCAAGCGTTTTTGGATTTCCAGTGGCATCAACCATGACGCCAGCGTACAAAAAACCGGTGTATTGAATACCGTCTTTGGCCATGCCGTTCACCGTCGGCAGAATGATCTCGCGCATGATGCGCGCATGCAGCGCGGGCGTCACAATCGGCGCGGGCGAATACGCGCCCATGCCACCGGTGTTGGGGCCTGCATCGCCGTCCAGCAGCCGCTTGTGGTCCTGGCTTGATGCCATCGTGAGCACGCTGCGGCCGTCGACCATGACGATGAAGCTCGCTTCTTCGCCGAACAGACATTCTTCGATCACCACGCGTGCACCGGCCGCGCCGAACGCGTTGTCGGCCAGCATCATGTCGATGGCGGCATGTGCCTCGTCGAGCGTCGCCGCGACAACAACGCCTTTGCCCGCTGCTAGGCCATCGGCCTTGATGACGATCGGTGCGCCCTTTTGATTCACGTACGCATGCGCTGCCGCCGCATCAGTAAATGTTTCGTATTCAGCCGTGGGAATACCGTGGCGCTTCATGAACGCCTTGGCAAAGTCTTTTGAAGATTCGAGCTGCGCCGCGGCTTTAGTTGGCCCGAAAATTTTCAGACCCTCCGCACGAAACGCATCCACCACACCCGCCGCCAGCGGTGCTTCGGGGCCGACGACGGTCATTCCCACTTTTTCGTTCTTCGCCAGCGCGAGCCATTGCTCCACGCTGTTCGCCAGTGCGTTTTCGCAGTTGTGCTCGGTCGCGCTGCCGGCGTTACCTGGTGCGACGATTACGTTTTGCACACGCGGGCTTTGCGCAAGTTTCCACGCGAGCGCGTGTTCGCGTCCGCCAGAGCCGATGACTAAAACTTTCAACCTAAATCCTTTTAATGGCGGAAGTGACGAACGCCGGTCGTGACCATCGCCACGCCGCGCTCGTTGGCGGCATTGATGACTTCTTCATCGCGCATGCTGCCACCCGGTTGAATCACCGCAATCGCACCGGCGTCGGCAAGCACATCAAGCCCGTCGCGGAACGGAAAAAACGCGTCACTCGCCGCAACAGATCCAACCAGCGTCAACCCAGCGTGTTCAGCCTTAATCTTTGCGATGCGTGCTGAATCGAGGCGGCTCATCTGGCCCGCGCCAATACCGAGCGTCTGCCCGTTTTTCGCGAACACAATCGCATTCGATTTCACGAAATGCGCGACTTGCCAGACAAACTGCATGTCTTTGAGCTGCTGCGCGCTGGGTGCTTTAGTCGTCACGACTTTTAGTGCGTCAGGATCAAGTTTGTGTGTGTCCGGGCTCTGCACCAGCAGTCCACCGCCCACGCGCTTCATTTCAAGCGCGTTCGCGCTTTCGTACAACGACTTCATCGGCACCGTAAGCACGCGCACGTTGGTTTTCTTCGCGAGCAATTCGAGTGCCTCGGCCGTGTATTCCGGCGCGATGAGCACTTCGAGAAATTGTTTGCTCACCGCTTCGGCGCATGCCGCATCAACCTTGCGGTTAAACGCAATGATGCCGCCAAACGCCGAAGTCGGGTCTGTCGCAAGCGCACGGCTGTACGCGGCCAGCGGGTCGTCGCCCAACGCTACGCCGCACGGATTTGCATGCTTCACGATCACGCAGCACGTTTCAGTAAATGAGCGTACGCATTCCCACGCGGCGTCGGCGTCGCCAACGTTGTTGTACGAAAGCTCTTTGCCTTGTAGTTGCGTGTACTTCGATAGCGTGCCAGCCGCTGGCGTTTCGTCGCGATAGAACGCAGCGCTTTGATGCGGATTTTCGCCGTAGCGCATATCTTGCGCTTTAGTCCATTGCATTGTGAGCACGCCGGGGTATGCGCGCGGTTCGCCTTCGAGTTCGCGGCACGTCAGGTAATTGCCAATCGCGGCGTCGTAGGCTGCAGTGTGCGTGAAGGCCTTTTTCGCCAGCGCGAAACGCGTCTTGCGCGAGAGTGCGCCCGCGTTGGCTTTCAGCTCGTCGGCGAGCGCGGCGTAATCGCCACTGTCGACCACGATTGCCACGCCTTCCCAGTTTTTCGCCGCAGCGCGCACCATCGTCGGGCCGCCGATATCGATGTTTTCAATCGCGTCTTCGAGTGAGCATCCGGGTTTCGCGACGGTTTCGCGGAACGGATACAGGTTTACTACGACCAAATCGATGAGCGGAATATTCGCCGCCGCCACTGCGCTCATATGCTCGGGCAACAAACGATTGGCGAGGATGCCGCCGTGCACTTTCGGGTGCAGCGTTTTTACGCGACCGTCGAGCATTTCCGGGAAGCCGGTGTAGTCGCCGACGTCGATCACTTTCAAGCCCGCATCGCGAATGAGCTTCGCGGTGCCGCCGGTGGAGAGCAACTCTACGCCGTTGGCGGCGAGTACTTTTGCGAAATCGAGCAGGCCGGTTTTGTCAGAAACCGAGAGGAGGGCGCGTGTGATTTTGCGCGAATTTGGGTGGCTCATACGGACGGCTTGATTTTGTATTTGTCGAGTTTGGCGCGCAGCGTGTTGCGGTTGATACCGAGCATGCCTGCGGCTTCGGATTGGTTGCCGCGCGTACGCACGAGCACGTCCGAAATCAGCGTTTTTTCAACGCTTCCGATCACTAATTCATAGAGATTGTCGGCGGGTTCACCGTCAAGTTTCGCGAGATATTCGCTGAGCGAATTGGTAACCGCATCAGCAATGGCGGCGTGGCCATTTAGTTTCGAGCGCTTCATTGTTTTTGTTTTCCGGTTTAGTTTTTTTGTATCGTGTGTCAAATTCAGTGCAGTGGAACCAACGCGGCAAGCGGCTGATCCATCGAGTACGCAGTCAATGGCAAACGCTCAAAATCGTCCGCCAGTTGCGAAAAATAGGTGCGCACGGCGGCCAGTTGCTCCGCGCTATCAGAGAGCATGTTCAGAGCGTCGCGAAACGCGTCGCCGCCAGGCAAGCCTTCGGTGTACCAGCCAATGTGTTTGCGCGCGCTGCGCACGCCGCTCCACTCGCCATAGAGCGTGTAGTGATCTTCGAGATGCTCGCGCATCAACGTGGCCACCTCAACAACGCGCGGCGCCGCAGGCAAATCGCCGTGCGCAAAGAAATGTTCGGTGTCGCGAAAAATCCACGGCCGTCCTTGCGCTGCGCGACCAATCATCACGCCGTCCGCGCCGGTGTAGGTCAACACGGCGAGCGCTTTCTGCGGCGAGTCGATATCGCCGTTCGCTATCACTGGAATCGTCACCGCAGCCTTTACGGCTTTGATGCTGTCGTATTCGACGGTGCCGTCGTCAAAGCCGCATGCGCGCGTGCGACCATGCAGCGTGAGCGCTTGAATGCCCGCGTCCTGCGCGATGTGTGCAATGCGAATGGCGTTGCGATTGTCGGGGCTCCAGCCGGTGCGCGTTTTGAGCGTTACAGGCACATCCACGGCGCGCACAACGGCGTCGAGAATGCGCGCAACCAACGCTACATCGCGCAACAGCGCCGAGCCCGCGTCGGCCTTGCATACTTTTTTCTTCGGGCAACCCATGTTGATGTCAATGATCTGCGCGCCGCGCGAGACATTGAAGCGCGCTGCGTCGGCCATCATCTCTGGATCGTTGCCCGCGATTTGCACGGCAATCGGCGCGTCTTCGCCGTCGTGATTCATGCGGTGCATGGATTTGGGCGTTTGCCAGAGCTCTGGGCGCGACGCCACCATCTCGCTCACCGCGTATCCCGCACCGAATTGCCGACACAATTTACGAAACGGCCGGTCCGTAACCCCAGCCATCGGTGCGATCACGAGCCGATTTTTGAGGGAATAAGGGCCGATGCGCAACATGTGAGCAGATTTTTTATGGAAGGGGAAAGGCGGACTGGAGGGAAATTATAGCCGCATTTTTGCCTGAAAATTAGGCAAGGCAATTCGTACTGCGACTTCAGTGCGGCGTGTCGGCGAGTGGGCTTTGTGAGATCAGCAACTTTCACGCATAAGCGACAGCCATATGGTGCTTGCAGGCTAATTAGTCTATGAGTCGACTAATACAAAAAATGCCTTGAAACGACCGTTCGACGGTCGCTTAAGCTAAAAAGCTAATGCTGCAATTGTGTAGAAATATTGTGGGTAGGAAGCACGAGAACAGCTCTGTGCCGTGCTACCCCAACGCCAAGTGCCGCACCAGTTCACGCCGCAATGGTGGCAGCATTTGCACTGCCGTGAGCCCCAAGCCACGCGGCACGTCGAAGAGCCAGCCGCCGCGATCGAAGCCGTACGCGAGCATTCCAGTGAATCCGATCCGCGCTACGCGATCCGGTCCGCGTTTGCGCGCGAAATTCGTGAGCGTAGGCGCGATGGTCTCGGCGCTGCATGTGCCGTCGTGGCTAAATAGTTCTGCAAGGTCTTGCGCGTCGCGCAGGCCGAGGTTGAGCCCTTGCGCGGCAGCCGGATGCAAGCCCTGTGCGGCGTTGCCGAGCGCCACGATTGCGCCGCTCGCGCGTGGCTCAACGAAGCGCCATACGAGCGGATAACTCGTAGCCTTCGCGGTGAGTTTGAGCGCGCCCATGTTCGGACCGAATGCTGCGTTGATTTCGTCGCTGAGCGCGGCTTGATCGAGTTGCAGCAAACGTTCGGCCTCGGCGCGCGGTCGCGCCCAAATGACCGTCCACTCTTTGTCTGCGCGCGGCACCAGCGCCAGCGCACCGCCCGCGGTGAAGCGCTCGAAGGCGACGCCGGGGCGAGGCTTAGCGGGTGAAACGCGCGTAATCACGGCCGTTTGCCCTGAGTCGCGCTCCAGTCGCTTGAAATCGTTCACCAAATCCGAGCCCGCGCCGTCGGCAAGCACCACGCAATCGGCGCGCAACTGCTCGCCCGATTCGAGGTGTACGACGGCATGCAGCGCCACGTGCTCCACGCGCTGCGCTTTCGCGCCGTAGAGGATGTGAATGTTCGCCGCATGGATTGCATTGTCGAGCGCAGATTTGATCGACGGGTACGGCGTTGCCGCGCCAAGCTCGGTGGCTCCGACGTCTTCCGCTGTCAAGCGCAACAAGCCAAACGCACCGCGCTGACTCACTTCCACGTCCCGTATCGGTTCGCGTTGTGTAGGCGGCACGGTCACATTCAACCGTGTCAGAAATCGCCAAGAAGCGGCAGAGAGCGCGATATTGCGATCACTAAAGGATTGCTGTTCGCGCGGCGCGGCTTCGAGTACCGTGATGTCGTCGGTGATACCACGCGCTTTGAGCGCGAGCGCGGCGGCGAGGCCGACGGGGCCGCCGCCGACGACTAAGAATTTCATCGACGACATTTTGCTAGTGCGCTACCGCGCGCACGCCGCCTCAACCTCGGCCACGGTTTTTGGCGTGGTGATGGTTAGGTTTTCGTTGCCGTCTTCTGTGATCAGTACATCGTCTTCAATGCGAATACCAATGTTCCAAAAATGCTCCGGTACGTTCGCGTCTGGGCGAATATAGAGACCGGGCTCATTGGTGACGACCATGCCCGGCTTCAAGGTTTGCCACACGCCCTGTTTGCGGTAATCGCCCGCATCGTGCACGTCCATGCCGATCCAATGCCCCGCGCGGTGCATGTAGAACTGCATGTAGGTCTTTTCTTCGAGCACTTGATCGAGGCTGCCTTTGAGCAAGCCCAAATCAAGCATGCCTTGTGAGAGCACACGCGTCGCAACGTCGTGATATTCGTTGAACGGCTTGCCGGGTTTGAGCGATTCCATACACGCGAGCTGGGCGTCGAGCACCGCTTGATACACGTCGCGCTGCGGGCCTGTGAATTTACCGTTGACCGGAAAGGTGCGCGTGATGTCGCTCGCGTAGCCCGCGTATTCACAGCCTGCGTCGATTAGCAACAAATCGCCGTCTTGCATTTTGCGATTGCTATCGTTGTAGTGCAAAACACACGCGTTCGGGCCGCTTGCCACGATGTGGTTGTATGCCGGTGCGCGCGATCCTTGGCGAATAAATTCGTGCGCGAGTTCGGCTTCGACCTGATATTCAAATTGCCCCGGCCGTGCGGTGCGCATCGCGCGCGCGTGCGCCTGCGACGAAATCTCGGCAGCGCGACGCATCAAATTGATTTCATGCGTGTCTTTGATCAGACGCATTTCGTCGAGCGTTGCGCGCACGTCGATGACGGAGGTTGGCGCGGATACGCCCGTACGGGCTTGACCGCGTACGGCGTTGATCGCCGCGGCAATTTCCGCGTCCCACGCGGCACCCGAGCCCAGGGGCGTATGCACAGCGCGCTTATCGGCCATGAGTTTTGGCAGCTCATCTTTCAGCGACTCAATCGGCAACGCTTCGTCAAATCGGAAAATTTCGCGCGCCGCGTCAGGCCCGTAGCGAAAACCGTCCCAAATTTCGCGCTCAAGATTTTTCTCGCGGCAAAACAAAATCGCCTTGCGTTCGTTGCCACCGACCAACACCAACACGCTTTCCGGCTCCGCAAAGCCGGTCAGGTAATAAAAGTAGCTGTCGTGGCGATACAGGTAGCCGGTGTCGCGATTGCGAAGCACTTCGGGCGCGGTGGGAATGATGGCGATATCGTCGCCGATGGCGGCGAAAAGTCGCTCGCGTCTAGACACGTAAGGAGAGCTGTCGACCAGTGCATTCATGGTGATGACAAAATAGCGCGATGGAAGAAGCAAATGATTATAGGTTTGGCCCGGTGCTTACGCCCGAGCCTTCGGAACAAGACACAGCGCCCGTCGAGGCTGAGGCAACGCCGGTGCAAGACGATATCGTCGCTGCTGCCGAAGCAGAGCCCTCGGTAAAACCCGCGCTGCGCGACGAATATCGCGCGAAACGCGACGCGCTTTCCGAGAAAGAGCGCAACGCCGGCACCCGCCGCATTATCGAAAAACTCCTGCTGCACCCGGACGTGCATCGTGCGAAAACGGTGCTGCTATACGCGAGCTACGGCAGCGAAGTGGCCACTGACGATTTGTGCAAAGAATTATTGAAGCGCGGCAAGGCGGTGGCGTACCCGAAGATCACGTCTGTCGCGGGTTTGATGACGCTGTGGCGCATTCGCAATCTCGACGCACTGATTCCGCACAAACACGGCATCCGCGCGCCCGACGTGACCCGTTCTGCGCCGATTGAACCGATCACGGTTGATTGCGTAATCTATCCCGGCATCGCCTTCACCAAAGGGCTATCGCGCCTCGGTCAGGGCGGCGGCTACTACGACCGCCTGTCGACGAAAATCGCCGACAACAGCGCGCGCATTGGCGTGTGTTTCGAAGCGCAAATTGCCGATGAATTGCCGCAAGAAGAATTCGACGCGAAGATGCATTGGGTCGTTACCGAAGCCACGGTGTATCCGTTTGTGCCCGATCCGCCGGTGATTGTTCCGGTGGTGGTGCCTGCTGCCGCTGGCACCGTGGGCCCAGAGGGCGACGCCACGCCTACGCTGGCTGCCGCGACTGAATCCGTAGCCACCGCTGTAGACGAACACAAGGACACGCCATGACCGCCATTCGCATCGACGGCAATGTACTCGCCGCAAAAGTTCGTGAACGCATCGCCGCTGACGTCACGGCGCTCAAAGCGCGTGGCATCACGCCGGGCCTCGCCGTCGTGTTGGTCGGCGAAGATGCTGCGTCGCAGGTGTACGTGAGGAACAAAGTCGCAGGCTGCGCCAAGGTCGGCATGCACAGCGTCATGCACAAAATGCCCGCGAGCACTACAGAAGTGGAACTCCTCGCCGTGATCGACGCATTGAACAAAGACGCAAGCATTCACGGCATCCTCGTGCAACTACCGTTGCCGAAACACATTGCCGAAAAGAAAGTGCTCGAAGCCGTAACTGCGCACAAAGATGTGGATGGGTTTCACGTCGAAAACGTCGGCGCGCTGATGATCGGCGAGCCGCGCTTCGTGAGCTGCACGCCTGCGGGTTGCATGGAAATGCTCAAAGACATTGGCCTCGAAGATCTGCGCGGTAAACACGCCGTCGTCGTCGGTCGCAGCAACATCGTCGGCAAACCAATGGCCATGCTGCTGCTGCACGGGAACGCCACGGTAACGATCTGCCATTCGGGAACGGTAGACCTCGCGGCGCAATGCCGCCAAGCCGACATCCTCGTCGCAGCCGTCGGCAAACCGCGCTTCATCAAAGCCGACATGGTCAAACCCGGCGCAGTCGTGATCGACGTCGGTATCAATCGTCTGCCTGAGGCAGAAGGCGGCAAGCTCGTCGGCGACGTCGATTTCGACTCGGTGAACGAAGTCGCAGGCTACCTAACCCCCGTCCCCGGCGGCGTCGGGCCAATGACGATTACGATGCTTTTGCAGAACACTTTGGTGGCGGCTGGGCGGACTTGACGTCCACGTCAGAGTAGCCCGGAGAAGCGCAGCGCGTCCGGGTTTTTGTGATTACGGCCATCGGCGCGTGTTGTGGTGGCTCGATGAAAAATGCCTTGACGCGCTTCGCTTCTCAAGGCTACGCGTGTTCACAATCCGTATTGCGTGCTTGGAAAGGAAAAACTCATTCCTTCGGCGGCGCCAAAGCCTTCCACGGCTCCGCTGCGAGTCGTCGCAACACGTCGCGCCGCAGCAGACGACGCATGCGTGGCGTGAGGCCGTGCGAGCGCAATGCCATCGAGAACGCGAGGGCGAAACTTACGGCGAGGTTGAGCACGCCCATTGAGGCGATGCCCGCCGCGGCCCACCAGAATGCGCCGCTTTTCAGCGTGTCGATGCCCAACACACCAATCGCCGCCGCGACTGAGCCGGTGCTGAGCGTGACGTGGCGCACTTCTATGGGCATGCCGATGAACGCGAGCAGCGTTGGAATCATGCCGAGCATGAGTCCGAGCGACACGTTCGCGGCAACGCCCGCAACGTTCGCCTTCGCAAAGTCCGCGATGCGTTGCGCGCGCGCCGCGCCGAATGCCCACTTCAAGCGCCGTTGATACGCGAGCGCGTCGTGCAAACGGTGCAGCGCGAACCAATTGTCTGCCCAGCCCGAAGTGAGGCTCGAGAGCCACAGCAACACACCGGTGAACGCCGCGAAAAACGCCGTTGGGCCGAGCAGCGAAAATGAATCAATCGTGGCTTGCGCCTTTTCGGGCGAGAGCAAATCAAGGCCGAACACGAACGTCGCGAATACTTGCGTGAGCAGTGCGACCGGAAACACCAGCGCGAGATTGCCCACAATCGCTGCGACTTGCGAACGGATGAGCGCCATCGTTTCGTCCACGAATGCTTCGCGGCCAGTGGCGGAATTGACGTCGTCGAGCTTCTTCGCGAGTGCTGGAGCGGTCATCGCCGGCTGCTTGGTGGCGAGCGTGAAATGTGCGAAGTGAATCGCCAGAAAACTGCCGATGTAATCGAGCGAAAACAACACGCCTTCGATAAATTTTCCAAGGTGCAATGCACTTATGAAAAATTTCAGATACACCGTGATGGCCGTGAGTGCGCCGCCGCCCGCCGCCATCTTGAGCATGCCGAAGTAATCGGCCCGCGTCCGAGCGATGTAGTGCTCGCCGGTTTCCGCGCTGCGCTCAACGACCTTGCGGCCCAGCAGCGCATACGATTCAGCGAGCAGCGCGCGCACGCTGTATCGCTGCAAATTGGCGGTGATGAGTTGGGATGTGAGCGCGGCGTACGCGGCGAACGAAGCAGATTCGGCCCAGACCGCCAACAACTGATCCACACGCTCAATGCGCAGACGCGTGCGCTCCACCTGAAACACCACGTCGACCGAGACACCGAAGCGCTCTAGATGCTCGTAGACGCTGTCTATCGCGATGCGCGCCTGCGACAGCGCCGCTCGCAGCTGTGCCAAGAGTTCGTCATGCGCGCTGCTGCTTGGCGGAGCTTGCACCAGATCGTACGAAAGCTTGGCCAATTGCATGAGCGCGGAGGCGTGCGCAGTGTTGCCATCGAGCCGCAAGCGAATCGGCGCTTCCAGTGCGGCAGCAGCGATTTGATTGCACAGCAACACGATGCTGTCGTCCAACGCACTCTTGAGTCCGAGCATTGCGTTGCCGTTCGCATCGTCGTTCGTGACGTAACCGCATAGCCGTTCGATCAACGATTCGTCGAGCGCCGCGACCCATTCGGCATCGCGCTCCTCAACGAACAGCAGCGCAAACACCACCGCCAATTCGGCTTGGTTGGGCGCAACCGGCAGCAGTTTCGTTTGCAATCGCGAGATCAACTCGCCCGCTAGCGCAGGGCTCGCCGACATGCCGGTGTCGGCGAACAGCGAGCGCGCGTCGTTGTCGAGCAAGATGCTGCGCAACACAGCGCCGACGCGTTCGCCCTGTGCTGCGTTTCGATCCAATACTTGAAGCAGCAGCCGCAGCCGCGCATGTTCGGAATGTGTGCTCGGTACGCTTGCGCTCGTTTCAGAGTCGGCGCTCGCGTTTGCGGTGGCGGGTGACGGGCGGCGCAACCAATAACCCATTTCCATTAGCCATTCGTTGCGCACGCCAAGCGGCGCGCTCGGATCGGCTTGTGCCAATAATGAGTCGAGCTGGTGGCTAGCGTCGCGCGCGGCGCGCCAGCGTGTGAAAATGTTTTGCGGCATAGTTGGCGCACCTTACGCTATGCGAGCGCAGCAGAAGCTCTAAAGGTGCAGCGCCTTCCTTGGGGAAGTGGACTGTTCTGTTTGATGCTTGTGGTGCGGTGAAAGTTCAGTGTGCCAGTCTTTGCGTAGACAACGTTTTGCCAAACCACTCGAAGTGCATGGCGGTTTCGCTTACCAACCGGTCATTTGGATGCGTGCGCTTGGCTCGTGCTGATCTGGTTCGAGCACATCGATCGACAGTACGTATGACGATGAAGCGACGGGGCGAAAGTACGTCCCCCAACCGCCATGTGGCTTTGCGTTCAGTCTCTGGCCTCTGGTCGTGCCATTTCCAATTGGGATGTCGCGACCTTCGCCCCTGAGGTAGTACTCGGAGGTGGCATCACCCACACCGTGACTACGAGTCCATTCGTCCAAACGCCTTGTTTCTGCGATGACAATACTGCCATCGGAAGCTACGAGGCGAATTCGCACCACTGCTGGGTGAGTTGGAGCGAGGCCATCAACAGTGTTGGGCCTAGTTTCCAGAACGCGTAAGCCGGCAACCATTTCTTCGGCCACGAGGCCGCTCAGTCGAAACTCGTAAGTTCCACGACGTGTTAGATCTATCGAACCAAAATCGAGCGTGTAGCGCTGTGAATATGACAGCATCCCATGGTGGGTCAACTGCCCGTCGCCTTTGTATAGCGCGACAGCTATCGGGCCGCAGCCGGACACCAAGACCACGAGCAGGCCAGTCGCAAAAACTGTCACACAATGTTGACGAAAGCGGAGTCGCGTTCGAACGAGGCCGAGCAATGTCATGCTGGCCACACCACCGGAAACAACGCGTGTTCCATCGGCGCGCCCGCCGCTAGTTCATCGCGCAGTCCTGCGAATTCGGGTGAGGTTTTCCACTCGCGTGGTGCGTGCACCATGTCGTCGCCCAAGTAGCGTGCGCCGAAGACGCGGCGGCGACTTGCGCTGCCCGACGCGGCGTGCATCGTGAGCATGTGAAACGCGACGACGTCGCCGGGTTGTAGCGCCCAGCCGATGACGCGTTCGCGGTTTTCATTGAGGTTCATGTCGGGCAAATCTTTTAGCGAGCCTTCGGGAAACCATTTCGCTTGCAGCGTCATGAAGGTGCGCGGCATGTACCACTCGCCGCTGTGTGACCCCGAGAGAAATTCGAGCGTGCTTTCGCGCGGCACTGGGTCGACGGGAATCCAAAAGCTCACGTTTTGGCGACCGGCGACGTTGTAATACGGCTGGTCTTGGTGCCAAGGCGTGGGTTGCCGTGTTCCCGCTTCTTTCACCAATAAATGATCGTGATAAACGCGCGCAGTGCGGCTTTGCATAAGGCTTGCGGCGATTTCAGGCAATGCCGAGTGGCGCATGATGTGCTCGTATTCCGGCACCCGTTGCCAGCTACAAAAATCTTCAAAGAAACGCCCTGGGTCGTCGGCGCTGCTCGCGACGGCGGCGAGCGGGCCGGGCGCGGCGAGGTTTGCTTCGATGCCGCTTGTGAGCAGCAAAATTTCGTCGGCAGATAGCGCGTTACGAATCACCACCGCGCCGTGCGTGGCGTAGTCGGAAATAGTGTGCGAATCGATGCGAATCAAAGCGTGCGCTCCCAATGTTGGCCCACGAGGTCGAGCCCGAATGAATGGTGACGTTCTTCGCCGATGAGCGCGAAACCCTCGGCGACGTAGATCGCGCGCGCGGCGTGCAACACGTCGTTGGTCCACAGCGTCATGCGTTGATAGCCCTTGCCGCGCGCAAATTCGATACACGCGCGGACAAGTGTCTTGCCTATGCCAAGGCCGCGTGCCCGCGGCACCAAGATCACCATGCGCAGCTTCGCGACGGCCGCGTCTTGCTTCACGACAAACGCGCAGCCCAACCGCTCTTCGTTCGCACCGTCGCCGCGCACCGCGAGAAAGCAGACCTCGCGCTCAGCATCGAATTGATCGACAAAATCCGCCGCGATACGCGCGACGAACGACTCAAAGCGAATGTCCCAACCGTACTCACGCGAATAGATTTCGCCATGCTGGCTGATGACCCAGCCGATGTCGCCGGACTGATGTGTGCGTAAGCGAATGTCGTTGCGATTCATGGCCGTATTGTTGCGGGCTTGGGCATTTTGCGTGTGGACGGGTTTATAGCTTTTATGCGTTAACGACAGCCTGGTGGCGGTTGTAGGTCAAAAACTATACATGTCGATATATGAGAAAAAATGCCGCGAACGAACGCCCGCTTGTCGTTTTAGCTAAAAAGTTGTTATAAGACAGTTAGGGAATTCGCACACAGGGCGGGAAGACTTAGCGCGGGCAATGTCCGCCCTTGTATCTTTAGAACTGTAGTGGATAGCGTCTGCTACAAGAAGCGAAGAGAGCTTGATTCCGCCCTTAGGATCTAATCCTGTGCCGTAGA
>JBEBJR010000014.1:0-111462 GCA_040079845.1 Casimicrobium sp. | reverse complement strand
GGCCGAACGATTGCCTGCGATTAACCCTCAGATATGCACTCCATCACCGAACTCTCCGCCGACGAACTCTCCCTTGCGATTCACGCCAAACGCGTGTCGTGTCGCGAGGTGATGCAGGCGTATCTTGTGCGCATTCATCGACTGAATCCGAAGCTGAATGCGATAGTGAACCTCGCGCCGGACGACACGTTGCTCGCGCAAGCTGACGAGTGTGACGCCGAGCTTGCGCGTGGCGTGTCGCGCGGGTGGCTGCACGGCATTCCGCAGGCGATCAAGGACACGGGCAACGCGTTGGGCTTCCCCACGACGTTTGGCTGCACGCTGCACAAAAACGCGATGCCGAAGGAAGACAGCGTGATGACCGCGCGCATGAAGGCTGCGGGTTGCATCGTGATCGGTAAGACGAACATGCCCGAGCTTGGGTTGGGCTCGAACACGTTCAACAATTTGTTTGGCATTACGGCCAACGCGTGGGACCCGGCCGTGACTGCGGGCGGTAGCAGCGGCGGCGCGGCGGTGGCGTTGGCGCAGCGCTTGTTGCCGGTGGCTGACGGTTCGGATTTCATGGGGTCGCTGCGCAATCCTGCGGGCTGGCAAAACATTTTTGGAATGCGACCGAGTCAAGGGCGCGTGCCGTTTTGGCCGACGGCGGACACGTGGGTTGCGCAGCTCGGCAGCGAAGGGCCGATGGCGCGCACGGTGCGTGACCTCGCGAAATTGCTGTCGGTGCAAGCGGGATTCGATGCGCATGTACCGCTGTCGATCAACGAGGGCTCGCAGCAATTTTTGCGAGACGGCGACGCGGCGAATTTGCGTGATGTGCGCATTGGTTGGCTCGGTGATTTGGGCGGCTACTTGGCGATGGAGCCCGGCGTGATGGACGTGTGTGAACAATCGCTCAAGCGCTTCGCTGACGCCGGCGCGGCCGTGGAACCGCTCGCGCTTGGGTTCGACGCGGCGCGCGTCTGGGACGCGTGGCTCGTGTGGCGGCGCGCGTTGGTCGCACCGAAGGTGGCGGCGTTGCTGAACTTGCCGAATGCGCGTGAGCAGATCAAACCCGAAGCGATGTGGGAGTACGAGCGCGGTATGGGTTTGAGCTTTATGGATTTCATGAAGGCGAGCGAAACACGCACGGCGTTTCACACGCATTTGCTCGGCTTGTTCGAGCGCTTTGATGTGCTTGCATTGCCCACCGCGCAATGTTGGCCGTTCGCCGCGACGGAACATTGGCCGAAGGTCGTCGGCGGGCGCGCGATGGACACCTATCACCGCTGGATGGAAGCGACGATTTACTCGACCTTCGCGGGGCTACCGTCGATCAGCGCGCCGGCCGGGTTTCACGCGAATGGGCGTTGGCCGATGGGTGTGCAATTGATCGGTCGACCGAAAGGCGACGCGGAATTACTGCGTATTGCGGCGGCGTATGAAGGGTTGATTGGGGATTTGTTGGCGCGGCGACCGTTGGAGGTGTAGCGGATCGCGTGCTGCTGCGCTGTCATTCCCGCGAAGGCGGGAATCTAGACCGTGTTCACGTTTCGGTCTGGATCTCCGCCTTCGCGGGGACGACAAAATGATGGCCGGCGAAAGCGATGAGTAACGGACTCACAACAAAAAGCCCGACACAAGGTCGGGCTTTTTTCGGGGCGTTGCGAGCGTTTAGTTCTCAATCACCTTGCGCATCTGCTTCATCGCTTTGACTTCGATCTGGCGAATGCGCTCTGCGGAAACGCCGTATTTGTCGGCGAGGTGTTGCAGCGTTTCTTCTGCGTCTTCGGCGAGCCAGCGGCGCGTGATGATGTCACGCGAGCGCTCGTCGAGTTGCGTGAGCGCGAGCTTGAGGCCTTCGCTTTGTACGCGGCCGGTTTGCTCGGCTTCGATGATGCGCGCGGGGTCACAGTTCTCATCCGCTTGCAGGTACGCAATCGGCGAGGTGCCTTCGCTCTCAGCGTCGTCCGGCGTGCCGTCCATCGCGATGTCGCGTCCGGATAGCCGCATGTTCATCTCGAACACTTCTTCCGGCTTGACGTTGAGTTCTTTGGCGATGCGTTTGGCTTCGGCTTGCGTCAATGCATGTTCGCCGGAGCGCATGGCGCGCAGGTTGAAGAACAGTTTGCGCTGTGCCTTGGTCGTCGCGACCTTGACCATGCGCCAGTTCTTCAGGATGTATTCGTGAATTTCGGCGCGAATCCAATGCAGCGCGAACGACACGAGGCGAACGCCACGTTCTGGGTCAAAGCGACGCACGGCTTTCATCAAGCCGACGTTGCCTTCTTGTACGAGGTCACCTTGCGGCAAACCGTAGCCCATGTAGTTGCGGCTCACGGAGACGACGAGTCGCAGGTGGCTCATGACCAATGCGCGCGCGGCTTCCACGTCTTGCGTGTATTTCCAGCGCAGGCCGAGCTCTTGTTCCTGCTCAAGTGTGAGCAGCGGATATTTGTTGACGGCGGTTACGTACTGGTCAATCGTGCCCAGTGCGGACGGAACCGGAAAATTCAAAGTGGCGGTTGGGTTCGACATAAAAACTACTCCCCTAACTACTAAATGCAAAGCCGTCTGTTGTTAATCAGCGCAGACGGAGCGCCGGTACAAAGTACATGTCCCACGAGGGGGCGGGCGTGCAAGCATCGATCGCTTGCCGCTCCCGCCGAGCCGACCCCATCCGGGGTTGCCCAAGTGCATCAGGTGGCTGGTTGCATCCACCGTTTTAGCACTCACGATGTGAGAGTGCTAATCATACTGAAAAGTTCCCGACTTGTTTAGTCGGGATTAAAAATTTTCTACATGTGAGTACTCGCTGACTCCAAATGCTTGTGTGTGCTTTACTGCACAATAAGTATTCGACCACGTCTAAGCGAAGATTTATCCCCGAACCAGCACGCGCTACCTCCCGTTCGTCGCAGAAATTGCGGTGCGCGCCAGTTTCACGATTCACATGCCGCAACATCTCGTGATACAGCTTTTAACGGCGAACGACGGCTAAGCGGACGTTTCATCAATACTAAATAGATAGTCGACATACGGAGAAAACGGCCGCAAAACGCCACGTGGCTGTCGCTTAAGGCAATAAGTTGTAGGCGAGAAGCTGTTACGCGCGGATCGCCGATCCACACAAAACTTCGTACGCTGTCGGCCGAGTTGCCCTTTTGGTTGGCGCAATCGCCCGCACCTACAGCGCATGACCTCATCTCCCACCGAACCCGCGCCCAACGAAACCCGCTTTGCGGTTATTGAATTCATGTGGCCGTTCGTGCGACCTTACTGGCCGCGAATTGCGTGGGCGATGGGCGGTTTGGCCATCGCGGCTGCGGCGGTGCTCGCGATTGGCGAAGGTCTAAAGCGCGTGATCGATCAAGGCTTCACAGCCGGTAACTCCGCTGAGCTCGACAAGATTTTGTTCATTATGGTCGGCCTCGCGTTGGCACAAGGCATCGGCGTTTATGTGCGCTACTCCAACATTTCGTGGGTGAACAATCGCGTCGTCAATGACATTCGGCAACGCATTTACGCGCATTTGCTCACGCTCTCTCCGGCTTTTTTCGAGCAGCAGCGTGTGGGCGATGTGCTCTCGCGTTTGTCCAACGATACGCAGGTGTTGGAAGGCGTGGTGACCAACGCATTTTCGTTCGCGCTGCGAAACGCGGTGATGCTGCTGGGTGGTTTGGTGATGTTGGCGATCACGTCGCCGAAATTGTTGGTCTATGTGCTGGTGGGCGTGCCGCTGGTGATCTTGCCGGTGGTGTTGCTCGGGCGCAAAGTTCGCAAGCTCGCGAAACTCAGCCAAGATCGTTTGGCCGACGCCATGGCGCGCGGTGACGAGACGATTCACGCGGTGCGCACGGTGCAGTCGTATGCGCGCGAAGGCTACGAGAGCATGCGTTTTTCGGAGCGCATTAACGCGCTCTTTTCCAACGCCGCCGAACGCGAACGCACGAGCGCGACGCTCGCGGCGGTGGTCATCGTGCTGGCGTTTTGCTGTGTGTCGGTGATTCTTTGGATCGGCGGCCACGAAGTGCTGGCCGGACGGATGACGGCGGGGGAACTCTCGGCGTTCATTTTTTATGCGGTCATGGTGGCCACGGCCGTTGGCGCGATTTCCGAAGTGTTCGGGCAACTCAAGCGCGCAACCGGCGCAAGCGAGCGCATCCGCGAACTGCTCGCAACACCCACGGAAATCGCTGCGCCCGCAGCCCCCACCGCATTGCCGATGGGCGCGGGCGTACGCGGCGACATTGTGTTCAACAACGTGACGTTTAGCTACCCAACACGCCCTCAATCCGAGGCGTTGACTGATTTTTCGCTGACCGTGAAACCCGGCGAAGTCGTCGCGCTTGTGGGGCCGAGCGGCGCGGGTAAGAGCACGGTGTTTCAGTTGCTGCTGCGCTTCTACGACCCGAAGGCAGGCGCAGTGCTCGTTGACGGCGTGGACGTTCGTTCAGCTGATCTCACCGCACTGCGTGAGCGCTTCGCATTAGTGTCGCAAGACCCGGTTATCTTTTCGGGAAGCGTGGCCGAAAACGTGCGTTACGGCAAGCTTGAGGCGAGCGACGCCGAGGTCCGCGCCGCGTGCGACGCGGCACACGTTACGGAGTTCGCGCTCGCGTTACCGAATGGTCTGGATACGGAACTCGGTGAGCGTGGCGTACGTCTCTCGGGCGGACAGCGCCAACGCGTTGCCATCGCCCGCGCCATCCTCGCCGATCGTCCGGTGTTGTTACTCGACGAAGCGACAAGCGCATTGGACTCGGAGAGTGAAGTGCTCGTCACCGACGCCATCGAAAAGCTCGCCCGCCCCAGCGGCGGCGCGCGCGTGCGCACCACGCTCATCATCGCGCATCGCCTGTCGACCGTGCAAAGCGCCGACCGAATCGTGGTCATCGACAACGGCCGCGTGCTCGCGGAAGGCACACACGCGGAGCTGATGCACAGCTCGCCGCTGTACAGCCGATTGGCGTCATTGCAGTTGCAGCATTAGCGACGACGAAAGTGCGCCACAGCCCGCTGTAAAACGCTCGCAGCCGAAACGTGGTAAGTTTCGCCTCCAAGATGCATCAACGTTGACTTATCCAGACAACGCGCGTTTTGAGGAGTGCTGTATCCATGTCCTTAGCGATCTTGGCCCTTGACTCCGGTGGACAACCGAAAGGTTGGATGACGCCAGACGACGCCGTGTCTCAATACGCGCGCGGCGCAGTGGTGTGGTCCCTTGGCCACGTAATCTTCACCTACCGGGGCGGCATTCAGCGTTGCAGCGGCGAGCGCAGCGTCATTGAGGTTGCTTCCATCATCGCGTGCGAAGGTGAACACAAACACAGCACGTGGAGCCCAGTCTCCGCGCTTCCCGGTCGCGACAACCGCTTGCTCTTCTCGCGTGATCGCCATCTCTGCGCCTACTGCGGCGAAGAATTTGCAGAATCAGAACTCACTCGCGACCACATCATTCCGCGCTCACAGAACGGTAAAGACACGTGGGAAAACTGCGTGACTGCGTGCCGTGACTGCAACCTTGATAAAGCGGGTCGCACGCCCGAGCAAGCGGGCATTCGTTTGCTCTACGTGCCGTATCGCCCAGTGAAAAGCGAAAAGCTCATTCTCGCCAATCGGCACATCTTGGCCGATCAGATGGAATACCTGCAAGCGCTCGCAAAGACACACAAGAAGATGATGCGCGCGGCGTAGCGCTGCGCGGGTCGTTGCGAAAGTGTTGTGGGAGCGGGCTTGCCCGCGATTACTCATTCTGCTGTGGCAATCGCGGGCAAGCCCGCTCCCACATGAACTACTCGACCGCGTGACGCACCCGGCATAATCGCCGTATGCAGCATCTCTCGTTCGCAGCGGCCTTCGCGGCGCTGATCAATGCCACCGTTTGGGGGCTTTCTTGGATTCCACTTAAATTTTTCGAGGCGCACGGTGTGCCTTCGCTGTGGGCGACGTGGTTCGTCTTTGCCGCGTGCGCGTTGACTGTCGTGCTCGTGAAGCCGCGCGCGCCGCAACTGCTCTGGCGGCATCGCCGCACGCTCGCCTGGCTTGTTGTGGCGTCTGGGCTTACCAACGCATGCTTCAACACCGCGCTCGCGACGGGCGACGTGGTGCGTGCGGTGCTGCTGTTCTATTTGATGCCGATGTGGGTTGTATTGCTCGCGCGCTGGTTGCTCGCTGAGCGTATTACGCCATCGGCACTCTTGCGCACGGTACTGGCGTTAGCAGGCGCGGCGTTGGTGCTGGGCGATGGCAAATTGCAATTGCCAATCCCCAACTCATTGTCTGATGTACTTGCGGTCGTCGGTGGGTTTTGTTTTGGGCTCAACAACGTGATTTTGCGCAAGCATTCGGACACGCCCGAGGAGGCCCGCGCGTTCGGCATGTTTATCGGCGCGGTAATCATCGCGCCCGTGGTGCTGATTGGACTCGCGCTCTCCGGCAAGGCGGCGTTACTGGCACCCGATGCGGCCGCGTGGATGGGCATCGCGGGATTCACGGTGGCGGTGCTCATCGCTAATCTCGCGCTGCAATACGGCGCGGCGCGCTTGCCAGCCAACGTGTTGTCGGTGTTGATGCTCGCTGAAATTTTGGTGGCGACGCTCAGCTCATGGCTCGGTGGCGCGGCAGTTATCACGCAGTCCACGCTCATTGGCGGCGCGCTGATTGTGAGCGCGAGTTTGCTCGCAGTGTTCTCGACCGATTCCAAGGCGACTCAGTAGTCCGTCATTCCCGCGACGGCGGGAATCCAGACCGACACCTTCTGAACATGTTGTCGATGCTTCGCGTAAAGTTACGCACTGGATTCCCGCCTTCGCGGGAATGACGAAGATCCCCATGATTCCTAATCTCCCCCTCGAAGAGCTCGCGCGTCGTTACAACAATGGTGCCGATGTGCCCGATTGGATGGACACGTTGCTGCCGCGCTGGCAACGTGAAAGCGAGCGTGTGCGAGCGGACGCTGCGGGCGCGCGCAACGTTGCCTATGGCGAACTGCCGCGTAACACGCTCGACGTTTTCACACCATCAGGAGACGCGCCGACCGGCGGCTGGCCAACGCTCGTGTTCATTCACGGTGGCTATTGGCAGCGCCTGTCGAAAGACGACTGGAGCGTCGTCGCCGCGCCATTTGTGGCCAATGGAATGGCGGCAGTAATCGTGGGTTACACACTGTGCCCGCAAACGACGATTCGTGGCATTGCGGGTGAGATTGAGGCCGCGATTGCACACGTGTGGCGCAACGCAACGGTGCTCAACATCAACCGTGATCGCCTCGCGCTAGCCGGACATTCCGCTGGCGGTCATCTCACGGCATGGTGCTTGACTGTTGATTGGACGACGTACGGTTTGCCTGCCACGCCTTTTGTCGCGGCCACGTCTCTGAGCGGTCTATTTGATCTTGAGCCACTGGTGCCGATTTATCTTAACGACGCGCTGAAACTTACCCACGCCGAAGCGCTCGCGATGAGCCCGGCGTATCGCAAGCGGCGCGTGCATTGCGATTTCACCGCCACCGTGGGCGGCGCAGAGCTGCCCGAGTTCTTGCGGCAAAACCAACTCCTCGGTGCGCACTGGGCAAACCTGCGCGAATGGGTACTGCCGCACCTCAATCACTTCACCATCGTCGATCAGTTGACGCGCGACGACACGCAGCTGTTCGCGCATGTGGCGGCTGCGATGCGCCGCTGACGCATCGCAGCGGTCGGTCACGTCAACGTCGAACCGCCACCACTTACTGATTGCCCGGTCCGTTGCCGGGTTGCGTACCCGGCAGGTTGCTGCCGCCGTTATTGCGTGGTGGTGGCGTCGGCCGTGGCTGCGGGGTTGGCAGTGGGCGCTGCGGCGGCGTCACATTTGGCGGACGCGGCGGTTGTGGCTGTGGACGAACGATCGGCGGACGAACCTCTGGCGGGCGCACGTTAGGTGGACGCGATCCGGGTGTGTAGTCTGACGGCGGACGCGGTTGCGGACGAACGTTCGGGTACGTGGGGCGCGGATCCGGGCGGTATCCGGGTGGGGGACGGTTGCCGGGACGCCAGTTGTTCCACTGTGGCTGGGTGCGGTACCACGAGCGGTCGCGGTAGTTGTCGTTCCAATAGTTGCCGAGAATAAAACTCAGAATTGGTAGCGCAAACGTCTGTCCGTTGCCGTAGATCGGCTGCGGCTGCCCTTGGTACGTGTAGTCAATATTTTTGGCGTAAACCCAGCCGCGATCGTTGCCTGCACTTACGTCACACCAACGGTAATCTTGTAAGCAACCGTTTACAAACACAAGCGAGCCGGCCGGCACCCACGCCACGAGCGGATAGCCACGATCAGGGCCAGCGCGCATGTTTGCGGCTTTGTTGGTGACGGCTTGTTGCGCGACGGCAGACGCGCTCAATACCAGCACGGTGCCCGCCACAGTAAGCGCGGAAAAAACACGTGAAACGTTCATAGGTGACAGCCTTGTTTTCGGGGGAACTTGCACTTTGCGCCCAAACGCTCGTCGCGACAAGTCCTCAGATCAAACTTCACGCCGATCGGGGTGTCGTCCTACGCGACCAGTGCCACAGCGGACGCCCGCTGGCCGATGCGTCCTCAACCTACACAACGCAGCGATTCGATACGGTGTTAGCGCTTAATAGCTTTTGTAGCAAACGACTAGTGGGCGGTCGTTTGCGCCGAATTATTGCTAAGTCAACATCATGAAAAAACGCGCTACAAGCGCCGCGTAACTGTCGTTCAGAACGAAAAGCTGTATCGCACTAGTTCGCTGGAAAGCGCAGCCGAAATGTGCTGCCGTGTGGTGCGTCGCTCGTGCTTTGCACGACGCTTTCGATTTCAAATTTTGCGCGGTGCCGTTGCGCGACATGCTTCACGATCGCAAGGCCCAACCCAGTGCCACCGGTCTCGCGTGAGCGCGAGCGATCTACGCGATAGAAGCGCTCGGTCAGGCGCGGTAGATGCTCCGACGCGATGCCAACGCCCGAGTCCTTCACTTCGACCGCAATTTCGTTCTGCGCGGTGTCAGCGAACACACGAAGCGTTATCCGACCGCCAGCGGGCGTGTAGCGCACAGCGTTGGAGAGCAAATTGCCCAATGCGGAGCGCAGTTCGTTGGGACTGCCCGTAATTTTCAATGGGGCTATGGTTGCCTCGAAGGTGTGCGCGCCGGCTGACAGGGCCTCTGCGTCCGCCAACACGTCGCGTGCGATGTGAGCCAAATCGATCACCGTAGATTCGGGTGGCATCTGCTCGTTTTCCAAACGCGCCAACGTCAAAAGATCTTCGACCAAGCGACGCATATTGGTAGTTTGCGTGGCGATCAGGTTGAGGTATCGGGCGCGCTCGGCCTCTTCAAGCGGCAAGTCAGTGAGCGTCTCCACGAAACCGCCGACGACAGTGAGCGGCGTGCGCAGTTCGTGTGACACGTTGGCCACGAAATCACGGCGCATGCGATCAAGTCGTTCTCGATCCGTCACGTCGCGCGTGATGAGCAACCTTGCGCCGTCGCTGCCTCGCTCTAAGTGAAACAAAATCGTGCGGCCCGCGGAGGTCAGCACCGGTTCGGGTAGCGATTCGTCCTCCAAATACGCCGCGAATTCGGGTGAACGAATCAGTTGTGCAATGGGCTTTCCCATGTCGCGAAACGCATCAAGCGAATGCATCACCAACGCGGCCTGATTGCACCAGACAATTCGACTGTTGTCGTCCAGAAGAAACAAACCGGCAGGCACGGCGTTCGTGATTTGCTTGCGCTGGTTAATTTCAGCGTCGCGATCTTTCAGCCCCTGCTCGCTCTCCTTGAGGCGATTGCGCACGATCCCCAGCGCATCGTCGAAAGAGCGATCTACTGCCTCGGACTCGTGCAGCAATTCAATGGCCGCTTCATGCTGCCGCCCGACGCGCACCGTCAACCAAACGCAAAGCAAACCTAACGCGGCAACGCTAATCCACGGCGTCCAAATCAGCGAGAGCAACAGCGACAGCACCGCGACCGCGATGACTGTTTGCGTCAAATTTTTCATGCGAAGAGTGTAGCGGGCAATTGTGTGCGCTCCCTTACAGCCTGGGAGACAAGCATGTGAGGGGCGTTATTTCGCGGGCTGTTTGCGCAACCGATAGCCGCCGCCGCGTACCGTCTCGACCAGCGCGTCATGCCCCGACGGCTCAAGCGCCACACGCAGCCGACGCACATGTACGTCCACCGTGCGCTCTTCGATATACACCTGATCGCCCCAGACACCGTCGAGCAGCGCTTGACGCGTCATCACGCGATCCGCGCGCGTCATCAAAAACCGCAGCAAGCGAAACTCGGTCGGCCCGACTTTGAGCTCAAGACCATTGCCCGACACGCGATGCGCGGCCGGTTCAAGACGCAAACCTGCGACCTCAATCGGCTCGTCGGTTGCCTCGGGTGCGGCGCGGCGCAGCAGCGCTTTGATCCGCGCGATCAGCTCTTTTGGCGAGAACGGTTTGGTGACGTAATCGTCCGCACCGACCTCAAGGCCTCGCACTTTGTCGTCTTCATCAGCGCGCGCTGTGAGCATCAAAATCGGCAGATCTTTGGTACGATCATCTTTGCGTAATTCGCGCGCGAAATCGATGCCCGATTTGTCGGGAAGCATCCAATCGAGGACGACTAAATCAGGTAGCGTTTCGTCGACAACATCACGCGCGTCAAGCACGGCGTGTGCGACCTGCACGGCAAAGCCTGCGTGTTTGCAATGGAGCGCAACAAGCTCGGCAATCGCGGGCTCGTCTTCAACAATCAAAATGGTGGCTGGCATAGTTGTCGTTTTATGACAGTCGTGTGACGCAGATATTACAGCGCCTAATCCGCCATCGCGAGGGCATCCGCGTGATCGAATTCTCGCGGCTCTGCGCATTGCATCAGATACGCATCAATTAACGCTGGATCGTTGATGGTGCGCAGCGCAGCGTACGCCGCCTCAGCCTCTGGGTAAACGCGGCGCATGAAATTTAGCCATTGCTTGAGCCGGCCAGCGCGATGCTTGCGCTCGACGCGCGCCGACACCTGCGCCCAAAACACGTCGATCAATGGGCGCAATACCGCCCACGCAACATGCGGCTGCGGCTGTGACGCGAGCGCACCGCCCGCGAGTGCGGCACGAACGGCGAGCGCAAGGCCCGGATTAGCGACCGCGCCGCGCCCGAGCATGATGTCGGTGCAGCCCGAAACTTCGCGGCAACGCAGCGCGTCCTCAACGCTCCAGATTTCGCCGTTGGCGACCACGGGAATGCGCACGACGGCGCGGATGTCGCTGATGCGCTCCCAATAAGCAGGCGGGCGATAGCCGTGCGCTTTGGTGCGTGCGTGAATCACCAATTCCGACGCGCCCGCGTCTGCAATCGCCTGCGCGCATTCTTCCGCGCGCGTGTCATCGTTAAAGCCCAAACGCATCTTCGCCGACACCGGCACGCCTTCCGGCACGGCACGACGCACCGCCGACACAATTTGTGTGAGGAGCATCGGGTCTTGCAGCAACATCGCGCCGCCGCCGTGACGGTTCACGATTTTCGCGGGACAACCGAAATTCAGATCCACACCCGGCGACCCGAGTTCAGCCAATCGCGCGGCGTTTTCTGCAAGACAATTTGCGTCTGAGCCGAGCAGTTGTCCGCGCACCGGCACGCCCGCAAATGTGCGACCGCCGTTTTGTAACTCAGGCATGACGCGCACAAACGCGCGGCTCGGCAGCAGCGTCCCAGTGATGCGAATGAATTCAGAGACGCAGCGATCCACGCCGCCGACGCGGGTCAAGACGTCACGCAAACGGCAATCGAGCAAACCCTCCATCGGGGCGAGCAGGATGCGGGTGGGCCGCTCCGTTTTCACTTCAAACGCCGTCCTACCGTGTGAATCTATTGCAAGCATGTTCGTAGCGTTAACAACGGTATTTGTCCTGTGAACTGAAAACGTATTTGGCAACGAGAGAATTTCTGAGGCTAGCCGTGAGGAACGGGGGCATCAAGCGCTACTGGTGTGTACGCAAGACCGTTCTCCGTGCAGGTCTTACAGAATGGATGCGCATATTTCATCGCTTGTAGTGCTGCGTGTGAGTGGTCAAGGAATTGCGCGCCCAGCATATTGGCCTGATCGTACACGCTGCAACATAACGCCACCGAGCCGTCGAAGTTAATTGCTGTCTGATTGAACCGAAGTTCGCAATCCAAATCTCGGCGCTTGGTCGCCTGAAAGCGTGGGATGTAGCTCAGGGGATGCTCAACCAGCTCATTAAGTATTGGATGCGACGCAGCATCTCCGTTCATGATGTCAATCAGGCGCTCGATGGGTTGGAAAAATGCGGCAATGGGGTGATGTTCAAATCCAAGCTCGGCGCATAGTTCGGCAACGTCCGGGATTTGCGCTTGGTTGTTGCGATAGATGTGGTGGCCAACCCAAACCCGTGTCGTCGACTTGTAGCGGTCTAAATAGTGACGCAATCGATAGAGGTTGCTCTTTACCAATGCGAGATTGCCACGCGCATGCGTGAGGCTATACGTTTCAGGCGTAAATCCTGAAAGCGATATTTTGAGATTCGTGGGATTGGCCTTGGCGACTTCGCGAAGCCCAATCTCCACGTTTAAATTGGTGGACAGGTGGCTGGGCAGATCAGCCGCGTGGAGTGTCTCGATGATTTCGCCGATCTCCGGATGCAGCAGTGGTTCGCCCCAGTTGAACAAGAAGACTTCTGGTTGGGTGGCAGCATTGTCCGCCTTGATTTTTTGCACGATGCTGCGAAAAAGATCGAGAGCCATGAAGCCCTTGGCGCGGCCGCCGAGCGCTGAATTTCCCACGGGACACGTGGGGCAGCGCAGATTGCAGGTGCCCACCACGTCGATGGCGTAGACGTATGTGCCCGACTCTCGCGGTGCATAGCGCCGCAGGCTACGTCCAACTGTCGGATCGAAGACTTCTGGCACAAGATAGTCGCGTGGACGCGCTCGGGAATACGCTGCGTGCAGCTCGGGGTCGGTGTTACCCATCATTACCGCGCGATGCAACCACGATTGCGCGATCTCCCAGTGCCCTTGACGAAAAAGCGTCATCGCGATGACTGGGATGCTTTGCGCCCATCCAGGATTGGCGCCGTCAACCACCATCGCGCGCTCTAATAGGACTAGCGCTTCGGCCATCTCTCCCAAGCCAAGACGAACCATACCCAAATTGTGTCGCGCGTTGGTTTGCGATCCATCGTCGGCAAGAATGGCGGAATACGCTGCCGCCGCTTCCTGCAACTGGCCGGCGCTATGAAGCTGCATCGCGCGCGCCATGCGCTGCTCTATGTTGGTTGCGGTGGTCATTGGGCCTGATGCTCTAACGATGAAGACAAATACTGCGATTCCAGGGCACGCGCTAACCCGTCCGCGTCGAACAACGGGGACGCTTGCATGCGCGCACGCAACGTCGCGCGAAGCTCCTTGCGACCGGCATGATCCGCCGCGAGCGCAGTAGCGATGTCTATGTAGTGGCGCGGCGTTGTCGCAACGAGTGACTCAAGCCCAATCGTGTTCAGCAGCGCCAAGCCTTGGCGCGACATGGGCCGCAACCACGGCAGCGTCACTACGGGCACGCCCATCCAGAGCGCCTCACAGCTTGTCAAGCCGCCGCAAAAGGGAAACGGATCAAGCGCAATATCAATGTCGCCGTACTCCGCAAGCATCGTTGGATGCGGCGATGCTTCGCGCAAATCCAGACGGGTTGAGTCGATGCCATGCAGCGCAAATGCGCGTTCGATATGGGCTCGCACCGCAGCATCAGCGAGGCTCCGCCACTTAAGCACCAGTCGACTGTTAGGCGTGCGAGAAAGGATAGCGGCCCATGCCGCGAATACGTCCTCACCGGCTTTCGCTGGGTTGTTGAATGAGCCAAACGTCACGTAGCCCCGCGTGCTTTCTGGGCACTCAGCTATAGCTGGCGCGTAGCTCGGCGGTTGATACGTAAAGTGGCAACGTGGCAGCTTTCGCAGCGGCTCAACAAAGGCATCTTGGGCGCCCGGTGGCGCCATCGCGTCGCCGAGCAAGACCCCGTCAATCGTGTCAAGTCCAGTGCTAGCAGCGTACCCAAGCCAACTCAGCTGAACCGGGGCTGCGCGGGCGGCAAATACTGGTAACCGGTTGTGTGCAGTGTGCCCGCTCAAGTCAATCAACACGTCGATACCGATGTTTGCAACGAGCGCCAGCAACGTTGCATGGCCGAGCGTGCGCACGTCGTGCCAATGCTCAACGCCTTCGCGCATCTTTGCAGTGATGTCGTCGTCTACATACACGTCCGCGAAGCAATGCACTTCTATGTTCGAGCGGTCATGCGCGAGGATCGTTGGCACGGCCATCCAGCCGATGGGATGCGCGTAAAAATCAGCGGTCACGTAACCCACTCGTAGCCGACGGTCGACGCCAACTCGCGCGGTTGCGGGGAGTGGTGCAACGGAGTCTTGCGGTGTCGTCGCGACGATCGATTTCGCTGCGGCTTGTGCACGTTGCCGAAGCACATCGAGCGTCGGTATCGTGGAGTATTGCAAGGTCATCAACGTGTTCGACCATGCGCTCGCGTTATCGGCCTGTAGCGCTAACGCCTGCCCCAGCGCCGCGAGAGCAAGATCTACTTCACGGGCGCTTTGTAGGCTGAGTGCAAGATTTATCCACGCTTCGACAAGCACCGGCTGCCGCGCGATAGCCTGCTGAAAACAGCCGACAGCATCGACAACGCGCCCACGCAGTTGCCATTGCAATCCTAGGTTCACCTGAGCTTCAGGCAGCGTTGGGTCAAGTGCCACAGCTCGCAGCAAAGCTTGCAGCGCTTCGTCTTGCTCGCCTATGCCTTGCAGGGCAACTGCGAAGTTCGACCAGGCATGCGCGAGATTGGGGTGTGCTGCCACAGTTTCGCGATGCGTTGCGATGGCTTCGTCCACGTATCCCGCTTCGTTAAGCACCCAGCCGAGACGAGACATCGCCTCGCTGTGTTTTGGGGCCAAAGCAAGTACCTGCCTCAGCACAACAGCAGCGGCGTCGTACCGGGCAGCAGCCTGATGCGCTAAGGCGTCGGCCAACGCATTCGCGACCGCCGCGCCGCTATTCGAAAAATTAGGGGCCGCCGACAAGGATTATCCGTTCTAGGAATACACTTATTGGATTATGTGAGAGATTGTGGTCTGGCGCACGACCGCGCTGCAAAGTGTTCACGCCGAGCGCTTTGGGCGATTTTGAGGGTTGCCAGTCTGCGATGTTGTTCGGCGATTTGCGCCAAGGGAAGTGCATGCTGAGTTCAGTCCGTTTAGATCGTCCCCAAACGCCGTCGGTGGCGTTGCGCGGTGGTATACCTCGAGGGCGGTTCCGGCTTCGCAGCCTCACACTCGGCATTTTGCTCACGTTATCGTCGGGCGCTGCGCTGGCACAAAGTTGTGCCTTGGGCAGTTTCTCTGAAACCGGCAGCGAGCCATGCACGCCCGCGCTGCCCGGCTTTTACGTCGCCGTGACCGGCGCGACTACTGCTAGCCAGTGTTTTGCTGGAAGCTATCAACCCCTTAGCGGCCAGTCGTCGTGTTTGCCGACCCCTGCTGGACATTTTGTTGACTACGAGGGTGCCTCCGCAGCAACGCTTTGCAGCATTGGTTCCTTCCAGGGATCCACCGGACAGACAACCTGCTTCATCGCCCCTGCGGGCACTTTTGTCAGCACCGTGGGTGCGACGGCATCACAAAGCTGCGCCGCAGGCACCTATCAAGGCATGGAGGGGCAGAGTTCGTGTAATCCGGCCCCTGCCGGTAGTTTTATCGCGGTCACGGGGGCGACTTCGTCGTCGGACGCGTTCGCCTGTGCGGCTGGGACCTACCAACCGCTCGACGGGCAATCATCGTGTCTTCCTGCGCCCGCCGGCAGTTTCGTAAGCGTGAGCGGTGCCACCAGCGCAAATCGCTGTGCGGTAGGCTCGTTCCAGTCTTTATCCGGCACTACGGCATGTTCGCCTGCACCTGCAGGAAGTTTTGTAGCCGTCACGGGTGCAACCGCACAGGAAAGCTGCGTGCCGGGCACGTATCAAAATTTGTCGGGGCAGAGCGCTTGCGTCGCCGCACCTGCGGGCACCTACATTTCTGTGGCCGGTGCATCAACGGCTTCGGCGGCAGTAGCCTGCGCCGCCGGGACTTACCAGCCGTCGCCCGGTCAGGTATCGTGCATTCCAGCTGCGCCGGGCACCTTCGTCGTGTCTACCGGGGCGACGGTGGCGGCGCAATGCGGCATCGGCACGTTCGCGGGTTCATCAGGCTCCGCAGTTTGTACGACGGCGCCTGCGGGCAGTTTCGTCAACATCGCCGGCGCGACTACACCAACCGCGTGCCCGCCCGGAAGTTATCAATCCCTCACGGGTTCGTCCACGTGTACGCTCGTACCCGCAGGACGGTACAGCACCGCAACAGGTGCGTCTTCCTTGTCCGTTGCACTCTTGTGTGCAACAGGCTCGTATCAGGACCTACTCGGCCAGACGTCCTGCAAACCCGCGCCAGCTGGCAGCTTCGTGAACGTCACCGGCGCGACGAGCGCGAGCAGTTGTGCAGCGGGCACTTTTCAAGCTGTCTCTGGACAATCGTCGTGTACGCCAGCCAGCGCTGGCAGCTTTGTCAGCAGCCTTGGAGCGACATCGGCGCAACCTTGTGCGCCTGGTGCCTTTCAAAGCAGCGCGGGGCAGTCCGCGTGCGTGAGCGCGCCAAGTGGTAGTTTTGTTTTGGCAAGCGGCGCAACCGCCCCCGAGAACTGCGCAGCCGGAAGTTTTCAGGCTGCCGCGGGTCAATCGAGCTGTACGCCTGCCCCGGTCGGACGTTTCGTCGCTGGGGCGGGTGCAACTATCTCTCAGCCGTGCGCCGTGGGCAGTTTCCAGAGCTTGGCGGGCCAATCGTCGTGCGTGCCCGCGCCGGTCGGAAGTTTCGTCGACCTAACGGGCGCGGCAACCGCAACACCGTGCGCGGTAGGCACGTTTCAAGGTATCGTCGGTCAAGCGGCGTGCTTACCTGCCGCCGCGGGCAGCTACGTGAACACGACCGGTGCTAGCGAGAGTACGCCGTGCGCAATCGGTACGTTCCAATCGGCGACGGGCCAAGCCACCTGCACTCCGGCCTCTGCGGGCACTTTTGTTTCAGCAACTGGAGCAACTGCCTCGCAGCCTTGCACTGCGGGCACCTATCAGGCCGCGACGGGTCAGTCGGCTTGTCTACCGGCTCCGGTCGGCAGCTTTGTCACGAGCGCAGGCGCCACGGAGTCCGAGTTGTGCGCGCCAGGAACATTCCAAGCCTCGTCGGGCCAGACAACCTGCAACCCAGCGCCGGCGGGTAGCTTCATCAACGGCAGCGGTTCGAGTGCCGCGACCCCGTGTGCAGTCGGCACATTTCAGCCCGACGTTGGGCAATCTGCGTGTCTGCCGGCCGGTTTGGGCGCATACGTCAGTGTCGCCGGAGCCACTTCAAGTACGCCATGCGCGCCCGGCAGCTATCAATCGCTTGAGGGCCAGTCGAGTTGCACACTTGCGACCGTGGGTTACTTCGTGGCAACTGCCGGTTCGACGACGCAGACTCAATGCGCGCTCGGTACTTGGTCATCCACGGAAGGCGCAACGAGCTGCACCGCGTTGCCCGTCCTTAACATCGACAACAGTGATCCAAACACAGTCTACGACGCCGGTACCGACGGAATACTGCTCCTGCGATACCTGTTTGGAGTGCGCGGTGCGGAGCTTATCGCCGATGCGCGTGGCGAGGGCACGAGCCTTCGGAGCGCGGCCGAGGTTGAGACTTACCTCGCGGCCAATCTCTCGCTGTTCGACGTTGACGGTGACGGCAACACACTTCCGCTCTCAGACGGACTAATGATTCTGCGCCGGCTGCTTAACCCACTCGCGGCGACGACGGATGCGCCAGCGATGGCCGCGATCACAGCCGGCGCGAAAGCTGGAACGCGCAGTGACATAGACATTGTCACCGCTATCGACGCGTTGAAACCCTGAGTCCGTGACGGCAAGCATGGCGCCTTTGAGCGCACGCTGGTTGTTTCGGCAGCGCTAGGTTGTGGATTCAAACAGTCGCCACCCACGCACTGGCACATCGCCCAACGAAATCTCGCCGCGGTGCGTGCGTGTGATGTCGGCGCGCCATTCTTGGCCGTCACAAATCGACGAGAGAATGCCTTTGCCGAGTGTTGCCGTCGTGAGTCGCAGTGCGTTGGCATTGCTGGCGTCGGGCTCAATGTTCACCGCGCCTTGCAGCGCTTGTGTGAGAAGCGAAATCGCGTCGTCGGGTGGCGGCGCGCGAAAGTCGATGAGCCACGATTCCTCAACGCCTGCCGCGGCTAGGCGACGCGCGAGCGCGGTGTCAGTCGTGTAAATCACGAGCCCCATCTCACGCGTGGACAGCCGCCCAGCGACACGCAAACCCCCACCCATCAAGTTAGGCGCAACGGATGAATCGTTGGGCCGATAGTTCTCTGGCGTGAGCAGACTCATCGCGGGCGCGCCGCCGAATTCGTCAGCGGCGGAGGTGAAGCCGCGCGGCTTGTTCATGATGACTGTCACTGCGTTGTCGAGCTGCGCTTCGGCTTCGTGCGAGAGGCGAATCTCGGCGTTTGGCGCGGCGCGGTCACCGGGCACGACGATGCGACCGTCGACCATCACCCAGCCTTTTTCAATCATGCGGTCCGCTTCGCTGCGTGAGGCAATGCCCCGCTGCGCCATGATTTTGGAGATGCGGATCGGCTCGTTGTTTTTGTTGTCGGCGGGCAAATTGGACTTTCGTGCAGTCGGCGGGTTTGGCGCGGTGCCAGTGTGCGTTGTGGGAGCGGCTTGGCCGCGATTCACCGTGGAGATCGCGGCCACGGCCGCTCCCACAGGGATGGAAGAAGCGTAAATCTACGCTAGTTGCGCGCCGCCAAATTCTGGAAAAACGTCGCGACGCCCGCTTCGCCCATTTTGCGCGCATCGGCCAACTCGCCGCCGTTGGTCGCGTACACCAACGCGTGCGCGGGCGTCGCTATCACGATCGAGGGAATGCCTTTTTTGATCACTTCTCCGTACGGCTTCACAACGTCAAGATTTTTATTGAATCGCGCCACGTCAACTTTGACGATCACGTAGTGCTTGTTGAGCAGCCCCGCAAGCGCGGGCTTTTTGAATTCGCCATCCAGCATTTTGCAATCGCCGCACCAATTCGCACCGAACACGATCATCACGTTTTTGTTTTGTGTCTTCGCGGCGGCGAGCGCGGTTGCCACCTGCGCCTTAGCATCAGCCGCCTCGTCGTAAGGGCCGTCGGCGGCAAATGCGATGAGGGAAGTTAGGGCGACGAGTGCGGCGAGGAGGCGTTTCATTGCAGTTAGAGCGCGGCATTGGAAAGGCTGCGAGGTTACCGCAACAAGCGCGAAGCGCTGATGCATGGGCGACGCGTGGCGGGTCTGGATTCCCGCCTTCGCGGGAAAGACGGGAGAAAATTCGGGTACAGTTACGTCTCTCGCGGGTGTAGCTCAATGGCAGAGCTGTTGCTTCCCAAGCAACTGACGGTGAGCGGGGGTTTCGAGCCGCGTGCGGCGAGCCCGCGAACGCCCGCCGCCCTGCAAGGCGGCGCGGCTCCGGTTCGACTCAAATCGAACCCGATGGTTGCGATACAGTTACGGTCTCGCGGGTGTAGCTCAATGGCAGAGCTGTTGCTTCCCAAGCAACTGACGAGGGTTCGATTCCCTTCACCCGCTCCAAACGCCCGGCTGGGCGTTTTTTATTGCGCGTTCGGTCGCGTCATCCGAACAGCTTTTGGGTGCAAACGACCCGCAGGCGGTCGATTGAGGCCGTTTTATGCATTAGTCGATCACGGGGCGCTGACATTGGGCGCGCAAAAGCCCCGAACCCCATCGCATCTTGGACAACGCCGCTCCTACATTGCCGACCGCAGTGCAAATAAAAATGTCCGCTCAGATGTACGTGACTGCGTCTGTTTTATCGTGCACAATCGCTGCCAATCTAAGAACTGTCTTAACAGTCTTTCACCTCGTCACACCAAAACCGGAGCGCTCATGAACCAGAAATTGACCCGAATTGCCGCGAGCCTGACCGCCGCTGGCTTGCTTTCGCTTGCCGCCTTGCCACCGATGGCCTACGCCGCCAATCATCCGTTGAGCGCAGAGCGGCATGACGCCGCAACTGGCGTGACGACCGTTGATGTGACGTTCGGTCTGGACTTTGATCCGGATAACGCGACGCCGCCTGAGCGCAATCGTCAATACATCACCGACATCGCCAATGAATTCGCGAAAAGTTTGTTTGTGATGACCAACGGCAAGAAGCGCGTGGGCGTGGTGCGTGTCTACACGAAGGGTAAGTTTCTCGACAACATCGACGCACAAATTCTGAACAAAGACGGTCGCGCCGGGGCCAATATCAACGGTTGGTCGCACCGCGGCTATACCGCGACGCAGTACACGACGATGGACAAGCGAGTCGAGAGCACCGTGCAGATTGGTAAGACCATCGCGCATGAGTGGGGTCACTACGCGTTGGGCCTGTACGACGAGTACAAAGAAAACAGCACGACGACGGATCCAACGTCGCCGCAAACCAACGACACGCCACGCAACACGATCATGAATAGCCACGAGGAATTTCTCGGGCTGTCAACCGCCGCCGACTACACCGACCCGGCCAATCGCGCCACGGCGCAGTACCGCGCGTTCGGCAAATCCGCGTGGGAAACGATCACCTCCGACCCGAGCGGCGACAGCGCCGTCGCGGTGCCCAACGGCGTTCCCAAACGCACCGCGTGGCAGGCGTTGCGCGGTCTGCCTGAGTCCGCGTTCGGAACGCTGACCTCGAACGCGGGTTATGACGGCGCGTTGAGCGTCATTTTCATGACTGAAAACACGACGCGCCAGGTGTTGGTTGTGGATCGCACGCTATCCGAAACGCTGCTAGCTGCGGCGAAAAATTCAGCCGAGCAAATGCTGCGCAAAGCCGAAGCAGGCGCGCGCGTCGCTGTCGTTGCCTATCCTGACCAAGTGACGACGCCCGTTGCGGTTTTTGCCCCCATCGACGACACCAGCCGCACCAGCATGATCGCCGCGATCAACGGCATTACGCGCGTTGACGGAACGGGCGACGCCAACACGGCGCTGCAAGGTGCGCTCGCGTTGCTACAGGACGGTCGTCAGACCACCGACACGCCAAGCGTGGCGCTGTTTACATCCACCGCCACCGAGGTAAGCGCAGCGACACAAACCGCGTTCAAGAGCGCACAAGCCACGGTGCAACCCGTGACTGTGGACACGCCCGCCGCTGCCGCCAATCAATACAAACGCGGTGCGGCACTGGGCGTGAATTTGCGCAAAGCAGCACCGGGTAACGTGTTGCTGCGTGACCTCGCCGAACGCACGGGCGGCGTGTACCGTCACGCCAACAACCCCACCGAAATGATCGCGCTCGCGAGCAAGTCGGCGATCAGCGCACAAGGCCTGCAACAAGCGGTTGTCACCGAGGGTGAAATCGACGCATTAGCGGCAGGCGCGCGCCAAGACATCAGCTTCCAACTCTCAGCCGCGCCGCTCGACGGCGACGCCGTGGTGAGCGTCTATTCCACGCCGTCGGATTATTCGTCGCTGCAAATCACGCTGACGAACCCAGCCGGGCAGACGCTCAGCACGCCGTTTCCAGCCGGTGTGACGCTCAGCGAAAACACCACCGATGGCGCGCGCTACATCACCATTGGCAGTACCGTCGCAGGTCGCGCGGGCCAATGGAAACTACGTATCGCCAGCGCCACGGGTGTCACCCACTCGGTTGAATACGATGTGCTCACCGACACCCGTTTGATTGCCGAGCCGGACAGCCTTGGGGGCGCGGAGGAAGACACCCGCCCACTCGTGTTGCAGGCGGTGGTGAAGGGCCCGCAGCCGGTCGCTGGCGCGCAAGTGACCGTAGACGTGTTCAGCGACGCAGGCACCCTGCTCTACGCCAACGTCCCAGCGCGCGACGACGGTGTTGCGCCGGACCTGAAAGTCGATGACGGCATCTATACGTTAGCCGTCGGTGACGCATTGCCTCAAGGCGAATATGTCGCGGTGTTTAAGGTCGGCAACCCTTCGGGCACGGCGCAATTCACCACGGTCGGCAGCCTGCGCAAAGGCGTCAACGCAGCGGCAGAACCGCTCGGCAATTTCAACCGTTCGGCGGAGCTTTATTTCGCCAAAGAGACGGCCAGCGTCGCGCCAGTCGCGCCCGCGCAGTTAACGATGACCGAATATCGCAACAAGTCGTTCGACTACTACTTCGCCACGGCGACACCGAGCGACAAAACGCTGCTCGACGGTTTGGCCGATTGGGAACGTACGGGCCAGAGCTTTAATGTGTTCAGCGCCAGTACGTTTGGCGCAGGCTCTGTCGCGCGCTTTTACTTCGATAAAGTGGCACGCAACAAGGCACGCGGCAGCCACTTCTACACGGTGCTCGACGGTGAGCGCAAAGCGTTGGTTGGGCTCAACCCCACCAACTCCGCGGCCGCAGGCTTGCCGCAGTTTGAACGCGCGGAAGGCTATGTGTTCTACCCCGCTGTCGAGGGCGTTGACGGCAGTTGCGCTGCCGGTCTGCGTCCGGTGTATCGCGTCTTCCGCGGCAACGCACGCTTCCCGGACGACGGGAACCACCGTTTCACCGCAGACATCAACGTTTACAACACGATGGTGGCGGCCGGTTGGGACGGCGAGGGCGTGAAATTCTGCGCGCCTGTCGCGCCCTAGATAAACCGTACGTGAGCGCGTGCTGCGGATTGACCCGCAGCGCGCCGCTAGCATGCGGTGAGCAAAGAGTTCGATACAGCTTTTTGGCCCTAATGACCGCCAGGCGGTCGTTAGAAGCTATTTATCTAAATACTCAACTTCATTGTTTTTTAGGCCGTGACGACCGCCAGGTAGTCGCTTGAGCCAGAAAGTTGTGTATCAGGCGGCGCTATTTAACCGCAGCCCAATCGCCATGATCGCGCACGCGCCATTTGCCTGCGCTTTGCGTGAGCGTGGCGGTGCCGCGCTGGCGTTTGCCGTTCACTTCGGCGTCGAGCACGATGTGCGCCGTTGCGCCGTCGATCGCGCCGCCGAGCACTTTGCAGCGCTTGGGTGAACTGCGATGACTGTCCCGGCGCAACGCCCAATCGCGTTCGACGATTTGCTGCACAGTCAAAGGCTCGTTGGCCTGCGCGCTGCGCGCCGCAACCTCGGCCTTCGACGGCAATTGTCCGCGCCGTTGCAGGCGCTTAAAGTAGCTCGCCGCGTCTTTATCGATCTCGAACAATTGGCAATACGCGAGCACCGCACGGCCCGGCGCGCCGCCGTCTGCGGGCAGTCGCTTGCCGCGTTTGGCGTAGCTCGGTAGCGGCACCGGCGGCACCTCACGCGTGATCGGCGCGTCAACTGCGGGCGGTGTGGGCGCAGACACTTCGACAACCGGTGGCGCGGGCAGCGCGACTGGCGCTTCCACTGGCGCCGCTACCACGACGGGCGCTGGCGGCGCGGGCGGCGGCGTGGGCGCAGTCGTGCACGCGGAAAGCGCAAACAGCAGCGCGCCGGCGAAAACGGTGCGACCGTGGAGCGACGTTGAAACGAGGGTGGCAATCAATAAGCGCGTCGTCATGCCGATAGCATATTCGAGCGGAGTCATTGTCATTTCTAAATTTGATGGGCCGAAGTTTCGGGAACGATAAATGCATGTTTGTGCAGTGCACCAATCGGGGTGCAAATCGTACTTTTATGCACAGGATTCAGGAGACGGCCATGCTCACACGCACCGAAAACACGTTTTCTCACGTAAAACCCGCTGACACGCAATTCGCACCCGGCGGGCTTCGAGATTTTTTTCTGTACCGCGACCTCGGCATCAAAGAGGCGACCAACGGCAAAGTGATCGCGCACCTTGTGAAGGCGAACATGGCACCGGAAACGGGAACTGGTTGGCACCGGCATGAGGCCGATTTCCAGATCGTCATCATGACCAAGGGCTGGGCGCGGTTTATGTACGAGGATAAAGAGACGCTGGTTGAGGCGGGCGACGTGTTGCACCAACGTCCGGGCATCCGGCACTACCTGTTCGACTATTCGCCGGACATGGAGTACCTAGAGATCGTGTCGCCGGCCGACTTCAAGAGCGTTGATGTCGAGCCGGTGTGCGCCGTGCCCTCGCCAACGCCCTGGAAGTAAGTTCGTTTCGGCAGTGGGTAGGCGACGACTTGGCGTCGCTCAGTGCAACAGGGAAGCGCGGCCAAGTCCGCGCCTACAAGTGGGCTAGACGAACGGCGGCGGAGCGCGCCTAAAACTCTGCGTCCAACTCATCAATTTCATCGGGCTCAAGCTTCGCGGCTGCGACCCATTCGGCCATTGCGGGCAGCGCCATCATCGTTTTGCAGTACGCAGCGCAGGCTTTGTCGAGCTTGATGTCGTAGGTCAAGAAACGTGTGACGACGGGTGCGTACATCGCGTCGGCCGCGCACGGCGTTTTGCCAAAAAGATACGGCCCGCCGTACGTCTTGAAGCATTCGCGCCAGATGTCGACGATGCGATCAATGTCGGCTTGTGCGCGCGACCAGAGCCGAAAATTCGGAAAGGTGGCGCGAATGTTCATCGGCAACGCCGAGCGCAGCGACGTGAAGCCCGAATGCATTTCGCCGCAGATCGCGCGGCAATGTACGCGAGCTTTCAGGTCTGCCGGAAAGAGGCCCGCTTTCGGCTTGATTTCGTGCAGATATTCAGCAATGGCCAACGTGTCCCACACCTTGATGCCGTCGTGCAACAGCGACGGCACCAACATCGACGGTGAAAGCAGCAGCATCTCCGCTTTCATGCCCGGATCGTCTGGCGGCAAGACGTGTTCCGTGAATTCGAGCCCTGAGAGCTTTGCGAGCAACCACCCGCGCAGAGCCCACGCGCCGTAGTTTTTGCTGCCGATGGTGAGCACGGCGCTTGGTTTGGCGGGTGTCTTTTTCACTGCAACCTTGGGCGCGACTTTTGTCGCAACTTTGGCGGTGGCGTTGGCGGCGGGTCTGGTTGTAGGCTTGTTCGCCACTTTCTTTGCCTGCGCTTTTGCAGTGGGTTTTACGGGTGCTTTAGCCATGGGATACCTCGTAGGATGTGCCTCACTAGCAGCAAGCGCTGTGCCATCGCACCTTTTGCGGCGCAGTCAGTGCGCGCTGGCTCGCAAATTGCACGGACAAAGCACGTTCGTTCACCACCGGCATTTCATGATGTATCAGGCCTATCAACTCCACTCCGACGTGATGGCTCCGTTGCGGTTCATGGCAGCACACGGCGGTTCAGCGCTTGGCGCGCGCACTACCGCTCAATCGTCGCTACGTTGCGTCTCTGCTGCCAGCGAAGTGTTCTCACGCATGAAGCTCACGCACAAACGTCCTGCGTACGGCATTGATTCGGTGCAGGTGGCGGGCGAAACGGTGCCGGTCTCCGAAGAGCGCGTGCTGACGCTGCCGTTCGGCACACTGCTGCATTTCCGGAAGCCGTCATTGAATGGAGCGCCAACTCAGCCGCCGGCGCTTCTCGTCGCGCCGCTGTCGGGGCACTTTGCAACGCTCTTGCGCGAGACAGCGCGTACGCTCTTGCAAGATCATGATGTCTACATCACCGATTGGCACAACGCGCGCGACGTGAGCCTTCAACACGGCGCGTTCAGCCTCGACGACTACATCGACTACATGATGCGCTTCATGCACCGCATCGGCCCCGGCGCGCATATCGTTGCGGTGTGTCAGCCTTGCGTGGCGGCGCTCGCGGCAACGGCGCTGATGAGCGAGGACGACGATCCCGCGCAACCGCGAAGCCTCACGTTAATGGCCGGGCCGGTGGATTGTCGTATCAATCCAACCGCCGTGAACACGCTCGCGACGAGTAAACCGATGTCGTGGTTTGAGAAAAACTTGATCAGCCGCGTGCCGCTGCCGCATACCGGTTTTGGTCGTCGCGTGTATCCAGGGTTTGTGCAGCTCACGGCGTTCATGAGCATGAACATGGAGCGCCACAAAAAATCATTTCGCGATATGTATCAACTGCTGGTGAACGACGAGATCGACAAGGCAGAAGCGATCAGCACGTTCTACGAAGAGTACTTTGCGGTGAACGATTTGCCGGCAGAGTTCTATTTGGAAACCGTAGAAAAGGTGTTTCAGACCTACGACCTCGCGACAGGCAATTTGCACTATCGCGGCCGTCGCGTAAACCCTGCGGCGATTCGCCGCACCGCGCTGATGACGGTGGAAGGCGAGCGTGACGACATCTGTGCCGTGGGCCAAACCATGGCCGCGCAAGAGCTGTGCAGCAACGTAAAAACATTTCGCCGCGCACATCACATTCAGACCGGCGTCGGACACTACGGCGTGTTCAGCGGCAGTCGCTGGAACCAGCAAATTTACCCACGCGTGCGCGAGATGATCTACGTGAGTGCGGCGTAAATTTCTAGATAACGTAGGCTCGATGTAGCGAAGCGAAATCGAGGAAACTCGTTGGGCTTTGGAAGCGCTCGGTCAAGTTGAAGGCCCTAGATTTCGTTCCACTGCATCGAGGCTACTGAGGTAACCAGCGAGCTATCGTTAGTTGGATATACGCACGGTTAACCCTCAACGTAATTCAACGGCAACACTGTCGTGTCTTTCACTTTTTCCAAAACGAATGACGACTTCACGTTAATCACACCGGGCAGTGTCAACACGCGATCCATCAGAAACGATGTGTAGTGCTTCAAGTCGGGCATCACCACTTGCATCGTGTAGTCCATCTCGCCGGAGAGTGAATGGCACCACGTCACTTCGCTCCACGTTTGCACTGCGGCCTTCAGGCGATCGCGCGCTTTGGCGTCGCGTTTGTCGAGTGCCACGTCAAGGTGAATAGTCAAACCGAGGCCCAGTTTCTCGGGATTGAGCAGCGCTGCGTAGCCCGCAATGATGCCGTCTTCCTCGAGCGCGCGCACGCGGCGCAAACACGGTGAGGCCGAGAGCGATACCTTTTCGGCCAGCTCAATATTGGACAAGCGACCCTCGGCTTGCAGGGTTTCCAAAATGCGCAAATCTGTGCGATCCATCACTTAAATGCCTTGTTGCTTGTTGAATGCGCAATTATAAGCCTCATAAATAGCGCGATATGGGCATATTCAAAACATCATTGCGCACCGTACCGGGCAAAATTTCTGCTTCGTTTTTGCAACAGAGTTTTGGAGCGCGCATGACATCAGCAGCACAGTTGTGGGACAACCCGATGGGCACCGACGGTTTTGAGTTCATCGAGTTCGCCGCGCCGGACCCCGCCGCGATGGGTCGCTTGTTTGAGCAGATGGGTTTTGTGGCCGTGGCAAAACACCGTTCGAAAAATGTGTTGCTGTACAAACAAGGCGACATCAATTTCATTTTGAACGCCGAGCCCGGCTCGTTTGCGCAGAGCTTCGCTCGCGTGCACGGCCCGTCGATTTGTGCAATTGCGTTTCGCGTGAAGGACGCCGCGTTCGCCTACAAGCGCGCCGTCGAGCAAGGCGCGTGGGGCGTTGAGACGCAACCCGCGCCAATGGAACTCAACATTCCCGCGATCAAAGGCATCGGCGATTCACTGCTGTATTTCGTAGATCGCTACGACGGCAATTCTGCGCACGGCGGCAACAACGTCACGATTTACGACATCGACTTCGTTCCCATCACCGGCGCGCCACGTGTCCCCGAAGGTGCGGGCCTCACCTACGTCGATCACCTCACGCATAACGTGCACCGCGGCCGCATGGACGAGTGGGCGGGCTTCTACGAGCGCTTGTTTAACTTCCGCGAAATTCGCTACTTTGATATCGAAGGCAAACTTACGGGCTTGAAGAGCAAAGCGATGACCAGCCCCTGCGGCAAGATTCGCATCCCGATTAACGAATCTAGCGACGACAAATCGCAGATTCAGGAATACCTTCACGCGTATCACGGCGAAGGCATTCAACACGTTGCGTTTGGTACCAACGATGTCTACGCCACCGTCGATCAGTTGTCGCTAAAGAACGTGCCGTTCCAAACCACGCCAGCGACTTACTACGAGCAACTCAGCACGCGCATTCCCAATCATGGCGAAGACAGCGTGCGCTTGCAAGCGCTCAACATTCTCGTCGACGGCGCACCGGAAGATTCGGGCTTGCTCCTGCAAATCTTCACGCAAAATTTGTTCGGCCCGATCTTCTTCGAAATCATCCAACGCAAAGGCAATCAAGGCTTTGGCGAAGGTAATTTCAAAGCGCTGTTCGAGTCCATAGAGCTCGATCAAATTCGACGCGGGGTGTTGCAGGCGTAGCTACCTATACACGCGCAAGCCGTTGCCCTCGACTTCGCTGTGCTACATCGAGGCTACATTCACGGCGCGTTAAATCATCGCGACGAATAATCGCACCGCCCACCACGCCTCAATCAACACCTGCACCGCGAAACACAAAAAGCGCCAGCGCACGGCGCGACTGCGCGTGGAGATTAAGTGAATCGTTGATTGGCCGATGCGTGCGGCGAGCACCCACAGCGCGAGCGAGTTGGTGATGTTTGCGTTGTTTGTTGCGTGCGCCACGAGGATGAGCGCCGCGAATATCGGCAAGTTTTCGTAACAGTTCGCGTGCGCGCGACACAGGCGCGCGGAGAAGGGCGACACGTCGTCACCCGAAGGCAAGAAACTGTTGGCGCGTTTACGGCCGGTGACCGTGAGCGCTGTTCGGATTGCAGCGATGGCGCCTAGCAGTAGTAGCGTCCACGTGGCGTAGCCCAACAGGGCGAGCATTGATGTGTTCATGAATTCCTTCGTTCCGGGGGGTGTGAAGGAAGTTTCGACGTTTGAGTGCGTTGCTGCAATTGGCGATAATGACAAATAACAGGTCAATATTGCCAACTCCACGAATCGTCGATTTACGATCTCGCCATGAAAATTCAGCTCTTGATGCTGCCGAAAGTGCTCGATGCATCGCTCGGTTTGAGCCTTTCCATTTTTCAGGCGGCGAACCGTTTGCTCGAAGCTGAAGGCAAGCCGGCGTTGTTTGAGGTGGCAACAACTGCGATGCGCAGAGGCACGATCACGACCGGCGCGGGAATGTCGCTTAACGTCGCCACCGCAGCGCGCAACTTGCCCAAAGCGGACGCCGTCTTGGTGCTGGGCAGCTACTTAACGGGTAGCAACGACATGCAAGTGTGGCTCGGCGAACGCGACGTGCTGGACGCGAGCGCGTATGTCCGCGAACTTGCGGCCCGCAAAGGCGAACTCGCGGCGGCGTGTGCGGGCACCTTTGTGCTCGCGCAGGCCGGCGTTTTGAACGACCGCACCGCAACGACGACTTGGTGGATGAGCCGATATTTCCGCGCGTGTTTTCCCGACGTGCGGCTCGATATGCAGCGCGTGGTGGTGCAAGACGAAAACGTCACCACCGCAGGCGCGGCGCTCGCGCAAGCGGATTTGGTGTTGCACTTGGTCGCGCGCTACGCGGGGCCGCAGCTCGCGCATGCGTGTTCGCGCTACCTGCTTCTCGATGAGCGGACTTCACAATCTCGCTTTCCGATGGTGCAACACATGGTGCTGCAAGACCCACAATTGCGCCACGCCGAAACGTGGGTACGCGCACGACTCGATCAGCCCATCAGCATCCCAGCACTCGCCAGCGCGCTGCACCTAACGACACGCACGATGGCTCGTCGCTTCGACGCGGCAATCGGCCTCACGCCACTGCAATTTGTGCAGCGCCTGCGCATCGAGCAAGCGCTACATCTGCTGCGCGCCACGACACATTCATTTGAAAAAATCGCCACGCAAGTCGGTTATGCCGACCCGAATGCACTGCGGCGGTTGCTGATGCGCGAAGCAGGCGCGACGCCGTCGGAGTTGCGGCGACAGGCGCGGGCGTGAGCCACAATCTACCTTCGATTTCGCGGATGTTCGCTTGCTGTGCGTTCGTTGCCGCGTTTGTAGTTTCCGGTGAGGCGTGCCATTAATTGCTGCGCGTCGGCAGCGTCGCCGTGCTCGACTTCCGCAATGAAGTCGGCGGCGTCTGTGCCGCGCAATGTGGCGGCGAGTTTGCCGTGATGGAGCACCTGAATTTCGCCGGTTTTGCGCGACCGGTACGTGAAGCCGAGATCGCTGTCGTTGTTCATGCTTCGCCTCGCGTCGATACCGAAAGTCGCAATCTTACTGGCGGCGGCACGCGGCCTCGTGGATCAACGCGGCTCGCGCGTCTGAATTTCGATGGCGTACTTTCGTTGTTTGTCATTAGGCTCGAACGCATCGACCAATTCCATCGTGACGTCGATGCGTTCCGCCTGCGTGTGCTTTTCTAGCTCAGCGGAGTTCCACTTTGAAATGAGACGTGCAACGCCCGCCTCGGTCTGTATTTTCGGCAACTTGGCAGCAATGTGCGCGAGCAAATCGTCGACCGGTGCGATGCCAAATCCTTGTTTGTGCAGCGCCGCTTGCTCCGCCTTCGCATCGGCGCTGAGGCGCGACACCTCGGCCGAATCGCCCGCGTCCTTAGCGCGCTGATGCGCAGCTTTCAGGGCGGTCATTTTCTGCTGTTGAAACGCGGAGCCAGCGTATGCGATGGCGACCGCGCGCGAGTCGTAGACGCCGATGCGTGTCGCGCGCTCGATGCTCGTGCCGCTGGATTGTTGCGCCAACCCAGTGCTGGCAATCGCAAAAAGAGCAACGAACACAACGACACGCATCGCAAGGTGAAGCACGTTCATAGCAACCTTATGCAGCAAAAATTTAACGCGATAACAATAGACCCACAATATAGCTATGCGTTCTTGGCTCATCACCTGAGTTTGATGCGGATCAATGGCCGCAATTAACAAACCCGTGGATGCAAAGCTACAGCGGTTCTTGTTGTGTGGCGCAGTGAATGCTGCCGCCGCCAGCCGCGATTGCATCGACGTTGAGCTGCACGATCTTGCGATTGGGGAATGCGCGCGCTAACGTCTCGCGCGCGGCGCGGTCTGCGGCTTTGTCACCAAACTCTTGCGCAATCACCGCGCCGTTGCACACATAAAAACCAACGTAGCCTGCGGCGAATTCGCTGCGTTCAAATTTCTTGCGTACGGTGTTGGGCGCGTTGAGCGTGAGGACGTCTAGCCGCTTGCCGCGCGCGTCGACACTTTCACGAAGCACTTCGATGTTTCGCTTGGTAATCGCGTGATCGTATGAGCCGACATCGCCATCGAAGCCCGCCAATACAACGCCTGGTCGTGCGAATCGCGCATAAAAGTCAGTGTGGCCGTCGGTGATGTCTTTGCCCTTCACGCCGGGAATCCAAATCACCTTTGTGATGCCAAGCAACTCACGCAATGCACGTTCACATTGTGCTTTTGAGACGCCGGGATTTCGATTGTCGATCAACACGCAACTCTCGGAAATGACCGCGCTTCCCTCGCCGTCAACTTCAATGCTGCCGCCTTCGAGGACCAGTGGCGCTGTCTTAACTTCGACACGCGCATGCTTCGCCACAAACTGCGCCACTAGGGCGTCTTGCGCATGGTCTTGCTTCTTGCCCCAGCCGTTGAAATTGAAGTCAACACAGGCTTTTCGTTGCGCCGCGCCGCGTGATTTATTGACGACGAACACGGGGCCAGTGTCGCGAATCCATAAGTCGTCCAGTGGACAGGTCAGCGTTTCGACTTTGGGCGACAACAGCCGCTTTGCCAACCCGGTGTCCGCGTTTCGCACCAGCATCGTGACCGGCTCAAACTCCACAATCGTGTTGGCAATCAGCGCGAGATTTCGCTGTACGTCCGGCAGCAATTTGCCGCCCCAAATTTTCGCGCTCGCACCGAACGCCATCCAAGTGCGCTTGTGCCGATCACCTTCGTCGGGCATGAGCCAGATTTCGGTGCGACTTTCTGCCGCGAAGACGCCCGCGTACGACGCGAGATTCGCGGCACCAGTGGCACTTAGAAATTTCAGCAGTGTGCGGCGAGATGGCATAGATACGACGATGGCGACAGTAGACAGGGTGCTCACGATAAACGGAAGCGCTGAAGCATTCAGCTTTTAAGCCCAAGCGACCGACAGGCGGGGCTTTGGAGGTTATTTATTGCATTATCGACTTTAAGTAATTATTTTTTGCGAAGCCCATTTAGATGTCGCTTAAAGCAAGAAATTCCATAAAGCTATACAGCGCTTTTTTTGTACCTATCTTGGTGGGTACGTTACTGAAACGCCACTTCCGCAAAACTCCTAAGTTTGCGGCTGTGCAGGTGATCGGCACCGGCCGCGCGCATGAGTTCTAGTGCGCGGATGCCGATGAGCAAGTGCTGGTTCACGCGTTCGCGGTAGAAGTGGTTGGCCATGCCCGGCAGTTTGATTTCGCCGTGTAGCGGTTTGTCGCTCACGCACAGCAGCGTGCCGTACGGGACGCGGAAACGGAAACCGTTGGCGGCGATGGTCGCGCTCTCCATGTCGAGCGCGACGGCGCGGCTTTGTGAGAAGCGGCGCTCGGGCGTGCGCTGCGGTAGGAGTTCCCAGTTGCGATTGTCGGTGCTGGCGACCGTGCCGGTGCGCAGCACGCGCTTCAATTCGTAGCCTTTGAGTTGCGTCACGTCTGCGACGGCCGATTCGAGCGCCACTTGCACTTCAGCGAGCGCAGGAATCGGCACCCACAGCGGCAGGTCTTCGTCAAGCACATGATCTTCGCGCACATAACCGTGTGCGAGCACGTAGTCGCCGAGCGCTTGGGTGTTGCGCAAACCTGCGCAGTGGCCGAGCATGATCCATGCGTGCGGGCGCAGCACCGCGACGTGATCGGTAATCGTCTTTGCGTTGGCGGGGCCGACGCCGATGTTGACCATCGTGATCCCCGAATGATCGGCGCGCAGCAGGTGATAAGCGGGCATTTGCGGCAGGCGCGGCGGAGCTGCGCCGAGTGCATCGCCCGCTTCAGCGGCAAGGCCTTTGCGTCGTGTAATCACGTTACCCGGCTCGACAAAGGCGATGTATTCGCTGTTCGCGTCGTTCATCAATTCGTGGCCCATGCGCACGAATTCGTCGATGTAGAACTGGTAGTTGGTGAACAGCACAAAATTCTGAAACCACTCCGGCGCGGTGCCGGTGTAATGACGCAGGCGATGCAGCGAATAATCCACACGCGGCGCCGTGAACAAAGAGAGTGGTTGATGCGCGCCGGGCGGCGGTTCGTACGTGCCGTTGGCGATGCCGTCGTCCATCGCGGCGAGATCGGGCAGATCGAATACATCACGCATCAACTGTCGGCGGTCAGGAGTGAGATTGCCTTCGATGTGATCGTGTTCAGCGAACGAAAAATGCACAGGAATCGGCTGCGCGCTGGTGCCGACTTCGAGCGTGGTGCCGTGATTTTTTAGGAGCAAGCGAAACTGTTCGCCGTAGTAGCTCTCGTAAAGATCAGGCCGTGTAAGCGTGGTTTCGTACACGCCGGGGCCGTGCACGAAACCATACGAGAGGCGCGAATCAGCACGGGCGACGGTGCGCGTGTGTACGCGAACGAAGGGGTAGCAGGCACGGACGCGGCCACCTAAATCCTCGCCCGCAACAAAGCGCTGCAGGGCTTCGCGCAAATGCGCGATGGAGGTATCGTAAATATGTTTGACCTGCGCAAGGGCGGCAGTGGCATCGTCAAACTGGGCGGGGGCTATGAATATTGATTTTTTTGTCATCTTCTATTTTTTCATAACTAATGCGTGCACGGCATAACATACATGAATGACGAAAATTTTGAACACTGACGCACCGCAAGACGCTGCGGCCTCCACTGGCGTTGGCTTTGCCACGCTCCCGCTCTCTGCCGCGATGCTCGCCAATCTGGATCGGTTGGGTTACACCACGATGACGCCGATTCAAGCGGCGAGTCTTGACCTGACACTCGCGGGCAACGACTTGATTGCACAAGCCAAAACCGGCAGCGGTAAGACGGCTGCGTTTGCGATTCCGCTGCTGGCGAAATTGGATACCTCGCGCTTTGATGTGCAAGCGCTGGTGCTCTGCCCTACGCGCGAACTCGCAGAGCAAGTCACGCAAGAGCTGCGGCGCTTAGCGCGCGCCGAGGACAACATCAAAATTCTCACTCTCGCCGGTGGCGTAATGATGCGCGGTCAACGCACGAGCTTGGAGCACGGCGCGCACATCGCGGTGGGCACGCCGGGCCGCATTATGGATTTGATGGATCGCGGCAATTTGAACTTAGAAGCGGTGAATACGCTTGTGCTCGACGAAGCGGATCGCATGCTCGATATGGGTTTTTACGACGACATTGCGTACGTCGTAAAGCGCGTGCCAGCAGATCGACAAACGCTCATGTTTTCCGCAACCTATCCCGAAGGCATCGCCAAACTCGCGGGCCAGTTCATGCGCAATCCGAAGCGCATTACCGTGCAGGCGCAGCACGAAGAAAGCAAAATTCGCCAGCGCTTTTATGAGGTGCAAGACGGTGATCGTTTGATGGCGGTGACGACGTTACTTAATCACTATCGCCCCGTGAGCACGCTTGCGTTTTGCAATACAAAAGCGCGCTGCAAAGATTTGGTTGAACTCCTGACCGCTGCGGGTTTCAGCGCGCAAGCGTTGCACGGCGAACTTGAGCAGCGCGACCGCGATCAAGTGCTGGTGCAGTTCGCGAACCGCAGTTGCTCGGTTCTCGTGGCGACCGACGTGGCCGCGCGCGGGCTTGATATTGCGCAGCTTGAAGCGGTGATTAACGTTGACGTGACGCCAGAGCCGGAACTACACATTCATCGCATCGGCCGCACGGGCCGCGCGGACAACGAAGGCTGGGCGCTAAGCCTCGCGAGCGCGAAAGAAATGGGCCGCGTCAATCGTCTTGAGGACGAACAGGGTCGCCCAGTCGAATGGGCCGACATCACTGCGCTCAAACCCGCCAGCGACGAACCATTGGTGCCGCCGATGGCGACGATTCAGATTCAGGTGGAGCGTAAAGAAAAAATCCGCGCGGGTGATGTGTTGGGCGCGCTCACGGGCAACGGCGGCGTGCCCGGCGACAAAGTGGGCAAGATTACGATTGCTGCGTTTTCAACCTACGTTGCGGTTCATCGCGACATGGCGAAACTCGCGCTCAAGCATTTGAGTGCGGCGAAAATCAAAGGGAAGACGGTGCGCGTGCGGTTGTTGTAAACCTACGCTAGTGGGTGTCGCGATGAACTCTGTGAGGGTCGTAGGCCGGGCAGTGCCCGCCCACGCGGTCACTGCGCGCAAAGTCTTACAGCCCCAACCAAGTCGCCAGCGCCACATACGCATCTTGATCGAACGCCACAAAACCTTGTTTGAGGTTAATGCGATCGAGTTTGGCTTGGCCTTCTGGCGTGGAGTTGAGTTCGAGGAAGTACGCGCGGATGGCGGCAATGGCGTCTTTGCCCAACGCGTTCGACACGATGACGTTTTTGATCGGTACGGCGCGTGAGGTGGTGAGGACTTTTCCGCCATCGGCAACCCATTGCTTGACGATGGGCTCTGAGGCGGTGGCAGCGACGTCGGTGAAGCCAGCGGTCACCATGAACGGAATCGAGTCTTGGTAGCGCGTAAATTTGAGCGCGGGTTGCTTGAGCTTTGAGGCCGTGCCCGCGTCGCGCAGCGTCGCGCGGATAAGCCACGCGGTGATTGAGTTGGTGTCGGGCGAGCCTAGCGGTTTGGCGGTGCCGCCCAGTACTTTGCCGAGTTCTTCGGGCGTTTTAGGTTGCGCGGGCAGGTTCGACAAAAACGAGGCTTTGTAGCCGGTGTGCGCCTTGGAAGTAGCGACCAACGTGTACGCGCCCTTTTTCACCGGGGCGAGCGCGATGTGCGTGGGGTGAATAAACGCGATGTCATACGTGCCCGCAGCCAAGTCTTTTTCGAGCGTCGCGTATTCGCCGATCACCTCAACGCGCACTTTGCTGCGCAGAAGCTTGCCGATGTCGTCGCCGATGGCTTTGTAATTGAGCTTGGCGGCGTCACCGCCCGTGCGATAGGTCACGCCTTCATTGACCGCGAACAGCGTCCCGGTTTGGGCCGACGCCGAAAAGGCCACGAAGACGGTAAAAAGGGTGGTGAGTATTTTCGTACGCATATGGTGCTAAAAATCTGGTGAGCCTGATGTGACGGACGTATTTTTCGGATGAATATTGCCAATACATACCGCTGGCGGACTAGTAGGACTAATCCTATGACATGAGGGTATGGTACGCGCCTCATTGATGAATGGCAATGGCGCAAGTCATCTTTATCCACACATGCAACGTCTAACATGATCGATGCCACACGCCTCGACAACATTAGACAATCTGATCCTGCTATGACCGACTCCGCTACAGCTTCGTCCGCCCAATCGAGCCACTCCGCGCCGCACGACGCAGTGATCGCTGCCACGCGGCTGTGGATTGAGCGCGCCGTGATTGGGCTCAATCTGTGTCCGTTTGCGAAGGCTGTTTATGTCAAAGGGCAGATCCGGTACGTCGTGAGCGACGCGATGACGCCGGAAGCGCTAGCCGACGATTTGCAGCGCGAGATGGAACTGTTAGCGGAAGCCAGCGCCGAGAAAATCGACACCACGCTGCTGATTCATCCACAGGCGCTAACTGATTTTCTGGATCACAACGATTTTCTGGACGTGGCAGACGGCATGCTTGAAGAGCTAGAGCTCGACGGCATCTTGCAAGTCGCGAGCTTTCATCCGCAGTTTCAGTTTGAAGGCACCGAGCCCGACGACATTACGAATTGCACCAATCGCGCGCCGTTTCCGATTCTGCATTTGCTGCGCGAAGACAGCGTGGAGCGCGCGGTGGCCGCGTTTCCCGACGAGCTAGTAATCGCGAGCAACAACATCACGACGCTGGAAAATTTGGGCCAATCGGGGTGGGATGCGCTGTGGGATGCGCCAAACACTGATGCGGCGACGAAAGAGTGACAGCTTTATAGCGCTAGCGACCAGCGGGCGGCGCTTTCGGCTACGTTAGATATAAAGTCGATAATCAATAAAAATTATGTCTAACGACCGCGCAGCAGTCGCTTGACGCACAAAGCTGTTGATTTTTTGGCGTACTGCAACCGATCTCGCGTCACAATCACACTGTGACTACGTCTAATCGAGAGCATGCACTCACTTCAGACATCAGCCAACGCGCATTTGGTTACAACTTCGCAACCCGGCGACGAATCGGCGATGTTCAAATGGTGCGCTGCGTCAAATCATTGGCGCGGCGGTTTTTGGAGTCGTTCACCATGTTTTTCACGATCTCTCGCGCCCGCGCCCGGGTTGCGCTCGCCCGCGCTGCTGCGACTGTGCTGCTCGCCGCGCCGCTCGCAATACAAGCATCAAACGCCGCGCCGACGGTCGAAACCGTCACCGTCGTAGAGTTTTACAACGCGAGTCTCGACGCATACTTCATCAGCGCCCGCCCGACCGAGCAAGCCGCGCTGGACGCCGTGCCCACGTTCAGCCGAACCGGAACGCGATTTGTGGCCAACGCCGCAGCTGATGCAACCAGCGCACAAACGCGCGTCTGTCGGTTCTACATTTCGTTGGCGTCGCCGTTCGTGAGTTCGCATTTTTACGGCGCGGAACTCACCGATTGCGCGCTCATTCAATCGAACCTTCCAGCGGGGTTTAGCTTCGAGGGGTACGATTTTGCGATCAATGTGCCCGACGTCAACGGCGTGTGCCCGGCGGCGAGCCGACAGCCCATTTACCGTGCGTTTCGCGCCGCCGCCAACAGCGTCACGCCCAATCACCGCTACACCGCAAGCCTCATTGAATACAACGCCCTCATCGCGCGCGGCTGGACGCCCGAAGGCGTGGCGTACTGCACGACCAGCGCACACTTCCCCGTCGCTGAGTCGGTGCGCAGCGCGGCGGTGCGGCAAGTCGCGGCACAGGACACGAGCTGCGCCGACGTAGCGCCCTTTTATTATGAAATTGGCGACCGAAACGGTGCGCGTGTGAGCGGCAGCATCGGCGGAAATTTAGGTGCAAACACGCCGCTGTCAATCGCGTCGGCATCGAAGTGGCTGTACGGTGCCTACGTCACGCAGCAGCGCGGAGGTGCGCTCAGCGTCGAGGACATTCGCGCGCTCAATTTCACAAGCGGCCGCGTCAGCTTCACCCTCTGCGAGCAGACAGAAACCGTCGGCGCGTGCGCCACCAGCGGCATCAACGGACTATTCACGCCGTCCGCACTGGATAAGTTTTCCTATTCCGGCGCGCACATGCAGACGCACGCTGCCAACGCGATGGGACTTGCCACACAAAACAACGCGGGCTTGGCCGACGCCGTGGTAATCGGCCTCGGGATGAACGCATTCGCGACGACGTTTCGTTACACGCAACCGCAACCCGCCGGCGGCGTCACCACGACCGCCGCGACCTACACCGCGTTCCTGCGCAAACTGCTCGATCAAAGCCTGATCGCTGGCAGCCAACTCAACGCCAACGCCGTGTGCACTAACAGCGTGACCTGTCCCACGGCGCTTACCTCGCCCTTTCCGGCAAACGAGAGCCCGCGCTACAGCATGGGCCACTGGGTCGAAGACACGTTGGTCGCCGACGGCGCGTACTCCAGCGCGGGCGCGTTTGGCTTTTACCCGTGGATCGAACCGACCAAGGGCTTTTACGGTGTGCTGGCCCGCTTAGACGGAACGGCAAACGCAGGCATGGCGTCGCTGCCTTGTGGCCGCAAACTACGAGCGGCATGGGCGACGGGTGTAGTTCAGTAGCGCCGCCAGCAAAAGTTCTGAGCGCCACCAAAACCAAAACCACGCGACCTGCGTATAGAAGTTCAGCGCCGATAACGCGCTCGCAAATTTGCCTTTCCGCTGTTCGCCACGTTTTCATTTTTCAGGAGCCCACTCATGACACGCACTCCACTCGTCACTACGCTCGCCACCTCGGCGCTGGTTTCGTTGCTTGCGGCCTGCACCAGCATGCCTATGACCCCGAAATACGACCAATCGGCACTGCCCGCAGCGGTGAAAGTGCCCGCAGGCAACGGTGTTGTGGCTGAAATGGTGGGGGTCGGTCAACTCACCTACGAATGCCGCGAAAAAATTGATGCTGCCGGACAGTTCGCATGGACGCTCATCGGCCCGGTCGCCGCCCTAAATGATCGCAGCGGCAAGCAAGTCGGCAAGTACGCCGGCCCACCCGCCGTCTGGACGCATAACGACGGCTCAACCGCGCGCGGCACCCAGCTCGCCATCGCGCCCGGCGGCGCAGGCAACATTCCGCTGCAATTGGTAAAGGTCGACCAAATCAAAGGCAGCGGCGCAATGAGCGGCATCACCTACATCCAACGCGTCGCGACAAAAGGCGGTGTCGCCCCTGCACTACCGTGCACACAGGCAGACAACTACAAAGAAGCGCAAGTCACATATCAAGCCGACTACATTTTTTATCGCTCGATGTAGAGCCAGAGGCAGTACAACGCGCTCAGCGCAGGGTTCGTAAACCTGTAGGGCGCAATCTTATTGCGCCACAAGTTGATGCGAACTCACGCGTTTTTTATTGCCACCAACACGCCCTTAGGTGCCGGTTACTTTTCTTGCTTCGAGCAAGAAAAGTAACCTACAAACGGCGAATCTAATATTCGCTTCTGTGCACGCATATGGGCCACGCCGCCAGCTTCGGGTGCAACATGTAGGCGACCCAGAGTAGTGCCCCTCCGACAACAGCCGCGCCTGCGCTCCACGCCATGCCCAACGCATTGGTAAGAAAAAATACTCTCGTAAATAGCGCAAAACCGCCAATCGCAAGTACGGCACCGACAATACCGAATGAGTAAATCAGGAATCGGCACCATGTTGGCACGCCTGCTGCGGCCAATTGGCGCCACATGGACGGCGGCCCTTGATATTGAGCGTAGGAGGAGCAAGTCTTACATACGTTCGTATGTGCCGCATTTACGGAATTGCACCGTCTGCAACGCCAATCATAGGTCGGGGCGGCTTTTGGCATGGGCACGAGCACAGTTGAGTCCACTCGATTGTTTGCCATTTCACACAAGCTTGCGATATGCGTGCGACGAATGGCGGGTGGAATCCCAAATGACCGTATCAGTATTCCCATAACCCCATTGCGAAGCGGTCAAGAATTTGTCCGAAAGGGGCCCCCGTTTTTTCGACCCCGAGGAGCGGAGTGACGGACGGTCCAAGACCAAAACCATGAGCCCACCGCGCGCGGCAGCGCACCATCGGGCGATTTGTTTTGGTCCCGGTTGCAGTAGATCAAACGTTGCGGGGGAACTGATACGGAGGATGACGACGCCTCCAATCCACGTTGGTTGGTATCAATTTGGGTGCGGTGAACCAGCACCCTACGCCGAAAGCAACTCCGCCACTGCACACGCCACGACTTGTGTGGCTTTGCGTAGGTCTTCGAGTAGCAAATTTTCGTCAGCTCGCTTCGCGTTCGACTCTGGCACGGTGCGCGGCCCAGCGCCGTAGAGCACGACCGGTATTCCCGCTTCGCCGTACAAGCGCGCATCGGTGTAGAGCGGCACGCCGAGCGCGGGAATGGGTTCTCCAAACACTCGTCCGCCATGTTTTTGCAGCGCGCCCACGAGCTTTTCTTGGCCAGGCAGAGGTTTGAGCGCATTGGCTAACAGCAGGCGCTTGATCTCCACGCGAATGCCACTGCGGCCGGCGACTGCGCCTTCAATCATCGCGCGAACTTGCGCCTCGACTTCTGCTGGATTCTCTTCCGGAATCATGCGTCGATCCATCTTCAACACAACCTTGCCAGGCACGACGTTGGTGTTGGTGCCGCCACTAATTTGGCCCACCAACATCGTCGGCGTATTGATACCTGCGACCTTGGATTTGATCTTGCCGAGATCAGGAAGCTTGCCGTAAATCGCGTTCAAAATCGCGTTGGCGGCCTGTAGCGCATCGTGACCCGTCTCTGGCATCGAGCCATGCGAAGCGGTGCCGTGCACGGTGACTTCAAATTGCAAGCAGCCGTTGTGTGCGGTGACGATGGCGTAGCTAAAGCTCGCGCCAATCACGAAATCGGGTTTCGTTGCTTTTTGTTCGAGCAAATAGCCGGGGCCAACGAGGCCGCCGAATTCTTCGTCGTAGGTGAAATGCAATTCGACGGTGCCGTTGAGCTTCGCGCCGGCCTTCTCGGCACCTTTCAGCGCATCGAGCGCAAACGTGAAGCTCGCAATGTCGCTCTTACTCACCGCCACACCGCGGCCATACATCCGGCCATCTTTGACCTCGCCGCCGTACGGATCGAAGCTCCATCCGTCGCCCGGCGGCACCACGTCGCCATGCGCATTGAGCGCAATGGTCGGGCCGCCGTTGCCAAATTTGTGGCGAACGATAAGGTTCGTGACGGACACCATTCCGTACTCACGCACGCGCTGCTCCGGCACGGCAAAGCGCTCAACGGCGTAGCCGCGCGCAGCGAGCAATTCGGCCGCTTTTTCGGCGGGTGGATTGTTGTTGCCCGGTGGCGTGTCGGACGGTACGCGGACGATCTCGCGAAGAAAAGCGATTTGCTCGGCGTGATGCGTATCAACGTATTGGGCGATGGTGCTGGTGGTAGATTCAGTCGTCATGATTTTTAGAAAGGCTTGGCAGGTCGTTCCACACGTTGCGCTTTGTCGGCGCTAAACGAGGGCGGTTGATAGTTTTCGAAAAAGTGCAGCAAAACGTTGGTGGCGATTTCGGCGTCTTCTGCGGTCATCGTTTCATCGGGATGATGGCTAATGCCGTTGTTGCCGCAGCGCACGAAGAGCATGGCAATCGGTGCAACGGCGGGAAACACCATAGCGTCGTGGCCCGCGCCGCTCGGCAAGTAACGCAGCTTAATGCCTTGCGCTGCGATCGCGGCCTCGAACTGCTTTTGCAATGCGGGATCACACGGAGCCGCACCCGCGTCGTACAACGTTTCGGTATGCAATTTCACGTCACGTCGCGCAGCGATGGCTGGCAATTGGGCGGTGAATGCTGCGAGTGCAACCGCACGAATTGCATCATCGCCAGAGCGCACGTCAATCGTGAATTCCACGTCTTGCGGGATCACGTTGATAGCGCCGGGTTTGACCGAGAGTTTGCCGACCGTGCCGACCAAGCCCGCGTTGTCAGTGCAAAAACGCTCGACGAACAAAATCATTTCAGCCGCAGCGGCCAGCGCGTCTTGTCGCGCGCCCATCGGCACCGTGCCCGCATGACCGGCAAGGCCCGTGACGTTAAGGCGCAACCGCGTAGCGCCCGCAATAGCGGTAACAACACCGACAGCAAGCCCCTCGTTTAAAAGCACCGGCCCTTGTTCGATGTGCGACTCAACAAACGCAACGACTTCGCCGTGCGTTTCGCTGCGGCGATCCAACGACTTCCATTGACTCGCGTCGCCACCAAAGTCGTTGATCGCCTGTCGCATACTGATACCGTCGGCATCGGTCGAGTCGAACCACGCGGGATCGAATTTTCCAGCCATCGCTTTGCTACCGATCAGTGTCGCCGGGAAGCGCACGCCCTCTTCGTCACCGAAGCCCACAATTTCAAGCGTGTACGGCAATCGCTTGTTTTGGCGATTGAGTTCTCTAACGCAAGCGATGGGCGAAAGTATTCCAAAGAGCCCGTCATACTTTCCCGCATTGCGCACGCTGTCTTGATGTGAGCCTGTCATCACTACAGGCGCGAACGGCACGCCCGCTTCGTAACGTCCGACGATATTGCCGAGCGGATCGAAGTGTGCATTCATGCCCGCGTCACGCATCAGGCCAATGAGGTACTCGCCCGCTGCTTTGTGCTCTTTGGAAAGATAAGTGCGTGTAATCAGCGGCGCGTCCTCGGTGAAGCCCGCGAGCACATCAGCTTGTTTCAGAATGTCACTGCCAAATTTCATCTCACTTCTCCAGAGTACGGATGCACTGCGCGCCAATGACGCGCGATGTCGATGCGGCGCGCAACCCACACGCGATCATGCTTTTCAACGTGATCGAGAAACTTCATGAGCCCCGCCATGCGCGCCGGTTTTCCGAGCAACCGGCAGTGCATACCCACGCTCATCATCTTTGGGCACTCTTCGCCTTCCGCATAGAGAACATCGAACGTGTCGATCAGATACTGCGCGAAATCCTGGCCGTTGGCAAACCCCGCCGGTGACGAAAACTTCATGTCGTTGACGTCAAGCGTGTAGGGCACGATGAGTTGGCGCTGCACACTGCCATCACTCATTTCAACGGGCAAATAAAACGGCAAATCGTCGCCGTAATAGTCGCTATCGTATTCAAAGCCACCGTGTTCCATCACAAGGCGTTTGGTGTTTGGGCTGTCGCGGCCGGTGTACCAACCGAACGGCCACTGACCGCCGCTAAGTTCGCGAATGATGTTCGAGGCGGCAGCGATTTGTGCGCGCTCCTCGGCTTCACTCATATGTTGATGATGAATCCATCGGTTGCCGTGCGACGCAATTTCGTGGCCTAACTCGCAGAAGGCGCTGGTCGCCTCACGATGGCGCTGCAGCGCCATCGCCACGCCAAACACCGTCAACGGTAAATTGCGTTTCGCAAATTCACGCAGGATGCGCCACACGCCGACGCGTGATCCGTATTCGTACATCGACTCCATCGAAAGGTGCCGCGCATCAAACGCCGCTGCGCCCGAAATTTCCGAAAGAAACGTTTCCGAGCTTGCATCGCCATGAAGCACGCAGTTTTCGCTGCCTTCTTCGTAATTGAGTACGAAATTGATCGCGATTTTCGCGCGTTGCGGCCATTGCGCATGAGGCGGCTTGCGGCCATAGCCGATCAAATCGCGGGGATAGTCTTTGGTCCAACTCATATGGTCTACGTTTGATTTGCAGGGCGCGTTGAGATGGCAAGTCTAGCGGTGGCAGAACGCCCGCGCCGCATTTCGGCGCTTCCCGATGAGGGTCATAAGCTGAGGCAATAGCGAAAACGACGCGTCGTGCTTAGACTGCGGTTCGCACTGCATACAAGTCTCCTGTGGAGGGGAGCTTGTATACACCTGAATGTGCTGAACATGCATTGCACGCTTTTTGCTAAGTGCAAGCCGTGAGCGCGGCCCATTCGACACTCATCAATTACCGGAGGGAAAACGATGTCCGACGCAAATGTCCACCCCGTGGACGAGAAACTACCACTGCCCCGCCTCGGTGCATTAGGTCTTCAACATGTGCTGGTGATGTATGCCGGTGCGGTTGCCGTGCCGCTCATCATTGGGCGCGCACTTAAATTGCCGCCTGAGCAGGTGGCGCTATTAATCTCTGCCGACTTGTTTTGTTGCGGCGTAGTCACGTTGATCCAGTCGTTGGGGGCAACGCAATGGTTCGGTATTCGCTTGCCCGTGATGATGGGCGTTACGTTCGCGGCGGTCGCGCCGATGGTGGCAATGGCCAACGCCAATCCCGGTCTCGCGGGTGCGCAGCTTATCTTCGGCTCCATTATTGGTGCGGGCGCGATTTCTATATTGATCGCACCGGCAGTCAGTCGAATGCTGCGCTTCTTCCCGCCGGTGGTCACAGGCACCATCATCGCAGTCATCGGAATTAGCTTGATGCGAATTGGCATTAACTGGATTTTCGGCAATCCGTTTGGACCTACCGCACCTTCCGTGGTGAATCCTGATCATGCGAAGTGGCTAGCAGATGCGGCAGCAGCGGCGACCTCGCCAGGCTCAGCGTTGCCAGCCGTTCCGAAGGGAGTCGTGCTCGCGCCATCCGTGCCCAACCCAAAGTATGCCGACCTGACAGGTGTTGGCATTGCCGCGCTGGTGTTGGTTTCAATATTGATGATCACGCGATTTGCGAAAGGCTTCATTGCCAACATTTCCGTGTTGCTCGGCATCGTGCTTGGCGGCGTAGTCGCTACCGGAATGGGACTCATGAACTTCGACAAAGTTGCGAAGGCGGCGTGGTTCGCCCCCGTAGTTCCATTTTCGTTTGGCACGCCGCAATTTGATCCTTTGCTGATTCTCACGATGACATTGGTGATGATCGTCGTCATGATTGAATCCACCGGCATGTTCCTCGCGCTCGGTGAGATGACAGATCGTAAAGTCGATCAAGCGGCGCTTTCGCGCGGCTTGCGCACTGATGGTCTGGGCACGCTTCTCGGCGGCATCTTCAACACCTTCCCGTACACCAGTTTTTCGCAGAACGTGGGGCTTGTGGCCGTAACCGGCGTGAAGAGCCGCTTCGTGTGCGTCGCTGGCGGCGTCATCTTGATCGTACTCGGCCTGATGCCCAAAATGGCAACGCTTGTTGAGTCGCTGCCTACCGTCGTGCTCGGTGGCGCGGGCTTGGTGATGTTCGGCATGGTCGCCGCCACGGGTATTCGCATACTCTCTGGCGTCGACTTCAAAGGCAATCGTTTTAACTCGTTGATCGTTGCAGTGTCGATTGGCATAGGCATGATTCCGCTAATTGCGCCAAACTTCAAACAATGGATGCCACACGGCATTCATCCGCTGATCGAATCGGGCATATTGCTCTCCTCGCTCGCAGCCGTGTTGCTCAATCTGTTCTTCAACGGTGCCAGTGGTGACAGCAGCGCTGCTGTTGCTGCAGCGAAGCAAGCGGATGCGCATTAAGATGCGTTGAACAACGCGAATTACCGTTCGGCCTGAGGCGTCAGCCTTAGGCTGAACGGATGCTCCTAAATGAAATTGTTTTCTAGCTCGATGGCTACGCTCCAAGAAATAAACCAGTTCACACCCGCTCAGTTTTCAGCCGCGTTTGGCACGGTTTACGAGCATTCGCCATGGATCGCCGAGCGAGCCTTTGCCCTGAAGCCCGCACAAGGCTTTAGTTCGCGTGCAAGTGTTCACGCAGCGCTCGTCGCCACCGTGCAATCGGCGAGCGATGACGAGAAACTCGCGCTACTGAATTCGCATCCAGAACTCGCCGGTAAAGAAGCAGCAGCGGGTACGCTCACTAACGAGTCAACCCGCGAGCAAGCTGCGGCAGGATTGTCGGCCATGACCGCGGAGGACGTCGCCCAACTACGCGCACACAATGTTGCTTATGTTGCGAAATTTGGTTTTCCTTTCATCATCGCGGCGCGCAACAACACGCAAGGTGCCATCTTCGGCGCGATCAAATCGCGTCAGCTCAATACGCGTGCGATGGAGTTCAATAACAACTTAATGCAGGTGGGCGAAATCGCCCGCTTGCGCTTACTCGACATCATTGCGGACTAGTCAACGTGGGAAAACTCTCGACACATATCCTCGACACGGTGCACGGTGGCCCAGCGCCTGACGTTGCCGTTGAGTTGTATTCTCTGGACCCGGAGCCAAAGCTTTTGGTCGCAACACGCACCAACTCCGATGGCCGCACTGACGCGCCGCTGCTCAAAGACGCCGAGGTAAAACGCGGTCGCTATCGCCTTGTGTTTCATGTCGGTGAGCATTTTCGGCGCAAGGGCATGCAGTTGCCCGATCCGATGTTTGTCGATGTCGTTCCGATTGAATTTGGCATCGCCGAAGAGGGCGGGAACTATCACGTTCCGCTCGTGTGTTCGCCGTGGACTTACTCGACGTATCGCGGCAGCTAATCGCATATCGCGGAAGAGGCGCAGGCCGCGAACCTCCCGCAGCGCGTTGATTTTTATATGATTCGTTCGCGGCAAATCTCCACTACCGACTAAGCAGCATCACATGGAATCCTACATTTTCGATTGGCTCAATCTTTTGCTGCGTTGGCTACATGTCATCACCGGCATTGCGTGGATCGGCTCATCGTTTTATTTCGTGTGGCTGGACAACAGCCTGACCAAACCGACGGCCAGCGACCTTAAAGAAAAAGGCGTCGACGGCGAGCTGTGGGCCGTGCACGGCGGCGGTTTTTACAACCCGCAGAAGTACATGGTCGCGCCGAAGCAGCTACCGGAAAACTTGCATTGGTTTTATTGGGAAAGCTACTGGACATGGATGAGCGGCTTCGCGCTGTTCGTAGTCTTGTATCTATTCAACGCACAAACATTTCTGATCGACAAAAATGTATTCGCCTGGGGCTCATCCGGCGCGGCCATCGGTGCGGCGCTTGTCTACTTGGTGATGGGTTGGGTTGTTTACGACACGATTTGCAAAGTGTTTGGACAACGCAAAAACGGCGATCTGATCGTCGGTATCGCCGTGTTCATTTACGTAATTGCCGCGACTTACATTGCTTGTCATTTGTTCTCCGGCCGCGCGGCGTTTCTATTGACCGGCGCGATGCTCGCGACAGCCATGTCGGCCAACGTCGCCCACATCATTATTCCTGGTCAGAAAAAAACCATAGCCGCGATGAAAGCCGGCGAGAAACCCGACCCGATTCACCCGATGCGCGCCAAACAACGCAGCGTCCACAACACGTACTTCACGCTGCCCGTACTGTTCGCAATGCTGTCGAACCACTACAGCATGACCTACAGCGCGCCAAACAACTGGCTCGTGCTCGTCGCGATCATGCTCGCCGGTGCGCTCATTCGCCAATTCTTTGTGCTGAAACACAAGGGCAAAATTGAGTACAAATACTTTGCGTTTGGTGGCGCGATTCTCATCGCAGTGGCTGCGTGGATCGCCCCGGCACCGCAAAGTAGCGCCAGCGCAGAAGTACCAAAGTTTGCCGAAGTTCGTGCGATCGTTGAGCAACGCTGCGTGATGTGTCACAACACGCAAGTCGTCTCAAAAAACATTCAACTGCACACACCCGAGCTCATCGCTAAAAACGCACAGGCGATGTATCAGCAAGCGGTCGTGTCGCGCATCATGCCGCAGAACAACGCGACCCAAATCACAGAATCCGAGCGCACAAAGCTAGGTGTGTGGTTTTTGGCGGGTGCCAAGATCGATTGATTCTCACCAGCTGCGCTTGGCGCAACCACGCGACCTTGGTAGGCGTTGGCGGATACGAGCCGGAGCACGCCTCCGAACGCACACAAACGCTATTATTGGTGTCCGGAAACGTGGCGCATCCAACGCGGTAGCAGACTTGCGCCACAGCAAAAAATCATTCATTGGGGAAAACTATGTCGTTTGCGCGTTCGCTCGCCATTGCCGCGTCCTGCCTTCTGTGCGCCCTTGCGTTCGGTCAAAGTGCAGAAATTTTTGATCCGGCGGAGCTGCCGTCGAAGACGGTCTACGGACCGGTGCCGATGCAAAACTTGTCGGTCAACGCAGCGCATATTCTGTCGGACACACGAACCGGTTTGATCAATAGTGCAGGGACTGGCGCCGGCGGAGCCGATGAGAGCGTTTTGCAGAACACAACGCTGGCGATGACTGGTTTGGGCGGTTCTGTCTTTTCCGGCGCCTCTGGCTTTCGATTGGCGCAGCAGTTCACGGTCCCGGCGGGCGGCTGGCTAATCGACAAATTCACCGTTTACGCCTACCAGACCGGCTCCACGACCACGTCCACATTCACCGCGATGAACTTTCGCGTTTGGAACGGTGCGCCAAATGTTGTAGGGTCGACCGTCGTGTTTGGTGACGCGACGACCAATCGGATGACGGCGACGATGTTTTCGGGCATCTACCGCGTGACGCAAACGTCCGGCGGTAATACGCAGCGCCCCATCATGGCCATTGAGGCTGCGGGCGCAAACTTGACGCTTCCCGCAGGCACTTACTGGATGGACTTTCAGCTCTCGGGCTCGCTGGCCAGTGGACCGTTCGCGCCTCCGTTGACCACCAACGGCACTCGCATCACGGGTGACGCGCTGCAATTTTCCGTGGCCTCGTCGACCTGGGGCGCGTACGTCGACGGCGGCGTCAACGGTGGCGCTCAAGGGTTTCCACTCACGGTTACTGGCCCCAACGTCGGTATCACCGTCACGCAAAGCGGCGGCACGACCAACGTGACCGAAGGTGGCGCGACTGATGATCTGAGCGTCGTCTTGCTCGCCCCACCTACTGCCGACGTCGTCATCACGCTCGCGCCTAACGCTCAAGTGAGCGTTAGCCCCGCAACGCTGACCTTCACCAGTGCGAACTGGAATGTCGCGCAGAGCGTCACCGTCACAGCTGTTGACGATGCGGTCGCTGAAGGCGCGCATACCGGTAGCGTCGGTTTCACGGTCGCCAGCTCAGACACTTTGTATAACGCGTTCGCTGTGCCGAGCGTTACTGCCAGCATCACCGATAACGACAACGCGGGTGTAACCACCGTACAAAGCGCCGGATCAGCGGTTGCTGTGAGTGAAGGCGGCAGCACCGGCACGGTTACGCTTGGGCTGACGTCACAGCCTACGGCAGACGTTGTGTTCACGCTGACGGCTGGGCCGTACTTCACGGTTTCGCCAGCCACGGTCACCTTTACACCCGCCAACTGGAACGTCCCGCAGGTTGTCACGGTTACCGCGATTGACAACAATGTTCCTGAGGGTCTTCGGATCAGCAGCCTCGCAATCTCCGTCGCCAGCACTGATCCGTTGTACAACGCGCGCGCGATGGCCGCGATTCCGGCCTATGTGACCGACAACGATGCGGTTTCTATCCCAGCAATCGACGCACGCTCCTTAGCGCTGATGTTGTTGCTCGTAGCGTTTGCCGGCGGTCTGACGCTCCGACGCGCACGGTAGAAAACGCGGCGTTGATCTCGCTGGAGTGAGCGTGCCATAGGCCGCCCCCCACTCCAGCGCTAAAAGTAGCGGCGGCTTACGCCGCTCTCGCTCCGGAAAAGTATCCGTCGAGCGATAAACGAGACGACTACGCGCATGGAGCATTGAAGTCGCTCGGCACATCGCCGTAAACTCGCCGGTCAAAGCCAATGAGCGGGGTGCGTCATGAATAGTCCAGTAACTTTAAAATTCGGCGCGTCGCGTGCACTCGCGATTAGCGCGGTTGTGGCGCTACTGTTCACGACTGGCACCGACGCGCGTGTCACAAAAATTGTGATCGAGTCGACGCTCGATCCTGACACCACGCTCGCGGCCACTGGCCCTGCGGGTGCGATCAAGCGCATCAGCGGTCGTGCCTATGGCGAGCTTGATCCGTCGCATCCGGGCAACGCGATCATCCAAGACATTTCGCTCGCGCCTAAGAATGCTGCGGGCAAAGTGGAATATGTCTCGACATTTCAGCTGATCATGCCGTCCGATCCGGCCAAGATGAGCGGCCTCATGTGGCACGACGTTCCTAATCGCGGTGGGCGGCTCACAATCGTCCCCGCGGAACGCAACGTGGGCGACGTCGGGCTCAGCAGCGGTTGGCAAGGCGAGAACGCTGGCAACACCGCTTACAACAAACCCGGCGCTGAATTTGTCATCGTACCCGTAGCGAAAAACGCGGACGGCTCGCCGATCCGCGGAGAAGTCTTGGGACGCATCGTCAACCGCAGCGGCCCAAACTCGCAGCCGCTGATGGTGCAAGTCAATCAGCTGCCGTACAAGCCGTTTGACCTCGACACAAAGAAAGCAACGCTCACCGTCGTCAAACACGAAACCGTGGACGGCAAAGTCACCATTGATTCCGTGATGCCGTCGTCCGACTGGGCGTGGGCCAAATGCGATGCGGCCAATCCATTTCCGGGCACTCCGGACGCCACGCAGATTTGCCTGAAAAATGGCTTCAATCCGAAGCTTCTGTATCAAGTCGTTTTCACTGCGCAAGACCCACCAGTGCTTGGCATTGGCTTTGCCGCGTTTCGCGATGTAGCGTCGTTCTTTCGCAACGAGACGAAAGATGATTTCGGCACCGCCAATCCGCTCGCCGGAAAAATTACGCATGTGATTAGTCGCGGCAATTCGCAGTCGGGCAACTATCTGCGCGGATTTATTCACTTGGGCTTCAATCAAGACGAAGCAGGCCGCCAAGTGCACGACGGCGCGTGGCCGATCATCGCTGGGCGGCGTATCGCGCTTAATTTCCGCTGGGCACAGGCCGACGGCGTGTTGGAGCTTTATCAGGCCGGCAGCGAAGGTCCTCAATGGTGGGTGCCGTGGCCTGACACAGTGCGCAAATTGCCCGAGCGCGGCATTTTGGATCGTTGCACGGCCACCAAAACGTGTCCGAAAGTCATCGAGCATTTTGGTTCGGCCGAAGTGTGGGCCTTGAAGCTCACGCCGGAGTGGGTGGGCACCGACGGTAAAGCGGACATTCCGCTCCCCGAGAACGTGCGCCGCTACTACATCGCGAGCAGCAATCACGGTGGCTATATCGTGCCGACGCCGAACACGATGTTTAACGCGAGCCTTGCGGGTAGCACGCTGCCCGCGCCAAGCTGCCCAGGCAACAATTTCGGCACCGCTGTGCTTGCGCCGAACGTGATGCCGCACATCCACACCGTAAACGCGCTGCGCCAACATTTCCGCAACTGGGTGATGAAGGGCGTCGCGCCGCCGCCCAGCGTATGGCCACGTCTGGACAAAGGCGAACTGGTCGACGCAACGAAAGCGGCGATGGGCTTCCCGACCATTCCGGGCATTCCCGCAACGCTCCCGAGTAACTTCATCATGCCGACCTTTGATTACGACTGGGGCCCGGATTTCAACGCCAACGACGGATCGGGCGTTCCGACCAAACTGCCGCCGCCGATCAAGCAAGTCATCAATATGAAAGTGCCGCGTGTGAACGCCGATGGCAACGAAGTGGGCGGCGTGCCGGTCGTGTTGCATGACGCGCCGCTCGGAACTTACCTTGGCTGGAACATCACCGCCGGCGGCGCGCGGCCGTTCCACGAAGGGCAGATTTGCAACTACGTCGGCGGCATGGTGCCGTTCGCCAAAACCAAAGCGGATCGCGTGGCGGCGAACGACTCGCGACTATCGCTTGAGGAGCGCTACACGGATCACGCGGGCTATGTGAACGCCGTGCGCAAAGCGGCAGCCAACGCCGTGGCGCAGCGCTTTTTGCTGCAAGCCGATGCGGATGCGCTGATCGCCCAAGCCGACGCCAGTAACGTGTTGCGGCCATAGTGCTCTAACTATCTTGGGAATAGGAATTGCGCCTGAGATGATGAAAGGCGACAGCACTGCCGGTTGATGGTTGATTCATCGCTGTATGTACTTTCTTGGCCGCGCGTGGCGCGGTTGAGCGATCCCGCGTCATCGCCACCAAAGGCGTGGTTCTCTAGCCGAAATCGTAGGGATCCACATCCACCGCCCAGCGCACCTTCGGCCGCTCGTTTTGCATTGCTTCGCGCAGCTTGGCGAGCGCGTCGGCGAGCGGTCGCACTTTCGGCGCAATCGCAGTCATCGTCCAGCGCGTGAAATCGGCCTTGCGAGCGAGCGGCGCGGGTTGCGGCGCAAAAACTTCGCCGTGGGCTTCGGTGAGCGCTTCACGCAGTACGGCGTGCGCACGCGTGAAAAAATCTGCCACGGCTTGCGCGTCTTTCGCTTCGGCCCGCACGAGTGCCATGCGCGCTGCGGGTGGCAAGCCGAACGCTTCACGATTCGCCAGCGTCGTGTCGGCAAATCCGGCGTAGTCGTTGGCGAGCAGCGCATGAAACACCGGATGATCGGGGAATTCGGTTTGAATCATCACCTCGCCCGGCAGCGCGTGTCGCCCCGCTCGACCTGCGACTTGCGTCAGGAGCGCAAACAAATCTTCTTGCCCCCGAAAATCTGTTGAGAAGAGCGCGCGATCAGCGTCGATAACGCCTACCAACGTTAGCGCCGGAAAGTCATGACCCTTCGCAAGCATCTGTGTACCGACGACGATGTCGACTTCGCGCGCGAGGATGCGCTCGTACAACTCGCGCCACGCGTGTTTGCCAGAAAGCGAATCGGTATCGGCGCGGGCGATGCGCGCGTCGGGAAACGTTTCAATGAGCGCGGCCTCGAGTTTTTGCGTACCCACGCCCGCGCCGACAAGTTCGGGGTGTCCACATGCAGGACACCGCGTCGGCACGTTGGTTTGCAATCCGCAGTGATGACACCGGAGCGAGCGCGATGTTTGGTGCAATGTGAGCTTCGCGTCACAGCGCGTACACGGTGCGCTCCAGCCGCAATGCCCGCAATAGAGCGCCGGCGCGAAGCCACGGCGATTGACGAGCACAAGGCTTTGTTCGCCGCGTTTGAGGCGCTCGGCGATACCTTCGGCGAGCGTTTGCGACAAGCCCGATTTCACGCGACGCCCGCGCGACGGCACCAGCCGCAAGGACGATGGTGCGGCCGCAGTGGCGCGCTCGTTCAATACGATGTGGCGATACGCGGCATTTCGCGCGTGGCGCACATTGCGCCACGTCTCAAGGCTCGGCGTGGCGCTTGCGAGCACGACGGGAATATTGGCTTGTTTGGCGCGCACGATGGCGACATCGCGCGCGTGATAGCGTGGCGATTCGTTTTGTTTGTACGAGCCGTCGTGCTCTTCGTCGATCACGATGAGGCCAAGATTGGCGGCGGGCGCGAACACCGCGAGCCGCGTGCCTATGATGAGCCTTGCTGCGCCGGAATGCACGCGATGCCATTCGCAATTGCGCTCACCCGCCGCGAGTTTCGAGTGCAACACAGCAGTCGCGACGCCGGGCAAGGCGGTGAGCACGCGGTCGATGAGCTGCGGTGTGAGATTGATCTCTGGCACGAGCAGCAGCACCTGCTTGCCGCTGTTCAACACCGCCGCGACGAGATCAAGATACACCTCCGTTTTGCCGCTGCCGGTGACACCGTGCAACAGAGACACGGCGAAGGCATCACGCGTTTCGCGCAGCGTTTGTGCGGCGCTTATTTGCGGCGGCGTGAACGGCGGCAGGTTCGGCGTGATTTGCCTGTGCGCTTCTGCGAGCGCGAATAGGGGCTCAGCGAAGCCTGCTGCAACCCAATCGCCCAATAGTCGCCTCTGAGCGGCAGAGAACGTTTGGCGGGTTTGCGCGCTCACGGTTGGCTGGAATGCATCCGCCAACGCGCGCTGGGCTTTGTTGCGCAGTGGAATCGCGCTGGCGTGTGCGATACCAATCACCGTGAGCTGCCACGCGACGGGTTCGGGTGGCGGCGCAGCTTCAGCGGGCGTGATGAGCCCGCAAGCCATACCAAGCGAGACTTGGTAATACTCAGCAACGAAGCGTGCCAATTCGAAGAGTGGCTCGGGCAGCGGGCCGGACAATGCGCGCCGAACGGGCTTGAGCTTTGTTGCGGAATCTGAGTCGGTCAGTTCGCAGGCCGTGACAATCCCGGCGTAGGGTCGGGTACCGACGGCGATTTCAACGCACGAGAACAGCAGCGCATGAATGTTGGCGGGAACGACGTAATCCAACGCGCGTCCGATAGCCAAAGGCACCTCTACCGTCACTTTTGTGAGCGCTTGCTCACTGCTGGAAGGGCTAGAAACCGAAGGCTTTACACCCGACAAAATGCCGTCCCCAACGCCTGTGGATAAATATGTGAACTAAACCGACTTGACACGCGCAAAGCCCCATCTGAATGCGGTTGTTGGGCTGTTGCTAGATTCTGCGGCGAATAACAAATAATCAATAAATTCAACGAGTTACGCAATTTTTCAAGGGTTTCAGCGGGGGCACGTACTCACCCCTAAAGAAATATTTGTTTTTGTGCATAACTGGCAATATCGAGTAGTAATTTCTGCGCTTGTCAAGCGATGATGAACCCTATTTGCTTATGTTTTTTGCACTATATTTTTTTGAGGCTCTCGACGAGGAAACCGACCAACGCCGGGTCGGCATCTGGCGTGATGCCATGGCCCAAGTTGGCGACAAAGCGATGGTGTGCATCGAAGCCCGCGAGCGAACGTTCGAGCTCGCGTGTGATGGTGGCCTCGTCGGTCGTCAGGAGCAACGGGTCGAAATTGCCTTGCAGCGTGACGTTTGGCCCGGCGGCAGCGCGCGCTTGAACCAGATCGCTCTGCCAATCGACGCCCAAGCCATCCGCACCCGTCGCGGCCATCGCCTCAACACTATGCGCGGCACCGCGGCTAAAGAGCATGATCGGCACTGCGGGAAACTGAGCGCGAAGCGCAGCTACGATGCGCTGCATCGGCGCAAGCGAAAACTCGCGATACAGTCGCGGTGCCAACACGCCGCCCCAGGTGTCAAACACCATGAGTGCATCGGCACCCGCGCGCACTTGGCCCGCGAGATACTCAGTAACGGCTTTTACGTTCACGTCCAGCACGCGCTGAAACAACTCCGGGCGTTGCAGCATCATGCGGCGCGTCAGCGGAAACGCGTCGCCAGAGCCGCCGCCTTCAATCATGTAGCAAGCGAGCGTGAAAGGACTGCCCGAGAAACCGATGAGCGGCACCGATTGTTCCGCGCCGTTGGTCAGCGCGCGCTTGCATTCAGCAACAGCATCAAACACGTATTGCAGTTTCGCCATATCAGGCACCGCCAACGCGTTGACCGCCGTTTCGTCACGCAACGGGCGCGAGAAGCGCGGGCCTTCGCCAACACCAAACGAGAGGCCGAGGCCCATCGCGTCGGGCACGGTGAGAATGTCCGAAAACAATATCGCAGCGTCGAGCTGGTAGCGCTCCAACGGTTGCAACAGCACTTCGGCGCAAAACGACGGCGAATGACAAAGCTCCAAGAAGCTGCCAGCTTTGGCGCGTGTCGCGCGGTATTCCGGTAGATATCGCCCGGCCTGACGCATCAGCCAAATCGGTGGACGTGGCAGGCGAGCGTCGGTGAAAGCGCGGAGGAAAAGATCGTTTTTTAGGGTGGCCATGAGCGTGAACGCGAGGTGTCTTGGACGCTCTTAGTTCGCAATTGGAACAAGAGCCAAAGGATGTAGCTCGCCGCGCGGTGGTGCGCAGCGCACAACAAAAGATGTGTTGATTAAACCAGCGCTTCCTTAACGGCGAACTAACGTGAGCGTGCGGTTCGACCAATTCGGGGCGAGGCGCTTCAAAAATTCGCGGCCGATCACGGTGGTCGTGAGTCCCGGCTTTTCGCTGACGATAGCGTTGAGGCCATACACATCAATCGGGCCGACGCGCACCGAGTTAAGTGGCAAGGCGTAGGTTTTGTACATCAACGGCTTGCCGTCTTTGTCTTTCGGATCAATCACTGTTTTGATTTCTTTGCCGTCTTTGACTTCGATCGTGGTCTGACGTGGTGCGCGGAAGCTACGCGATTTTTTGTCTTTGTACGGCAGATTGAGCCGATCAGCGTCGGCGACTGGAATGACGATGACGTCAGCCATACGGTCAATCTCGGCTTGCAGATTGCCGCCGTTAACGAGCGCGGGGGTCTTGTACAGATTCTTTTGATCGGCTTTGATTTGGTGGCTCACGAAGCCTTGCGTTTGCGAATCCACGACGATGGTTTCGCCCACACGCATGCGCTGCGGCAGTCCGTTGTAGTGGAAAACAGCCATGTCGTCACTGATTTTCTCGAGCAACAAGCCCTCGTCCGTGAAGAGTCCAATCCGCGCGTCGATTCGCGAGCCGTCGACCAAGAACTGCGCGCTGCTACGCGCGCCGACCGACGAGAGCTGAAGCGTGGTGGCGCCGGCTTCCGCCGCCAACGAGGCGGCTATCAGCCACAAACACAAGGCGATGGAAGGGCGCGAAAATGCGCGCACCGCAAGCGTGGAAAACGGGGAACATTTCATAGGCATCATGCTAATACGACGGCGCGGCGCAGTATCGGTTCATCGCTAATGGCTTTTTAGCCTGAACGACTGCTGTTGTTGGCTTGTAGCTTGTTTTGCAACAAAGTCGACTATATTATTTTATTGCCTCTAATGACCACACGGCAGTCGCTAAAGCCAAAAAGCTGTAAATGCCGTCTACGATACTTTAGTGATGCGTACTCGTTCGAGCCGACATAAAAAAAGCCACCTTTCGGTGGCTTTTCTTTGGCAGGTAAAGCGCGAGCGTTACTGGCCTCGCGTTTCGCCGGCTATTCGCTCAGTCTTAGTTTGGCGATACGCCCAACGACTTCACGGTTTCGATGTTCAGGTAGCCAAAGCCGTCCACAGGAAGGTTTTTGGATTGCTGATAGCGATTGACCGCGCTCATCATGTCTGCGCGGATCACGCCGTCCATCTTGCCTGGCTCAAAGCCCGCTTTTTTAAGCGCATCCTTGATCTGTGTGATCTTGGTTGCGGTGGCGTTGGATTCGCACAAAATCTGGCGGCGAGCGGAGGTAGCGTCAGCCACTTTCACTTGATAGCTGATCGTGTCCATCACCGCAGGCACGTCAATTGCGCGGGTGCTAGCGGCTTGGTCTACTACTTGGCGGGTTTCCGTTTTGTAAACGGCCGGTACAACGATTTCGGTCGTCGATGCAGGCTTGTCTACCACTTGACGCGCTTCGGTCTTGTAAACGGCTGGTACAACGATTTCGGTCGTTGATGCGGGCTTGTCTACGACTTGGCGCGCTTCGGTTTTGTAAACGGCTGGCACCAATTCGTCACGCGTTGAAGCGGGCGTGTCGACTACTTGGCGAGCAACTGTTCTGTACACCGCTGGGATCGCTTCTTCGCGAACCGATGCGGGCGTATCGATCACGCGACGTTGCACGTTTTCGGTGACCGCAGGGATGTCGATACGGCGCGTAGACGCAGGCTTGTCGACAACACGACGTTCAATCGTTGCGTACTCAGCAGGAATCGCGATTTCGCGCGTCGATGCTGGCGTGTCAACGACTTGACGCGTCACGGTTTTGAACTCAGCTGGGATGACGATTTCGCGCGTTGCAGCCGGTGTTGCCACGACTTGACGCGTTACAGTCTTGAACTCAGCAGGGATCACCACTTCACGCGTGCTCGGCGCTTGGTCGATCACTTCGCGGCTTACCGTGCGGTACTCAGCAGGTGTACGAATTTCACGGGTATAGCCCGCAACGTTCGAACCAGCAACGCGCGGATCAGCGGACAGCGCGGCGGCATTTGCGCCCGCACCCGCACCACCAGCCGAGGCGGTAGCGCCAGCAGTACCTGCGGCACCAGCAGCAAGGCGACCAAACACCGGCGTCCAAACGTCGCCGTTGGCGGCGATCAGCGTACGATTGTCCGGCGAAAGCTTGAAGCCTTTGGCCAGAATTGCCTCGAAGTCGATGACTTGGCGCGTGGTCGTGCTGTATTGCGCAGGAATACCGATTTCGCGAGTAGCCGCTTGGGTGTTAACCACTTGGCGCTTCACCATGGCGAATTCCGCTGGAATCTCAACTTCACGTTGCGATGCTGGCGTCTTCAGAACGGTTTTGCTGATCGTGCGGTATTGCGCAGGTACGACGACTTGGCACATCACGTCGTCGCTGTCCGTCATTGCGCGACCACCCACGCCCACGGAGCCAGGAACGAAATTGCTGGTGTCAACGATCACGTCGCCGCCCACAACCTCAGTTTTGCCACCGGTCTGACGTACGGCTTTCGCGCGAACGGCTTTGCCTGACGCAACGGCTTTGTTGTAGTCGGCAACGCTGCTAACAGCCGTAGCTTGCGCGAGCCATACCCGGCCACGTTTCCACTCGGTGGTTTCGTCGGAGACTTTGACTTGCTCGGTTACGGTTTCGTAGACGGCGGGAACTACTTCGATGCGCTTGCTCGCGGCGCGAACCATCACGCGCTCTTCAACTTCTTTGAACGTGCCTGGAGCGACTTCCAGACGTGAACCCGCAGCGCGTGTTTCCACTTGCTCGCTGATCGTCTTGTATGGGATCTGCATGGCTTCGAGGCGAATCGACTCGGGCTTTGCAAGAATTTGCTCGCTCACGGTTTTGTAAGTCGCAGGAACGACTTCAATACGCTTCGAGGCGGGGCGCGACTCCACTTGCTCGGTTGCCGCTTTGTAAGTCGCTGGAATCACTTCCAGACGCTTGCTAGCTGCGCGAACTTCGATTTGTTCGGTTACGTTTTTGTACGTTGCCGGAATGACTTCAAGGCGCTTGCCTTCTGGCTTAACCAGAACGCGCTCGCTGACCGTCTTGTAAGTAGCGGGAATCGGCTCTTCACGGAAACCAGCAGCCTTGGTGATGACCGTTTCGGTCAACGTTTTGTAGGTCGCAGGAATGGCGATCTGGCGCTTGTATTCAGGGCTGACGAGCACTTGCTCGGTCACCGCTTTGTACGTCGCAGGAATCGCGATTGGGCGCTTGTACTCGGGGCTGACGAGCACTTGCTCAGTTACCGTTTTGTACGTCGCAGGAACAGTCTGGTAGCGCTTGTACTCGGGACTCACGAGCACTTGCTCGGTTACCGTCTTGTACGTCGCTGGCACTGTCGCGTAGCGCTTGTATTCAGGGCTTACGAGCACTTGTTCGGTTACCGTTTTGAATGTGCCCGGAACAACTTCAAAGCGCTTAGTCGCGCCGACCTTAACCACCTGCTCGGTCTTGGTTTCGTAGCGTGCTGGCGTCGAGACGGTCGCGAAGCATTCACTCGATGCGCCAGAAATCATCGGCGTCAGCAGACCGACTGGGCGCGGCAGATTTTTGCCAAAGTGGTTGTCGCACAGTTGCATCGTGGCGCGCACTGCGCTTCCGTTGGCCGCGAAGTAGACATTGATGGGCATGTCCGGGCTGTAGGGCACGTATTTGCCGATGAGCTTGCGGCTGACGCCGTCACGCTCGCCTGAGCGACCTACGCCCAAATCACACGCGCCGCTCGCGTAAGCGGAGGCTTGATAGCCCAGCGCGCTTGCTGCCGCAGAGGCGGAGACGAGATCAGAGATTTTTTGTTGCTTCACGCTGGCTTCGCCGTCGCGTTGAAGCGGAGGATGTTGCGTGAACGGTTGGTAAAACTTTGCACTGCCATTGGCCACTGCCGCGTCGCATTCTGCTGCGGTGTCGTAGCCCACGTTGCCGTGGTCATCAGTTGTTTTCGCGGCGAAAGCCGGAAGACTCAACAACAGGCTGGTCAAAAGACCGCTGCCGAACATAACGCCTCGAATCGACTGATTGGCGAGGCCCCTCTTCATTGTTTTCACTATCTATCTCCAGTGTGTGGATTTTGTTGATTACGCGCGGCGAACGTTAGCGGAAAAATATGGCGAAAATGCGGCTTTTCGTCATGTCTCATACGCTTTGGGATTGTTCCTAACGGCTCGATAGATACGCGTGCAAAATCCAACACGAAACTTACGATTCGCGTCGTTTAGCGCTGGCTATGAATCAGTTTTTTCCGGCGTCAATCGAACGTGTGACGTAGAGATTTGCTCAATGCAGTATCAACTGCAGAGCGCGCCGTCAGCATTGCACTGACGGCGCATAGAGGAACTATTTCTAGCGCGGCAGCGTTGACGCGCCCATCAAAAACGCATCGACTGAGCGCGCCACTTGGCGACCTTCGCGAATAGCCCATACGACTAACGATTGACCTCGACGCATATCGCCCGCGGCGAATACTTTAGGCACATTTGTGCTGTACGCAAGCGCTGATTGCCCCACCGTATTGCTGTTGTCGTCAGTGCCAGCGCGCGCGTTACCGCGACCATCGCGCTCAACGCCGAATGCTTGCAACACGGGCGCGACCGGATGCACAAAACCCATTGCGAGCAGCACAAGATCCGCTTTCATCTCCCATTCGCTGCCGGGCACTTCAGTCATCTTGCCGTCTTTCCATTCGACGCGTGCGGCCTTAAGACCCGTCACTTGGCCATTCGCGCCCACCATTGATTTAGTGGTGACAGACCAATCGCGTGACGCGCCTTCTTCGTGCGACGACGACGTGCGCATTTTTAACGGCCAGTTCGGCCACACCAACGGCTTGTTTTCTTTGTCCGGTGGCTGAGGCATCAATTCAAATTGAGTCACGCTCGCCGCGCCGTGACGATTGGACGTGCCCACGCAATCGGAGCCGGTGTCGCCGCCGCCGATTACGACTACATGTTTACCTTTGGCCGAGATCACTTCGACGTCGTCGCCCGCCACGCGTTTGTTTTGCAGCGGCAGAAATTCCATCGCGTAGTAAACGCCTTTGAGCTCACGTCCCGGTACTGGCAAGTCGCGTGGATGCTCGGAGCCGCCCGCCAAAACTACCGCATCAAACTGCGCCTTGAGCGCGTCGGGCGAGATGATCTCAGTGGCGTCATTACCCACGCCAGCGGTCAACGTTCCGTCACCAATCAAGACGCTGGTTTTAAAAGTTACGCCCTCCGCTTCCATCTGCGCCACGCGGCGGTCAATGTGGCTCTTCTCCATTTTGAAATCGGGAATGCCATAGCGCAGTAGTCCGCCAATGCGGCTGGATTTTTCAAATACGGTGACACTGTGTCCCGCGCGCGCGAGTTGCTGCGCTGCTGCCATTCCTGCCGGGCCTGAACCAACGACGGCGACAGTTTTGCCAGTTTTTACAGCAGGCACTTGCGGCGTCACCCAGCCTTCTTCCCAGCCTTTGTCGATGATGAAATGTTCAATCGACTTGATGCCAACGGCGTCGTTATTGATGTTTAACGTACAGGCTGCTTCGCACGGTGCGGGACATACGCGCCCGGTGAATTCGGGAAAATTGTTGGTGCTGTGCAGCGTGTCGAGCGCGCCGCGCCAATTGCCGCGATATACCAGATCGTTCCAGTCGGGGATGATGTTGTTGACCGGGCAGCCCGTTTGACAAAACGGAATGCCGCAATCCATGCAGCGGGCGCCTTGTTGTTTGGCTTCGTCGTCTTTCAACGTCACCACGAATTCGCGGTAGTGATTGAGGCGGGACTTCGGCGCTTCAGCGGCTTCGCTCAAGCGTTGAAATTCCATGAATCCGGTGATTTTTCCCATGATCTTGCTCTGTTCTTTTACGCAGCATTGCCCGTCGGGAAGCTGCGTGATGTAAAGGGTATTTGAGTGACGTGACGGTTGCGTTTGTCGCGTATCGAATGAGTTACTTGGCGATGGCTTCTTTGCTGCCCGACTTCGCTTTGATCGACTCGGCGTACATGTCTGTCAGCGCTCGCTTGTACTCGTGCGGGAATACCTTCACGAAGTGTTTGCGCTGTGTGTCCCAGTGGTCCATGATGGAAAGCGCGACGGCTGAGCCGGTGTAGCGCAAATGCTTTTCAATCAACGATTTGAGCAACGCCTCGTCGCTCAAGCCGAGGTGACGCTTGCGGCCCTTGCCTTGGGCGATCAGCTCTTGCTCTGCACCCGTCTGCTCAAGCTCCGAAACGACTGGCTCGATTCCCACCATCGATAAGTTGCAACGTTTGGCAAACATACCGTTCGGGTCATATACAAACGCCAAACCACCTGACATACCTGCCGCGAAGTTTCGCGCAGTCTCACCGAGCACGACCACTGTGCCGCCGGTCATGTACTCGCAGCCGTGATCGCCCGTACCTTCAACAACGGCGGTCGCGCCGGAGTTGCGCACCGCAAAGCGCTCACCCGCCACGCCGCGGAAGTAGGCCTCGCCCTCCGTCGCTCCGTAAAGCACAGTGTTGCCAATGACAATATTTTCTTCCGCTTTTGCGGGGCACTTTGCATCCGGATAGACGATGACGCGTCCGCCGGACAATCCTTTGCCGCAGTAGTCGTTGGTGGCACCTTCAATCTCAAAGGTCACACCGCGCGCTAGGAACGCACCGAAACTTTGTCCAGCAATGCCTTTGAACCGCGCGTGAATCGTGCCGTCCGGCAACCCCGCGTGAGCGTACTTTGATACGACGGCATGCGAGAGCATCGCTCCCACAGAGCGATTGTGGTTACCAATAACAAAATTGCCTTCGATCTTCTTGCCTGATTCGAGCGCAGGTTTTGCAGCTTCGATCAACGAGTGATCCAACGCGCCCGCCAAGCCATGGTCTTGCTCTTCGGTGTGATGACGCGCAACGTCGGCAGGCATCTTGGGCAGGTAGAAGACCTTGGAGAAATCCAAGCCCTTCGCCTTCCAGTGATTGATGCCCTGTTGCATATCGAGCCAATCGCTATGGCCGACGAGTTCATCGAACGTGCGCACACCAAGTTTCGCCATTAACTCGCGAGCCTCTTCTGCGACGAAGAAGAAATAGTTAACAACGTGTTCGGGCTGGCCAGTGAATTTCTTACGCAGTTCAGCGTCTTGCGTAGCGACACCCACTGGGCAGGTGTTGAGGTGGCACTTGCGCATCATGATGCAGCCTTCGACCACCAGTGGCGCGGTCGCGAAGCCGAATTCGTCGGCACCAAGTAGCGCGCCGATGACGACGTCACGGCCGGTTTTCATCTGACCGTCGGCCTGAACGCGAATACGACTGCGCAAGCGGTTTAGCACGAGCGTTTGCTGCGTCTCTGCCAAACCAAGCTCCCACGGCGTACCGCAGTGCTTGATCGATGAAATCGGAGAAGCGCCGGTACCGCCGTCATGACCAGCCACAACAACGTGATCCGCTTTGCATTTGGTCACACCCGCTGCAACCGTGCCGATGCCGATTTCGGACACCAGCTTGACGCTGATGCTGGCTTTGGGATTGGCGTTTTTCAGGTCATGAATGAGTTGCGCCAAGTCCTCAATCGAGTAAATGTCGTGATGCGGCGGCGGCGAAATCAGGCCGACTCCCGGCACCGAAAAGCGAAGCTGCGCGATGTATTCGGACACTTTGTGGCCGGGCAGCTGACCGCCCTCACCGGGCTTCGCGCCTTGTGCCATCTTGATCTGAATTTGATCCGCGCTGGCGAGGTATTCGGCGGTCACACCGAAGCGACCCGACGCGACCTGCTTGATTTTCGAGCGCAGACTGTCGCCTTCTTTCGCCGAAACGGTGTCGCCCACGCGATGCGCGCCCAAGCGCGATTGAAGCGTTTCACCTTTGGCCAACGGAATGTAGCGCTTGGCGTCCTCGCCACCTTCGCCAGTATTTGATTTGCCGCCAATGCGGTTCATGGCGATAGCAAGCGTGGCGTGCGCCTCCGTCGAAATCGAGCCTAGCGACATCGCGCCCGTGGCGAAGCGTTTGACGATTTCTTTGGCCGGTTCTACTTCGTCAAGCGGCACGGGCGTGCGTTGATCGAACTTGAACGCGAACATGCCGCGCAAGGTTTTGAGTTTGCCGGATTGATCGTTGATTAAAGCGGCGTACTCTTTGTACGTGGCCGCATTATTGGAACGCGTAGCGTGCTGCAATTTAGCAATGGTGTCGGGCGTCCACATGTGCTCTTCGCCGCGTGTGCGCACCGCGTATTCACCGCCTGCGTCTAGCGCATTGGACAGAACCGGGTCGTTACCGAAGGCGAGCTGATGCTGGCGCATTTGCTCTTCCGCGACTTCAAAAATACCGATACCTTCAACGCTGCTGCTGGTGCCCGTGAAATATTTGTCGAGGAAGATCGAGTTCAGGCCGACGGACTCAAAAATCTGCGCGCCGCAGTAGCTTTGGTAAGTCGAGATGCCCATTTTCGACATCACTTTATTCAAACCCTTGCAGATGGCTTTCACAAAGCGCTTCTGGCTCTCGTAAGCCGAGATTTGCGGCACAACGTCAGTGAGTTGAGCGAGTGTTTCAAGCGCGAGATACGGGTGGATTGCCTCGGCACCGTAGCCGCCGAGCAATGCGAAGTGATGCACTTCACGCGCGGAGCCGGTTTCAACGACCAAGCCAGCGGAAGTCCGCATGCCAGTTTTCACCAAGTGCTGATGCACGGCGGAGGTCGCGAGCAGCGCCGGAATCGGCACTCGATCGGCAGCAACGCCGCGATCCGAAAGAATCAGCACGTTGAAACCGAGGTGAATGTTGTCCACCGCAGCTGCGCATAGGCTGGCGACCGCAGCTTCAATGCCTTCTTTGCCCCACGAGGCCGGGTAGGTGATATCTAGCTCTTTGGCCCTGAACGCGCCACTCGAAAAGAGTTCGATGTGGCGGATGCGCTCCATGTTCTCGCTGGTGAGAACAGGATGTTGCGCTTCAAGGCGTGGCTGTGGCTCGGTCGCGTCGTGCCCCAGAAGATTTGGGCGCGGGCCAATGAATGTCACCAGTGACATCACCAATTCTTCGCGAATCGGATCAATCGGCGGGTTGGTCACCTGCGCAAACAACTGACGGAAATAGTTGTAAAGCGGTTTCGATTTGTTTGAAAGAACAGACAACGCAGCGTCATTGCCCATTGAGCCGGTCGCTTCTTCGCTGTTGGCCACCATCGGCGTCAGGATGACCTTCAGGTCTTCCTGCGTGTAGCCAAACGCCTGCTGACGATCTAATAACGACACTGTGGATTTTTCAGCCGGTGCGGGCTCGGGCAAGTCTTCCAGCGATACGCGCGATTGCTCTATCCAAGCGCGGTAAGGCTTGGCGGAAGCGAGCTCCAACTTCAACTCTTCATCGTCAACGATGCGGCCTTGTTCAAGGTCAAGCAGCAGCATTTTGCCTGGCTGCAAGCGCCATTTCTTAACGATTTTTTCTTCCGGAATGTCTAGAACCCCCACTTCCGAGGCCATCACAATCATGTCGTCGTCGGTGACCACGTAGCGTGCCGGGCGCAGACCGTTGCGGTCAAGCGTCGCGCCGATCTGGCGACCGTCCGTGAATGCCATCGCAGCGGGGCCGTCCCACGGCTCCATCAGCGCTGCGTTGTATTCGTAAAACGCGCGACGGTCTTCGTCCATCAACGCATTGCCAGACCAAGCTTCGGGGATCATCAGCATCGCGGCATGCGCCAACGAATAGCCGCTCATCACCAAGAGTTCGAGACAGTTGTCGAAAGACGCAGTGTCAGACTGACCGTCGTAAATCAGGGGCCACAGTTTGGGCAAATCGTCGCCCAACACGCTCGACGCGATCGCGCCCTCGCGCGCGCGAATCCAGTTGGCATTGCCGCGCAACGTGTTGATCTCCCCGTTGTGGCACACCATGCGGAACGGATGCGCCAGATCCCAAGTTGGGAACGTGTTGGTCGAGAAGCGCTGGTGGACCATCGCCAGCGCCGTGACCAGCATCGGGTCTTGCAGATCTAAATAGAAAGCGCCGACTTGGTCAGCAAGCAGCATACCTTTGTAGACGATGGTCAATGTCGACATTGACGGCACATAAAACTCTTTGCCATGGCGCAATCGGAGCGCTTGAATGGCGTGTCCCGAGCTTTTGCGGATGATGTAGAGCTTACGTTCGAGCGCGTCTTGGTCCATGTCCTTAGACCCGCGTCCAATAAACACTTGCCGAATCACGGGTTCGATAGCGCGCACGCCATCACTAAATCCGGAGTCATTCACCGGTACGTCACGCCATCCGAGCAGCACTTGGCCTTCGGCCGCGATTGCACGCTCAATCTCCTGCTCACAGGCCATGCGCGACGCGGGCTCTTGCGGCAAAAACACCATGCCTACGCCGTATTGGCCGACGGCTGGCAACGTAATCTTTAGTTTCCCGCACTCGCGTCGGAAGAACGTGTCGGGTATTTGGATCAGAATACCCGCGCCGTCGCCCTGCAATTTGTCCGCGCCCACCGCGCCACGGTGCGTCAGGTTTTCTAGGACTTTGAGGCCCTTCTCGACAATGTCGTGACTTTTGCGGCCCTTAATGTTGGCAACGAATCCCATGCCGCAAGCATCATGCTCATGTTTGGGGTCGTACAGACCCTGCGCGTCTGGCTTGTAATTTTCGTTCGTCTCAGGCGACGCTTGCATTCCAATATTCACTATCAACACACTCCAGGCTATGCGGGCGACTGGCTTGACGCCCCGATGGCGGTCATGGCAGTCGATGCAAAAACGGTATAGTTTTATTCGTGGGCCGCATAGTTTATCGAAATATTGAAATTGTTGCAACGCGGGGAAATGTTGTTTTGCTGCCCGACACGTCGCAGTTGCCACAGGGAGCGCTTGCGCTATGCCATTGTCTTGCGGTTAAATCTGGAAATTACGTATAACGTATTGATTGCGCGCTAGTTTTGTGCGCTTGTCATAGCTAGAAAGGCCGATTGTGGTTTCAGTTAAATATTCTCTTAGTTCGCTGCTTTCGGCAGTGGTTCTCGCCGCGACGAGCTTTCTGGCCGGTTGTGGCGGCGGTGGAGCCGCGGATCCGTTCGCTGCCACTCCGACCCCACCATCGCTCACCGTCAATCCAACGACGCTAAATATTTACTCGGGCACCCCAGCGGTCGTCACGATTACGAGCGGTGTTGGCCCGTTTCAAGTGTTTACGTCGGACGCAGTCGTCCTCCCCGTTGCACAGGTGGTGTCTGGCGCGGCAATCACGCTCGTAGCTAATGCGATCTCCGCTGAGGCTCCCGTCACCCTAACCATTCGCGACTCCTTGGGCCGCACCAGCACCGTGGCCGTGATTGTCAAGCCATCCCCGTTACTGGGTGATCTCACCGTTACGCAAACATCGAACTCCACTTGTGCCGGTGCCACGTCTCCCCTGCTCGACAAAGCGGCCATCTGCTCGGGAGAAAGCGGTGTTGCCTCTATCACGATCCGGTCTTCCGCCACCTCGGTGCTGCCGAACCGCCAAATTCGCTTCGATGTCGTGCAAGGCGCGTACAACTTCTTGATTGACCAAGCTGGCACTATCGCGGCAAAGACAATCACCATCGTCACTGACCAGAACGGCAAGGCTGACGCCGTCGTGCGTATGGATGCGGGTGTGCCATCGCAGAGCGCACTGATTCGTGCCACAGACGTTACCAGCGGCAATCGCGTGGACAGCGCCTTTTCAATCGTTCAAGTCATTGATGGGTCGGCGACGTTGAGTATTTTTCCGAGCACGTATACGGCTTCTGGAAAATACAAAAACGAGTGCCCAGCGACGGCGGGCGATTACCTCGTTTACGGCGGTACGCCACCGTACTCGGTTCGTTCGTCGCTGCCGAACGCCATCCCGCTGTCGGTCGGCGGGATTACCGCTGATCCCGTAATTGTTACGCGCTCTGGCGGCAGCTTTACGGCTTCCTCGTTCGAGTCGAGCAGCTGCGGTGACTACAGTTCTAGCATCGTCATTACAGACGCTGCGGGACGCATCGCATCGGTGACCTACCTCGTCAAGGCGGGCACCGAAGATCGTCCAGCGCCAACGCCATTACCAACACTCGAAATTGTTCCGAAAACAGTTGCGTTCACAGCGCAGCCGCTGGTCAACGGCAACTGTGACGCGCGCGCGGTGAAGTTCTCGGTGATCGGCGGCAGTGGCAGCGGCGCGTACAGCACGAGTGCTGGGGCGATTAGCGCGACAGGCCAGTGGTGGGGCAACACCGCCGTCGCACCAACGCCAGTCCCCGCGCCAGCTAATCGCGGGTTGACGCTTCTTGGTGGGGAAACGGCAACGATTGCCTACCTTGATGCAACCGCTGGCAAACTAGTCACGGCTGAAATCAAGTGCGTCATCGCCGCGCCGTAAAGCCTTATTGCCTCGGATAGGTCAGGCGCACGCCTGACCTATGACGCGCCGACTAAGCATCGCGTGTCGGCGCATTCGAGCAGAGGTTTCTGCAATATCTAGTTACAAACAAAGCACGCGAATCACCGCTTGTTTTCCTGCGAGCGCTGTCCATATAGCAAGCACCCAACAAGGTGTCCTCTCCTCCTCACACTTTCGGAGTCTTGCTATGAAAAATTACACTCGTTTCGCTAAGTCCGCAGTCATTGCGTCGACCCTCATCGCCGCTGGCGTTGTCATTGCGCAAGGACGCAGTCCTATGGGCGAGGGACACGGCTTGGGCATGCGCCACCAACCCGTCGACATCGCGAAATTGTTAAACCTCGACGCGGCGCGCACTGAAAAAGTCAACGCCATCCTCGCCGAAGAGCACGCCGCCCGCAAATCCATGTGGGAAGCGAACAAAGGCGCTGCGCACGATGAAACGACGCGCGCATCAATGCGCGCCGCGATGCAAGCGCTTCGCGAAAGTACCAAAGGAAAACTCACAGCAGTGCTGACTGCCGACGAACTGCAAAAGCTGCGCGACAGTCTGCCGGCTGCCGGCATGCGCGGCGGTCACGGCCCACATGGTGCAAAAGCGGGCTGAACCTCGCCCCCACGCCAATAACTGCGTGGGTCCCCAAAACGCTGTCGGGTGACAGCGTTTTTGCTTTCAGCGCCCACAGCTACCGTGCAGCGTTATTTAAAGTCGATAGTGCGCGTAATTCATCGCTAACGACCGCCAGCGGGTCGTTAGCGCGGTAAAGCTGTTCTATCGACATCATGCTCAACCGCAGACGCTGCAGAACGCGTCAGCCAACAACCATTTGCGCGGCGTTGAGCGCCGCAGGTCGGCGCAAACTCCGCACGCTGATCGCGGGTTGCATTGCCATGGCCGCCGACGAATTGCCGGCCGAGTCGATCGCAAGTTGCGGTTTGCTCAGACTCATTTCGTGTTCCGCGCTAGTGGTGCCACGCAGGCTCGCCAAACGAAGCTCGCATTGCTCAAATGCTTCGAACACTTGTTTGGCGGTTTCCAGCAGCACCATCGCGGAATCCGTCGGCACGAGCGATTTGCCGCGCGTCTCAAACAGTGCCACGCCGAGTGATTCGCTCAACTTTCGCAAATGCCCAGACAACGTCGGCTGCGCCACACAAAGCGCCTCTGCAGCGCGGGTGACGCTACCCATTTGCACGACGGCGTAGAACGCAGCGAGCTGCGGGAGTGAGCCATGGCGTAGAAATCGTTTGATGCGGTCGCGACCTTGCGGAGTTTTCATTGCCGTTCCTATGAAATGCTGGAATGGCAAAGGTCTTGCTCATGTCAGAGGCGTCTCTGACAGCTAACACCACCGGAGCCTCGCGGCTCGAACTGACGATGGTGCGGCACGCTCACCACTCGACCGAGTCGCGCCGATCGAAATGATCTCGCGGGTCTTGCAACGTGAGCGCGGAACTACTCCCGCTTTGCGTATAGCGCGCGCCAAGCCAATGGCGCGAACATGTACTGATCATACCGTTGATTCGAGCAAACGCAACTAGCGCAAACCCGCAACCGCACAACCACGGCCCCTGCATGCATCGAGAATCGCGATGCATCACGATTTGCGATGCAATGCGGCGCGATGCCGCGAGATAGTTCGTCGAAGCTTTCACTAAAAGAGGGGCTCGACTCGATGGACACCACACAATTCCTCACCGCACTTCTGGCGATCATCGTGATCGACATTGTGCTCGCGGGCGACAACGCGATCGTGATCGCGCTTGCTGCGCGCAGCCTGCCGGAGCACTTGCGCAAGCGCGCGATTCTCTGGGGCGCGGTCGGGGCCATTGGCGTGCGCAGCTTAATGACGGTGCTGGTCGTGTGGTTGCTCAAAATCCCTGGTCTGCTTTTCGTCGGCGGCGCATTGTTGATCTGGATTGCGTATCGATTGCTCCTTCCCAGTGACGATGGTGACGGCGGACATGGCCCGGCGGCGACGACATTTTGGGGTGCCATGCGCACCATCGTGATCGCCGACGCCGTGATGGGGCTCGACAACGTGCTCGCGGTCGCGGGCGCGGCGCACGGCAGCTATTTGCTGGTGGTTACCGGACTCATTGTGTCGGTCCCGATTGTGATCTGGGGCAGCAGCCTCGTTCTCAAAGTGGTGGATCGCTTCCCCGGCGTGGTGTATTTGGGGGCGGCGGTGCTGGTTTGGACTGCGGCGAAGATGATGACGACCGAGCCGTTCGTTAAGACCTTTCTTTCAACCGCGCCATGGCTTGCGTGGCTCGCCTATCTCGCGATCCCGGCCGTGCTGTGGGCCGGATTCGTGAAAAACCATCACAAACTCGAATCGAGAATCCATGCGCGGCTTGCCGAATTTGCCGCACGTTTTCCACGTCGCGCTGACGCCTCGTCCGCGACAAGCCAAACCCCTGTTTCCCACCCTGAAGGAGCCCCCGCCATGTTGAAAGTGCTCGTCCCCGTCAATGGTTCAGCCAACGCGCTGCAAGCCGTGAGCCACACCATCGCCGAATACAAAAAGCACCACGAGTTGGAGCTACATCTGCTCAACGTTCAGCCACGTTTGTCTCGCTACATCTCGAAATTTTTCAGCAAAGAAGATCGTCAAGCTTGGCATCAAGAACAAGCCGACAAGGCCATCGGCAGTGCCAAACAGATGCTTGAAAAAGCCAATGTGCCGTATCAGACCCATTTCGCATCGGGTGACAGCGCTGAAGAGATCTGCAACGCCGCCAAGCAGCTCGACGTGCACCATGTCGTGATGGGAACAGCGCGGAAAAATTCGTTCACGCGCATGGTCGAAGACTCCACAACCAATCGCGTACTCGAAAGCACCTCCGTTCCGGTGGAAGTGATTTCCGGCAGCGCTGTCTCAAAGTGGGAGCGCTGGGGTCTGCCTGCCGGCGCGCTGAGCACCGGCGGTTTGCTGCTGTTGGCCGCGCTCGACTAGGCAAACGCCGAACAAACCCTCGCGAGCATCGCATTTTGATTGGAGCGAATCGCGTCGTCGAAAATACGTTCAATAAACCGTTAATGCTGTGGTTTTCGTTTCGCATTTCATCCGAAATCAAGGTGCGCTGCACGTGTTGATTGACTTGGAGCGCCTCCCCACTGGCGTGGATAGCGCTGAGCAGAGTACGTCTACTTGGTGTAGCTATGGCTTTTAAGCGCTAACGACAGCTGCATGGTGCGTTTACTCAAATTTATGGGTAAGTCGATATTCGAGAAAAAGTAGCTCTAAGCGCCGTACAGCTGTCGTCGCAGCCAAAAAGCTGTAGATACACTGCATTTGCAATCTGTCCTGTGCGCGGCTCACAAAGTGAGATCGAAGGTGACTTGCATCTCACCGAATTCGACGAATTGACGGCTTTCCGAAAACCCTAGGCGCGCCAATAGCTTCCGAGACGCAAGATTTGCCGTTTGAGTGGTTGCGAACAGTCGCACCCCTTCGCGTTTCGCGCGTAGCGAGTGAATCAAACTGCAAATGGATTCAGTCGCATAGCCCTGCCCCCAGTTATCTGCCGCGAATAAGTACGCGAGTTCCCACCGGCCGTCGCCGGTCTAGACGACACTTATCGCGCCTATGATGCGGGCGCCGCCGGCAAGCCGAACCGCCAACAGATCGCCCGCCGCAATTCGGGCATCAACGCGTCGGAGCGCTTCGTCAAACGACACCTCGCCGCCCAAAAATGTTCGGACAATCGGATCTCGCCAAAAGGCCGCGATGGCAGCCGCATCGGAACCCTCGGCGCGCCGAAGATCAAGGCGAGTTGTCGCTAGCGACCATTGATCGGTGAGCACGCGTAGCCCCTTAGTTTCAGTGCGCGCGCCTCGGCGCGCGATAATTTGAACTTCGCGAACTCTAAACCGCTCTTCCCGTTCGCCATGTCCGCAGGAACTACCGCCAACCATGACCACCGTCCACACCTCCGCCATCACCTCTCTCCCCCTTCTCGCACGCGGCAAAGTGCGGGATAACTACGCCGTGGGCACTGACCGCATTTTGATGGTGGCGTCCGATCGAATTAGCGCGTTCGACGTAATCATGGATGAGCCGATCACGGGCAAGGGGACACTCCTCACGCAGATGGCGCTTTTCTGGTTCGACAAGCTCACGGGCATCGTTCCGAACCACTTAACGGGAGACGCACCGGAAAGCGTCGTGACCGCCGCTGAGGCGCCGCAAGTCGTGGGCCGGTCGATGCTCGTGAAGCGCCTAAAACCGCTGCCGGTCGAGGCCGTGGTGCGCGGCTATCTCGCCGGTTCGGGTTGGGTCGAATATCAGGCGTCGCAGTCGGTGTGCGGCGTTCCGCTGCCTGCTGGGCTCAAAAACGCGAGCAAGCTGCCCGCGCCGATTTTTACACCGGCTACCAAAGCCGAAATGGGCGAGCACGACGAAAATATTTCGTTCACGCGCATGGTGGAAATCATCGGCGAACCACTCGCCGTGAAAGTGCGCGACGCAGCGATTGCGCTCTACACGCGCGCGGCCGACTATGCGCTCACGCGCGGCATCATCATCGCTGACACGAAGTTTGAATTCGGTCTCGACGAAAACGGTACGCTAACCTTGATGGACGAAGTGCTCACACCGGACTCGTCGCGCTACTGGCCGATTGAAGGTTATGAGGCCGCGTTCGCCGCAGGCAAAAACCCACCGAGCTACGATAAACAATATCTGCGCGACTGGCTAGAAGCCGTGCGCGTCAACGGCCAAGCGTGGGGCAAAAAAGCACCCGCCCCGACGCTCACACCAGAAGTGATCGCTGCCACTGCTGCGAAATATCAAGAAGCGTTTGATCGATTGACGAAGTAGAGGGGCGCGATTTCTGCGTAGGGCAGGCACTGCCCGCCACGATCACACGGCGAGCAGTGCCCGCCCTACGATTTGCGCGCTGCACCCATCAACCATTCGCGCAACGCCACGACTGGAGTCGCATCGTCAAATAGGCGATGATTTGATGCGCGAATATCCCGTCGCAATGCTTCGCGCTTTTCCGCGTCGGCGAGCAAAGTCGTCGTGATTCGCACGTAGTCATCAACGTCGCGCGCAACCAGCGACGCTTCGATGGTCGATGACATCAGCGAGAGCATCGCGAACGTCTGTCGCCCGCGCATAAATTCGCCGGGTAGCGTGACGACAGGCAGGCCAACCGAAAACGCGTCCAGACTCGTGTTGCCACCCGAAAAGCCAAACGTATCGAGCCCAAGGTCACACGCCGCGAGCACCGCCAAGAAATCGGCACGTGAACACTGCGGCAGGCGAATCACGCGCTCTTTTGCCTCGACGCCGTGTGCAGCGAAATGATGCGCGAGATATTCATCAAACACCGCTTCGCCGCCCGCTGCTGGGCCGTCAAACACCACCAATTGCGCGTGAGGCGACGCCCGCAAACACCGCGCGACGGCGCGCGTAAAGTCGGGATTCCACTTGAACGGCGACTGCGCGCACACCGCAAGCGGTACGCCTTCGGGCAACCCAAGCTGCGCTCGCGTTAACGCTGACGGCGGCGGCGGAGCGGGGTAGCACGTACCCAAGCCCGGCAGCAATTGCAAGCGTTCGCGGTAGTGCGCCACTGCGCCTTCGGGCTCAAGCGCGGCACCGCTGAAAAACACATCAATGGTCGGTAGCCCCGTCGTCACCGGGTGGCCCCACAGCGCACATTGCAGCGGCGCAAGGCGCATTGCGGCGAGCTTTTCGATGAACGGCTCCATGCCGATTTCAGGGTAGATCACCACGTCGAGCGCGTCATGCGCAATGGCCTCGCTGACATGCGTGAGCGTGGCGGATTCGTTGTCGAAAAATCGCAGATGATCGGCGCGTTGTGCGACGTCATCAGTGAACGCATCGCGTGTGCCGCACGCGTAGACGAAGACTTCAATTTGCGCATCGCTCAGATCGGTCATGAAGCGTTTGAAGTAATGCCCCACCGTGCAATCGCGAACGTGTTTCGAAACGAATCCGACGCGAATCCGTGCCCTGTCGCCGATCACGCCTTGCGGCAGTGCTCCGAGCTCGAGCGGCTGCGTCAAGCTGCGCATCAAGTTTCCGCGTTGCGTTTGTAGCTCGAGATCGTTGCGTCCGTGATACGCGAGCCCAAATGCGGTGTGGCGAATGCAAGCAAGGCGCTCGGATGCGGATAACATCGCCGCAGGTAAATCGCGCGCCGCAGCACGTAGTCCATCCGCGTAGCGCTCACGCCACTTCGTGATCGCGTCGTTGTCCGCATAGACCGACGGCAAACACAGCGCTACGTCCACGCCGTCGGCCGAACCCACCAATGGCTCCGGCGGAAGCACCGACGTGAGGGCGTCTAGCGCCGTCAAAGACGCAAGCTCAACTACGCGTTTCGCGTACAGCCAATGCGCGCTCGCGTCTTGGGCATGTCCCTTCAACGTTTGCTCGGCAAGCGTAATCGCCGCGCCGCGTTGCCCGGCTTCGGCGAGCGCTTGTGACGCTTTCCACGCTGTTGACACCTCGGTCTGTAGCGCAATTTGATGCGCGCCGACTAGTTCCAGCGCACGCTTTCGCGTGGGCACATCATGTGCCGCCTGCCACAGGTAGCGCCAAAACGCGGCCTGCTGAGGCGCGAGTTGCACAAGTTGTTCGAACTGCGAAAACGCCACCTCTGGTTGCGCCAGATCGAGCGCAATACGCCCGGCGAGCGCGCGGGTTGCGGCTTCTATCTGCTGCGTTGGCTGATTGATCGCGCGAAGAATGGCGCGTTGCGCGTCGGGCAAATTTCCGCTGTGAGCGTAGGCTGCTGCGAGCGTGCGTTGCACCGCTTGTGTGTTTCGCTCAGACGCGGGCGCAGACTCAATGGCCGCGATGGCGCGCGCCGCGTCACCTGCGCGAAGCGCCTGCATGGCGTTTTGAACAAGCGTGTCAGCGGACACAGACGGCACGCCAAAGAATTCGTTTTTCGGGCATGCGCAATTTTGACATTACGGCTGATGGCGCGCCTGCGTACGAACCGCGCCGCGATCGGTACAAAAAAGCGAGCTAGTTCGCGGCTCGGCTGCGCTGGTAATTGAAAGGCCCGCCGGTAAACGGCGCGAAGCCGCAACCGAAGATCGCACCAGCATCCGCGAGTTCGTCGTTGGCGACGACACCCTCAGCAAGTGCTTTGTTAGCCTCGTTGAGCATTGGCGTGATGAGCCGTTCGGTCAGACCTGCGGGAACGGCACTGGCTGTGCCCTTTTGTGGTTTGCCATTAACCCAGACGTAGAAGCCCTTGCCGGCCTTTTTGCCAAGCTCTTTCGCTTCGAGTTTGGCAGCGAGTTTCTTCGGCGCGTTAGCGAGCGCGGCTTCGCCGCCGACTACTTGGCCCACCGCTGCGCACACATCAAGCCCGACAATATCGGCGAGTTCGACCGGCCCCATCGGCATGCCAAACGCGAGCGCGGCTTCGTCGAGCGTTTCCGGCGAAATGCCTTCGTCTAGGCAGCGCATGGCTTCGGTGAGATACGGCGCGAGAATGCGATTCACCCAGAAACCCGGTGCGCTCTTGCACGCCAGCGGCAGCTTGTCGATTTGATCGACGAACGCAGTGGCTTTTTTCGCGGCATCCGCATTCGTTTGTGCACCGCTGATGACTTCAACGAGCATCATTTGCGCGACGGGGTTGAAGAAGTGAATGCCCACGAGGCGCGACGGATCGGCCAGCGCAGTGGCGATTTGCTCTAGCGGAATGCTGGACGTGTTGGTCGCGAGAATCGCGTCGGGTTTGGCTTTCGCCTCAAGCTGCGCGAACACCTTTTGCTTCACGGCCAGGTTTTCCACAATCGCCTCGATGATGACGTCTGCACGCTTCGCACCGTCGCCGCTCACGTCTGGTTGGAGCCGATCCATGGCGTCACGAATTCGGCGTTCGTCACGCAAACGTTTCTTGAACATTTCGGCGGCGCGCTTGATCGCCGGCGCAATCTTCGCAGCGTCTAAGTCTTGCAGCGTCACGTTAATGCCACGCAGCGCGCACCACGCCGCAATATCGCCGCCCATCACGCCCGCGCCCACAACGTGAACATGCGCCGCCTTGAAGCCAATGCCTTTGGCTTGCGCCTTTAGCTTTTCGCGCAGACCAAAAACGCGAATGAGATTTTTCGCCGTGGAATGCGAAAGCAACGCCTGCATCGAACACGATTCGGTGGCCGATGGCTTGTGCACGTCACCGTTGTACTTCTGCCAAAGGTCGATGATCGCGTAGGGTGCCGGATAGTGCTCGCGGCGGGCGCGTTTGGCGACCTGCTTGCGCGCTTGCGATGCCACGAAGCCGCGCAGGAAACCGTTGGTCATTAGGTTGGGTACGAATGCCAAGGTACGTGTCGCAGGCTTGGCTGCGAGTACGCCCGCAACGGTGTTGCCCATAATGCGCGGTGGGACGGCCTCGTCCACCAGACCAAGTTTCTTCGCCTTCTTTGCGTCCACGGTTTTGCCGCTGAGCATCAGGTCAAACGCGGCCGGTGCCCCGATGAGCTGCGGTAGTCGTTTGACGCCGCCCCACGCGGGCAAAATGCCCAACATGACTTCGGGCAGACCCATGCGCGTCGATGGTTCATCAACGGCGACGCGATAGCGGCACGCCATCGCGAGTTCCATGCCGCCGCCCATGCAAAAGCCTTTGATCAGCGCTAGCGTCGGATACTTCACTGCAGCGAGGCGCTCACACAAGTCGTAGCCGCGCTTGATGAGTTTTTCCGCAGCGGCGACATCGTTTGATTGGCCGATGGCCTCAAACTCTTGAATGTTCGCGCCCGCAATGAAGCCAGAACTTTTCAGCGAATGAAACACAACGGCTTTCGGCGCATCGGCGTCAAACGCATTAAGCAGCGTTTCGAGCTCGTCGAGCACGGGCGAGCCCAGCGTGTTCACATTGCTGCCGGCGACGTCGATGCCAACCCACGTGTTGCCTTGGTCGTCGGTGCTGAGTTTGAAGTTTTCGTAGTTCATGTCTTCTTGGCCTCGTCGCCCCTGCGCAGGCGGGGGCCTAGTGTCTTTTCGTGTGAAATCTGTGCTGATGAAAGTCGCTGGATTCCTGCCTTCGCAGGAACGACGAAAGACTATGCAGCCTCTACAAGGACAGCTCCGCCTTGCCCGCCGCCGATACAAATCGTCGCCAGCGCCCGCTTGCCACCTGTGCGCTTGAGTACATTGAGCGCGTGCAACACAATACGCGCACCGGACGCCCCCACCGGATGGCCCAGCGCGACCGCGCCGCCGTCGACGTTGAGTTTGCTCATGTCAATCGAGCCCATCGCGCCGTCAAGGCCAAGCTCCTCTTTGCAGAATTTCTCGTCTTCCCACGCGCGCTTACAGGCGAGCACTTGGGCTGCAAACGCTTCGTTGATTTCGATGGTGTCTAAATCAGCGAGCGTGAGGCCGTTGCGCTTCAAGATCGGGGTCGACGCGTACACCGGGCCGAGCCCCATCTGTGCGGGGTCGCAGCCCGCCCATTGGGTGTCAACGATTTTGCCGAGCACCGGAAGCTTGTGTTTTTCAACGGCAGCTTTCGTCGCGAGCATGAGCCACACACCACCGTCGGTGATTTGCGAACTGTTGCCGGCCGTTACGTTGCCGTACTTCTTGTCGAAGAACGGTTTGAGTTTCGCGAGTTTTTCCGGCGTTGAATCCGCGCGCGCACCGTCGTCATCGTTGTGGACATTGCCCTTGCCGTCGATCAGCGGAATGACTTCGCCTTTGTAGCTGCCCGCCACTTGTGCAGCGAGTACTCGCTTGTGGCTCTCGGCGGCGAACGCGTCCATGTCGCTGCGCGTGATACCGAAGCGATACGCGATGTTCTCCGCCGTTTGTCCCATGAGCAAACCCACTTTTGGGTCGGTCAGACCTTTCATCAGCGCGATGACCGGCGAGAACAAGGCCGACGGCGATAGCTTCGCGAACACGCCGACGCGCTGACCCATTGAGCGAGCGCTCGCAAGCGCAGCAAACCACAGCACCATCTTTTCGCTGTAGAGCAACGGCGCGCGTGACAACGCATCGACGCCGCCTGCGAGCACCACTTCCGAGCGACCGGCGAGCATATTGTTAATCGCCGAATCGAGCGCTTGCATGCCGCTGGCGCAATTGCGCATCACAGTCCAGCCGGTGACTTTATCGCCGCATCCGAGGCGCATTGCGACGTAGCGACCAATGTTGACTTCATCCGGCGACGGATTGGCGCAGCCGAGAATGGCCTCATCAATCGCGGTCGGATCAATGGGCAGGCGTGACAACAGCGCACGACCTGCGGCGACCGAAAGGTCAGACGCCGAAAACGGTCCGGGCGCGTTGCGCGCTTTTAGAAACGGCGTACGCGTGCCGTCGACAACGTAAATGGGTTCGCGCAAAGCGGAGGCCATGTTCAGGTTCCTTGGTTGCTGCATCTTCAATGCGCGGGAAGATCACCGCTTTTCTTGGTTGCAGATTGCGCAGATAACTCCGTGCAATCTGCGGCCAAAAAATTCAGGCTACGCGGAGGCCATCACCGCACGAATCGCGGCTTGTTGGCCCGGTTGATTGACCTTTGCGCGCAGGCTGCCCGCGAGGAACGGGGCGAGGTGCGTGAGCACGGCGACATCCTCTTCCACCGCATCGGCGCTGGTCGCGGCGAGACCCGCCATGAGTTTGCGCGCATCTTCGCTGGCGAGCGTTGACGAAATCGCGTCGAGCATGAAATGCAAACGCATCGAGAGATCATGTGCATGCAGTTCGGGCAAAGCCTTGGCGAAAGCCTGCACAAATCGCGTGTCTTGCGCGGCGTAGCGCTCGGATAACAATCCGCTGACGAACGGCGACGGATCGGCGTACGCGCGGCCCAAAAACTTCAAGAAATCGCTACCGCCGCGCTCAGGATTCCGAGCGAGCTGCAAAGCCGGCAAAAACATCGTGGCGATGAGCTGCTCGACATGCAGCGCGGCGTCGATGCCTTTGGCCTCCAACGCGTCGAGCAAGCATACGCGCTCGAGGTTCAGAGCGTCGAGGCGGTTGGTGAGCACGATGGCGAACAGCTCTTCTTTGCTGCCAAAGTGATAGTTCACGGCGGCGAGATTTACGCCTGCTTCCGTGGTGATCGCACGCAAGCTCGTGGCATCGAAACCATGCACGATGAAGAGCTTTTCTGTCGCGGCCAGGATGCGCGTTTTAGTCGCCGCGCGCCCCTCGGTGCGTTGCGGTTTGTCGGCAGCGCGTTCGCGAAGCTTGAGCGCCGGAAAGTTGGAATTCATCTGCAAGTCGAAAGCCACAACACACCTTAATCGTACGATTCAAACAAGCGTGTGATTTTCTACGAATTCGTCAGTTTTGTGCAAGCTTTGGTTGGGCTGGAAGCTCTAACGTCGTGCTGGAACGCCGTTTTAGACACAAAAAGTAACAGCTTTTACGCGGCAACGACCGCCTGGCGGCGGTTAGATGGCAATTTAATGAGTTATCAACAAATAACAAAATGAAGCCCAAACGACCGCCGGGCGGTCGTTAGCGCCAAAAAGCTGTACTTAACCTTTCTTTGCGCGTTGTGTCGCCGCCGACGCCAGCCGTCCTACTTCTCCGGCCGCACCATCAGCGCGTTGAAGCGCCGCTCTGGGCGGTGCGTCACCTTCAAGCCTTTTTTCGCCGCGTAGTCGAAGATTGGGTAGAAGACGGGGATGAAGGCTTGGTCGTCCATCGCCACTTCAATGGCCTTTTCGAGCCACGCGTTGCGCTTGGTTTCGTCCATTTGCATGAGCGCTTCGCGGGCGAGCGCATCGACCTTTGTGTTGCTGTAGCGCGTGCGGTTGGCCGTGCCCGCGCCGATGGATGGGTCTTGGCTCATCAGTAACGCGCGGATTCCAGTGCCCGCTTCTTCCGAACCATATTGCGCGGCAAACGCGCTGAAATCCTGCTTGGTCGCGCGACCGAAAAATACGCTGCCGGGGATCGCTTCGACTTCGGCCTTGAGGCCGAGCTTCGTCCACATCTGCGCCACCGTTTGCGCGATGCCCGCGTCGTTCGGGTAGCGATCATTGGTGGCGGTGAGCACGATGCGGAACCCGTCGCCCCAACCAGCTTCCTTCAAAAGTGCTTGCGCCTTAGTGAGATCGAACGCATCCGGTTTGAGCTTTTGGCTCGTGCCGGGATAGGTAAGCGGCAAGAGCTGTGACGCGGGGACCGCGCTGCCTTCCATCAGACGCTCGGCGATTGCGTTGCGATTGATGGCGAGCGAGAGCGCTTTGCGCACACGAGGGTCCTTCAGCGGATTTTTAGCGAGCGGTTTGCCATCCTTCGCAGTGACGTTCGGCGAGACATCGCGCGCCGAATCAAGCGCGATGTAATGCACAAGCCCCGCCGCGCCCTTGCTCAGCACGAAGCGCTTGTCGGCGCGCAAACGCGGTAGATCCGCAATCGACGGTAGATCAATCGCATCGACTTCGCCCGTGAGGAGCGCCGCGACGCGCGTCGGGTCCTTCGCGATCACCTTTTCCGTGACCTTCGCCCAAGGCTGTTTCGCGCCCCAATACGTGTCGTTACGCGCGAGCACGAGCCGGTCGCCGTTCGCCCATTCGGTCACTTTGTACGGCCCCGTGCCGACGGCGGCTTTGATTGAATTGAAGTCCGCCGTGGTCGCACCTTTCGCAATCTTCGCGGGCACGATGAACACGCGCGCCAACTCAAACGCGAGCTTTGGGTTTGGGGATTTCGTTTTGATGACGAGCGTGTCGTCACCCTGTTTTGTGATGCTCGCAATGCCGCGCACAAACTGCGCGAAGGAGTTTGGCGAATTAGGCACATTCGGCACGCGCTCGTACGTGGCAATCACATCGTCGGCGCTGAAGGCGCTGCCGTCGTGAAAGGTCACGCCTTTCCGCAGTTTGAATTCCCATGTCGTGTCGTTGACGATTTTCCAACTGGTCGCCAGCGCAGGTTGCAATTTCTGGTTCTCGTCGTTAAACACGAGACCTTCATAGATCGTCGAATGCGACGAACCGGTCGGAAACGCATTGAAGAAATGCGGATCGAGCGTGTTGAGTTCGAGCTTGGTGCCGAGCGTCAAATTCTGTGCGAACGCAGCGCCGAATGCGCAGGAAAGAAATGCAACTGCCGCAACAAATCGCTTGATACTCATAATTGACCCGATCCACAACGTTTATCGACGTTTTCAAAGTTACACCATTGCTGCCAAAGAACATGTCCAACAATCCAAAGTTACCCCGCATCGCCATCGGCAGCTTCATGCTCGAATCGAACGCACACTCGCCGGTGTCCACACGTGAAGAGTTCATGGAGAACGTGATGATCCCCCCTGAGAATCTGCTCATGGACCTCGCGAGCGATCACCCGAGGTCGCCAGGGTGTCTCGCAGGGTTTTACGATGAGATGCAAAAGCTCACAGGCGGCGAATGGGAGCCCGTGCCGATGATTGCGGCAGCGGTCGGCGCGAGTGGCCCGATCGATCAAGCGTGGTTTAACGGCATCGTCACGTCGATGATCGGCTCGCTCGCTGACGCCTTGCGCGAGGGGCCGCTCGATGGCGTCTTCCTGTCGTTGCACGGAGCGGCGATTGCGACGGTGGAACCCGATCCGGACGGCGTGCTGCTGAAAGCGCTGCGCATCGTTGTGAAGGACGCGGTGCCGATTGTCGCGACGCTCGATTTACACGGCAATATTTCTAGCCAGATGGTGGAAAAGGCGGATTACCTTTCTTCGTACTTGACCAATCCGCACGTCGATACACACGAACGCGGTGCCGAGTGCGCCAAGGCAATGCTCGACATTCTCGCGACCGGCAAGCGCGCGCATCGTGCGTTCGTAAAGCTACCGTTCATTCCACCGTCGGTCACCCAAAACACCGAACGCAAACCCGGCGCGAACACGCCGTACGGCGACATCATTCACTTCGGGCAATCGAAAGTCGGCGGTGATGTGCTGAACGTCAGCGTGCTCTCAGGCTTCACGCTCGGCGACACACCGAAGGCGGGCATGAGTGTGATCGTGTCAGCGCGAACTGCTGACGCGGCGCGGGAAGCCGCTCGTTTAGTCGCTACCGAAGCGTGGGCCAATCGCGCGAGATACGTCCCAAAGCTCACAACACTGGCCGACGCAACGCGCATGGCTGTGGAGGCCGGGAACGACGCGAGTAAACCGTCGCGGCTCTTTGCTGACGTCGCCGACAACGCCGGTGGCGGCGGCCGCGCGAACACAGTGTGGATTCTCAAGGCGTTTCATGAAGCGGGCGTCAAAGGCTGCACGCTGGCGATCTTCTACGACTCGGCGCTGGCTGTCGAAGCGCACGCGCTCGGCGTCGGAGCGTCGTTCCACGCAAAGTTCAATCGCGACGAGTCTCATCCGCTCTCGGGCAAATTTGAAGCGAAGGCAACGGTCGCGCAATTGCACGACGGCGAATTCATCGGCCGTCGCGGCATCGCAGCGGGCCATGCGGTGAGCCTCGGTCCGTGCGCGCGGCTCACGCTCGACGGCATCGACGTGATCGTCGTCAGCGTGCGACAACAAGCGAAAGACCCCGTTTTCATGGAAGCGTTAGGCGTCGACATCCGCGCGCAACGAACACTCATCATTAAGTCCCGGGGTCACTTCCGCGCGTGGGCCGACGAATTCTTCCCCGACGAACGAATCATCGAAGTCGATGTGCCGGGCCTCACCACGCCGGTACTAAAAAACGTACCCTACGAATTCATCCCGCGACCGTTGTATCCGCTCGATGATGACTGGGGTTGGCAAGTCGGCGAGCCGGAGATGTTCGCGGCGCGCGACTAGCCTTGACTGTCGTACGCCACATGACCCGCCGTCACCGTTGCCCGTACGACACCGGGCAATTCGTAGCCGAGGAATGGCGAATTTTTTCCGGCGCTTTTCAGGCTGGCTTTGGTGACTAATCGGTACGCGCCGGGGTCGAATACGCACAGATCTGAGGCAGCATCCACGGCGATGCGGCCCGCAGGCAAGCGCGCCGCGTCGGCTGCGTTGTGCGTGATGCGTGACAGGGCAGTGGCGAGCGGAAGCTTCGCGGCTTCGGCGAAGCGAAGTGTGAGCGACAACAGCGTCTCTAGGCCCGTTGCACCGGGTGCCGCTTCGGCGAACGGCAATTGCTTGGCGTCGTCTTGGCGCGGCGTGTGATCGGAGACGATAGCGTCAATCGTGCCGTCGATAACTCCTGCGCGCAACGCGTCGCGGTCGCGCGAGGTGCGCAACGGCGGCGAGAGGCGGAAGTTGGAATCGTAGTGGCCCATATCGAGATCAATCAAGTGCAAATGATTGACCGCCACGTCTGCGGTGACGCGCACGCCACTTGCTTTGGCTGCGCGCAGCATCGCCACCGACTCCGCCGCCGACACACGGCACACGTGCAAGCGAACGCCGGTCGCGCGCGCGAGTTCAAGGTGTGTAGCGAGCGCAATGGTTTCAGCGATGGACGGGATGCCCGTGAGCCCAAGTCGGGACGCGACTTCACCTTCGTGCGCCACTCCACCGCTGGCGAGGTGAAGGTCTTCGGGTTGCAGCCACACCGCGTAGTCGAACGTGGCGGCGTATTGCATCGCGTGCAGCAACACTTGTGTGTCGAACACGCCGCGATCTGCTTGCGAAAAACCTACGCAACCGGCCTGCGCGAGTTTGGAAATTTCCGCGAGATGTTTGCCTGCCAACGCTTTGGTGAGAGCGCCGAGCGGATACAAATGCGTGCTGTGAAACGATTGCGCGCGCAGACGCAACATGTCGACCAAGCCCGGCTCATCGAGCACCGGATCGGTGTCGGGTGAGCAGACCATGCTGGTCACGCCACCCGCCGCCGCTGCCGCTAGCTCGGTCGCAAGCGTGCCGCGTTTGACGTGCACCGCAAGATCAACTAACCCCGGCGCAACAACGCAACCATCGGCATTGATCTCGCGATTGCTGTGCCAATCGGCGGGCTGTTGACCGATAGCCACAATCTTGCCCGCTGCGATAAAGACATCAGCAGGCGCATCAAATTTCGAGGCCGGGTCAACGACACGACCTTTGCGAATCGCGATTTTCATCGTGCACTCCCAGCCAAAATCGCCATCACCGCCATGCGCACTGCGATGCCGTAGGTCACCTGCGGCAAGATCACCGATTGCTTGCCGTCAGCCACTGCCGAATCAATTTCCACGCCACGATTCATCGGCCCCGGATGCAACACAATCGCGTCGGGTTTCGCCAGCGCAAGCTTCTGTGGCGTGAGACCATAGCGCGAAAAATATTCACTGGCGGACGGAAGCAATGCGCCGTTCATGCGCTCGTTTTGCAAACGCAACATAGTCACCACGTCCACGCCTTTGAGTCCTTCTTCTAGCGACGTGAACACGCGCACGCCGAGCCGCTCAATGTCAGCCGGCAGCAGCGTGCGCGGGCCGATCACGCGAACTTCCGGCACGCCAAGCGTGGTCAACGCATGAATCTGCGAGCGTGCCACGCGTGAATGCAGGATGTCGCCCACAATCGCGACGGTAAGGCGTGTGAAGTCCTTCTTGTATTTGCGGATCGTGAACATATCGAGCAAGCCCTGCGTCGGGTGCTCATGACGTCCATCGCCCGCGTTCACCACATGCACATGCGGCGCGGCGTGTTGGGCGATCAAATACGGCGCGCCGCTCTCGGAGTGGCGCACGACAAACATGTCGGCGTGCATCGCGGTGAGGTTGGCAATGGTGTCGAGAATCGTTTCGCCCTTGTTGGTGCTCGAACGCGCAACGTCAAGGCTCACCACGTCGGCTGAGAGACGCTTGGCAGCGATTTCGAAGGTCGTGCGCGTACGCGTTGAGTTCTCGAAGAAGATATTGAAAATCGATTTGCCACGCAGTAGCGGCACAACTTTCACTTCGCGTTCGTTGATGCCAACGAAACTCTCGGCGGTGTCGAGAATGCGTTCGATAATGCGTTTGGGCAAGCCTTCGATGGCGAGCAGGTGGTGCAGGTCGCCGTTGTCGTTGAGTTGCAAGTTCTTTTTCGACAACATCAATGTGCCTTCCAGGGTTCGGTTGTTAACGCAAATTTTCCGTCATCGCTCTTACTGAGCGCGAGCATCAAGTCGCGCGACACGATCAGTGGCGCTCCCACGTAGTCCGCCGCGATGGGAAGTTCGCGACCGCCGCGATCCACCAACACTGCGAGCTGAATCGATGCAGGCCGGCCGTAGTCAAACAACGTGTTGATCGCGGCGCGTATCGAGCGGCCGGTGAACAACACGTCGTCAACGATCACGATGTGTGCGCCCTCGACTGAGAACGAAATCTGTGTGCTGCGCACATTGCTTTTGAGGCCGCTCGTTGACAAATCGTCGCGATAAAACGAAACATCGATATAGCCCACTTCGTGTTCGCCATCGAGTTCCGCCGCGAGTCGATCCGCGAGCCATGCGCCGCCGGAATACACGCCGACAAGTTTCGCGTTGAAAGCAATGGCTGGAGCCATTTGCGCTTTGAGATCTGCGAACAGCGCCTCGGCATCGGGGAGAGTTTGATTCGTTTGAGTCATAGTCATTTCACGGTTTCGGTGGCGTCAATCTGCACCGCACCTTCTTCAAAAAATCGGCGCAAAATCTGCGCTGCCGCCTCGGCATCAATGGCCTGTTTTTTCTTTTGCCCGGTCAACCGACTACCTGCGAGCACTTGCGCAGCGTCGACGCTGGTGTAGCGCTCGTCAACCAAATACGCCGGTCGATCAAAGCGACCTTGCAGTTGTCGCGCAAATTTCTCGCAGCGCGCAGTCATTGCATGCGCCTTGCCGTCTGGGTGTGATGGCCGTCCAACGACGAACGCGTTTGGACCCCATTCATTGACCAGCGCCTTGATCGCCGCGAAGCGCGCGTCATCGGTTTCGGCATCAATCGCGGTGAGCGGGTTGGCGGTTTCGGTCAAGTCGTTACCAATGGCCACACCGATGCGCCGTTCGCCGAAATCAAAAGCGAGGAACGCGCGATTAGCTGACATTACGCGTGCCCCACTGCGTTGGAGAGTGCAAAACGCGAAACGCCCAAGCGCTCCATGGCAACGTCAAACAATTCGTCGGGTGCGGTATCAAAAATCAAGTCTGCATCCGCCGGCACGGTTAACCAAGCGTTCGCTGCGATTTCTTCTTCAAGCTGTCCGGCGCTCCAGCCGGCATAACCCAGCGTGAGCAGCCATTCGTTTGGGCCGCTTCCGTTTGCTACTGCTTCGAGAATATCTTTGGAGGTGGTGAGCGAAAGTTCATCACTGACTACGATCGATGAGTTCCACGAACTATGTGAACGATGCAGCACAAACCCGTGCTCCACACTGACCGGGCCGCCAAAGTGCACCTTTCTTTGCCTCGTCACGAGATCGGTCAGGCCAATGTCGATTTGCTCGAACAACGTTTCCATCGTCAAGTCAGTCGGCCGGTTAACGATCACGCCCAGCGCGCCGCGCTCATTGTGTTCGCACAAATAGGTGACCGTCCCCTTGAAGCTGGGGTCCGCCATGGCGGGCATGGCGATCAGGAAGTGGCCCGCGAGGCAACTTGATTTCATAGAGCGATATTTTACGGGCCGCGAGCGCCGTGACGCGAGTGCGCTGGCAAAATAGGCGCTCAGGCCAACAAAAAAATAAATCGCACTCAGGGAGCGGCCGCACACACCGAAAGTTTTTTATGCGCCACAAGCGCGCTCTCATGTGGTTTCGCCGCGACTTGCGGTGTTTTGACAATGCTGCGCTTCACGCGGCACTGATCCATGCCGAACGCGTGCATTGCGTATTCGTGTTTGATCGTGAAATTCTGGATTTACTCGCGGACAAAGCCGATCGGCGTGTTGAGTTCATTTGGGAAAGCATCGTGGAATTGCGGGCGACGCTTGAGGCGCTCGGCGGCACCTTGCATGTGCTCCATCACGCTGCGAGCTCGGCGATTCCGAAGCTTGCGCGCTCGCTGGATGTGGATGCCGTATTCACCAATCACGATTACGAGCCCTCGGCGCTCGTTCGTGACGATGCGGTTTCAGCTGCGCTCAAGACCAAGGGCATCACGTTCGAGACGCGCAAAGATCACGTTATTTTTGAGAAAGACGAAGTGCTCACAGGCGCGGGCAAGTTCTTTTCCGTGTTCACGCCGTACAAAAACGCATGGCTCAAACGAATCGAAGTGTTTTACGTCAAACCGTATCCGATTGAGCCGCACAAATTGCATTTTGCGGGCGACGAAACCGCAGAAATTCCCGCGTTGGAGGCGATGGGTTTTTCGCGCACCAACCTGCGCGAAATGAAGCTCCCAACAGGCATGTCTGGCGGTGAAAAATTATTCATGGAATTTTTAGAGCGCATAGATCGCTACGACGAGACGCGCGACTTTCCGTCGATCAAAGGGCCGTCGTATTTATCCACACACTTGCGCTTTGGCACTGTGTCAATTCGTGGCTTAGCCGCTGCTGCGTGGCACCGCTGGCAAGAAGGATCGCGCGGCGCAGAAGTATGGCTCTCGGAGTTGATCTGGCGTGATTTTTACGTGCATATCCTGCACCACAATCCGCGCGTGGTGAACGGCGCGTTCAAGCCTGAATACGATGCCATACGCTGGAGCAATGATCCCGAGCGTTTCGCGGCGTGGTGTGAGGGGCGTACGGGGTTTCCGATTGTGGACGCAGCGATGCGCCAACTCAATCTCACGGGCTACATGCACAACCGGCTGCGTATGGTGGCCGCGAGTTTTTTGACTAAAGATTTGCTCATCGACTGGCGTTGGGGTGAGCGCTATTTCGCGGAAAAGCTCAACGATTTTGATTTGTCGGCAAACAACGGTGGCTGGCAATGGGCGGCGTCGACCGGTTGTGACGCGCAGCCGTATTTCCGTATTTTTAATCCGCTCAATCAAAGCGAAAAATTTGACCCCGAAGGCGCGTTCATCCGCAAATACGTGCCCGAATTGGCAAAGCTTTCCAACAAAGACATTCACGCACCGTCGCTCACCAAACCCGTCGAATTACACGCGCGCGGCTTCGTACCGGGGCGCGACTATCCGTTGCCCATCGTCGAACACGCCGAAGCGAGAAACGCAACCCTTGCCGAGTTCAAACGCGCGTTGGCGAAGCGTGGCGACGTGCCTGCCGAGGAGTGATGGCGTGGCGCACGCACCGTCAGCGAAACCCAATCGCAATTTCGGTATGATGCGATGCAGCAAAATCTTTCCGAATCATTGATAGGCGCTCCCATGAAAACTCTTGAAAATCGCGTGGCACTCGTCACCGGCTCCACCAGCGGCATTGGTCTTTCTATGGCGCGGCGCTTTGCCGAGGCAGGCGCGGAAGTAGTGATGAACGGTTTTGGCGATCCGGCCGAAATTGATCGTCTGCGCGAGGAAATGGCTGAAACGTTCAAGACACGCGTGCACTACATCCCGGCGGATTTGTCGAAGGGCTCCGAGGCGCAAATGCTCGTGAAGCAGACGATTGCGATTTGCGGTCGCATCGACATTCTGGTGAACAACGCAGGCATTCAGCATGTCTCGCCGATTCAAGATTTCCCCGATGACAAATGGGACGCCGTGCTCGCGATTAACCTGTCGAGCGCGTTTCACACTTCGAAAATCGCGCTGACTGATATGCAGTCGCGTGGCTGGGGCCGCATCATCAACGTGGCGTCGGCGCACGGCCTGGTGGCTTCTGTAAACAAATCCGCGTACGTGGCGTCGAAGCACGGAATCATCGGGCTGACCAAAGTGACCGCGCTCGAAAACGCCAAGTCTCAAATTACCTGCAACGCGATTTGCCCCGGTTGGGTCGATACGCCGTTAGTACGCAAACAAATCGAAGCGCGTGCCGCCGCACAGAGCATTTCCGTTGAAGCCGCGACTCAGCAATTGGTCGGCGAAAAACAGCCGAGCGAACGCTTCGTCGCGCCTGAGCATTTGGCCGAGCTAGCGCTGTTCCTGACGAGTGAAGCGGGCGGTTCGATGACGGGTGCCGCGTATACGATGGACGGCGGTTGGACGGCGCAGTAAACGCGTCGGCCAACGCGCCTGCGCGTTTGGTCATCGACACCAACGTGCTGGTTTCGGCGTTGGTATTTAAGGATTCGCGCCACTTGCCGCTGCGTCAAGCGTGGCAGGCGGGGCGAGTGATTCCGTTGCTGTCGATCAAAACGTATCGTGAACTAAAGCGCGTGCTGGGCTACGAAATGTTCAAGCTCAGCGACGATCAAATCGCGGAAGGCATTGCGCATCTCGGCCCCTTCATCGAATGGGTCACGATTGACGACGCGCAGATCGGCACGCTGCCAAAATGCAGCGACCGCGACGACCAAAAATTTCTCAATGCCGCGCTTTGCGGGCGCGCCGACGCGCTTCTGACCTACGACCGCGCGGTTCTGAAACTACGCAAACGCGTTCCGTTTGCGATCACGAAACCCGAAGTGTGGTCTGAACAGCTTTATGCGCCTACCGACCGCCAGGTGGTAGTTTGAGCGATTATTTACTAATAGTCGACCTATAGAATAATTGCCTCGTAATGACCACGTGGCGGTCGCTTAACACTAAAAGCTGTAACGCAATTCGTTCAGCGAGCAAACCTAATTCGGTCTGACGCGTCGTCGCACCGGCTCGCGTGCGCTGGTTCTTTTACAAAGTAGCGCACAAAACCAGTTCGGTCACGAGTAGAATTCACCTCGAATATGAAGTTTTTGCTCCGACCCCTTGTTTTTGTTCAGGTTTTCCTTGCCGCTGGCATCGCCGTCGCGCAGGGACCGAACCTATTGTCGGCCGCTGCGTTGGTGGTCGACGCGCGTTCGGGCGAATCGCTCTATTCGAAAAACGCCAACACCGTCACGCCAATCGCCAGCATCACCAAGCTCATGACGGCGGTGGTCGTGCTCGACGCGCAGCAAAATTTGGATGAGCGCATCGCGGTCGACATGAATGACCTCGATTATTTGAAGGCCAGTCATTCGCGTTTATCCATCGGTAGCGAACTCTCGCGCCGCGAGATGCTGCAACTAGCGTTGATGTCCTCCGAGAACCGCGCGGCTAGCTCTCTCGGGCGGCATTACCCCGGCGGTCTGACAGCAGCCGTGAAGGCGATGAACGCGAAAGCGGTCGCACTCGGTATGACCAACACGCGCTACGTCGACACCTCCGGTTTATCGCCAGAAAATGTTTCCACCGCGCGCGATCTAGCGGTGTTCGTGCAAGCCGCGCAGCGTTACCCGCTGATTCGCGAATACAGCACGCAATCTGAGCAATACGTGCAGATTCCGGCCACGGGCCAAACACTGCATTACAACAATTCCAACGCGTTGGTGAAGTCCGGCGGCTGGGATATTTCGTTGCAGAAAACGGGCTTCATCCGCGAGGCTGGCCGCTGCGTAGTGATGCTCGCGCAAATCGCGCAACGGCCCGTCGTGATGATTCTGCTTGATTCCGTCGGAAAATTTTCGCGCTTGGGCGACGCGCAACGCGTGAAAACATGGGTCGAAACCGGCGAAGTATTGCCGCTGCCCCCACCGCCAAAACCCAAGCTGCGCGCCGTCAAAGGCAAGCGCGGTGTCAAGTTCGCAATGAAGGCCGGTAAGGCGGGCAAAGCCAGCAAAGCCACCAAAGGCGTACGCGGCAAGGCCGTCGTCAAGAAGCGCCGACGCTAGTCGCGATTACGCCGCTCGCGCAGAAGTCGCGAGCAATTCTTTCGCCATTTTTTCCGTCGCCGCGCCGACTTCGTGTCCGGCGAGCATGCGTGCAATTTCTGCCAAACGCTCTTTCTTGCCCAGCACGTTAACGTGCGTCGTCGGGCTTTGCGCTGCAACGTGCTTTGCTTTAAGGCGCTGCCCGCGGTAATTCGGAGACGGGAACGATGTCGTTAAATCTGCCGCTGCGCAGGGCCTTTTCGATCTCGGACATGCCGCTCTCAAACTCCTGCTCGAACTGCAACAGCGAATGCTGTGACAGGTAGAAGTAGTCCGCGACATCAGCCTCGAGCAGGTGTCTCTGGTCGTCGCCGAACTCCGGCAGTGACAGCACGCGGCCAATGCCCAAGTGATTGAAGTCCACCATTGCCTTGCCACCGTTGATCTGGATGAGCCGCCGCAGCGCAATCGCGTGAGACAGCCTGAGAAGATCGGACTTATCCTTGAGCAGGATGGTGTGGTACACGGTGTCGCCGGTATTGCGATTCATCTCGTAGAGTATCCGGCTCCAGTCGGAGCGGTCGGGCTTGCAGTCAACCGTGCGGACACGCGGTTCGGGCTCATCCAGCACATTACCCGCCTGCAAAACGTGTCGGCTGGCGCTGAAGGTGATGGCCACGCACTTATCCGGCTTGCCTGAGAAGAAGCTGTCGGGGTCGCGGCCGTCTCCAAGACGCGCCAGAACCTCGGCGAGACTGCGTACCACGACTTCGCCCTTGTCGCGCTCCATGAACAGCTGCATGCGCTCGGCCGGCACTGGTGCGTCGACATGGTGATTGGCAATGACGCGATAAAGCAGCCCGGTCATGAGCGAGGCTTCGCCGGGAGTGCGGTCGCTCGCGACCAGTGTGAGGGGGGACTTCTCCACCCGCGTCGGATCGACGCCCGCCGCGTGACGGACGATGCTTCGATAGTGCAGGAGCCGCGCGTTCTCACGGATGTAGGCAAGATTGATCGTGTCTTCTGCCCGCAGCCGCACGTTTTTTCGAAAGAGCGCGTTATCGCGGCTGTATTCAAAAGCCGGCGCGTCCTTCGGCAGGGCGGCCTCGATACCCATGCGCCCCTGTTCCAGCACGTAGGGCGTTAGAACAATGATCACTTCGTCGCGGGTTGACGTTTCCTTTTTCGCGCTAAAGAGGTTACCTAAAATCGGCATCTCACCAAGAATGGGCGTCGCGTCCTTCACATCATCGCGCGTGCGGCTAATCAAACCGCCAATGATGAGCGGCGTGCTATTGGGGATGCGTGCGTAGGTTTGCACGCGGCGTGTCGACACTGCGGGTGCCGCAGCCAGCACCACATCGCCGGGGCTGCGTATTTGCGTGCCCAGATTGGCCACGGTGGTGGACACTGCCGCATCAACCTGCAGGCTGACTTCGCGCCCGTCATTGTCAATGCGCGGACGTACGTTGAGCTGAATGCCGGTCGGCAGATAAAAGAAACTGTACGAAACGCGCGATTCGGTGCTCGATGACGCATCACGGCTGGTCGCGATGGGAATGTCAGTGCCCACGCGGATGCTGGCCTGACGGTTGTCCAGGGTGAGCACACTCGGTCGCGCCAGCACTTCGGCCTTGCCCGTTTGCACGAGCGCTTCGACTTTGACGAAGAAGGCCTTCGCGGCTTCGGCGATCGAGGTATTGCGCAGGAATGCCAGCGTGTTAGCACCCGAACCGGCGGTGAGGGAGCCGATCGTCAGCGTGTTTAGCCCCTTTTGATAGTTCCACTGCACACCAAGATCACGCAGACCGTTGCTGGTGACCTCTAGCACCATCGCCTCAATCACGATCTGGCGCGCAGGCGTGTCGATAGAGTCGCTAATGGCTTTTCGAACCTGACCAAGCTGCTCGGGATGTTCCGGGTTGTACAGAACCATAAGCCGCGACGTCGGTGATGACAAGGTTTCGGTCGACAGTCGGCCGCTCGTGCCCAAGATCGACGTGATGCCGTTTTGGCCCGTGCCCACCGCCGCCATCGCACCGTCAGCTGCGGCGCCGACCAGTCCGACGTCCTGCGGCGTCGGTGCGGGCATGCGAATCACGATCGGCAGCTCTTGATTGCGCACCCGTCTCTGGCTGGGGGGGGCGGCACTCGCGCTCCCCGCGCCGAGGAGAATCGGGTTCACGCCCGGCGTCTGCGCCACCCCCGCGGCCTGCTTGTCGGCGGAGCTCACGTTAAAGCCCATTGCCTTGAGCATACTAATGGCGCTATCGGCGTCGATGTAGGCCAGATTGATCGTCTGCGAACTCAGGTCGACGAACGGGATATCGGTTTGGCTCTTGTCGCGTGATGCAAGGATACCCACGATCGCGGGCTCGATCAGCGCACTGTCGGGGTTAATGCTTGCGGCGTCCGGCGCCACCATGCCTCGTACCCAGAGCTGAGGCAACTGGCCGGGGCGGCGCAGGTGCCCGAAGCGCATCAGCAGCGTGTTCTTCTGCGCATCAGTGCGCACGAGCGTCGGGCCAACCGCAACCACGGCGGCTGGGATCGCAATGAGTTTTCGCTGCACTTCGCTCGCGGGCGCGTAATCGTGGGCAATCTCGAGTTGGGTGATGAGCGAGTTGATCAGTTCGACGATGGCGCGGTTCTCCATGCGCGGCAGGTCGATGAGTTGCGTCGGCCCCTTGGGCGTCTGCGCAATAGGTCTGGCCTGTGCGGTAGACGCAGCTGCGCGCGGCGTTACGGCGGCTGGTAGCCCCAAGGGCGGCGCGGCCGGCGGGGGCGTTTGCGCTGGTACCTGCGCGGGCGCTGCCCGAAGACCGAACGGTAGCGCCGTGCCCGACGCCGGCGTAAATGCGGTGGTGGGCTCCGGGAGCGCGGCAAACACGGCGCAGCTGCCAGTCGTGGTCAGAATTCGAAGCCAGCGGCGGCGGTGTTGCTTGCAGGTCATCGAGAATCGGTCAGTTGACCTTGGTGATGGTGAGCGCCTTTTGTTGCTTCACAAGGATGGTAGTGCCGTCAGCCATCGTCTTGATGCGCGGGCCGCCGGTGATGTCATAGCGCGGCATCACACGGTCGGCCATCTTCCAAGGCCACGGGTAGCCGGCGTAGGCGCCGAAGACGCGGGCTTCCTGGGTCATCTCCGCCTGAATGCCATCGATGTGGGATTGCGTCGTCAAGCGGGTGTAGACGTCGGATAGACCAACGAACGCGGCACCACCGGCACCGCCCAACGCGGTCTGTGCGAACACCTGGTTGGCCAAAAGCGGGGTGGCTTGTCCCGAGAGCAGCGCGAGCCCAACGACCGTCGCACCATTCATTAGCGTACTGACGCCAACGCGGGCACCCAAGGCGGTCGTTGCCGATGCACCGTTTGCGAGCACATATTGCTGCGTCGTGATGGCAGCGCCCTGACCGGCGGCGGTCGCGAGCATCGCAGGCACCACCAGCGCCGTGCCCATGCCCATCGTTCCGGCGGCAGATAATCCAGCGACTGCAATGGTCGCCGCGTAGATCGCTGGCTTGCGAATGCACGACTCGACCGTTGGCTCCTTCAGGTCAGGTGCCATCGACGCCTTGATGGTGAACCACACGGCGCCGGTGTCGCGCTGGAATACTTGTCCGGGCTCCACGATGCCGTAATACAGGCAACCCACCTGCTCAAGCGTGACCAGTACCGGGTAATCCGTCTTGTTCTGTATCTGAAAGCCCGGCGAGACGCCCGGCGAGACGGGCTGGAATACGGTGCCCAGTTGGCCGGGCCACTGTCGCTGTATGTGAGCGACGCGAAACTTGGTCGCATTCCCCGGGGTGTCTGTGATGACACTGCCGGCCCCCATGGGGATGATCAGGCCATCGGTTGTTTTCGAATTCATTAGCGTGATGGAACGCGCGCTGCGGCGATTCTCGGTCCAATCAATCGGGCCGTTGGCGGTCTCTTCCCGCCATGCTTTTGCCGACACTTGCGTGATGCCGCTCAGCCCGACCCACTGGTTGTTGCTGTTGAGTGTGCCGTATTTGACGTGGCCCACCTCGAGGCCGGAGACAGGTTGGACGCTGGCAATCCGGCAGTTAACCCCGGCGACGGAGCAGCGATTGGTTTCGAGGTTGATCGTGAGCACCGAGCCACCTCTGGTGACCGTAATATGCTGCGCGTTGCGGGCAACTTCGCTGGATGGGAGGATTCCAGAGTCCATCTCGGTGAGGCCGTTTGACTCGTATGTGGTCAACTTCCAGCCGACATTGTCGGTTCCGTTGAGATCCAGACTGACGGGCGTGCTATCCCAATACATGTTGATTCGACTGACAGAATAACCCGAAGTCGGGTACGCGCGCTCAATGGCTCCCCACCCAGCTCCGTTTGTGGGGCCCTTTGTATGGCCTAAATAGATTTGCTTCGCAGCGAGGTCCACGAGCAACGGGCCGTACTGCTGGCTGCCGGCGCTTGACGGCGCGAGATAGATGTCGGTTTCGCTGCGTTTGACCTCGGTGTATGTGATGTTCGGGCCGACATTCGGATGCATCATGGACCAGCGCAGCGGCTCGGTTTCCACTATGTAGACACCACTTGTTAGCTTGATCAAGCGCGCGTTCATGATGTCGGTCTGCGACATACTGACAGTCCCGCTCGCCTCCTGGGCGATCGATGATGCTGGCACTAGGGCAGCGGCAACCAGCACGGCACCCGCGGCTTGTAAAAGCGAACGTATTGACAACATTTAGACCCCCCTTTAGTAGCCTGTCACCCCGACAGACGGGGAATACGTTACTACGCATCAACAACACTTGTCCAGCGCGTTGGGTCGGAAACGTAGCGCCCCACAGCCCATGTCGCCACAATGCACTCTTCAGTGCCGAACGTTCGTTTGCGGAGGATCGACGCTTCGCCCCGTGCCGTTCTGCGAACGCTTAGTTCGTCCCGAAGACTACGCGCGGCTAGGCCGTGGTTAAGAAGCAGCTGCGCTAAGCACGACCGGATGTAGGCGCGGCGTCAGCCGCGCTCGCCGGTTACCTCAGCGCGGCAGATGCCGCGCCTACAGCTCGCGCCGAAGTCGCGAGCAATTCTTTCGCCATTTTTTCCGTCGCCGCGCCAACTTCGTGTCCGGCCAGCATGCGCGCAATTTCTGCCAAACGCTCTTTCTTGCCCAACACGTTCACATGCGTCGTCGGGCTTTGTGCGTTGTCGCGCGAAACTGTGAAATGATGATCAGCGTGCGCGGCGACCTGCGGCATATGCGTCACGCAGAGCACCTGCCTTGCATTGGTAGAGCCCGCACCCGAGGCCAGCGTTTGCAGTTTGCGCCCGACCTGAGCCGCCACCCTTCCGCCGACCCCCACGTCCACCTCGTCGAACACTAAGGTCGGCACCGCTGCGGCGTCGCCGCATACCACCAAAATCGCGAGCGACACCCGCGCCAACTCACCGCCAGACGCCACCTTTGCCAGCGGCGCAAACGGCAAACTCGCGTGCGAACGAAACGCAAATTCCACGGACTCTGCGCCAGTCGATTCGATGGTGGCCAACGGCGCGAGCGTTACGCTGAACGCGGCGTTCGGTAACGCTAAGTCTGGCAACTCTGCGGTGGCGGCTTCAGCCAATGTGGTCGCCGCTTTGGTGCGCAACGCGGTGAGTTTCGCGGCTTCGTCGCGCAACGCAGCCTGCGCACGCTCAGCTTCGCGCTCGAGCGCTGCGATATCCTGCGCAGCGGCGAGTTGTTGCAATTTTTCTTCGAGACTTTGCCAATGCGACGCCAAGTCTTCCGGCCGTACCCGCAGTTTGCGTGCGAGCATGAAGAGCGCCGACAAGCGCGCTTCGGTCGACTGCAAACGCTCGGGGTCGATGTTTAATTTGGCGGCGTAATGACGCAGCGTTTGCGCCGCTTCATCGAGCTGCACGCTGGCCGACTCAATCAGTTGCCGCGCTTCTGCGAGCGCGGGATCAATACGCTCCGCCGCAGTAACGGCACTCATCAACTGCGCGAGCGATTCGCCGATGCCGTCGTCGTCCGCAATCGCAGCGCGTGAGGACTCCACCGTTTGCAGCAATTCTTTACTGTGACTCAAACGAGTTTGCTCAAGCGTCAAGGCGCTCCATTCTTCGGCGCTCGGTTTCGCCGCGCGCAGTTCCTGCAAATCCGCTTCGAGCGCAGCTCGCTCTTTGGCAATCGTCTCGGCGGCGCTTTGGGCGTGTGCAAGCGCGGCTCGGGCTTGCGCCGCGCTGCGGTGCGCGCTCTGCACGTCGGCGAGAGCGCCTTCTGCACCTGCAAAACGATCCAGCAATCCACGTTGTGTAACGCCCCGTAAAAGCGCTTGATGTTCGTGCTGCGCATGCAGCTCAAGAAGCGTCGCGCCGAGTTCGCGCATCTCGGTCACGGAGGCCGGGCGGCCGTTAATCTGTGCGCGGCTTTTCCCCGCAGCATCGATCACACGACGCAGCACTACGTTGTCCGCATCAGGCTCGGCCTGCGCTGCAAGCCACGCTTTCGCGGCGGCATTGTTGCCCACTTCAAACTCAGCCGTGATGTCCGCCTGTTTCGCACCAACGCGTACGTTCGCACTCTCCGCACGCGCACCGAGCGCGAGACCCAACGCGTCGAGCACGATGGATTTGCCCGCGCCGGTTTCGCCGGTCAGCGCACACATGCCCGCCTCAAACTCGATGTCGAGGCGATCAATCAATACAAAATTTCGGATGGAGAGTTGCTTGAGCACAGGGCGAAGGTCGTTACCGGTTAACTTGTTTGCGCGGCCTTGCGTGGCGTCAGACCCTCGGGCGTTTCGGTCCAGCCGAGCTTGCCGCGCAGCGTGTGGTAGTAGTCATAATCGAGCGGATGCCACAGCCGCATCGTGGCGCTCGCGCGTTTGATCACCACCGAATCGCCCTCGGAGAGTTCGATATTGTGATGGCCATCAATACTCGCCAATGCGTCCCGCGCGCGGGCGACGGTTATGCGAATTTCTGAATCATCGGCCACCACAATCGGGCGGTTGGTCAACGCGTGCGGCGCAATCGGCACGATGGTGAAGGCATTCACGAACGGGGCCATGATTGGGCCACCGGCCGAGAGCGCGTACGCCGTGGAACCTGTCGGTGTGGCGACAATCGCGCCGTCCGAACGGAAGCCGTACGCGAAGCGATCATTGAGCGAAATTTCAAGATCAACCAGCGAGGTCGCCGCGCCGCGATTAACCACCACGTCGTTCACAGCCAAAAATTCTTGGTCGTCGGTGACGGAGCTTGTAGTGCTCAGCAACACACGCCGCTCTTCGCGATACGCGCCGGCCAAGATTTGCGGCAGCGTGACGTGCAAATTCGCCATCGACAGGTCGGTCAAAAAACCAAGTCGGCCTTGGTTCACGCCCACCAACGGCACGTCGTAGCGCGCGAGTTGACGCGCCATTGAGATGAACGTGCCGTCGCCGCCCAACGCAATCACCAACCCGCAGTTCACACCGATTTCTGCGATCGTCAAATGTGGCCACGGCGGGTTATCGACTTCGCTCGCACTTTGCGCCTCGATCACCGGCGTGTAGCCCAATGATTGCAGCAACTTCGCCACCGAAAACACGACGTCGCTCAACTCGGGCGCAACCTCGCGCAAGCCATCGCGAACGGACGGGCGCACCGCAATGGCGACGTGGCAGGGAGCGAGGGCATTTGGCATGGGTGGATTTAATCACAGCCTTCTTGCGGCAGGATGAATGCGGTTTGTAGAAGCGCCCAACCCTTACAATCAGCCTCATGCTGGACCCTAGATCACGAATCCTGCTGAACGCGCTCGTTGAGCGCTACATCGCCGATGGCGAACCGGTGGGCTCGCGCACACTTTCCAAGCAAAGCGGCCTCGAACTCTCGCCCGCGACCATTCGCAATGTGATGGCCGACCTCGAAGAGCTGGGCTTCATCACCAGCCCGCACACGTCGGCCGGGCGCATCCCGACGCCGCGCGGCTACCGCTATTTTGTCGACACGTTGCTGGTGTCGCCGCAAGCGCGTCAAATCAATCTGACCGACGCGCAGTCGCATATTCACGGCCAGTTGCCGCAAGAGTTGGTGAGCTCCGCGGCGCGCATGCTTTCCGACTTGTCGTCTTTCGCGGGCGTAGTCGCCGCGCCGCATAAACCGCCGGCGTTTCGGCACATTGAATTTGTGCGCTTGAGCGAGCGGCGGCTGCTGATGGTGCTCGTCGCGCCCGATGGCGATGTGCAAAACCGCGTGCTGCATGCCGAGCGAAATTACACGCACTCTCAGCTCGTTGAAGCGGCGAATTTCTTCAACGAAAATTTCGCAGGCTTGCCGCTCGATCAAGTGCGTGCACGGCTCACCGACGACTTGAAGCGACTGCGTGAAGACATGGTCGGTTTGATGACCGTTGCGGTTGAAGCCGGCGGCGAAGTCGCGCAGTCAAGCGACGAATTGATCGTCTCCGGCGAGCGCCGTTTGCTGCATTCGCAAGACTTGTCGGGCAGCATGGACAGCCTGCGGAAGCTCTTCGATTTGTTCGAGCAACGTACGCAACTCTTACATTTGTTCGACATGGCAAACAAAGCCGATGGTGTGCAGATATTCATCGGCGGCGAATCGCAAGTCGTGCCGCTCGACGAGTTTTCACTCGTCACCGCACCGTATCAAGTCAACGGCCAAATCGTCGGCACCCTAGGCGTGATCGGTCCAACGCGCATGGCCTACGACCGTGTGATTCCCATCGTCGACCTGACGGCGAAACTTCTGTCTTCGGCTTTGCAGCGGGAGATGGGGGAGAGTTGATACGTAGTTGGTGCCGCACACGCGACACTATGCAGGGCATTGCGGGAACTTGACACCTTACGATTGCCTTGGTCTTATAGCCGTGTCATAAATGCAGGCTACCGTCTAGTTGATCCCGTGCGATGCAGTAAGCGGTTCAATTCAATCGATTAAAAATTTTTGAGGAATACCAACATGCTGGAAACCAAACGAAGCCGGGCGCACAAATTTGCGGTAGCGCTTCTGGTATCTCTCTGCGCGACACAGGCAACTGCCGCATACAACGCGGCGTATTGCCAAAGCGTCGCAAACACTTTGAATATTCATTGGCGAGCGACCGCCGGCCCTTCTGCACCGTGCATCGGTATCGAATTTACCGACGGCACGCTTGCGGACGCTGCCGATGGTTCGATCACCATGACCGGCACGGGGGTGTCTAACAACACGTGCATTGGTACCGCCGCGTACGCTTTCACGCAAACGAGTAATTTCAGTCAATTGATTGGTAGCGACACGGCCGGCAACGTTCCCATGACATTGACGCGCGGCCCTGGGGAGCAGTGCTTCGTCGGCACATGGACGCTCGGACCGGACGTATACGAAGCGCACATCTGGGGGGGAGCGTTTCCATCCGTCGCAACCGGCGTCCCCGGTCTCGGTACTCTAGCACTGCTGTTTTTGGCAACTTTGATCTTCGGAATCGGCGGGTTCTTTACTTTGCGCAGATCGTCGCGTTAGGTGATCTACGCGACGGGCGTCCTGCGCCCGTCACAATTTTCGTTGCTACCCGACTTCGACGGGAAGCGTAGTGCGCCATTGACGTCGCACTGCATTAGGATCGCCGGCGGTCAGGGCGAACGGTTTGGTCTAAGCCCGCTGTTCGTGCTGTCGACGTTCGCTCCTACAATCAAGCCGTATGACCGCATCACCGCCCCCTTCCCCCGCCCACGGCCGCGCACCTCGCGTTGGCATCTTGCTCACGAACCTGGGCACGCCTGACGCGCCGACGGCCTCTGCCGTGCGGCGTTATCTCGCGCAATTTCTAAGCGACCGCCGCGTAGTTGAAATTCCGCCGTTGGTGTGGAAGGTGATTTTGCACGGCATTATTTTGCGCACGCGTCCGGCGAAAAGTGCGAAGAAATATGCGAGCGTTTGGACGAGCGACGGTTCGCCGTTGTTGGTGTGGACGCAGCGGCAGGCGCAGTATTTGCGCGGTGCGCTTGGCGAGAAAATTCGTGCGTTGGGGTTGCCGTCGGATCTGGTGAAAATTGAAGTGGGCATGCGCTACGGCAACCCGAGCATTGCGAGTGCATTAGCCAAACTCAAAGCCGAAAATTGCGACCGTATTTTGGTGTTGCCGATGTATCCGCAGTATGCGGCGAGCACCACGGCCACGGCCTGCGACGAAGTGTTTCGCGCGCTCTCGAAAGAGCGCTACATGCCCGCGCTGCGCACCATCACTTCGTGGCACGAAGACCCAAATTACATCAAGGCGCTGGCCGGTCGCATTACTGATTTTTGGGGCAAGCACGGCCGTCCGGATAAGCTTTTGATGAGCTTTCACGGCGTGCCGAAATTTAGTTTGCTCAAGGGCGATCCGTATCACTGCTTGTGCCATGTCACGGCGCGTTTGTTGGCGCGTGAGTTGGGGCTTACCGAGTCGCAATGGGTCATGACGTTTCAGTCGCGTTTCGGCAAGGCCGAGTGGTTGCAGCCTTACACCGAGGCGACGCTGAAGGCGCTGCCCGCGCAGGGCGTGAAGCGCTTGCATGTGGTGTGCCCCGGCTTTCCTGCGGATTGTTTGGAGACGCTCGAAGAAATCGCGATGGAAGGCAAAGAGACTTTCCTTCATGCGGGCGGCGCGCAGTACGACTACATTCCCGCGCTCAACGATCATGAATCGCTGATTCACGCGTTGACTGAGCTCTCGCTCGCGAACCTACAAGGCTGGCTGAACGCGCCACCTAATGCGGCCGATTTGCAAGCGCAAGTGCAGCGCGCGAAGGCGCTCGGAGCTAAGGACTGATGCGCGACACGGCAACGATCACACGACGCGTTGCGCTCAAGCGCATCGGTGCGGTGTCGTCGTTGCCCGCGTTGGCCGCGCTCGGCGGTTGCGCCGAATTTGACCCCGGCTATCCGCCGTCTGCGATGCCGCGTTTCGCGCCTGTTCAATGGCCCGAAGGCCGAGAGCGAACCGCGTTGGTGTTGGGCAGCGGCGGGCCGCGCGGCTTTGCGCATATCGGCGTGCTCAAGGTGCTCGAAGCGGCGGGCATTGAGCCGACATTGGTCGTGGGTTCGAGTGCGGGTGCGATCGCAGGCGCGCTGTACGCCTCGAAAATCGCGGCGACTGAGATCGAGCGACGCGCGCTGGATTTGGGCCTGACCGACATTGCGGATCCGGCGCTGATGCAGCCCAATCGCTTGATTGGCCGAGCGCTGCAAAACTTCGTGAATACGGCCGTGAATGATTGTGTGATCGAGCAGTTGCCTCGTCGCTTTTGCGCGGTGGCTGCGGTGCTTGGGAAGCCTGAACTCGTTGCGTTCACCAGCGGCAACACGGGTGCGGCAGTGCGCGCCTCCGCCGCGCTGCCGTCGATGTTTTTGCCGACGCCGATTGGCAGCGTCACCTATGAGGATGGCGATATGGTTTCGCCGGTGCCCATTCGCATTGCACGGCAGTTGGGCGCGACGCGCGTGGTCGCGGTCGACGTATCGGCATTTCTCGAGGACACGCCGGAGCGCGCGCCGGAGTCCTGGCGTAAGCGCGATGCAGAGCGCCGCGTGATCATTGATGCCGAGGCGAAGGAGGCGGACTTTCTGCTCCGCGTGCGAACGCCGTATTACGCCGGAGCGTCGCGCGAGTATCGCGAGACTTTGATTCGCTTGGCGGAGGCGCAAACGCGCGACGCGTTGGCGAAGTTTCGAGTGGTGCTGGGCTGAGCGACGCGCCTTTTTTTGCGAGATATGGCTATAGCTTTTCGTGTGAAACGACCGGCAGGCGGTCAAAGCAGCTAATATTTGTTATATATCGACTAACAGATAAAAAGCCTTGAAACGACCGACCAGCGGTCGCTAACGCTGAAAAGCTATAGGGCGAAAGCACAATTCACGAAACGCTACTTCGCGCTCCACTCACCGGCGTTGCCCAACGTCTTGGCCGCGTCGTTGCCGAGCCAGGCTTTGGCCTTGGCGTCACCTTTCAGATACGCATCTAGAAATTGCAACGTGATGCGTTGCGTGTGATCGCGAATGACTGCGGCGGTGGCGACATCGGTGACGTTTTTGCTGTCGCCCGTGACGGCACTCATCCATGCGCCGTCGCGCCAATTGCCGCCGCCGAACACGGCATGGTCGCCACCTTCAAAAATCACGCGAAATTTATCGCCAACAGGCTGCGCGTCGAACAGCGCCGCGCGGTTTTTTGCGTTGGAGCCGGTGCTCATCACGTCACCGTCGATCGTTCCAGTCACACTCAGAAATGGTCGCGCCATTTCGCCGTAACGCTCGGGCCAACTGCGCTTCAAGCCTTGTACTGATGGGCTAAACGCGATGAACGCTTTGATGCGTGGCTCGGCGAGCGATTTGATCGGGCCGGGGTAGCGCACGCCCGCGAGCGACATCGCGGTGAGCGCACCGAAACTGTGGCCAGTCATCGCGATGCGCGCGAGATCTACGCGCTGGACCCATGCAGGTGCATCCGCTTTCGTTCGCAAGCGCGAAATTTCATCGAGCACAAAACGCACATCATCGACGCGCCCGAGGAGTTGCTCTGCGGTCGCGCCGCGCGCAAGGCGCTGCTTCGGTGCGCCTTCACCCGGCCCGCGCCACAACGCGTCGTCGCTGCCCGGATGTTGCAGATGGATCACCAGATAGCCGTTTGCTGACCAATGCTCGCCCCACGCTTTTCCGCCTTCGCGCGAACCGCCCAGCCCGTGCGAAAAAATCACCAGCGGCACGTTTTCCGCGCCTTCAGGTACGCGAATTTTCATCGGCAGCGCGCGATCACGATTCGCGTCTTTCCATTCCACATCGATCACCTGCGGTGCCGCGAACGCTGGCATCGCTGTGACGAGCCACACGACGAAGGAAGTGAAGGCAGAGAGGAGGATGCTGCGAATTTTCATCCGTCGAAATGTAACCGGCAACGCAATTCACCGACACACGCATAATGCAAACAAACGTAACCGGCACAGCACCTCTTCATGGAAACCATCAAACATCTACGCGGCCAATATCTTCTCGGCGCGGACACCGCGAGCGCATTGGTCGAGCGGAACATCGCGCGCGTGAACGACTCAACGGGCGAGGGCGTGCGCGCGTTTTTATCGCTCAACGAGAGCGCTGCGCGTGCCGCAGCCACCGAATCCGACACGCGCATGCGCGAAGCGAATTCGCGCGCGCTTGATGGTGTGACCATCTCGATCAAAGATTTGTTTGATGTTGCGGGCGAAGTGACCGGCGCGGGCTCCACGGTGCTCCGCTCACGCCCGCCGGCAACGTCGGACTGCCCCGCCGTGGCGCGCCTGCGTGAAGCGGGCGCAATTATCTTGGGCCGCAACAACATGGTGGAGTTTGCGTTTTCGGGCATCGGCATCAACCCACATTTCGGCACACCGCGAAGCGTGTGGGGCCGTACGGCGGACGGTGGCGGGCGCGCGCCCGGCGGTTCGTCGAGCGGCGGTGGCGTGGCGGTGGCCGCCGGCATGGCGGTCGCTGCGCTGGGTTCGGACACCGGCGGCAGCGTGCGCTTGCCGGCGGCGTTCAACGGCGTAGTAGGCTTCAAACCCACGGCCTATCGGGTGCCGGTGAACGGCGCGATTCCGCTGTCGTTTTTGCACGATTCGGTCGGGCCGATTGCGAACTCGGTGGAGTGTTGCGCACGGATCGACGCGGTGCTCGCCAACGAGATTTATCACGAGCGCACACCGAAGCCCATGAAGCGAGTGCGGCTCTTGAACCCGCTCGGCACGTTATTGAGCAACCTTGATCCAGAGGTGGCGCTCGCCACTAAACGAGCCATCGACCAGCTGCGCAGCGCTGGCGCAACGGTTGTCGACGCGCTGTGTGAACCGCTGGAAAGTCTTTTCCGCGATGCCGCCGCGCCGCCAGAAGAGCGGATCATGGGCCGCGTGGCGGAAACCTGTGATTGGCACGCGGCGAACATCAACGTGAACGGCGAAGGCTACGACCCGCGCGTGTGGAAGCGCATTCAGATGCACGCCGACGTGACGCGCGCGGAGGTCTCACAGGCGCTCGCGTATTTGCGGCTTTGGAAACATCGTATGCACGATGTGTTTACTGGCGCTGATGGTCACGGTGGCTTCGACGCCATCATCACGCCCACCGTTGCCTGCATTCCGCCAGAGATAGCACCATTAGTGGCCGACGACGCATTGTTCTTCGCGAAAAACCAACTCATCCTGCGCAACACGTCGTGGGTGAACTTGATGGACGGCTGCGCGCTCACGTTGCCTTGCCACAACCAAGGCGATGCCCCGGTTGGTTTGCAATTGGTCGGACGACACGGCGGCGATCATGCATTGTTAGCGCTTGGGTCGGCCGTGGAGGCGCTGCTTCCGACACGCTGACCCGCGCGCACGGTGGCCACGCGGCACAATGCGCACCATGAATGCTTTCGCCGACGCCATCCAATTCGCAACCGCTCACGAAACCGCTTGGCCGCGTGACCCGAAGGCGACGCCAGCGCCGGGGCAGGCGCCGTTTGGCGTGCACCACGGCGATCCGGTGCCGTGGAATGTGTTGCGTGGACCGCTACATGCTCGCGGCGGCGTTTCGGGCGTCGTGATGCGACAGGGCAAAGAGATCGCCGCGTGGGGCGAGCCTGATCGTGCGGACCAAACCTTTAGCGTCGCGAAAACGTATCTCGCATTGCTTGCGGGCGTGGCGCAGCTGCGTGGCTTGTTGCCCGACGCGGACGAAGCCGTTGTCAAGCGTGTGCCGGGCATTGGTTTCGATTCCACTCACAACCAGGCTATTACGTGGGCGCATTTGCTAGAGCAAACGAGCGAGTGGGAAGGGGCTTGTTTCGGACTACCCGACACCGTGGATCGGTATCGCGTGGTGTCGCACGACCCACGTCCTGTGATGGGTGTGAAGGGCGATGCACGACCGCTGCACGCGCCGGGGTCGTATTGGGAATACAACGATGTGCGCATCAATCAACTCTCGCTGGCGTTGCTGCATTTGTTCGAACAGCCGTTGCCTGAAGTCTTTCTCGAATCGATTCTGAAACCCCTAGGTGGTGGGGATGGGTTTCGTTGGGAAGGTTACGACGATGCGTGGACGAACATCGTGGATGCGTCGGGCGCGCTGTGCAAAGTGCAAAGTGTGCCGGGCGGAACGCACTGGGGCGGTGGCGTGTCGATTAGCGCGCGCGATCAGGCGCGGGTCGGGCAGCTTGTGTTGAGCGGCGGCAGCCACAACGGAGCGCAGATCGTGCCGCGCGCCTGGGTTGCACGTATGTCGCAGCCCTGCGCCATCGCGCCGTTTTATGGTCGTCTGATGTGGCTCAACACCGATGGCACGCAATTTCCCGGTGCGTCAAAACAAGCGAGCTTTATGGTTGGCGCGGGAGGGCATTACACATGGATTGAGCCAGCGCATGATGCCGTGATTGTTGTGCGTTGGCTTGATTCGACGCAAGCGCCGAATTTCATGACGCGCATCGCGGCGGCGCTGGGGGCCGCGGCGTAGTTGCGCGGGCACGCGCTCGCGTGGGCCCGCTATCTCTACAACGCTACTTGTTGCGCTTGCGCAGCGTTTTCCACAGCCATGGCCCTATCAAAATGGCGATGGCCAAGACGAGAATCGAACCACTGAGCGGTCGTTCGAAAAACACCAGCGGATTGCCTTGACTGATCGACAGCGAGCGACGCATTTGCTCCTCGGCTAAGGGCCCGAGAATCATGCCGATCAACACCGGCGCTGCGGGGAAGTCATAGCGGCGCATCAACAACCCCATGCAGCCGATGACGTAGAGCAAAAACACGTCGAACGCCGATTGCCGCATGCCGTATACGCCCATTGCCGCGAACACGAGAATGCCCGCGTATAACTGAGGACGTGGGATTTCAAGAAGCTTGATCCAAATCCCGATAAGCGGAAGATTGAGCACCAGCAACATGACATTGCCGACATAAAAGCTGGCGATCAAGCCCCAGACTAACGCCGGGTTGGTTTCGAACAGCAGCGGGCCGGGTTGCAAGCCATATTGCTGAAACGCAGCCAATAAAATTGCAGCCGTCGCCGAAGTCGGCAGCCCCAAGGTCAGGAGCGGCACCATCACGCCCGTCGACGACGCATTGTTGGCTGCTTCCGGGCCCGCGACGCCTTCAATCGCGCCTTTGCCGAATTCTTCTGGATTCTTCGCGAGCTTCTTTTCGACGCCGTAGGAGAGAAAAGTTGGGATTTCTGCGCCACCGGCGGGCATCGCGCCAATCGGGAAACCAATGGCTGTACCACGCAACCATGGCTTCCACGAGCGCTTCCAGTCGTCGCGCGTCATCATGATCGAACCCTTGACCGTTTCGATTTTGTCAACGGCGCTGTTGAGCTTGCTCGCGAGATATAGCGTTTCGCCGACAGCAAACAATCCCACGGCGATGGTGACCACTTCGATGCCGTCAGCGAGTTGCGGAATGCCAAAGACAAACCGCGCTTGACCCGATTGATTTTCAATCCCAACGATGCCGATGGCCAAACCAACGAATAGCGCCGTGAGGCCCCGCAGCGGCGAATTGCCGAGCACCGCCGAGACCGTAATAAACGCGAGCATCATCAACGCGAAATACTCGGGCGGACCGAAGCGAATGGCCAAATCGACTACCTGCGGCGCGAGCACCGTGAGGAGCACCGTGGCAATGGTGCCTGCAACAAACGAACCCACTGCGGCGGTGCACAAGGCCGGGCCAGCGCGTCCACGCTTTGCCATTTGGTTGCCTTCCATCGCAGTCACGATGGTCGCAGACTCGCCGGGTGTGTTCAGCAAAATGGAGGTCGTTGAACCGCCATACATGGCACCGTAATAAATGCCAGCAAACATAATGAGCGCGCCTGCGGGCTCAATTTTGGTGGTCAAAGGCAACAGCAGCGCGATAGACACTGCTGGACCCAGTCCGGGCAGTACGCCAACGACGGTGCCTAGCGTGACGCCCGCGAGCGCCCACCCTAAGTTGATAGGCTGTAGCGCTACGCCAAAGCCTTGCAGCAACAGGTTCCAGACTTCCATTAGAGCAGCCCCTTAAAAATACCCGGCGGCAATGAAAGCCCGAGGCCACGCTGAAATGCGACGTAAATAATCACCGCGATCACGGCGCCAATGCCAGCATTGAGCAGCCAGCGACGGCTACCGAAGCCTACGGCGGTAAGTACGTAGAGCAGTACCGAAGAGACGATGAAGCCCGCGCGCTCAATCAGCAAACCGTAGGTCAAAATCGCAACGCTGATCCAGATGAATGCGGCCCAATCTGTGGGTAACGCCTGTTCCGCAGCTTCGTCGTGGTGCCGGAACCCGCTGCGCAGCACTTCCCAAAGCAGTGCTGCTGCCGCGACCAGCAAGCCGACTCCGACGAGCCGAGGGATGGCGGCAGGACCGACGGTGGAATAGCCAGCGGCATCTGGAATGAACCATGCGCCAGCGAGGATTGCAATGCCGAGCGCTGCAACGCCCAGTGCGACGGCCAATTGGCCTTTATGAATGGTCTTCATGGGCGTGTGAGTGCGTCAAAGTAGGGCTACGAACCGGAGGTGTGGAGGCGGGCGTTCGCCGCCCGCTGCCATTCCGAGTTGCGCGAGCCGTTACTTCTTGCCGAGTCCGAGTCCGGCCAAGATTTCACCGATGCGCTTGATTTCGGTGTCGACGTAATTTTTGTATTCGTCGCCAGACTGCCAAGTATTCATCCACTCATTTTTCTTGAGGGCGTCTTCCCACGATTTGCTCTTCACGCCCGCTTCGATCGCCTTGATAAGCTCGTTTCGCTGTGCCGTCGCGATGCCGGGTGCGCCGAACACGCCGCGCCAATTGCCCAACACTACGTCGATGCCCTGATCTTTGAGTGTCGGAATGCCTGCTTGTGCTTTCGGGCTGCTCACAGCCAGTGCGCGCATCTTGCCCGACTGAATATGTTGCGCAAATTCGCTCACGCCGGAGATACCCGCCGTCACGTGCCCGCCGATGATCGCTGCAACCGCTTCTCCACCGCCCTTGAACGGAACGTAGTTGACTTTGGCGGCATCAATCCCTGAGGCCTTCGCGATGAAGCCAGCGAGGATGTGATCGGTGCCACCGGCGCTGCCACCGCCCCACGAAACGCTGCCTGGATTGGCCTTGAAAGCCGCGACCAAATCCTTGATTGATTTGTGTGGCGAGCTGGCAGGCACCACGATCACCAAGTATTCCTCGGTTAAGCGAGCCAAGGGCGTGACCATCGTCAAATCGACGGCCGATTTGTTCTGAATGATGCCACCGACCATCACCATGCCGCCGATCATGATCGCATTGGGGTCGCCCTTGCTGGTGTTGATGAACTGCGCAAGTCCGATGGTGCCTGCGGCACCGCCCTTGTTGTCCATCTGCACGTTTTTCACGGTGCCCGCCGACTGCATCGCCGCCACCAACGCACGACCCGTCGAATCCCAGCCGCCGCCGGGGTTTGCAGGAATCATGACTTTAAGGTTGTCCACGGCGAGAGCCATGCCCGACAAGGCCACGGCCCCGATGACGCTCGCATGGCGAACGAAACTACGAATGTTCATTTGAAATCCTCCTGTTAGTGCAAAACTTTGCTGTATGCCGAAGGCAGTTTAGCGGCCGTTCCTGTCAAGTTGTGCATCATTGAACGATTTAGTCGTCCTGCGGCTGCCGCACGCGTAAGGTGTTAGGCGGCTGCCACGACCTACAATCCACGCATCATTAGGAGTAAGCCATGACCAGATTTCTTTCTGTCGCCACCGTTGGCATCGCGCTCGCACTCGCCGGTTGCGCTCCGCTCGTCACCCAAAGCCCCGGTGGTGCCTTCTCACCCGTCAATGCACACGCGATCGACGGCAATGAGCGTGTGCTTATGAAAGGGGCGGACGTGGTCGCCTATTTCACGATGAACAAGGACGTGCAGGGCAATCCCACGATTAAGAGCACGTATGAAAACGTGACCTTCTACTTCTCGTCAGCTGAGCACAAGGCGCTGTTCGACAAAGAGCCCGCGAAATACCTGCCGCAATACGGCGGCTACTGTGCCAACGGCATCGTTTATGGCATTCCGTGGGGCGGCGACGCTGATACGTGGCGCATGGTCGACGGCAAACTCTACATCTTTGGCGGTGCGGGCTCACGCGACGCGTTTTTGCTCGACACGCCTAAGAACATCGCGTTGGCCAACAAATATTGGAACGAGGAAGTCAAAGGCAGCAACGCCTTCACGCAGCGCACACTTCGCACCACGATCAACCGCGTAGCCCACTATAAGTCTGGGGCGGAGTTGGCCATGGAAGTGGCGGCGGCAAAGAAAAAGTAAGCGACTCGACGCATGAACGGCGTTCTGTTGGTCACCGGCGGCAGCCGCGGTATTGGCGCTGCGGTGGCGTTGCTTGCCGCGAAGCACGGCTATGCGGTTGCGGTGAATTACAACGGCAACGCTAATGCCGCAGAGTCAGTTGTGGCAGAGATCCGCGCCAGCGGCGGTAAAGCCATCAGCGTGCAAGCCGACGTGTCCGACGAAGCCGCAGTGCTCGCCATGTTTGCTCGCGTTGATAGCGAGCTGGGCCGACTGACCGCGTTGGTCAACAACGCGGGCGTGGTTGACCTTGCTTCCCGCGTTGACGCGATGACCGTCACAAGATTGCGGCGAATGCTCGACGTCAACGTGCTTGGCAGCTTTCTCTGCGCCCGAGAAGCAGTGCTCCGAATGAGTACGCGCCTCGGTGGCAACGGTGGAGGCATCGTCAATCTCACCAGCGCCGCAGCGCGCTTGGGTGCGCCGGGACAATACGTTGACTATGCCGCCAGCAAAGGCGCGATCGACAGTTTCACCGTGGGTCTCGCTAAAGAAGTCGCCACCGAAGGCATCCGTGTCAACGCCGTCCGCCCCGGCATCATCGACACCGACATCCATGCCAGCGGCGGCGTTCCCGACCGCGTCGCGCAAATGGCACCGCACGTCCCCATGCAACGTGGCGGAACGGCGTTGGAAGTTGCGCAAGCCATTCTTTGGCTGCTATCCGACGATTCGAGCTACACGACCGGATCGGTGCTGGATGTGGCGGGTGGGCGGTAGGTAGAGATACGGCGTACCACAATGCCGCTTGCAAACGCACGGCGCAAGCGCGCGAGTAGCCGGCAGATAATTGCAATAGCAGATCGCGCGTATTCACGAAAGCGCCCTTGGCGCCAGAATATCGCCCCCTTGGCCGCAAACTTTTTCAGCAATCGATGCACAGCCTAAAATTTTCAAAGTTAGCTCACAAGATATTGCTCTTCGGGGGGCTCGCGAACGTCCTGCTAACAGGCTTAGTTTCGGCGGCAACTTTTTTAGTTTCATCAAGCGCTGATCACGTTGGGCCGGATGGCGTGTTCCCGGATCCGTCTGGCCCGACAAACACCTTACGGCACGCGATCGTTGGTCAGTTTCAATCGCCTGAGCGGCATCACGAAATCGTGATTGCGCCTGGATTGCCTGTCATTCACTTGGCAGCCGATTTACCAGCCTTTGCGGTGTCGTATTCGGTCATCTCGTTACAAGGTAACGGCGCGACTGTCGACGGAGTTGGGTTGCATCGCGCGTTGTTTGTGCATGACGGACAGGTGTCCGTGCGCGACCTGACGATAGTAAACACTCGAGCTGCTGGCGGTACTGGGGGTGGAGGTGGCGCTGGCCTTGGTGCCGCATTGCTGGTTGGCCGCGCAGCGAGCGTCAAGCTTGATAACGTCACATTTACGGGAAACGTGGCTGTTGGCGGTCGTGGCGGGGCTGCACGCGGCGAGGGCGGTGGCGGCATGGGAGGAAACGGGGGGGCAGCAGGC
>JBEBJR010000013.1:0-111559 GCA_040079845.1 Casimicrobium sp. | reverse complement strand
CCTCCCCCGCCACCGCCTGCGTTATCTGGATGCATGGCCTCGGTGCCGATGGCAACGACTTCGTTCCCATCATCCCTGAGTTGGGCCTGCCGCGTGATCACAGCGTGCGTTTCGTTTTTCCGAACGCACCGACGATGCCGGTGACGATCAATGGCGGCTACGTGATGCGTGCGTGGTACGACATTGCTTCTGCCGAGATTGACAAACGCGCAGACGAAACCGGCGTGCGCCGCAGTCAAGCGTCGATCACCGAGCTCATCGCCGATCAACGCACTAACGGCATCGCAGCGAACCGCATCGTGCTCGCAGGTTTCTCGCAAGGCGGTGTGATCGCGCTGCAAACGGGTTTGCGCCACCCAGAGCGCCTCGCGGGCATCATGGCGCTTTCCACTTATCTTGCGTGCGCTGAATCGCTGGGCGTTGAAGCGTCGACAGCGAATCGCGATCTGCCGATTTTCATGGCGCACGGCACGATGGACCCGGTGATTCCAATGCAACTCGCGAAGCTGTCCAAGGCACGCATGGAAACGCACGGCTACAAAATTGAATGGCACGAATACGGCATGCCGCACTCGGTGTGCGCCGAAGAGATTGACGACATCGCGGTGTTTTTGAAGCGCGTGTTGGCGGTTTAATCGCTTTGAAATTGCATCGCCCTGTGGGAGCGGCCTTGGCCGCGATTCGCGTTTGCGACCAATCCATCGCGGCCAAGGCCGCTCCCACAAGTTCGCTGCGAAATTGCGCTTGATGACTGAGAAAAATTTAGCGCCGCTGCTCGCCTCACTTCGCGATGCCGATGTGCGCCGCCTCGCATGGGCGATGGGCTCGCCTTCGCTATTTGAGGCGAGCAACGCCGCGTGGCAAGGAAAATTGCGCAACGACAAATGGTCAACGCGTGAGCTGACTCGCTGCACGAATTGGCTGCGCGCGCTCGACGAAAAACCCGACGCGCTGCACGCCGCGTTAGGTGACCCAACGGTGCCGACTCCACTCGGTCATACGTTCGAGAAATACGTATTGTTTTGGCAAGCTGCTCGGCCCGACGTGCGCGCCGCGACGCGCGGGTTAGTCGTGCGCAGCGGCAATCGAACCGTCGGCGAATTTGACGTGGTGTTACTGCGTCACGACGGTGTGATCGAAACGCTTGAGGTCACAGTGAAGTACTACCTGAATCTACGGCCCGAGCTTGGAATCAACGGTTGCATCGGCCCGCGCGCGTTTGATCGCATGGCGGACAAATACGCGAAGATGACCACGCGGCAAACCGACCTCGGCCACACCGACGCAGGGCGCATTGCGCTATGCCGATGGTTAGAAACTGAATGCGGCGAGCTGCGCGATCCTGAATCACTCATCGTAGAAAACTACGCGTTAGCGCGAGGCTACGTGTTCCACGCCATGGCGGACGCGGTCATTCCCATTGAGCTATCAAGCACCCACGGTCGCGGACTCTGGCAAACCGATGAAACAGCGCTGCCCGACGTGGCGCCAGACTCGTGGCGGCAATTGGGCGGCCGCGAATGGCTCGGCCCGTATCGCGGCACCACCAGCGCAAGCGGCTGGCCAGTTGACGCAGCGATGCCGCTCATGATGGCGCGCATGGTCGCGGACGCCGAGACGTCACACGAAGTGGAACGGCGGTTTGTGGTGCGCGCAGAATCAGGTTTGTTGAAATCGGTGTAGCCGCCACCGCAACCGCATGGCTTTCGGAACGGATTGGAAGCGAGTTAACAGCTTTATGGCGCGAGCGACTAGCTGGTCGACGTTTACGCTTATTTTTTGCACTTATCGACTTACGTACAAAATGACCTGTGAGCGCCTCACGGCTGTCGATAACGGCAAAAAGCTATAACGCGGATTGATCGCGAACCGCCGCTGTTCACGGGAACCCGGATGCGAGCATCGGGGCTACAGCGGGCTTCCCTTTTCGAGCCGCACGCCGTCAACGTAGCCGTGGTACATCCCAACGACTTCAGAGACTGGGCGAAATCCGCGCTGCTTGTAAAACGCAATCGCGCCAACGTTCTCGGCTCTGACTTCGCAGCGGAAGTGGCTAATCCCGGCACTCGTAGCGACCTGTTCTAACCAACTCCACAGCGCACTTCCGACACCTTGTCGTCGGCGCTTTGGAGAAACAGCAAACAACAACAAGTGGGCCGATTCGTCCTCGTACCGCATCACGCCAAATCCCGCGAGACCTTCCTTTTCACGAATTACAGCCACGTTAGTTGATCCGTCTGCGATTGCATGACGTACTTTGATTTCCCGCCATCCCCACGGCAGCTCGAACTCTATCGTGTCGCGCGACATCACCGCGATATCGCGAGCGTCCGCTTCGTTCGCCAGTCGGATGTTGAATTTGACGGTCATTAGTTATCGCCAGTGTTGGCCCAATTCTCTGCAAGTGTTCAGCGTAGCCCAAACTCTAGCTCACGTCTTCCCGCAACCTCATCGCGAAGCGATCAAGAATCCGCCCGAACGGGGTCCCCGTGGATTCGCTCCGAGGAGCGGAGCGTCAGGCGGTCCAAGCGGCGCACCATGAGCCCATCGCGCGCGGTTAGCGCGCCATCGGGCGATTTGTGCGACGCCCGCCTGACGCGAGCACCACAGGAAATCAGCGAATCCCCGGGGTCGCCTTTTTGGGTCACCTTTTTGGCGAAGCAAAAAGGTGACTGGCCGCGCGCGGCCACAGAGCGCGCTCGTGGCAAACAGTGATCTTCATTTCATAAAACCCTTCGACAAGCTCAGAGCCTGCCCCGGCGAAGGCCGGGGGCGAACGGTTGGAGCGCAACCGTCACGCTTCAGTCGACGTTGCCGTGTATCAATTTGTGGTGGGTTGAAACCCACCCTACGACTTCCCACGAGTGGTGGACGCCTACACCACGCCCTTTTCCCTCAACCCCCGCACACCCTCTGCGCTTCGCCCCAACACCTCCATCAACACCGCGTCCGTCGCTGAGCCTTTGGTTGGCGGCGCGTGCCGATAGGTCACCGGCGTGTCGCTCATGCGAATCGGGCTCTGCACCATCTCTACGCGACCGCCCCCTTGGTCGTCCGGGCGATCTAGGCTGAAGCGCAGTCCGCGATGCTGCACTTGTGGGTGCGCGAACACCTGATCGTACGTGTTGATCGGTGCATGCGGAATGCCGAGGCTTGCGAAGGTGTCTAACCAGTGCTGAGTCGGTTGCAGCGTGAGAATCGCCTCCATATCCACCACGAGTTTCGCGCGGTTGGCGTTGCGATCCTTCATCTCTAAATATTCCGGGCGGAACGCCATCTCGGCCGAGCCCATGGCATCGCACAGTTTGCGCCACTGACCGTCGTTACCCGCGCCGACGATCATGTAGCCATCGGCGGTTTTGAAGGACTGGTAAGGCGCAAGGTTTACGTGCGCGTTGCCGACGCGCTGCGGCTGTTTGCCGGTGATGAAATAGGTGGCGATTTGATTCGCGCCAAACTGCACAATGGTGTCCAACAGCGCGATGTCGATGTGCTGGCCTTTGCCCGTGATGTGGCGCGCTTCGACGGCCGCGAGGATAGCGATGGTGGCGTTGAGGCCCGAGAGCACGTCGGTCACCGCGATGACGACCTTCACGGGACCGCCGCCGGGGCCGCCCTTGTCGGCGTCGGCATGGCCGTTGATCGCCATGAGGCCGCCCTCGGCTTGGCAGAGCAAATCGTAGCCGGGGCGATGCGCATACGGGCCATCTTGGCCATAGGCTGTGATTGAGCAGTAAACGAGTTTCGGATTGATCGCGGCAAGCGACGCATAGTCAAGACCGTAGCGCTTTAAGTCTCCAAGTTTGTAGTTTTCGACAAGGATGTCGCACTTCGCCGCGAGTTCACGCAGCAGTGCTTGCCCTTCGGGTTTCGAAATGTCCACCGTGAGCGAGCGTTTGTTGCGATTGCAGCTGGAGAAATACGCGGAATCGGTCGTCTCGTTGCCCTCGCCATCGACGAGCCATGACGGGCCCCACGCCCGGGTGTCGTCGCCAGTGTCAGGGCGCTCCACCTTGATCACGTCCGCCCCCAAATCGCCCAGCGTTTGCGTGCACCACGGTCCAGCGAGGACGCGCGTGAGATCGAGAACACGGAGGTGAGAGAGCGAGCCGGACATAATTGACACTATTGAAGCGAATGAATGTTGATTAGCAATTATGAGTTACTACAAGCACCACGTATTTTTTTGTACCAATGAGCGCGACGATGGCCGACCTTCGTGTGGCGAGCGCTGCGCCGGTGACCTGCGTGATTACGCGAAGAAAAAAGTCAAAGGCTTGGGTCTCGCGGGGCAAGGCCGCGTTCGCGTAAACAACGCGGGTTGTTTGGATCGCTGCGACGAAGGACCGGTGATGGTCGTGTATCCAGAGGAAGTTTGGTATCACTACGAAACGGAAGCCGACGTGGACGAGATCATCAGCGAACATTTGCAGGCCGGACGCGTGGTGGAGCGGTTGCGGATTTAGGTGACGCGTTACCGCGCGAACCGACGCGGCGCTAGTAGCTTCGATGCAGCGCAGCGGAATCGACGCGCTACGTTGGCTACACATCGGCGGTTTCCCTCGATTCCGCTGCGCTACATCGAGGCTACGTGTGCCTGAGAATCGTCTCCGTACACTCGGGCCGGCAGATGATGAATCCGCCGTGCAACACGACATCGTCCTGATTAAACACAATCGGACGGCCGCGCAAATCCGACACATGCAAGCCATGTGCAAGCGCCACGCCAGCTGGCGCGGCGGCATCCCATTCGTTGAGCCCGCCTTCGTGCACGTAGGCGAGCGCCTCACCACGCACCACAGCCAGCGCTTTGGCTCCTGCTGAGCCCATCGGTTGCAACTCAGCGTTCAAGGCTTCCGCGATGCGCGCAGCAAACGCGGGCGGGCGCGAACGGCTGATGACGATTCTGCGCTGTTGCGCTTCCGGTAACTGCACAGGGGCAGAATCGAAAACATCGCCCCACGCTGGTTGGGATACCGCAGCCGCAATCACCACGCCGCGCGACACGAGCGCTACATGCACCGCCCAATCGTCGCGCCCTTCTCGGTATTCACGCGTGCCGTCCAGCGGATCAACGATCCAGACGCGTTCAGCGTTGAGCCGTGAACGGTCATCGGCGGACTCTTCGGAAAGGACGGCATCGTTCGGACGCAGCGCAGCTAGACGTGTCAACAAAAATTCGTTGGCGCGCGCGTCACCGACGTCGCCCAGCGCCGTGCCTTGGTGCGTATTCGCACCGCGCAGCGCGACCAACAAGGCACCCGCTTCATTCGCAAGCTCGCGCGCGAGCGTGATGTCGTTGGCGGCGTCATTCATCATAGGTACGAGCAGTGTCGCATTTCCAGCTGCGCGAAGGCAACCCTTGACCATCGCGAGGACGTTTCACCTCGCAAACGAGCAGAACACTAAACCATAGCCCGCAGGCCATACCGCGCCGTTTGGCGCGGTATCAAACGCCGCGATGTTACGGTGCAGGCGTGACCGGCGTGATGTTTTGCATGTAGGTCGTCATCTCCGACACTGTTCGCGTAGGGCTTGTGCCAATCGCGCCTTGGGTCATGGCCGCACCGGTCATGCCGAGCATGAAGCGTAGGATCATGAGACCGTCGGTCATCGGATCCACCTGACCGTTGCCATCCACGTCAAGCAGCGGGCGAATGTTGTCGAGATGCGTCAAAACCACGTTTGGATCAGAGCGCGTGGGCGCGGCACCGACAGAGCCGACTGTGAGCGCCGCGCCACGAACACCAAGCAAGTAGCGGACAATCATCTGGCCATCGAATGGCGCTTCGTAAGCCCCATTTAGGTCCACATCAAGCGCACGCGGGATGGCGCACAGGTCAGCGGGAATTCGAGTAATACTGATTTCCCAACCGCCGTTAATCGTGCCCGCGTCTCCGGTCTCATCGTCAATCACATAAAGGCTCCATGTACCGTTGACGTCTGCAGGCGTGGTGCCAAACGTGCCAAGCAACGTTGCAGCGCCGCCCGGCGCGGCGTTTGCGTAAGGCGCGGCGGGCGCACCAGCGAAGGCATCAGACGCGCCCACATTGGTCGGCTTAAACGTACCAGACACTATTCCCGTGGTTGTGGGTAGCAGATTCACCGCCGCGTCGTCTAGGATGATCGTCGCGTTCACAGCCGCCACCGACGTCGCTCCGACATCAGAGAAGATGATCATCTTTTGACCAGTCGGGCTTACCAGCAGCATGTCCACATCACGTGGATACGTGTGACTGAAGCCTTTCAACTTAACCGTGATCCTGCCCACCGTGCCGGTAAATCCCGACACCACAATCGACGATGGATAGAGAGAAGCCGCCCCCAAACTCGGGATAGTGATGGCTGCAGGGTTGGCAAACGTGACGCCGTTGACTGTGCCGAGGCGAAGCGCGTAGGCAATGGTTCCCAGGTTCGTAGCCCCATCCTGCAGACCTAACGTTGGAGTGATGTTCGCTCCGCAAGTGCCGGTCGCGGTAAAGGTGAACGGGCGCGACACCGAAGCACCACCTGCAACCACCGTGCCATAGTTTCGTGGTCCCGAAGGCGCGGTTACGCCTCCCGAGGCTTGCAAAGTAGCAACGAGATTGGATGCGTCACCCGTACCCACGTTGCGAAGCGGAACCGACACCGTCAGTGTCTCTCCGGGATCGGGTGCGCCATTGAGTAACACCGCGTTCTCTGCGACAACTGTGGCAGGCGTCACCGCTTGGATGACCGGCCGGCCGGTAAGGCATCCACTAAACGTAGCCGTTCCGCCGTTGGTCACAGTGAGCGTGGGCGAGGACGCCGTCGTGGCATAGCTGGGCGATTGCGCGGACACTGTATATGTGCCTGGCACCACCGTAATGCTGTAACTACCGTCGGCAATGGTGGCACGAGAGTACCCACCCGTGGCAGTCGAAACAGTGATGTTGGCTGCGGGCAACCCCGTCGCACAATTCGTGATCGTCCCGCTAATCGTGCCGCGCGGCGACGTCGTACAGGCTCGCGGGGCAAATTTTGCGATGTGGGTGCGCCAGCCGCCGCCACTGGTCGCCGCATAATATTCTTGCGTGTACCAGAACGTGCAATCGTCCACCGGATCAATCGACATTTGGCTGTAGTCGCCCCAGCGACCTGAGGTGCTGGTCTGTTGACCCGCCCCCACTTGAATGGTTTGTTCGCCTTGCGCCAGTCCGCTCCCGGCGGCGTCTGTACCAAACTTTGCGGCGTAGCGGATCGACGGCGAGACCGTCGCGCTCGACACGCTGTACCCAACAGCAATGTCGCCCTGATGATTGATTGCGGCGCTGGCCATCCAACGGTGCTCTGTGTCGGCTACGCCGTTGTCGAACGTTTGTTGCTCCGTGATGGTGAACGGTGCGGCGGCAGATGCTCGAGAAAGTTGATAGAAGCGCACACCGGCTCGGAACGCGGGTGCGGTAGCCGCGTTGACCGAATGATTGGCGATTAGCGTTTCGCTGGCTCCTAAATTTCGATAGGCCAGCCGATACATCAACCGATCACTAATCACGTCAAGCCAGCGGCTGGCTGCCTGCACCGGCTGTGGAACGATGTTGCGTGAGCCGGCGGGCAGTTCCCGAGGATCGAACGCCGCGACCGTCAGCGGGCTGCCTGTTCGCTCAGTAAAAGTTGAGTTTGCAGGGGTGACGAAATCAGCGTGAAAATCGAAGATGCGAAGTCGATCACCGGGGTCGCCGTATTCGTTGGCCTCGAAGTAGGCGAACGGTGCAGGCGCGCCCGCAGGCGGAGGGGTGAAGCCGTCGACGCTCGCAGGCAGCACGCCACCTGCACCGGGGACAATCGTGTCCATGTCGAAATAGACGAAGTTGGCCGTCGGATCGCCCGCAAGCATTTTGGCGCGGTTAAACGCAAAAGCACCAGCGCCCAGAAACGCGGTGCCCGCCTGGTTGAATTGGTTGTCGGTCATGTAGTAGCCGTCGGGCCACATGCCGAAGTGCGGGTAATCGTTGAACTTGTTGTTCGGCATCGCGAAGTCGTAGAGGTAATATGCGCCTGTCGCGTCGCCTGTTTTGGAAATCGCAATCAGCTGATGATTGTTGGGGTCGGCCAAGGTGCAAAACTGGCTGATGAGCCAACGATCCGCGAGTTGGTCGTAGAGCACGATGGGGTCGCCGTCATTGGTCGTGGCGCATGCGCCGGGCAGTGTCGCGAACAATGCGCTCAGTGTGGCCGGCGCAGTCAGCGGATTGCCTGCTCTGTCCCATACGCGAAATGCGGAATTGACGGCCTGCACATATTGCGTCGGACCAACGGCACCCGTCGTGTCCGGGGGCAAATAGCCTTGACCGAGCGTGACCGTGTCGGCGCTAGAAATGCCGTCGAACTGCACCGACGGACCGGCCGGTGCGCTCGGAACGCGACCGTATCGCGCCACACTCTCCGACCATAGCGCGGCGTCGGGCGTTGCAATGGCGTTTACGTCGTAAGTACGGATAGGCTTTTTGTTACTCGCGTTCTTTTCTTCGTAGTACGGATCGGTCGCGAGGCGCTTCTTCGAGAAACCCATTTTTACTGGCGGCAAGTCGCGAACCGCGAATGATTCGCCAAAATTGACTGCGACCGATGACCGCGCTGCGCCTTTGGATTCCGGGCTAGTCTGCGCTGCGGCCGGCGTTGTTACGAGAAAAAACGCTAGGGCACTGACGCCGAAAAGCGCAACCATCCAACGCCGAGAAACGGCGTCACCCCCGAAAAAATTGTTCATTGCTTTTTGAGACGTACCAAAAAGCAAAGCATAGCCAGATGAACCGAATTTGCCTAGGAATTGCCTGAGAAACTTGTCGGCCGTTCGCTTCACGGGCATTTCGAGCAATCGACGCCACAACCTCACTCGTATTCGCCACGCGCGCAGTCGTCACGTCTCCGCAATCGAGCGCCTTGATCGACTTATATATAAAACAGCCTGCAACGACCGCCAGGCGGTCGTTCGAGCACAAAAGCTGTTGTCAGATAGCTGAAATTTACAGAGCGAGTATTTGCTGCCGCTGTTGTTTCGTCGGTGCGATACCTTCGCGTTCGTACGAATCAAAAATCACATCCACAATTTCCTGCGGTTCTTCAAGAATTTGCATGAGTTCAATGTCACCCGGCGAAATGAGTTTGTCGCGCAGCAGCGTGGAGCGCATCCAGTCGTGCATCCCGCCCCAGAATTCTTTGCCCACGAGAATGATCGGCATGCGGCGCGCTTTGCCAGTTTGAATCAACGTCAGCGCCTCGGTCAACTCGTCCAAAGTACCGAAGCCGCCGGGCATACACACGAGCGCGGCAGACGAGCGCACGAACGCAAGCTTGCGATTGAAAAAATACTTGAACGAAATCCCCATGTCCTGAAACGGGTTGCCATGCTGCTCATGCGGCAGCTGAATGTTCAGGCCAATCGAGAGGCTCTTTCCCGCAAAAGCGCCCACGTTGGCCGCCTCCATGATCCCCGGCCCGCCGCCCGAAATCACGCTGAAGCCAGAATCCGACAACAGGCGCGCAATGCCCACCGTGCGCTCATACCAAGGGTTGTCTTCTTTGATGCGCGCAGAACCGAAGATCGACACCGCTGGTTTGACCGGTCGAAGTTTTTCCGTGGCGTAGACGAACTCCGACATAATCTGCAACGCTCGCCACGCCTCTTGTCCCGGCGTTAAATCGGTCGCGCTCATTGCACTTTTCAAGTGCTCAACTTTTGCCTTAGTGCTCTCATTGTGAACAGTCATGTCGGAATCTCGTAAAAAGCTCGTTCTGGTTGACGGCTCATCATATCTCTACCGGGCCTTTCACGGGTTGCCAGATCTGCGCACCAAGGCCGGCGAGCCCACGGGCGCGATTCGCGGCGTGCTCTCGATGCTGCGACTTCTCGTCGACAAAGAGAAGCCCGATTACTTCGCCGTCGTGTTCGACGCGCCGGGCAAAACCTTTCGCGACGATTGGTATCCCGAGTACAAAGCGAATCGCTCGCCGATGCCCGACGACATGCGCCCGCAAATTGCGCCACTGCATGACATCATCAAAGCCTACGGTTGGCCGCTCATTATGGAGAGTGGCGTTGAAGCCGATGACGTAATCGGCACCCTCGCCCGCCAGGCGGAAGCCGCGAACATTGAATGTGTGATTTCCACGGGCGACAAAGATTTGGCGCAACTCGTGAGCGAGCACATCACACTTAAGAACACGATGTCGAACGAGCTCCTGGACATTCCCGGCGTGCAGGCGAAATTCGGTGTGCTTCCGACGCAGATTTTGGATTACCTCACGCTGATCGGCGACACCGTGGACAACGTACCCGGCGTACCGAAAGTGGGTCCGAAAACCGCCGTGAAGTGGCTCACCGAATATGGCACCTTAGACGCTATCGTCGCCAACGCTGCAAAGATCACTGGCGTCGTTGGCGAGAACTTACGCAATGCCCTCGAATGGCTGCCAAAGGGCAAGCAATTGCTCACCGTGAAATGCGATTTGACATTGCCCTATGCGCCCGCCGGTTTAGCCGTCACAGCGGCGGAAACGGCAACGTTGCTCGCGTTTTTTGAGCGATTTGAGTTCAAGGGATTTGCTAATGAGTTGCGGAGTGGCGCACCAGTGGCCCCAGCGGAAAACAAGCAAGCCGCGCCACAGCAAGCGAATCTGCTTGAGGCAACCTCGCCCGCCACGCCCACCGCGCCGATCATTGCAACCGAGAAAAAGCCGCGCCAATACAAAACCATCTTCACCACCGACGAGCTAGACGCCGTCATTGCCGCGATCAACGCGTCCGATCTCACCTGCTTCGACACCGAAACCACGTCGCTCGAACCGATGCTCGCGCAGATTGTCGGTTTGTCGTTCGCGTGGACGCCGTTTGAGGCGGTCTACATTCCGCTGATGCACCGCTACCCCGGTGTGCCCGAGCAATTACCGCTCGCCGAGACGCTCGCGAAACTAAAGCCATGGTTTGAAGACGCGGGCAAACAGAAGCTCGCACAAAACGCGAAATACGACGAGCATGTGCTCTTGAATCACGGCATTCAAGTGCGCGGCATCGCGCACGACACGTTGCTCGAAGACTATGTGTTGGAGAGCCACAAGCCGCACGACATGGATTCGATGGCGCTGCGATTCCTTGAAGAGAAGACTATCAAGTTCGAGGAAGTTGCGGGCAAAGGCGCGAAGCAAATTGGCTTCGACGAAGTGGACATCGAACGCGCGAGCGAGTACAGCGCGGAAGACTCTGACGTCACGCTGCGTTTGCATCAGGCAATTTATCCCTATGTAGCCGCCGACGAAAAACTCAAATACGTTTACGAGTCACTGGAACTTCCAACGCGCGAAGTGCTGGTGCGCATCGAGCGCAACGGCGTGCTCGTTGATGCGGCGCTGCTGGGGCGGCAATCGCACGACTTGGGATTGCAGATCAACGCGCTGGAACAAAAGGCATACGAGCTCGCGGGCCAACCGTTTAATCTCGGTTCGCCCAAGCAACTCGGTGAGATTTTGTTTGGCAAACTCGGCATTCCCGTCAAACGCAAAACCGCAACGGGGCAGCCGTCTACCGACGAAGAGGTGCTCACGGAACTCGCCGAAGATTTCCCTTTGCCAAAGCTGTTGCTTGAGCATCGCTCGCTTTCGAAACTTAAAAGCACGTACACCGACAAACTGCCGCGCATGGTGAATGCGGCAACTGGGCGCGTTCACACCAATTACGGCCAAGCTACAGCGATCACCGGTCGCCTGTCGAGTAACGACCCAAATCTGCAAAACATTCCCGTGCGCACGCCGCAGGGCCGCGAGATTCGCAAGGCCTTCATCGCGCCGCCGAGAAGCGTGATTGTGTCTGCCGACTATTCGCAGATCGAACTGCGGATCATGGCGCATATTTCGCAAGATGCATCGCTTTTAGACGCCTTTGCCAAAGGCCTCGATATTCACAAAGCCACGGCCGCGGATATTTTCGGCATTCCGATTGAAGACATCACGAGCGAACAACGCCGCTACACCAAGGCTGTGAACTTCGGTCTGATCTACGGCATGGGTGCGTTTGGACTCGCCTCACAGCTCGGTATCGAGCGAAACGCCGCGCAGCAGTTCATCGACAAATATTTCGCGCGCTATCCCGGCGTGGCCGAATACATGCAGCAAACACGCGAATCCGCGCGTGCGAACGGCTACGTTGAAACGGTTTTCGGCCGCCGTCTCACGCTCACCGACATCAACGGCGGCAACGGCCCACGCCGTGCAGGTGCCGAGCGCGCGGCAATCAACGCGCCCATGCAAGGCACGGCAGCGGATTTGATAAAGCTCGCGATGATTGCGGTGGACGCTTGGCTTGCAAGCTCCGGCCTCAAGAGCAAACTCATCATGCAAGTGCATGACGAATTGGTGCTCGAAGTGCCGGAAAACGAACTGGAAATCGTCAAACCTACGCTTGCCGAAAAGATGACCAGTGTGGCGAAATTGCGCGTACCGCTTGTCGCAGAAGTAGGCGTTGGCTTGAATTGGGATGAGGCGCATTGATTCGCATCGAAGGTAGATCGACGTGACCACGCCCTCCCGCGCTAAGCGCATCGCACTTGATCTGCAGAGCGCTCGTATCGACCTTGAAAAGGAGTTCGGCGAGCAAGGCTTTCGCAATGGCATCAGCTATGTGACCGACAAGCGAATTCACATTCAGTCGGCGCACATGGATGAAGAGCGCGTGTGGCATCTTGTGGCAGCCGTACGCGGCACCGACAGCGAGCCGTACACGACCACCGTCGAGATGGAGTTTTTTGAATTCGGCATCGACATTTTCGCGGCTGAATGCACCTGCCCGGTTCGCCTCAACTGCAAGCACGCAGCGGCGCTCTCGTACTTGTGGACTACGCTGCAACCACAGAAAAATGGCACGCTAACCGGCGCAGCGGCTGAACCTATCGGTGAAGGCATGAGCCAGCCGGAGCAGGTGCAAACACCTGTGGCGGGCGCGTCGACGACGCTTCGGACAGGCCTTGCACCAGATTTGTCGAAGTGGCTGCGAGCGGGCTTTGATCCGGTCCAACGCCGCGACAGCGCTGCCGAAACAGACGCCAAACCCGCCAACGAATTCGTGGCCTACCTACTGACAGACGTGGGTGAAATCACAATCGCGAAGGCGCGACGGCTCAAGGGTGGCGAGACAAAACTCAACGTACAAGCGGCGTCGCTGAGTTGGATTCATCACGGACACGCGGTGCCAGCGTATGTGGCCCCAGAGGATGAACCCATTTTGCGCATGATGTCGGCGACGATTGGTTTGCAATCGTCGCGGCCCATTTTGCTGTTGAGCGGCATCATAGGTACGCAACTTTTGAATATGGCGCTAACGACGGGTCGCCTGTGGTGCGCGCCGGAAGGCTTCACCGATACCGAGACGCGCACTCGTGCGCTGAAGGCGGCCGAAATTCCAGCGCTTGGACAGCCGCTTACACTGTCTGACGCGGAACCCATGCGACTCTTTTGGGGGCCAGTGGCGACCCCGTTTGGGCCACGCGTTGCGTTGCGTGCCGAACCCACCACACGCGTGGTCGATCAAGGTTTGCCCATCATCGCGCTTGATCCTCCGTTGGTGACCGATGCTGCGGCCAATGTGTTGCGACCGCTACGCACCGCCGTGACCGCTGGCACGCTCGCACGGCTGGTTGCGTTGCCACCGCTTGCGGACGACGACGACAGCGCTTGGGCGTTTGTCGCCGATGCACTTCGCGAACTGCCGGATTTCACTGCGATTCCACGTTGCCCCACGGTGTCAGACGTTGAAGCACCGATTGCGGTGCCCTCGCCCGTGCTTCGCTTTGCATTGATCGAGTTTGACGTCTCCGTGGGTTGGGGCCGCAATTCGAGCATGCAGGGACGGGTGTTTCCTGCGGTGCAACTGCTATTTCGTTACCCCGATGGCAAGCTGCTGCCGTTTCAACGCAACGGCTTAGAGCACGCCGTCGAGCAAGAGCGCATTGGCCGCGAAGTACTGAGCCAACGCTTGCGCAACGTGCGCGTGGAGTCGCGCTGGGAAATGCGGATGCCGCGACTGTTGTATCCCGCAGATCGAGTGGAACCGTCGCTGGCCTATGCGCGCGATGTGAAAGCGCTTCGGGAATCGCTGTGGGGCTTGCCTGACCATGATTGGTCGGGTCGAGGTCCAACCGTGCTTGCGGACGCACAAATGGCTGGCTTTGCCATTGAGATTGAAGCAGGTTTTCCGATCTCGATGGAAGATATTCCGGAGCCATCGCTAGAGCTTTCGCCCGGTAACGAAAACGGCTGGTATCGACTGTCGCTCGGTGTGGATATTGACGGCAAACGTGTTGACCTAGCGCCTGCGTTGGCCAAACTGATTGCGGTACAAAAGGATCCTGAGCAATGGCTCGCCGCGTTACCGACGGTGCAGCACGTACTACTCTCGGTTCCGGTGCCTGACCGTGTGAAGGCAGCACAAATCGTGCGTATTCCGGGCGAACGCGTCGCAGCGATTTTGACGCCCGTGTTTGAATGGTTTCAAGGCGGTAACGTCAGCGAAGTGAGCGCGCTGCAAGCCGCGCTACTACCCGATTTACCCAATGACACCGTGCGTTATTTTGGTCGCGACCATCCGGCTTGGCTCGCGATGCGTGATCGGCTTCAAAGCGGCGCTGAGTTGATACCGGTGTCACCCGCGCCGGGCTTTGCTGCGACATTGCGTGGCTATCAATTGCACGGTTTAGCGTGGCTCACGCACTTGTACGAGTTGTCGATGGGCGGCGTGCTGGCCGACGACATGGGTCTTGGCAAGACCGTACAAACGTTGGCGCATTTGCATCGACTGCATCAAACGTCTGCGGCGAAGCCTAGCCTCATCATCGCTCCCACATCAGTTTTGAGCAATTGGCAGCGAGAAGCCGAGCGTTTCGCACCGAGCCTTAAAGTGCACCGCCACCACGGTGCTGAGCGTGCGTCGAATGCGAAAGCGTTCGCCAACGCGCAGATCGTGCTCACGAGCTATCCGTTATTGCAACGCGACGAGAAAATGCTCTCGGATATCGAGTGGAACGTAGTGGTATTCGACGAAGCGCAAACGCTAAAAAACGCCAAAGCCAAAACGTATTTGTCGGCGCAGTCACTCAAGGCGCACCAACGGATCGCCCTCACTGGCACGCCGATGGAAAACCATCTCGGCGAACTCTGGTCGATCTACAACGTGTTAATTCCCGGATTACTCGGTGATCTTGAAGGCTTCAACAGCATCTTCCGGCATCCGATTGAACAGCGCGCGGACACGGATCGAATGAAGAAGCTGAAGGCTCGGATTCGTGCGTTCATACTCCGCCGCGGTCGCGATCAAGTGTTGACCGAATTGCCGCCGAAGACGGAATACACGCGGTGGATTGAACTCGAATCGGCACAGGCGGATATGTACGAATCACTGCGTACGGCGATTCACGACGACATCCGTAAAGTGATCGATAAAAAGGGCTTGAAGCAAAGCACAATTCATATTCTTGATGCGCTCTTAAAGTTGCGGCAAGTGTGCTGTGACCCGCGTCTCGTGAAGCTTCCGGGCGGAAAAGCACATGCGGCGGGTGCCGGTTCGGCCAAACTCGATTGGCTCGCAACGCACGTTCCTGAACTAATGGAAGAAGGTCGCAGCGTGCTGATTTTTTCGCAGTTCACCAGTATGCTGGCGCTGATAGCAGAAACGCTCACCGAGCAAGGCATAGCGTTCTCTCTGTTAACCGGCGATACGCGAGACCGCGACACGCCGATTGCAGAGTTTCAAGCCGGCGAAACGCGTGTGTTCTTGTTGAGCCTCAAAGCGGGCGGTGTGGGCCTCAACCTCACGGCGGCTGACACTATCATTCACTACGACCCGTGGTGGAACCCCGCAGTGGAAGCGCAAGCAACCGCGCGCGCGCATCGCATGGGACAAGACAAGCCTGTTATCGTGACTAAGCTGGTTGCGAAAGGCACATTAGAAGAGCGCATGCTTGACATGCTCGCACGCAAACGCGAACTCGCGTCCGCGCTGCTGGAGGGTGAAGGTAATGCGTTAACTGGTCTCACATTGGCGGACGTTGACGCGTTACTTGCACCTATTTCGTCGTTGCAATGACCCCGCGCTCCAGCGCTCCAGCGCGCGCAGCCGTCAGGCGGGAGACGGCGAGTTCCGCGATTCCAGCGCGCGCTCGTCAATTGGCAAATGCACCAGAGCGGCAAAGATTCCAAGTGCGATGGTCAACATCCACACGGTGTTGTAGGTACCCGTGGCGTCATAAATTTTGCCGCCCAACCAAGCACCCAGGAAGCTGCCGATCTGATGCGAGAAAAACACGATTCCCCCCAGCATGCCAAGGTAGCGCACACCGTACACCTGCGCAATGATGGCATTGGTCGGCGGCACAGTGGAGAGCCACAAGAAACCGATAGCAGCAGCGAATAAGTACACCGACCATTCGGAGATCGGTAGCAACAAAAACGCAGAGATCACCACCGACCGCATAAAGTAAATGAACGAGAGCACGTAGCGCTTAGGCATTTTCCCGGCAAGCACACCCGCGAGGTAGGTGCCGAGACAATTAAATAGCCCGATCAATGCGAGCGCGGTCACGCCCACGCGAGCGGCTACACCTTTATCAAGCAGATAGGGCGTCAAGTGCGCGCCAATAAACACGACTTGAAACCCGCATACAAAGTAGCCGAGCGTGAGCAAGGTGTAACTGCGGTCACCAAACGCCGTACGTAGCGCCTCACCCGCAGTGGCTTGGCGAACGGTGGTTGCCGCGACGGGCAATTGGCCCTCTGTGCCGAGCTTGGCGAAATACCAGCCCAACGGCGCGATGGTGGCCGTGATAATCGCCAGCCCGGTGAGCGAAAATGCCCAGCCGTTATGCGTGATGAACCATTGTCCCACGGGGATCATCAGGAATTGCCCAAACGAGCCCGCCGCCGCGCTAATGCCAAACGCCCATGCGCGGCGCTCTGGTGGCACCATTTTTCCAAGCACGCTGTAAGCCACGGAATAGGTGGTGCAGGCAATCGCTGCGCCCATGATCAAGCCGCCGGAGAGCGCGAGCGTGAAGGTGCTGGTCAGATTCGCTGTCCACACCAATCCGACCGCGTACAGAGCGGCACCGGCGATGAGCACTCGCTTGGCACCATAGCGATCTGCGATATAGCCAATAAACGGTTGGGTTGCGCCCCACATCAGATTCTGCAACGCCACCGCGAACGAAAATACTTCGCGCCCCCACTTCATGTCGGCGGAAATCGGTTGCAAGAACAATCCGGAGAACGCGTTACGCGTGCCCATTGCGATGCCGAGGATAATGGCCACGGCAAAGAGCGCGCGGAAGATGCGTTGATTGGATGTCATGAGATTGGGACAAGCCCCGGTCGTAGGGACTGCGTAAAGCGTCAGTGTCAATGGTAACGGGCGAGCCGCTACTCGATGCGACGATGGGTCAAAAACCATCCATTCGAATCACTGTGCATGACGCACCAAAGCGGGCCGCTGCGGCAAGCCCCACCAGCGACGGTACAGAGACGTAGCTTAGCCCCCGACAGGCATTAGATCGTGCTCGTTGGCGTAGCGGACTAAATCGACCACTGACTGTGCGCCCAACCGCTTTTGGACGGTTACTTTGTGCGTGCTCACGGTCTTCACGCTCAGGTGCAGATCTTTTGCAATATCCGTAACCGATTCGCCCCGGACCAAGCGAATGAAAATGTCGAATTGGCGAACCGATAAATGAGTATGAGGTGCGCCCTCGGTGTTAACGACGCGCTTCTGCAGCGGACGTAAAACAACTTGATGAATAGCCTCAAGAATCTCCGCCGGGCGCGTATCCTTGGCCAAATATGCGCATGCGCCCAACGCGAGTGATCGATCTCGGTGCGACCCGGGGTCGTACGCAGTGAAGACAATCACGCGGAGCTCGGGAGCCTCGTCTAGCACTTGCCGCAGCAGTGACAGTCCCGCGCGACCCGGCATCGCTAAATCAAGGAGTAGAACGTCCAAGTCACCCTTACGGACGAGATCTATGGTTTGGCGTCCGTCTTCGGCCTCACCAACGAATTCCACACCACGATCGGACGACAGAATTCCTCGAACGCCTGAGCGCACGACGGGATGATCGTCGGCAATACCAACACGAATCACAGAGGCCACATTCATTTCATTCATAAGACGAGTATTTTCCAGCAACAACGCAGAGCAGGCCCCAAAATGGGACGATTCGTCGCCATATTCAGATTACTCCTATCATAAAATTGTCGCTACATTAATCAATAACACGTCTTACAAACTTATGCGTTCGTCATTGATATTGCTTGGTCCACGTCATTAACGCGATGCGCGTCCGACCAGCGATGGTTTCGATCGCTTTGAGTCGTTCATCAGAAGGCTCCTCGGATGCCGATCTCGCCGCATTCGCTAGTGCGGCCGCTCCCACTGCGAAGGCCGCGCCGGCGAGCGCGTGTGCTGAAGCCTTGGTTTTGACGTGATCTCGATCGGCCCAATACTTTGAGATTTGCGCCAAGTCACTGGTCAGTCCCGTCATGAAACGTTCAACAAGACGTACGAGAAACGGTTCGCTTGCACGGCGATCCAGCGCCGAGAGCGAATTCAGCGTCTCGTGATCGAGGAGATTCACATCGTCCGCGTCAACGGTCGTCGGCGTTTCCTCAGTCGCAAGCGCGCTGCGAAGCGCCATATCGAGACTAAACACCGTGGCGGGTTTGGTCAAAAACCCCCGCATGCCCGCCGCCGCACACAAGGCACGGTCTTCGTCGCTCACGCTTGCGGTCAACGCCACGACCACGGGTGCCGCGCGTTGGTTCGCGCAATTTTGCAAAATACGACGAGTGGCTTCGACTCCACCAATTTTCGGCAAATTGAGATCCATCAAAATAACGTCTAGCGACTGCGTTTCCGCAGCGACCACCGCCGCCTCTCCGTCCCCCACAGGCACGACACGGTGCCCAAGTTGCTCCAACATAATTTGCAGCAGCTCGCGATTGACATCATTGTCCTCCACCACCATCACACCCAACGAGCGCATCGCGGTCTGTTCACGCGACAGCAGCGGGTTGGAATCAGAGTCAGCGGTTGACGTCGCGACAACAGCGCTCGCGGGCGTTTGCGCCAAAACTGAAAAACTCATGGAAGTACCCTCGCCGACTTTGCTGCGCATATCAATGTCTCCGTCAAGGGCGCGCACCAGCATTGAGCAAATAACTAAGCCTAAACCGCTGCCCACGGATTGTTGCTCGACGCTTTGCACGCCCTGCTGAAACGGTTGAAATAATCTACGCTGGGTATCAACGTCAATACCGGGACCGGTATCTGTGATGGTGAAACGCAGCAGCACAGGGTCGCCTAATCGGTCTCCAGAATCGGCGACTACACCAATGCGGACTTCACCCGCATGCGTAAATTTGAACGCGTTACCGAGCAGGTTGATTAGGACCTGCCGCAACATTCCCGGATCGGTATGCACCATCTTCGGAACGCCCGCATCAATGTCAATAATAAGGTTCACGTTCGGGCGGGCCTGCGCCGCCGTGGCAACGCGGGCGGCTTCATCAATACATGCGCGCAGTTCAAAGTTGCGCAACACGGGCGTCACGACGCCAGACTCAAGTCGCGAGTAGGACAGCACACTATCGATTAAGGTTAATAGTGACTTGCTCGCCGCTACAAGCGTCGCCACTTGTGCCTTCGAGGCCGTCGGTGAAGCCTCAAGTGAAAGCAATTGCGTTGTGCCCACAACGGCTTGTAACGGCGTACGTAATTCGTGGCTAAGGATGGCCAGAAATCGTGCCTTATCTTCCGCCGCTTTTTGGGCTGCCTTCGATGTTTGCCGCAATTCCCGTTCGAGCCGCTCTCGACGCAAAATTTCTTCGGTCAAAGTCACGTTTTGTTCTGCCAATTGAGTCGTTCGCGTGACGACGCGCTCTTCCAACGTGGTGTTCAACAGCGCAAATTTTTCGTTTTGACGACGAATGGTTGCCAAAGATTGTTTGAGACGTTGCACCATTTCGCCGAAAGCATGTGCCAACACGCCTGTCTCTGCGAGCGATGTTGTAGGCAAGTGCGAGGGAAGACCATCAGCTGAAATATCCCGCGTCACGGCGACGAGTTGATCTACGTCACGCGTCACACGGCGCAACACCCACAAGCCGAGCATGAGCGCACCAGCGAGCGCGGCCAAAATCACGAAGAACATGCTTATAGCGCTCTTAACGATGGGGGCTGTGAAGTCACTGCGCGGAATCGCGACAACAATATCCCAATCGATACCCTCGATGCCCACAACTCGGCGCGACGCAACGTCGACCTGTTCACCCGTCGAATTTATCAACGCAACCACAGGCGCGGTGGCACTGGCGCGAGCCGAGCCGCGCCACCACTGTGCGGCAGCGCGCACGAGTTCGGCTTGGCTATCGCGCGCTGCCACCCGCATCTGTACACCGTTCTCTACGCGAAACGGCAATTCTGGCGTCGAAGCGGCCACCAGCATGCCTTCTCTATCCACAATAAACGCCACGCCGTTCGCACTCACCGCGACGCTTTTCATAAACGCGCTTAACTCAGACAGCTCCACGTCAGCGGCAAGTACACCGAAGAGAGCGCCATTTTTTGTGAGCACCGGCTGGGCGGCGGTAGTGACGAGTGCGCCCGAAGCAAACGATGGGTAGACCTTCGTCCAGATCAATCTGCGCGTTGACTTCGCTGATTGATACCAAGGACGCTCCTTCGCTTCAAAGGTTCGCGACTCGGTTTCTAACAATCGCGAACGATCACCTGGGGTTCGAGCGGAGTAATTTTTTCGCGGCACGTGACCCGGCGCTTGCAAGCGAACAATCGCCGCCGCGCGTGCACCTGGGCGTCCGCGATCAACACCGACGAAGCTGCCATCCTCGCGTCCGAAATAGAAATAGCCCGCAGTGCGCGTGCCCGCCGTTAGCTCGAACAGCTTACGTTCGAGTAGCTCGTCCTGGGCAAAAACGTCAAAGGATGCACTGTAGTTGTCTTCGACACCGGGGAAAGTCGCCCTCAGTGTGACAGCAGCCTCTTCAAGCTGATGGACCGCTGCTTGCCCGACGCGTGCGGAGATGTCCTCCATCAATTGACGCGAAAGCAGATCAACCGCTTGCAAGCCAGTGTAGAGCGAAGTGCCTGCGATAACCAACGCGGGCGCAACAATCAGCACCACGAACGGTACTGTGAGCAACGTGCGCAGTCGAAGCGCACGCGGCGCGGCAGACGGCGTCTGCAACAGTTGCGGCGAATCGCTACGGGTATCGGGAGAGGGATCGCTCATGTAATAAAGTCGACGTCAGAACGTAACGACTTTATCACTGTGCGTGCCGCTCGCGCATCAGTTTTTCGCGCAGCAAGCGTCCTACCCAGACCACGCGAAAGGCAACGGCCTACTTCTCGAAAAAGTCTTTCAACTTATCAAAGAAGCCTTTTTGCTTGGGGCTTTGCTTCGCGGCATTATTCGCCCGAATTTCCTCGAACTCGCGCAGTAGCTCCTTTTGCCGCGAGTTGAGGTTCACCGGTGTCTCGATTTGAACGTGGCAATACAAGTCGCCCGTCACACTGCCGCGCACCGGTCGAATGCCTTTGTTCTTCAAACGAAACACTTGCCCGGACTGCGTTTCCGCAGGAATTTTCAGAAGCGCCTTACCGTCGAGCGTAGGAATTTCCAATTCGCCGCCAAGTGACGCCGTGGCAAACGAAATCGGCATTTCGCAATGCAGGTCGGCGGCGTCACGTTGAAACACGGCGTGCGGCTTGAGTTGAACCACAACGTACAGGTCGCCCGAAGGCCCGCCGTTGGTGCCCGCCTCACCTTCTCCCGCAAGACGAATGCGATCATCGGTGTCAACACCGGCTGGAATTTTGACTTCCAAGGTTTTCGATGTTTTCTTGGAGCCCGCGCCGTGGCAAGCTTTGCACGGATGCTTAATGATCTTACCGCTGCCGCGACATTGCGGGCAGGTTTGCTGAACCGAGAAAAAGCCTTGCGAGACGCGAACCACGCCTGCGCCTTTGCACGTTGGGCAGGTTTCCGGGTCGTGACCTTTTTCTGCACCGGTGCCGTGACAGACTTCGCAGGTTTCGGTGCTCGGAATGCGCAGCTTAGTGGTGGTGCCGCGGGCGGCTTCTTCCAGCGTAATTTCTAAGTTGTAGCGAAGGTCGGAACCGCGAAATGGCGAGTCCGCGCGCTGCTGCCGGCCGCGACCGCCGGCACCACCGAAAATCTCGCCAAAAATATCGCCAAACGCGTCACCGAAATTGCCCCCGGCGAAACCACCTGCGCCCGCCGCTTGTGGGTCAACGCCAGCGTGACCGTATTGATCGTAAGCCGCGCGTTTTTTTGGATCAGACAAAATTTCATAGGCTTCCTTCGCCTCTTTGAAGTTTTCCTCCGATGCCTTGTCGCCCGGATTGCGATCCGGGTGATATTTCATGGCGAGCTTGCGGTACGCTTTTTTGATCTCGTCTTCTGACGCAGATTTTTCGAGGCCGAGAAGGGTGTAGAAGTCTTTTTTTGCCATGCTTGTCGTGCGCGGTCAACGCAAAAGGCTGCGCTGACCTAAAACCATTGAGTAGTCGGGGGATTTGGGCGCGAATCCGCACATTTCAAGCGGTGAAACGGCGCCTATTCGCCGGAATTCGCCGTAAAGGTGAACGCGATTGCTCTGAATTCTGCCGGAAGCGGCTCCCAGCGCGTGCGCATTGCGTCCAGCGCCGACTGCGGCACATCATGAATATTGTCCCAATCATTGAGGCACTCGACGAAACACAGCTTTCGGCCTGCCAATCTCACCGCGCCAACAATACCCGCCATTTCCCACAAACGAACGTGAGTGTTGGCCACCGCTACCTTGCGCCCCGCTTGCAACGCGCTGAGCGCGTCGCGTACGACGACAGCATGCGCGTCCGCGACGCGCAATGGATCGAAGACGTATTTGCCATTGACCATAAAGTGACCGTCGGCCTCAAGATGTACAAAGCCTTGCGACCGCGCGAGCAGTGACGCGAATGTGCTCTTGCCGCTTCCGGGGAGTCCGCGCAAGACAACGCAGTCGAACGGCAAGATGGCTTCGATTAAATCAGCGGACCGCGCGGTATACGTGGACATCGAAACCCTTTATTTACGACTTTTTTACACGATACGACACACAATTGTCGCCAGCTTTACGCCCATCGGCCTACGCTTGCATTCATTGAGTTTTGATCGATTCCCCATGACAAAGACCTTAGGGCCTACCAAATTGCCCCGTCACGGCGCATTCGCATATGCAGGAGCCGTTGGCCTGTGCGCGCTAATCACCATTGCTGCGTGGCCACTCTCGCACTGGCTCGACAACGTGAACATTGTGATGATTTTCCTACTAAACATCGTCGCGGTCGCGCTTTTGTTTGGTCGTCGAGCGGCGGTAGTTGCAGCATTTTTGAGCGTCGCGTTGTTTGACTTTTTCTTTGTTCCGCCCAAATTTTCGTTTTCTGTAAGCGACGGGCAGTATCTGGTGACTTTTGCGGTGATGCTCGTCGTCGCATTAACTATTGGCCACTTGACCACGGCGGTAGCGCAACGCGCCGACGACGCGCAGCAACGTGCCGACGAGCAAGCAGGGTTGTATCAATTGGCACAGGAATTGGCGGGGGCTTTGAGTCTTGAGCAGACCGTCAGTGCGATTCACGCGTTCTTTCGGCAGCAACTCAACGCAGGCAGCACAATTCTGCTACCCAACGAATCCGGCGAACTCGCAATCTGCGAGCACGGCGCGACGCGCGCGGGCCAACATTCCGCACTCTCGAACACCGAGCGCAGCGCAGCGCGCGCCGTCTACGAAACGGGCACCCTCGTGGATGCGCGCGAGCTGGGTGCAGACGATGGTGAGCGACTTTTGTTGCCATTGGTTGGGGCAACCCGCCATCGTGGGGTGCTGATCGTTGCAGCCTCCGACCGAACACCGCGATCACTCTTCGCCAACACATCAATGCTGCGCGCGGTGGCCTCACTTCTTACCACCGCTGTCGAACGCTTGCATTACGTCGATGTCGCCAATAAAACCGAACTAGAAATCCAAAGCGAACGACTACGCAGCAGCATCCTCGCCGCGCTGTCGCACGACATCAGAACGCCGCTCACAGCGCTATTTGGCCTTGCAGACACGTTAGTCGTCGACGCGCAAATTGAAACAGCGCCGATCAAAGAAATCGCCGTCGCCATTAGGGACCAAAGCCTTCAACTCAACAGCATGGTCACCAATTTACTCGATATGGCGCGCATTCAAGCGGGACGAATCACGCTGCGACGTGAGTGGCAACCGATTGATGAAGTGATCGGAGCCAGCATCCGGTTTGCGGCGGCCGCGTGCCGCCAGCGGAGGGTCGTCGTCGAAGTGCCGACGGAACTACCTTTGGTGAATATCGATGCGGTGCTCATCGAACGCGTGCTGTGCAATTTGCTCGAAAACGCGTCGAAGTATTCCGCAGCGGGCAGTGAGATTCGCTTGATCGCAGATGCGACGGCTTCTGAGTTCGTTGTCTCGGTACGCAATGAAGGTAGTGGTTTTCCTGCGGATCGTATCGAACGAATTTTCTTGCTTTTCGAGCGTGGCGCGCAGGACGGGCATGTCTCAGGGATGGGCGTGGGTTTAGCTATTTGCCGCGCAGTAATTGAGGCACATGGCGGACGCATATCCGCCAGTAACCCAACCGAAGGCGGCGCCTGTGTCACGTTCACATTGCCGCGTGGAACGCCGCCCTCTGTTGACCTCGAAGCCGATGCGGCCAGCGCCAGCGTGCGACCATGAACACCCCTGCGACAACACTCTTGGTGGTGGAGGACGACGTACAGATTCGTCGCTTCGTTCGACTGTCGTTGGAGCGCGAAGGGTTTCGTGTGCGCGAGGCAGAAACCTATGCATCCGGCTTGGTCGACGCCGGAACTAGCAAACCCGACGTTGTGATTCTCGATCTTGGATTGCCGGACGGTGACGGCACAGATTTTGTACGTGAGCTGCGAGGATGGTCGCAGGTGCCGGTGCTTATTTTGTCGGCGCGCACCATGGAAACCGACAAAATCGACGTGCTGGACGCCGGTGCTGATGATTACCTGACGAAGCCCTTTTCTGTAGGTGAGCTGTTGGCGCGCGTACGCGCGCTTTTGCGGCGGGTTTCGCGCTTGCCTGATAGCGAAAGCGCGGTGGCGCACTTTGGAGACGTCACGGTCGATATGACGCGACGGCTAGTGCTTCGGAACGGCACGCCAGTGCACCTCACCGCGATTGAATACCGATTACTCGTGGCGCTCATCGCCAATGCCAACAAGGTGGTGACACAGCGTCAGTTGCTACGCGACGTGTGGGGCCCGACGCATGTGGAGAGCAGTCATTACCTTCGCATTTACGTGAGTCATTTGCGACAAAAACTCGAAGTTGATCCGACGCTTCCACAACATTTGCTGACTGAAATCGGCGTGGGCTACCGCTTCACCATGTAGGCCGCCCGCACTCTATTTTTCGCTTGAATCGCTTCTTTTTTACGCAACCCACTGAGAGGATGCCTTCCCGTGTCTAACCAAACTTCACAAAAATCCAGCACCGCGACACTCACGCTCGCCGCGTTGGGCATCGTCTATGGCGACATCGGTACCAGTCCGCTATATGCCTTTAAAGAAGCCTTCAACGGAGCGCATGCCTTGGCGCTCACAGAGGCCAACGTCCTCGCGACGCTGTCGGCGTTGTTTTGGGCAATCATGCTTATCATTTCGCTGAAATATGTATGGTTGATTTTGAAGCTCGACAACGAGGGCGAAGGCGGCGTGCTGGCGTTGACCGCGCTGGCGCATCGACTCGTCAAGCGCGTCCCACACAACGAAAAGCTGACGTTTTTGGTGATTACAGGCGGGGTTTTTGCTGCTGCACTGTTTTACGGTGATGCGATCATCACGCCTGCCATTTCTGTACTGTCTGCGGTAGAGGGACTCAGTGTGGCCACGCCGCAGTTTGAGAAGTACATCATCCCCATCACCATTGGCGTGCTGATCGCGTTGTTTTCGATCCAGCGCCACGGCACAGGCCGCGTGGGCACTTTATTTGGCCCGATTACGATCATCTGGTTTTTGGTGTTGGCCACGCTGGGCGTGCAAAGCATTGTGCAAACGCCTGTGGTGCTCAAGGCGCTTAACCCGATGTATGCGCTGCAATTTGCGTTTGAGCATCCGGGCAGCATGGTCGTGCTGCTATCGGCGGTGTTTCTAGCGCTCACCGGAGGTGAAGCGCTGTACGCGGATATGGGGCACTTTGGCGCGAAGGCTGTGCGCATTGCGTGGTTTGGATTGGTATGCCCTTCGCTAGTTTTGAACTATTTTGGTCAAGGCGCGCTGGTACTACGCGATGCAGCGGCAGTGAAAAATCCGTTCTATTTTCTCGCTGGCGAGAGCTGGTTGTTGCCCTTAGTTGTATTGGCCACAGCCGCTACGATCATCGCTTCACAGGCCACTATCTCGGGCGCGTTTTCGATTACGCAACAAGCCTCTCGGCTGGGCTACCTGCCACGCGTGAACGTGCGTCACACGTCGGATCGTGAGCGCGGTCAAATTTATATCGGAAGCGTGAACTGGGCGATGCTCATTGGTGTAATCGTGCTCGTATTGCAATTTCGGTCTTCGAGCGCATTGGCCGGTGCATATGGCATCGCGGTGTCGGGCACGATGATTATCACGACGTTACTAGCGTCGGTTGTTTTCATTTCGACACGCGGGAAGTATCGCGCTTTGTTGTTGCTGCTACTTGCGACTTTTGGTGTGCTCGAAGTGTCCTTTTTCGCCGCGAACCTCACCAAACTTGGCGACGGTGGTTGGCTTCCACTTGCGCTCGGCGCGCTGCTTTTTCTTTTGCTCATGACCTGGAAAAAGGGCTCAAACTTAGTTGGACAGCAACGCAGCAAACTCGATCTTCCCGTGACTTCGCTAGGCGAATCGATCCTCAAGGATGTGCCTCGCGTTTCGGGTACGGCAGTTTATTTGTCGTCCGATCCGCTGTTGGTGCCCAGCGCGCTCTTTCACAACCTCAAACACTTTCACGTGTTGCACGAACGTATTGTTTTGCTTCACGTACGAACCGACGACGTTCCCTATGTCGCCGATGCGCATCGATTGGCGGTTACGCAAAACGGGGCGGGCGTTTGGTCTATCTGTGCGCACTTCGGCTTCCGCGAAATGCCGGACTTGCCAGCCGCGCTGGCCTGGGCGGGAGAGTCTGGGTTGGAGTTTGACCCGATGACGACGACTTATTTCATCGCGCGCTCGGTGGTGCAAGACGGGCCGGGCGAGCTTTCACAGTGGCGCTGCGCACTTTATTCGTGGATGACGCGGCAAGCTGAGGGCGCGGCAGGCTATTTCAATTTGCCGCCGAACCGCGTGGTGGAATTGGGGACGCAGGTGTTGCTCTAGTTCGTCGGCAGAGTTGCACATTCCGACGCGCGCGTCGAGCGCGTGCCGCGTGCGGGCATCGCAGAAGAATTGGGGCGGTACAGCTTTTTGCCTCTAACGACAGCTATACGGCTATTTAAGTCATTTTTTTGCATAGTCGACAATTAACATTATTTTGCTCTAATGACCGTCTGGCTGTCTTTTCATCTAAAAAGCTGTTACTTGCAATCGCCGATGAAATCTTCCGCGAAGTTCGCTTATTTCGAAACACACGGTATCGACCGTAAAGGTTTCTGCACAACTCATATGTATGACTACGGCAAAATGATTGGGCCAATCTTGGCGTCGCTCTCATATCGGTGCCCTCCCTTTGCCTCCACGCCAGATCGCTTCCAAAACGCCGCTCACACCCGCATCTGAACGGCCCATTCAGTTCGAGAATCGTAGCGAGCAGCAAACGCATCACACCACCTGCTACATGTGCGCCTGCCGCTGCGGGATCAAGGTCACGACCGAAGAGCGTCCAGGCGACGCGGGCCAACCGAGTAAGCGGCATGTGCGCTTCATTCAAGGCAACAAAAATCACATCGTGAACCAAGGCGTGCTTTGCGCCAAGGGCAGCGCGGGCATCATGAAGCAGTATTCGAAAGCGAAGCTGCAACACCCGATGATTCGCCGACCTGGCAGCGAGCGCGGCGACGGCATCTTCGATCCGATTTCGTGGGACGACGCGCTGGATCTGCTGACCAAACGGCTCGCACACATCCGCGCGACGGATCCAAAAAAGCTCGCGTTTTTCACCGGACGCGACCAAATGCAAGCGCTCACGGGATTGTGGGCGCAACAATACGGCACGCCCAACTGGGCGGCACACGGCGGATTCTGCTCGGTAAACATGGCCGCGGCCGGGCTCTACACGATTGGCTATTCGTTCTGGGAATTCGGCGCGCCGGACTGGGATCGCGCCAAATATTTCGTGCTCTGGGGTGTGGCCGAAGATCATTCGAGCAACCCGATCAAAATCGGCCTCGACAAACTCAAAACGCGCGGCGCGAAGTTTGTCAGCGTCAATCCGATCCGCACCGGCTACAGCGCGATTGCGGACGAATGGGTGCCGATTCGCCCGGGCACGGACGGCTTATTCGCGCTCGCGATCGTGCACGAACTGATTCAACACGATTGGATCGACCACGAATATCTCGCGCGCTACACCAACGCGCCATGGCTCGTAATTGATGCGGCAGGCACATCGCAAGACGGATTATTTCTGCGCGACGCCGAAGGCAAACCGCTGGTGTGGGATCAAAACACCGGTTCGGCTCGACGAATGGAAAAAGGCGTAGCGCCCGCGCTCTTCTACGACGGGCACATCAACGGCCAACACGTACGCAGCGTGCAGCAATTGGTCGCTGAGCGTTACAGCCAAAACGAATACTCGCCAGAAAACGTCGCGGAACGGTGTGGCGTTCCCGCTGCGCAGATTCGCCGCATCGCCGCCGAAATCGCGCAGGTGGCATTTAAAGAAACCATCGAAGTTGCCTGTACTTGGACCGACGTTTACGGCAACGTACACGACAAAATCGTCGGACGTCCGGTCGCGTTTTACGCCATGCGCGGCATCAGTGCGCACGCCAACGGTTTTCAAACCTGCCGCTCGCTGCACCTGATTCAAATGCTCATCGGCGCGCTCGACGGCCCCGGCAATTTCCGCTCGAAAGCGCCGTTTCCACGCCCTATTCCTCCGGCGCAGTTGCCGGAAAACGACGCGAGCTTAATCAACGCACCCAACACAGCGCTCTCGAAAACGCCGCTCGGTTTCCCGACGCGCCCCGAAGAGCTGGCGTTGGACGCCAACGGCGAAGCTTTGCGCCTTGACAAGGCGTATTCGTGGGACGCACCGTTGGCATCGCACGGCATGATGCATGCGGTGATTAAAAACGCTGTTGAGGGCGATCCGTATCGCATCGACACGCTGCTCCTGTTCATGGCGAATATGGCGTGGAACAGCGCGATGAACACCGCCGAAACGCAGGGCATGTTGAAAGCCAAAGACGAAGCGGGCAATCACAAAATTCCGTTTCTCGTCGTAGCCGATGCGTTCGATTCTGAGATGGTGCGGTTTGCCGATCTCGTGCTACCAGACACCACGTATTTAGAACGGTACGACGCGATTAGTTTTCTCGACCGCCCGATCAGCGAGCCAGACGCTGCCGCAGATGCGATTCGTCATCCGATTTTGCCGTTGGATCGTGACGTACGCCCTTGGCAGGATGTGCTCGTGGAGCTCGCGACTCGCCTCAAATTTCCAGCGTTTGTGAGCGCGGAAGGCGAGCGCAAATTCGCGGGCTACACCGACTTCATTGTGAACTATGAGCGCGCTCCGGGCATCGGATTTTTAGGTGGATTTCGCGGCAAGCAGGGCGAGAAATCGCTACGCGGCGAACCCAATCCAAACCAATGGCAGGACTACATCAAAGCCGAAAGTTTCTTCGCGCACCACTGGCCGGAAAATCAGCGCTGGATGCGCGGCGTTAATCGCGACTATTTGCAGGCAGCAGCCGACGCAGCGTTCATTCCCAAGCCCGAGCCGATCATCGCGCAGCTTTACTCCGAGCCGCTACAAAAATTTAGGCTCGCGGGGCAAGGGCTTTACTCCGGGCCGAAGCCGACGCGAGATGTAGACAAGGCGCGACTGACCGAATATTTCGATCCGCTGCCCTGTTGGTATTCGACCGATGCGCAGGGCGCGAGCACGAATGAAGGCGACTATCCACTGCACGCCCTCACCCAACGCCCCATGATGATGTATCACTCGTGGGACTCGCAAAACGCGTGGCTGCGGCAGATCATTGCGCAGAACTATTTGTATGTCGCAACGAGCAAAGCGAGCGAGCTCGGATTGAATGATCTCGATTGGGTGTGGGTCGAATCCGCGCACGGAAAAATTCGGTGCCAAATGAAAACGATGGATGGCGTGGAGGCAAACACCGTATGGACGTGGAACGCCATCGGCAAGATGAGCGAGGCGTGGGGGCTTGAAAAAGATGCCTCGGAAGCCACGGTTGGCTTCTTGCTCAACCACCTGATTTCCGAGAGCACCCGCGCAGCGACCGGCGAGCGCTTCTCCAACAGCGATCCAATCACCGGCCAAGCCGCTTGGTACGACTTGCGCGTGCGCATCCGTAAGGCGGACGAAACAGGGGTGTGGCCGAAGATTGAATTTGGAGCGAAGGCATGAGGCTCGGACTCGCGATTGATCTAGATACCTGCGTTGGCTGCCACGCCTGCGCGGTGGCGTGCAAAGAATGGAACGGCGAGTCGCTCATGGGCGGTGCGCCAGATTACGACGCGTGGGGTAAAGCACCGACCGGCACTTGGTACAACCGCATTCGTCATTTTGAAATTGAAGGCGACCCGACCTACTCGCCACATCGTTGCGGCTCCACCTCCGAAACCGGCAAACACGAACCGCTCAGTAAAACGGTGAACGTGCCGATGAGTTGTATGCATTGCGAAGAAGCGCATTGCGTGACCGTGTGTCCCACGGGCGCGAGCTACAAGCGCGCAGAAGACGGCATCGTGCTGGTCGACCCGAGCCGGTGTATGGGTTGCAACTACTGTGCATGGGCCTGCCCTTACGGCGCGCGCGAGCTCGACGAAAACAAAGGCGTGATGAAAAAATGCACGCTTTGCGTTGATCGCATCTACGACCAGCAATTACCCGAAGAAGAGAGGCAACCGGCCTGCGTGTTGGCGTGCCCAGCACACGCTCGGCACTTCGGCGACTATGATGACCCGCAGTCAAAAGTCTCTTTGCTCGCGGATGCGCGAGGACGCCAATCCATGCTCGATGATTTGGGCTACAAACCGACGAACGCCTATTTGTCGCCGAGAAAGCCCGTTGAGATCAAAACTGAATTACCCATCAAGTCGGGCCTATCCGACAAGGCGCGCGCGTTCGTTAATCGGTTGATTCAGCTATGAAACCCGCTCTTTCGGTCATTTTTTTCACCGTCTCTTCGGGCGCGGGGTTGGGCTTATTGGTGTGGTTATTGATCGCGTCATTGATGGGCAATCACATTCGCATGGACGCCACGACGTTCTACAAAGGTGCCGCGCTTGCAGCGTTGCTCATCACCGCAGGATTGATCTCCTCGACACTACATTTGGCGAATCGGAAGAATGCGATTTACGCGCTGACGCGCTTCAAAACGTCATGGCTTTCTCGCGAGGGCTTGCTGGCCGTTTTGCTTTATCCGCTGGCGGCATTGCATCTCGCGGCGCTGCATTTTGGTTACCCTCAATTGCCGCCGATAACGCTTTGGACACTCGTTGCGCTCTCCATTGCAATCCTCTATTGCACCGGCATGATTTACGGCTGCTTGCGCACGGTGCCGCGGTGGAACACTTGGCTGACGCCCGCAAAATATGTGTTGTTCGGTCTCATGAGCGGCGCGGTATTGCTACCCGCTGTGCTTTCGTTAAGGCCCGCTGAAGTCGGGCCTATTGGTAAACCCATGATGGCGATTTTTTTGCTCGCGTTGGGTTTAATTTTGTATCTTGCGTATCTGCTGAAACATCCGCGAAACACGCACACCATCAATGATGCGCTCGGCTTCAAACAGGGCAATGTGCGATTGCTTGACGCGGGGCATTCGCATGGCACGTTTCTCACCAACGAATTTGGTTTTGTGCTCGCTCGGGACAAAGCTCGCCTGCTGCGGTGGATAGCGATTGTTTGCGCATTCATTGTTCCATTGGTGTTGTGCTGGTTCACCAAGGCGTTCTGGGCCGCGTCAAGCATTTGCATCGTGGGGCTCCTCGTAGAACGGTGGTTGTTCTTCGCAGAAGCGGCGCATGTGGTTCGCCTTTATCACGGGCAACAGCGCGTCTAGTTCGTGCGTCGTTTCCTTCCGTTTCTCGACTGGTTGCCGCTACTGCGTGACAAATCAGTCGTTCGTGCCGACGTGTTGGCGGGATTGACCGGCGCGATTGTGGTGTTGCCGCAAGGCGTTGCGTTTGCCACGCTCGCCGGGATGCCGCCGGCGTTTGGGCTCTACGCGGCGATGATTCCCTGCGTGATCGCGGCCCTGTTCGGCTCGTCTCGGGTGATGGTGACCGGTCCCGCGAACGCCATCTCGTTGACGGTGTTAGCGATCATCGCGCCGCTTGCAGCGCCGGAGTCTCCACACTACGTTGAACTCGTCATCACGCTCGCATTCATGGTCGGCGTTTGGCAGCTGCTGCTTGGGTTTGCGCGCGCGGGCAAGCTCATCAATTTCGTGTCGCATACGGTGATTGTCGGTTTCACCGCGGGCGCGGCCGTACTCATCGTGAATTCGCAAATTCGCAATTTTTTTGGGGTCGACATCACCCGCGGTGCCAACGTTTGGCAGACGCTTCAGCAATTTATCGTTCACGCTGGCGACGTAAAGCCGATCCCGGTTTTGGTTGGCGTATTAACGCTCCTCGCTGCGATCCTCTGGCAACCACTCAATCGAAAAGTGCCCGCAATGTTGGTCGCAGTCGTCGTCGGTTCTGTTGCCGCCGCACTGGCCAAACACATCGACCCCGTATTTGCAATCAAAACGGTCGATGCGTTGCCGGGCGCGTTTCCACCGCTCTCACGTCCCGATCTCTCGCTCGCCACACTTCAAACGCTGCTCGTCCCCTCGATTGCGATGACGTTATTGGCGCTCGCCGAAGCGGTGTCTATCGCACAAGCGCTGGCGATTCGGCGCAAAGAAAGGCTCGACGGAAACCAAGAATTCTTCGGGCAGGGACTCGCGAACGTGATCGGCTCGTTTTTCTCCGCGTATCCTGCAAGCGGCTCGTTCAACCGCTCCGGCGTGAACGTCGCGGCAGGCGCGGTGACGCCATTTTCGGCGATCATGGCGTCGGTTTTCTTGGTCGCGATTTTGGTGTTCGTTGCACCGCTTGCGCGCTTTTTGCCGTTGGCTGCGGTCGCTGCGATTCTGTTTCTCGTCGCGTGGAACCTAGTGGACAAGCGCGAAATTGCGCATCTGCTGCACGACAAGTTTGAGCGTGTCACGCTGTTGGCGACGTTTTTCGCGACACTCCTGATGCCGCTGGAATGGTCAATTTTGCTAGGGGTTGCGGTGTCGCTCGTGGTGGCTCGCGCGCGCAGAGCCGGTGGCCAGCGGTAAGTTTGCGGAAAGTGGCTCTCGAATAAAATAGCCGACTACAGGCAACTACCGACCCAACCAAGGAACACCCAAATGGCTCTCGTCTCCATGCGCGAACTGCTCGACCACGCCGCGACCAACGGCTACGGCATCCCGGCGTTTAACGTCAACAATCTTGAGCAAGTGCAGGCGGTGATGAGCGCCGCCGACGAAACGGGTGCGCCAGTGATTCTGCAAGCGAGCGCGGGCGCACGCAAATACGCGGGCGAGAGCTTCATCAAGCACCTGATTCAAGCGGCCGTTGAAGCCTACCCGCACATTCCGTTGGTGATGCATCAAGACCACGGGCAAACACCGGCGATCTGCCAAGGCGCGATTGATCTGGGCTTTGGCTCGGTAATGATGGACGGCTCGCTGCGCGCAGACGGAAAAACGCCCGCAGACTTCGCCTACAACGTTGAAGTCACGCGTGCTGTGGTCGATATGGCACACAAAGTGGGCGTCACGGTCGAGGGCGAATTGGGTTGCTTGGGTTCGCTCGAAACCGGCGAAGCGGGCGAGGAAGACGGCATTGGCGCAGAAGGCAAACTCGACCACGGCCAAATGCTCACCGATCCGGAAGAAGCCGCGCAATTCGTGAAAGCGACCCAGCTTGACGCATTGGCCATCGCCATCGGCACCAGCCACGGCGCGTACAAATTCACGCGCAAACCCACGGGCGACATCCTCGCGATCAGCCGCGTGAAAGAAATCCACAAACGCATTCCGAACACGCATCTCGTGATGCACGGTTCGTCGTCGGTGCCACAGGAACTCCTCGCGATCATTCGCCAATACGGCGGTGCGATGAAGGAGACATACGGCGTGCCGGTTGAAGAGATTCAAGAAGCGATCAAACACGGCGTCCGAAAAATCAATATCGACACCGACATTCGTCTAGCGATGACCGGCGCAGTGCGCAAGTTTCTGCACGAAAACCCAGAAAAATTCGACGCTCGCGAGTGGCTCAAGCCCGCCCGTGAAGCCGCGAAGGCGATCTGCAAACAACGCTACATCGAATTTGGCTGCGAAGGCCAAGGCGCGAAGATCGAGGGCGTCACGCTCGTGGACATGGCGACGCGCTACACGAAGGGCGAGCTTTCGCAAGTCGTGCAGTAACGATACGATAAGCGCATCGAATCACAGCGATACAGCTTTTTGTGCAGAGCGACCAGCGGGTGGTCATTTCCGCTTCGTTTTTAATGTAGTCGATAGTTCGATTTTTATGCGCGAAACGACCACTCGGCGGTCGTTGGCAGTAAAAAGTTGATGGGCAGACGTAGGGCGGGCACTGCCCGCCTCGTGCTTTCAGCCGCAGGCCAGAACGTTTGTGCTTCGCGCAGGGTGAAGGCGGGCAATGCCGCCCTACGAACGCCTCGCGCGGCCTACGTCTCACAATTTGTGGGAGCGGGCTTGCCCGCGATTGGCCATCGCATGTGATTGCTGCATTCTTCGCACCGCCCGACATGCGCGAAACGCAACGACGCGCTGGGCGGCCAGCGAACCCCGCTACCCCACCAACCCGCGCGCCCGCAACAACGCCACCTGCTCCGCGGTCACGCCAATCTCCCGAAGCACCGCATCAGTGTCTTCGCCGAGCGTCGGCGCGCGCCGCGTGATCGCACCAGGCGTCACCGAAAGTTTCGGCACGACACCCGGCGTCTCCACGGTCAACCCGTCTGCGCTCGTCACCGACACAATCATCTCGCGCGCTCGGTAATGCGGGTCCTCCGCGATGTCTTTCACCGTATAGATGCGCCCGCCGGGCACGTCAGCCGAATCAAGCATCGCCATCACATCAGCCACGCTACGTGAGCGCGTGTACACCGCAATCGCTTCGTCCAATTCAACTACCCGTTTGACTCGACCAGGATTACTCGCGAGCTGCGCGTCGTTAGCCAAATCCTCACGCCCAATCGCCAACATCAATCGCTTGAAAATCGAATCGCCGTTGCCCGCGACGAGCACGTAACCATCCGCACACGGATACGCGTTAGTCGGCGCAATCCCCGGCAACGCAGAGCCCGCGGCCTCGCGTACCGCGCCAAACGCGCTGTACTCCGGCAACAAACTTTCCATCACATTAAACACGCTCTCGTAAAGCGCCACGTCAATCACTTGTCCAATACCTTTCGGGTGCGACGCGCTCTTCGTATTGTTACGATGATTCAGCGCTAGCAGCACGCCGATCACGCCATGCAAACTCGCCAACGTATCGCCAATACTCACGCCCACGCGCACAGGCACGCGACCGGGCTCACCTGTGAGATGGCGCAGGCCACCCATCGCTTCGGCCACCACACCAAAACCCGGCTTGTCTTTGTACGGCCCGGTCTGCCCGTAACCGGACACACGCAGCATGATGAGCCCCGGATTGTTCGCCGACAACGACGCGTAATCCATGCCCCATTTCTCCAAGGTGCCGGGCTTGAAGTTCTCGATCAACACATCGGCCTCAGCAATTAGCCTGCGCACAATGTCACGCGCCTCTGCCTGCCGTAAATCGAGCGCCACGCTCTTCTTGTTTCGCGACTGCACCTGCCACCACACCGACGTGCCGTTATGCAGCAAACGCCATTTGCGCAGCGGATCGCCACCCTCGCTCGACGCAGTTGCCGGCGGCTCAATCTTGATTACATCCGCACCGAAATCAGCCAGTGTTTTCACAGCAAACGGGCCAGCAATCAGCTGACCGAGCTCAACGATTTTTAGGCCTTGGAGGGCGTGCGCCATAGCGATTGACTCGAGAGTTGAGGAGGATCAAACGAGTTTAGCGCGCTGCGCAGCGTCGCCCGAGCGGCGAATGCATGTTCACCGCTTACTCAAACACCAAAACAAGATAGACGCACCATTTAGCGGCACCACAATCAAACCCCGCGCGGTACGCAAACGCGTTTACATCACCACCGAGGGGCCCTGCTCAGCCCCCTCGCCCGCTTCGCTTTGCAACGACAGCGCCGGCAGCCCCAGCTGCCGCTCGACACATGCGAATACTTGCGCGCGCGAGAACGGTTTCTTCATGAAGTCGTTCGCTCCAATGCGGCGCACGTAGTACTGCTCGGTCGCCAAATCATTTCCGCTCATCATGATCACCGGCGTTTTTCCAACATACTGCGAACGCCGCACTCGACGCAGCACGTCAAAGCCGCTCATGTTCGGGAGGATGATGTCCAAGAAAATGAGCGCTGGTTTGTTGGTGCGCAAAATTTCGAGCGCCGTCTCGCCATCAAGCGCCTGATGTATTACGAAGCCATTTTGACCCAGCATTTTTCCCAGCGCAGCGAGGACTGTTTTTGAGTCGTCGACGATCAACACGCTAGTGCCGGGCGGCACCGACGCTCGTGATTGACGGCGGCGCTCGGCTGGCTCGTCAGCATTGGGCGATGCCACAGCCACCGGCATGCCGCGTCCTGCCAGTTTCCGGAAAATATCAAAAAAAGCCACGCTAGTTTCTACCCCGTCGAATTGCTGCCAACATCATGATCCAATCCCCCTAACCCATAAAAAACGCGCACAGTTTGTTCCCGTCTAGATCTCGAAAATATCCTGCGTAAAAGCCTTCGCCGCGCGGCCCTACTGCGCCTTCGTCTTTCGCTCCGAGGCTTAGCGCTGTCGCGTGCAACCGTGCAACATCTTCTTTGTTGCGCATCGAGAGCGCGACCATCACGCCGTTACCCACTGTTGCCGCCTCGCCGTTGAAGGGTTTCATGACAGCAAGGCTCGGCCCGCGCCGCACCTGCCATGCCACACCGGTTTCTGATTCCCATGCGCGCTTGCCGCCCAGCTCCGCGAACAGCGCATCGTAAAACGCGAAGGCACGCGGTAAATCGTTTGATCCAAAGGTGACGTAACCAATCATGCGTTGCTCCTCTTTTCTTGCATTATTCAATGGGCATGCGCGCTGTGCCGACAGCCTTGGCAACGCATCCGACTTCCAAAGCTCACGGCTTCCCGAATGATAGGTGCCGAATCGCACCGGCACAACGGCCGTACACCTTTTTCACTGCATTCCGTCGCTGCGACACGTCGCTCGTCGCATCATCGGTTGCGCTGGTCGGCAATTGGGCAAAAATGAGCCTACTTTTACGAAACGACATCGTTGGCAACTCTCATGAAAATTGTGACCAAAGGCCGCGTCATTGGGCTTCTCGTTTTAGTCGCGTTAGGCGGCGTGTTGTGGGGCGGCTACGTGCTCCAGAAAAAAATGGGGGCGGCAGACGACAAACCGCGCTACAAAACAGCAGACGTAGACCGAGGTTCAATCGTGCAGTTCGTCACTGCAACCGGCACGCTCAATCCCGTCGGCTTAGTCAACGTGGGAACGCAAGTGTCGGGCACTGTGAGCGAACTAACGGTCGATTTCAACGACCGTGTAAAGCGCGGGCAGGTGTTATTAAAAATCGACCCAACGTTGCTACAAGCCTCGGTGAAGCAAACAGCCGCTTCGCTCAATGCAGCGCGAGCGCAACTCACGCTTGCAGAAAGCAACTACAACCGCAACGCGAAACTCGTAGAACAAGGCTTCATTTCCGCCGCGACGCTTGAACAAATGCGGCAAGCGCTCGACGCCGCGAAATCGCAAATGGATGTAGCCCGAGCGCAGCTGGAGCGTGCGCAAGCGGATATGAATAACAGCATCATCCGCTCACCGATTGACGGCGTCATCATCAAACGCACCGCAGACCTTGGGCAAACCGTAGCAGCGAGCTTTCAGACACCCAACTTGTTCACCATCGCCAAAGATCTCAAGCAGATGCAGATCGACACCAACGTGTCGGAAGCCGATGTGGGATTACTGAAAGCGGGCCAGCCGGTGCGCTTCGTTGTTGATGCGTTTCCCGAGCGCGACTTCGAAGGCAAGGTGCGGCAATTTCGTTTGTCGCCGAACGTGACGCAAAATGTGGTGACCTACAACGTGGTGATCGACGTCGACAACCCGGACGAACTGTTAAAGCCTGGGCTCACGGCGCAGGTGCGCATCATCACGGCAAACAAGCCGGAAGCGCTGCGCGTGCCCACGGCATCACTGCGGTATCGGCCGAGCGATTTGGAAGTTGCGATGGACGCGATGAAAAAGGGCGTGCTCGGCGAGAAGTCGGACAAAAAGGACGAAAGCAAAACCGACAAAACTGCGGTGGCCGATACCGATAGCACCGACGAACTGGGTCTGCGCACAAAGTCCGGCGAACGGCTTTATCGTATTTACAAACTGATTGATGCGAAGAAAGCAGAGCCAGTTGATGTGGTCATCGGCGTGGCCAATAGCAAATACACGGAAATCGTGAAAGGGCCGCTGCAAGCCGGCGACAAAGTGGTGGTGCGTTCGCTGCTTGCAGACCCGAGCAAACCATAGCCGCGTTGAAATTGATGGAAAACGCAACTCCAAACAGCGTGGGCGAACTGTTGGTGCAGCTCACCGACGTGCGCAAAAGCTATTTCAGCAACCGTGTGGAAACGCCAGTTTTGCACGGCATCAATCTCGCCATGCAGCGCGGCGACTTCATGGCGATCATGGGTCAGTCGGGCTCGGGAAAGTCGACACTCATGAACGTGCTGGGCTGCCTCGACACGCCGACCTCGGGCACCTATTCACTCGCAGGACAAAACGTCGGGACATTGTCACGCGCGGAACTTGCTGGGCTTCGCAATCGCACGATTGGATTCGTGTTTCAAAGCTTCAATTTGTTGAAGCGCATGTCGATTTTGGACAACGTAGCGCTACCGTTAATTTATGCGGGCGTCGCGCGTAAGGCCGCCCGCGAGCGCGCGCGTTTGCAGCTCGATAAAGTGGGGCTTGGTGAATACGCCTCGCGCCAACCAAACCAGCTCTCTGGCGGGCAACAGCAGCGGGTAGCCATCGCGCGAGCATTGGTTGCGGACCCACCGCTGATCCTCGCAGACGAGCCCACGGGTAACCTGGACACGCGCACTAGCGCCGACATCATGGCGGTGTTCACAGAGCTTAATCGCGAGCGTGGCCAGAGCATTATTTTGGTCACGCACGAACCCGATATTGCCGCGTTTGCCAAGCGATTGGTGCGGCTCAAAGACGGCCTCGTGCTCTACGATGGCCCCGCTCGCGAAGGATTGCGACAAATGCAACAGGACGACGCAAAAGATCGCGCGTCGCAAGATTCGGCCGATGAGGTGAATACATGAAATTCACGCAACTTCTCGCCGAATCTGCGGGTGCAATGCTCGCTAATCCGCTGCGCACTATGCTCACAATGCTGGGCATCATCATCGGCATCGCTAGTGTGGTGCTCATGCTCGCGGTGGGCGATGGAATTCGCGCGTTTATCAACAAAGAGCTTGCGATGCTGGGCAGCAATTTGGTGTTGGTGCAATCCGACACTCGAAAGAATGCGGGATTACGACCGCGTACCGGCAGCGTGCAAACGATTACCCTGGACGACGCGGAAGCGTTGAATCGTCTGCCCAGCGTGGCCGGAGCAGCGCCGATGCTCACAACTTTTTCGCAGATATCGTATGGCAACGATAACAACAACACGCAGGTTCAGGGCACGACGCCCATCGCGTTCAAGATTCGCAATCTGCGCATGGCGAAAGGCAATCCGATCACGGAGGTAGACGTGGCCAGTGCGTCGCGGGTTGCCGTGCTTGGCAAGAAAACTGCGGAGCAGTTGTTCTACAAAACGGACCCCATCGGGCAGACGATCCGCATTGATAACCAAAGCTTTCAAGTCACCGGTGTGCTCGACAACGAAGGGCAGAGCTTTGACGCGGGCGACATCGGCGAAATTGTGATGGTGCCGATTTCTACCGCGCGCGTCACGTTGATTCGCACGGCCTCGCCACGTACGGTGCAATATGTCGTAGTCCAAGCTAAGAACGCGGATGGTTTGAATGACATGGTGCAAGACGTCAAGGAATTGCTGCGAGATCGGCACCGCATGCGTGCAGACGATGCCGATGACTTCCGCGTTGTGAACTTCGGCGAATTTGCGAAATCTGGTGAAGCGATTGCGACGGGCCTATCGGTCGCGCTCGGGTTCATTGGCGCGATTTCGTTGGTGGTTGGCGGCATTGGCATCATGAACATCATGCTGGTGAGCGTGACCGAGCGAACGCGCGAAATCGGCATTCGCATGGCCATCGGCGCGCGGCCCTCGGATGTGTTGTGGCAATTTTTGATTGAGGCGGTCGCGATTTGCGTGGTCAGCGGCATCATCGGCATAGCCCTCTCGGCCGCGCTCGCTGCGGCGGTTACCGCGACTGGGAAGTTTGATATGAGCGTTGGCTTCAAAGCCATCGCAATCGCGACGCTTTTTAGCTGCGCAATTGGTGTGTTCTTCGGGTTCTATCCAGCGCGACGCGCGTCGAAATTGCAACCCGTGGAGTGTTTGCGGTACGAGTGATTGACGGCTACAGCGGGTACTCCCCGCCTTGTGCACTCACCGAGGCCAGCGCACAACCTACGTGCAATCGGTCGTTGCGGGCGATTGGGCAAAACAAGCGAAAATAGCCGGGTGATCCCTAACGACTTCATTGCCCAACTGCTTTCGCGCGTCGACGTCGTCGAGGTGATTGATCGCCATGTGCCACTCAAAAAAGCGGGGCAAAACTATCAGGCCTGCTGCCCGTTCCACAAGGAAAAATCGCCGTCGTTTTCGGTGAGCCCGACCAAACAGTTCTACCACTGCTTCGGCTGCGGTGCGCACGGTTCAGCGATCACGTTCCTGATGGAATATGCGGGGAAGAATTTTCCGGATGCGGTCGAAGAACTGGCGCAGGGCTTGGGCCTCAATGTGCCGAACGACAACACGCGCCAAGCCGATCCGCAGGCCGGCGGGTTGTTCGACGTGATGCTGGTGGCAGCGGGGTTTTACAAACAGCAACTAAAAACTTCGCCCATCGCCGTTGAATACTTCAAGAAGCGCGGTGTGAGCGGCGAAGTGGCGCGTCGCTTTCATCTCGGTTGGTCCCCTGCCGGATGGCAACCGTTGGCCGAAGCGTTCGACGATTACGCGGATAACGCGCTGCTCGAAACGGCGGGCCTTATCGCTACGGGTGACGGCGGCAAACGCTACGACCGTTTCCGTGAACGCGTGATGTTTCCGATCCTCAACCAACAAGGAGCTGTGATTGGGTTTGGTGGCCGCATTCTGGGCAGCAAGGACGATGGCGGCGGGCCTAAATATCTGAACTCGCCCGAGACGCCTATTTTCAGCAAAGGCCGTGAACTGTACGGCCTGTTCCAAGCGCAAGCCGCGATCCGCAAGATCAATCGCGTGCTCGTGGTTGAGGGCTACATGGACGTTGTGGCGCTGGCGCAATACGGCGTGGAATACGTGGTGGCCACGCTGGGCACCGCAACCACGGAGGCGCACACGCAACGCCTTCTGCGAGTGGCCGATGAGGTCGTGTTTAGCTTTGATGGGGATTCTGCGGGCCAACGCGCCGCGTGGCGCGCGCTCGAAAACGCGTTGCCGGCATTGCGAGACGGTAAGCAAGTGCGCTTTTTGTTTCTGCCAACAGAGCACGACCCGGACAGCTACGTGCGCGAATTTGGGCGAGAAGCGTTTGAAGAATATGTTGCGAAGGCGTTGCCACTTTCGGAATATTGGATTCGCGAATTAAACGTGCGTCATCCCGGCGATAGCGCGGAGGCAAAGGCCGCACGCGCAGCAGCCGCGCGGTTACATCTAGAACTCGTGAGCGCGCCGATGATGCGCGAATCGTTGGCGAAAGTGTTGGAGGGCGACGTTGACATTGCGTCGCATACGCTGCTGCCCCCCGTCAAGGCGAAGCCTGTGGAGACGCCAGCCTACGAGGAAAACAAAAGCCCGCGCGCGCGCTACGTGGCCAAGCGCCCTCCGATGCCGCGTAACGATCCTGCGGGCCAGCGCGTGCTCGCGAGTGCGCGGCGAATTTTGGGGCGACCGAAGCTTGCGATGTATCTCGTGGACTTGCAGTATCCGGGCGACGCAAGCCACATGCCGCATGTGTTGCGATTGCTGCAAGCCGTGGTGGACGTTGCGATTCGCTTTCCAGACGAGCCGAACATGGGCGCGCTGCTTGAGCAATTTCGCGACACGGAATTTGCGAGCGATGTGTCACGCCTGATCACTAGCCGCGACACTGAAGTCGATGCGACAGCGACCGACGAAGAGGCGGAAGCCGATCTTCGCCAATTGCGCGCACAGATCGAAGACGGCAGTTTGTTTCCGAATGCCACCGCGATTGCGATGCCGGAAAATTTGGGCGGCGTCGGCATTCTTGCCCTCGGAACGCGCCGGCCCAACGCACCGGGCGCGGCGGGCGAAGATGGGGCCACTAGCCTGCCACCGCCGCCGATGAAGGCCGGGCGCACATTTACCCGTCCCGATGCGCACCCGGCGAAGTCGCCGCCAGTGGTGGCTGCACCTCCCGCGCCGTCGCCACCGCAGCGCGCGCCGATGCCTCCGGCTCCGGCACCAACGCAAAGCGAGCCGCCAGACGATCATTTCGAGCACGACGGTATGAGCGAGCCCAATTACGCGGTGTCGCCCGAAGACGATATTCCGTTTGAATTCGATGACGACATGTCCCCACCCAAACCAACGAGCGATGGAAACGATGGGCATGACGCGCCGTTCTAACGAGCACGCTCGTCCATGCATGAACACTGGCAGAATCTTCGTAGGGCGGGCAATGCCCGCCCTGCGCCAAACCCATTAAATATCTATGACTTCCCCTCTCATCTCTACCGCAACGCTCGCCGCGCAACTCAACGATCCGCATCTAGTGGTCGTAGATTCGCGACATGATTTGATGAATCCTTCCGTCGGCCGCGATGCGTACGCGGCAGGACACATTCCCGGCGCAATATTCATGTCGATTGACGACGATTTGTCGGCGAAAAAAACCGGCACCAACGGCCGCCATCCTTTGCCTGCACCCGACGTTTTTGCGGCGACGCTTTCCACGAAGGGCATCGGTAACGCATCGAAAGTAGTCGTGTACGACGCCGGCAACGCCATGTACGCTGGACGCTTGTGGTGGATGCTGCGTTGGTTGGGCCACACTAACGTGCTCGTCCTGGACGGCGGCTTCGCGCAATGGCAAAAAGAAGGCCGCGCCGTCGAAACGCAGGCGAACACTCGCGCACCGGCGAGCTTTCAGGCAACGCCGCGCGACGTCATGCGCTTGTCTGCGGATGACACGCTCGCGTCCATCACCGACCCAAACCGGCGCATTCTCGACGCGCGCGCGCTAGAGCGTTACCGTGGAGATGTGGAGCCGGTTGACCCGGTCGCGGGTCACATTCCGGGTGCGGTTAATCGCGCGTTTGGTTTGAATCAGCGTGATGGGGTGTTCAAACCGGCTGATGAATTGAAGCACGAATTCGAAGCGATTCTCGCGGGTCGCGCGCCCGCACAACTCATTCACCAATGCGGCAGCGGCGTATCGGCGTGTGCGAACATGCTGGCCATGGAACACGCAGGCTTGACCGGCAGCAAGCTCTACGCGGGAAGCTGGAGCGAGTGGTGCAGCGACACATCAAGGCCAGTGGCAAAGGGCTAATGGAGTAAGTCGTAGGGCAGGCACTGCCCGCTTCGTGACCCAACGGCGGGCAGTGCCCGCCCTACAAAAAAGTGACGCGATTGCGAACTGAACAACACCGCGTCAATCGCGGTAATTTTTCCAAGCTTGCATGCTCTCGCGCATGAATTTCACTTGGGATTCCCAGCGCTCGCACCGACCGCAGATAAACGCGTGAAAACGCAACACCGTGCGCTCGCCCATAGAGAGATCGCGATCTTCGCGTGCGGAAACGAGCGCCGTGACTTCACGGCATGTACCCCAAGGTTTTTTCATGATTTTGTGGGCGTAGCTTGATCGCCGAACCATTTCAATTGCAGACATTCCCGCAACCGTAAACGCGCTCGGTGCAATAGCACCCATACGTTGGACGACGAAACCTTCAATTCCTTACAAATCTCGTCGGTTGAAAACTCCATCCACTCGCGCATCAGAAATACCCGACCCATAGTCGGCGGCATTTCATTGATGCAGACATCCATCACCGCGAGAAACTGTTTGGAGTGCAGCGTTTGCTCTGGGCTCGCCCATTCGTAGGCCTCGTTCGCCTGATGCCCGTCGGGCGAGAAAATCAGGTCTTCTAGCTCCGCGTCTTCGTTGGTGTTCACCGACGACGCTACCTCACGCGAGTGCGCGCGAATGCAGTCGATGATTTTGAACTTGAGGATACCGACGAGCCACGTTTTTACCGTCGAGCGCCCGCCGAAATTCTGCGGCTTTTCGAGCGCGGCGAGCATGGTGTCGGCCACCACATCTTCCGCCCACGCGTCGTTTCTCAATTGCAACCGCGCGAAACGCAGCAAATACGTGCGCGACTCTGCGACCTCCTGAGCAAACGCGGCCGCGGCCGTCATGACAAATTTCGCTTCAAAAACAACGACATGGGTTCCTCCAAATGCAGCAGCGAGCATATCAATTCGGCATACTGCTTTTTGTGACAATACAGCTTTTTACCGCTAACGACTGTCATGCGGTCGTTTCAGGTTAATTTTTACTACAGTCGATATACGACAAAAATGCGCTGTAATAACCGCCTGACTGTCGTTCGAGCCATAAAGCCATTTCTAGAGAATTCACTCAACTTCATCGTCAACCGTCACTCTTTACGGCACGTTCTTGCCGCAACGCAGTCGAACCTGCTCAACCTGCGGCAAGACACGCCGCACACAGAGTTTTCCTAACGAGGAGCGATCCATGAAACGAATTCTTGCAACCGCACTGGCGCTCACTGCAATCAGCGCATCGATGGCGCAAAACCAGCCCGGCCAGCCGCAGCAATACGCGTCACCCGCCAGCCAAACCTATAGCGATGTGGCGCAAGTGATTTCCGCGCAACCCATCGTCGAACGCAACAGCACGCCACGCCAAGAATGCAGCAACGAGACGGTGACGACAGACCGTCGCGTGCCGTCGCAAGGCTATGTGAACGCTGGCTACGCCGCCGCACAACCGCAGCCTGCTCCGGCTCCGCAAGCCACCGGCGAGCGCAGCATCGGCGCCGGCACCGTTATCGGCGCGATCATCGGCGGTGTTGTCGGCCATCAGTTCGGCAACTCGTCCGGCGGACGCGACCGTGGCACCGCAGCAGGCGTTGTACTCGGTGGCATCATCGGCAACCAAATCGACAACAGCCCATCGGCAGCCCCCACCGGCTACGCACCCGCTCCGGTCGCTGGGCCAGCGCGCGTGGACTACGTGCCCGAAACCCGCACGGTACAAAACTGCCGCACGGTATACGACGCTCGCGACGAAATCACCGGCTACAACGTGGTTTACCGCTACCAAGGTCGCGACTACACCACGCGCATGGCGTACGACCCAGGCACTACGATGCGAGTGAGTGTGAATCTCGCGCCCGAGGTGCGTCGCTAACCGAGAACACTAGGCATACCAATACCAACGATAACGTCGACTCACTCGCTGCACGCCCCGCTCGCGCCTCCTCCCCCGAATCACGCGAGCGACCGTTCTCCCCGAACGAATGCAACGGACATTTCCCCCGGTGTCCGCCGCCGTGCAACTGAGATGACCACGACGACATCACGACGGCGTTTTTGATGCGTCAGCCACGGGCCTCCCCTTCCCAAGCCTGACCTGAAAACGCCACCTTCTAACGGCTGCCATTTTGGCGGCCGTTTTTATTTCAGTCCAAGGCGTGACCGATGTGGGAGCGGGCTTGCCCGCGATTAGCGCTTACTGATGTGTTATCGCGGGCAAGCCCGCTCCCACAGACATACGTTGCTACCACTGGCGTCGTGCTGCGGCAACACACTAGGTTGCCCGTAAAATCAAGCAAACCCCTTTTCCCTGAATCTCTACACACACTGGAGCACCCATGATTCGTCGCTATGGCGTTGGTAAACGTCTTTCTGAAATGGTCACCTACCACGGCTTTTTGTATCTGGCAGGCCAAGTGGCTGCCGATCCAAGCGCGGATGTCAAAGGCCAAACCGAGCAAATCCTCAAGCAAATCGACGATCTGCTCGAAGAAGGCGGCGCCACCAAGAAAAGCATCCTCACCGCAACGATCTATCTCGCGGACATCAACACGTTCGCGCAGATGAACGAAGCGTGGGACGCATGGGTTCCTGAAGGCATGCCGCCCGCACGCGCCACGGTCGAAGCGAAACTCGCCAAACCCGAATACAGAGTCGAAATCCAAATCACCGCGTGTAACGGCATGAGCCAACACGGCGCAGCGGTCGTGCACAATCACGGTCACGATCACGGCGATCACAAGCAGTAGAACGCCGCGCGCGACGCAGACGTCGCTCGGCAATGAAAAGGCTGCGGGAGATTTCTCGCGGCCTTTTGTTTCTATGCCGCAGTATCGCTAGCGCATGCAAAAAACGCATCACGTCGCGTGAGCAATCCGCTTAATCTTTACGTCCCGATTTTTCTCTCCACTTCAACTTCAAAAGATCATGTTCGACCCTCTGAAATCCCAGCCCAACATTGCCCCGCCCGCACACGTTCGCGAAGCCGAAACGATGCGCGTGTCGCGAGCAACGTTTGACGAGGTGATGTTTCAGACTTACGTGCCCGCGCAGTTTGTGCCGGTGCGTGCGGCGGGTTCGCGCATTTGGGATACCGAAGGAAAGGACTACGTTGACCTCGCCGGCGGCGTTGCGGTGCTCTCGCTTGGGCATTGTCATCCGGCGTTAAACGCTGCGCTCAAGGCGCAAGCAGACCGCATGTGGCATATCTCGAATTACATGGTCAATGAGCCCGCGATGCGGCTCGCAAAGAAGCTCATCGATGCGACGTTCGCTGATCGCGTGTTTCTGTGTAACAGCGGCACCGAAGCCAACGAAGGCGCACTCAAAACCGCGCGCAAATACGCAAGCACCAAGTACGGCGAACAAAAGCACCGCATCATCTCGACCACCAACTCGTTTCATGGCCGCACTTGGCTCGCAGTCTCCACTGGCGGCAGCCCGAAATACACCAAAGGCATGGGCCCGGTGCCCGCAGGCATCACGCACGTTCCCTACAACGACGTTGACGCACTGCACGCAGTCATGGACGACGACGTGGCCTGCATCATCCTTGAACCAATGCAAGGCGAAGGCGGCATGTTCCCCGGCTCGGCGGCGTTTCTAACCGCTGCGCGCGAGCTGTGCGACAAACACAACGCGCTATTGATCTTCGACGAAATTCAAAGCGGTGTGGGCCGTACTGGCGCGCTTTACAGCTATATGCGCAAAGGCGTTACGCCCGATATTTTGACCAGCGCCAAAGGCATCGGCGGCGGCTTTCCGATTGCCGCGTTCATGGCGCGCGCCGAGGTTGCAGAAGTCATGCAACCGGGCACGCACGGCACAACCTACGGCGGCAATCCGCTAGGCGCAGCGGTAGCCGAAACGGTCATCGACATTGTGAACAACGAAGCGTTTTTGAAGCGCGTGCTCGTCTCGGAGCAACGCCTGCGCGATGGATTCGCAGCGATCAACAAGAAGCACAACATCTTCTCCGACGTGCGCGGCGAAGGTCTGTGGTTAGGCTGCGAACTCGTGCCGAACTTCGACAATCGCGCGGGCGAATTTATGAAGGCCGGTCACAAACACCAAGTCGTGTTCCTCACCGCAGGCAACAACAATATTCTGCGCTTCGCGCCGGCGCTCAACATCACCGACGCCGAGATTGATCAAGGTCTAGAGCGCGTCGAAAAAGCGATCACAGAAGTAGTGCGCGGGTAATCGCAACCAAACCTGTAGCCTCGACGTAGCGAAGCGAAATCGAGAAATCGTCGCACCTCAGATAACCCTCGATTCCGCTTCGCGTCATCGAGGCTACTTGGGGGCGGTGCACCTGTCACCGTGCAGCGCATTCCGCGGCGCGAGCAGATGCGTCGGCGCTGACCTTCGCAAAATTCGCACTTAGCCGCGCCGTCGCCTTCAGTGCCCTAAATTCTTGATCGGCCTTCGTCACCAACTCGCAAGCACGCGCCGGGTGGGTTCGCGACAACACGTCTGCCGCTTGCACACGTTGCTCGGCAAGGATGCGCTGCATGTTGGCGTCGAACGCGTCGCTTGCGAGTGTTCCGTCGATTCGCTCCGCAGCCTCAATCAAGAGCTTGCTAGCCAGAGCGTCTTTGGCATCCGCCGAATACAGCGCCATTGCCTGCCAGTGAAGCGCCTGTGTGACCGCCAGCAAATGCGAACTATCGTCGTGGTTCGGTGCAACTTGGGGATTCGTTGACTTCGCTTGCGTTTGCTCAACAGCGCGCTGCTCAAGTGCGAGCGCCTTCGCCTCCTCGGCTCGACCCGACGCGATCAACGCCTCGATCAGCGCGGTCATCGCGTCGTAGCGCAACAAGCGCAGGTTCGCCGAATCGGGCTGCGCAGCCAATTGTCGCGTCATCACCGCCAAGTACATGCGACTATTAGCCAACGCCTCCGCCAGTCGGCCCGCGCGAAGTTGATGATAGGCAAGCGATGATCGCGTCGTCGCTGCCCGGCGCTCAAAAAAAACGTTGCGCGGATCAGCCGCCGCCATCTCATCGGCAAGCGCCACAGCTTGCGCGAGCGACTGCAATCCAAGCTCGCGCTCGCCGCCGTCCACCTGCGCTTCACCGCGATGCCGAAACTCCGAAATTTTCAGCGGCGCAAGCCGAGTTCGCATAGCGGCGTCTGCCATCAACGGGTCGATCAGCGGCCCAATGCGATTCACCGTTTGTAGCGCCTCGGCGGCTTGTCCGTGCACCAATTGCATTTGCGCCAACATAATCAACGGCTGCACGAGACCGCGAATGACGCTTGTGTCTTTCGGTGTCTTCGCATGCAAGGCAGTGCGTCGCGCGATAGCGTCCTGAATGTGACGCAGGGCGCCCGCATAGTCGCCCAAGCTCTTGCGACCGGGGTAATAGTGCGTCAACGCCAAGCTGATGTTGGCCTCACCCACTGCGAGCTGAGCGGAAATATCCTCCGGTTTTTTTGTTGCCGCTTTTATCGCCCACTGCGACTGCGTCTCGCCAAGCTTTTTCGCCGACGGTGCATCGCCGCGGTCTAAGGCCATGCGCGCGAGACGTTGATGAATTTTCACCATGCCCGACGCGTCAGCGAAGCTCTCCGGCAGTGCCGTAATCAATTGTTCACGCAGTACAAGCGCCTTTCGGTAATGCGCCTCAGCCGCTTGAGCGTTGCCGAGATTACTTTGCGAGGCGTTCCCAGCGATGTCGCCCAGTCGCTCGAACGCCTCGGCAGTGTCGCGCTTAAGGGATGCGTCCGCGCTTTGCGATGCGTTGAGTCCGTCGAGAAACTGCGTGGCCGTGGTCAGCAGTTTTCCGCGCGCCGCTGTAGTGCCATCGGCCAACGAATCATTGACATCGAAAATCATCGTTCGCGCAATTTGCCGCAGCGCGGTGGTGCGCGCCACTGCCTCGGCCGCGTTGCGCTCCGCACGTGCTGCTTGCCAAAACGCAATCGCCGCTGTGGCGATCAACGCGGTAGTGAGAGATGCCGCGAGCGACACCGCAATAGGATGACGCTTGCAGAACTTCCACGTTCGATCTGCGGGACTCAGTGGACGAGCCGCTACCGGCCGTCCATCAAGGTACGCACGCAAATCAGCCGCAAAATCTGCAACGCTCGCGTAGCGATCCGAAGGTTCCCGCGCAATTGCCTTGCCCAAAACTGTTTCAAGATCGCCACGCAACGCGCGCTCGTGCCCAGGCAGTGCGCCCGCCGCAACGCTACTGGCGAGACGAGGCATCGCGGCGCGGAGCGCATCAAGCGCTTGCCAAGGCGTCAACGCGACGGCACCCGCTGCGGGCGCAGCCGCTTTCGCAAAACACGCAAATGGACTGTCCCCCGCCAGCAACTCAAACGCCAACACACCCAGCCCGTAAACATCCGTGCGCACGGTCACTGGCTGCGCGTTGATCTGCTCGGGGCTCGCGTAACGCGGCGTGAATGGCAGGCGCGCCATTTGCGTAGCTGCGCTCGGCGAGGCTGTGGCATCGACCAGCTTTGCCACGCCAAAATCGAGCAATTTCGCGCCGCTACTCGCAGTCGCCAACACGTTCGCAGGCTTGATATCGCGGTGGATGATGAGTTTTTCATGCGCTGACTGCACCGCATCGAAAATCGGCAGTAGCAATTTGATGCGATCTACGAGGCTCAGATTTGCTGTGCGGCAGTAGACGTCAATCGGCTCGCCTTCAACAAACTCCATCACGAGGTAGGGCCGTCCACTGGCCGTTTGCCCACCGTCGAGCAGGCGCGCAATATTGGCGTGGTCGAGCCGCGCGAGATGCTGCCGCTCGCTAACCAGCAAAGCCTCGGCGCTTTCGTCAAGCAAGCCGTCGCGCAACAGCTTCACCGCCGCGCGCTGCTGATACGCCCCGTCGACGCGCTCTGCTGCGTAAACAACGCCCATACCTCCCTGCCCCAGGACGGCCTTCAACTGCCACGCCCCGAGGCGCTCACCGATCATTGCTTCGGCTTTACGCGTGGGGGTAATCGCTTCGTCGCCGCGCAACGTCGGGGCGGTGCCTGCGCCTGCTCTTCCGTGCGTGCTGTGCGCGAGCAACGAATTTACTTCCCGCGCTAAGGCTTCATTACCTGCGGTCAAACGCGCGACCACGTCGGCCTGCTGTTCGATAGGTACGTCCAGCGCAGCCGCCACAATGTCGCTGAGCCGATCCCAGTCGGCGGCACCGGAATCAGTCACTCAAATCGCCTCGTTCGAAAGTGCGCGGCGCAAGAACAAGCGCGCGACGGTCCAATCGCGCTTCACGGTGGCGAGCGAAATATCTAGCTCGGACGAAATATCTTCAAGCGACAGCCCCGCAAAATAGCGCAGCTCCACGATACGCGCCTGCCGTTCGCTCCGCTTCTCAAGCGCGAGCAGCGCTTCATGCAACGCCTGAACATCAACAACGTCAACCACACCTGGCGTGACCTCACCGCCTTGCATCGAAACGGCCTGCGTCAAGCTGAGCGCGGCCTCACCACCGCCACGTTTCTCGGCTGCCCGTGCAACCGCGTGGTTCACCAGCACATTGCGCATCACATGCGAGGCCAACGCCGAAAACTGTGCGGGCTCCAGCGGCACTTCGTTGGAACGCGCCAAACTCAGATACGCCTCGTGCATGAGGGCTGTCGCGCTCAGCGTGTGGTCGTTGCGCTCACGGCGCATCTGCGCCGCCGCAATACGGTGCAGCGTGCCGTAGAGGGCATCAAACTGGGCGGCGGCAGGCGGGCGGCTTAGGGGCACAAGTTGGGCGGAAGCAATATTGCGGTCAATTTTAGAGACGCAAAAAAATAAATGAGCCGTTTTCACGGCTTTTCTTGCTTATAGACATATCTGTCCTCGTGTTTGGAGTTGGCTCCGGCACGCCGTACTGTTTGTACGTTCGTTCGCGGCCCCTCAGCGACTTTGCGGCTGTCTTCTTCTAATCTCAGTGTTCACCGGTCTACTTCATGCGAAATTTCTGCCCATTTTCAAGTCAGGTGAGCATTCGCGGCTGGCCGCAGACGTTTTGCCTTCTACTAATAAGCATGCTGTTGGCGGTCTCCAATGCGCTCGCGTCTGTCTATACGAGCGTTGATCAGACAACTTTAACCTTACCCCCTTCGGGTGCTCACGATCGAAGCTACGCGCTCGGATGGGACGGAGCGCAATACTTTGCAGTAGGCAACTACATCATGACCAGCCCCGACGGCGTCAGTTGGTCGTCACGCGCTTTCTATCCGGTCGGAAGTTACGAGAAAGGCAGCATCGCTATCAAACCGGGGCGCTACGTCACGGGTGGCGGAAACGAATCAGTCCATTGGAGTGACGACGGGATAACGTGGGCACGAACGACGCTACCCATCGCCACGACAGCTGGCCCCTTCCGTGTCGCAACCGACGGCGCGACCTTCGTGGGCACGACCGCCGGCGGCGTATTCACCAGCCCCGATGCGATCACTTGGACGCACCGCGATAACGTAATCCCGTACTCGGTCCCGATCAACCGGCTCCGCTACCTCAACGGGACGTTTCACATTGTTGCCGACTACGGCGGTCTGCGCTCCAGCGTCGACGTGGGGTTGACCTGGAACTCACAAACCGTCGCGTCCATCGACTTCATGATTCAAGACATCGCTTACAACAACGGTCGTTATGTCGTGGTGGGTTACAACCGAAATAATTTTCTGGCGCTCATCTTTACAAGCACTGACGGCACGACGTGGTCACAGGCGACCGTACCTTCTGGCGTGCGCGGTGTTGGTGCGGTGACCGCCAACGGCACAGGATTTATCGCCGCAGCCGGCGGCCCGAGCGGCGGGAGCCTGTTGCTGAAGAGCGCCGATGGCATCACCTGGACCGACAGCCCGGAGTACAACGCGTTAAATGGCATTAGCGACATATGGGTGGGCGGCTCCCTTACGCTGTTGGCCGTAATCCAAACCACCGCGCCCCCTACACTACCGCTCTACACCGTCACTGCCAGCGTCGCGGGCGGCGGTGGCACAGTATCGCTCGCAAGCCAACCCGCGTACGCGGGCGTGAGCGCAGCCGTGACCGCATCGCCAGCAGCGGGGTACGCAATCAACACCGTCGTTGCCACCGGTTGCAGCGTCACCCGAGTGGGCAACAACATCACCACCTCGCCGCTGACCGCTGCGTGCAGCATCGTGGTTACTTTCCGCGCGGCGTGCAATCTCGACATCGATCAAGACAACGCCGTGCTGCCGATGACCGACGGTTTACTGATTCTGCGGCGCATGCTGGGGTTGAGTAATGGCGCACTCATCAACCACGCATACAACCCCGCAGGGCTGCGCACAGCGGCGCTCGATATCGCCAACGCCATCGACCCGATGATTAGCAGCAACACGCTTGACGTCGATGGCAACGGTGCTGTGGGCGCAAACACTGACGGTCTATTGCTTTTGCGCGCATTGTTGGGCTTCGGCGGTACTTCGGTACCGCTGGATGCGCTAGGCACATTGCCGCGCACGCGAAGCGATTGGGCCAGCATTCGCGGCTATCTCGTCACCGAATGCGGGCTGGCGAATCTCGCGCAGTAAACCATGTTCATTCCATTTCTCTACCGCAACGCCTACCCAACCTTAAACAACCCAAATACCTACATGCAAAGGATCATTATGTTGACTCGCTGGCTTACTCGTGCACTTGCCGCTGCTGCGGCGTTCTCCGCGATGGGCGCATTCGCGCAGACCATCACCGTGGTCGAATACCGCAATAAAACGCTCGACGCGTACTTCATCACAGGGCGTGCTAGCGAGCAAGCAGCGCTTGACGCCGTTCAAGATTTTGAGCGCACCGGCATGACCTTTGTTGCGACGCCAACAACCGCTGCAACCAGCGCGCAAGTGAAAATTTGTCGCTTCTACGTAAGCCTCACGCAGCCCTACACCAGCTCGCATTTTTACGGCCGCGAAGTCGTTGATTGCGAACCGATTCAAGCCATGAACCCGGCCGGCTTCACGTGGGAAGGCTACGACTTCGCCGTAGCCAAGCCCGAAGTGGGCTGCGCATTCCCGATTTATCGTGGATTCCGCGCTGCGGCCAATGGCAAAACACCAAACCATCGCTACAGCGTCGGTGCCGCCAACTACAACACCGCTGCTGCCGCCGGATACGTGGGTGAAGATGTTCAGTTTTGCGCAGTGTCTGCCACACCCGTGTCGACAGTAGCCCCGCCATCGAGCGGCGCAGGCGATTGCAGCACGTACCACTTCTCCACGTCGAGAATCACCTACCAGTCGACCAGTTCCGTCGGTCCCGCGAGCTCCTTCGTGCGCAGCTACAACACGTCGCCAACAACGTTCAACGGACAAGCCGCATTGCAAGTCATTGACACCACGGGCACCGACACATCGGCCACGATGGTCAAAGACAACGGCACCACATGGAGCGAATTGGGATCGCGTTCCACGTCAGCCTCTGGCGTGCAAGAGACGTACTTCGTGCCGCCGATCACCTACCCGAAATCGATGACGGTCGGACAACGGATTGACTTCACACGGTCCGTGCAATTCAACCCCACAACCTCGATTGGCAACGGCAATCAAAGCGGCAACATCACTTACGTATCGCGCGAGTCCATCGCGGTTCCGGCCGGCACCTATAACGCCTGTAAGTTCACCACGGCGACTACAACGCAATATCCGTCGGTCGGCTCCAACTCCACGACGAACACCACATCGTGGGTTGTGCCGGCTCTGGGCTTAGTGCGCGCCGAAGTCAGTGACAGCAGCACCGTTATGGGATTTACTGTCAACACGACGTCTACGGTTGTTGCTACGGCGGTGCAGTAGGCTACGTCCGCAGCCCCCCGGCGCGAGCGTCCGCGCTGGGGAGCGATTTGCTGCCGCTACTTTTCGCCGTTGGCGAGTTACTTTTTGGCATTGCCCAAAAAGTAACCAAAAAGGCTAGCCCCGAACCCCGCTTCATCCTCCGGTGCTCGCAACGGGCGGGACCAAAACAACTCGCCCGATGGCGCGCTAACCGCGCGCAGTGGGCTCATGGTTTTGGTCTACGACCGCCCGTTGCTCCGCTCCTCGGCGCGGGGTGACGGGGCGTGAAGAGGGCGCAAACGCTATCGCAAAATGGCTGTGTTGCGACCGCCACTCGATTCCGCTTCGCTGCATCAAGGCCATGCTCGCTAAGGGTTGGCCGCCTCATACCGCGCGTTTGCCTGGTATCTCGCCGGCGCATCAACAAGCTTGAATCTGGCCGCATCACGTAGCACCTCGATGAATTCGTCTATTTTCTTCCTAGTGCCAATTTCGAGGATGGCGAACGTATCCGGCGGCTTAGCATGTTCAAGCGCGAGAAGAAAATCATGCAACTCACGGATGCACGCCAAAGCGGACTCCACGTCAGTGATTGACAACTGAAACTTCTCTAACCAGCCCGAGACATTTTGCTGCGAGTTCCAGTGCGCGACAGCGTTGTGGCGAATACATCGTATCCGCCTTATCGCGTCGTCATATTTGGGATCAACTTTCGGCAACGACTTATCCACCGCCCGGTAAGCATGGAAACTGACCTGATCCCTCTCTTTATCATCGAATAGGACGACCATTCGAATGAGGACATCTACGAAAAGCCCGCTCTCGAATGGCAAGAATTGCCATTTTGTCAGGTAAAACAAAGATGCAACGTCGCTTTGATCGCGGCTCCTGCTCAGCTGATCCCACGCAACGAAACTGCACCAGCAAGCGCGCGTGTTCGCAAGAACTTTTCGTCGCAGATCTACGACATCAACGTGAGCCGTTTTTGCCGCGCTCAAGTCTTTTCAACCTAGCGTCGCCAACGCCTCACCAAGCTTCGCCGCATCCGTACCACCGGCCATTGCCATGTCTGGACGTCCGCCGCCTTTGCCGCCTACTAACGCTGCGGCTTTGCCTACGATTTCGCCGGCTTTGAATTTGCCGACTAAATCTGCGGTGACGCCTGCGCAAAGCGCGACTTTTCCGTCTGGGGATTTTGAGCCGAGCAGAACCACGCCAGAGCCGAGTTTGTTCTTGAGCTGATCGACCATCTCGCGGAGCGCTTTGGCGTCTGCGCCTTCGATTTCGGCGGACAGGAATTTCACGCCGTCTTTCACGACCGCTTTGCTCACGAGGTCGCCGCCTGCTGCTGCTGCGAGTTTGCTCTTGAGTGCGCTGAGTTCTTTTTCTAGCGCTTTGACGTGGTCTTGAATTTGGCCGAGCTTGGTGGTGACTTCGGTCGCGGGGATTTTGAGGGCGCCCGCAACTTCGCTCATGCGCGCGTCGAGCGCTTGCACGAAGGCCATTGCGTTCAATCCGGTGACCGCTTCAACGCGACGCACACCCGCAGCCACGCCGCTCTCGGCGATGATCTTGAAGAAGCCGATATCGCCGGTGCGTGCGACGTGCGTGCCGCCGCAGAATTCTTTGCTGCTGCCGATTTCGAGCACTCGAACTTCGTCGCCATACTTTTCGCCGAAGAGCATCGTCGCGCCGCTGGTCTTGGCTTTTTCGATGCCCATGACTTCCGCGTGCGTGGCGGTGTTGGTCACGATTTCTGCGTTGACTTTGGCTTCTACTTCGCGGATTTGCGCGTCGGTCATTGGCGCGTTGTGCGCGAAGTCGAAGCGCGTTTTCTCGGCGTCGACGAGCGAGCCTTTTTGTGCGACGTGTGAGCCGAGCACTTCGCGCAGCGCCTTGTGCATCAAGTGCGTGACTGAGTGATTGCGAATCGTGCGTGCGCGGGCCACGGTGTCAACCTGTGCGTTCACGCTGTCGCCGACTTTCAATGCGCCGCCCGTGAGCGTGCCGTGGTGGCCGAACACGTCGGGAATGACTTTGAGCGTGTCTTCGACAGTAAACGTCGCACCGCCCGCCGTAATGACGCCACGGTCGCCCACTTGGCCGCCGCTTTCAGCGTAGAACGGCGTGTGGTCGAGCACCACCACGCCGTCGTCGCCCGCCGCGAGCGATTGCACCGGCGTGCCGCCCTTGTAGAGCGCGACGACTTTGCCCGCGTGCGTGAGCTGGTCGTAGCCGTGGAATACGGTTTTTTCGCCGCTGTACGAGAGCACATCCACCGCTTTGAATTTGCCAGACGCGCGCGCTGTCGTGCGCTGCTTTTCCATCGCGGCGTTGAAGCCCGCTTCGTCCACTGTCACGCCGCGCTCGCGGCAGACGTCGGCCGTCAGGTCCAACGGGAAACCGAAGGTGTCGTAGAGCTGGAAGGCAATGTCGCCCGGCAATGTGGGAGCGGGCTTGCCCGCGATTTCCCCCGTGCCACCGTCTATCGCGGGCAAGCCCGCTCCCACATCTGCCAGCGCTTTGTCCAAAATCGCCATGCCATGCGTGAGCGTTTCCCCAAAGCGCACTTCTTCCGCGTGCAGTGTTTCGGTGACGCGATCTTTCGCGGCGCGCAGCTCGGGGTAGGCCTCGCCCATTTCTAGGTCTAGGTCGGCAACCAGTTTGTGGAAGAACGGTTTGGTCTGGCCGAGTTTGTAGCCGTGGCGCAGCGCGCGGCGGATGATTCGGCGCAGCACGTAGCCGCGACCTTCGTTCGAGGGAATCACGCCGTCGGTGATGAGGAAGGCGCAGGCGCGAATGTGGTCGGCAATCACGCGCAGCGACGGATTGTCCATCTCCTTGCAGCCGGTCTCGCGAGAGGCCGCGTTGATAAGCGCAACGAACACGTCGATTTCGTAGTTCGAGTGAACCTTTTGCAGGATCGCGGCGAGGCGCTCCATGCCCATGCCGGTGTCAATCGAAGGTTTCGGCAACGGCAACATCGGGCCGTCTTTGACCTCGCGGTTGAACTGCATGAACACGAGATTCCAAATCTCGATGAAGCGGTCGCCGTCTTCGTCAGGCGAACCCGGTGGGCCGCCAGCGATGTGCGCGCCATGGTCATAAAAAATTTCTGAGCACGGGCCGCAAGGACCGGTGTCGCCCATCATCCAGAAATTGTCGGATGCGTAGCGCGAGCCTTTGTTGTCGCCGATGCGCACGATGCGATCAACCGGTACGCCGATTTCGTCTTTCCAAATATTGAACGCTTCGTCATCTTCGGCGTAGACCGTGACGAGGAGTTTTTCTTTCGGCAGGCCGTACACAACCGTAAGAAGTTCCCACGCGTTTTTGATCGCGTCGCGCTTGAAGTAGTCGCCGAACGAGAAGTTGCCGAGCATTTCGAAGAACGTGTGGTGACGCGCGGTGTAGCCAACGTTTTCCAAATCGTTGTGTTTGCCGCCGGCGCGCACGCTGCGCTGCGAGCTGGTGGCGCGGGTGTAGGCGCGACGGTCTGCGCCGGTGAACACATCCTTGAACTGCACCATGCCGGAGTTCACGAACATCAGCGTTGGGTCGCTCGCGATGAAGAGCGGCGACGAGGCAACGCGGGTGTGGCCCTTGGATTCAAAGAAGCTTAAGAACTTTTCCCGGATTTCTGAGAGTTTCATGGTGTGTGTATTTTTTGGATAGACAAATGCTGTGGCGCCGCAAAGCGCATTCGCAGCCCTGACGCTTGGCAAACTTTTTGGGCATGCGCGCGCAAGGCGAAGCCTTTGATTTTACGGGGCAAAGCGCGGAAACGGCACCGCGCTGAGACTCGTCGCGCATTGCCGAATCGGCATAGCTGCGCTGGATGCGACAATGGCTATAGCTTTTTAGCTCCAACGACCAGCAGGTGGTCGCTGGAATCGTCTTTTCCTTATAGTCGATTACGCAAAAAAATAGGCTCCAACCACTAGCAGGCTGTCGTTAGCACATAAAAGCTGTAACCGACACACAAGCGAAACGTGAACACAGGTTGGCCGCACGCCGCGCGCGATAATTGGGCACTTGGAAAGCAATACTCCCCCTCTCGATTCCGCGCCCCGTCGTTCCTCGGCGCCCGCCGCTGAACCGAGTCTCCCGCCCTCCGGCCCTGCGCGCCTGCCGCGCGAGCTTTTCGTGCTCGTGCTGCTGCTGGTCGTAGCGCACACGTCGCTCAATGGTCTTCGTGTCACGATGTCGCTCGCGGCGATCAAGGCGGGCGGCGGCGCGTTGTGGGTGGGAATTCTCGCGGCGATGTTCAATATCGTTCCAGCGTTCATCGCCATCCGCGTCGGGCGACTCGTTGACCGCGTGCCGCTGCGGCGCATGTTGGTCGCGGGTTGTGCGATTTCTGCGGCGGGGGCGGCGCTCGCGGCTGTCGAGCCAATGCTGGGCATCTTGGCGCTGTCGGCTTGTGTGGTCGGCATCGGTTGGATGGCCATTGCGGCCGCGTCGCAATATGCGGTCGGGCTGTACGGGCGTAACGAAAACGGCGACGAAAGTTCAAGCAATTTGCGGGTGCGCGCGTTCGGCGTGATGGCGATGGGCTTCTCTCTGTCCGCATTTTTCGGGCCGCTCATCGCCGGGTTCATGATCGATCATGTGAGCTATCGGGCGGCGTTTGGCGTGCTCGCCGCGTTGCCTGTGGTGGCCGCGATTGCGTTTGCCAATCGCAAACTTCTGCGCTTGCCTGCGTCCGTCGCGCGACCTACCGCGAGTACGGGTGGCGCGCGTGAACTACTCGCCATGCGCGGCGTTCGCAACACGCTCGTCTCCGCGTCGTTCATCACCGTCGGGTGGGATTTATACGGATTCGTGATTCCGGTGCTCGGCTCGGAAATTTTGCTCACAGCCACGCAGATTGGTTCGGTAATGTCGGTGTTCGCTGTTGCGGTGTTCGTTGTGCGATTCTTCGTGGCGCGACTCACTGAACGCTTTGGAGAAACCAACATCATGGTCGGCGCGATGGCGATTGCCGGCGTGACGTTTTTGCTCTTCGCGTTCGCGCACAGCTACGCGTGGATGATGGCATTGTCGTTTTTGATGGGCATTGGCCTCGGTGTGAGCCAGCCGATCGTGCTTTCGCTATTGCACGAGGTCTCGCCGCCAGGCCGCATCGGCGAAGTCAACGGGATGCGCATGACCATGATTTCGACGAGTCAATGGACGATGCCGCTTTTGTTCGGCGCGCTGTCGGTCTACACCGGATTGCTGCCGCTTTTCGTCGTGATCGGCGGTGGAATTTTGACTGGCAGCGTGTATGCGAAGAAGAAATTGCCGAGTATTTGATGTTTTGGCGTGGTGCTTGATCGCTGTATAAACATCCATTAACATGGCGCTCGTTTCTCACCACACGAACCGCGCACTCGCCATGACCGCCACTTCCGCAAAGAACCGCTGCTTCTGGGCCACCGGCGTGCCCGACTTTTACGAGCAGTATCACGACGAAGAATGGGGCGTGCCCTGCTTCGACGAACACAAGATGTTCGAGATGCTGATTCTCGAGGGCGCACAAGCCGGATTGTCGTGGCAAACGGTGCTCGCCAAGCGCGAAACCTACCGCAAAGCCTTCGATCAATTCAACGTCGAAAAAATTGCGAAATACAGCGAAGCGAAAGTACAGAAACTGATGCTCGACGCGGGCATCATTCGCAACCAACTAAAAATCCGCGCAACGATCACTAACGCGCAAGCCCTGCAAACGCTACGCGAAACCGCGCCGCGCCCCGAGTTTGCGTTGACCGATTTTTTCTGGAAATACGTCGACGGAAAGCCAAAGCAAAACGCGCTGAAATCCCGCGCCGACATCAAAGCCACCACGCCCGAATCCGACGCGTTATCGAAAGCACTCAAAAAGGCAGGCTTCAAGTTCGTAGGCTCCACCATCGTCTACGCCCACATGCAAGCCTGCGGCATGGTCAACGACCACCTCACGTCATGTTTTCGCTATGAGGCTGTGCGGGAAATGGGGAAGCGGTTGTAGGTTCGGTGGCGTTTGAGAAATGATGCGAAGGGTATTACTCACCAAAAGGAGTAAGTGGGCGATGCGCCGCTACGCGGAGCTTGACCGTACCGAGCGCCTCCCTGTAGGCGCGGACCTGGCCGCGCTTCCCCGTGGCACAAAGCGACGCCAAGTCGTCGCCTACCGTTTATGCGAACAGCCGTAGGGCGGGCACTGCCCGCCTCCAGTCCGCGCCGAAGGGTAGACGTCTTTTTGAGCGCTTCGCGCGCGGGACGAGGCGGGCAGTGCCCGCCCTACGAATACTAAGACTCTACGACCGCGACGCCGGCTCGGCATATCCGCGACACTCGTAAAGTGTCAACGTTGTGGATCGTTCAATCAAACAACGACCCCAGCAAGCTGCCGATTCCGTCCGACACCAGATCGACGATGCCTTCGCTGCTTGATGAGGCTACGTCACTGACTGTGTCTAATGCGGAGCCTCCGATGTCGGCGGCGGCGCTGCCGAGGCTGCTCGCCGCGTCGCCGATTCCTGAGTTGGAAGTGCTCGAAAAAATGTTGCCGATTTCGCCGAACAAGCCACTGCCTGCGTCCGACGCTACGTTGGACGCAGAACCAAATAGCGCGTCCGTGGCGCTTGGCAATGCGGCGGATCCTGTATTGAGTAAATCGCTTGTCACAGAGGACATAGCGCCGCTGGTTCCGAGAGCGCTCCCAAACAACGCATCAGTTGCCGACGGTAGTGCGGACGGCAGAGCGTTCGCGGCGTCACCGACACCGTTGTGTAGAGAGTCGAGCAAGCCTCCCGTGACGGCGGCGTTGCCGTCGGCTAGCGCGCTGCCCGTAGCGACGCCCGCCGCTGCGGGCACTGCGCGTGACGCACCCGCGCCCACACCACGCGTGGCCGCACGTCCGAGCGCGAAGAGAATGTCGGCAGCCAGACCGACGCTGTCATAGGTGTTCCAGCCGCTGGCGTGTGTTCCGCTGTAGTCGTAGCGTGTCGTCCCGGAGGCGGGAGGCGTGGCGACGTGGCGATGCCGCTCTTTCAAATAGTGGTCAATCGCTTTTTTCGCGGCTTCACGATCAAACACCGAAACAGGCGCGCGACAGTATTCGCAAGCGTCGGTCTTGCCGATGTTTACGGGAGCGGCGCAGCTTGAGCACTTGATTTGCTGCACACTAGCAGCGAGCTTCGCGCGTTCCTGCTGTGTCAATTCCCGCACGAATTGTTTTTCGGCGAGGAAGTTGTAGAACGTGGTGAGACGACCGTGACCGTTCGGGCAGGCTTGATAGACGAAGCGCGTGTTCTTAACCCGATCATTGGTCAGGCGCATTCCGGTGCCGCAGGTGACACAACGCAGGCCTTGACCAAACTTGCTCGACGCCGTGCTGGACGCACCGCCGCGCTCATTGATGAGTTGAAACAGCGCGACCGTGCCGTCGGGCGAGAGCTGTGAACTCTCCCACTGGTCAAACCAAAGTGCGTTGCAATCGTGGCAAACGTCAATGTCGATGGATTGGTTGTAGTGACCAGGCAGCGAGTAGAGCGACATGAGCGTGCTGCAATTGGTGCAGTGCTTGGTCGAAGGTTTACTTTGCAGCGGTGGAAATTGCGAGGCAGACATGGTGTGATTTCTCGTGAGCGTTAACGCAAATCAGCGCGCAGTTTGCGGTGCGCGTGGCGATTACGGGCGCTAGCTTAGCGAGAATTTTGAACGCATGGTGTTCGTCGGCAACATTGGCGACGAATAGCGGCGAGCAGCGACAGAGCGACTACCCTTCGGACGGATCGCGGTCGTTCTTTCGGCCCCACGGGCGCGAGCGGCCAAAACTTGAGCGCGGCGAGCGGGTGAAGGTTGATTCGCCCTCGTCGCGGACCGGCTTGGGCGGCGGTGGTGCCTTGGGAACAATTTTGAAAGCGTCTCCCAAGTGAAAGCCGCGGCTCAGCAAAAAGCGAATCTGCTTTTGTCGCTCCTTGTCGTCGGCGGGTGGGTCGCCGAAACGACGCGTCCAGAGCGCGGTGGCAACCTCGGTTTCGTCTTGCTCAAGCGATTCCATCGCTAATTTTGCGACATCCTTTTTGATACCCGCCTGCGCCATCTTGTCTTCGATGTAACGGCGAGCCGCTTGTCCGGTAAGGCGTCGCACAATCGCCTCGGCATAGCGGTCATCCGACTGCCAGCCTTGGGCAGCAAGATCATCCACGACGCGCTCGATTTCGTCCTTAGCGGGCGCGGGCGTCTGCGCGTCTTGGCGAGCGCGTCGCGCCTTAGCCTGGGCGAGCTTGCGCAGAAGCTCCTCACGCGAATGCTCGCGTGTCGTCAGCAGGCGCAAAGCTTTGTTGCGCAACTTCTGCGCAGCATCCTTTTTTTCGCGTTCGTCTTGATCCGGCGGCGTGCTCATGATGCGATTATTGCGCGGCATCGCGGCGTTGGGTGAAGTCGATGGTGCCAACGCAGGTGGGAAGGCGAGCGCGAGTTGCATTTGCGATTCTCCTAATTCGACACGTTTGACTCAATTGCGGCCACGGTTGCCAGCGAACGGTTTGCTGGTGCGACCTCAGTCGCGCCAGCATCCATTTCGCTCGGTGCGCTGTTCGACTATTCGTCCGGTGAGCCTTCGTCTTTCGACACTGCGCCGCCGATGGTGATGCCGACTTTGTCGCGAATTTTGTCTTCGATTTCTTTGGACAAGGCTGGGTTTTCACGCAGGTATTCGCGAGCGTTGTCGCGGCCTTGACCGATCCGATTCCCACCGGCGCTGTACCACGCCCCAGATTTTTCGATGAAGCCGTGCTCAACGCCCATATCGATGATTTCGCCATGGCGCGAAATGCCTTGGCCATACATGATGTCGAACAACGCCTCTTTGAACGGTGGCGCGACTTTGTTTTTCACGACTTTGACGCGCGTTTCGTTGCCGACGATTTCGTCACCCTTTTTGATCGCGCCGATGCGGCGAATGTCGAGACGCACGGACGCGTAGAACTTCAACGCGTTACCGCCGGTCGTGGTTTCGGGGCTGCCGAACATCACGCCGATCTTCATACGAATCTGGTTAATGAAGATGACCAGTGTGTTGGTGCGCTTAATATTGCCGGTGAGTTTCCGGAGCGCTTGGCTCATGAGGCGGGCTTGGAGACCTGGGAGCTGGTCGCCCATTTCGCCTTCGATTTCAGCCTTTGGCACGAGCGCGGCGACAGAGTCGATCACAACGATATCCACGCCGCCCGAGCGCACGAGCATATCGGCGATTTCGAGGCCTTGTTCGCCGGTGTCCGGTTGGCTGATGAGCATGTCGGGCACATTGACGCCGAGTTTGGCGGCGTAAACCGGGTCGAGCGCGTTTTCTGCGTCGATGTAGGCGGCGACACCGCCGAGCTTTTGGATTTCGGCAACGACGCTCAAACAGAGCGTGGTTTTACCCGACGATTCCGGGCCGTAGATTTCTACGACGCGGCCGCGCGGCAAACCACCGATTCCGAGCGCGATATCGAGGCCGAGCGAGCCGGACGAGACGGGCTGAATATCGAGCTCGATATTGCCTTCGCCCATCTTCATGATGGAGCCTTTGCCGAATTGTTTTTCGATTTGCGAGAGCGCGGCGGCTAGGGCTTTTTTACGGTCATCCATGGGGATTTCTTTGGACATGATTGAAATTACCTTTAATTGTAGGTTTCGCTACTGACGCATTCCAACAGTGCAAAAGTGAGCGACCGCTTTTGCGTTGTTGAAGATGGTGCCTCGTCAGTAGCGATAAACATGCGTCCGGCAAAACGAACAAACGGGAAATGAGTGAATCTGGAACTTCTAGGGCTAAGTGCGCTTTATCCCTTGCTTTTAAACACAGCACTGGATAAAATTCACTGTATGGATGCGCACTGTATTTGATTACAGTAGTTCTGTCAAGCGCACCGCAAATCTTTTTTGGAGAATCCGATGCGCCCCTTGACTGCCCGCCAAGCCGAAATCCTCGCCCTGATTCAGGACTTCATGGAGCGTTCGGGCTTTCCGCCCACGCGCGCCGAGATCGCGCAAACGCTGGGCTTTAAGTCCGCGAACGCCGCCGAGGAACACCTGCGCGCGCTAGAGCGCAAAGGCATCTTGGACATTCTTCCCGGCGCGTCGCGCGGGATTCAGTTGAAGCAATCGGGCTTGCCCGGCCTGCCGCTGATTGGTCGCGTCGCTGCGGGCTCGCCGATCCTCGCGGAAGAAAATATCAAGTCGCGGCACAAGGTTGACCCGTCGCTTTTCTCGCCCACCGCAGACTATCTGCTCAAGGTGAAGGGCGATTCGATGATCAACATCGGCATCATGGATGGCGATTTGTTGGCGGTGCATAAGACGTCGGAGGCCCGCTCCGGGCAGGTCGTCGTCGCGCGCATCGACAACGAAGTCACCGTGAAACGCCTCAAGCGCAAGGGCAACGCTATCGAATTGCTGCCCGAGAACGACACGCTGTCGCCCATCATCGTTGACCCGCAGGTGAATGATTTTGCGATTGAGGGTTTGGCGGTGGGCGTGATCCGTTCGGGTGGAATTCACTAGACAGCGTTGGCCATCAGCTTTTATGCGCTATCGACCGCCTAGCGGTCGTTGCAGCGTATTTATTGATAGTGTTGACTTATTATTTATTCTCGCTCTAACGACCGTCAGGCGGTCGTTATCGCTAAAAAGCTACTGATCTCAGCGATCTCAGTTAAGCGAATACGTCCGTAGCCTCGATGAAACAAAGTGAAATCGAGGAATCGTTGTCTCTCTGAAACGGTTGTCTGCATCGAAGCTCTACCGCGATTGCGTTTGGCGGCGTCCTCCTCGATTCCGCTGCGCTGCATCGTGGCTACGACTGGCGCTGGCTGCGGTACGTCGCTCCTCGCCGATAGCCCGTCGCGCGTCTTCGACCATCGGCGCCGCCCATAGCCGCTCGCGCGAGCGTGAGCGTGAGCGAACGCTTACAGTCTCAAATCACGCCATGCGTTCGTAGCGCTGCGAACACGTCCTGCGGCGACGTGATGATTTCCGCGCGCCAACCGCGCGCTCGTGCGGCCGCCACATTGCGCGGCGAATCATCCAAAAATAGCGTCTCCACCGGAATCAACGACAGCGCAGATTCCGCAGCGGCGTAAATCGCAGCGTCCGGCTTCGCGAGCTTCACGCGCGCCGAAAACAACCCGCCATGAAACTCGGCCACCCACGGGCAGCGCGCCTCGATGACGTCGGCCCACGGCGCAGGCATGTTCGACAGGTAATACACCCGATGCGCGCCATGCTCGCCCGCCAACAACGCCTTCACGCAATCCACTGTCGCGTCAATCGTCGGCAACACATGCGGCACATGCGCAATGAAATCTGCGACGGCTTTCGCGCGTAAATTCAGCCGCGCCGCGCAACGCTGCGCCAATTCATCGGCCTGCAACAAGCCCGCATCAAACGCCTGCCAATCGTCGTGATAAACGAGCGCATTGGCCAGCGCCGATGCCTCCCACTGCGTGCGCTCTGCTGCCGGAAAGTGGTCATTCACCAACGCAACCGGATCCCAGGTGAACAACACGTTGCCAAAATCAAAAACAATATTCATGCGCTAAGCGTAGTGGATTTGCATTGGCCTGCGCACGCTCGACGTGATGAAATACAAACCCCGATTACCCACCGCGCGACGCATCCCATGACTCAGCCCACTGCCGACCTATTCGAATCAATCGTTGACCAAAGCATCGCGGTCGCGACGGCTGGCGGCAACGAAAACTGGCGCGTGACAAGCGTTTCGCGCGGCATGGCTCACCACCTGCGCAGTGACCAACCATTTACCTTGTATTTGCTCGCGCCCGCTAGCGATGCGCGGCAACAAGGCATGCGTGCGAGCACCCTACCGAACGGCGACGCCTTTGAATTCTTCGGCGTGCCGATTAGCGCCTCTGCCGACGGCGTGGTGTACGAGGTGATTTTTAATTAAGGCGAACCACACAATCGCTTGTCACCAGCCGACAAGCCGTACGCAAAATTTGTAGGCGCGGACTCGGCCGCGCTTCCCCCGTTGCACGGAGCGACGCCAAGTCGTCGCGTACCCACGCTCAAAGTTGTGCGCCAAGCCCGGTCCTACAACGCCGTGGGTGGCTCACTGACCATATAAAGGTAGAGCCCACGCGTCTCTACTTCGCGAAACCCCTGACGCTCGTACAGGCGACGCGCGGGATTGAATGGTTCAACGTGCAATCCCATCGGCACGCCAGAATTGTGGGCTCGCCACTTTAGCGCACGCCCCACTGCGCCGCCGATGCCAAGGTTGCGCGCAACTGGCACCAACGTGATTTCCATGAGGCGTAGCTCGTGCGCGGTCTGCTCGAAATACACACGACCGACGGGCTCGTCGTCTCGTTGAATGATGAGGAACTGTGCGCGGGGGTAATGGTTCACGTAATGCGTGCGCTGCGCGTCAAACTGCTGGTGACAAAACGACTGTTTCATGGCGTCCGACCAATCGACAGACGCCATTTCGTCGGCTCGCGTGAGCGCGTAAACGCTCGCCGAAAAATCCAAATCAGCAACCGTCTCAGCACGAACCGTGACCGACAGATCGCACAGTTCAAGCGCGAGCGTAGCGTTAAGACTTTGCATCGATACGTCAGGGCTGTTTTGCCGGAAAAGTGTGGGCGACGACTTGGCGTCGCTCCGTGCCACGGGCAAGCGCGGCAGAGTCCGCGCCTACAAATCGGCTAACCGAACAGCGTGGGGTCAGCAACGCGCGACCGCTACAGCCACTCGCCATGCACAACAAAACTCAAGTACGCGAAGTCCAACCCCAGCGAGCGCGACTCGCGCACGGGCGAATGCCGGTTTCCGGTGTAGCCGTAACGCGCCAAGTCGGGTGCCATGCCTGTCGCAGCGCTAGGGCCTGCCAGCACATAGACACCGGGTTTCAGCAACGGGCCAGCGCCAGTCGCCGCGAATCCGAAAAATCCAGACGTCTGCGCGCCGACCGCGGGCGAATGCGTCACCTCGAATCCTGCGAACGCGTCATCATGCGCCGTGAACAATACCGATTGACTGGTGCCGCCTCGCAACATTGGCGCATGCGACCACAAGTCGTGACGCGCAATCACGCCGTCAGACGTGTGGTGCACCGCGGTCACGCGCACGCTGTCGTTCGCGAACGTTCCGGCGCCGTTGCCAAAACCATGAAACGACACATCTCGCAGCGGCGACAGCAACTGCGGCATCTCATTCGAGGCCAAGCGCTTCGACGCGCCGATCAAGGCCCCGTCCTCGGCGAACCGAGCGAGCGCAAACGGGAACATGCCGACGCCAACACGCGCCGGGACGGGCTCGGCCACTAACGCACGTCCGCCGCCCTTTTGGTTTCCAGCGGCAGGTGGCGCAGCAGGAAATACCGACGACGTTCCAGCCACTGCGGCCCCGACACTAGCCGTCGCGCTCACCCACAAAAAATCTCTACGATCCATTGAATAGCTTCTCTATCGCCTTAACCACGCGGCGGAAACACGCCTTGCAGCGCAATGTTGAAATACACCGTGAGGTACGGTTGCATATTGTTGTGCGGCTGACTGCCACCGGACGGAGCCAAAGCGTTGCCCGACAACGGGGTTAGTGCGACGGCCCCTGCGTATTGACCAATTCCGACACCGCCCGCCGGATAAGAGGCCTGTGGCGTTTGGTCTGTGCCATCCACCGCTGATGCGTTCATCGCGTGGGTGTGGGAGGGGATTTCGGACTCTAGCAAGGAGACCGTCTCGCTGCCGCCGATTTCGCCCAGGTCATGCAGAGAAAGTCCCGGACCCTGCCCAGGGTGCATCGGCGCCGATCCTTGAAGGTTGGGCAGCCCGAAAGTGGAGCTGCCGTTGCCCCCGTAGGTGGTTCCAAGCAGCGAAAAAAGCGCGGTGTTCTGCGAAAGCGGCAGTATTTGCCCGTCGCACCAAGCCCAACCTTTGGGCGGAAAGTTGAACGGAAACATGCGAATTTCAGCAACAAAAGGATCTGCCATGTCAGCGCTCCAAGTTAAGACGGCGACGGGAAAATCCCGTACAGCGAAATGATGAAATCGACACAGAGGTACGGCTGCATATTACTGTGCGGCTGCGCGCCGCCTATCGACGAAACAGCCGTAGGACTGAGCGGCGTGAGAGGCGCGTCCGAACCGTAGGGCGTTATGGTTGCCAGAGAGGTTCTTGCGAGCGTCACGCTACTCGATGGCGCGGTGGTCGATGCTGCGTTGGTAGTGCCCAAAAACGGATGGCTATGCGCCGGAATTTGAGCTGACGTCAACGTGACCTGCTCAACGCCACCGGTCTCCGCGAGGATGAACCCGTTGCCTTGATGCAAAGGCAACCGCCCGCGCATGTCAGGCAATGCGAACGTCTCTTGTCCGTTGCCGCCGTATGTCGTACCAATTAGGTTAAACAGTGTCTCGTATTCGGAAATCGGCAGCAATTGGCCGTCGCAAAACATCCAGCCAGCCGGAGCAAAATTGCCAGCGAAAATTCGAATTTCGCCCACATAGGGTTGTGCCATAGTTGTCTCCTACCTACGTCGCGCTCGGGAAAATTCCCTGGAGCGCGACACAAAAACTGACGGTCAAAAAAGGCTGCATATTTAGATGCGCTTGCGACCCACCGACGTTAGAAATCATGCCCGGGCTCATCGCCACCAGATTTGAACTTGCTGCGCCGTACAGATTGGCGCCCGCGCTTTGGGCCACGACGGTGGTGTTCGACGGCGATGCAGTCGACGAAACGTTGACCGACGCGTTTGCGCTGTGAATGTGTGTTGGCAATTCAGCAATCGACACCGTGTGCGCCTGCTCGCCAGCACGCTCTCCGACCGTGTGTCCGCCGCCCACGTGAATAGGTACGCGCCCGCGAAAATCTGGCAACGCGAAGTTCACGCGCCCATCCCCACCAAACGTTGTGCCCAACAACGAGAACAGCGCTTGATTTTGATTGATCGGCAACAACTGACCATTGCACAACGCCCAACCTTTCGGCGCGAAACCAAAGCTCATGAGCCGAATTTCACCTATGAACGGTTCTGCCATATTTTTCTCCTACACACGTGAATCGCACTCTATGCTAAAGCGACGACTGACATCAAACAGTTACTTAAATAGTAAGCGACGACTTGGCGTCGCTTACCGCAATGAGTACGCGCGGCCAACTCCTAATGCTGTTCGCCTAACGAGTCGGCGACGACTTGGCGTCGCTCGGTGCGACGGGGAAGCGCGGCCAAGTCCGCGCCTACAAAGTGCGTAAGTCAACAGCATTTGGCCAAGTCCGCATCCACACATCATGGTCGTTGCGGGAACGCACCGGCCAACGCAATCACAAACAGCAACGTGTTGTACGGCATCAAATTGTTGTGCGGCAATCCTTCGCCCGCCGGCAAGAGCATGGACGGCGGCAACGCAACCGTCGTGCCGGGTGCTGCGTACTGTCCGATGCCGACACCAGCTGCGAGCGTCAAGTTGGTCGCGGTTTGGTTAACACCGTCAGCCGCCGACACACCGAGACCGTGCGAGTGCGTCGCGACCTGCGCGGAGTTGAGCGTAACGGTTGCAGCGCCGCCAGATTGCCCTACTTGATAATTGCTTAGTCCAGCGCCCTGCCCCGCGCCGACCGGCACCGAGCCTTGAAAATTCGGCAGCCCAAAGGTCGTCCGACCATCGCCACCGAAGCTCACGCCAAGAATTGAAAACAACGCCGAGTTCTGCGCAATGTTCATCAACTGGCCGTTACACACCGCCCAGCCTTTCGGCGCATAGTTGAAGCCCACCATCCGAACTTCGCCAAGAAATGGATCCATCGTGTGCTCCTAGTTCTGTGAGGGGTAAATGCCTTCGGTCGCGATAATGAAATTTATCGCGAGGTACGGCTGGAGGTTATTGTGCGGCCCGCTTGTGTACGCAGTATTGGTCGACGACGGGCTAAGCGAGGTTTGCGGTGCGTCGGTGCCATAGGGCAAAATCGCCGCGAGCGGCGAGTTCGCGAGCAGCATGTTCGAGCTCGGTGCAGTGGCGGAGGCCGCCGAGTTGGTCGCTACCGCGACGTGCGTGTGCGCGGGCATGGTGTTGGTGGTGATGGTCACCGTTTCTGCGCCGGCTGCCTGTCCGATGGCAACAGCGCCGTTGGGGCCCGTGCCGAAATGCACAGGCACTCGGCTTTGCAAGTTCGGCAGGCCGAATGTGCTGTTGCCGTCGCCGCCGTAGGTGGTGCCAATCAACGAGTAGAGCACGTCATAGTTTTCAATGGCCTGCAACGAGCCGTTGCACATGAGCCAACCCACGGGCGCAAAGGTGCCCCCGAACATGCGAATTTCACCAATATAGGGATCAGACATTTGGTCGCTCCTCGGGTTAGTTGCGTGAAGGGAAAATGCCGGTCAACGCGATACAGAAATTGATCGCGAGGTACGGCTGCTGATTCTCGTGCGCTTGCGAACCGCCAGCGCTGGCGACCGCGTTTGCGGCCATCTTGGTGGGGTTGGTCGCTGCGCCGTACAAATTCGCGGCCTTGCTCTGCGCGAGCATGACCGAAGGACTCGGGTTATTGGTCGTTGACTCTTGCGTGGTCGCAAAGGCTTGGTGCATGTGCTGCGGGATTTCGGTGGTGCTCAGGGTGTGCGCGGCTTCGCCGCCCGCCTGACCTTGCACGAAATTCGGACCGACGTGCACCGGCGCTCGGCCTTGCATGTTCGGTAAACCGAAGGTGGTGCGTCCGTCGCCGCCATAGGCAACACCCAGCAGCGCAAAGAGCGCTTGGTTCTGCGCGAGCGGCAGTAGCTGCCCGTTACAAAAGGCCCAACCCTTCGGTGCAATCGGGAAGCCAAATAATCGTACTTCGCCTAAAAACTGTTCGGACATAGTTGTCTCCTGGTTAAGTTCGAGTTCGCGACGTTACGGGAAGCTGCAATTGCTGAAGCCGTTGAACGGACTGGCGATGAGGTATGAGCCGTTGGCTGCTGGGTTCAGGCTATTCACGTACGCTTCGACATTAGGCGTCGCCGTCGCAGCCATGCCGTTCACGCCGAATACAACGCCCGCCGCATTTTGACGACGCAAGCCAATGCCCTGCGGCACCAAACCCGATCCCACGCTGGTGTTGTCCGAAATATTCAGGCAAACGGTATCGTTGATGCCGAGTGTGTTGCCGGAGTTGATCTGGATACCCGCACGGTTGCCGCCGCCCGTACTAATCGCAGAAACAACGTTAAGTTGAATCTTCGCCCGCAGCACACTCACGCCACCGCCAGCCGTACTGACAAAGAAGATGCCTTGGCCGCTGGTATTGGATATGAAGTTGTTCGTCGCTGTTACAGTGAGATTTGGGGTTTCCGTACCACTGCTGATGGTGACGCCATTTCCGCCACCAATACCCGCCGACGTGAACACATTGTTCGCATTAACAGTGTTTCCGTTCGCGGTCACCGTCGCGTCAGAGAAGCCGTTGTTACCGATCCCAAGTGTGATGCCCGTAGTGTTATGCAACTGGTTGTTCGAGATGTCCGCGTTACCCTGACTACGGCTACCACTGTTGCCGCCGCTGATCGAGAACAGAACTGCGCTGGTTCCAAATCCAACTGCCGCAGACTGTCCTCTCACGTCGTTGTTGGTGATGACAATCTTGTCCGTTCCGGAGCCGTTGGTGCCTGCGCGGCCGCCGGGGCCAGACGTATTCGCGTTGCCGTAAAGCACTTGAATACCCGCGCCGCTCGGGAAATTGCGGATGGTGTTGGTGTCAATTAGGGCTCTGGTCAAATTGTGCGCCGTGCTGGCATTGCCGTTTCCGATGAGCTGAATGGCGCTTCCTTTTGAGGTTGCGGCGCTTGTCGTGCTAGTGATGGTGTTGCCGGTGATGGTAGCGACGCTGATCGTGCCGGCATCGCCTTGAACTTGAATGCCGTGATCGAACGCATTGGTCAGCGTGCTGCCGGTCACCGTAAACAGTCCATTCAGGTTATTGCCAGTCAACGAGCCGTTGCCGTTGAACGCGATGTTCGAATGACCGACGGCATTACCGGTGTTGTTGATCGTACCGTTGGTGAAGCTGAAGTTCGTGACGCCCGTACCGTTCACACCACTCGCTGCTGCGATGTTTTGAATCGTGAGCTTGCCAAGCGAGACGTTTTGCACAGTGGCCAACGACACGCCAGGACCGGTCGTGTTTTGAATCGTGCCGCCGGAGTTAGCCGCAGCAGTGCCGGTGACCGTGAAGCTACCCGTGGTGTTCGTCAGCGAAATGCCGTTGGCCGCGCCATTCGCCGACACGCTGGTGAGCGAAACGGTGCCGTTAAAGTTGGAGAGCAGAACCGCTGTGCCCGTGGTGGACGTGACATTCACTTCGGTCACGCCGACGGCAACAATCGCCGCAACAGGATCAGTCAGCCCGGTACTGCTACCCGAATTAATCGACAGGCCACGCACGACAACCTCGTCGTTCAAGGTAACGGTGCTGTTGATGGTGGTGGTGGGTGCGGCGGCGGGGTTCATCGTCGGTAGTGCTGCGCTGCCCGTGGGCGGCGTGAAGCCTAGGATTGTGGGTAGCGGCGCTGTCGCGTCTTGCCCGATAAGCGTTTGTCGTAGCAACAAAGTCACCGCTCCGGTGTACGCCGTGGTGCTCTCGTAGACGAAGATGTTGTCGCCAACTGCCGGGTTGTTCCCGCCTGCGCCGTTTGCCGTGTTGAAGGCGGCTAAGGTCGAGAACGGATTACTCAGTCGACCACAGCCCGCCGCCGTGCAAGTCGGGGCATTGTTGTTGACAAACCAAATCATGCGGTTAACCGATAGGCTCACGGTGCCGGTCGTCGAGTTGAATCCGCTGGCGTCGGTCAAGGTGTAGGTGAAGCTATCAGCGCCCTCGTAGCCCGCTGGTGGATCGTAGGTAAAGCTGCCGCCAGCCGCGACCGCGATGTTGCCGCCTTGTAGGGTCAGCGCGCCCACATTTATCGTCACCGGACCGGTGTAAACGTCGTTGGTGAGAATCGAAAGCGGCGCCGCTAACAAAGCAGAATTAATGCTGACGTTACCGACGACCACTGGTGCCAACGTGTCGTTAGCTACCTTTGGACGGAATCGCAAGGTGACGGTTGCGTCATTCACGCCACCTGCATTAGACAGGCGATATTGGAACGTGAAGGTGCCAGTGAAATTCGTCGACGGCGTGAAGGTGTACGAGCCGTTGGCGTTCACGGTAATCGAGCCCCCCGTACCAAAGGTTGTGTTGCTGCCGGCGGCATGGTCGGTGACCGCGCCACCCAACGAGCCACCGCCGTATGAGGCGATGGTCGCGACCGGGAAGCCGCGCGCATCGTTAGTGAGCAAGTTGGTCGCGCCAGAAGCTGCGCCAGTCACCGCCGTATTGGCATCGACTAGCGCGGGCGTATCTGCAACCGCCGTCGGCGCTTCGTTCACGTTCAATGTGAAACTCTGCGTTGCGTTCGAGCCGACGCCGTTGACGGCAAGGAATGTCAACGGATACGAACCGCCTGTGAGCGCCGCAGGCGTGCCTGCCAGCGCACCGGTGCCTGGCGTGAACGTTACCGCCGATGGCAATGCACCAGAAACGGAAAGCGTCGGCGTCGGGAAGCCCGTCGCGGTGACGTTAAACGCGGGGCATGCGGTGCCGGCAAGGCAGGTCAGGGTATTGACGCTAGTGATCGCTGGCGGTTGATTGATGTTGACGGTGATTGGCAGCGTGGTGGGCGAGCCAATGCCGTTGCTGGCAGTGACGGTGCAACTGTAGCTGCCGCCTGAGCCAGGCGGCGCGTTGCCAGACAGCGCGCCAGCGGCGCTCAGAGTGATCGCAGCCGGCAGCGTTGGGCAGCCGGATAGCGCGTAAGTCGGTATTGGGAAGCCCGTCGCCGTATAGCTAGTGCTGCTGTTGGTGCCGACAACAAATGTGACTGGTGTTGTACCCGTGATGGCGCTTGGCGCTTGGTTCACAGTCAAAGTGAAGCTTTGGGTGGCGTTACTGCCAATGCCGTTGGCGGCGGTCACGTTGAGCGCATAGGTGCCACCGGTGGCCGCGCCCGGTGTGCCGCCGAGAACGCCCGTTCCGGGGGTGAAGGTTATGCCGCTTGGCAACGCGCCGGTCAGCGAGAGCGTTGGGGGCGGCGTGCCGGTCGCGGCGACCGTCAATGAGCAAGGCGTGCCCACGGCGCAGGTCAAGCTGTTACCGCTGGTAATCGCGGGTGGTTGGGTGATGACGACGCTGAACGCGGGCGATACGGCTGGGCTGCCAACGCCATTGGTGGCTGTGATCACGCAGTTCGTCACAGTGGTGGCGCCTACAGCCGCCGTGCCGCTAATAGTGTTGCCTGAAAGCGTCAGATTTGGCGGCAACGTGCAACCGGTGAGGGCGGTTGTCGGGACAGGGACGCCCGTGGTCGTAAAGGTGACCGATCCAGCGGTGCCAATGGTGAATGTCGGCGTTCCGATTGCACCGATGGCGGGCGCTTGGTTGACTTGCAGCGAGAACGATTGCGTCGCGTTAGGTGCTACGCCGTTGGTGGCCGTCAGGGTCAGCGGATAAGTGCCGCCGGTGCCCGCACCAGGGATACCGGAAAGGAGCCCGCCAGTGGTCAAACTCACGCCACTCGGAAGGGCGCTTGCAGTGCTGAACGTTGGCGCGGGCGATCCGTTCGCGGTGACGTTGAAGCTGCCATTGGTGCCCACAACGAATGTGGTTGTCGCGGCGCTAGTGAAGCTTGGCGCGAGGTTGATGTTGATGGTGATCGGCAGTGTGGTTGGGGAGCCAATACCGTTGGACGCCGTCACCGTGCAGCTGTAAGTGCCGCCAGAGCCGACCGGCGCGGTGCCGGAGAGCACGCCAGCGCTGCTCAGCGTAATTGCGGCGGGCAGCGTTGGGCAACCTGAGAGCGCGAACGTTGGGGCCGGGAAGCCGGTTGCCGCGTAGGTGCTGCTCGTTGGCGTGGCGATCGGGAAGGTCACGGTCGCCGCGCCGGTAATGGCGCTCGGGGCTTGATTGACGATTTGGGTCAGCGCAGCGCTGGTGCTGGCGTTGAAGTTCGTCGCGCCTAAGTAGGCGGCGGTGATCGAGTGCGAACCGGCCGTGAGCGCGGACGTCACGCACGTTGCAACACCGGATGCATTCACGGCGACCGTGCAGAGCGTGGTCGCACCGTCAAGGAATTGCACATTCCCGGCATTTACTGTGGCAGAGCTTGCGACGGCAGCAGAGAACGCGACTGCACTGCCGGACTGACTTGGGTTAAGGCTTGACACCAAGGCGGTGGCGGTGGCCAAGGCTGTAACGGCCTGCGACACGATGTTTGATGTGACGCCGTTGAAGCTCAGGTCGCCACCGTAGGTGGCCGAGATCGGATGGGTGCCCGTGGAGAGCGCGGACGCACCGCTGAGTGTGCAACTCGCCACGCCTGCGCTAATCGCGACGTTTGTGCAGGCACCAATCAAGACGCCATTGTCGAGGAACGACGTCGTTCCGGTAGGCGTGCCGACTCCGGGCGCACTGGCCGAGAAGGTGACGGTGAACGTCACCGCGCTAGAAAACGCAGAAGGCGTGCCACTGGTGACGAGCGCGGCGGCGCTGTTGGCTTTGTTGACGTTGTGCGTCAGTGCGGCGCTGGCGCTGCTGGCGAGGAAGTTGGTGTCGCCGTCGTAGGTGGCGGTCACGGGGTGCGCGCCGACGGGCAGCGTGCTGCTTGAGCAAGACGCAGTGCCCGCCGCAACGGTGCCGGTGCAGATTGTCGTCGCGCCTTCTTTGAAGGTGATCGTGCCTGTCGGCGTGCCTGCGCCGGGTGCGGTGACCGAGACGGTGGAGCTAAAGGATACGGATTGTCCGGAAACACTTGGATTCGGCGTGGACGTAGGCGTGCTGGCGGTGGTGTTGGCTTTGTTCACCACAAAGGTGATCGCCGGACTGCTGGTGCTGCCGTTGTAGTTCGTCGTGGCGGCGTAATTCGCGGTGAGGCTGTGTGTGCCAACCGCGAGCGTCGTGGTGGATGCCGTTGCAACGCCTGCGCCGTTGAGCGCGCCGGAGCCAATAGAGGTTGCGCCATCGAGGAACGTTACGGAGCCCGTCGGAATTCCGCCGCCAGGCGCGACCGCAGCGACCGTGGAGGTCAGCGCGACGGATTGGCCGAACACCGTTGGAGACACCGGCGCAACGGCCAATGCATTGGTGGTGTCTGTTTTATTGACGACCTGGTTGAGCGCGGCGCTGGAGCTCGTGTTGAAGTTGGCGTCGCCTAGGTAGTCAACCGTGATGCTGTGGCTGCCGACGGTTAGCGTAGACGTGGCGCAGGTTGCAGCGGCAGCGACCAAAGCGACTGGGCCGCACACGGTGGTTGCGCCGTCCTTGAATGTGACGTTGCCGGACGGGGCGCCAGCGGCGGGTGCCGTCGCGCTGACCGTTGCGGAGAACGTGACCGATTGCGCAAAGTTCGATGGATTGGCAGAGCTGGTGACGGCGGTAGTTGTGTTGCCTTTGTTGACAACCTGACTCACGGCTGCCGAGGTGCTGGTGGTGAAGCTCGCGTTACCCGCGTAAACCGCGGTCATCGAGTGCGACGCCGTGCTTAGCGCGGACGTGGTGCAGGTGGCTTGCGCGCTGCCGTCGAGTGCGACGTTGGAGCAAATCGCCGTCACACCATCATTGAACGTGACGGTGCCCGCAGGTACGCCCGCGCCTTGCGGCGTAACGGTTGCGGTGAACGTGACCGATTGGCCGAAGACGCTCGGGTTGGTGGCGGACGTCAGCGCGGTGGTGGTGCTGGCTGGGTTCACGGTTAACGTGAAGTTTTGTACTGCATCAGGCGCGGTGCCGTTGCTGGCCGTAAAGGTAAGCGCGTAGGTTCCTGCGCCGCCGACAGCGGGCGTGCCAGACAGCAGGCCATTGCCCGGCGTGCCCGGCGCGAAGGTCATGCCAGCAGGCAGTGCCGCGCCGCCCACCGCAATCGCGGGCAGCGGGAAACCGTTGGCGGCGACTGGCAGCGAGCAGGCGACGCCAACGATGCACGTAAGCGAGTTTGCGCTCGTGACAGCGGGCGCCTGGTTAACGGTCAGCACGAAGTTCTGCACCGAGTTGGGCGGAATTCCATTCGCGGCCGTCAGCGTGATGGGGTAGGTGCCACCGGTGCCGGCTGCTGGCGTACCCGCAAGCGTGCCGTTAAGCGGCGTGCCGGGGCCGTTGTAGAGGAAGGTCACGCCGCTGGGCAGTGCGCCTGTCTGAGTGATGCCTGTCGTCACCGGCGTTGCGGTGGTGGTCACGGTGAAACTGCCTGCGGTGCCAGCCGTAAACGTAGTGGCAGCGGTCGACGTGAAAGTCGGCGGCAAGCCGAGGTTGAGCGTGAAGGTTTGGGTCGATGGCGCGCCGAAGCCGTTGGTCGCGGTCAACGTGCAGACGTAGGTGCCGCCTTGAGCGATGGTCGGGTTGCCGGACAGCGTGGCGGTGTTGTCGCCGTTGTTGGTGAGCGTGACGCTTGGCGGCAGCGTGCAAACGGTCAGCGCAAAATTGGCACTCGGGACGCCGGTCGCGGTGAAATTGAACGTGTTGGCTTGGCCTGGAATGAACGTGGCGTTGTTCGCGCTCGTAATCGTCGGCGGCAATTTGACGTCGATGGTGACGGTGGCGAAGGTGGAATCGAGCTGACCGTCGTTGACCTTAAAGGTGAAGCTGTCGGGGCCACCGTAACCCGCTGTGGCGGTGTAGGTTAGGTTCGGCGGCGTACCGGTCAGTGCGCCGTGCGCGGGCGATGCGCCGAGCGTGTAGGTCAGCGCGGAGGCTTCGTAGTCGCTGCCCGTCAGCGTGATCGGCAGCGCAACGGCGGCAACGGCAACGACGCTTTGCGCGTCTGCCACTGGCGGCGCGTTCAGTGCGACGTCAGCGCGGAAAAACACGGCATCGCGCTCGGCAACGCTGTACAGGTTCGCGATGTCCATGCCAGCAGGTGCGTCGCCAGACGGATCGGTGGCCACCGGCGCGATGCCCGTCCAATCAACGACCAAACCGTCACGCACGATGGCGGCGATCAAGCTGCCCGAAAGCGAAAGCGCAACAACGCAAACCACGACAAGCTGCATGCCCGCCCAGCCGCGACGGCGCGCGTACCAAACGGCACCGCCGACAAGCACCATCGTCAGCGCGAGCGCTGCAATTGAGAGCGTAGGGATGACGTTGGCGACCGGGCCGTCCACGAGAATCGCTTGGCCTGTGCTGGTGACCAACAGCGAATCCGTGCCGACCAAACCGGCCGAGCCGTCGGTTGTCACGGCGACGCGCATGACCTTGCCAGCGGCTGGAATCAAATAATTCGGGATGTACGTCTCAACCGCCGAGAGGCCGCCTGCGCCGTTGCCGCGTGCGATGGGGCTCGGCGTGTTGTTGAAAACGTTCGGCGCGCTAAAGGTTGAGCCCGTGACGCAACTCTCCACCGAAATGCTCTGGGTGCTGTAGCCGGTCGAATTGGTCTGCACGGTGGTGCGCAGAATTTTGTCGATACCCACAACCGGGCCGTCGGAGGTGGTCACCGAGCATCCGGTACCGGTGCTGTTATCGATGTCGAGCAACACAGAAACCGTGGTGGTCGCGGCTAGCGTGGCCGACGCGGTGAGGGTCGCAGCACCCATCGCAAGGGCGGACAGAACGCGTCGCGCGGTGAATCTCCAGTGACCGTAACCCTTTGATTCGGAAAGAGTTATCTCGCCAGCCTGAATGCCCGCGCCATCGAATCCGCCTACCATAATCTCGCCCCTGTTACTACTCGCCCACGGTAGGACGATTCAATTAATTCGACGCAACCCCCGATGGTTCACGTCGACTTGAATAGTAATAGGAATTCTCCGAACGACAAGCGAAAACATACGAACCCTGCAACATTCTCGTCGCATTGCGAGGATGATTGATTAATGACAATTTTCACTTTCAGCTTTATGACGTTATCGACCGCCATGTGGTCATTTCAAGGCACAAATTACATATGTCGATAACATTAATTTATCGGCTATAACCCATACGCAGCAGTCGTTACAGCCAAAAAGCTATATCTATTTTGCGCCCGCGATTTCCAGCATCGTCACCATTTCGCGATACCCGCGCGATTTCGCTAGTGCGAGCGGAGTGTGGCCCTGTCGGTCGGAGAGTTGCAGGTTGGCCTTGGCGTCGATTAACGCCTTGAGCGTGGATTGGTGACGTTTTCCGCCGTCGCCGAGCACGATAGCCTCAATCACCGCCGTCCAGTGCAAATTGTTCACATGATCGAGCGGAGCACCGGCGGCGATCAGCTGGCGCACCACGCCGTCGTGCCCGAGGTGCGCAGCGGCGATGAGCGCCGTGCCGTCGTAGCGGCTCGTGGTGAGCTTCGCACTCGCGCCGAGCGCAAGCAACGTCCGCAGTGTCTCCTCGTCGTCGGCCACTGATGCGATGGTGACGGCGTCGTAGCGATCCTGTTCGAGTGCGCCGAGCTTTGCGCCTGCTTTAGCCAATGCGCGAATTGCCTCGCGTTGCTTGGCGAAGGTGGCGACGTGCAGCGGCGTGCGGCCGTAGCTGTCCGTGGCGTTCACATCTGCTTTGTTAGCAGCGAGTCTTTCAATTTTCATTACGTCGCCGCGATGTGCTGCACCGAGCAGACCGGTGTAGCGCGCCGTGTCGGCGGCGCTTGGGGCGACTTGCGCTTGGACGACGCCCGCCGCGAAGATTAGCGCAGCCATTGCGAGGTTATTGATCCATCGGACGGTGTCGAAGCGTGTCATCCAAGTCTCCTAATTTTAAATGCAGATCATGCCGCCCTCCGCTCGCTCGCGCAGCGGAGACGGCGAAAATAAACGATTCGCTTACTTCAATTGATCCTTAATTTTGTCGATTGCAGTCATCGCACATTGCTCGTCCAAGTGGCCGCCCGGCGAGCCGCCGACACCTACCGCGCCGATCACTTCATTACCCACTTTGATCGGCACGCCACCGCCTACGAGCAAGAAGCCCGGAATGTGCACCAACGTGGCGGCGGCTGGATTCTTCTGCACGTTTTCCATCATCGCGAGCGTGGTATTTTTCGCCGATGCGGAGGTAAATGCTTTTTGCTGGCTCGCGCCCAGCGTATGGGGGCCAGCGTTGTCGGCGCGTTGTACCGCGCGAACGGTGCCCGCACGGTCCACTACGGTGGCGGCCACGTTGTAGCCATTTGCGCGGCACGCGGCGACCGTTGCGCCAGCGATTTCATTAGCGAGCGCGAGCGAGATGTTGCGCTCAGTGCGCACCGCCTGTGCCTGCGCAACGCTTGCGAACACAACAGCAACGGCGGTGACTACGGAAAGTGAGTGGAATCGTTTCATCAAAATACTCCTTCATCGAGAAACGCAGCAACATGCTGCGCGATGGGAGAACATTAATTTTTAAGCGCAGCGCTCGCCATTCGGAGCGCTACGCGCTGGCATCCGTAGAACTACGTACGGATGGTCCCGCCGCTGTGCGCTAGTTATTCGGCTTCCACCAGCGACGCGTAACGCCGAATCAGTGTCGCAAGCGATTCCACGTCGAGTTTCGCGAACACGTGCGCGCGATGCGCCTCGACGGTGCGTGGCGACAGCGTGAGCGCGCGACCGATTTCTTTGTTCGTCAGGCCCGCGATGATAAGGCCCAGCACTTCACGTTCGCGCTCAGAGAGCAGCGCAAATTTTTCACGCGCGACGCGATCCGCTGCGTTACGCTCGCGCGAGCGCACATGTTGGCGAACAGCGCTTTGCAGTGTTTCTAGCAGGCGTTCATCGTCGATGGGCTTCTCCAGAAATTCTGCCGCACCGGACTTGAACGCGCGACGACACATGTCCACCGTGCCGTGCCCGGTGAGCATGATGATCGGCTGGTCAACGCCTTCGCGCACGAGCGTTTCGAGCACGGTGAGTCCGCTGACTCCGGGCATGCGTACATCAAGCACAATAGCCCCCACACTCGCACGATCAAATTCGCGCATGAACGCCTCCGGCGCAGCCCACGTTTGCACACGCAGCCCCACGGTGCTGATGAGCAGCGCGAGACCGTCGCGCACGGCCGCGTCATCATCAATGAGATGAATCAGCGGCGAGAGTGATTGACCAGCGACGATGGTGCTCACTGCGAAGCCTTCGCGTCGGACGTAGCAAACGGCAAACTCACAGTAAACACCGCGCCGCGCATTGTGTCCTCGGTGCCATTGGCCGCGCTAATACGTCCGCCCATCGTACCGACGAGTGATTCGCAGATGCTTAAGCCCAGACCTAACGAATCTAGCGAATCCAATGCGTCTTGCGATTCGCCCACAACGCTTTCGCTCATTCGAGTCGTAAAAAATGGCTCAAACACGCGCGGCAAAATCTCGGCGGCAATCCCCGGGCCGTTGTCAGCCACGACAAGTTCACCCATCGCGGCGGCCGCAGAAATAGTGATGCGAAGCCGTCGGTTAACAATTGGCGATTGCCGCAAAGCATTCACGGCGTTGATAAGCACGTTATGAATCACCTGTTCGAGCGCGGTGGCGTCCGCCATGACGCTGACCGCGCGCAGAACGATGATTTCAGTCTGAATTTGCTGCGCGCGAAATTGTGGCTCCAGCAAATAAAGTGCATTACGTGCTGCGTGTTCGAGTGACGTTGGTTGAAGGACTAGCGCGCGATCTGGCTGTGCGACGCTACGGCGCAATCGCGCCAGCACGTCAGCTGCGCGGCGCGCTTGTTCGGCGGCGCGTTGCATCGCGGGTCGCGCAGTTTCGATGTCCGGCGGGTCGTCCCGTAACAGTCGGGCAGCGGCTTGCGTATTCGCGAGTATGGCGGTCAGCGGTTGGTTCAATTCGTGCGCCATTCCGGCGGCGAGCTCGCCCAGCGAATTGAGCTTCGCGACTTGACCGAGTCGAAGCAATTCTTCTGCCCGTCGGCGCGCGCGCCGCTGCCGCAGCACAGCCGCAAGTCCCACCATTAGCGCCGTCACCACCGCGCACCATGAAAGCATGAGAAGCCACGGCAGCTCGCTCCACCGAACGCATCGCGTTGACACGACGTCAAACGGCTGGCTCTCCGTCGCAAGGCGCTTACGGGACGAAAACTGCCACGCGGAGTCCAGTAATTTTCCCGGCTGCACAACCCATTCGTCCGCGCCAATTGCGAGGGCAACACGTACCACGCTGTCACGATCCATCGCGCCGTCTTTCGCAGTCGGCCACTCGCTCCACGGCACCATGCTCTTCATATCAATTTGCAACGCGTGGCTCAATGCGGGTGAGGCCCGTACCAGCCAGAACCGACCGGTCGCGTAGTCCACTGAGCCTAACGCCGGACGCCTAGCAGCGCGCGACGCGACTTCGGCGGACGCAAGCGAGGCAACGCTTTCGGTGGCTAACCACGGCGAGTCGCCAGATCGCTTTGCGACCGATATCACCTGCGAATACACCGACGACAACCGACGTTCGCGATCATCTGTATCGGTGGGAGATTGCAGCAACCCTAGCGTGGCAAGAATGGCGTCATGTTGCACTGCGCGCTGACTCAACACGCGATGCATGATGCGCGCATCGGTATCGAACGCGTCGCGTATTTGAGTGATAGCGCGGTCGCCGATGTAAAGACAACCGGCCAGCGCAACGACTGCCGTCGTGGCGATCCACGTCAATGATTTTGGAAGCGATGAGCGCATCACGAATATTTTGTCACGCACCGAATTGCACGTTGTTGTTTCGTCTGATTGAATACGTGTGTTCCATGCACGCCTCGCCACGAAAGACCGTCTCAGCAGACGATTGCAGCGTCATTCCAACGCGTTCGAGTAAGCGCATTGACCCAGCGTTGCGCGCATCGGTTACACCGACGATAGTGGCAACGGGCGTCTGCGCAAATATCATCATGATGGCTTGATGCACTGCATCAGTTGCAAGTCCGCCACCGTGTGCTTCACATTGCAACGTGAAGCCAATTTCGGCAGTGACACAATCGGCAGAAAGGTGAATCCCAATGTCGCCGATCAGTGTGAGCGTGTCGCTGTTCGCAATGCCGATCTGCACCCAATCACCCGGAACGAAGCGTTCATCGGCGCCTGCACGTCGAAGAAAATTCAACGCTTCTACATCGGAGGTTGCCGTCCAGCCTTGATACCGGCCGAGCATCTCATCGTGTCTGTAAGCTTGAAACGCGCGCAAATCGGAGGGTTGCAATCGACGCAACGTGACTCTCGAGCCACGTGCGGGAAATACCAATTGCAGCGCGGACGACTGCATAATGGGTTCTTGCGATGTCGACGTTGCAGTCATCGATTACAGCATCAATCGAGCGCGATTAAAGTCGCAGCGAGCCACAAAGACTAAGCCGTGGCGTGCTCTTTTTTCGCCGACTGCGCTTCCGTAACCCTACCCGAACTCGTAGTAGCAGGCGCGGCAATGCCTATCTTGTCCAACGCAGCTGAGAGCTGTGACACCGTGCGATCCACGTTGTGCCATTTTTCAAGTCCGAACAGACCAATGCGGAAGGTCGAAAAGTCTGCGGGTTCATCGCACTGCAACGGCACACCCGCAGCGGTTTGCAGGCCTTCGGCGAGAAACTTCTTGCTCGATTGCAAGCCCGCGTCCTCGGTGTAACTCACAACCACGCCTGGTGCTTTGAATCCAACGGCCGCGACACTTGGGATACCACGGCTTTCAAACAAGGCGCGCACTTTGGTGCCCAGCGCCAGCTGCTCGGCACGCACACGATCAAAGCCATACGCTTCGGTTTCGAGCATCACTTCGCACAAACGCGTGAGCGCGTCGGTCGGCATCGTCGTGTGATATGCATGCGCACCGCCTTCGTAGGTCTCCATGATCTGCATCCACTTTTTCAGATCACACGCGAAGCTCGTGCTCGTAGTGCCGTCAATTGCCGCGCGTGCGCGCTCGGAGAGCATCACCATCGCGCAACAGGGCGAACTGCTCCAGCCCTTTTGCGGCGCGCTCACCAAAACGTCGACGCCGGTGGAATTCATGTCCACCCACATCGCGCCGGATGCGATGCAATCAAGCACAAACAGACCGCCGACAGCATGCACTGCGTCGGCCACCGCGCGCAAATAATCGTCCGGCAAAATCATCCCGGCGGCAGTTTCAACGTGCGGCGCGAACACCACGGCAGGCTTCTCGGCGTCGATCATCGCGACCACTTCCGCAATCGGTGCGGGCGTCCACGGTGCTTGTTTGTCCGTGCCCGTGCGTCGAGCCTTCATCACGATGCTGGACGACGGAATGCCGCCCATGTCGAAAATTTGCGTCCAGCGATAACTAAACCAACCGTTGCGAATCACTAGCGCTTTCTTGCCGGTCGCAAATTGCCGCGCCACGGCTTCCATACCGAAGGTGCCGCTACCCGGCACTAACACAGCGGATTTCGCGTGATACACCGTCTTCAACATGCGTGAAATTTCGCGCATGACCCCGCCGAAACGCTTGGACATGTGGTTCAAAGAACGGTCCGTGTAGACCACCGAAAATTCAAGCAACCCATCAGGGTCAACAACAGGCAATAGGCCGGGCATGGGGTTCTCCTTAAGTTGGCGGCCGCCATGAAGCTCATGCGCGCGGCGGCATTGTTTGGTGGTAGACGATAGCACGGAAGCCACTCGCTAGCTTGTCTGCGTACACTCGCAACAACCGCTCCAAAGCTTTATCCATGCTCGACATCCTATCCATCACCACGCCGATTTATCTCATCATTTTGATCGGCTACGCGATGACGCGGCGGGGGTTGTTTGCCAAAGCGGACATGCGTGTGTTGGGTACGTTTGTGATGAATTTGGCGTTGCCTGCGCTGTTGTTTAAGGCGCTGTCCACACGCCCGATTGTTGAGATTTTCAATATGCCGTACTTGCTCGCCTATGGGTTTGGCTCGCTGTTGGCGATTGCTGTGGGCTACGCCTGGTCGCGTCGCGTGAGCGGGCAAGACGTGACGACGAGTGCGATTTCGGCGATGGGCATGTCGTGCTCGAACAGTGGGTTTGTGGGGTATCCGATTTTGCTTTTGACGATGCCGTCGGTGGCGGGTGTGGCGTTGGCGCTAAACATGCTCATCGAAAACTTAATCGCGATTCCGCTCTTGTTGTTCATTGCGGAACAAGGGCGCAACCCGGCGGGGCGTTGGCGAGCAGTGCGCGATTCGATGCTGCGGTTAACACGTAATCCGTTGGTGATCGGGCTGACGGCGGGTGTATTGTTTTCACTCACAGGGTGGGCGTTGCCGACGCCGATTGCACGCACGGTGGATTTGCTGGCGGCGGCGAGCGGTGCGGTATCGCTGTTCATCATTGGCGGTACGCTGGTGGGTGTTGAGCTGCGCGGTTTAGCGCGGCGCACCGCGCCGATTGTCGTGGGCAAATTGCTGCTGCATCCGCTCTTTGTGTTCGCGCTCGTTGCGGCGTTTGCAGCGATGGGGTTACACATCGTTGACGCCGAATTGCGCGCTGCGGCGGTGCTGCTTGCAGCGATGCCGATGATGGGCGTTTACACGACCATTGCGCAGGGATTCGGCAAGGCAGAGTCCAGCGCGGCGGCGTTACTGGTGACGACGATTGCGTCGTTCTTTACGTTGAGCGCGGTGCTTTGGATGTTGCGGCACGGAGCGTTTGTGTAGCGCCGTGCATCACGACGCTGATTAAATCTCTATATAGCTTTTTACGCGTAGCGACGGCCTGTTGGTGATTACAGCGCAATTTATTGATTAGTCGACTATTCAATAAAATAGGCCACATCGACCACAAGGCGGTCGATGGAGCCATAAAGCCGTACCACCGTAAATCACTCACTCACGCGCAGCGACGCCGATCGGAAACTTACTCGGCCCACACTACTGCGTCGTCTACCGCGTACAGTTTGCACGTCGTTTTCGCGGTGTTCGCGCAGCGATCTAGCGTGCGTTTGATCGCGTCGTTGCCAGTCTGAAAACTCCATTCGCCTTTGGGGCCAATGGCGAAGGCGCGCGGCACATCGCTATTGAGGAAGCGTTTGTAGCCGTTCTCTTTCACGTCGGCCTTCACCAGCGGAAGCTTGCTTGCGTCAGTAATCGCAGCGAACGTGGTCGCAGCGGGCGCGCCTTCTGCCACGGGCGGTTTGATGCCAAATTGCGCGACAAATTTGTCTAGCACGGGACGCCACAAGTTCACGCCGGCGCCAATCAAGGTGTGCCCGTCCGTCCCCACCGCCGGAAACATGACGAACTGCGCTTTACCGCCCGCGCCGACGTACGCCTCGTGCCATTTGCGCGGAATGGTCGCGCCCCAGTAGTTGTCGTTTTCGGCGTAAAGCCAAAGCATCGGCGTCGCCCCCGCGTTGGCTTTTCCGGCGTCAGCGAACACGTAGCCCAGCGAGCCGTACGCGCACGGGTCAGCTTTGCGCCCAACCGGATCGCCGCCACCGCCGCCCGCGAAATTGATGCCCGCGATGACCGCCGGATGCTTCTTCCCCATCGCCGCGATGGTCGCGAAACCGCCCATCGACTGGCCCATGATGATGAGCTTGCTTTTGTCGACCCACGGCTGTTTCAGCGCGAACTCAATGGCCGCGAGCGTCTGCACGTTGGTCGAGTCTGCGGCCACGCCATAGCGCTTCGCACCGCACGGCCCGGTCTCCTCGGGGTCGGGTTCCAGCCCGGTGTCGCCATAGCCCAAACGCGTCGGCACAAACACCGCGACGCCACGCCGCGTCCAGTACCGTGCGATGTTTGTGTAGCGCCAACGCCCCGGATTCGCGCGGTCGGTGCCGGAGCGACCGTGATGCATGATGACCGCCGGAAACGGGCCGTCACCCGCCGGTTTGAAATGCGTCACGATCATCTCACCGCTGCGCACATCGCCGAACAGCGGCTGCACTTTCACGGGCACTTTCGCAATCGTCTCGTTGAGATCGGCAGCCAATTGCTGCGTAGCGCCGCCCTCCTCCTGCGCGGATTGCGTCGGCGATTGGGCGATCGCCAACGTTGACGCCAACAAGAGCGACGCGAAAAAAAAGTGGTAATACTTCACGAGAAAATCCTAAAAGTGACGACACGTGCAGCGTTCATTGTATTGATCGCCGCAGCTAATTATTGCCACCAGCATCAGTACCTCCAACGAACGCGGTGGTCACTTGCGTTGTCATGTTGTCTTGATACTTCGAGCCGCTGCCACTCATGCGAATGCCTTCGTCGGCGTTGTTCACGGTGTTGCGGCGAACGATGGATTGCGCGCCGGCGAAGATTCCGCGAAACGTGCCGAGGCCCGCGCCGCCGGTGATTCGGTTTTTTTCGTAGATGGCGCCGGTGCACGCCGCACACGAAATACCAGCGCCTATGCCAGCGCTAATTTCCGCGACATCGCTGATGTCGTTGTCGATAAACCGAATGCGATTGCCGAAACCCGCCACGGCAATCGCGTTGGTCTGAACGCCCTGCGGTACCACCCGATTGACGTTCACGCGACGTACGATGGAGTGATCGCCGACGACGATAAGTCCGAAGCCGCGCGACGACTCAATGCGCAGGTCTTGCAAGACAACGGCATTTGGATTGACAGCGGCTATGCCAGCGTTTAGCGCAATATTGAAGCCACGAATCGTTCCATTGCTGAGCTCAAATCCTCGTAGCGACGCACTGTGGACGACACCGTTGGCAGTGGACGCGACACCCGCCGCAGTGCCGTCAAGCACAAAGCCCTGCAAATCAATGTGCACATCGGCCGCGTTCACCGAAATCGCCGCACCACTGGTGAGCGTGCTGCTGAGCGACTGGGTGAGGCAATAGCGCCCCGGCGCGGTGATGCTGGTTGGAACAGAGACAATCGAAGTGCATGTCTGCGCCGCCACAGAGTCAGCAATGATGGATACGAGCAGCGCAACGAGGAGAGATTTGAACTTCATCGTGAATTTCCTTTACCTGAGGTTTTCTGATGTGTACGACGGTCGAACGATCAAGGTCTTCGCAGTGCTATCTGCGGTACGTTCGACTACCCGATGACACACCTGAAACGTAATTCGCGGGCGATTCACGCCAACGGCAAAAGAATTCTCGAGCGAGGCGAACTTCGGTCTGAAAAAACGTTCTTGGGGGTGTTCTCCACTTTCAGGATCACGCACATGAAATCGCAATTTAATGTGTTCTCGCGTTGGCAGCCATCATCGCGACGCTCGTGGTTCACAGTCTGCAAACGCGGTTTTGCGGCCCTCAGCGTCTTACTGTTGTGGGCGATATCGCCGCATGCTTCGGCGCAGGTCTACGTATCCATTAGCGCGGGAGGAGACGCATACACCCGACCCTCGACAATTCATACGTGCGCAGTCCTCGACACCGGTTCAGTGAAGTGTTGGGGAACAAATTCGTCGGGGCAACTGGGTGCCGGAGACACTTTCGACAGATCAGAACCTGTGCGGGTCATTGGGCTCAACGGCGCAACCAAAGTGGCGGCAGGTCACTCGCACAGTTGCGCGCTGCTGGCAACCGGCGGCGTAGTCTGCTGGGGCAACGGCTCGCAGGGTCAGCTAGGAAATGCGTCGGCCGCCGACAGTTCCATCCCCGTCGCCGTGAGCGGCATCGCGACTGCGGTTGCCATTACCGCCGGTCAGAGCCACACGTGCGCGCTTTTGAGCGATGGCGGCATTCGGTGCTGGGGAGCTGGGGGGGCCTTGGGCAATGGATCAAACTCCGGCAGCTCGACCCCCGTCGCCGTGTCGGCAATCAGCACCGCGACGTCGGTTTCAGCGGGCACGCGACACACTTGCGCCACGCTGGCGTCAGGGGCGGCGATGTGTTGGGGCAGCAACGGCGATGGCACTCTGGGCGACGGAACCACGACGAGTCGACTCACCCCGACGGCTGTCACGGGGGTCAGCAACGCGGTGGATATTGCCGCTGGACGCCAACATAGCTGTGTCGTTTTGGGTTCAGGCAGCGCGCAGTGTTGGGGATTCAACCAGTCTGGTCCGTTAGGTAACGGGACCAACACGAATAGTCTCGTGCCGGTGACTGTCACCGGGATTACACAGGCAACCCAGGTGAGCGCAGGCCACACGCACTCGTGCGCGCGACTGTCCACAGGCATATTGCAGTGCTGGGGCGGCGGCTTTGCATCCGTTCCTGCGCCAGTGCTCGGTATCGACAGCGTACGCTCCGTGTCTACTGGGGCGCATCACACTTGCGCTTTGCGCCAAGACGGCGCGGCCATGTGCTTTGGCCGCAATAGCCGGGGGCAACTGGGCATCGGTGGTCAAGCGCAGAGCAGCGCCCCGGTCACCGTGCTGAATCTGACGGGCATCGGCACCGTAAGCGTTGGCTCAGACGGAGACACCTTCGGCACCGACTCTCACATCTGCGTCAACTCCACGCCCGGCGGCGCGGTTTCGTGTTGGGGAAACGGAACCAGCAACCAGCTTGGGTCGGGCGCTACGACGGATGCGGCCAGCCCCGTCCCTATCGTCGGACTGCCGCCAGCGACCACGATTTCTGCGGGGAGCGGCTTCACCTGCGCACGGCTACCCGATTTGACGGTCCAGTGTTGGGGCGTGAATTTTTCTGGCCAATTGGGCCGCGGCACGACCACGTCCAGCGCAACGCCGTTGCCGGTGGTGGGCCTCACCAACGCGATTGAAGTTGCCGCCGGCAGAGGGCACGCATGCGCACGGCTCAATAATCAAACGGTGCAGTGCTGGGGATCCAACGCGACTGGGCAACTCGGCGACAGCACGACCACAATGCGCCTTACGCCCGTTGCGGTTACCGGCGTCAGTAGCGCCGTTTCAGTTACATCCGGTGACGGCCACAGCTGTGCAGCACTCGGTACCGGCGCTGTCGTCTGCTGGGGTAGCAACGGTGCAGGCCAGCTTGGCAACGGCAGCACGATTGACTCCGCCGTGCCTGTTTTTGTGACGGGGGTGTCCAACGCGACGACGGTGACCGCAGGCGCACGACATACCTGCGCGAGACTAAGCACAGGCGAACTGCGCTGTTGGGGAAACGGTGACGACGGGCGTTTGGGCAACGGAGGAATCACATCCAGCTCCACCGCTGTGGCCGTGACCGGGATTAGCAACGCCACACAAGTCAACGCGGGTGGACGTCACTCTTGTGCACGTCTCACCACCGGGCGGGTGATGTGTTGGGGCGAGAACTCTCTCGGCCAGTTGGGCGACGGCACGACGGTGCGGGCGTTGGTTCCGGTGACGGTGTTCGGCATCACCAACGCTTCGTCGGTTGAGGCGGGCGCGGGTGTGAGCTGCGCACGCCTCAGCAGCGGCGTCGTGAAGTGTTGGGGCGACAATGCGGACGGCATTTTGGGCGACGGCCAAGGCGTGTTTAGCACCTCAACGCCCCAACTCATTCGCGACAGCTCGCAGTGTTCACTCGATATTGACGGAAATGGGTCGATTGACGCGCTAACGGACTTGCTGATGCTCGCGCGTGCTCGCATGGGACTCTCGGGTGCAGCGGTCACCACCAACGCGATGGGTGCTAGCGCCACACGCACAACATGGCCGCTCATTCGTGCGTATCTCGTCAATAGCTGCAAATTGCCTGGAATCGCGCCGTGACCTCATCACGGGGGTGTTACTCACGGATTTCCGGTAGCGAAAAACCTCGCAAGTAAGCGGCGAAAATGCGGTGCGGTATCAGGTTGGCTGTCTAGCGCAGACTTAGCTTTTGCGGCGAGCGCTGCTGCGTTTTTAGCGTCACCACTTTTCGCCAGCAGAATTGCCAGCAACAAGCGATCGTGAGCAAGTTGCGGCGCGTTAGGCGAAAGTGTCGTCTCGCCAGCGCGAACGAGTGCGCGAGCGCGCTCAAGCGCCTGCGGCGATTCGACCTCACTGGCCGCATCTACCGTCAACTCGACCGCCGCGCGGCGCAGTTCGTTCAGCACGCGTCGGGTTTGCGCAGTGCCTGCAACCACTGTTGTTTCGGTTTCAGCCCGCGCCAGCATTGCGTTCAACACTGCAATTCTGTCGCCGACAGCCAGCTGCTTGTCGCTATCGAGTCGCGCCAATATCCATTTCGCGCGAAACGCAGCCGACGTAATCGGCGCGACCTCCGTGTATTGGTTGGCCAAGAGCTTCAGCTCACTTAAACCTTGCGGCACTTCACCCGCACGCACGCGAGCCTGCGCCAGCGCGATACGCAAAAACTTGGTGCTTTCTGCATCGGGAAATCCGGGCCGCACCCGCAGCGCCAGCACGCGCTCGTACATACGAATCGCGTCGCGATAGTTTCCGATTTGCACTAAATATTGGCCGTACCAGTAGAGCTGATTGCCTGCACGATTTTTACGATCATCGGCAGGGGTCGGAAGCACGCGTTTCACCATGCGTGACGCAGGCTCCGCTGCGGCCGCTACGTCGCCGTTGGCGAGTAGCGCTTCAACTAGGAAGGCGTAGCCCACTTCTAGATTGCCGACTACGGGTTTGGTCGACGCTTCGTAGACTTTGATGCCGTCTCGAATAAGTGCCACTGATCGCGCGAAGTCGCCGGTGTAGCCCGCCATGCGCCCGGCCCACAGGTGCGCGTTAGCGGCCGAAAATGAATTGGGCCCAGCGCTTTCCAGCGCAATGGCGCGCACCACATCAGCCTCCGTATTAGCTTCAACGTAGCGCTGTTGTTGAAACAAACTCTGGCTCAGCTCCATGCGCGTGTCGGACACCGATAGTGAGCGTACGCCGTGCAGCTTTTCACTCACGCGCACCGTGTCGCGCCACGCCTCAGTTTCGGTCACAAAATTTCGCCTGATTCTTTCGCTGCGCGCGAGTGATGCGTACGCCACAATCACGAGCGAAGACTTCGGTCGGTGCTTTTCCAGCAACGTGATGGCTTCGCGCGCTTTCGCTTTCACCTCGTCGGGCTTGGCGTCGGGTGTCCATGACAGCGAATACGCTTCTTGCGCGAGCACCTCGCCGAGCACGCCTCGCGCTGCGGTGCTCGATTGCGCGCGCAGCGCCAACTTGGCTTTAGCGAGCGTCGCCGCCGCCTCTGTCGCATCGTCTTGTGTGGTGTAAACCGTTGCCAAGCGCACCAACGCTTCGGCGCGCTCGTCGGCAGGCGCATCGCGACGCAGGCGCAGGTCCACCAACTGTCGCCGTAACCGAAGCGCCGAGTCGAGCATGCCCAACTCCTCATGCAGCTCACCGACGACGCCCACCATTTCCTCTTTGATGAGGGGTTGATTCGGAAATGCGTCGCGCAGCTTTGTTTCGGCATCGACCAAGAATTGCGCGAGCGTGCTGTTTTGCTTGGCATCCGCGTCCGCCTGATCGGTCTTGGATGTTTCGAACATGCGGATCAGAAAGTCTTTAACCGCCGTTGCCTTGTCGGCTTCGCGTTTCGACGCTATCGCCTCCAATACACGCCCCGCTTCGGACGCACGAGCGCGAGCACTCTCAATCTCTGCTCGTTTCGCTGCAGCAGCGCTTCGATCAGATTCCTGTTGTGCCACCAGCGCGCTGTCTTCCGCACGCTTCGAACTTGCTTCGGCGGCGCGCTTTTCACGCTGCGCATCTTCGGACGCAACGAGCGCGTTTGCGGCTTGTGTTTCGGCGATGCCGCGTTGCACATTCGCTTCGCGCGCCTGCCACGTCGCCACACCCACGCCGCCCACCAACGAGAGCGCCACGGCACCCGCAGCGCTTACGGCGAGCTTGTTGCGGCGAACGAATTGAGCGAGGCGATAGCGTTGACTGTCGGGCTGCGCGCTGACCGGTTCGTTGCGCGTGTACCGGTCAAGATCGTCTGCCAACGCGCTTGCCGTTGCGTAGCGTTGCAACGGATCGGCATGGATCGCTTTGAGGCAAATGGCGTCGAGGTCGGCGTTGATCGGTTCGTTGACGCCGCGCGTGCTGTCGCGCTTGGCGGCGCGGCTGGGCGCGGGTACGCGTGCGTCGGCACGGGTGTTCGCGCTAGGGCGATGGCCCGCGAGCAATTCGTAGAGCATGACGCCCAACGCATACACATCGGTGCCGGTCGTGATCGCGCCACCTGCGCGTTGCTCGGGGCTCGCGTAGTCCGGCGTGAACGGGCGGCCGTGTAGTTCTGTGAGCGCGCCGGTTGCGCCAGTGGCATGGTTCGCCGCCAACAATTTCGCGATGCCGAAATCGAGTAGTTTTACGTGGGCGCGTTGGTCGACGAGGATGTTGGCTGGCTTTAGATCGCGGTGAATCACGCCGCGCGCATGCGCGTATTCCACCGTGCGCGCGACTTGCTGAACGAGCGCCACGCGCTGTGCGAGCGTGGCGTTTGTGCGCGCGCAATGCGTATCAATGCGTTCGCCTTCGATGAGTTCGAGTGCAAGCCACGGCCGCCCGTTTGGCTCAACGCCCGCATCGAAAATGCTGGCGATATTCGGGTGTTGCAGACTCGCGAGAATGTCTCGCTCAAGCAGCACGCGATCATGCCAACCGCGCGTATTTCCGACGAAATACGGAAGCTTCAAAGCAACACTTCGCTTCAACCCGCCGTCGCTGCGATGCGCGCGCCACACGCTTGCGCTGCCACCTTCGCCGAGCAGTGCGTCGAGCGTGTAGGCGCCGATCCGTTGGCCAACGGCCATGTCGCTGCGCTCGCCGTCGTCCGCGTCATCGCTTGCGTCGCTTGCATGGCGCCCATCAAAAAGCAAACCCGACGGCGCGGCAAGGAAGGTGCCGGACTCTACGCCGCGTTCTGGGAACAACGCTTTCGCCAGCAGCGCCTTCACGCCGTCGTCCCCCACGTGCAACGCATCAAACCATGCGCGGCGCGCAGGCTCAGACACGTCGAGGCCGGTGCGCACCAGCGCGTCGAGGGCTTTGAGTTGTTGCAGCGTGAGAGGCATTCAGTGTGTTGGCTATGACGCGGGTAATGGTTCAGCGTTTACGTGTGCATGCGCACAAGCGCTCGCCAAGTAAAACGTATTCAGGGCGCAATCTTCGCCAGCTGCCGCCGCATATTTATTCACTCATCATCGCACGCAACAACGCGCGTGCGCGCTCCCACTCGCGACTCGCGGTTCGCGCAGCCATGCCAAGTGTTGCCGCCGCTTCGGCTTCTGACAATCCGGCGAAATAGCGCAGCTCCACCAAGCGCACGAGCCGCGGATCGAGCGCGGCGAGCTGCGCCAACGCTTCGTGCACACGCAGCACGTCCGGTTCGGCCTCGACCGAAGGCGCGGCGGATTGCATGACTTCGGTGTTCAGCTCCAACAAAGCCTCGCCGCCACCGCGCCTTGCTGCGCTGTTGGCGCGCACCAAATCAACGATCACCGAGCGCATGGCTTGCCCGCAATACGCCATGAACTGGCCGCTGGTGGCGAATTGTCCGCGCTGCTTCTCGGCGAGGCGCGCATAGGTGTCGTGCACCAGCATCGTGGTGTCGAGAATCGTGCGCGCGCCGACGGTACGTAAGCGCGAACGTGCGAGGCGTTTTAGGTCCGGATAGAGCGCCGCGAACATGGCGTTGGTCGCGTCGAACGTTACGTCCGCCTCCGCGCCTTTGCTCTGTTCGTTCTCCTGTTCGGACATGCGAATTTTTTCTGCTTGTTTGAGGGTTGGGCCCAGCGCCTCGTCGCGGTTTTCGATGCGAGACGGGTTAGGATTTGCGTTGATTATTCCGCAGACCGTTCCATCTGCGGCAGGACGTGTCGCATTTCGCGTCATAGCTACAGCTTTTTAGCTTAACCGACAGCGTAGCGGTCGTTGGAGCTACTATTTTCTTTTAGTCGACTTTAAGAAAAAAGCGCCACAATCGACCACCAGGCAGTCGCTTGAGCCAAAAAGCCATATCCAGAGCTCTGACCGGCCCCACTTGCCGCTATCCTCACGCATCACTTCTCGCACGCTGACCGCAACATTCATGACTACCGCCCAACTCGCCCACCTATCCACGCCCGCCGCACTGATCGACGCCAAGCGTCTGCAAACCAATGTCAACACCATGCAAAACCGCATGAACGCGCTCGGCGTTGCACTGCGTCCGCATGTAAAAACGAGCAAATGCGTAGACGTGGTGAAGCGCCAGATCGAAGCTGGGGCGCGCGGAATCACGGTGTCCACGCTCAAAGAAGCCGAACAATTTTTCGCGGCAGGCATCACTAATATCCTTTACGCCGTGGGCATGGTGCCGTCGAAATTGCCGCAGGCGAAAGCGCTGCGTGAACGCGGTTGTGATTTGAAAATTATTGTCGACAGCGTGGATGCGGCGCACGCCGTCGCGGCGTTTGGTCGCGATCAGACGCAGGTGTTCGAGGTGTGGTTAGAGGTGGACACCGACGGCCACCGCGCGGGGCTCGCGCCGGACGGTGATGCGCTGATTGACACAGGGCGCGCGCTGCACGACGGCGGCATGACGCTCGGCGGCGTGATGACGCATGCGGGCGCGAGCTACGCGCTCAACACACCCGCTGCGCTCGAAGCGATGGCCGAGCAGGAGCGATCGCGCTGCGTACGCGCGGCCGAGCGACTGCGCGCAGCGGGGCTGCCGTGCGCAAACGTGAGCGTCGGCTCGACGCCGACCGCGCTCTCGGCGAAACGGCTCGACGGCGTGACCGAAGTGCGCGCTGGCGTTTATGTGTTTCATGATTTGGTGATGGCGAATGTGGGCGTGGCGCAGTTGTCGGACGTGGCGCTTTCTGTGCTTACCACGGTGATTGGTCATCAAAAAGAAAAAGGCTGGGCGCTGGTAGACGCGGGTTGGATGGCGATGAGCCGAGACCGAGGCACACAGAAGCAGGCGCACGATTATGGCTACGGTCAGGTGTGTGATGTGGATGGCAACCCGATTGCAGGTTACGTCGTCGACAGCGCAAACCAAGAGCACGGCATCATCGCGCGAGCCGGTGAAATTGATGGGGATATTGCGGCGCGTTTTCCAGTCGGCACGATGCTGCGCATCCTGCCTAACCATGCGTGTGCGACGGCTGCGCAATTTCCCGAATATGTCGCCGTGGAGGGCGACAAGCTAACGGCGTGGCCGCGCTTTTACGGGTGGTAGTGCGTGCGCAAAGTCGTTCGCTACAGGTTCCGGTCGGCGCAGTTGTTCAGGTTGTAGGCGACGACTTGGCGTCGCTTCGTCGCATGAAAATAAACCGGACACAAGCGCGGCCAAGTCCGCGCCTACACCTCAGGCTCCTAACGCCTCCGCGTACGCAGGCCACGCAAACAGGCTCGCGTGTACGCGCGGCGTGTAAAACTTCAAATCTTCAATGCCATTTGCCGCGAGTTTTGAGCGAATAGCAACCACATCAAGCGCGGCCGGATCGCTGCGCATCGACGCGCAGGCCATGCCCCACTCCGCGCCGTAAATCGGCATGAACGCTTTGTACGCTGCGACTTGCGGGAACACGCTGCGTAAATCGGCCAGTGTTTTGCGGAATCGCTCTGGGTGATAGAACGCACTGCCGATATGCGCCGTCATCAAGCCGTCGCTCGTCAATCGCGAGCGAATCAGCGCATAGGTTTCTGCGCTGTAAAGCGTGTTCGCTGCGCTCGTCTCGTCGTCGCCCGGATCGGTCAAATCCATGATGATGAGATCGTACGTTTCAGCGCTGTCACGCAGCGTCGCGACTGCGTCGCCGATCACAATTTCAACGCGCGAATCGTCAAACGCGCCTTGGTTGACATGCGAAAAGTGTTCACGGCAACTGGCGATCACCATCGCGTCTAACTCGGCGATTACAACGCGCGTGATCCGCGGATATTTCAGCAGCTCTCGCGCGGTGCATCCATCGCCGCCGCCCATAATGAAAGCGCTTCGTGGCGCAGGATGCGTGAGCGCCGGCACGTGCACCATGCACTCGTGATAAATAAATTCATCACGCTCCGAGACCATAAACGCGCCGTCGAGTGAGAGCGCACGACCCAGCGCGCGCGTGTCGTGCCATTCGAGGCGTTGCAGCGGGGACTGCGTCGTCACGGGCGCACGCCGCTGCGCGAAACCGTGCACCACATCCGGTGTGAGCCATTCGAGTGCAAGGTGCTGCTCATCCGGCGTTTCGGGCGCGCTGGGCACACCACGTTGCACGCGATTGCGATTGCTGCGCTCGGGCACGAAGAGCTCTACTAAGGCGTCAGCGAGCGTCTGCGCTTTGCTCGTGTTGTCGTGCTTGAAATTGCACACATAAACGTCGAGCGTGACAGCGTTAAGCTCAGGCCATGTGTGCACCGCGAGGTGCGATTCGGCGAGCAGCACCAATCCCGTGACGCCGCCCGGTTCGTCTTCAAAGTTCGCAAACTGATGAAAATCATCGCCCACGACAGTGAGCCCCGCGCGCCTGACCAGCCGAATGCACGCCTCCTGCAACATGCCGCGGTCAGTGAGTAGGTCACGCGTGCACGCGCATTCAAATAGGTCGGCCGTGAGGTGTATGCCGTGCATGGCAAATTGGACTTTGGAGAGATGGATTGGGTATCGATTGTTGCATTCACCCTGAGACCCATTCACGTGAAGCGCCGCGCGTGCCTCCACAAACCTAAATACGTGCGCAAATGCAAATTAACGAATGGAAACGATTGTTGCGCAACGGTAGAGAATGACGCGATATTGGCGTCGAATCATCAGATATAGCGCAACTTAGCGTGGCAAACAGTTGATTGCGCGACGTAAAGTCACAACAATGTCGGCATAACAAATAAAACTGACAGTATCGAGATGAATTCGTTTTATGCGGGTTGGGCGGTGGTGGCAGCTTTACTCGTTTTGACAGCGTGGGCCGCGCGCCGCGCACTCATGGCGCCGGCACGCGAGCGGCAACCTGCTGCCGCGTCGCCCTATACCGTGCTGGGGCCGAATGATTTCCCCGTCGATTTATTGCCCAAAGGCCCGCTGACGGAAATGGAGTGGGTCGAGCTCGATCAAGACGAATCGACGCAAACACTGCTGAGTAACGTCGCGCAATGGAACGCGTACGGCGCGCGCAAATCTATGCTCGACATGTCGCAGCGAACCTTGCTGCACTTAGTACGGGTCGCGGCACCGCGGCACATTGTGTTGTGCAAAGTTCGGCTGAGCGACTTAGTGCGCATTCTGCCTGGCCAAGACGTGGGGCGTCGCATGCGCGCCTACCAAAAGGTCGCTCATCTCTACTGCGACGTGGTGCTCTGTGATCCTACGCTGGGCGTGCTACTGGTGATTGACCTCGACGCATCGTCGAGCGCGGCGCTCGACGAGCGGCAAGCGTTATTGGAGCAATTCAAGCGTCGCTGCATTGAGGCCTGCGGATACGATCATTTGAGTTTTCCGCGCGATCAGCTCCCGCGCTACCGCGAACTACGTACCTTACTCAAACAAAAAGCCCATGCGCGCCAAGCGCGCGACGCCACGCGAGCATCAGAACAACGTGTCCCCGTGCACGCATTTGACTTCTGAGACGCGAACGACATCAAGGCTTGATATAAGCGTAACGCTCGCGCGTTTGCAGCTGCGCAATGCGCGCCACGCCCGACGGCGTGAAATCGGCGTCAAGAATGAACTGCTCTTTTTTAAGATTACGATTCTTGAGCGTGATCTCGCAAATCTCGAACTTCACACCGCGCGCTTTTAGTGCCGAAACTAGCGGCGCGTATTCGGTTTTGCTCTTCTCTTCTTTCGCGCCTTCCATCAGCATGTCCACGCCGTCGGCGTGCGTCACCACCGTAATTTGCGTGGTTGGCGCGACGTCCATGTGGTTGCGGATGTTGCGCAGGCCTTTGAGGCCTTGTGTGGCGGCGTTATCGACGTGATACACCACTTTGTCTTGAGCGGCAGCAAACGTTGCGCTGCCGACGAACAGCAAAACGGTAAAGAATTTAACGAAGCGATTCATGATGACCTTGGGCGATGCAAATGAAACGCAGAGTTTAGCGCGCTACAACCGCAACGACACCACCGCACCACCGAATCGGGACGCGCTCATCCACTGAAACATCGAATCCACGGTTACCGTTTCAATGCGATCTGAAAAGCGCTTTTCATTCGGATGATCGTCGAAAGCGACGTTCGCCGCGCTCATGCGGCCACCGAGTCGGGTGAGCGGATCAATCTTTAGCGTGGTCGGTTGATAGGCTTTGTACTTGAGCCATGCTTGCGCTTGTTCACGCGACTTGATGTCGCCGTCCATGGCGAGTGCGAGCATTTCAAGCGCCCACTGATTGGATTGCTGATAGCGTGTGCCCCACACGTAGCTCACGATGCTGTACGGCTTGATATGCAGTGACGTGACTTTCCGCTCGTCGGTCAACAGCGGCCGTAAGCGACGCTGCACGTCGTCGTTCGGTACGACCCACGCCGCTTCGAAACGGTATGGATCATCAAGGAAAAATTCGCCCAAGCCTTGCCGGTACAGCGACGCCTCGGCCGAGCCGCAGGTGTTGAGTTTGTGCACCACGCGCCAATTGCCATCTTCGGCTTTGTACGCCCAACCAAGGTGCGAATAGCGTAGGCCGTACTTGCTTAAGTCTTGCCCGGCGCGAGCCAGCAGCACGACGTTTGCGCCGCTGGCGTCGAGCGCGGCGCTCGTGCGTTCGGCGAGTGTCAAGCCTTTCTCAACCATGCGCTTAGTCGGCGGACGATCTTCGCAGGAACGTCCCGCGTGCGCGTGTGTGGTCAACACGAACGCAGAAACCACTACGCCCAGAATTTTCAAGATTCGGTTCATATGTATTCTCCAGAGATTGTCGTGGGCTACCAGGTGAGACGTTCGTTGTGCAAGAGCGCACGGCCAAGCGCGTTGGGCACGAAGGCAATGGCCTCGCCCGCGACCGAGAGCACAGCGCCCGCGCCGACCACGCTGACCTCCACACTTTGGCCCACGCTCATGAAGGCACGCTCGGTGCCGCGTGCGGCGACTTCTACACTCACGCGCGCGCCGTCAGAAGCTCGCTCTAGAACGCAGATCGTGCCACGCGCTGTGCTCTCAATGGTCTTGACGACGAGCACGCTACCCGTCACCGATAGCGCCACGGGCAGTGCCACCGTCGCAGCACTCGCAGCACCCGCCGCCGCGCCCGCATAAGCGACAGACACCACCGGCAACGCGGAGAGCAGAAGGCTTCCGCCCGACGGGCCGAAGCGGTCGTGTGCGAACACGGGTGGGGTGAAACTGACAGTTGCTGCGAGGCAGATGAGTGCGATGCGGCGACGGATGATGGGGCTGTTCATGATTGTGTCTCCTGGGTGTGCTTGTGTTGCATAGGATGGAAGCGGTTGGGTGGGAGCGGGCTTGCCCGCGATGGGCCGTGACAAAACGCAACCGTGGAAATCGCGGGCAAGCCCGCTCCCACAGGTTGTTGTTAGGCGATGGTTTCGTTGGTGTTGCGGCGGCTAGTCAACCGCGCTTCGTTGATGTCTGCGTCGTGCGCATCGCGCAACGTCTTAGCGAGCGTGAAAGTGGTGGTGATCAGATACAGCCAGCTCACGAGCAGAAACACTTTGTAGGTTTCGTTGATGTTCATGCGCCACAGCCCCCACGCGGTGAGCGTCATCGCCATGAAGAATGCGCCGTAGACTACGAAGCGCCACATCGGTGTATCGGACTTTTCGCGTTGATTGTCTCGAATGAATTTGGACAGCACGAACGCGGCGGTGAGGCAGAACAAATAGCCCATCACCATGAACGCACGGTCAATGTCTTGGCCCGGTAAATACGCGAGTCCAACCGCGCACAAGAACATCGCGATTGCGAACGACGCCCAGACTTGAACGCGCCATGCGCGGGTGTCACGTTGAATTAGTACTTGCATTTTTTCTCCATCCCGTGTGTGGCGTCGACCGCCGATGGAGTGAACTTTTTCATGTTGTCCGCAAGTGCGCCACATCTGCATGCGACGTATTGCGCCTTGCGATTCACGGTATTGTTTTTCGATACGTAGCGCACTTGTGTGCGACTAGACCGAACGCGTGACGCGCTGCAGCCGGCGCGTTGGGCTAATGTGCGGACATGTTCGAAACACTTGCCTCACTCACACCGCCCGATCATCTTGTCGTTCTCTCGCTTTGCGCTTTCATCGCCGGTCTCGTGCGCGGTTTTGCGGGCTTTGGTTTGTCTGCGGTGTTGGTGGCGAGCGCGGCGTTCGTCATCGCACCGCGCCTGATCATTCCGACCGCGCAGGCGTTGGAAGTGGTGGGCAGCATCGCGCTGATTCCGAGCATTTGGCGCGACGTCAATTGGCGCTGGTTAACGCCGATGGCTGCAAGCTATGTCGTCGCCATCCCGCTTGGCGTAGCGGCCTTGGCTTACGCGCCAGGGCCTTGGCTACGCGTGGGCGGCTGCGTGGTGCTGCTCATCGCGAGCTTGTGTTTGTTGCTCAACATGCGGCCAAAATTGCCGGACGGGTTGCCGCTGCGTGCGGGAACCGGCATGGTGGCGGGCTTCTTCGCGGGCTCCACATCACTCGGCGGCATGGTCGCCTCGACGATGTTGTTCGCGGTGTCGATTCCTGCGAAGAATCTGCGCGCGACATTGATCTTGCTGTTCTTTTGTAGCGGGCTTTATTCGCTCGTCTGGGGTGCGTGGCATGGTGTTGTGAACACCGAGACGTTTACGCGAGCCGCGTGGCTCACGCCCGCGCTGTTGGCGGGTATCGTCGTGGGCTCGCATGGGTTCAAGCACGTGAGCGAAGCGGGCTTTCGCAAAGCGGTGTTGGCGGTGCTATCGGTGTTGTCGGTCGCGGGGATTTTGAGCGTGCTTTGAGCGCGGCATCCATGTAATACAGCTTTTTCGCACCAACGACCGCCAGGTGGCGCATCTGGCCACATAAATCATGTTATCGACTAAACGACAAAAACGCCCGCAGCGACCAGCAGGCTGTCGTTTAACGCATAAAGCCATTGAGTATTCGTTCCAAACACGCCCTTGCTGCATCGCAACATCCGCGCGTGAGGCTTCGGTAAACTCGCTCAATTCCCTCTCGAATCTGCAAGCATGAACCCAGCACACCGCCTCCAAGGCAAAGTCTCCCTCATCACTGGCGCAGCGCAAGGCATCGGCCTCGCCACCGCGCTCAAATTCGCCCGCGAAGGCGCGGTCGTCGTCATCTGCGACATCAAGCAAGCGGGCGTGGACGACGCGGTGAAGGCTTGCAAGGCGCTCGGTGCGAAAGCGGCGGGTTATGTCCTGAATGTGACGGACCGCGCGGGGATCGATCTCGTCGTTGCAAAAGTAAAAGCGGATTTTGGTCGCATTGACGTGCTGGTAAACAACGCTGGCATCACGCAAGACGCGCGCTTGCAGAAGATGACGTTGGAACAATTTGACCGCGTGATCGACGTGAATTTGCGTGGCGTTTTTCATTGCGCGCAAGCCGTGGCCGACGTGATGGTGGCGCAGGGTTCGGGCGTGATTTTGAATGCGTCGTCAGTGGTTGGCATCTATGGCAATTTCGGACAAACAAACTACGCCGCGAGCAAATTCGGCGTCATCGGTTTCACCAAAACATGGAGCCGCGAACTCGGCCCGAAAGGCATTCGCGTCAACGCTGTCGCGCCGGGCTTTATCGCAACACCGATCCTCGCCACGATGCCCGACAAAGTGCTCGACGAAATGAAAGCTCGCGTGCCGCTGCACCGCTTAGGCACCGCCGAAGAAATCGCCAATGTGTATGCGTTTCTAGCGAGCGACGACGCCAGTTACATCAATGGCGCTGTCATCGAAGTGTCGGGCGGTATGTCGGTTTAGCGCGCAACGAACGGGGCCTGTTACGTAGGGTGGATGCGCGAAGCACTATCCGCCTTCGCCGCGTGCAATCCCTGGTGGATAGCGCTTCGCGCATCCACCCTACTTTCAAACGCTCCACCCCATTTTTCGGCGCTTCACGTACGATTTCCGCAGTTCGTCGCCTGCCCCTCGCGAGCGAAATCATGCCCCGCTAAAGTTCACTCCATCGCAACAACGCGATGCGACCGAATCCAAAACAAAGGGACATAATGATGAAAACCACCACGCAATTTACGGGCACACTTTCCACTGTTGATCGCGCACTCACCGCCGCCGTTTCAGCCACCACAACCTTCGCGTTAACCACCGTGATCGCCGCAGGTTTCCACGGCGTCGCAGCAACGCAAACCAGCGAATTCGTCGCCATGCTCGCTAAAGCTTTCGTCTAATCATGACGAACCAAACCATACGAAGGCAAATTACCAAACGTAGGGCAGGCAACTCGACGCCCACGCGTCACCAACAACCATGACGGTGCGGTCAGCGCAGGGTGCTCACCCCGTCCCCTCCTCCCTAGCATTCTGCGCTGACCGCATCTTTCACGTTGCGACGTACCGACGTGGCGCGTCAAGGCATTCGTTCAAAAACCAAACCGCGCGCCCCACCCAAGCAGCGTAGCCACGCCCAACACCGCAAAGATCAACGCCGCAATCCCGTGCACCAAGCGCACGGGAATTTTGTTGGCGATTTTGCTGCCTAGGAAAACGGCCGGGACGTTGGCGATCATCATGCCGAGCGTTGTGCCTGCAACGACTGCATAAAACGCGTTGTACTGCGCCGCAAGCGCGATGGTGGCGATCTGTGTTTTGTCGCCCATTTCGGCGAGGAAAAACGCGACGACCGTGGTGCCGAATACGCCGTAGTGTGAGCGCGCGCTGTTGGCGTCGTCCTCGTCGATTTTGTCGGGGATGAGCGTCCACATCGCCATCGCGATAAAGCCGATGCCGAGCACCCAGCGCATGATCTGCGGCCCGACGGCGGCAGTGATCCACGCGCCGAGCGCGCCGGCACCTGCGTGGTTCGCAATCGTGGCCACGAAAATTCCCGCCACAATCGGCCACGGCTTCTTGAATTTTGCGGCGAGAAGAAATGCGAGGAGTTGCGTCTTGTCGCCAATTTCGGCGAGGGCGACGATGCCCGTTGAGATCAGAAAAGCTTCCATGCGAGTATTTTGCCGAGTTGCGTCATGTAGGGTTCTCGTCCGCATGGTTCGGCTTGCGTTGTGTCATGTGTCACCTCCAAGGACCGTCGCATTTTCGTGAATGAACCTAGCAAATTTGATTGCTTGCGTCTCGGGCCTCTTTTCTTCAGAATAATCCGAACCAAATCAGGATTATTTAATGGAGCGCCGCTTGAAGCACAACATCTCGTACCGCACACCTCAGCGACCTCCGCAACCAGCAGCCCATGGCGCAAGCAGCAATCGGTGGCGCGCGGTGTGCACCGTCGTCGCGCTCACGCTCTGTACGTGGGCGAGCGCTCAGCTCGCGCCCGCAGCGCCGGTTGCGCCCAACGTCACCGGCTCTCCGCCGCCGGGCATGGCCGTCCCCGCCGCGCCACCCGCCGCGTGTATTGCACCCTTGTCGGCGAGCAACATGCAGGGCGTGGCTAACTTTATCTGGGCGGGTTGTCCGCAGATCATGAAATGGCCGCACGACAGCGCGCCGCGCATGAGCGGACCGTCACCCACCGGCAAAGGTTCGGTGCACGGCTACGTGCTCAATTACTACTCGCCGTCGGTATACGCGTGGCTCAAAGCGGGCCGGCCTGCGGGTGGCATTCCCGATGGCGCGTTGATCTTGAAGCAGATGTACAAAGACAACAACGGCGTGCGTGGTGAAGTCAGCGGCTGGGCGTTGATGGTGAAACAAAAAAGTGCGTCATACGACGGCTGGTTTTGGGGATACGTTGATCCGACCAAACAAAACGGCGGCGACGGCGGTTTTGGCGGACAGTTCTACGACCCGAACTGCGTGGCCTGCCACGGCTCCGCGAGCACGCGCGAGCTGACCTACTCCGCGCTAGTCAACATCGGCCCTGGGCCATTCGGCGGCACAGCGATGCCCAGCAGCAACGGGCTCATGGGCGGCTCGTTACACGCAAAACTCGGGTTGCTTGCGTCGGGCACGAGCAGCACGCTGGCGAGCGCCGCCGCCCCCGTTGCGCCCGCGAACATGCTCACAGCGACCTACATCCCCAATCAGCAAGAGAGCCGCGTGCTCGTCGGCGCGAACGGCCCCACAACCTTTGTGACCTCGGACGTGTGCGCCGGTTGCCATGACGCGAGCAACCTCGCGTTCGGCGTGCAAGCGCACATGACGTGGCCGCAAAAATTGCCGCCTGCGAAATACCCAACCACGCCGCTGACGAATTTTTCGCCGTATGGCGAATGGGGTGCATCGCTCATGGGCTTGGCCGGACGCGACCCGGTGTTTCAGGCACAGCGCGAAACAGAAACCATTTTGTATCCGTCCGTCGCAGCCGAAATTGATAACGCGTGTTACGCCTGTCACGGCGTGATGGGGCAACGCCAAAAGACGACCGACCAACCGGGAAGTCTCTTTACGCATCAAGACTTTCTATCAACCAGTGGCCCGAACGCGACCTACGGCGCGTTGGCGCGCGATGGCGTGTCGTGCCTCGCGTGTCACCGCATGACGCCGACCAGCTTGGGAACACCAGCGAGCTTCACGGGTAAGTTCGTAGTCGCCGATCCGAAGACGGTGTTCGGGCCGTTCAAAGACATCGTCGCCTACCCAATGCAAAACTCGGTCGGGATGACACCAAAACATGGCGACGCGATCGCTGACCCAGCGATGTGTGGCTCGTGTCATGTCGTCGAAACCCCGATTCTCGATTCGCGCAAAAAATATGACCGCAAGAGTTTCGAGGGTGCCAAAAAATCGCACGAACAAACCACGTATCTTGAGTGGCTTAACAGCGCGTTCCAAACCAAGGCCCCCCCCAAAGCAGGCGCAACGCCGGTGACCTGCCAAGGGTGCCACATGCCCAACACCATCACCGAAGCCGGCGGCAAGAAGAGCGCGCCGATCAACAGCGTGATCGCGAACATCGAGGACAACACCTACGTTGACGCCGACGGAAAAATCTTCGCAAACACCGCGCCCGTGGCCGACATCACGATGACGCCGCGCAACAATTACGCACGACACACGTTTGTCGGCGCGAACGTTTTCGTGCTCGAAATGTTCAAGCAATTTTCAGATCGTTTGGGCCTCACAGCAGGGGATCCAAACTACGACACCTCAACCTTTAAGTTTGTGCCGCGACTCGATTTTTCTACGCAAGAAACCGTGCGCCAAGTGCAAAGCGATACCGCGTCGGTCAGCCTCAAGACGCGACTCAGTAGGCCCAACGGATTGGAAGTTGACGTGGAAGTCGTGAACAAAACCGGCCACAAGTTGCCGTCGGGTGTGGGCTTTCGGCGCGCGTTTTTGGAGTTCACGGCTGTTGACGTGGCTGGCACTGTCATTTGGTCATCGGGCCGAAGCACGGACAAAGGCGTGCTCATCGACGACGCGGGTCAGCCGCTTTCCACCGAGTTCAGCAAGACCACATGGCAACCACATCAACGCTTAATCACGAGCGGCAAACAGGCGCAAATTTACGAGACACGCGACAAAGATCCTGCGGGTTTGCTCACCACGAGTTTCCTCGCGCTCGCCACACAGGTTAAGGACAATCGCCTGATGCCCATAGGCTGGCAAGGCACCGGCCCCTACGCGGATTGGACGAAGCCCGTCGCAGTTAATCCGCAGCTAAGTCCGGGCTATTTCAACGGCAAGGGCAACGACGTCGTGACCTATCGCATTCCGCCCGCGCTTGCACCGAAAGTCAAGGCGGTGCGCGCGATTCTTTACTACCAATCGATTCCGCCGTACTACCTGCAAGACCGGTTCACTATCGGCGGCAATAGCCCCGCAACCGCACAATTGCGCGAGCTTACGCAGAAGGTGGACTACAGCAAAACCGCAGCGAAGGACTGGAAGCTAGCGGTGGCTGCGGCGACCACGGTGGTGCGTTAACTAACGCTGGCATAGAGAAGCAAAACGGCCCCTGCGATGCTCGCGCATCGCAGGGGCCGTTGTCATTTTGTTGCGGCGATATTCACTGCACCAAATAACTACGCTGCTTTTATCAAGCCTTCTGCCGTCATCGCGGCGATCACCGCGGGCCGTGCCGCCATACGCGCCATGAACGCTTGCAGATTTGCGAAGCCGGTCACATCAACGCCCACCAGTTTCGCCCAGTTGGTGACGGTGAACAGGTACGCGTCAGCTACGCAGAAATTCTCACCCATCGTGTAGTTCTTGCCTGCGAGTTGTGTTTCGATAAACCCGAAGCGCTTCATCAGATTTTCGCGCGCAATCGTTTTGTATTCGTCTGGCGTTTTCGGGTTGAACAGCGGCGAAAAGCCTTTGTGCAATTCGCTCGTGATGAAGTTCAGCAGCTCTTGCAAGCGCGAACGCGCGAAGGTGCCGTTCAACGGCGCGAGGTGGCGATCAGGCACTAGATCTGCGATGTATTGCACGATCGCAGGGCCTTCGGTGAGGCGCTCGCCGTTGTCGAGCTCTAGCAGCGGCACGGAGCCTTTCGGGTTGATCGTGTAGAAGTCGGTGCCGTCATCGAGCGCGTGCGTCTTCGTGCTCGCACGGACGAGATCAAATGGCAAGCCCGCTTCGCGCAGAACGATATGGGGCGACAGGGAACATGCGCCGTTGCTGTAATAGAGTTTCAAAATATTTCTCCAGAAAAAAATGGGATCGCGCAGATGGCTGAGATGGCAGAAACGCCAAGCATGGCAGCGCGCCGATTTTCACCCAGCGCGCTGTCGATCTGACACAGTTTGTGCCGAATGTTCTGGGTTCAAGCGCTCGCCAATTTCGCGATCATGCCGCCGTGGCCATCGCGGGCTTGTTTTCGATCAGGTATTGCACGGCCACAGCGGGCTGCTTCGGAGTGCCATCGTTACGCCATGCGTCGTATTTCGCGCGTGCTTGCGCGCCGTAGCGCTTGTAAATGAAGGTGCCAATCGCGGCGAGCACGACGATGGCGAGCACCAGCTTGAATGCGCGCGCCCAGGCGACGATCACCGTGATGCCCATGCCGAACGCGACCCATTTCACCCACCAATTGCCCGGCGACACCATCCAGTTGATGAACAAGCAGAGGCCAACGACGAAGATGAAATTCAGCGGCGCGGTGATGGCGCGCGTCAGGATGGAAAACGGTTGGGTGGCGTAGCGAAGTGGATTCATGGTTTTATCCCCCGAAAGTGCCTGCGACATCGCAGTGAGATGAATTCTGCCGACGCCATTCCTTCGCGAAAGAGGCGTGCGATGAGCTGCACGTTTGCGTCGCCAGTTGCAGATTCGCTGCGCGAACGGAGCACGCGGAGTGACGATTCGGCGGTGGCGTGCAGTACATTTCCGACGATGAACCTCGAATCTCACTTCTTCGACGCCGCGCCGGGCATTCGATTGCATGCCAAAGTGTGCGGCCCGGCCGGCGCGCCGACGCTGTTTTTTGTGCATGGTTTTCCGGAGTTTTGGTTTACTTGGCGACGCCAGCTCGAAGCGCTCTCGAACGACTACCGCTGCGTCGCGATTGATATGCGCGGGTTCAATTTGTCCGCGCATCCGCTCGATGTGCCTTCTTACAAAGCCGCACTTCTCATCAACGATCTGCGGGCGGTGATTGACGCGCTGGGCGCACCGGTTGCGGCCGTCGTCGCGCACGACTGGGGCGGCGCGGTGGCCTGGGGCTTGGCGGCGCAGTTTCCGGAAACGATGCGACGCTTCGTAGTCATCAATTCTCCGCATACGGTGACCTTTGCCATCGCACTCGCGACGGACCACGCGCAGCAAGACTCGAGTCAGTACATGAATTGGCTGCGACGCCCCGGCGCGGAAGAGGCACTTGCCGAGACCGATTTCAAACGTCTCTTCGCCATGCTTGATCCGATGACCGAGGCCGAGCGCGCCGAATATCGCGCGTGTTGGCAGCGCGGCCTCACCGGCGGTTGCAATCTCTATCGTGTGTCGCCGTTGCGTCCTGATACGCCCGACGAGCCCGGCCGCGCTGCAGCCGTTGCCGCCGCGTTAAAGCCCGAACTGTTTCACGTCACCGTGCCCACGCAAATCATCTGGGGCACGGGCGACCGAGCGTTGCATCCAGTGCTGCTCGATGGCATCGAGACGCACGTACCAAACGTGCGCATTCATCGCGTCGCGGGCGCGGGCCATTGGGTGGCGCGCGAACACGCGGATGAGGTCAATGCGGTGATTCGCGCGTTCTTGCGTGAGTGATGGTCGCCGCGGTCAGCAAAACCTTGGCAACAGCTTTTTAGTCACAACGACAGCCTGTCGGTCGTTTGGCATATTTTTTCCACATAGTCGACTATGTAATTTTTCAGGCTGTGTTCGCCGTCTGCTGGTCGTTTGTGGCGAAAAGTCATATAACGGAAATTCCCTTGAAATCCCTGCGCCCAGCCCGCGCCCACCTGAACACTAGGCAAACGGCATTGGCCCACAACCCACGCACCCGCTACACTTTCCGCTATGAAAACACGTCTCTCTCTCGCCACCATTTCTGATTGGCTCGGCCGCGAAGTTGGCCCGTCTGACTGGGTCACTGTCACGCAAGAGCGCATCAATCAATTCGCCGACGCCACGGGTGACCATCAATGGATTCACATCGACGCCGAGCGCGCCGCGAAAGAGTCGCCCTTCGGCACGACCATCGCGCACGGCTACCTGACGCTCTCGCTGGTGCCGCTGTTTAAAGACCAATGCATGGAATACGTCGACATCAAAATGGGCGTGAACTACGGCACCAACCGCGTCCGGTTCATGGCGCCGGTGAAGGTGGATTCGCGCGTGCGTGCTCGCTTCAAATTGCTCGAAACCGAAGAAATCAAAGGCGGCGTACAAATGGTGTGGGAAACCACCATCGAAATCGAAGGCCACGCGAAACCCGCGTGCGTGGCCGAGATCGTCACGCGCGTGTACGCGTAGCGCGACGCCATGGTCGCGCGGCGTTGGCCGCGCTCGCGAATCTCGCTGAAAGAACCGTGGCTCGGTTGCGTCCGTTTAGCGCGGCCAAGTCCGACGGAAGGGCTCCCGCAAACTCAATGCGGAGCGTGACGCCACACCCAACATCAAAAGCGCAAGCACCACGAGCATCCACTGATGGAGCGTCGGCACCGCCACAGGCTGCAGCGCGACGAAGACGGCGCTAACCGTGCAGTTGGCTGTGGCCGCGCCCGTGGTGAATGTGTTCACGCCGGGGCCGGTGGCTGTGCCGCCGCAACCCGAGATGCTTTGCGTGATGTAGTCCGCAAATGGCGTGGCCGTGCAATTGACGGTTGCGCCTGCGTTGACCGTGCTCGTCGAGCAGGTCAGGTAGCCCGCTCCGATGGGCGAAGATGTAATCGTGAACTGCTGTGGCGCAGCACAGCTCGCATCATCGGTCGTGATCGCGGCGACGGAGCCGGAGCACGTCCAGTTGAAGTTACCAGCCGCTGTCGTGACCGTGCTTGCCGTACCCGCACTGCATAGGTTCGCGGTCGGCGCAACGAGGCTCGCCACGCCGTTCGCGCTGCCACAAGCTCCAACTGTGGTCGGTGCGAAGGTGGCGGTGACGGTGCAGTTCGCGGTGACTGCTCCCGTGGTGTAGCTGTTCACGCCGACACCAGTGGCGGTACCGCTGCAGCCGCTGATACTTTGCGTGGTGTAGCCCGCATCGGGTGTGGCGACGCAGCTCGCGGTCTGGCCGTCACTGATGGTGGCGGTGGCGGCTTGGGTGCCTCCGCTGGTCGGGGCGCAGGTCAAGACGCCGGCGGCGGAAGCCGGGTTGGGGCTCGCCGTCACCGTGAAATCAGCCAGAACCGTGGCGAGCTTGAGGTCATCGTTGGTGGCATCGAAGTAACTCACCACCGGCTGGCCGCTGGTGTTCAGGGCGAGCGAGGGGTAAAAGCCCACATCGCCGCCACTATCGACCGTGACGATCTGCCAGGTCGG
>JBEBJR010000058.1:0-6323 GCA_040079845.1 Casimicrobium sp. | reverse complement strand
CGGTTCTGCCTGTCGATTTGCAGTGAATTAAACCCGTTCGACCACCACCGACTGGCTGATCATATCGGCGCGGCCAAATATGGTCATAAAGCTGATATCCGTGGCATCGCGCCCCACCGCGATCCGCACCAGACTGTCTTCAGGCACCAAACGCGTTGCATCGACAAGATGCCAGCGACCATCCAGATAAACCTCTACCACTGCGTGAAAGTCGGGTGGATTTATACCCAGCGCATAGGCCGACACCATCCGCGCCGGAATGTCGGCTGCACGGGCAAAGGTAATCAGTAAATGCGCAAAATCGCGGCATACGCCGTGGCGCGTGATAAAAGTATCGGTCGCGCTCCCACCATTACCCGGCCGTCCGGGTGCATATTTGACATGGCCAAAAATCCACTCCGCCATTTGCAAAACGCGGTCGCCCGGTGACTTGGCATCAAAGCGCGTCGCAACAAAATTGTCGTGCCGGTCAGATGGGCAATAGCGGCTGGGCATCAGATATTGGATATAGGCGGGCGGCAGGTCCGCCAACGGCACAGTATCCAGACCAGACAAAGCAATCGGCGCGCGGTCGATGGTCGCGGTGGCGGTATAGCGAATATCAATCCGCCCCTCCGCATGCAGCCACGTCCGCCGCCCGAGGCCGTCCATACCCTCAATTGTTTTCAACGGCGAACAATCGCCGCCGACTTTGAGAAGGTCAGTGACGAGCGTCTGGTCCGCCAGCCCGGGAATAACCTCCACCGCCAACAACACATCCGACGCGCGCGGCAGGTGGTAGTTGAGGGTGGCGTTGATTTGGACGGTGGTCGGCGCAGAGTTCATCCCGCGCCCTTCGGCTTTTTGTAGGTGCGGTGCAAGGGGGGCGAATTTATAGTTCAATGTTGTGGGTCAGACGCCGTGGGTTGTAGATTTCAATCCTGATACCGAGAAGATGTGTCGATTTCGAAAATGTTAATTACAGGCTCGCCTTTTACAAATTGCCCCGAAAATTGTGCGAGAAAACTATCAGACTCATGGAAACCCTCGTCGTCATCGCGCCCGAATTGCAATGTAACATAAACATTAGCGACGCCGGAAAACGCGTTGCCTTCGATTACAATGCCCGAGATATCCACCTCAACATCGTCAAGCGTTGTGTGCGTTGAGAGCTCATCAAGGTCAGACCAAACTGGAGCATTGTCGAGCTCAAAATCTTCAGCTGCCTTAGCAACAGCTTTCAGCTTTTCTTTCAACTCAATCATTTCACTAACCTCAGAAACCATATTTACCTAGTGCGACCCCGGCGTTTTGTTGCCAATCGAGAACCTTGCATACTCCATCTAGATCAGCAAATATATGGCTAGCATCGATGCCCAACCCATAGAGCCGCCGCTGAAAATAAGGCCTATCTTTTGCTGAAATATCAAAATGATGATTGCCGGAATCGCCTCCTGTCGATTTTAACGGAGTGAGCGGGTTTGGGTGGACCGTGAATATGCCACGCTGACTAACAATACGTTCTGCTAAAGCGGTAGGAAAAAACGCTATAACGTCCTTCACATCGAAAGGGCCAATATCCGGATCAAAGTCAACCAATGACGACGCTTGTAGCGCATAGATTCTAGCCGTGGCGTTTGATGGAACACTAGCCACTGCGAAATAAGCAGCAACCAGCGGATTTTTTGTCCAGTCCAACAGTCTAGTAGGCAAACCGTGGTGCTGGGCAACAGCCAGAAGATCCCAGTCCGAGTAAACAGCCGAACCCAAAAATTGAGGCGCTCGCCTCTTGAAAATGTTGAACAACATCTGCTCAGCTGGAAGCGAATACCGCTCCGGAGTGCGACCAACTTTAGGAATCAGTTGATGCTCAATTGCATCTGCCACTCCTCGGAACAACCAATGCGCACTCGTGTGTCTGTCTGCAAAATCAAGAAATTCCCTCCAGCGCTTTCTACGATCAAAAGCAGTCGATGTAACTGACGATTCCATTGGATGTTCCTTGCGACACAATCCTAATTTCTATCGCCTACAATTTTCACTTTGTCGATACTTGTAAAAACAGAAGGGCGGCCATTGCTGACCGCCCCTTCCTATCTCAAAACTCGCTCAAAGTAATATTTTGATCGAAACCCCTTACAGCTTCCCAGTCAACTCCGGCACGGCGCTGAACAAATCAGCCACCAGCCCGATATCGGCCACCTGAAAAATCGGGGCGTCTTCGTCTTTGTTGATGGCGATGATGACTTTGGAGTCTTTCATGCCGGCAAGATGCTGGATCGCGCCGCTGATGCCGATGGCGACATAGATTTCTGGCGCGACGATCTTGCCGGTTTGGCCGACTTGATAATCATTGGGGACATAGCCTGCATCGACCGCAGCGCGCGATGCGCCGACGGCGGCACCTAGTTTATCCGCCAGCGGGAAGATGGTCGCTTCAAAGGTTGGTCCGTCTTTGAGCGCACGACCGCCAGAGACGATGATCTTTGCCGCGGTCAACTCTGGACGTTCCAGCTTGGCAATTTCGCTGCCGACGAAGCTTGAGATACCCGCATCGCCTACACCGCTGACCGCTTCGACCGAAGCCGAACCGCCAGCTGCATCCGCCTTGGCGAAGGCAGTACCGCGCACAGTGATGACCTTTTTGGCATCGGTCGACTGCACTGTAGCGATCGCGTTGCCGGCATAGATTGGCCGGGTGAAGGTATCGGCGCTTTCGACGCTGAGGATGTCGGAAATCTGCATGACATCCAAATGCGCCGCAACGCGCGGGGCGATGTTTTTGCCATGGGCCGTTGCCGGGAACAGCACAGCGTCGTGGTGACCCATCAAGCCCGCCACCAAAGGCGCTACGTTTTCAGCAAGCTGATTGGCGAACGCTGCATCATCGGCAACATGCACCTTTGCAACACCGGCAACCTTTGCAGCAGCCTGCGCCACAGCATCGCAATTATGGCCAGCAACCAGCACATGGACTTCGCCCAATTGTGCGGCGGCGGTAACGACAGCCAAAGTTGCGTCCTTCAACGACGCATTGTCATGTTCGGCATAAACGAGAACGGCCATTATGCGACTCCCATCTCTTTAAGTTTTGCGACCAAGCTATCGACGTCGGGAACCTTGATCCCCGCGCTGCGCACGGGTGGCTCAGTGACTTTCAACGTCTTCAAACGCGGGGCAACATCCACACCGTAATCGGCGGGTGTTTTCTGCGCGAGTGGCTTTGACTTGGCCTTCATGATGTTTGGCAACGACGCGTAGCGCGGCTCGTTCAAACGCAGGTCGGTGGTGATGATTGCCGGGGTTTTCAGCGAAACCGTTTCCGATCCGCCATCCACTTCGCGGGTGACCGACACGCTGTCGCCCGATACTTCAACCGCGCTGGCGAAAGTGCCTTGCGGACGACCGGTCAACGCAGCGAGCATCTGCCCGGTCTGGTTCGAGTCATCGTCAATCGCTTGCTTGCCAAGGATGACCAGGCCCGGGGCCTCTTCGTCCATGATCTTGGCAAGGATTTTGGCAACGCCCAAAGGCTCCACATCCTCGGCAACCACAAGGATCGCACGATCCGCACCCATCGCAAGCGCGGTGCGCAATGTTTCCTGCGCCTTTTCAGGACCAACGGAAACAGCGATCACTTCAGTCGCAACACCCTTTTCACGCAAACGCAGCGCTTCTTCGACCGCGATTTCGTCAAACGGGTTCATGCTCATTTTGACATTGGCCAAATCAACGCCTGTGCCATCGGCTTTAACCCGTGGCTTTACGTTGTAATCAATCACCCGTTTTACGGGGACGAGGATTTTCATGGGACTGTTCCTTCTCCAATCGAATCACCGAACCGGCACGATAGCCGGAGGCTAAAAACTGCGGACCCTATGCTTAACGTTTACGTGAACGTCAAGCGCGGTTTAAACTTGATCTGCGCTGCGTGACAAATACGCCGCAATCAACGCAGGAAACTGATCACGAGGGGGGAATCCCTCAAAAGCAAAAGGGGCATCAAGCCGAGCCCAGGGAAACGCTTCATCAATTCCAGTCTCAAGGAATGGCTTTCCGAACACGTCACCGTCGATCATTGGCGACCGCACATTTACAAACTCGTCCGTACCCTCTGTCCGTGTAAACACCCAGCTCATGCAGTGCGGACAATACATATGCCGCGATGGGCCGTGCAACGCACCCGGTACCGGCTCGCCCGATATCAGCTCAAACCGGGCTGTCGGATAAAAGGCGCTAAGCGAATAAGGACCGGACGTCATACGCTGACATCCCTTGCAATGGCATGCCATTGTAATCAGCGGACCGCCCGTCAGGCGAAACCGAACCTGACCACAGCGGCATTCGCCATCATAGGTTGGGTCACCACTCAAGCAGCGCGAACCTGTGCCACGATTTTCTGCGCTGCATCGCCAAGGTCATTCGCCGCGACAATCGGCAAGCCGCTGTTCGCCAGAATGTCTTTGCCCTGCTGCACATTGGTGCCTTCCAACCGCACAACCAAGGGAACCGAAAGGTTCACTTCCTTGGCCGCCGCCACGATACCCTCGGCAATGATGTCGCATTTCATGATGCCGCCGAAAATATTGACTAGGATGCCTTTGACCGCTGGATCCTTCAAAATGATCTTGAACGCAGCCGTCACCTTTTCCTTGTTCGCGCCGCCGCCCACGTCGAGGAAGTTGGCGGGGAATTCGCCGTTCAGCTTGATGATGTCCATCGTCGCCATGGCAAGGCCCGCACCATTGACCATGCAGCCAATGTTGCCGTCGAGCTTGATATAAGCGAGGTCATATTCGGATGCTTCGACCTCAGCAGGGTCTTCTTCGGTCAAGTCGCGCAATTCGGCCAAATCCTTGTGGCGGAACATGGCGTTGCCGTCAAAGCTGACTTTGGCATCGAGCACGAGCAACTCGTCGCCGTCTTTGCCTTCGCATACGGCCAGCGGGTTGATTTCAATCTGTTCGGCGTCGGTACCAAGGAACGCTGCATAAAGCGAAGAAAGCACCTTGGCGCATTGTTTCGCCAAATCGCCCGACAAGCCCAAAGCCTTGGAAACGCTGCGGCCATGATGCGGCATAAGGCCAGTGGCGGGATCAATGGTGATCGTGTGGATTTTTTCGGGTGTGTCGTGTGCCACGTCCTCGATGTTCATTCCGCCTTCGGTCGAGGCGACCACCGCAATCCGGCTGGTGGCGCGATCAACGAGCAAGGCGAGGTAGAATTCCTGTTTAATGTCTGCGCCATCGGTGATGTAGAGGCGGTTGACTTGTTTGCCCTCTGGTCCGGTCTGGATCGTGACCAGCGTGTTGCCCAGCATTTCCCGTGCGTGCGATTCGACTTCGTCCAGATTGAACGCCAAACGAACGCCGCCCTTGGCATCGGGGCCGAGTTCCTTGAATTTGCCTTTACCGCGGCCACCGGCATGAATTTGCGATTTCACCACATATAACGGCCCGGGCAATTGCTTCGCAGCGGCGATGGCTTCTTCGACCGACAAAGCCGCAATGCCCTTTGGCACAGCAACGCCAAATTTCGCGAGCAGTTCTTTCGCCTGATATTCGTGGATATTCATGGGAGGATGCGTCCTTGTAATGCCAGATTTGCTGGAGGCTAAAGCACAGACTGACGCCGAATGGAAGGGTGGGAGCCTCAAGTTTTTCTATTGCATGCCGACGTGCGATGGACGCCGCGTTCTGAAACTCTGTGAGTGCATGCTCTCTGCCGCAGGCCTCATGAAATTCTTGGGAAAATGTAAAAGAGACGAGAGAATGTGAGAGTGCAGTTCACGCTCTACCCCCTCACCGCCTCCCGTCTCTTTTACATTGAAACCGACAGAATTTTCAGGAGGCTACGCCTCGTTCAGCAAGCCCCATTTTACCAGCTCGGCGCGCAACGCCGAAGCATCGGTGAAGTGATGCGCGACAAAACCGTTCTGTTGTGCGGCCAAAACATTGGGCAGATTATCGTCGACGAAAATCGCCTCTCCCGGCGATAAGTTAAAGCGGGAGAGTGCGAGGTGATAAATCGCCGGATCAGGCTTCACCATTTTCTCAACACCCGACACGATGATATCGCGGAAATAGTCAAAAATCGGTTGGGTTGGACGGAAGCCATCCCAAAACTCCGCGCCAAAATTGGTGATCGCGAATAATGGCACACCGCGCGCGGCCAGTTCGTCGACAATCTCATACGATCCCGCCACCGGGCCGGGGATGCTCTCGTTAAAGCGCGTGGCATAGGCGTCGATATGCGCGGAATAGTCAGGATATTGCGCCTTCAGCTCTGGCAGCATCTCTGCCAAGGGTCGCCCGGCGTCATGCTGAAAATGCCATTCTGGTGTG
>JBEBJR010000012.1:0-120915 GCA_040079845.1 Casimicrobium sp. | reverse complement strand
GTGTCTTCGGCGTAGGCGTATTCGAGTTCTACGCCGCGCTTGATGAGGGCGGTGATTTCGTCTTTGAACGCTTCGGTCCAGAGCTGTGGGTTTTCGAGCTTGATGGTGTTGATCAAGTCGATGCCGAAGTTGCAGTGCATCGATTCATCGCGCAGGATGTATTGGTATTGCTCCGCCGCGCCGGTCATTTTGTTTTGACGGCCCATCGAGAGAATTTGCACGAAGCCGACATAGAAGAAGATGCCTTCCATGATGCAGGCGAAGACGATCAGGCTCTTCAAGAGCGCTTGGTCGTTTTCGAACGTGCCGGTTTTGAACTGCGGATTGGTGAGCACGTCGATGAACGGGATGAGGAAATCATCCTTGTCGCGGATGCTCTTGATCTCGTGGTACGCGTTGAAAATTTCGCTCTCGTCGAGGCCGAGCGATTGCACGATGTATTGGTAGGCGTGCGTGTGGATCGCTTCTTCGAACGCTTGGCGCAGCAGGTATTGGCGGCACTCGGGCGCGGTGATGTGACGATAGGTGCCGAGCACGATGTTGTTCGCGGCGAGACTGTCGGCGGTGGTGAAAAAGCCGAGGTTGCGCTTGATGATGAGGCGTTCGTCGTCGGTGAGGCCGTCCGGGCGCTTCCACAGCTCGATGTCGCGCTGCATGTTGATCTCTTGCGGCATCCAGTGGTTGGCGCAACCGGCGATGTATTTGTCCCACGCCCAGGTGTACTTGAACGGGACGAGTTGGTTGACGTCGGCACCGCCGTTAATGACGCGCTTGTCTTCGGCGCGAACGCGACCGGCGCGGGCTTCGGCGGCGGGCGCTGCGGCGGCGATGGATTGCGGTTGCTCGTTCATTTGCGCGCGGTAGCCGGAAACTTGCGCAGCGGTCGACGCAGGCGCGGGTTGGCTTGGCGCTGCTGTTGCTGCGGCGAAAGGAGAGGGGGTTGGCGTTACAACGTCGTCGTCAAAATTGAGCATTTACATTACCTCTATGCTTTTAGTCTTATGGGCCTGCTGCGAAATAGCGCGGACCGCCGGTGTGTTTACGTGGCTAACAGCGCGCGGGCGCTATTGAACCGATTCCAGTTTCGAATACAAGTACGACGGCGAAATATCGATGCCGCCGCGTTCCCATGAAAGTGTCGCTAGTGATTCATCCAACGCGAGCTCAGCGAAGGTGCCGGGGTCGCGCAGCGGTTCGAGATCGTCGCCCCAAAGATCATCCGAGAGATCAACGATGCCAGCGCGGCCGTCGGCAAACTGAAGCCACATTTGATAGTCGCCCATGTGCCGGGCGTTGCTCAAACGAGGGTTTGGTGTGCGCAGTTCGTTGATGTCTCGTTGATCTTGCAAAGCGATGGCTTCTTGCGGAGTGGGTGATGCTCGTTAGGTTTTTCAGAACGGTCTGCGCGGTACAGACGAGGCGCTCTGAAAAACCGCCGGAGGCGTCTTCTTCTTGCGAAAAAGGGCTCCGGCGGAGAGACTCGCGCGGGTGGGTACCCGTGGGGCGTTATCTGCTTGAGGGTTTAGCTCAAGCGCCGGTGTAGCCGTTAAGAATTGCGTTGTTTTTGCAATCTTTTTGGGTTACGTAGCCTTGCGACGACGCTCCAATCACATTGCCATTCGACGCAATACGGCGCCAGCGAAACTTGCCAGCCTTATCTTGGTAGAACTCCCACTTGTGTTCTTTTGTTGCCACAGATCACCTCCCTTCCTTAAGGTACACACACTCGGCCCAAAATGGGCAATCGTATGTGCAAAATCGCAGGCCACGCCTCGCGCGAATCGAGAACGTTCCTGCACTCACAGCCTATGTCGCTCTTCCTTCGCTCAGAAGACCACTCGCCCAAACTGGCGCAAGTGACGAAGCGACATCGCTGCGGTCAGGGCTTTGTGTGGCGCCGCCGATAGGGATCGACACGGCGTTCACTAAACCCTCACCGCAACCCTCTCCAAGAAACGCGGAGAGGTTGCGGAACTACGCGAACAGGTTAGAGCGGCGGAATGCGCAGCTTTTGGCCTGGGTAGATCTTGTCGGGATGCGACAACATCGGTTTGTTGGCTTCGAAGATGACCGGATATTTATTCGGATCGCCGTAGTAAGCCTTAGCGATCTTCGACAGGTTGTCGCCGGAGACAACGTCGTGATACTGCGCTTCTGGCTCCGAGAGGTCGACCGACATGTTGTCGTTGACGTTGTCCACGCCAGCAACGTTACCGGCGCAGAGCAGTGCTTTCTCTTTGGTGGCCTGGTCTTCGGCCACGCCAAATAGGCTGACCGATGAAGACGCGGCGTCGTACGTGACCACCAAACCCGTGATGGTCAGATCTTGTGCTTCGATGTACGCCTGAATCGCATCGCCCGCAGCGCGGTTAGTCGCTTCGAGTTTGGCTTTCGCGGCTTCGTCATCGGCAGCAGCTGCTGCGGCTACGGCTTCAGCGTCTTTGTGGCCGAACAATTTTTCGCCAGCGTCCTTGATAAAACTAAACAAACCCATTTTGAGTCTCCATGTGGTGGTGTGTGAGCGAGCATCAGCGGTTGCTGAAGCCCCCCATAACGCGCATTATTGCCCGATTGGGGGATGCGAATTTTCTGAATACGCGCGCTGTTATTGGCAAGCTTCGCAGTCGGGGTTGTCAATCGAGCAAAACTTCATGTCAGTGGCCGGCAAATCGGCGTCGCTCACCGCAACTGCTGCACCTGCGGCGGCAGCGCCTACGGCGGGATTCACGGGCGCAACGGCTGCCGGTGTCGTAAGTGGCGATGCGCTTGCGCCAGCTGGGTGCGACGTGCCGCCGCTCGAAACGGCGTTGAGTTCGCCGCCTTTGCCCGTGGATTTCTCGGCGCTGGTGGCACCCATGGTGCGCAGGTAATACGTGGTTTTGAGGCCGCGTTTCCATGCGAGTTTGTAGAGCTCGTCGAGCTTTTTGCCCGATGCGCCAGCCATGTAAATGTTGAGCGATTGCGCTTGGTCAATCCACTTCTGGCGGCGCGATGCGGCTTCGACGAGCCACGCCGGGTCCATCTCGAATGCAGTGGCGTAGTTGGCTTTCAGGTCGGCCGGGATGCGGTCAATCTTAGCCAGCGCGCCGTCGAAATATTTCAGGTCGGAAATCATCACGTCGTCCCACAGGCCACGTGCTTTCAGATCGACCACAAGGTGTTCGTTGATGACGGTGAATTCGCCCGACAAATTCGATTTGACGAACAAGTTTTCGTAGTTCGGCTCGATGCAAGCTGACACGCCGATGATGTTCGAAATCGTAGCGGTTGGCGCAATGGCGACACAGTTCGAATTGCGCATACCGTGCGTTTTGACGCGATCTTTCAACAGCGACCAATCCATGCTGACCGATTGATCGACTTCGAGGTATCCACCGCGCTCTTCGGCGAGCAAACGAACTGATTCATGCGGCATGATGCCGCGATCCCACAGCGAGCCTTTGTAAGAGCTGTAACGACCGCGCTCTTCGGCAAGCTCCGTGGAGGCCCAGTAGGCGTAGTAGCAGACGGCTTCCATCGAGCGATCCGCAAAGTCCATCGCTTCTTGCGACGCGTAGGGTGTGCGCATCATGTGCAGCGCGTCTTGGAAGCCCATGATGCCAAGACCCACGGGGCGATGCTTCAAGTTCGACGTACGCGCTTTTTTTACGGCGTAGTAGTTAATGTCGATTACGTTGTCGAGCATGCGCATCGCGGTGCGGATGGTTTTTTGCAGCTTGACTTGATCGAGAACGAAACCGCCTTTGCCGTCGTCAACCATGTGATTAACGAGGTTCACTGAGCCGAGATTGCAAACGGCAATTTCAGTGTCGCTGGTGTTGAGCGTAATCTCGGTGCAAAGGTTCGATGAGTGGACCACGCCGACGTGTTGCTGCGGTGAGCGAATGTTGCACGGGTCCTTGAACGTGATCCACGGATGGCCCGTTTCGAAGAGCATCGTGAGCATCTTGCGCCACAGTGTGGTGGCTTGGATGGTCTTGAATACTTTTATTTCACCGCGCGCAGCTTTGGCTTCGCACTCAATGTAGCGCGTCTCGAAAGCGCGACCGAACAGATCGTGCAGGTCCGGCGTGTCGGACGGCGAGAACAGCGTCCACGGGCCGTTTTCCATGACGCGTTTCATGAACAGATCAGGAATCCAGTTTGCCGTGTTCATGTCGTGCGTACGACGGCGATCATCACCTGTGTTCTTACGCAGTTCGAGGAACTCTTCAACGTCAAGGTGCCACGATTCGAGATAGGTGCAGACAGCGCCTTTACGCTTGCCACCTTGGTTCACCGCGACGGCCGTGTCGTTCACCACTTTGAGGAAAGGCACAACACCTTGTGATTCGCCGTTGGTTCCTTTGATGTGCGAACCCATGGCGCGCACGGGCGTCCAGTCGTTGCCTAAGCCACCCGCGAATTTTGAGAGCAGGGCGTTTTCTTTAATCGCTTCGTAGATGCCGTCGAGGTCATCAGCAACGGTCGTCAGGTAGCAGGATGAGAGCTGCGAGCGGTGCGTGGCCGAGTTGAAGAGCGTCGGCGTGCTCGACATGAAGTCAAAGCTCGACAGCAGTTGATAGAACTCGATGGCGCGCGCTTCGCGGTCTGCCTCGTTGAGCGCAAGACCCATCGCGACGCGCATGAAGAACGCTTGCGGCAGTTCGAAGCGACGGTCGGCTCCATTAGCGCCGGTGCGGTCAATTAGGAAGTAACGGTCATAAAGGGTTTGCAGACCGAGGAAACCAAAATTGAAGTCGCGCGTGTGATCGAGTGCCGCGCCGAGCTTCACCAGGTCGTAGCTCGCAAGCTCAGGATTCAACAGGCCAATCGAGATGCCGTGTTTGATGAACTTCGGAAAGTATTCGCCATATTTCGTGGCCATGTCGGCCTGGGAGGCTTCTTCGCCAAGGATTTCGAAGCGAATGGAGTCGAGCAGCAGGCGCGCCGTCACGAAACTGTAAGCGGGGTCTTTCTCGATGTACTGGCGAGCGGCCAGAATCGCGCATTTGCGCACTTCTTTTGCCGAGACGCCGTCGTACAAATCTTTAAGCGTGGACTTGAGAATCAGGTCGGCGTCGGCTGCGCCATGCAAGCCTTCGCACGAAAACTTGATCAATTCACGCAGGCGCAGCAAATCGAGCGGACTACGCACGCCGTCTTCGACGACATGAAGAATCGGCTCTTGGTCGGCTTCTTTCGATTTGGCCTGCAACGCACGCTCCTGCATGCGGCGCTCACGATAGAGCACGTAAGCGCGAGCGACTTCATGCTCGCCCGAGCGCATCAGCGCGAGCTCAACCTGATCCTGAATTTCTTCGATGTGAATCGCGCCGCCCTCTGGCTTCACGCGCATCAGCGCGCGCATGACGGCTTCGGTCATTTGTTGCGTGATCTCGCGCGCACGCGCTGAGGCCGCGCTTTGACTGCCGTGCGCAGCGAGATACGCCTTGGTCATGGCAACCGTGATTTTTGACGGTTCGAACGCAACGACCGAACCGTTGCGGCGAATGACTTTGTACAACGAAGCACGACCCGAATCAGGCGTGGCGGATGAGTTGCCAGAAACCAACCCCATCACTGCGGGGTTAACGTTCATAGCGGGGCCACCGGTCTGGGCGGGTGTGGGTTCGAGCATGTGTGCGTCTCCAAAAATCTCTGTTTCATATTGGCGTGGGCTGCAAGCCGGTCATTCGCTCAGTCAACACCTTCGGTGCCCTGACACTGTTTTCCGGTCAATTGCGTGGGCCTCCGTGCCCGCCCCGTTTTATTGTCAATCTCTTTCGCCCACAGCCATTTGGCTTGTAGGCCCCTCACTCTCGTCGAGGCGTTGCATGTCGACTGTGGTTGCGCCTATCCGATGTGAAATGTGGGCGGATAACGACGCAAAAATACCGTAATGCAGCGCGTGTAAAGCATGTAAAGCGATGGAACAGACGAAGGATACGACCAACAATATCTAGTGGTCAAGCAACTTATTAACCCCTACATCTTGTGGTTATGTCTGTTGGTAACCGCTTGATATTTGTGAAACGCGGCGGGAGAGCACGCCGCACGGGGCTTTGCATCAAAACGCCACAAATTGCCCACAGCTTCTCACTACTTTTACGGCAGTTTTCCACAGAGTTATTCGCTACAAATTTTTTGTAGATCGACGTCCGGCACGACGACACTGTGTCGCCTTGTTACAACAACATGCTCGGTTGGCTCTTTACTGCAGCGCGAAGTCGTTTGGCGAAAGTCGTCGGAAAAGTCTGACTGACGCTGACGGCGGGTGTGTTGTGCCAAGTGGCGCAGCGCACAAGTGTGTCCGCGATGTCGGCGGCGAGCGCGTCGTCCGCTTTGACGTTCGGTTCAAGGTGCAATGCGCGCACTTCAAAGACGCCGTCAGCGCGATGCGCTTTGGCGTCCAACCGACCCACCAACGCACCGCGGATCAATATCGGAAGTGTGAAGTAGCCGTATTGGCGCTTCGCTTCGGGTGTATAGCACTCAATGCGATAGTCGAAATTCCAGAGTGTCAACGCCCGCTCGCGATCCCACACCAGCGGATCGAAAGGCGAGAGTAAAGTGCGGTAGGTCGCGTCCAGCTTATTTTGTTGCGCGCGCACTAGCGTAGCGGTGTGATCAGGATGGACGTACGCAGGCCAAGGCAGGTCATCCACTGAGATTCGCAACAACAAGCCGCGCTCCACGAGTGCTTCTGGGTCTGGGCGAGGCGCTTTGCCGGCGTGGCGGAAGTAGTCGCCAATCCAGCGAGCAGGCGCGAGCCCCATCGCTTTCACAGCGGCGAGCGTCCATGCTTCGGCGGTTTGCTCACGACTTGGAACCGCGTCGTCGTTCAATAAATGCGGCGGCAGAACGCGCTCGCGCAGGTCGTACACCCGATGAAATTTTTCGCGTCGTTTCACCATGATTTCGCCAGCGGTAAATAGCGATTCGAGACGAAGCTTGTCGGGTTTCCAATCCCACCAGCCGTTGCCTTTGCGACCGTCCTCATGCTCGAAGTCAGCAGCGCGCACAGGGCCGTGTTCGCGTACATGTTCGATGAGTTCAGTGTGAGCATGCGGTTCAGCCGCGAGCCGCAGTGCTGTGCGCTCGGAGCCTGCCGCTTCTAAATGCAGCATTTGTCGTCGATAGAGTGGATAGTCCTCCATCGGCAAAAAACAAGCGGCGTGCGCCCAATACTCGAATAAATCGCCCGCTGCGAGCAGTTCGTCCAACCACACCGACTCGAATTGCCCCAGTCGACTCCAAAGTACGAAGTACGGGCTGCGCGCGACAACACTGATGGTGTCAATCTGCAATACGTTCATTGCACGAATGGCTTTGAGCACACTTTGCCGCGTGGCGCGCGCTTTGGGAGGCGTGAGTAAACCCATCGCTGCGAGCTGAAGCAAACGGGCTTGCGCAAGCGTTAGCTCAACATGATTTGACGCGCGGGACGAGCTGGTTTGCATAAAAAGTTGAGCGTCAATCGGTGGACGTTGGGAGCCAAACGACCCGCCGCGTGCTGCGCGGCGGAGCAATCTGATTTTTAGTTCTTACAATACTGGGCTACATCACATTTTGCCTGTCTCATATGTCCATCAAATCAGACCACTGGATTCGCCGCATGGCGGAGTCGACCCAAATGATTGAGCCGTTTGTGCCAGATCAGGTGCGTTTTGTGGATGGTCAAAAAATTGTGTCGTATGGCACATCCAGCTACGGCTATGACATTCGCTGCGCCAACGAATTCAAAATCTTCACCAACATCAATTCGACCATTGTTGATCCGAAGGCGTTTGACGAAAAATCGTTTGTTGATTTCAAGGGTGATGTTTGCATCATTCCGCCAAACTCATTCGCGTTGGCGCGCACCGTTGAATACTTCCGTATCCCGCGCAGCGTGCTGACCATTTGCGTTGGCAAAAGCACCTATGCACGTTGCGGCATCATCGTAAATGTGACGCCGTTTGAGCCTGAATGGGAAGGTTACGTGACGTTGGAGTTTTCGAATACGACACCGCTGCCCGCCAAAATTTACGCAGGCGAAGGGTGTGCCCAAGTATTGTTCTTCGAGAGCGACGAAGTCTGCGGCACGTCGTATAAAGATCGCGGCGGCAAATATCAGGGCCAAAGCGGCGTGACGCTGCCGAAAACCTAAGGTACGACGAGCGTGGTAAGCGCGGCCCGTGGTTCTGTAGATACCGTCGGTATCTTGTTGGCTGCGGGTGTTGGGCGGCGGTTTTGTGCTGACCGGCCTGGCCACAAGTTAGAGGTTTTGATCGACGGCGTTCCGGTCGCGGAGCGAGCACTCGCGGTGCTCGCGTCGAGTGTCGACGTCGTTATTGTTGCCACCCGAGCCGACGAGGCTGCAATCGCTAAATTGGCGGCGACCCAGGGCTGTCACGTGGTGGTGCCCGCGGACGCTGCCCAAGGCATGGGACATAGCCTAGCGGCTGCCGTGAGCTACGCCCAGCGCATGTTTGTCGATGCGAAAACGCTGGTCGTGGCGTTGGCAGACATGCCTTGGTTGCAAGCGTCTACGGTCTCGCAGGCCGTCGCACAATCGGTCGTGCGCGACTGCATCGTTCAGCCTCGGCACGACGGGCAACCCGGACATCCCGTGGTGTTTCCTTCGCGATACATGCCTGCGTTAGCGGCATGCGTTGGTGACGTCGGTGCCCGCGCATTGCTGCGAAGGTACGCAAGCGAGGTCTATGCGTTTGATGTGGACGATAGCGGTGTGCTTCGTGACGTTGACACGCCTGCGGATGTGCAACCGTACTAGGTTGTCATCGCGCCGACGTTATCGAGCTGCGTGAGCCACCAAGGCGCGATGGCCTGGGCTTCGAGCGGCTTGGCAATGTAGTAGCCCTGAATTTCCTCGCACCCTAGGTCGCGAATAATCGACAACTGGAGTGGTGTCTCCACGCCCTCAGCGATAACACGCATACCCAAGCTGTGCGCGATTGCCACAATTGCTTGCACGATTCCACGGCGTGGTTTTTCGTCGATGTGTTGAATAAAACTTCGGTCAATTTTGATCGTGTGGAAGGGCAGGCGCGTGAGGTAGCTGAGACTGGAGTAGCCCGTGCCGAAATCGTCGAGTGTGAGCGTGACGCCCATTCGGCCCAATGTGTCGAGCGTGTCGATGACGTGCTTCGGGTTGCCAACGAGCATCGACTCGGTAATTTCTAGGTCTAAAAACTTGGCGGGGATGCCGGTTCGCTCAATGGTTTCGTCGACGGAATTGAGCCAATTCGGGTCTTGCAGCTGGGCCGCCGAAACATTCACCGAAATGCGTGGGTGAATGTCGCGTGTTTGCCAGAGCTTGAACTGTTCGCAGGCCAATTCGAGCGCGCGACGACCTAGCGGATTGATGAGGCCACTTTCTTCTGCGACGGGGATGAACTCCATTGGCTGGATTAGGCCCCGCGAGTGGTGCCGCCACCGAAGCAGCGCTTCTAGGCCAGTAGGCGAGCCGGTTGCAGCGTCCACCTGCGGTTGAAAAACGAGGAAAAATTCGTTGGCCGCGATGCCACGGCGAATATCGTTTTCAAACTGAGTTCGATGCGCTTGCTGGCGACTCGATCCGCCCGAAAAATGCTCGATGCGGTTGCGCCCGGACTTCTTCGCAGCGTACATCGCTGTGTCGGCGTTCTTGATGAGTTCGCTTGCAGTGGTGCCGTCCTGCGGATAAATCGCAACACCGACCGAGCCTGGCATGCTGGCTAAGGTGCCTGCCGCATCGTACGGCGCGCGTAGTGCGTCGAGGATGCCTTCGGCCACTTTGAGCGCTACGTGTTCAGCGTGCTGGGCTTCTAGACGCGTGATTAACACCACAAACTCATCGCCGCCAAATCGCGCGACCAAATCATCCTGCCGCACGGCCTCGCGCAGGCGCTGAGCGGCAGCGCGCAAGACGGCATCACCCGCGTCATGCCCGAGGCTGTCGTTAAAAGTCTTAAAGTAATCGAGGTCGACGAAAAGCACGGCCATGCGGTTCTTGTTGACGCTGGCCGATTTGATGGCCTCTTCGAGCTTGGTTCGAAACATCAACCGATTGGGCAGCGCGGTCAGCGGATCGGTTTGCGCAATCAGTACTGCGCGTTGGGTGGCGCTCTGCAAGTCTCGGGTTCGTTCTCGAACGCGAGTCTCCAGCGTTTTCTGGTAGTTGGTGATCTGACTACGACTAGCAGCCAACTGGTGCGCCATCTCGTTGAACGCGCGCACCAAGTCACCTGCCACGCCCCGTGAGTCGATGGCCACTTCCACTTGGAAATCGCCCTTGGACAAGGCACGCGTCGCGTCTGTTAGCGCGGTTAATGTGCCTCGGATGCGGCGCTGCACGACCCAAACGCTGATGACTGCAATGGCGATCCCGACTAAGACCGCTGCAACGTCGAACAAAGTAAACGCATCAAGCATTGCTGGAGTGAACTACGCGCAGTGGAGAAGCATGGTGGACTTCATCGTTGAGCTAGACGACGGTGACTGGGATTTTCCCGATGCGCGACTGCCATTCCTTGGGGCCGGTTTCGTGCACGCTGGTGCCGCTCGAATCCACGGCGACCGTGACGGGCATGTCTTTCACATCGAATTCGTAAATCGCTTCCATGCCAAGGTCGGCGAACCCCATCACCTTCGAGCCCTTGATCGCCTTCGACACTAGGTACGCTGCGCCGCCCACCGCCATTAGATACGCGGCTTTGTGGTTCTTGATGGCTTCGATGGCGACAGGCCCACGCTCGGCTTTTCCGATCATGGAGATGAGTCCGGTTTTCGAGAGCATCATTTCAGTGAATTTGTCCATGCGCGTTGCCGTGGTCGGGCCTGCCGGGCCGACTACTTCGTCACGGACGGGATCGACCGGACCAACGTAATAAATCACGCGGTTAGTGAAGTCGACCGGAAGTTTTTCGCCTTTGGCGAGCATGTCAGCGATGCGTTTGTGTGCAGCGTCGCGGCCGGTGAGCATCTTGCCGTTAAGCAGCAACGTTTGGCCGGGCTTCCAGCTTTCGACTTCGGCCTTCGTCAGGGTGTCCAGATTGACGCGTGTTGAAAGTTTCACGTCGGGCGTCCACTGCACGTTGGGCCAGGCGTCGAGTGACGGAGGCTCGCAGTAGCTCGGCCCGGAGCCGTCGAGTACGAAGTGCGCATGACGCGTCGCGGCGCAGTTCGGAATCATCGCGACGGGCTTGGAAGCCGCATGCGTTGGGTACATCGAAATTTTGATGTCGAGAACCGTGGACAGCCCGCCAAGGCCTTGCGCGCCAATGCCCAGCGCGTTTACTTTTTCGTAGAGCTCGATGCGCAGTTCTTCGGTTTTGTTCTGTGGGCCGCGCTTGAGCAAATCGTACATGTCGATGGGTTCCATCAACACCTCTTTGGCCATGAGCATTGCTTTCTCTGCGGTGCCACCAATTCCTATGCCCAGCATGCCCGGCGGACACCAGCCCGCGCCCATTGTCGGCACGGTTTTGAGCACCCAATCCACGAGCGAATCGCTCGGATTGAGCATCACGAATTTGGATTTGTTTTCGCTGCCGCCACCTTTGGCCGCAACATTCACATCGATGGTGTTGCCGGGCACTAGTTCCATGTGCACTACGGCGGGCGTGTTGTCTTTGGTGTTTTTCCGCTCGAACTGTGGATCGGCGACGATGGACGCACGCAGGCAGTTATCCGGGTCGTTGTAGGCGCGACGCACACCTTCGTTGACGGCATCGGTGATGCTCCCCGCGAAGTTCTCGAAGCGCACATCCATGCCGATTTTCAGGAACACGTTGACGATGCCGGTGTCTTGGCAAATCGGACGATGACCCTCGGCACACATTTTCGAGTTGGTCAGGATTTGCGCAATCGCGTCTTTAGCCGCTGGCGAGGCTTCGGACTCATAGGCGCGAGCCAGATGCTCGATGTAATCCTGTGGGTGGTAGTAGCTAATGAATTGCAGCGCAGCGGCAATGGATTCAACGAAATCGGCGTGCTTGATGGTCGTGGGCATGTGGATTGGAAGCGCTTCGGTAGCTAGGGAAATTGGGGGAGCTCAGTGCTTTGCTGTGGCCGTGTGTGCCATCAGGCGGTCAGTGGCGGCGATAGCCAACGCGGAGAGGAGAAACACGACGTGAATCACCGTTTGCGCGATTAAGGTTTTTTCGCTGTATTGGTCAGCGTTGATAAAGGTTTTAAGCAGATGAATCGACGAGATGCCGATGATGGCGGTGGCGAGTTTGACCTTAAGCACCGACGCGTTGACGTGCGACAGCCACTCTGGTTGGTCCGGGTGATTTTCAAGGTCCATACGTGAAACGAAGGTTTCGTATCCGCCGACAATCACCATGATGAGCAAGTTCGAGATCATCACTACGTCAATCAGACCCAGCACCAACAACATGATGAGTGTTTCGGTCAGCTTGCCCGGCACGGCCGGGCAGACTTGTGCTGGTTGCATCGCGGCGCGAACTGCTGCGTCACAGGGCTGGACCGCGTTGGCGATCAGTTTCACAGCGTCGGCAGAGCCAAATGCTGCTTCAATCAGGTGAACTAATTCCACCCAAAAATGGAACACGTAGACGCCTTGCGCCACGATCAAACCCAAATACAGCGGGAGTTGCAGCCAACGGCTGGCAAAAATGATCGAAGGCAGCGGGCGCAAAACGCGGGTTTGCGCGGCGGAGCTTTGCGTGGGTTTCATAGGAGGGATGACGTTACGCGACGGTGAAAGTGACGGACTGATTGAAGGCAGTTTAGCACCCGTTCACGAATGTAAAGTGATTGCGCCAACGCAAGCATCGGTTGGGTAATTTCAGCGATACAGCTTTTTCCGGTAAGCGACAGCCAGTAGAGCGTTGCAGCGCATTATTTAAATTATCGACATAGTGAATTTTGTTAATGTAACGTCCGTACAGATGTCGTTAGATCGAAAAAGCTGTTGAGTAGTCTTGTGTAAGACTCTCGTCAATCTGTGCCGCTATCGTCGCAGCAGTTTCTCCCTGAAAGTCTGTTGGAGGCAGGGAGTGTCGAGCACTAATCTGCTTTCGTTTCAGGAGGAGTCCCCCATGTCGTCATCAGCCATCGAATCGGTTCTTGTTGAGAATCGCGTTTTCCCGCCGTCGGCCGCGTTTACCGCTCAGGCCAATGTCAAACCGGCGGACTACGCCGCCATGTGCGCCAAGGCCGACAAGGATTACGCTGGTTTTTGGGGTGATCTCGCGCGCGAAAACCTGATCTGGGCCAAACCCTTCACGCAGTCGCTTGACGACAGCAATGCGCCGTTCTTCAAATGGTTTGCCGATGGAGAACTCAACGCGTCATACAACTGCCTCGACCGTCATCTTGGCACCCCTACCGAAAACAAAGTCGCGATCATTTTCGAGGCCGACGGCGGTCAGGTCACCAAGGTCACCTACCTTGAACTCTACAAGCGCGTTTGCCGTTTCGCTAACGGACTGAAATCGCTCGGCTACAAAAAGGGCGACCGCGCAATCATTTACTTACCGATGTCGATTGAGGCGGTCGTTGCGATGCAGGCCTGCGCCCGCATCGGCATGACGCACTCCGTTGTGTTCGGCGGCTTCTCGGCGAAGAGCTTGCAAGAGCGCATCGTGGACGTGGGCGCAACGCTCGTGATCGCGGCCGACGAACAAATGCGCGGTGGCAAAGCGATCCCACTCAAACCCGCCGTGGATGAGGCGTACGCGATGGGCGGCTGCGACGCTGTGCGCCACACCATCGTCTACAAGCGTACCGGCGGTAATGTCGCCGCTGGCGCGAAAGACATCGACTGGGCCAAAGTCGAAGCAGGCCAAGCTGAAGAATGCCCCGCAGAAATGGTCGGCGCTGAGCATCCGTTGTTTGTGCTCTACACGTCCGGTTCTACAGGCAAACCCAAAGGCGTACAGCACTCAACGGGTGGCTATTTGCTGCATGCGATGCTCACGATGAAATGGACGTTTGACATCAAACCCGACGACGTATTCTGGTGTACCGCTGACGTAGGCTGGGTCACCGGCCACACCTACGTGACCTACGGCCCATTGGCGGTTGGCGCAACGGAAATCATTTTCGAAGGCGTGCCGACCTTCCCGAATGCTGGCCGATTCTGGGACATGATCCAGAAGCACAAGTGCACCGTTTTCTACACCGCGCCAACCGCGATTCGCTCGCTCATTAAAGCCGCCGACACCACGCCAGATTTTGCGCCGGGCAAATACGATATGTCGTCGCTTCGTTTGCTCGGCTCCGTCGGTGAGCCGATTAATCCCGAAGCATGGATGTGGTATTACAAAAACATCGGCGGCGAGCGCTGCCCGATTGTCGATACTTTCTGGCAAACCGAAACCGGCGGTCACATGATTACGCCTCTGCCCGGCGTTACGCCACTGGTGCCTGGCTCCTGCACGCAGCCGCTGCCGGGCATCACCACCGCCATCGTGGACGAATCTGGCGGCGATGTGCCCAACGGCCAAGGCGGTATCTTGGTAGTGAAAAAGCCGTGGCCTTCAATGATCCGCACGATTTGGAACGACCCAGAGCGCTTCAAGTCGTCGTACTTTCCTGCTGAGCTCAAGGGCTATTACCTCGCTGGCGACGGCGCAGTGCGTGACGCCGTGAACGGCAATTTCCGCATCACAGGCCGCATTGACGATGTGTTGAATGTCTCCGGTCATCGCCTTGGCACGATGGAAATTGAATCGGCGCTGGTGTCGAACCCATTGGTAGCAGAAGCCGCCGTGGTGGGCCGTCCAGACGAAACGACAGGCGAAGCCGTGTCTGCGTTCGTGGTGCTCAAGGGTGCGCGTCCTGCTGACGCTGCCGCTGCGCAAAAAATCGCGAAAGAACTGCGCGACTGGGTAGGCAAAGAAATCGGCCCGATTGCCAAGCCGAAAGACATTCGCTTCGGCGACAACCTGCCAAAAACGCGCTCCGGCAAGATCATGCGCCGCTTGCTGCGCTCGATCGCCAAGGGCGAAGAAATTACGCAGGACATCTCCACACTGGAAAACCCAGCGATTCTTGAGCAGTTGAAGCAGAGTCTATAAGCGTAGTCTCGCATCAACCCACCGCGGGCCGCCGTTTACGACGTGCAAAGAACAAAGGCGCTACGGCGTCTTTGTTTTTACGAAACCAGCAATCTCGGTTACTCTGCGGTTGCGCTCACCATTGGTCACATAGAACCACTTCACATCCAGCGCTCCGCGGTGGAGAAAACGGTGATGCGCGCATGGAGGAGGCCGATGCAAGCTGACGTAAACGATACGCTCGAACAGCGCCAGAGGGAATACTGGAGGAAAAACCTTCGCGTCACGGCGCTGCTCATGGTCATTGGCTTCGTCGTGACGTTTGTCGTTGCCTTCTTTGCGCGCGACTTGAATTTCAAGTTTTTTGGCTGGCCGTTTTCGTTTTGGATGGCGGCACAAGGCGCGTTGCTCGTTTACGTCGCGTTGGTGTGGTTTTATGCGCGATACATGCATCGACTTGACCTCGAATACGGTTTCGACGAATTGAGCGACGCTAACGAAGTCACGCGGCCTAAGCCATGAACGAGAGCCAGCAGGCGTTCACGTCGAGGCTTAAGCGCGTCTACGCGTGGTACACCTTGGGTGTCATCGGCTTCGTATTGCTGCTCGGAGTACTGGAGCAGATTGGGCTGACGCGAAATTGGATCGGCTACATTTTTTTGCTCGCGACGGTTGTGCTTTACGCCGCCATCGGAGTGATGAGCCGCACGACTAACGCCGCTGAGTATTACGTCGCGGGACGTCGCGTTCCCGCGATTTTCAACGGCATGGCAACTGGTGCGGACTGGATGTCCGCCGCGTCGTTCATTGGTCTCGCGGGAACCCTTTATTTGCAGGGCTACACAGGTCTTGCCTTCATCATGGGCTGGACCGGTGGCTACGTGTTGGTTGCGCTGTTTCTTGCGCCCTATCTTCGCAAATTTGGACAGTACACCATTCCCGATTTCCTCGGCGCGCGCTACGGTGGACACGCCGCGCGATTGGTCGGTGTGGCGGTCGCCATCATGTGTTCGTTCGTGTATCTCGTCGCCCAGATTTATGGCGTCGGATTGATCACGTCGAAGCTCACTGGACTGTCGTTCGGTGAGGGCGTGTTCGTCGGGCTTGCGGGCATTTTGGTGTGCTCGTTTTTGGGCGGTATGCGCGCTGTGACATGGACGCAAGTCGCGCAGTACATTATTTTGATTTTGGCCTACATGATTCCGGTGGTGTGGCTCTCGGCGAAACACACTGGCAACCCGCTGCCGCAAGTGGCCTATGGCGCAGTGCTCGAAAAAGTGTCGGCGCGAGAAGAGGTGTTGCTGAAAGACCCGAAGGAGGCGGAAGTACGTAAGATCTTCGCCAGTCGCGCGGACGCAGCGGAGGCGAAACTCGCAGGCTTACCGGGCTCCTACGAAGAGGGAAAGCTCGCCCTGCAACGCACGCTCGATCAAGCCAGAGGCCGTCGGGCGCCTGCCGAGCAAATCGCGGCAGCGCAAAAAGCCGTAGATACGTATCCGAAGGATGCCAACGCCGCGAGAGCTGCGTGGAGCAAAGACTTAGCGCTGCGTGCGCGAACCTCGCCGCCGCAGCGTCACGCCGAGCCCTACCCGGTTGAGAGCGAGGCCGCGAAAGACATCGCGCGCAAGAACTTCTTGGCGCTGGTGTTTTGCTTAATGATGGGAACAGCCGCCCTGCCACATATTCTCACCCGCTACTACACCACGCCGGGCGTGAGAGAGGCGCGCGAGTCGGTGGTCTGGTCGCTCTTTTTCATCACGTTGCTCTACATCACCGCACCCGCGCTAGCGGTCTTGGTGAAGTTTGATATTTACACAATGCTCGTCGGTAGCGATTTCGCGACCTTGCCCGCATGGGTGAATTCTTGGGCGCGTGTAGATCCAACGCTACTCTCGATTACCGACGTCAATCGCGATGGCATCGTGCAGCTAGCCGAAATTTCTATTGGCAGCGATATTGTTGTGCTCGCTACGCCGGAAATTGCCGGGCTGCCCTACGTCATTTCTGGGCTGGTTGCGGCGGGCGGGTTGGCGGCGGCGTTATCGACTGCGGATGGACTGCTTTTAACTATCGCCAACGCACTCGGGCACGACGTCTACTACAAAACTATCAATCCGTCGGCCTCGACGACGATGCGGATTTCGGTGTCGAAGGCTTTGTTGCTCGTGGTCGCTATGCTCGCGGCGTATGTGGCTGCGCGTAAATCAGCGGATATTTTGTTTTTGGTGTCCGCCGCGTTCTCGCTTGCGGCGGCGGGCTTTTTCCCCGCGCTGGTGCTGGGCATTTTTTGGAAACGCGCGACAGCGCTTGCAGCGGTTGCCGGCATGTTCTCAGGGGTGGCCATCACGTTTTATTACATGGCCACTACGTACCCGTGGCTGCGCAGTGTTTTTGGGGTGACTGGCAACATCAGCGGCTACACCTGGTGGGACATGTCGCCGATTTCTGCGGGCGTGTTTGGTGTTCCGCTCGGCTTCGCTGTGATTGTCATCGTGAGTTTGTTTACTCGACGACCCACCACGACAGAACGCGCTTTAGTTGACTTTGTGCGCTATCCAAGACAGCCGCGCGCTCCGGGCGACACGGGGCCGAATACTCGATAGCGGTGCGATAACAACGAGAACCCGCGTTAGTTTGTCGCAGGGTCCGTCGCCTTAAAAGACGGACGTGCCGACAGGCGCTTGTAAGCGCGCGCAAGGTTCGGGTGCGCGGACTCCCAATTGATGTCAGCGAAACGAAACTTCAAGTATCCAAGTGCGCAGCCGGTGGCGATATCGGCTAGCGTGAGCGCATTGCCCACACAATATTCGCGTTCTCCAAGCTCGCGCGACATTTCGGTGAGGCAGGCGCTGATTTTTTCGTGTTGACGCGTGATTTGTTTGGCGCTGGACTCGTTCTTGTCGGGCCGATTGCCTTCAAGCCTTGCGGTGAGGGCTGCGTCGCACAGCCCGTCGGCGATGGCTTCCCAGCGCTTGACGCTGATCCGGTCGCGCGACGCTTCTGGGATGAGTTTGTGTACGGGTGAGAGGCCGTCGAGATATTCCACGATCACGCGCGAGTCAAACACGCTGCTGTTGTCGTCGACGATTAGTGTCGGGACTTTGCCGAGCGGGTTCAATCGCGTGAGTTCAGCATTGGGTGCCCATGGGTCAGTGGTTTCGAGCTCTAGCTCAAGCTTTTTCTCGGCAGCGACGATGCGCACTTTACGCGCGAACGGGCTGGTGGAAGAGTGGAGGAGTTTCATCACGTTTTTTTGTTGCTTATCTATTTTTTTGTTGCAGTGAATCTAGCACGTTCGTGGCGTTTGTCTCGCGCAAATCGACGTCCGGTCGCGAGCGGAAGATAATAGAGGGCTTCGCTCTGTAAATCGGCACTTTCGCCGCACGCTTTCTCATCATGCCCACACTCGATACCCTCGTTGCTATTTCGCCACTCGACGGCCGTTATCAGCGCAAAGTCGCCGCTTTAGGTGACGCTTTTAGCGAGTTCGCGCTCACCCGTGAGCGTGTTCGCGTCGAGTTCGCTTGGCTCAAAGCGCTGGCCGCTCACGATGGAATAGACGAATTGCCGTCGCTTTCTGCGTCAGCCATCGAATTTTTAGATGGTTTGATAGAACGTTTTTCAGTCGAGGACGCCGGTGCTGTTAAGGCGATTGAAGCCACGACTAACCACGACGTGAAAGCCGTGGAATATTGGATCAAAGACAAATTCAAAGCGCGTCCCGAGCTTGCACCGCACGGCGAATTTGTGCATTTCGCGTGTACGTCGGAAGACATCAACAACGTTTCGCATGCGTTGATGCTCCGGCGCGGCGTTCACGGTGTTTTCCTGCCGCAACTGGATGCATTGATAACTGCGCTGGCCAAGGTCGCGATCAACACCGCCGAAATGCCGATGCTCTCTCGCACTCACGGTCAGGCCGCCACGCCGACGACAATGGGCAAAGAAATGGCGCTTTTCGTGGATCGCCTGCGTCACGCGCGCGGGCAAATCGCTGCGGTGCCGCTGCGCGCCAAGATGAACGGGGCGGTAGGCAACTACAACGCGCATTTGTCGGCGTATCCGAATGTCGACTGGCCCGCGCTATCTCAGGCTACGGTGGAATCGCTGGGCCTGACCTGGCAGCCGATGAGCGCGCAGATCGAACCACATGACTACATGGCCGAACTTTTCGATGCGATGGCACGCGTGAACACCATCTTGATCGATTTCTGTCGTGATACCTGGGGCTACATCTCGCTCGGTTTTTTCAAACAACGCTTGAAGGACGGCGAGGTCGGGTCAAGCACGATGCCGCACAAGGTCAACCCGATTGATTTTGAGAACGCCGAAGGCAACTTTGGCCTTGCCAATGCGCTTTTGCGTCATCTTGCCGAGAAGCTTCCGATCTCGCGCTGGCAGCGCGACCTCACCGATTCGACGGTGCTTAGAAACATGGGCGTGGCGGTGGGCTACAGTTTGCTCGGCGTAAGCTCGGCGGCGCAAGGCGTCGGCAAGCTCGAGGTGAACGCCGACGCGATGCTCGCGGACTTAAACGCGAATTGGGAAGTGCTCGCGGAGCCCATCCAAACCGTCATGCGCCGCTACGGCGTCGAGGGCGCGTACGAGCAACTCAAAGCCCTCACGCGCGGCCAGCGCATCACGCCCGAGGCCATGTCCGCGTTCATCGCCACATTACAAATTCCCGCCGAAGCGCGCGCGCAACTCGCCGCGCTCACGCCTGCGCGTTACGTGGGTTTGGCCAGCACCTTGGCAAAGCAGTACGCGTCCTTATCGTAACAAAACAGCTTTTATGCGCTAACGACCGCCAGGCGGTCGATGTGCCTACGATTTACCTATAGTCGAGAGTGTTGATTTATTGCCTCTAGCGACCACCCAGCGGTCGCTAGAGGCATAAAGCTGTTATTTGAGATACGCCGCCGCTACCCCGCGCTACAACGCGTCTCCGCACGCCGCACCGCTAGCCCACGCCCACTGGAAGTTATAGCCACCGAGCCAGCCGGTGACGTCTACCAACTCGCCGATGAAGTGGAGGCCCGGCACTGCGCGCGCTTCCATGGTCTGCTGTGACAGCGCGCGCGTGTCGACGCCGCCTAGTGTGACTTCCGCTTTTTTATAGCCCAGCGTGCCCGACGGTTTGAGCGGCCACGCTTTGAGTAACACCGCCACAGCGTCAAGCTCCGCACGCGTCCATTGCGCGATGGCCTTTGCGGGAGCGTGCGCTGCCGCCCACGCGTCGGCGAGGCGCTGTGAGACATGCTCGCCCAACGCTTTCGGGAACGAGGTCAACGCCGGTCGCCGCGCGCGCAGCCCGGCGAGCCATTCGTCACTGTTGATGCCCGGCAGTAAATCTAGGTACACGTTGCCACCCGGTTGCCAGTAGTTCGAGATTTGCAAAATAACGGGGCCGGACAAACCGCGGTGCGTGAGCAACGTCGCCGCGCGAAAGTTCGCGTCACTGTCGTCACAGGTGGCAACCGCATCGAAGCTCACGCCCGAGAGCATGCCGTAGCGCTCCATCTCTGGCGCATCGAGCGCCAGCGGCACCAGTCCCGCACGCAACGGCGTAACAGGGATTCCGAATTGCTTCGCCACTTCGTAGCCAAAACCTGTCGCACCGGTCGCTGGAATCGAAAGGCCACCCGTAGCCATGACAAGACGCGGCGCACGCAATTCGCCCAACGACGTCTGTACGCAAAACCCGTCGCCGCGCGTAATGTTTTGAACCGTCACTGGATGCATGATCGTCACTTTGCCGCGCGCACATTCGTCGAGCAGCATTTGGATGATCTGTTGCGCAGAGTCATCACAAAAGAGCTGTCCATGCTCGCGCTCGTGATACGCGATGCGATGTTTTGTCACCAGATTGATGAAATCTTGCGACGAGTAACGCGAAAGCGCCGAGCGCGCAAAGTGCGGATTCTGCGAAACATAATTCGCAGGCCCAACGCTCAGGTTCGTGAAATTGCATCGCCCACCGCCCGAAATGCGAATTTTTTCGCCAATGGTTTCGGCGTGATCAATGAGCGCCACGCGTTGGCCGCGCTGCCCCGCACGCGCCGCGCAGAAGAGGCCCGCGGCTCCGGCTCCGATGATGATGGCGTCGAATGTGTGTTGCATATTGCAAATGTAGCGGTCTGACGAATTCGGGCCCGCCTTCTGAGGCAAGGCGCAGCGACCATTACACTCCAACCTGTGCAATCACCCCTTCCGCCGCCCTCACCGTCCGCCACCAACGGCAATTTCATCCGCTGTGTGCTCTACGCAATGCGTACGATTTTTCGTGTGCTGCCAGCCATCGGTCGCAGCAGCGATCACGCCAACGCGCCACCAGGAATGAGCTTCAAGCATTTTGTGATCGCCGGTGTGCTCTGCGCCGCGATGCTGGTCTCGACACTGATTGGCTTAGTGTCGCTGGTCGTTCGTCTGGTTCGTTAGTTTCGCTGGTTCTACCTCGTGCCCGTCAATTACCTCGTCAATCTCACCGCGAACACCCGAACGCAACGTGCGAACTTGCATCTTGGCTTCGCCCTCGCGTTCGTCGCGGGCGCGCTCAATGCCGGGGGCTTCCTTGCGATTGGGCAGTACACGTCGCACATGACCGGCGTAGTGTCTGCCGCCGCCGACGACCTAGTGCTCGGAAAGACGGCGCATGCGCTCGCCGGAGTGCTTTCACTCGGCGCGTTCTTGGTCGGCGCAATGACCACCGCACTCATGGTCAATTACGCAAAACGCACAGCGTCAAGCGTGACTTACACCGCGCCATTACTTTTGGAGGCGGTTTTGCTGCTGCTGTTTGGACTCATCGGCGCATCGTTGGAAACGCGCGAATTCATCAGCGTTTCAATGACCGCGATTTTGCTTTGCTTTGTGATGGGCTTGCAAAACGCACTCGTCACCAAAATCTCGAACGCCGAAATTCGAACCACGCACATTACGGGCTTGGTCACCGATTTTGGTATCGAGCTTGGGCGATTGGTTTACTGGAATCGGACGGGTGCCGCTCACGCCAATGTGCCGCAGGTACGCGCCAACCGAACAAAACTTCGCGTGCATGGCGCGCTGATTTTCGCGTTTTCCGTCGGCGCGTTGCTAGGCGCGCTCGGCTTTAAGCACGTGGGCTACATCGCAACAGTGCCACTGGCCACGTTGCTGGTCATCGTGTCGATCGCGCCGCTATTTACGCGTGTCGCGAACCCGCGAGCGTAACTAGGACGGTAACGACAGAGCGTCCACTTGAGCGAAAACTCCAGCAAAATGCGGTTAGGGGCTAGTTTTTTGCACTGCAACATGCCATAATTCATCGTTGCTTGAAAAAGCATCATCTGTTCGCTGATTAGTGCATCGCCCTACTTGAAGTTCCTGAACGCGCGCCGAAAGGTTGATTGCGTTTTGCGAGACTGGCCTGCAACGCTCGTTTCTACAGCGTTTGCGATCCTCCGTGATCAAGGCTCTCTCATGTTCCGTTTGTTGGTCGACGCGTTTTTCTTCGTCTTCGATCAACACACGTCCTTAAAAATATAAAGGTCGCGTACGTGCTTTATTGTGCGGCGCGAGAGCATATGAATTTGCATAACGAAAACGCATCCATCGAACTGGCTGTCCATGCGGACGCCACCCAAGATTCCTCATTTATCCCCGATTTCACGTCTGACGACGTCGGCACCGACGGCAGCTTCATTGAAGCCGCCCCTGCCGAAGCCTCCGACGCAGCCGACGGCTTTGCCGCGCTGAACCTGAATCCCGCGCTGTTGCAAGCCGTGCAAGCCCTCGGCTACACGCAGCCTACCGGCGTTCAAGCCGAAACCATTCCCGCAGCACTCGCTGGCGGCGACTGGATGGTATCCGCACAAACCGGCAGCGGCAAAACCGCAGCCTTCCTGTTGCCTGCATTGCACGCGCTGCTCGAAACACCTGCTATGTCCAAAGGCGAGCAAGCCGCTCGCAGCCGTCGCGCTGGCGCTAGCCCACGCGTGCTGGTGCTCTGCCCAACGCGCGAACTCGCGCAGCAAGTTAGCGCCGAAGCGATCAGCCTCGTGCGTTTCTGCCGCGGCATTCGCATTGCCAACGTCGTTGGCGGTACGCCCTTCGGCAAACAGCTCATGGAGCTGCGCGGCGCGAACCTCGTGGTCGCGACGCCAGGTCGTCTGCTCGACTTGAACCGCAACGGTCAGATCGATCTCGACTGCGTACAAACGCTGGTTGTTGACGAAGCCGACCGCATGCTTGACCTTGGTTTCTCCGAAGATCTCGAAGCGATTCACGCTGCGACCGCACGCCGCGAGCGCACGCTGATGTTTAGCGCTACCTTCGCGCCACGCATCATGCAGCTCGCCTCCAACGTGATGCGCGATCCAAAGCGTATCGAGCTTGCCTCCGCGCAAGACACGCACCAGAACATTGAGCAGCGTTTGCATTGGTTCGACGACATGTCGCACAAAAACGAACTGCTTGAGCATTACCTGCAAGACGAAACGATGGGCCAAGCCGTCGTCTTCACCGCTACCCAAATCGAAACCGACGAACTCGCCGACCAGCTTCGCGAATCGGGCTATTCGGCTGCGGGCCTGCACGGCGCGATGCCACAAGTGGTGCGTAACCGTCGTCTCAAATCATTGCGCGACGGCACCACCAAAATTTTGATCGCCACCGACGTTGCCGCTCGCGGCATCGACGTTCCTGGCATCACGCACGTTATCAACTACGGTCTGCCGATGAAACCGGAAGACTACATCCATCGTATCGGCCGCACCGGTCGCGCAGGTCGTCAAGGCCTCGCCATCACGCTCGCGGGATTCCGTGATCGTTTCAAGATTCGCAATATCGAGCGTTTCACCCAACAGCCTATCGATGAAGCGGTTGTAGAGGGCCATGAGCCACGCACGCAAATCCGCAAGCCACAAGGCGGCGGTTATGGCGCGAGCAACGGCGGCGGCTACGGCGGTAATGGTGGTGGATACGGTGGCAATGCCCGTTTCGACCGTAGCAATGATCGCCCAGCGCCGCGCAGCTATGACAACGCCGCACCACAGGCACCCCGTGCTCCACGTGAATTTAACGATGCGCCGCGTCCAGCATTTGCTGACCGTGGTGATCGCAGCGACCGTAGCGCCGCACCTTCACGCCCATTCGCACGCGAAGAACGCGGCGGTTTTGAAGATCGCGCACCGCGTTTCCATTCCGGTGGCAATGACCGTGGTTTCCCGCGTGCAGACGCACGTAGCGATGACCGTCGTCCTTCCTTTGGCGGTGATCGTGCGCGCCCTGCGGATAGCCGTTTCGGCGCACCGCGTACTGAATTTGCGCCGCGTCCAAACGCAGGCTTCGCCGGCCGTGAAGACCGTCGCCCAGCTTTCGGTGATCGCGCGCCTCGTCCGTTCGCGGATCGTGAGTCACGCCCATTCGGCGGGGAACGCGACAACCGTTCTTTCGGTGATCGTGCACCGCGCCCGTTCGGCGGCGACCGTGACCAACGCGCAGCATTTGGCGCGCCTGCTGGCGGCCGTCCAGAGTACGCACCACGCCCACGTTTCGACCGCGAATCGAGTGATCGTGCACCGCGCACTGAATACGCACCGCGTGCAGAGCGTACGGACTTCGCGCCGCGCGCAGAATTCGCAGCACCGCGCGCCGAGCGTGACTTCGGTCATGACCAACGCGCAACGCGCCGCGGCGACCGTCCGGCAGGCCCAGCGATCACGCCACCCGCAGACGGCGGCAATCGCGCTGCACGTCGCGCGGCTAAGCAAGCCGAATACGCGGCCAAAGTGGCGGCGCAAGGCGGCGAATAGCCCGAAACTCATCACCGGGTTGTGTGCCCGGTGAGTCGCGAAAAACGCCTCCTGTGTGGGGCGTTTTTTTATGCTGAAGCCTGATGCGCACGGCCAGCATCGACTGCGGTTTTCCGGTGGGCTCCGACGCGCATCGGCGACAATACCGAATCGTTCAGCCATCGTGATGGAGTCACCGCCATGTCACCGAAAAAATACGCTTTTGCCCTGTGTGCCGCGCTCACTGCGGCGTTGACGTTCGCGCCCTTGCCCGCGACCGCACAAGCCTTTCCAACGCGCCCGATAAAAATTGTTGTTCCGAACGCCGCAGGCGGTGCTGCTGACATTACTGCCCGCACGGTGGGCCAAAAGCTCTCGGACGCGCTCGGTCAACCTGTCGTCATCGAGAACCGCCCGAGCGCAGGCGGCATCATCGCGGGCGAGCAGGTGGCGAAATCCGACCCCGATGGCCACACGATTTTGCTCGTCTCTAGCGGCACCGCCGTGAGCGCATCGCTATTCAAAACCTTACCGTTCGACATCGTAAAAGATTTTGCGCCCGTTTCCAAACTCGCCGCGTTCGATCTGACGCTCGCCGTGGCCGACAACAGCAAATTCAAGTCGCTTGCCGAAATGCTCGCCTACGCGAAGGCCAATCCCGGCAAGCTCAACGTCGGCACGCCACAAGTTGGCACTACGCAAAATCTCGCGGCCGAATATTTCAAGGCCGCTGCTGGGATTGATTTTCAGATCGTGCCTTTCAACGGCACGCCCGCCGTGATCACCGCGCTGCGTGGTGGCTCGCTCGACGCGATGGTAGACATTCTCGGGCCGCTCATGCCGCAAGTGAAATCCAACGCGCTGCGCCCGCTCGCGTTGCTCGGCGACTCGCACGCGGCACAACTGGCCGGCGTGCCGATGGCGAAAGAGGCGGGCGGATCGCTCGCGAAATTCAGCGCAGCATCATGGAACGGCTTAGCCGTGCCTGCGAAAACGCCGAAAGAAACCGTCGCCAAACTCAACCGCGAACTCGTGCGCATCCTTGCTTTACCCGACGTCAAACAACGCCTCGCAGACCTAACGCTGGTCGCGCAAAGCAGCACGCCCGAGCAACTCGGCACGCTGCTCGATAGCGACATCAAACGCTGGGCCGGCGTGATTGAGCGGGCGAAAATTCCGAAGCAGTAGCCCGCGGGCGACGCCCACCAGTAGTCACCTTCACCCAACGATGATCGAGTGAAACCATTAACCATTTAGCAGTCGGCCTCATCGGCTACGGCGAAGTCGGAAAAGTTTTCGCCAATGGTTTCAAGGCTAAAGGCGCGCGTTGGGTTGGCGCATGGGACCTCAAGTTCGCTGACGCGGCGCTCGGCGGCGCACAGCGCTTGCTGGCCGATGCGCACCAGGTCGTGGCTTGCGATTCGACGCGACAATTGTGTGAGCACGCCAATCTAATTCTCTCCGCCGTCACCGCATCGAACACGCTCGCTGTCGCACAAGAAGCCGCACGCGCGATCCGTCCCGGCACCGTGTTTCTCGATCTCAATTCCGCGTCGCCGGGCACCAAGCAGCTTGCTGCCGAACTTATCGATGCTGCGGGTGGGCATTACGTCGAGGCGGGCGTGATGACATCGGTGCCGCCCTATGGCATGGCCGTGCCCATGCTGCTCGGCGGCAGCCATGCCGAAAAGCTCGCCGATCAACTGCGGCCGCTGGGGCTCAACGTCACGCCGGTGTCAAAGAAAATCGGCGTCGCTTCGGCCACCAAAATGTCTCGCAGCATCATGATCAAAGGCCTCGAAGCGCTGGTCATCGAGAGCTACAGCACCGCCCGAAAATTCGGCGTGGAAGAGGCCATGATCGCCACGCTCGAAGAGACCTTTCCGAGCATCGATTGGCAAAAGCAGGGGGCGTATTTTTTCAGCCGCGTGGTGCAACACGGCAAGCGCCGCGCCGAGGAAATGCGCGAATCCGCGAACACCGTTAAAGAAGCAGGCTTCTCGCCGATGATGGCCGCCGCCATCGCCGAAAAGCACGACTGGGTCGCTAGCGCTGCGCGAGACGGCGTGTTCGACGGCCTCGCCAAAGACGCACCGTGGCAAGACTACGCGGACCGGCTGTTGCAGCGAGCGAAGCGCTCGTAGCCCACCGCCGTAAGCGCACCGCCGCGCGGGCACCCCTCCGCCATCGTTGGCGCAAACAATCGATTGGTTTTGTTTTATGGCTTTTACGGTGCAACGACCGCTGCGTGGTCGTTTCAGGGGATAAATGCAAATAGTCGATTATTGAAAATAGTGGATGAAACGACCGCCAGTCGTTCGCTGCACGGGAAAAGCTGTAAGCCGATTTTTCTGCTGACGTTTTGTCGCGTAGCAGGTTCTCGTTTTCCGCGCGTCACAATCCGTGCGCGCGACCCAAGTGTTCGCCGCCACACAGATTCAGCGCGCAACACAGACCATACTTCTCGTGCACGCCGTCGTGCGAACGGGATGGACTTCGACAATGTGGATCAAATTTTTTTCGGTGGCCTTTGCGCTGCTCCTGTTCGCCGCGCTCGCGATCTATGTCTACGGCAGATATCGCTGGAAAACTGAGACCGACGATATGCGCACGCGGATACAGGTTGCGAGGCGCGCCCACACAGTGCGCTCGTATGACACTAAGGAACTCGACGCGTTGCCCGCGCCGGTGCAACGCTACTTTCGCGCCGCGCTCACGCCGGGGCAGGCGATGGTCGCCGCCGTCGACATTGATATCTCCGGTGCGATGCGCATGAGCGACGACACCAAAAAGTGGAGCCCTTTCACGTCGAACCAACGCGTCATCGCGCAACGCGCAAGCTTTGATTGGAACGCGTCCATCGCAATGTTCCCCGGCATCAACGCGTACGTGCACGACGCCTATATCGCGGGCGAGGGTATTTTGCACGCGGCGCTTCTCGGCGCGTTCACCGTCGCCGAGCAGCGCGGCACCAAAGAAGCCGCGCACGGCGAATTCATGCGCTTCGTCGCCGAATGCGCGTGGTACCCGACACGCATGCTGCCAAGCCAAGGCGCAACCTGGACTGCTGTCGACGACACCTCCGCCACGCTCGCGATCAGCGACGGCGACACCAGCGCAACGCTACTCGTGCGCTTCGGTGCCGATGACCTAATCAGCGCGATCCGCGCCGAAGCCCGCGGCCGCCTCATCAACGGCGTCCTGAGCAGCGCCCCATGGCAAGGCCGCTTCTGGGACTACGCAGAGCGCGACGGCATGCGCGTGCCGCAACAAGGCCAAGTCGCGTGGGTGTTACCTGAAAGCGCAGAGCCGTACTGGCGCGGACGGGTTACTTCGGTCCGGTATGAGTTTGAGTGACTGCCGTGTCAGGCACACGGTTCACGTGTCGCGCGCGAGCGGTTGCGACCAAAAAATCTTGCGCACTATGCTGACGCCATTGCTCACGCTAGGCGGAGCGATCTCAGCTACACGCAGTGAGGTCTCGGCGAATCAATCCCTCGGCACTTAATTCGGCCGAATATCCCCAGCCTTCACCACGGGTCGCCACCGTTCTATTTCGGCAGCGATATGTTTGCCGAATGCTTCGGGGGTGGTGGGCGTGGCGACTGCGCCTTCGGCCTGTAGACGGGCGCGTAGTTCGGGGCTGGCGAGCGCTTGGTTGATTTGTGCGTTAAGTTTGTTGATGATGGCGGCGGGCGTGCCCGCCGGCGCGGTGACGCCGTACCATTGATCGGCTTCGAAGCCTGTGAATTCTTTCAGCTTGCTCTCGGCGATGGTGGGCAGGTCGGGCATGGCGTCTAAGCGTTTGTCGCTCGAAACAGCGATGGCGCGCAGCTGGCCTGATTTGACGAAACTGATGACGGCAGGTGCGCCGGTGAACATGATTTGAATCTGTCCGCCCACCAAGTCGGCCACCGCGGGTGCGGTGCCGCGATACGGTACATGCACGAGTTTGGTGTCGCTTTTGAGCTTGAAATATTCGGTGGCGATGTGTGCGGCGCTGCCGTTGCCGCCGGAGCCGTAGTTGAGCTTGCCGGGGTTTGCTTTGGCGAGCGCCACGAGCTCGGCGACGGTGCTCGCTTTGACCGACGGATTCACCACGAGGACGTTGGGTACTTTGGCGACCCAAGCGACCGGCGCGAAACTTTTCACCGGGTCATACGGCAAATTGGGATAGATCGACGGGTTCACCGCGAGCGTGCCGATGTGGCCCATCAATAGCGTGTAGCCGTCGGCGGCAGCCTTCGCCGCCTTGTCCGCCCCAATCGAGCCGCCGGCACCGGGCACGTTTTCGACGACAACGGGCTGGCCCCAAGCTTCGGTCAGTTTTTGTCCGATGGCGCGCGCGAGAATGTCCGTCGAGCCACCCGGCGTGAACGGCACAATCATGCGGATGGGTTTGTTCGGATAGGTGTTCGCGCTCGGCGCTTGCGCGTGTGCGGAGGCGATCACGAGCAAGGTGGCTACGACCGTGAACGATCTACGCAGGCAGTGGGGAAAGAGTTTCATCGTGCGTCTCTCGCGGGTCAAGAAATTGAACAACACGCAATATCGCACGAGCTTGCACGGCGCGCAGCGAGTGGCGCAGCACAAATGCACTTGCGTCCCCAATGGCTCTTTCAACGTATCGACAGCTAGCATTGGGTTGCAGCCAGAAAATGAGTATTGTCGACTAAAGGTGAAATATCGCTGAAAGCCTTATGTGGCTGTCGTTAGTGCATAAAAGCCATCCAGTTTGGAATCTAACGGTGTTGGCTCAGAACGGTAACCGCCGCGATAACCACAACTACCGGTTGCGCTGCATCGAGGCTACTTGCGGCCGCTACCCCGCCACCGGCGGAATCAAATCACAGATCATTTTCGAGAGGAGCGTCATCGTCGCTTTCTGCGTGAGCGTCGTTGGCCGCAGCGCGCTGGTGGCGATTGAAAGGCGCGTGCGCAGCGGCGGGTCGCTCACGGCGCGCACGGAAAACGCCGACGGTTTGATCGAGCTTGTGACTGCGTTGCGCGAGAGCAGCGCGCTGCCTGCGCCGTCGGCGACCAAATCCAATATCGCTGACACACCGTCGATTTCTAGCGCGATGTTTGGCCGAGTGCCGATGCCTGCCATCGCGGCCTCAACATGCATACGAATCGCGTTCGGGCGGCTCGGGATGACGAGCGGCATTGCGGCGAGCGTCTTGAGCGCAATCGGCCCCGGCGGTGGGTCTTCGGCGAGGCCGGGCGCGCGTGCGGTCACGAATACGAGTTCTTCCTCGGTGAGAGGCAGCAAATCAATTTCTTCAGCGGGTTGCGCGTTGTAGAGCACCGCGACGTCGAGCCGCCCGTTGATGAGTCCGTCTTGCAAAATCGTCGACAGCGATTCGCTGATCGAGATTGAGGCGTCGGGCATTTGCGCACGAAATTGCCGCGTGAGAGGCACCGTCAACACCCGCGCCAAACTCGTCGGCAGCCCTATCGCCACGCGGCCCGCGAGGGCGCCACGCACGCGCCCCAGCTCCTCGCGCGCGCGCTGCACCTGATGCAAGATGCCACGGCTGTGCTCTAACAAAAGCTTGCCCGCCTCGGTCGGCGTTGCGCCGCGCCCATTGCGCACGAGTAGCGTTTGCCGCAGCTCCACTTCGAGCTGGCGCACTTGCCGCGAGAGCGCGGGCTGCGCGATATCGAGCGCGACGGAGGCGCGCGTAAAGCTGCCCAAATCGGCGACGCGGACGAAGTATTCGAGTTGTTTGAGATCCATCTACTACTCCGTTGTTATGTTCCCGACCCTGTGGGAGCGGTACTTCGTCATGCTCAGCACTGAAGGCGAGCCCGTGATAGACGTTTGCCACCACAGAATCGCGGGCGAGCCCGCTCCCACAAAGCGGCGCTCAAAGGTCGCACATCAGTTCAGGCGATTTCGTCTTGCTTGCGCTTTTCATCGCTAATGCTATGCCAAATCGCTATATCTGATAGCGCTAATTATCGTTTTGTCGTTAGCTTGTTTGGCCTGAAAATAGCTCGATGAACGCAGCCGACACCTCATCTTCCGCCCCATTGACTGGAATTTCGTCGATGGCGACGCGACAGCTTTTGGCTGAACTCGCGCGCGTGAACGCGGCCAGCGGTGGAACGCCCATTGCGATCGAATCTGTCGGCGGCGTGGATGCTGCCAAGCGCGTGCAAGCGGGCGAGCTGTTCGACGTGGTATTTCTGGCGTCTGACGCCATCGCCAAGCTAATTTCGAGCGGCCATGTGCTCGCCGATAGTCGCGTGGATCTGGTGCGTTCGCAGGTGGCGGTGGCGGTAAAAGATGATGCGACGATACCCAGCATTACGGATGCGGCTGCTGTTCGCGTCGCCGTGCTCGGCGCTGCGTCCATCGGCTATTCGACCGGCCCGAGCGGCACTGCACTGCTCGCGCTTTTCGAGCGCTGGGGCATCATGGCCGACGTGAAAGACAAATTGCGACAAGCACCCGCGGGTGTGCCGGTCGCGGCGATGGTTGCGCGTGGCGACGTTGCGCTCGGCTTTCAGCAGCGCAGCGAAATGATCGACGCGCCGGGCATCAACGTGATCGGCGATTTGCCTACTGAAATCGCCATCGAGACAATTTTTTCAGGCGGCGTCTGCACCGCATCCACACGCGCCGACGAAGCCCGCGCGCTGCTTAAAGCGTTTGCCGCGCCAGCGCACGCTGGCATCAAGGCGAAACATGGAATGGAAGGCTTGTAGGGCGGGCATTCCGTGCCCACCAAGCGACCCACTTCGCGCTATCGGATCGATGGTGGGCAGAGGCTGCCCACCCTACTTAATTAAGTATTGAAATAGAGGACGCACAAGAATGATCATCGACTGCCACGGCCACTACACCACCGCGCCGAAAGCGTTGGAAGATTGGCGCAACCGCCAAATCGCCGGCATCAAAAACCCATCAGAGATGCCCAAAGTCAGCGAGCTGAAAATCAGCGACGACGAGCTGCGCGAAACCATCATTGCGAACCAATTGAAGCTCATGAACGAGCGCGGTTCGGATCTCACGATCTTCTCGCCACGCGCCAGTTTCATGGCGCATCACATTGGTGACTTCAACGTCTCGTCAACATGGGCCGCGATTTGTAACGAGCTTTGCTACCGCGTGGCTCAACTCTTCCCCGACAGTTTCGTGCCCGCCGCGATGCTGCCGCAAAGCCCAGGCGTCGATCCAAAAACCTGTATTCCTGAGCTTGAAAAATGCGTTACGGAATACGGCAACGTCGGCATCAATTTGAACCCTGATCCGTCCGGCGGACACTGGACATCGCCGCCGTTGACGGACAAACACTGGTACCCGATTTACGAGAAGATGGTCGAGTACGATTTGCCCGCGATGGTGCACGTGAGCACGAGCTGCAACGCGTGTTTCCACACGACCGGCGCGCATTACTTAAACGCCGACACCACCGCGTTCATGCAACTGCTCGAAGGCAATCTGTTCAAAGATTTCCCGACGCTTAAATTCCTCATCCCGCACGGCGGTGGCGCTGCGCCGTATCACTGGGGGCGCTTCCGTGGCTTGGCCGACATGATGAAGAAACCAAAGCTCGATGACCATTTGTTGAACAACGTGTTCTTCGACACCTGCGTGTATCACCAGCCGGGCATTGATTTGCTCACTACCGTCATCCCTGTGAAAAACATTTTGTTTGCCTCGGAAATGATTGGCGCGGTGCGCGGCATTGACCCATACACCGGCCACTATTTCGACGACACGAAGCGCTACATCGAGGGCGCGAAAAACATCACAGCCGAAGATCGCCACGCGATTTTTGAAGGCAACACCCGCCGCGTGTTCTCGCGTTTGGACGCGCAACTCAAAGCAAAAGGCAAATAACCATGAGCATGAACAATCTCGGAATCGTCAAACGCAATATCGTCCGCGCCGACAAAGCCGCGGTCGAAAAACTTTCACGCTTCGGTGTGGCCACCATTCACGAAGCGATGGGTCGCGTGGGTTTGATGAAGACCTACATGCGTCCGATCTACACCGGTGCGAAGATGTGCGGCACGGCTGTTACGGTGCTCTTGCAGCCGGGCGACAACTGGATGATGCACGTTGCCGCTGAGCAAATTCAGCCGGGTGATGTGGTGGTCGCGGCTTGTACGACAGACAACGAAGACGGATTTTTTGGCGATCTGCTCGCGACGTCGTTTCAAGCGCGCGGTGCAAACGGTCTCATCATTGACGGTGGTTGCCGCGACGTGAAAGACCTCACTGAAATGAATTTTCCGGTGTTTAGCCGCGCGATCAGCTCGAAGGGCACGGTGAAAGCAACGCTCGGATCGGTGAACATTCCGGTCGTCTGCGCAGGCGCGCTGGTGAATCCCGGCGACGTGGTGATTGCGGACGTGGACGGCGTGGTCGTTGTGCCCGCCGCGGTCGCGCAACAAGTGGCCGACGCCGCCGAAGCCCGCGAATCGTTCGAGGGCGAAAAACGCGCGAAGCTCGCCGCGGGCGTGCTTGGATTGGACATGTACAAGATGCGCGAACCGTTGGAAAAGGCGGGATTGAAGTACATCGATTAGTCTGTGTGATTTGCGTAGGGTGTACTCCGTGCGCACCCTGCGAGCCCGGTTTGTTGCTACAGATTTCCACAGATAAACACGGATTTTTTTGGACGCAGATTCCGCAGATTTGACGCAGATTGCCGCCGATTTTTTGCGCGTTGTCGTTCTGGAGATCTGCGTAAATCCACTGATTTATCTGCGTAATCTGCGTTAAAAAATTTCACCGTAAAAGGATTCTTCAATGAACTTTCACCGACGCTCCTACCTAGCCTTCGCTACTGCCGCTATCGCTGCAGCAGGTCTCTTGCTGTCAGGCTGCGGCACAGCGCCCGCTGCTTCGTCCGAGGTGCAAGTCGCTCGCGCAGCGCTTGTGCCGACCGGCGCGTTGCGCATCGGCGTGTACCCCGGCAGCCCAACCTCAATGGTGCGAGACGCAAAGACGGGTGAGAAAACAGGCATCGCGTATGAGCTCGGCGCGGCGCTCGCGCGTGACCTCGGCGTGCGTGCCGAACATGTTGAATTTCGTCGCCTTGCAGAAGTCATTGATGCGCTCAAAGCGGGCCAAATAGATTTCACGTTTACCAACGCCAGCCCGGCGCGCGCGAAGGATTTAGATTTCACGCCAGCACTGGTGCAATTGGAGCTTGGTTACCTCGTGCCCAACGCTTCAATAATCACCGCGATTACGGAAATTGATCGTCCCGGCGTGCGCGTGGGCGTGAGCGAAGGGAGCTCTTCGTTCGCTGCGCTCTCGAAACAGTTCACGAATGCAAAACTCGTCACCGCGCCCTCGCTACAGCGCGCTGGCGACATGCTGGTCAAACGAGAGATTGATGCGTTTGCGACTAACAAAGGCATCTTGTTCGAGCTCGCTGATAGTGTGCCCAACACGCGAATCCTTGCAGGCCGCTGGGGCGTAGAAAATATCGCCATCGGCATTCCGAAGGGGCGAGCAGAGGGCTTGTCGTATGTGCAGAAATTCGCCCAACGCGCACAGGCAGACGGAACACTCGCCGCGATCGTTAAACGCTCGGGTCTACGTGGCGTCGCGGATCGCGCAACAAGCGCAAGCACCAAATAATTTAAGGAGACAGTATGTCGTTTACCAAAAGAGTATTGAAGCTTTCATTGCTCGCCGCAGCGAGCGTTGCACTAAGCACGGCGCACGCGCAACCGCAACCTGCGTACCCCACCAAGCCCGTGAAAATCGTGGTCGGGTATGCCGCTGGCGGTGCGGTGGACGTTGTCGCGCGCACGGTCGGCCAGAGCATGGCCGGCAGCGTCGGTCAAGCCTTCATCGTTGAAAACAAACCGGGCGCAGGCACCAACATCGCTGTCCGTTCGGTGATTGACGCTGCACCAGATGGCTACACGCTGATGCTCGCGGCGAATGCACTCGCTGCGAACATGGCGCTCTATCAACCCGCACCGTTTGACGCCGAGCGCGATCTGGTGCCGGTGTCGCTGGTGGGCCGCGTACCTGTCGTCATTGCAGTGAACGCGCAAGCGGGCTTGCCGAGTTTGGCTGCGCTCATCGATGCAGCAAAAGCAAAGCCGAGCACGGTCTCATTCGCGACGCCGGGCAACGGCTCGACGCCGCATCTCGCGGTCGAACTCTTCGCGCGCGCGGCGGGCATCAAACTGATGCACGTTCCGTATCGCGGCGGCGCACCCGCCATCACTGACGTCATCGGTGGCCAATTGCCGCTCGTCGCTGTGAACGCGCTCGAAGCTGCGCCGCATGTGAAGAGCGGAAAGCTCAAAGTGCTCGCCGTGATGAGCCCCACGCGCAGCGGTATTTTTCCCGACGTGCCGACGATTGCCGAGTCGGGCTTTGCGGGATTTGAGGCGTCGGTTTGGTACGGCTTCGTTGCGCCCGCCGCCACGCCAAAACCCATCGTCGCACGCTTGCACAGCGAAGTACAAAAAGCGCTGCAAACGAAAGAAGTGCGCGACCGCATTGCAGCCGTGGGCGGCGAAATCATCATGGGCAGTTCGGAGCAATTTGGCGCACTGATTCGCTCCGAACGCCAGCGCTACGAAAAGCTCGTGCGCGAGGCGAACATCAAACCGGATTGACAAAATTAGCTTAAACAGCTTTTTGCATTAAGCGACAGCCAAGTGGCGGTTGCACAATGTTTATGCACTTAGTCGACTAATCGCTAAAAATGCTTCAAACGACCACCCGCTGGTCGCTAGCGTTAAAAAGCTGATAACCACAAATTCAAACAAAAAATCACAGAGATCACAGGAACGCCCCATGAAATTCGAAAAAACGCCCGGCTGGTTGGACTGGTATTCCGGCCCGAGCATGCCCACGTTCAAAGTGCCCGCGGGCGCGGTCGATGCGCACTGTCATGTGTTCGGCCCCGGCGAGCAATTTCCGTTCGCGCCTGAGCGTAAGTACACGCCGTGCGATGCGTCGAAACACCAGCTCTATGCGTTGCGCGATCACCTCGGGTTCGCTCGCAACGTCGTCGTACAGGCCACTTGCCACGGCGCCGACAACAGCGCAATGGTTGATGCGTTGGTTCATTCCGGCGGCAAGGCGCGCGGCGTCGCTACCGTAAAGCGCGCGGTTACCGACACCGAGCTGCAAGCGATGCACGCGGCGGGCGTGCGCGGTGTGCGCTTCAATTTTGTCAAGCGCTTGGTGGACTTCACGCCGAAGGACGAACTCCTCGAAATCGCGAATCGAATTGCGCCGCTCGGTTGGCACGTTGTGATTTATTTTGAGGCGGTGGACTTGCCTGAGCTTTGGGACTTCTTCACAGCGTTGCCGACCACAGTGGTGGTCGATCACATGGGCCGCCCAGATGTGAGCAAACCTGTTGACGGCCCGGAGTTCGCGCTGTTCGAGAAGTTCATGCGCGAGCACAAAAATGTGTGGTCAAAAGTGAGCTGCCCGGAGCGTTTGTCCGTGACCGGACCGAAGGCGCTGAACGGCGAACAAAACGCGTACCGAGATGTGATTCCATTTGCCAAACGCATCGTTGAAAGCTTTCCGGATCGCGTTTTGTGGGGCACCGATTGGCCGCACCCCAATCTGAAAAATCACATGCCTGACGACGGCTTACTCGTCGATTTCATTCCACACATCGCCGTCACTGCCGAGTTGCAACAAAAACTACTCGTTGATAACCCGATGCGTCTGTATTGGCCGGAGGAGTTGCGCTAAGCGAGCATTCCAAAATATTCGGCGTCATTCTCGGCGCAGCCGGGAATCCAGAACGTTTGCAATCGCAGCCTTGGCATAGGCACGCAGCGATTTGCCACCCACTGGATACCCGCCTACGGCGAGTATGACGCCACTCTGAAACAGGTTCGATGGAAGAGTCATGTCACTAGAAAAAAACTATCTCGACGTCCCCGGCACCACGATTTTCGATGCCGAGCAATCGCGTTTTGGCTATCACTTAAATCAGTTTTGCATGTCACTCATGAAGGCCGCAAACCGCGAGCGCTTCAAGGCCGACGAACGCGCGTATCTCGACCAATGGCCGATGACAGAAGATCAAAAACAAGCCGTGCTCGCGCGCGACTTGAACCGCTGCATCGGCCTCGGTGGCAACATTTATTTCCTCGCGAAAATCGGCGCAACCGATGGCAAATCGTTCCAACAAATGGCGGGCAGCATGACCGGCATGACCGAAGAGGAATACCGAAACATGATGATCGGCGGCGGGCGCTCGGCTGAGGGCAATCGCTACACCGGCGAAGACGGCGACGCGCAGCCACAGCATCAGCCGCAAGGTGCTGCAGGTAAAAAAGCAAAGGCAGTTTGATATGGCAAAAATTTCCGCAAGTGTGTACACCTCACACGTCCCCGCCATCGGCGCGGCGCTTGACTTAGGCAAGAGCCACGAGCCGTATTGGCAGCCTGTGTTCAAGGGCTACGACTTCTCCAAACAATGGATGAAGAACAACAAACCGGACGTGATTTTTCTGGTCTACAACGACCACGCAACGGCGTTTAGCCTGGAGATGATTCCGACGTTTGCCATCGGCTGCGCCGATTCATTCCAACCCGCCGATGAAGGCTGGGGGCCGCGTCCCGTGCCGGTCGTCAAGGGACACCCGGAACTTGCAGCCCACATCGCGCAGTCGGTGATTCAACAAGACTTTGACCTCACCATCGTCAACAAGATGGACGTTGATCACGGCCTCACAGTACCGCTCTCGCTCATGTGCGGGCAGCCGCAAGAATGGCCGTGCCCGGTCATTCCGTTTGCGGTGAACGTGGTGCAATATCCCGTGCCGTCGGGTCGCCGTTGCTACAACCTAGGCAAGGCGATTCGCAAAGCGATTGAGTCCTACGACGAACCGCTCAACGTGCATATTTGGGGCACCGGCGGCATGAGCCATCAATTGCAAGGCCCGCGCGCCGGGCTTATCAATCGCGAGTTCGACAATGCGTTTTTGGACCAACTCATCGCCGACCCCGCAGGGCAAGCCGACGTGCCACACATCGACTACGTGCGCGAAGCAGGCAGCGAAGGCATTGAGCTTGTCATGTGGCTCATCGCGCGCGGTGCAATGTCCGACAATGCCCCGAAAGTGGCGCACCGCTTCTATCACGTGCCCGCATCCAACACGGCCGTTGGCCACCTGATTCTGGAGAATAAATAAATGAGCAAAACCATCAAAGTCGCACTCGCCGGCGCAGGCGCATTCGGCATCAAACACCTCGACGCGATCAAGCTGATTGACGGCGTGGAAGTCGTGTCCCTCATCAGTCGCGATCTCGACAAGACCAAAGAGACCGCTGCCAAGTACGGCATCGGTCATGTCACGACCGATCTCGCCGACAGCCTCGCGATCAAAGAACTCGACGCCGTGATCTTGTGCACGCCTACGCAAATGCACGCGGAGCAAAGCATCGCTTGCCTCAAAGCGGGCAAGCACGTGCAAGTCGAAATTCCACTCGCCGATTCGCTCAAAGGCGCGGAAGAGGTTGTCGCGCTACAAAAGCAAACCGGACTCGTCGCGATGTGCGGTCACACGCGTCGCTTCAACCCGAGCCATCAATACGTGCACAACAAAATCACGGGCGGTGAATTCAACATCCAGCAGATGGATGTGCAAACGTATTTCTTCCGTCGCACCAACATGAACGCGCTCGGACAAGCGCGCAGCTGGACCGACCATTTGCTGTGGCACCACGCGGCGCACACCGTCGACTTGTTCGCCTACCAAACCGGCAGCGAAATCGTGCAAGCCAACGCAGTGCAAGGCCCGATCCACCCAGCGCTAGGCATCGCGATGGACATGTCGATTCAACTCAAAGCTGCCAACGGCGCGATTTGCACCTTGAGCCTCTCGTTCAACAATGACGGCCCGCTCGGCACCTTCTTCCGCTACATCGGCGACACCGGAACGTTCATCGCGCGCTACGACGACCTGTTCAACGGCAAAGACGAAAAGATCGACGTCAGCAAAGTCGCGGTCTCGATGAACGGCATCGAGCTGCAGGATCGAGAATTCTTCGCGGCGATCAAAGAAGGTCGCGAACCGAATTCAAGTGTGGCGAAAGTGTTGCCTTGTTATCGGGTGTTGCATAAGTTGGAGCAGCAGCTGAACGCGAACTAGACGCTCGTAAACCCCGTAGGGTGGGTTTTAACCCACCACAAATTGATACACGGCAACGTCGATTGCAGCGTGACGGTTGCACTCCAACCGTTCGCCCTGAGCTTGTCGAAGGGTTTTATGAAATGGTGTTCGCTGTTTGCCACGAGCGCGCTCTGTGGCCGCGCGGGGCCAGTTGCAACCAAGTCGGGGGTTGCCCGACAGCAAGTCACTTTCTTTTGCTTCGCCAAAAGAAAGTAACCAAAGAAAAGGCGACCCCAATATTCGCCCTGATCCTGCGGTGCTCGCAACGCGCGGGACCCGTACAAATCGCCCGATGGCGCGCTACCGCGCGCGGTGGGCTCATGGTGCGGGTCTACGACCGCGCGTTGCTCCGCTCCTCGGGGTCGAATACACGGGGGCCCCGTCGGACGATTTCTTGATCGCTTCGCGATGGGGTTGGCGGCAACCCGGATGCGAGCATCCGGGCTACTAGCGCCACCGTGCAATCTTCTCCGCGTAGTGGCTATCCAGAAAAGCGAACAGTGAATACAGTCCGCTTTTGAACGAGATCGCTGTGTCTACAAGGTCGAGTCGATGGTTGAAATAAATTTTCAACTCGCCGTCCAATTCAACTAGGTCCAACGACACAAAACCGTTGTGGGAAAAGTAGTCACGTACATCGCGCATCTGCCAGAACCAATCACAATGCTTTTCAAAATACTCCGCAACCGCAGCGTCAATTGCAGGATGCGAATTTTGCTTTCCGGCGCGCTTCATGACCGCAGAAAATGAACTCACTTGATCTGTATTAGGGCCCCCCAAGAACTGTAGCAACATAGCGAATTCGTCCAAGGCGGCGCGCATTAAGAAGAGTAGCGACGCAAACTCTGCTCGGACGAGGTAGAGGTCGGACTGAAACTCGATGCAAGGTTGCCGACTGTCAACGAACATCGTCATCTCACGACGGTACTTGGCGGTGGCGTTCTCAATGCGTCCCCGCAAAGAGTTAAACGTTAGTTCTATCGCGTGAAACTTCTGCGAGAGACTACGTTCACTAATCTTGTAGTACTCCGTTGCGGGGTACTCCTCGCGGATTACCCCGCTCTTAGATCGCAGTGCGTAGTATTTGTCACGGAACTGTGATGCCCAGCCCGTCGAATGAATAGTCTGCATCAACTTTTTCAGCACCGAAACTGTCAATGACTCGACGTAACAAACCGGAAGGCCGGGAAGTGGCGGCAGCTCACTGCGCCACTTTTGATCTGATGGATTGCTTCTTAGGTGAAATTCCATTTGCGAGGCTAGTGAAAGTGTTGGATGGAATACAGCATATACGCGTGGCTCGGTCAGTTCAGCCATCTGCATTCGTTCGACTGGGCCCCGTGTATTCGACCCCGAGGAGCGGAGCAACGCGCGGTCGTAGACCCGCACCATGAGCCCACCGCGCGCGGTTAGCGCGCCATCGGGCGATTTGTGCGGGTCCCGCGCGTTGCGAGCACCGGAGGATCAGGGCGAATATTGGGGTCGCCTTTTTGGGTTACCTTTTTGGCGAAGCAAAAAGGTGACTGGCCCCGCGCGGCCAAAGAGCGCGCTGGTGGCCATACAAAACATTTTGATTCTCCAGTCACGTTCATGGTTCGACAAGCTCACCACGAACGGGTGCCATAGAGCGCGCTGGTGGCGATACGAAACACGTTGCCGTGTATCCATTTGCGGTGCAATGAGATTGCACCCTACGGTTTACGAACGCTTCGCTGGCGCCGCGACCACGGCCCTCGCCACCCCCTCCACCATCCCCCGTAACCACCGATACGGCGCATCGTCTTGATACCTCCGATGCCACACCAAATACATCGGCATCCGCGGGCATTTGATGGGCACTTCTGCGTCGGCTAGGCCATTCATCAAATGCGTGCGTAACCGCCCAGGCACGGTGGCGAGTAGTTTCGTGCCGCGAATGAACGGGGCGATACCTGCAAACCCCGGCACCATGATGCGGAAATTGCGCTGAACGTTGCGCGCGACCATCCATTGATCGATATCTAGCGCGCGTTTGGGTTCGTAGACGACGGTGACGTGTTCGCTCGCTAAGTACTCCGCGCGGGTGGCCGGCGCACTTCGTTGGCTCGCGTCGAAGAACACGCGGTAGTCGTCTTCGAACAGTCTCTTTTGCACGATATCGCTGCCGTCGGGCGGGCGGGGCGTGATGACTAATTGACAGCGTTCGTCGCGGAGCATTTCTAGCGTCGGCACGCCGGAGGCGATCACGCGCAGCGATACGTTCGGCGCTTCTTCGCGTAGTTTCGCGGCGACGGCGGGCAGAAGTAGGTCGCGCTGAAAGTCGTTCGCGGCGATGGTGATGGTGGCGCTCCAAGTCGCGGGTTGCCATTGCGCGCCGTGACCGAATTGTTCGAGGTCACGCAGGATCGCGCGCGATCGTTGCGCGAGTGCGTTTGCGTGCGCGGTCGCGACGATGCCTCGGCCGGACTTCACGAAAAGCGCGTCGTTCGTGATTTGCCGCAAGCGTTCTATCGTGTGGCTCACGGCGGATTGCGTGACGCCTAGACGCGTTGCCGCCGCCGTGACTGATCCTTCCTCAACGACGGTGACCAGCACCGTGAGCGACCAAGCGTCGAGCTTTAACCAATCGAAATTGTTCATGGAACATATGATGAATCATGTGTTTATCTTTTGCAATGGCCGCACGAAAATTCGTCGAATTGAGTGCCGTACGCATCCCAGCAGACGCCACTCGCCGATCCACAGAGCGCAAGGAGATCACCGTGACCACAGCCAAACTTCCCCCGATTCCCGGCACGACACCGTTCGATGGCGAGCAAGCAAAAAAAGGCTATGCGCTGAACAAAATGTGTTTCTCGTTTAACTCGGCGGACTGCCGCGCGGAATTTCTGCGCGATGAAGAGGCGTACATGAAGAAGTATTCGCTCAACGAAGACCAAGCGGCGGGTATTCGTGCGCGTGATGTGCTCGGCCTGATTCGTGCGGGCGGCAACGCGTACTACCTTGCAAAGTTCGCGGGCATTTTGGGTCTCAACATGCAAGACATTGGCGCGCTGCAAACGGGCATGACCGTTGAGCAATTCAAAGCCAAGCTCGCGGCATACGCCTAAGCCACACCACCTCAAACCGAACACACAAATTTACGGAGAAATCTCGTGGCAAAAATCGTTGGCATGCTCACCACGTCGCACGTACCGGCCATCGGCGGTGCAATTGCAAAAAATCTTCAACAGGACGCGTACTGGAAACCGTTTTTCGACGGCTTCTTGCCCGTTCGCAAGTGGCTCGATGAAGTCAAACCGGACGTCGCGGTTGTGCTCTACAACGATCACGGTCTGAATTTTTTCCTCGACAAAATGCCGACGTTCTCGGTGGGCGCGGCGCGCGAATATCACAACGCGGACGAGGGCTGGGGCATCCCAACGCTCGCTCCGACACGCGGCGATATTGATCTGTCGTGGCACCTTATTAACAATTTGGTTGAACGTGATTTTGACATCACGACCTGCCAAGAAATGCTCGTGGATCACGCGTTCACAATTCCGCTGAAACTCTTCTGGCCGCAAAGCCCGTGCCCGATTCCTGCGGTGCCCGTCTGTATCAACACGGTGCAGTTTCCGCTGCCGAGTGCGAAGCGTTGCTACGCGTTGGGCGAAGTGGTGGGTGATGCGATTCGCAACTGGGATAGTGACAAAAAAGTGGTCGTGATCGGCACCGGTGGTTTGTCACATCAGCTCGACGGCGAGCGTGCGGGGTTCATCAACAAAGACTTCGATTTGAAGTTTATGGCCAGCATGATTGATGACCCGAAGTGGGCTACGCAGTTCTCGATTCATGAGCTCGTCGAGAAGACCGGGACGCAGGGCGTTGAGCTTGTCATGTGGCTCGCCGCGCGCGCCGCCGTGAAGGGCAAAGTGCGCAAGGTGCATAGCAACTATCACATCCCGATTTCGAACACGGCGTCGGGGCTGATGGCGCTGGAAGCGTTGGAGTAGTTTTGGCGGCGCGCAAATCGGCGTGAAGCGGGTTCCTCCGCTGCGGGTATTCGATAACCGAAGCGACAGCGTTGACCGACACAATGTCGCATCGTTAACAGGAGGAACTTATGAAGGCTCAAAAAACTTGGCGCGCGGTGGCTGCATTGACTGCGGCGTGTGGCTTGTCGGTGGTGGCGTCGGTCGCGCATGCGCAGGCGGACTATCCGAACAAGGCGATTAAATTCATCGTGCCGTTTCCTGCGGGGGGCACCAGTGATGTGATGGCGCGCATGTTGGCTGAGCCGTTGGGCAAAGAATTGGGGCAGCCCGTGATCGTGGAAAACATCGGCGGCGCGGGTGGCACCATCGGCACCGACCGCGCGTTAAAGATGCCGGCGGATGGCTACACGCTCATCATGACCGGCGTGGGCCAAAACGCGGTGGCGCACGGACTCAACCCCGCGTTGCCCTACGACTCGAACCGCGATTTCGCGCACGTCTCGCAAATTCATCACGGCCCGAATGTGCTCGTGGTGCATCCGGCTGCGCCATTCAAGACGTTTGCGGAGTTCGTTGCCTACGCAAAGGCCAATCCCGGCAAGCTCAACTACGGTTTCACGCACGCGGCCTCGGGTCACATGGCGATGGAGCTCCTGAAGCAAACCGCGAAACTTGAGATGGTCGGCATTCCATACAAAGGCGGTGGGCCGATGATGACCGATTTGCTCGGCGGACAAATTCCGTTCATGTTCATCAACCAAGACGTAGCGCTCGGCCATGTCAAGGCCGGGAAGCTTCGTGCGCTGGCTGTGTCTAGTGCGTCGCGCAATGTGCTTTACCCCGACGTGCCGACGGTCGCGGAGTCCGGCTATCCGGGCTTTCAGGCGCTGTCGTGGTCCGGGCTTTCTGTGCAGAAAGCGACGCCGAAAGCGGTCGCCGACAAAATCGAAGCGGCGGTTGTGAAAGTGATGAGCTCCGCCGCGATCAAGAGCCGCATGGATTCGCAGGGCTTTATCGTGCCGCCGCTGGGCAGCAAGGTCTACACCGAGTTCGTGCGCGTCGAGGCCGACGGCTGGACGCGCGTGATCAAAACGGCGGGAATCAAGGCGGAGTAGGGCACAGGCAGCGGTATTGCTGCGGCGATGCGCGCGCCGTGAACGTTGGCGCGCCGCTCGGCGGTTGAACTCTCTCGTTCGCAATACGTTTCTGCACAGCTTTTGCGTGGGAACGACTGCCTGGCGGTCGTTGCAGATGATTTATTGCTCATGTTGATATTGCAATAAAACGAGCTGAAACGACCACCTGGCGGTCGCTGCGGCCTTAAAGCTGCTGCGGCGGGTGCTGCGCGCCCGTGATGCGTGCCTACACGTCCGCGCGCGAGTCCACACGTGCCACGCGTGAGAGCAGGTAATCCACCTCTGCTTTCGCCACCGCGCTGAGCGCCGCGCCGGGTTTGCGCAGCGTGTCGTGCGCGATGATGCCGCGGCGCATCATCACGTATTTGCGCACCGCGAGACCGGGGCCCGGTTGCTGTTCGTAGCGAATGAGCGGCAGGTGCGCATCAAACAAATCGTGCGCTTCGTCGCGCATGCCGTCCTTCGATAACCGCACGACGTCAACCAACATGTCCGGGAAACAGTAGCCCGTGTTCGCGCCGTCTGCGCCGCGCTCCATCTCGAAATCGAGGAACAGTCCGTTGTTGCCGCAAAGAATCGAGATGTGGCGCATCGAGCCGTCGCGCTCATACGCACGCAGCGTGGAGATTTTGTCGAGACCCGGCCAGTCTTCATGTTTGAGCATCACGCACGCCGTGTTTTCCATCACGATGCGGCGGATCACGGCGGGCGTCATCTGCACGGAGAAGGTGAGCGGATAGTCTTGAATCACGAACGGCACGTCGGTGCCGATGGCCTCGCTCGCTTGCTTGTAATACGTCGCGATTTGGTCGTCGGTGCGCAGCGTGTTGGGCGGCGCAATCATCACACCCGCCGCGCCCGCGTCCATCGCGTCATGCGTGAGTGCGCGCATGGCCGCGAAGCCCGGTGCCGACACGCCGACGATGATGGGCAAATTGCCCGCGCGCTTAATCACGCGCTTCACGACGTCAACGGACTCGGCGTGCTCCAACTTCGGCGCTTCGCCGAGCTGCCCGAGCACCGTGATTCCGGTGACGCCGCTGGCGATAAAAAAGTCTGTCATGCGGTCAATCGACGCCGCGTCTATCGCACCGTCGGGCATGAAGGGGGTGGGAGCGATAACGATAACGCCGGAGGCGGTGGAGGTGAGTTTCATGATGTGGGGGTTGCGATGGCGATTGCGGTGCAGGATTAGCAGGGAATGTCGCAGTATCGTACGCAGCGCGAAGCGCGGCGTAGCAAGAGGCCAGCAATCGAAACAATAACGCCTCGCAGCCTCGCCTGATACACGACAGGCGATCTCGGCGAACGGTGGGTGTCGCGAATTGAGGTGGAGTTGGCATCTCTCAGTGCCGATGCGCCACAATTACGAAAACGAGCCGCCCATTCAATGGTTCGCTCGAAATCTGACCTTCAAAACGATAACGGTGTAATCCATGTCTTTCCGCAAAACCCTTTTCACCGTCGCGCTCTCTGCCTTTGTTGGAGCGGTGGCGGCGCAATCATTCCCGACCAAACCGATCACGATTGTCGTACCCAATCCACCGGGCGGCGTGGTCGATACCTCCGCGCGGTTGATGGCGGATTCGCTTGCGAAAGTGTTGGGACAATCGGTCGTCGTAGATAACCGAGGCGGTGCCAGCGGCAACATCGCGATGGGGCAAGTGGCGAAAGCGCCGAAAGACGGCTACACGCTGCTCGCCTCGTATTCCGCGTACCACGTGGGTAACCCCGCGATGTTTGCGAAGCCCGGTTGGGAGCAAAAGGATTTGGTGCCGATCGCGTTGATCGCCGCCGCAACGAATGTAATCACCACGCATCCGTCGATTCCCGCGACGAACTTGAAAGAACTCGTTGCGTACGTACAAAAAAATCCCGGCGTCGTAAATTTCGCCTCGCAAGGCAACGGTTCGTTGTCGCACGTCGGCACGGTATTGCTGGAGCAAGAAACGAACACCAAGATGACGCATGTGCCGTACAAAGGCTCCGGCGCAGCGATTGCGGACGTCGTGGGCGGACAGGTGCAACTCTTCATGACGACGCCACCGTCGGTGCTCGGCCATATTCAAACGGGCAAGCTGCGCGCGTACGCCGTGACCAGCAAAACGCGCCACCCCATGTTGCCCAATGTGCCCACGACCACCGAGGCCGGTTTGCCGGGCTTCGAGCTTGAAGCCTGGGTGGGACTCTTCGCCCCCGCAGGTACACCGCAAGCGGTCGCCAATCAACTCACTGAGGCCGCAAAGAAAGCGCTCGAAACGCCCGAAGCCAAAGCGCGCGGCGCAGCGCAGGGCATCGAAGTGCGCTTCCTCGGCCAAGACGCGCTCGCAGCGCTCGTGAAGCGCGAAACCGATTACTGGACCAAAGTGATTAAGTCCCGCAACATCACCGCCGACTGATTGCCGGCGGGCTTACTGACGGGCGTCGCCGGTGGTGGAGGCCAACATCTTTCGCAATGCCTGTTTGTCAATTTTGCCAATAGGTAGGCGGGGCAAGTCGGTTGCAATCGTGAAGTGCTTCGGTACTTTGTAGTTCGCCAATTCGCGGGTGAGTGCAGCGACGATGGGCTCCATCGTCATGCCTTCTCCGGCTATCACGAACGCGTGACCGACTTCGCTCCAGAGCGGATCGGCAACGGCGATGACTGCCGCGAGATCAATGCCGGGAATACGCTCCAGCGCTTCTTCGATCTCGCGGGGATAAACGTTGTAGCCGCCGGACTTAAACATCTCGCTCAAGCGGCCTTTGAGCAGGATATTTCCGTCGCGGTCGAATTCACCAATGTCGCTTGTTCGTAACCAGCCATCGTCCGTAAACGCTTGACGGGTGCTCGCTTCATCTTTCAAGTAGCCAGCGAACACCAGGTCACCGATCACTTGAACTTCCCCATCCGCGGCGATTCGTACCGTGTTTGCCTCGAGCGCTACACCTACTGATGACGCGAGCTCGTTGATGCTTGCGGTCGGTCGCGTCGCAGTACAAGTACCAGTGCACTCGCTAAGGCCATACGTGTTGGATAAGTCGAAGCCCCATGCCGCGAATTTTTCAACGAGCGGACGCGGGCACTGAGCGCCGCCCCAAGCGACGGATCTGAGTGCCGGGAGTTCACGCAAGTCGATGCCTTCGGCAAGTGCAAGCTGAAACATCGCAGGTACCTGAAAATAAAAGGTAATCGCCTCTTGCGCCAAGACTTCGCCGATACGACGTGGCTCAAAGCGCGGCATAAAGACGATGGTGGCTGCCATCACGAGCCACGCGCAGGTGAGATCTCCGATGCATCCGATGTGATTGACCGGTAGATTATTGAGGACGCGAGTGGTTCGCGACACGTCACCGCCCACATAGCGCTGTGCGAACAGGCGACCTTCATGCGCGAGGCCACGCTGGCGAATCACCGCGCCTTTCGGCTTACCTGTGGTGCCCGAGGTGTACACGATCACGGCAGCGTCGTTGGCAACGATCGGGTAGGGCGCGTCGCCGCGCGTCGGCGTTAATTTCAGTGGCGCACACGCCGCCGACACTGAATTGTCAATCTGGACTTCCACTGGTGGATCGCCTGAAAGGTCGGCCATTGCCACGGCCAATGCCTTTCGCTCGTCATCGCTCGTGCGCGGATCGATGAAGACGAGTCGTGGCGCCGCGTGCGTAACCACATAGCGTAGCTCCGACGCAGTGTACTTTGGATTGAGTCCGACATAGACCGCACCCGCTTGCAGCGTCGCCAACAGCACTTGCAGGTAGGCCGTGCCGGGAAAGCCAAAGAACGCGACCCGTTCGCCAGGTACCAAACCTGCGGCCAATAGCGCGCTCCCGCCATCGTTCATTCGCGCCGAAAGCGCCTCGTACGTAAGGCGCACCTCGCCATCGACCGCTGCCTCGCGAGCCGGAAAGACCTTCGCGTAATGCGCGATGTATGACGGTACATCGGCAAACCATGGGAGCAAATACGGTTCCATAGATTGAGGTGTTCGCAAACAACGAACTAGTGCCGAGACATCAATACCAACCAGTCGCCCACCAGCGCGGGCTTGGCTGATCCTTTCACCTCTACGGTAGTGGCGAGCGTGTTAACTACCGTATTCGGATCTTTGCGCGTCACCTTCTTGAGTGTAAATAGTGCGCGAATTTCGCTACCCACCACAATAGGGCTGGTCAATCGCAACCGATCAAAGCCATAGTTGAGTGCATATGCCTCGTCGGACGGACGCGGTACAGCTTCGTTGAGCAAGTAGGTGAGCATCGCGAGTGTTTGAAAGCCGAACACGATGGGTTTGCCAAACGGACTGTGCTGACGACACCACTCGGGGTCAACATGCATGCGATCCCAGTCGTTGGTGTCGCGCGCGAAAGCGTTGATCCGCTCTTGGTCTATTCGAAACCACGGTGATTGCCCGACGGACTTGCCGATGAGCGACTCGGGGTTGGTAGCCGTGTACAGTGTCTCCGTGCTGCTCAGTGGAGGATTCATTTGGTCGGGCGCACCATTTGACAAGTCGTTGGCTGGCTCGCCGCCGGAGCAGGGATAACGCTTACCGGCAGGAATCCAAATCCCGTGCCTTCAACATCATGTTTCACCTTACCACCGTCGACTTTGGTGAAACTCGCCACCATGAGTGTTTGCTGTATTTGATGGTCGCTGACGCGCATCTCCTCGTCTCCCGACGGGCCTTTGATCTTTAGTCCTTCTAATGCCTTCGCGACGGCGAAAGGATCCGTTGATTTCGCTTTGCTGATCGCCGCGCTCAGAAACGACATCGTCGAATACACGGAAGCACGCCCAAAGTCCTCTTTGAACTTCGCTTTGAACCCCGCAGCCAGCGGTTCGATGGTGCTGCCGTCGAAATCTCGCGCCCAGTTGCTGATCACAAACACCCGGCCCTCGCCAGCAGCACCGAACGCCGTGGGACTCCCGACTAGATCGCCGTAGTAGGTGTAGAAATTGGCTTTGAGTCCCGCATCCTTGGCAGACTTTACCAGCAGCGCGAGATCATTACCCCAGTTACCGGTGATCACTGAATCCGCCTCCGTCGCGCTTATCTTTGCAACGTACGGCGCGAAATCCTTTACCTGCGCGATCGGGTGTAGATCGTCTCCAACAATTTTTATATCCGGGCGCTTCTTAGCTAGCAGTTCTTTGGCATACGCGGCGACTTGTTGACCGTGAGAATAATTCTGGTTCAGCAGGTGAACTTTTTTGACCGAAGCATTTCTTGCTAGGTAATTGCTCAACGCCTCCATTTTCATGGCAGTGTTGGCATCAAACGAAAAATGCCAGAAGTTACATTTTTGATTTGTCAGCGTAGGGTCGATTGCGCCGTAGTTGAGAAACAGCACCGACTTTGCAGGTTCGCGTTCGTTGTGTTTCGCGATCGCGTCTACCAATGCGCCGGCCGCACCCGAACCCGATGCGCCCAATGTCACGTAGCGAACGCCTTGGTCAATAGCCGCCTTGAGCACGACCAGTGACTCCTGTGCATTGCCTTTGGAATCAAACGGCACGACTTCGAACCGAATATCTGGACCCGCAGACTTCGTCGCATTGAGCTGTTCGACAACGTATTGAAAGTGCTTGAATTGGTTTGCACCCACGTTGGCAAACGCGCCGGTCAGCGGGTCAATGAAGCCAATTTTGACGGTCTCTGCAACGGCACTAGGGACTGCGCACGCGCTTGCAACGGCCAGAATGCAGGCGATGCGAGATGCCGATGTGAGTGGGCGCTGCTTCTTAAGAAAATTCTTCATGTGATTTCTCCTCTGATAAAGTGGTTACGGAACGTACGCTTCGACTTCAATTTCTACGAGCAGGGCATCGTCAACCAGCCCCGCCAAAATAACCGTGGCGACCGGCAAAACTTCAGCGAAGGCTTCGCGATGCGCGCGCACTGCCCCATCCTTGGCGGACCAATCGCGCAGGTACATCCGCGTGCGCACTACGTCGTGTAACTGCGCTCCAGCTTGGTCTAGTGCGCTGCCAATGATGTGCCAAATATGTTTGGCTTGAACGTACGCGTCGCCTGTTCCGACCACAGCTCCCGACGGGTCGACGCTCACTGTTCCCGCGACCCAAACGTGCTGCCCGACCCGCACGGCCCGTGAGTAGCCGAGCTGATCGGCCCACTGTGTCGCAGCCGGAACGAGGTGACGAATTGATGTTGTGGGCATGGGCGGCTGTCGGTTAAAGCGTTCGGAAATACGCGGCACTTTGATCTTGACGGTGTGCCTCGCCGTAGGCCTTTGGGCTTGGGTAGTACTCCGCGTTGAGCTGAACGCAGGATGCGGTGGCTTCGCCCGCCTCATGCGCGATGAGCGCGAGTGTGGCGTCTATGCCTGCGGACACGCCGGCGGAGGTCCATACGTTCCCATCCTGCATGTAACGCTCTTCGCGCACATCAACACCTGCCTCACGCAGCATGCCGATGGCCTTCCAGTTCGTCGCGGCCGCGCGTCCTGCAAGCAGGCCCGCTGCAAGCAAAATGAAGCTGCCGGAGCAGACTGAAAGTACCGCCTTCGCGTTGGTGGCATGTGCACGAACAAAGTCGAGCAACACGGAATTTTTCATTTCGTCAAACGCAGAGAAGCCGCCGGGTACGACGAGGTATTCGACCGGGCCACATTTCGCAAACGTTTGGTCCGGTAGAACGCGCATCCCATGCGCGCAGGTCACTGCGTCCTGGCTAGCAGCGACGAGGACAGGCTTTGGACCGTTGGCATACTTGTGCCACATGCCGGCCATCTCCCACGGCCCTTGAAAATCGAGTTCCTCAACGCCGGGATAAATCAACACCGCAAACATACGCGCTCCTAAAAAATGTGCTTGGCGATCAGACAAAGGTCAGTAATCGGCGCGGATTGCCAACCATGATCGCGTCAATTTCTCGTTGCTCGAAACCTCGACTCAACATAAGTGGAATTACGTTGTTAAAAATGTGGGCGTAACCGTGACCGCCGAAGGCCGTTAACCGGGTCCGATAGCAAATATCGTGACTGATGACAATGCGCTCGAGATGTCCGCGCTCTATGAGCGCGCGGATCATGCGTAACCTGAGTGCGTCGTTCGGCATGTCGATGTCGGCGAGCGCGTAGTACGACTGCTCCATGCCGAACAGGTCAAACTCGATGACAACGCCGGTGTCGGCGAGGCGCAACAAACGCGTTTCGTCAAATATTGTTCGATCAATGTGGCTGATAACGACGCGCGACGGGTCGCCGTGGAGGGCGCGGACGAACTCGGCGATTTCTTGCGGTTGGTCAGCGTGCCTTCCAGGGTGTACGTTCAGCGCGGCACCAGTTTCTTGCATCGTAAAAATTGCGCCCGCCATCACTCGCTTCTCTTGTGCTGTCCACGGCGCTTGGCAGCCGATTTCGCCAATGATGCCCGCACGCACGTCGGTGTTCCATGCACCGAGCTGAATTTGGTCGATCATTTCGCTCGCAAAGTGTTCGGCACTTCGTATCGCGTTCGATTGCGGCTGATATTCGTGCACGTAGTGGCCGCAGCCCATCACGATATTGACTCCGCTTTCGCGTGCAAGCGTCACCAAACCGTTTGGGCGAGGGTCAAGGCCGCCCGACGAGAGCTCTACAACGCTGCGTCCGCCAGAGGCAGCGAGGATGCGCAGTTCCTCCGTTGCGGTGGGCTCGCAGTGCAGGCGATAGTTCCGGTACGCCTTACGGCGTCCGTAGTTGATGGCGTAACAGTTGCACAGCGTGATCTCAGGGCCTTGGTCTGGATCGGCGCGCATACCTGGCGTTCGAATGTCCCACAGCAAATGTTCGTGCATCAAAGTCGCACCCAGCTCTGCCGGATCAATCAGGCCCAGAACCGTCTGTGCGTGTCCGCGCATTTGCGAGCGAGTAACGCGCGTTGATTCTCGCGTTTCACCAAGGTGAGGCTGGGACGGCATGACTGTCATTCCTAAACTGACGGATATGTCAGGGATTATTAACAACATTGTCAGTTTTTGCAAGTGCGCGCTTATCGCGCCCATTTGCTCGGACGTCACACCTACAATTGCATCTATGTCAACTCAAGCCAGCCCCAGCTTTCGACGTCAGCTGGAAGAACGAATCTCGGACGTGGAGATCAGCAAGGGAGAGCGCACGCGCGCCACGATCCGCTGGGCGACCGTCGCCGTCCTTGAGGAGATCGGCTACGCGAGTTTTACGCTTGATACCGTGGCCAAACGCGCAAACGTTTCGCGCCCGGCGATCTATCAGTATTACGGCAGCCAACGCGACTGCGTTCTTGATGTCTTGAGTGAGTTTCTCAACGTCGTGGTGGATTTCGTCGAGCGTGACGGCAACGCCAGACGCGCGAAGGCGGGTGATCTGCTCACCTCGGTAGTTGACACTAACCGCGAGTACATTGCGTTCTATCGCGAAAACGCGACGCTTGTCGAACGCGTTCGTGAGTTGCGGGAGGAAATTCCCGAATTAATCGCCCTGCAACAGGAGATAAACAAGCAGTGGGCAGAGCGTTTGGCGAAGCATATTCGCAAGAACACCGCGCTCTCGAGCAAACAGGCGCTGTTCACTGCGTACGCTCTTGAGTCGATGATTGACGATTTTTTGCGAGAGCTGTTTGTGCTCAAAAACCCACATCTCGCGGGGCTTAATATGTCCGACGATGAGCTGGCGGTCTCGCTGTCTGAGTTCTGGGCTCGTGCCGCGTACGGCGTAACACCGCTCAAATCGACTAGTTAGGCGGCCGGCGCGCGTTGCCTCGGTTACGCTTGGCTTTCTATCTTCTTCGCGCAGTTCATCATGTCCGCACTCATCGACGCTCTCTACGCCCAAGCCGACGAATTCATTGCGATTCGGCGTGATATTCACAGCGAACCCGAACTCGGTTTTGAAGAATTTCGCACCTCGGATCTGGTGGCCGAAAAGCTGATCGGTTGGGGTTATGCCGTGGAGCGCGGCATTGGCGGCACGGGGTTGGTCGCGCAGCTTAAACGTGGCCATGGAACGCTTCGCGTTGGTCTGCGTGCCGACATGGATGCACTGCCAATTGTTGAGGCGAATAGTTTTGGTTACAGCAGTCGCCGCACGGGTGTGATGCATGCGTGTGGGCATGACGGGCACACCGCAATTTTGCTTGCGGCCGCGCATTACCTCGCGAAAAGCGGACGATTTTCAGGAACCGTGAATTTGATTTTTCAGCCGGCAGAAGAGGGCCAAGGCGGCGCGGTGCGCATGATCAAAGAAGGCTTGTTCGAGAAATATCCGTGCGACGCCATCTTTGCGATGCACAACATGCCGAGCATGCCGCAGGGCACATTTCATCTGCGTGACGGCGCTGCAATGGCGTCCTCCGACGAGGCGATCATCACGCTGCACGGTAACGGTGGCCACGGCGCGTTCCCACACCGCACGACCGATTCGATTGTCGCGGCGTCGAGCATCGTGATGGCGCTGCAAACGATCGTGTCGCGCAATATTGATCCGCTCGACACGGCGGTCGTCACGGTCGGTTCGTTCAACTCCGGTGTCGCGAGCAACGTGATTCCCGCGAGCGCCAAGCTCAAGCTCAGCATTCGGGCGCTCAACCGCGAAGTGCGCGAAACGCTCGAAAAGCGCATTCGTGCCTTGGTTACAGCGCAGGCTGAAAGTTTTAATGTGCGCGCCGAAATTGAATACAACCGCAACTATGCGGTGCTCGTGAACACCAAAGCCGAGACTGATTTCGCGGCGAGCGTTGCGCGCGATTTGGTGGGCGCAGAGCGCGTGACGTATCCGTGCGTCCCGCTCACCGGCAGCGAAGATTTCGCCTTCATGCTGGAAAAACTGCCCGGCTGCTACCTGTTCATCGGAAACGGTGACGGCACACCGGGAATCGACGGCAAACCCACCAGCGCCTGCATGGTGCACAACCCCGGCTACGATTTCAACGACGCCAATATCGGCATGGGCTCGGCGTACTGGGTCGCGCTGGTGCAGCGCTATTTGCCCGTCGAGGCGTAGCGCCGCGCGCCACAGTCTGCGTCTACTGGATGTAGGCGACGACTTGGCGTGGCGCGCTCGCGTCGTCGCGAAGCGCATCATCGGTGTGTATTCGCCTTTATACGTGTAACGACCGCTGAATGGTCATTTAAGCTAGTTTTTTGCAAAAGTCGATAATTGGATAAAAGTGGCTGAAACGACCACCCGCCGGTCGTTAGTGCGCAAAAGTCATTAGCGAACTATCCGCATAGTCCGCGGTTGCGCGCGATGGCTCCGCGTCCTATGAAATTTCCCGATCGCGGTTATGCCCACGGCATTGGTGTTGTGCCATAGACTAGTACTAATCTTAGTTCGCGCTGCATTCTGCGCGGGCCGTTGCCACTTCGGTGGCTATTTTTTTGGGGTAGTTGATGAGCGTTGCGGGGCGTACGATTTTCGGTAAGGGCGCGAACTGGCAATTGGCGTTGTCGCGGCGCGGGGCAGCGTGGCTGCGGCCAACAAACGCGGTGTTGGTGGCGCTTTGCGCATTAGGCGCAAATGCCGCGCCGATTAACGACGCGGGGCTGACGCTGTGCCGCAACCACACCACCGGGGTGGACGAGACCTGCAACTTAGCCATTCATGGCGCGCAAGACGCAACCGTCGGGCGAGATCGCGCGGCGGCAACGGTGGGCAGCGGCTTGACCAAGGTCGGCGCGGGGGCAGCGGGTTTTGACTTCACGAAAATCAGCAACGCCGGTAACGCGGTGGCCGAAGCCACGGCGCTGGGCGCGGGTGCGAGCGACTGGGCGTGCACGCGCGACAACGTCACTGGCCTGACGTGGGACGTGCCGCTCGCTTCTTCGGCGGGCAACGTATTGCGCAAAAGCAGCTGGACGTACACATGGTTTGACTCGAACGTCGCCACCAACGGCGGCAGCGCCGGGGTCGACTCCGGCGGTAGTTGTCAGGTGGGCGGGCGTTGCGATACCGAAAAATTCGTCGCCGACGTCAACGCCCTGAGTCCGCCGCTGTGCGGCTACAGCGATTGGCGCATGCCGAGCTCAGATGAGCTTATTGGCATCATGCATTACGGAGCGGCCGGACTGTTGATCGACGCCACCTATTTTCCGAATACATCGGGCAACGCCTACTGGTCGGGCACCGCGAACGCGGGCTCGGTGAATTGGGCGTGGAACGTAAGCTTTGGCGACGGCAGCGCCGGTGGTGTGAATAAAAACACCGGTTACGGCGTTCGTTTGGTGCGGGGGAATTGAATATGAGCCGCAAAAATATTTCACGCTACGCGCGCGCAGTGGCGATCACCTCGTTTTTGTTTAGCGCGTTCACGCATGCATTGACCTGCGTCGCGGGTTTGTCGCCGTCCACGCCCATCACCGACTTCACGATCGATTCGGGCGTCGGCACCGCATTGCACTCAAAGACAGGGCTCATGTGGGACGCGTGTTCTTACGGACAAACCGGCACCACATGCACTGGAACCGCGACGACGTACAACTGGCAGCAGGCCTTCGTCGCCGTCGCGGCTGCCAACGCAAGTAACTACAAGGGATACGCCGATTGGCGGCTGCCAAACGTAAAAGAGTTACTGTCGATAGCGGAAAAATGCCGCGAAAATCCTGCGATCAATGCCGACGTATTCCCCGCAATCGTGACGTCAACCGGCTACTGGAGCTCCACGTCAAATGGCTCGAATGCGGCCTATGCGCGCTACGTGCGTTTTAGCGACGGTGAAAACAGTATCAACACCATACAGTCGCAGCGTACCCAGCTCAAACCCATCCGCCTGGTTCGCGGTGGGCAGCCGTTCAGTAGTTACGTCGTACCGAAGGCGTGTGACCTTGACATTAATGGCGACAGCAGCATCACCGCTGATAAAGACGGCGTGTTGCTCGCTCGCTACCTTCTCGGGCTTCGTGGCGCTGCGCTGGTCGATAACGTGACGCTAGGAGCGTTACGTGCAGACGCAAACGCGGTGGCAGCGCTCATCGGCACAGGCAGCCAGTACGACGTGTTTGGGCGTGCCGTGCCAAGCGCGAGTACATTCTCCGACGGCCTTGTATTGCTGCGCATGATGCTGTCAGTGCCCGACAATGCGTTGCTGAACGGGATCACCGTTCCGGCGGGTGCGCAATTCACCGCAGGCGGGACAGTGCGTGCGAACGTGAACACGAGTTGCGGTAGCGCGTTGTGATTTAGGCGTCGCGTGCGATGCGTTTGCCGCATCGCACGTTTTGCGTTCTCTCAACGCTGACGGTTTAGGGCCGTCGCAAATCCAACGTGAACGGATACTCCGGATTGACGCGCGCCGGTTGCACATTCATGCGGCCCGGCGTGTGGCCCATGCGCACGAAGCGTGTTAGGCGTCGTGATTCGGCTTCGAACGAATTGATCGGGAACGTCGACGGGTTGCTGCCGCCGGGATGCTGCACGTGATACTGGCAACCGCCGAGGCTCTTGCTCATCCATGTGTCGACGATGTCGAAGGTGACTGGCGCATGCACTTGAATGCTTGGATGCAACGCTGACGGTGGGTTCCAACCTTTGTAGCGCACGCCAGCAACAAACTGCCCTTGCGTGCCCGTCGGTTGCAGCGGCAGTGCTTTGCCATTGGCAGTGACCACATAGCGCGAATCATTGAGGCCGGTGACGAAGACTTCGAGCCGTTCAAGCGATGAATCCACGTAGCGCACCGTGCCGCCGGGTGCGCCTTCTTCACCCATCACATGCCATGGCTCGAGCGCGCCGCGCACCGATAGTTCGATGCCGCGCACTGCGATTTCGCCGAACAACGGGAAGCGGAATTCAAAGTGTGGCGCGAACCACGCGGGATCGAATTCGTAGCCGCCGTTTTCCGGCATCGCCAAGTCTTCGAGTACGTCCTCAAAATCCATTTTGATGAACGTTGGCAGCATGAAGCGATCATGCAGCGCCGTGCCCCAACGCGAGAGGCTGTGGTGCTTCGGTTGCTTCCAGAAGCGGGCAACGAGCGCACGCAACAGGAGCTGCTGCACGATGCTCATGCGCGCATGCGGCGGCATTTCAAATGCGCGCAGTTCGAGCAAACCGAGGCGGCCCGTCGCGCCGTCCGGTGAGTAGAGTTTGTCGATGCAAAACTCGCTGCGATGCGTGTTGCCTGTCGCGTCAATCAAAATGTTTCGCAGCGTGCGATCGACGATCCACGGCGGCATCGCCTGGCCGTACGCTGCGCGGTTGCGCTCGATTTGTTCGAGGGCGATTTCTAGCTCAAAGAGCTGGTCGTTGCGTGCTTCGTCGATGCGTGGCGCTTGACTGGTCGGCCCGATGAAGAGACCACTGAACAGATACGACAAGCTTGGATGGTTGTGCCAATACGCGACCAAACTCGCGAGAAGTTCGGGCTTGCGTAGGAACGGCGAGTCGGCGGGCGTCGCGCCACCGAGCACGAAATGGTTACCGCCGCCGGTGCCTGTGTGGCGGCCGTCTAGCGCAAATTTCTCGGCGACGAGATGTTCTTCAAACGCGGCTTGGTACAGAAACTCCGTGTGCTCAACCAGCTCATGCCAGTTGTGTGCGGGGTGAATGTTCACCTCAATGACGCCGGGGTCCGGCGTGACTTGGAGGAGTTTCAGGCGTGGGTCGCGCGGCGGTGGGTAGCCTTCGAGCACGAGGCGAACATCGCACTGCTCGGCGCTCGCTTCAATCGCGCTCAATAAATCAAGATAGTCCTCAAGCCGCGCAACCGGCGGCATGAACACATAGATATTGCCGTCGCGCGCCTCAACACAGAGCGCGGTTTTGGTGAGCCAATGCGCCGATTCGAACCGCGCGGGTAGGAGCGTGGACGTGGCAGGTTTGTACCCCTCGTCAAGCTTCGGACTCACGCCAGGCCCCGATCCAAACTCCGTTCGTGGTGAGCTTGTCCAACCATGAACGGGCATTCCGCGAGCACCTGAAGATGAAGTGCCGCTAACTAGGTCGACAGCCTCGCCACGAACGTCGGAGGGTCTGCCCGCTCCTGCGGGCTGCGGTTGCAACGTCACCGTCGGTGCTACGGCGCTACTGCGCATCACGCCATAGCGTTCCGCGAACGTTCGCGCGGCGGGCAGATCGCTACGCGCATCGAACGGATCGCGCTCAAACACTTGCGGCGCGTCCGCCTCCGTAGTCCACGGCAACGAGTCCAGCGGCAGGCGATAGCCCATCGCGCTGTCGCCGGGGATGAGATACATGCGCTCGTCGCGGAAGAACCACGGGCCTGTTTGCCAGCGCGCGCCATTCAGGGCTACGCCATCGTTTGCCATCAGCGGCAAGACATATCCGACCGGATGCGGCAAGCCTTGATCGAACACTTTGCGCAAACGAGCGCGCTCCAATTCATCGGAAAGGCGCGCATCGAACGGGTCCACGTTGACCGGCAGACGCCGTTCGCGCCACAGGTAATACCACGCGTCTTCATAGCCCGGCGTGATGAATTTTGTGGGCAGACCGAGCTTCGTTGCGAGCGTGTTCACGAAGCGCTCTGAATCGGCGCTGGTGAACGACGAAGGCTTTCTTTCGTCGGCAAACAAATCCGGGTTGTTCCACACCGGCTCGCCGTCTTTGCGCCAAAAAATAGAGAGTGCCCAACGCGGCAATTGCTCGCCGGGATACCACTTGCCTTGGCCGAAATGTAGGAAACCGCCATCGCCGTATTCGGCGCGCAGTTTTTGCACTAGCGCGTTGGCGTAGCCGCGTTTTGTCGGGCCGAGCGCGGCGGTGTTCCATTCAGCCGCGTCGCGGTCACGGTCGGCCACGAACGTCGGCTCACCGCCCATCGTGAGGCGCACGTCGCCGTCGACCAAATCGCGATCCACTTTTTCGCCAAGGTCGAGCACGCTTTCCCACTGCGCGTCGGAGTACGGTTTTGTCACGCGCGGCGATTCGTAAATCCGCGAGACGGACATGTGGTGTTCGAACGTCACTTCGCTCTTGTCGACGCCACCTTCAATCGGCGCGGCGGACGAAGGCTGTGGTGTGCACGCGAGCGGAATGTGTCCTTCGCCCGCGAGCAAGCCCGAGGTCGGATCGAGACCGATCCAGCCGGCGCCGGGCAGGAACACTTCGCACCATGCGTGCAGGTCGGTGAAATCTTCGGTGGGGCCACTTGGGCCGTCGATGGATTTCACGTCCGGTGTGAGCTGAATGAGATAGCCCGATACAAAGCGCGCGGCGACGCCGAGGTGGCGCATCAATTGCACCAAGAGCCAGCCCGAATCGCGGCACGAGCCTGACTTTAATGTCAGCGTTTGCTCGGGCGTTTGCACGCCGGGCTCCATACGAATCAAGTAGCGGATGTCTTTGTAGAGCATCGAGTTCACGTCGACCAAAAAGTCAATCGTGCGGCGTTTGCTCTTATCGATTTTCTTGAGGTATTGATCGACCAGCGGCGTCATCGGCGCGGTGATCAAGTACGGCGCAAGCTCGGCTTTACTGTCGATTGAGTAGGTGAACGGAAACTTCTCGGCTGCGGGCTCAAGGAAAAAGTCAAACGGGTTGTAGACCGACATTTCGGCCACCACGTCTACGGTGACTTTGAATTCGCGCGTTTTCTCGGCGAACACCAGCCGTGCCATGTAGTTGGCGAACGGGTCTTGCTGCCAATTGCAGAAATGATCCGCCGGTTCGACGCGTTGGCTGTACGACAAGATGCGCGTGCGGCAATGTGGTGCAGGGCGCAAACGCACTATTTGAGGGCCTAACGCGACCGGGCGGTCATAACGGTAGTGCGTGATGTGGTTGAGTGCGACGTGAATAGTCATGAATGGCGACAGTCAGTGAATGAGCATGCACTAAGAGCAAACGCTGTGCCCGGCGTGCGAATGTCAGCATTGTCGCCATTTTTGTGCGGAAATTTCTGGCGCGCGCCGAAAAGTCCCGGACCGAAGCACGCATTTGCGCAATGGCTTTTATGTGCTACCGACAGTTGGTAGGTCGTTTCAAGGCAAAAAATGCATTTATCGACTACCTAAATAAATGCCTTGAAAGCACCACACAGCTGTCGTTAAAGGCCTAAAGCTATTAGCTTGAGCGATTGCGCCTACGCTTCGCCGCGTTTGGTGGTGAACGCGATGCCAGCGGATTCCAAAATGTCTTTCGGCAGGACGCCGCCAGCGCACACGATCACGTCATCGTTGGCGATGGACTTACGGCCGTCGGGCGACGTCATTTCGACGTGGTCCTGAGCGATAGCGTTGATCTGCGACTGCATCATTAGGCGCACGCGGCCATCGCGTGCAGCACTCGCCAGCGCCTCTAGATTTTTCGGTTTAGCGCGAGAGATCGAATCGCCACGATAGCTCAGCCCCGCGCGCGCACCCGCGTCGGCGACGGCGAGCGCCGCTTCGACCGCCGAATCACCACCGCCGACGATCAGCACATCGCGTCCCGAATATTGCTCAGGCTCGGTGAGCCGATACACCACCTTCGACTGCTCTTCGCCGTCGACGCCGAGCTTTCGCGGCGAGCCACGCCGACCAATCGCGAGCAATACGCGCGCAGTGCTGAAATTGTGGGTCGGCGAGTGAATCACAAAGCCGTCAGAGACTTTTGTAAGGCGATGCATGGGTTGCGAAAATTCGACATGCAGTTTTTGGCTCTCGTGAATGTGTTGCCACGTTTCGAGGAGCGTTTCTTTGGACACTTCGCCGAACTTGAGCTTGCCCACAAGCGGCAAATTCACCGGAGCGGTCATCACCACTTTGCGGCGCGGATAGTGAAACACCGTGCCGCCCAGCGCTGCCTCTTGTTCAAGCACCACGTAGCGGAGCCCCATTGATTTTGCGGTCAACGCGGCGGCGATTCCGGCAGGCCCTGCGCCTACGATGACAACGTCCCAATCAAATTCTTTGGCGCGTTTGGCGGCCAATTTCAAAGAGTCGCCGATTGAGCTCACCGCTTGGCAACCTTGCTCGGCGGCTTTACGAATCAAGCCCATGCCGCCGAGTTCACCCGCGATAAAAATACCGCTGACGTTGCTCTCGAAATTGGGCTTCACGCTCGGAATGTCAATGCCGCGCCGCTCGGTGCCAAAAACCAATTTGATGGCCGAAAACGAGCAGGCCGCCATACACGCGCCGTGCCCGATACACGAGGCGGGATCAACGAGCACCGCGCGATTGTCAATCATGCCCAACGCTTGCTCCGGACAGGCTTTTACGCACGACCCGGAACCGATGCAAGCCAGCGGATCAATAACCGGGTGAAGCGATGGCGGCTCAGTGCGCCCATCCTTGATCGCCGCAACCTGCACCGATTTGTGTTTCGAGCGCGTACGGTTGCGCAGACCGACGTACACGCCAAGCATGACGACGAGGGGCACAACGTACAGGAGCGAAAGATCCAAAGCGCGCAGTATGATCGGTTGAAGGAGAAGCGATGGTAAGTCGCCGTCCTGAAAGTCACCTGAATCTTTTGCACATTAATGACGACTTTGATGTGAGCACCGCGAATATCAGAGAATACCCCGCAAGCCCGGCCATTCGTTCGCAGTTCAGTCCGGCTTAAGCTACGCGCTGTGTAATAGCAGACCGTCCGCGTTGGACGTTTTAATTCCATTTCTAAATCAATACGATACGTTGTTGCTCCTCCTTGCCGTGCTAACGCACTGTCTGCGTCGTTGCGCCTAGTCTCCTATTGATTTAGAAATGGAATAAGGTACCTAGAAGGCTTCCGCTCACTGATGAGAATTTTGCTCGTAGAAGATGATCCAGCACTGGCTGGCGCGCTTGAGTCCTTCCTGCGTACCAACGACTTTGTGGTGGATGTTGCGGGCACGTTGTCGGCTGCCAAGCTGGCGTTGCCGCTGGCAGAGTGGGGGGCCGTGCTCTTGGATCTGCATTTGCCAGACGGCGACGGTCTGGATTTGCTGCCGGTGGTGCGGCGTCGCTATCCCGACGCAACCGTCATTATCTTGACCGCGCGAGATTTGATTTCGGATCGCATTCGCGGTTTGGATGCGGGCGCAGACGACTATTTGGTGAAGCCCTTTGATCCTGAAGAACTGTTGGCCCGATTGCGGGCGGTCGAGCGGCGACGCTTCAGTGGCACCAGCTCCGTCATCACCATCGGCGACTTAGTGGTTGATCTTGCGCGAAGCATCGTCACGGTGCGCGGCGAGTCGGTTGTGTTGACGGCCAAAGAATGGACGCTACTTCGAGTATTTGCGGCCAGACCTGATCGCGTGCATTCCAAGGCCGCGCTCTCCAGCGCGCTGTATGGGTTTGACGACGACATTGGCAGCAATACGCTCGAAGTTTTTGTCAGTCACCTGCGCTCTAAGCTAGGGAAGAATTGCATTCAAACGTTGCGCGGGCAGGGTTACCGTTTGACCGGAGAAGGTGACTGATGTTTCCACGGGGGACAATTTCGCAGCGTCTAACACGCGATTTGTCGCTTTGGCTCGGGCTCATGTGGTTGGTGATGAGCATCGGCGTGACGTATTACGTCCAAGAGGAAATTGAAGAGGCGTACGACGAGTCGCTGCGCACCAGCGCGTTGCGTTTGTTGGAGTTGGCCACGCATGAGGTCGACGAAATGCCTTCGTACTTCAGCACCATCCCTGAAATGGCGCTGGCGGGAGACATGTCAGCGGTATCGTCGGAGCACCTGCTGCTGCCGAGCCTGACCTATCAAATCGTCGCGATGTCGGGCCGCGTAATACTCCGTTCGAAGGATGCGCCGGACGCGCCGATGATGGGCAACGATGCGGCCAATGGTTTTGCATACACGCCGAGCTGGCGTGTATTTACGTTACGTCACGCATCGGCACCGTTGCGCATCCATGTGGCCGACTCGCGCGCACATCGCCGTGAAGAACTTGTCAGCATCTGGATTTGGACGCTGCTGCCGCTACTTGCGGTGTTTCCGGGAATCGCGTGGGGTATCCGTAGGGTCACAAAGCATTCGCTTGCGCCTGTGGAGAGCTTGGTTTCTGAAATCGCTAAGCGCGGCGTGACCAACATGAGCCCGGTCGGTGGCAAAGGTCTACCCCCGGAAATGCAAATGATTTGTGACAGTACGAATCACTTGCTGACGCGCCTGAAAGACGCGCTAGATATCGAACGCTCGTTGGCCGCAAATGCTGCGCATGAACTGCGTACCCCATTGGCTGCCGCGCGACTGCGGCTCGCCAATGCGCTTGACCAGTCGCTTCCCGAAACGGCGCGAATGGCGATGGACGAGGCCGCCGCTTCGCTAGAGCGCTTGGCGCGGCGTGCCGAAAAGTTGTTGCAAATGTCACGGGCTGAGTCGTCGGCGTCGTTTGTCCGAGAAACGGTCGATTTGGGGGCGTTGGCCTGCGACGTCGCCGAAGATTTTTGGCGCGACCCGGAAATTTCAAAACGACTGAAAGTGCAAATTTCACGCGATGAGCCGATCACGACAATCGGCGACGCCGACGCGTTGGCACTTGCGCTGCGAAACCTCATCGAAAATGCACTTCGCTACGCGCCTGAGGCTTCAGTGAAAGTGAAGGTGATGGAGCCTGCCACCATCATCGTCCGTGATCTCGGCCCAGGTGTTGACGCCGCTACGCTCGACGTTATTACTACGCGCCACGTGCGTCGGTCGAACAATCATGGTGGCTATGGGCTCGGATTGTCGATCGTCAACACGGTCGTGGATCGGCACAATGGGCAAATGCGACTCTACTCGCCTGCGCCTGGACACAGCAAGGGATTTGCCGTCGCGCTTGTCCTTAAGTCTGCGAGCGACGGTAATTCAGATTCCATCGGCACAAACGACACGCAGCAGGGGCGCGACGCGTAGCCGCAGCTCGCGCATGACTCGCTTTTTAGGGAGAGAGTCAACGTAGTTATGTCTGTCACGCTTGGCGTCAAAATGTGACGAAAAGGCCCACGCGCCCAGCGTATTTGAAACGACATACCGACTTAAGGTCTGTTTCAGTTTCGACACGCACAATTCCATCATCATTTTTTGAGATGGAATTACTGGTGCAACAGCGGACGAGTAGACATTGCGTTGGCACGTCGAATAATCGCGTCACTGCGTGCTGCGGACTATGCGCTGGAGAACGTCTTGGTCGCGTCCTTTTGCCCGACGGATGCCCGCTGTGAGCACGCCTGTAAACGCCGGGAATCCGGTTAAAGATGCGGACGGATTGGCGGCCGTGCCGACGATTGCTGTGCTGCGTCCCCTCTTGTGGATCGCTGGTTTAGGCGCTGTGGCGTGGTTGCTCTACAGTCTCGCCTTAATGCCGCAACTCGCTGCATCGACTGACGCCGGGTATTACATCGGAGTTGTCGGCGCGAGCCTCATGCTTTTGCTCTTCACGTATCCGGTGTTCAAGCGGGTGCGCGCCGTGCAGTCGTTCGGTTCGGCCAAGTTCTGGTTTCGCTTGCACATGATCTGCGGCCTACTCGGGCCAGCGTTGATCATCGTGCACTCAGGGCTCAACATGCGTTCACTCAATGCGGCTTGGGCATTTTGGAGCATGGTCGTTGTTGCCTCTAGCGGCGTGATCGGCCGCTTTTTGTATCGCGGCATTCACCGTGGCATGCACGGTGAGCTTGAGACCGCGCAATCGCTTGCAACGGCAGTGACCTCTGCCGCGCAAAACGTTGATAAGGTGGTGCCCAAGGATGCATCGGTGTCGCGTGAAATTGCCGCATATGCTGCTCACTGCGCCCGGTTGGCCAACGCGTCTGCGATGGGCTCTTTGGGCGCGCTGTGGCTCCCGTTGTCGCGGTGGATGTTGCAGCGGCATGTCCGCACCACACTCAAACACGCGGGCTTTTCACCGGAGCGCCGCGCGGCCAAACGTCAGCTGCTGGGCCAGTATCTTGTAGCCAACCAACGGTATGCGCAGTTCGCGCTCTTTCGCAGGCTTTTCTCGCTTTGGCACGTCGCGCATGTGCCTTTTGTAGTCACGCTCGTGTTAGCAACCATCGCGCACATTGTCGCGGTGCATTTGTATTGATGCTATTTACCCATGAATGCCTTGTACGCTGCTGGCTGGTCATCATGAGTGCGATGCTTCTCGCGCTCGGTGGCGTCTCGCATGCACAAAGCCTAGAGACCGCGTTGATGCCGGGGCAGGTGATTCGCGGCCACGCAAAGATTGAAGAAGAGTGCAAGCGCTGCCACGTTCCGTTTGAGAAAAACGCACAAGATCGTTTGTGTGTCGATTGCCATAAAGACATCAATGCGGATTTACAGCAGAAACGCGGTTTGCATGGCAAGCAGCAACGCGCAGCCTGCCGAACTTGTCATACCGACCATAAAGGGCGTGCGGCCGACATCGTAAAGCTCGACAAAACGGGCTTCAAGCACGACAGCCTAACCGAATACCGGTTAGACGGTGCGCACAAAACAGTCAAGTGCGAAGGCTGCCATACAGCGAACAAAAAGTACCGTGAGTCTCCCAAGCTCTGCGACGGATGTCACCGCAAGGACGACGTTCATAAGGGTAGCCTCGGTACCAAGTGCGAAACTTGTCACACGGTGAGTGCGGCCAGCGGATGGAAGGACATTCGTTTTGACCACGACAAGGACACTAAATTTGAATTGCAAGGTAGCCACGCGAAATTAAAGTGCGCGACCTGCCACGTCGCCAACAAATACAAAGGTGTGCCCACTACCTGTGTCGGTTGCCACAAAAAAGACGACAAACACAAAGGCTTCTTGGGGGACCGCTGTGATTCATGCCACGGTGTGAAAACGTGGAAATCAACGTTTAATCACGACACCGACACCACGTATGCGCTGCGTGGAAAACACCGCACGGCAAAGTGCGAGAGCTGCCACACCGCGCCACCAGCAAGGCTAAAACTCCCGACGCTTTGCAATAGCTGCCACAAAGCAGATGACAAGCATCTCGGTACTTTGGGGACGCAATGCGGCGATTGCCATACCGAGCGCAAATGGACCGAATCAAAGTTTGATCATTCGACGACGTCGTTCAAACTCGACGGCAAACACCGTGAAGCCGAGTGCAAATCGTGTCACCCCAAATCGCCCAATTTCAAGAACGCACCGAAAGACTGTTTCGCTTGTCACGAAAAAGATGATCGGCACAAATCGACACTAGGTAAAGACTGCCAAAGTTGCCACGGCTCGAGAGACTGGCGGGTGCCGAATTACGACCATAGTAAGACTCGCTTTCCTTTGCTGGATAAGCATCGGACCGCACGTTGTGAAACTTGCCACACCAAGCCCGATCACTATCGCAACATCGCGACAACGTGCGTTAGCTGCCATCAAAAAGACGACACCCACAAAGGTGACTACGGTGATCGCTGCGACACCTGCCATAACGCGCGTGATTGGAAAGACTATGCGTTCGACCATAACAAGCTCACCAAGTTTTCGTTGTCGGGTGGTCACTCGCCCTTGACGTGCAATAAGTGTCACACCGGTCCGCTCTACACCAAGAAAACAGAAACGACGTGCGTGTCATGCCATCAAAAAGATGACGTCCACAAAGGCGAGCTAGGCAAGGACTGCGTCACGTGCCACGCTGACACAAAGTGGACGAAAACCTTCTTCGATCACAACAAGACAAAGTTTCCATTGACCGGCGGACACAGAACCGCGACGTGTAAGTCTTGCCATGCGACCGCGCGCTACCGCGAAGCGCCGAAAACCTGTGTGGGTTGTCACAAAAAAGAGGACGTCCATAAAGGCACGTTGGGCGATAAATGCGAATCTTGCCACGTCACCAGAACGTGGCTTGCGTGGCAGTTTGACCACGACCGTGGCACGAAATTCGTGCTTGATGGCGGACATCGCAATCTCGAATGCAAAGCGTGTCACACCAAACCGTTGAGTGCAGTGATGGGCGCGAAATGCGACACCTGTCACCAGCGAGATGATGTTCATAACGGGGGCTTCGGTCGCCGCTGCGAGCAATGCCATTACACCAAAGACTGGCGAACACTGCGCCTTGGCGCAAAAGGGGCCCGACAATGATCAAAATTAACCACGTTGCACTCAGGTGGCTAGTTAGCCTGTTGGCGATTTGCGCGCTAATGGCTAGCGGCCTCGCATTTGGACAGAGCCGCACCGCGAAATTTGATCATCTCAATGCCAGTGGTTACGCGTTGGATTCCACCCATGAGCGCGCTACCTGCGAGACTTGTCACGTCAAAGGCGTTTTCAAGGGCACACCCAAAACGTGTGAAGGATGTCACGCTACCGGCTCTCGCGTGGTCGCGACGCCGATGTCGTCGGCTCATGTGCCGACCAACTCCACTTGCGATACCTGCCACAAAACAACCACATGGTTAGGCGCGAAATTTAGCCACACGGCTGTCGCGGCTGGCGCATGCTCGACGTGCCACAACGGCACTACGGCAAAAGGTAAATCAGCCAATCACATCGTGACTTCTGCGCCGTGTGACACATGCCACAGAACAACCTCATTCACGCCGGCCACGTTTAATCACAGCGCGGTGGTTTCGGGCACTTGTGCAACCTGCCACAACGGCACTGCTGCACGTGGCAAATCGGCCAATCACATCTCGACGACTCAAAGCTGTGACAGCTGCCACAAAATCAATGCTTGGACCCCCGCGACGTTTAGCCATGCATCTGTCGTGAGTGGCAGTTGCAGCACTTGCCACAACGGCAGCTCGGCGCGCGGCAAATCCGCAAATCACGTCAACACGACGCAGAGTTGCGATACATGCCATAAAACAACGAGCTCATGGTCGCCGGCTTCGTTTAGCCACGCCGAAGTCGTCGCGGGGACCTGCGCCACCTGCCATAACGGCACGACCGCGCGTGGCAAGACCGCAACGCACTTAGCGACTTCGCAATCCTGCGACACCTGCCACAAAACCAATGCGTGGCTTCCGGCATCGTTCAGCCACGCTGCGGTCGTGCCGGGGACCTGTTCTAGTTGCCACAATAACAGCACTGCTAAAGGCAAATCCGCGACGCATTTACCCACAACACAAAGTTGCGACACTTGCCACAAAATTGGTAGTTGGACTCCTGCTTTCTTTTCACATACCGGAGTCGTTGTTGGCACCTGCACGACTTGTCACAACGGCAGCACCGCACGCGGCAAGACCGCCACTCACATCGCGACCAACGATAGTTGTGACACGTGTCACAAAGTGACGGCATGGACTCCCGTCACGTTCAACCACACCAGTGTTGTTGCCGGAACGTGCGCGACGTGCCACAACGGTACCGCCGCGAAAGGCAAGACACCTAATCACGTTGCCACAACGCAGAGTTGCGACAGCTGCCACCGCACGAGTGGTTGGCTGCCTGCCACGTTTAGTCACGCCGGTGTAGTCGCGGGAAGCTGTGTGTCCTGTCATAACGGAACGGCTGCAAAAGGTAAGAGCGTTACGCATTTGCCGACAACACAAAGTTGCGACACCTGTCATAGAACGACTGCCTGGTCTCCGGCCACGTTTAATCATTCTTCGGTCGTGGCTGGCACTTGTGCGACTTGTCACGACGGCACAAGCGCGCGTGGAAAATCAATATCGCACGTATCGACGACTTCAAGTTGTGATACCTGCCATCGAATTTCGGGATGGTTGCCTGCGACGTACATGCATCCCGCAACCGCAACCGGGACGTGTTCAACCTGTCACGTCACCGGCGGTTCTGGATTGCCCAAGAATTCGACGCACGTCCCGACGACGGCGCAGTGCGACACGTGCCACAAAAACACCACCACCTTCAAGCCCGCTGTAATGAGCCACTCCGGCACCAGCGGCCCGATTGCCGCAGGGAATTGTTCTACGTGCCACAGTGGTGCATACACGGCCGTAAACGCTCAGGTCAAAACCGCGACACATGTATCGACGAACGCGCAGTGTGACACCTGCCACTCATCAACTACCGTATGGACAGGTGCGAGCTTTGCTCATCCGGGCACTGCGACGGGGAATTGTTCGAGCTGTCACGTTGCTGGAGGTGCGTCGCGAGTATTCAAAACCGCAACGCATATTCCGACATCTGCGCAGTGCGATACGTGTCACAAAAACTACGCGTCTTTCAAACCGGCCGTCATGAGCCACACGGGTACGACGGGGCCGATCTCCGCTGGTAATTGTTCAACCTGTCACAGCGGTGCCTACACAGCCGTAAACGCGCAGGCTAAATCTCCGACCCACCTGTCCACCACAGCACAGTGTGACACCTGTCACAAATCGACCACAGTATGGACGGGGGCCACATTTGCACATCCTGCAACGGCTACGGGCACCTGCTCAACCTGCCACGTCGCCGGTGGCGCATCGAAGGTATTCAAGAACCCGACGCACATTCCGACATCGGCCCAGTGCGATACATGTCACAAAAACTACGCGTCGTTCAAACCCGCCGTCATGAGCCATACCGGTACGAACGGTCCGATCGCTTCGGGTAACTGCTCGACATGCCACAGCGGGGCTTACACCTCTGTTAATGCGCAAGCTAAGTCCGCAACCCACGTCTCGACGACGGCACAGTGCGATACCTGTCACAAATCGACCACAGTATGGACGGGCGCCACATTTGCGCACCCAGCGACGGCTACTGGCACCTGCTCAACGTGCCACGTCGCCGGCGGCGCATCCAAAGTATTTAAGAACGCGACGCACATTCCGACGTCGGCCCAGTGCGATACGTGTCACAAGAACTATGCGTCGTTCAAACCGGCGGTTATGAGCCATACGGGCACTATCGGGCCGATTTCCTCGGGCAATTGCTCGACCTGTCACAACGGAGCCTATACCGCGGTCAATGCGCAAGCGAAGACGGCCACACATGTAACGACTACGGCGCAGTGCGACACCTGCCACAACTCTACGACCGTGTGGACCGGAGCGACATTTGCGCATCCTGCCACGGCGACGGGTACGTGTTCCAGTTGTCACATTGCCGGCGGCGCATCGAGAGTATTTAAGACAGCAACCCACATTCCGACCGCTGCTCAGTGTGACACTTGCCATAAAAACTATTCGTCGTTCAAGCCGGCCGTCATGAGCCACACGGGTACGACGAGTCCCATCGCCTCTGGTAATTGCTCGACGTGTCACGGCGGGGCTTACGTCTCTGTCAACGCGCAGGTCAAAGGCCCCACACACGTGTCGACGACCGCACAGTGCGACACCTGTCATCGATCAACCACTGTGTGGACTGGAGCTACCTTTGCTCATCCAGCAACGGCCACCGGCACCTGCTCGACGTGTCACGTGGCCGGTGGCGCATCGAGAGTTTTTAAGACAGCCACACATATTCCAACGTCTGCGCAGTGCGACACTTGCCACAAAAACTACTCGTCATTCAAACCCGCAGTGATGAGCCACACCGGCACAACTGGGCCTTTGTCGACGGGTAACTGTTCCACCTGTCATGGCGGTGCGTACATTTCGGTCAACGCGCTGGCTAAGCCGCCCAATCACGTCGCGACAACCGCGCAGTGCGATACCTGCCATCGCTCGACGACAGTGTGGACGGGGGCAAGTTTTGCTCACCCTGCCACTGCTGCCGGTACGTGTTCAACGTGTCACGTTGCAGGTGGGGCATCACGGGTGTTCAAAACGGCAACGCACATTCCCACTGCAGCGCAGTGCGACACCTGTCACAAGAATTTCTCATCGTTCAAGCCAGCAGTCATGAGCCACACCGGAACGACCGGACCGATAGCTGCGGGAAACTGCGCAACCTGTCACGGTGGCGCGTACACGTCTGTCAATGCTCAGGCCAAAAATCAGGGCCACTTCATCACGACGCGTAGTTGTGACTCGTGTCACGGCACAACAGTTTGGTCGCCCGCTAACACGTACAGCCACATCAGCATCGGCTACAAGGCGCATACGTTTAGGACATGCAACACCTGCCACACGACGAACAACGAAGTCATTGCATGGAAAAACGCCGCGTACAAACCCGACTGCGCAGGCTGTCACGCCAGCAAATTTGGTGAGCACCAACACGTCAAGGTGAACTCACCGCGTCTGCTCTACACGGTTGCTGAGCTGAAAAATTGTGCGGGTTCGTGTCACGAGTACACGAACGCGACGATGACAACAATTTCAAAGTCACGGACGTCAGAGCATCGACCGACCGGCGATTGGTAATTTGATAACGAAGAAAGATAACTATGTTTAAACGATTTGCGTGGTGCGTTGTCATCGCGGTCAATTTCTTGCTAATGGCGAGTGCTAGTGCGCAACTTATTGATGACATCGAGGTTCGTGCTGTGGGAAGCCGCGCGGAGGTCACCATAAAGCTTGCTGCACAGATTCGATTGGTGCGCAATGCGGTGTCTGCGAACGGCAAGACGCTTGAGGTTTTCTTTCAAATTACACAATCCGACGAGGCGGTCGCTCGGATTGTGGAGGAGGCGAGAAAGTCGCCCCCGAACTCACCCGTCGTGCCGTTTACGGTCAGTTATTCACCGCTGAATCAAACCGGTATTCGTCGCTTAGATGTGGTGTTTAGCCAGTCGGTCAAGCCCACCGTTCGTTTGGGCGGGAACGGGCGTAGTCTCCTGCTGACGTTACCTTCGCTGCAGTCGCCAGCGGAGCGTGCCACTGTCGTGGCCGTTGCTCCCGCCCCCGCCGTGACTCCCGCGCCCGCGAAGGCTACTGAACCCGTTCCTTCTACGCCGACGCCCGAGCCTCCAGCGGTGGTTTCATCGACTCCGCCAACGGCCCTTGCAAGTGCTGAAACGCGTTCTATTCTGGAGCGTGCAAAAAAAGCCTTAGACGGAAAAGATTACGACACCGCGTTAGCTCAGTTCAACATTCTGCTGAATCTGCCGCAAAATGAAACTACGCTCGAAGCACAGGAGTTGATTGGCGCTGCCCGCGTAGGCCTAGGGCAGACCAAGGCGGCACGAGCAGAGTACGAAATGTACTTAAAGCTTTATCCGACAAGTGACGGCGCGACGCGTGTTCGTCAGCGTCTGCTAGAGCTGGATCGTGCGCCGACTGTTGCGTCAACCCAGACGGGCAAAAGCAAGCCTTCATCGACCACCCTGTGGGGTAGCGTTTCTCAGAGCTACTACGGTGGCCAGTCGCGCATTGACACTAGCACCATCATTGTCACGCCTGCGACCAATGCAACGACGATTGACCAACAGACGATTACAGGCACAGATCAGTCTTCGCTCGTTACCAATCTTGATCTTAACGCGAGGATTCGTTCCGGTGATTGGGAAACGCGCATGTCCGTGCGCGATACCTATACCGCGAGTTTCCTAAAAAATATCGCTAGTCGCAATCGCCTGACCGCAGCATATGCTGACGTGAAAAATCAAGCCGATCACTATGGCGTTCGTCTTGGTCGTCAAAGCCCCACTGGCGCTGGTGTGCTCTATCGCTTTGATGGAATTTCCGGCAATTACGCTTTCTCTCCAACATGGAAGGTCAATTTTGTTGCGGGCACTCCGTCTGACGTCACCCCCGGTGAGCGTAAGGCCTTCTATGGCGCAAGCGTGGACGCGGAAGGCATTCTGCCCAATTTCGGTGCAACCGTTTACGGGATAGAGCAACGTGCAGGTCCCTACGCGGATCGTCGTGCTTTCGGCACTGAGCTTCGCTACAACACCGAGCGCGTCAATACCATTGGAACGTTCGACTATGACGTCCTGTTCCGTCGCGTCAATATCGGTTCGGTGCAGGCGACCTACACCGTGCCCGACACTGTTACGTTCAACGCACTCTACGACTTCCGTGCATCGCCACCGTTGCAGCTCACTAACGGAATGGCGGGTGTCAACGCGTTTACCTTGGCCGACTTGATGGGACAGGTCAATCTTCGCACGGCGCAAAGCTACGCCAGTGCGTTGACTGCCACATCACGCGTGGCGTCGCTCGGCTTCACGGTGCCGTTTGCCAAGACCTGGCAGGCGGGTTTGGACTACCGCATTTCTAGCGTTTCGGGCACGGGTGCAACCCCTGCCATGCCGGCATCTGACGCCAGTGGTCAGATCAAAACAGTCACCGGACAACTGATTGCCAGCAGCGTGTGGGGGCCGTCCGATGTCTTTGTGGTCAACGGCAGCTACTTGTCAGCGCCAACTTATAACGGATGGCTCGTAGCGTTCAATCCACGCTTCGTCATTGCAAGCCAATGGACGGTGGAGCCTGTCGTTCGTTGGTTCCGCCAAGTCTCGACCAATGGTCAGACGCTCACGCGTTGGAGCCCAAGCCTTCGCGGCTCGTATCGTTGGTCCGAAAAGATTTACATTGACGCCGAAGCGAGCTGGGAGCTGAGCCGATCTAATTCGGCGTCGGTTAATCAAAACAGCAACCTCCTTTTCTATTACATCGGCTATCGGTACGACTTCTAAGCATGAATGACTCGTTTGTATTGTTGGCGGCCGTATTTGGCGCATTCGCGGCGGGCATTGCAATAGCTGCGATTGCTTGGTGGTTCAACGTTCGCCGCACATTGTCCAATGCGCCTAGCGCAGACAAAAACCTCCCTAAACGAACGCGCGCGCCATTGGTGTTGCTTGCGGTGGCCGGGGGGCTGCTAGCGAGCGTTGCGGTGCTCTACGCCGTGACTGATCGTGCGCCGACACCACCGCCGATGGCTCAGTCGGGATCGGCGGGTGCAACGCCCGCGGTGGACGCGCTTGCTGCCTCGCTGGGCGTTAAAGGCGGCGCTACAGCGGCGTCATCAATGAGTGTCGCGGCAGCGCCTGCTGGTGGCGATCTTGCCGCAATGACCGAACGTCTCGCCAAGCGCATGAAAGAAAAAACACCCGATGATCGCGCGGGCTGGGCGTTGCTAGCGCGCAGTTACGTAGAGTTAGGGCGCGACACCGAAGCCATCGTTGCGTTTGAGAAAGCGGGCGCCGCGACCAGCTCTGACGAACTGCTGCGCACCGAATTCGATGCCGCAAAGAAACGCGCGGTGAGTAGCGCATCCGCAACAAGGCCCGCATCGGCGGTAGGTTCTACAGGCCTCACGCCTGTGGCCGAAACTGCCGTGTTACTCAGCGGTAAAGTGGCATTAGCGAGGGGCATGGACGCGCCGCAAGGTAAGAATGCGGCGGTGTTTGTGATCGTGCGCGATGGCGAATCCGCAGGTGCACCGCTCGCGGCAAAACGTATTGCAGCCTCAACCTTTCCGCTCAGCTTCGCCTTGTCTGACGAAGATTCAATGCTGCCTGGTCAGAAGTTGTCTGGGGCAAAAAGGCTAAGCATTCGTGCGCGGCTTTCGCAATCCGGCGACGCCGCACCGCAGCCCGGTGATGTCGAATCGGAGGCGCAAAACATCGTCGTTGGAAAAGCCGATTTAGCGTTGCAATTGACGAGGCGGCGACCGTAAGCGGCGACCTTGAGCGAGATTGGTTTACTAGGAGACATGGCTGTTGTGGGAGCGTGCTCGCCCCGTTCGCCCAATTAACTTGTAGGCGCGGACTTGGCCGCGCTCCCCGTGGCACCAAGCGACTGTGCGGCCCATCGCGGGCAAGCCCGCTCCCACAGGTGCAGATTAGCGCGCTAAACCGCCGCAATCACTAGCGCCGTCGCCGCCGTCACCTTCTTCGCGTACTCAATGTGCAAAAACTCATTTGGGCCGTGTGCATTTGATTTCGGTCCGAGGACGCCGGTGACGAGCATTTGCGCATCAGGGAATTTCGCGCCGAGCATGCCCATGAAGGGAATGGTGCCGCCTTCACCCATGTAGGCTGCAGGGCGGCCAAAGTAGTGCATCGACGCGCAATCGAGTGCGACTGTCAGCCATGGCGCGAATGCGGGTGCGTTCCAGCCCGTCGCGGCGCTATCGGCCGCGAAGCTCACTTGCGCGTTGTACGGCGTGTTGTGCTCCACGAGGCGCTTCACCTCAGCAGCAGCTTCTGCGCCATCAACAGTGGGCGGAATCCGCAGCGACAGTTTCAGCGCCGTATACGGTCGCAACACGTTCCCCGCTGCGTTGGTCGCCGGCAACCCGTCGGCCCCCACCACGGAGAGCGACGCGCGCCATGTCCGATTCAAAATCACATCCACCGGATCTTTGCTCGTGGGCAGCGTAAATTCATGCGCGCCGCCGCAGCTCTGCCAAGGAAAACGCTTCCATACCACGTCACCCAAAATGTCACATGCTTGGCGAGCTTGGGTTAGACGCTCTTCGGGAATCGGCGCGTTGAACACCGGTGATTTCGTCACGCCCGTGGCCGAATCGTCGATGCGATCCAGCAGCTGTCGCGCGATACGAAATGTGCTGGGAACCACGCCGCCAGCGTCGCCCGAGTGCACGCCTTCGGTCAGCATGCGCACGGTCATCGTGCCGTTAACTAAACCACGCAGCGACGTCGTCGCCCACAACTGTTCGTAGTTGCCAGCACCCGAATCGAGCGCGACGACGAGGCCGACGTCACCCATGCGTGCAGCCAGCGCATCGAGGTACGGTGGCAAATCGAATGAGCCCGACTCTTCGCAGGTTTCGATCAAACCTACACAGCGCGGACGCGAAATATTTTCTGCGTCGAGCGCAATGATCGCTGCGAGCGCCGCAAACACCGCATAGCCATCGTCCGCACTGCCGCGTCCATAGAGTTTGCCGTCCTCCACGAGCGGCGTCCACGGCCCTAAATCCTCGCGCCAACCGGCCATTTCTGGCTGCTTGTCGAGATGACCATACAGAAGCACGGTCTTGCCGGTGGATTTCGTTCCCGTGCCTGGAATATCGAAGAAGAGCACGGGTGTGCGGCCTTCGAGCGTGATGACTTCCAGCGTCATGTTTTTCACGGGCTGCGCCGCGACAAACTTTTGTGCCTGGTCAATCGCACGCTGAATTTGCCCGCTCCGCTTCCACTCCGCTTCAAAGGCCGGAGACTTCGCGGGCAGCTTCACGTACTCAATGAGCTGCGGAACAATGTCTGTGTCCCACTGTTTTGTGGCACGCGCCAACAGAGCAGCAGATTGATCGGCGTTAAACGGAAATGTGTCGGGGCGGGCGGTCATGGTGAACTCCAGTCAATCCGGAAAACGTTAGCGTAGCTGTTCTGCGATAAATTTGCCCACGTCGCTCGTCGACGCCGTGCCACCGAGGTCACCGGTTTTTACGGTGCTAGCAGTGCTCGCTTCGCATGCAGCGAGGATGGCGTCGTGCGCCGTTTTGTGGCCAAGCCATTCGAGCATCATCGCGCCACACCATATTTGGCCGATGGGGTTCGCGACACCTTTACCCGCGATGTCCGGCGCGCTACCGTGCACCGGCTCGAACAGGCTCGGAAATTTGCGCTCGGGGTTGATGTTTGCGCTGGGTGCGATGCCGATGGTGCCGGTGCACGCGGGGCCTAAATCCGAGAGGATGTCGCCGAACAAATTGCTCGCGACAACCACGTCGAAGAACGCCGGACGTTGCACGAAATGCGCGCTCAAAATATCGATATGAAACTTATCTTGCGTGAGTTCGGGATACTTCTTCGCCATCTCGGCTACGCGCTCGTCCCAGTACGGCATCGAGATAGAAATGCCGTTGGATTTCGTGGCGCTCGTGATGTGTTTTTTCGGGCGGCTCTGAGCGAGGTCGAATGCGAACTTCAAAATGCGATCCACGCCAGTGCGCGTGAACACGCTCTGCTGCAACACGAATTCGCGCTCGGTGCCGTCAAACATGCGGCCGCCGACGGACGAGTATTCGCCCTCAGTGTTTTCGCGCACGATGTAGAAATCAATCTCGCCCGCCTTGTACGGCGAGCCATCTTTTTTCACGACGGGAGCGGTGACGCCCGGCATCAAGCGCGCTGGGCGCAGGTTCACGTACTGATCGAACTCGCGGCGGAACAAAATCAGCGAGCCCCAAAGCGAAACGTGGTCCGCGATTTTCTCGGGCCAGCCCACCGCGCCAAAGTAAATCGCGTCGTGGCCGCCGATTTGTTTTTTCCAATCGTCCGGCATCATCTTGCCGTGTTTTTCGTAGTAATCCCAAGACGAAAAATCAAAGTGATCGAACTGCAAATCAATGTTGAATTTTTTGGCGGCGGCTTCGAGTACGCGAATACCTTCGGGCATCACTTCTTTACCAATGCCGTCGCCGGCGATCACTGCGATTCTGTGGGTCATGATGTTGTGTTTCTGTAGAGCGAAATTTGCGTGCGTTCAGTCTAGCGGGCGAGGCTGTCGCGCGAGTGAGTGAGATACCGGTTTGGACGATCAGCTTTTTAGCGTAAACGACCGCCAGGCGGTGATTTCAGGCCAAAAATTGGAAAAGTCGATGCCTAGTGTTGGCTGATGTTGGCTAACGTTGGCTGACGTAGGCATTATTCAGCGCGATCTCGTGTGTCACATGAATGTGGGCGTCAACGACGTTCGTCACGATACAGCTAACCCTATCCTGTAAGCTGTCTGCCATAACGATAGCCCTCACTTCGGACGCCATCAATTGGAACTCAAACTCACACTGACTCCCACCGCACAGCGCCTTGTACACAGCACGGAGTTCACTTTTTCGACCAATGCTGAGCCGGGTATGACCATGCCGCAAGTCGGAGACTCAATGCGCGTCACGCTCGATGAACCTCCGGTTTTTTTCAAGGTCATACAACGAGCGTATGACTTCACCACGTCGCCGATCACGATTACGCTGGTGCTTGGCGCGCCCGACTAACATTTTGCAACGTTCGGGCACGTGCTCGCGGTGTTACATCTAGTTACCAGCCACTGCGCTGCGCTAGCCGTCCGCACCTTGGCTCGTCTTTAAAATCTCCCTTATGAAATCAAAAACTTTTCCGCGTCGAAACCGACTTCTTGCTGTCGCCGTCGCGGGTTCGCTCGCGAGCTACGCGCTCGCCCAGGACGCAACACCGGCACCCACACCGCAGGCGGTGCCACCTTCGACCACCGCCGAGCCGCCGGTTACACAGGGCAAAGACCGTCCCGCGAGCGCGCCACCACAACGCGTGGACGCCATCGAAATCACAGGCAAGAATCAAGCGACCGAAGAGCGTCGCAACTCTACTGCCGCGAAAATCATCATCTCGCGCGAAGAAATTGAGCAATATGGCGACAGTAATCTTGGCGACGTGATGCGCCGCTTGCCCGGTGCCACGCAAGGTGGTCGCCCTGGTCGTGGCGGGCCGATTGCGATGCGCGGCATGGGCGGCGGATTTACACAAATCTTGTTGGACGGACAGCGAATCCCTCCTGGCTTTTCGTTGGAGTCGATCACGCCGGAGCAGGTTGAGCGCATCGAAATCTTTCGCGCGCCCACCGCCGAAACGGGCGCGCGCGCCATCGCGGGCACCATCAACATCATCCTGCGCGAACCGCTGCGACAAACGAACAACGATTTTCGGCCGAGCCTCGTGCTTGATCGTGGGCTCTATTCGCCGACATTTTCTTGGGCGCGCAACGATACCTTGGGCGAGACCGGCACCTACACCGCCAATGTGTCGGTTTCACGCACGCGACAATTGACCGACACCTACAGCACGACAACATACGACGACGCACTCACGGGCGCACACTTGTCCGAGCAAAACTCGTTTGGGCAATCCGAGACCGATCGCAAAAGCGTGCATGCCGGCGGCCGCTTGCAATGGCGTCTCGGAAACGGTGAACAGTTTGGCTTGCAAGGCTTTAGTGTGCACAACGAATTCAACAATTCGAGTTCCGGCACGCTAACGCAACTCTTCGGAACCGAGCCCGCACCCTACGCGACCCGCAGTGGTACGTCGAACGGAACCTTCGACATGTTGCGTATGGGCGCAAATTTGAACAAGCGATTCGATGCGCAAACGCGCTACGAGCTTCGTGCGGGCGGTGGCGGCTACCAAAGTGACAACCACAGCGTGTCGTCGCAATTTGCAGCCAATGGCGACACGTCGTTGCTACAAACGGTCGACAACAACACGCGTGACCGCTCGTGGAACGCCAACGCTAAGGTGGTGCGCAACTGGGGCGAGCCGTCGCACGCGACCACGGCTGGCTTTGAGATGGAAGGCGTGAACTGGCGCGAAGACTCCGTCACGACGTTGAATGGTGTGCAGCAACTTGCTGATTTAGGCACCGCGTTTAACGTCAAAACTCGCCGCATCGCGATGTACCTGCAAGACGAATTTGACCCTGCGCCAAACTGGTCGGCGAACGTCGGCTTGCGCTACGAAACCATTCGCACCGAGAGCGCGAATGCGAGCGACAGCTTCGTCAATGAATCGAAGGTGCTCTCGCCCTTGGGCCATCTGGTGTGGCGCTTCGCCGCGCCTGGCCGAGACCAATTGCGCCTCAGCGTAACGCAAAGTTATCGTCCGCCTAATGTCGGTCAACTGGGCACGCGTCCGACGCTAAATACGCTTTATCCAGTGCCTGGCACGAACACTGCAATCACGCCGGATCGCGTTGGTAATCCTGATCTCAAGCCCGAAACAGCGCACGGCGTTGACCTTGCGTTTGAGCACTACTTTAAGTCCGGCGGCATCGCGTCGGTGAATCTTTTTGAGCGGCGGATCAAGAACTTGATTCGTAGCGTTTCTGCGCTCGAAACCGTTTCTTGGGCACCGGTTCCGCGCTATGTGAGCCGCCCTCAAAATGTCAGCGACGCCACGACGCGCGGCGTGGAGTTTGATGCGAAATTTCAGCTTCGCGAACTGATGGATGACGCACCGGCCGTGAGCTTCCGCGTCAACTTCAGCGTGTTTGATTCGCACGTCGCCGAAGTGCCGGGACCGAAAAATCGCATCGATTCGCAACCCAACGGCACGGCGAATATCGGCTTCGATTACAAACTCAGCGGCGCGCCGATTACGCTGGGCGGAAACTTCGCGTGGGTGCCCGGTTACGAAACGCAACTCACGACCGATCAAGTGCAACGCCTGAGTACCAAACGCGTATTCGACGCGTTTGCCTTGTGGACCATTAACCCAACGACCAAGCTGCGCCTTTCGTTCTCCAATCTCGGCCCGATTGACACGATCACTACGGCATCGACCATTGACGCAGGACAGCGGCAGACCATTGTCAGCGTGGGTAAAACGGCGCTGTCGACGGCGTTGCGTTTAGAAATGCGCCTGTAACGCCGCATCGTCCGGCATGTTTCGTTCGGCACGTCACCGCATTTCGATTGTTGCTGACACTTACGGGATTCAATATGTCCAAACTTCGCGTAGAAAGTTTCACCATTTCACTTGACGGATTCGGGGCTGGCCCGGATCAAGACCTGCACAACCCACTCGGCGTGGGCGGCGCTTCGCTTCATGGGTGGGCTTTGCCCACCCGAACGTTTCAGAAGCATGTGTTCGGTAACGATGGCGGAGAAACGGGCGTTGATGAAGACTTTGCTGCGCGTGGTTTCCAGAATATCGGCGCATGGCTCCTTGGCCGGAACATGTTTGGTCCCGTTCGTGGGCCTTGGCCGGATGAGAGCTGGCGTGGTTGGTGGGGCGAAAATCCTGCCTATCAGGTTCCGGTGTTCGTGCTGACCCACCACGCACGTGCGCCGCTCGTCATGGAAGGCGGGACGACCTTCTACTTTATTACCGAAGGCTCTGTCGTCGCGCTTGAGCGCGCCCGCGAGGCGGCAGGCGGCAAGGACGTGCGCGTGGGCGGCGGTGTCAACGTCATTCAACAGTATCTTCGCCAACGCCTGATCGACGAAATGCACATCGCCATTTCGCCCGTCCTGCTCGGCTCCGGTGAGCGGCTCTTTGACGGTGTGAATCTTCCCGCCTTGGGGTACGCCTGCACGAAGCACGAAAGCTCGTCACTAGCCACGCATGTGGTTTTTTCTCGGCGCTCATGAAGGGCGCGCCGAGCTTGCGAATGATTCGGTACGTGTTGCGTTGAGCGGTTTGAGGCTTTGCGCCGTAGCGTTGCTGTATTTCGACGCGCTCTGCGTGTCAGCAGTGCCCGATCGCCATACCGCTAACCATTTTGATCTTGCGAAAGACGCGGCGTGCGGGATGAATGGGGTTTTTAGAGCGTCGCTGCCACTCCGAAATTGCGTTGACATCGGTACAGCTTTTACCGTTCATCGACCGCCAGTTGGTCATCGCGGCTTAGTTTATTGACTTATCGACTACGTGATTTATGCGCGGTAAACGACCGTAGGGCGGTCGATGGCGATAAAAAGTTATATACGATGACATTAGAGGCAAGCCTTCTGGAGTTACGCCCGCGCTATGTCAGCGCCGATTCACACTCGCAAGCACGTTGCCCGCCTACAATCGCCCTATGGTCACCACAAAAAAAACGCTCCTCCTCACCGGTGCCTCGCGCGGCATCGGCCACGCTACGGTTAAACATTTTCACGCCGCTGAGTGGCGAGTGATCACGGTGTCGCGGCAGCCGTTCGACAAAATTTGCCCGTGGCCGCAGGGCCAGAAGGACCATATTCAGGCCGACCTGAACGACATCGAGCATTACGACAGCACCATTGCGCAGATCCGCGCGAAGGTCGCCGAGCCCGAATCGGGCGGCAAACTGTTTGCGCTCGTGAACAACGCAGGCATTTCACCGAAGCTTCCCGGCGGTAAACGCATGGGCGTTTTGGCGACCGATCTGGCGACTTGGCAAAACGTATTCAACGTCAATTTATTCGCCACCGCATTGCTCGCGCGCGGGCTGTTCGATGAGCTCAAGGCCGCGCAGGGCAGCGTCGTTAACGTCACCTCGATTGCGGGCAGCAAAGTACATCCATTTGCGGGCGTGGCGTACGCGACATCGAAGGCCGCACTCGCCTCGCTGACACGAGAAATGGCGCACGACTTTGGTCCGCATGGCGTGCGTTGCAACGCGATCGCACCGGGCGAAATCGATACTTCCATTTTGTCGCCGGGCACCGCTGAGTTGGTGGAAAAAGAAATTCCGATGAAGCGCCTAGGCACGCCCTCTGAAGTCGCGCAACTGATCTATTTTTTGTGCACATCGCCAAGCTCGTATATCAACGGCGCTGAGATTCACGTCAATGGCGGCGAACACGTTTAGCAGGACGCAGTTTTGACACTCTGGCGCGCGCTTCGTCGTTTCATCAAAGGCGACGGTTTTATATTTTCTGGCTATCTCGCCTTTCTCTCGCTGTTGGCGTTGTTGCCGGTGCTCGGTGTGCTGTTTTGGCTTTCGCAGCAGAGCAGCATCATCAAGGCAGCTGACGCGGCGTTCCGTGATTTTTTGTTCACCAATTTGTTTCCCGATACAGCTAAACAAGTCGTTGCTGTAGTCGACAAACTTCGCGCCAATGCACGCGGGCTGGGGCAAACCGGCGTGGTCATCATCGTCGGCGATTTGCTGCTTAAAGCGCTCGCGTTGGACTCTGCGGTGGATCGCATCTGGGGTTCGCCCAAACGCAGCGTGTGGGGTTACGTGCGGGGCGTCGTAGTGCTGCTGATCGCAGTGCCTGTGGTGGTCGGCGCGCTGTACTGGGTGATTCGTTTCATTGAGGGATTTCTCATCAATTTGATGCCGTCACTGCGAAAGATTTTGCAGAGCACCTTTGATCCTATCGAAATTGGTGTGCCCCTGATCGCGGCGCTGGCGCTCTTGTATCGATGGGGGCCGACGCACTCGCCCTCTTGGCGGTCACCGCTTTTTGTCGCGACGCTCATCACGGCCTTGATCGAGCTTGCTCGGTACGTCATCACGCATTACTTCGCGCAAATGCAGCAGCTGAAGTCGCTCTACGGTGCGTTTATCGCCTTTCCCGTATTGATTGTCACGCTGTTTGTCATTTGGGCGCTGGTGCTCTACGGTGCGGCGCTCGTGGCCGAAGGCTTTGGCGCGAACTGGCGTCTGCCGAAACGCAAGCGCGCTAAACCCGTCGCGATCAAAGCTTCGCCGAAAACCTGAGGCGGTTCAGACCCGTCGGGCTCGTCTCAACACGGCAGAGGGCTCTCCTACGGAAGTGAGTATCCGGGGAGCTGGGAGGCTTGCGCGCGCACGGCCGCGATCAGCGCATTCACGGCCGGGTGCTTTCGCGTTTCGATGCGACCCGCGAGGCGATATGTCTCGGTAGCTAACCGCACGAAGTGCAATTTGAATTGTGCCGCCGCCGCACGCAAACCCGGGCCGACGTCGGCCGCATCCGCCGCCACGGTTGCGGCGATAGCTTGGTGCGTAAACTCTTCTTGATCGTAGCCGGTAATCTGCGATTGCATCACTTTTGCTTGTGCTAGAAGCGCGTCGAGCAACAGTCGCGTACCGGAGCCGCGCTGACGATTGATGAAGCGAACACCGGGGCGCGCGAGGTCGTCCACGGACTTTATCGACGCCCGCTTGCTGGGTGCGACGATGAGCCCTTGCTCGCGCTGGATGAGCGCGATGCTCCAATAATCAGCGCTGTCTTCAATGCGTTGCCAGAGCGTGTCCACGGCGTCAGTCGTTGTGCCGGGGGCATGCCCAGAAATATGGTGGTACCCCGCCAGATCAGCGTCACCACGAAGCAGCGAGCGAACGCAGTCCACGCTGCCCGCATTCTCCAGATACACCATTGATGAGAGCGCCGTCGGTGTTGTCTTGCCGGTGTCCGCGATTGATGTTGATAGGTCTATGGGTAGCTGTGCCATCGCGCGCACGATGGCATAGTCGTGGCTAGCTCGCAACCGCAATAGCGGCTGGTCTTGCAGCGCTAGACGTAGGTCGGTAGCCAGCGCGTTTATGCGATCTAACGCCGGCGGCGCGAAGAGTTCGTCATGCCGCTCAAGCGCGGCGAGCAGCGCGCGACCCTTGCCAGTCAGCGTTGTGCCTCGCCCACGCGCTTTGCCGATGAGTTTGCAGGCTGTTGCCTCGTCGTAGCTCAGCAGTCGTCCCCACAACGTGCGGTAGGTTACGCCGAGCACGCCAGCAGCGTCAGCAATCGACTGCGTGTCGGCAACGATGCGCAAAATGCGCTTAAGCTCGGCGAGGTTAATGGTGTGCTTGCCCAGGCTCAGTTCAGCAGCCGATGAGAATGTGATTTGCGGTAACGCGAGTTTGCCCATACCCAAGTGTAAGTGACGCAACACAATAAGAATGGAATTACATATTTAATATTCCCTTAAAGTAACCGTCAGAATACGACGCTCGTAACAAGCAACTGCGACACGTAAATGAATGCAAAACTGGCGATTTTCTGCGCTGTGGTGGCGTTGGGAATCAATCCAACCGCGTCAGCGCAATCCGTGCAACCCGGGACGCCGACTGCACCACCCATGAATACACCTATCTCAATCTACGCTGCCGGCAGTCTGCGCGAGGCGATGTCCGCGCTTACCGTCGCCTACGCGGCCGAGCGTCGTGGGGGCACCGGAGCGTCTGCGTCTACGGTTAGCGCAACCAACGCAGACCCGACGTTTAAGTTTCTGTTTGGACCCTCGGGCAAACTGCGAGAGCGCATTGCGGCGGGAGAGGTTGCGGATGTGTTTGCCTCCGCATCCACTAGTCACACAGATCGCCTGCTGAAGGAGGGCAAACTTCGCTCTTCAAATGTGTTTGCGAGCAATGCGATGTGTGTAATTGCGCGCCCTGGCGTCAAGATCGCCTCTGACACCATTGTGGACATGCTGCTGTCGCCCGATCTCATATTAGGTGTATCGACGCCAGGAGCTGATCCTGCAGGAGACTACACATGGGAAATGTTCAAGAAAATCGACGCTGAGCGGCCGGGTGCGTTTGTGCAACTCGACAAGAAGGCGCTGAAGCTCGCGGGCGCGGAAGTCAATCAGGCCGATACCGTCGCTCCGTACGCGAGGTTGCTCACTGAAAAGCGCGCCGATATTTTCATTACCTACTGCACGAACGCCTCAACTGCGCAAAAAATCAATCCTGCGATAACGGCGGTGAAAGTGCCGTCGTCAATTGACGTGCCTAGCGCTTACGCGATTGGTTTGACGACCGCGGCCACTGAGTCAGCGCGCGAATTCGTGCGTTATGTACTTTCACAACGTGCGCAGAAAGTGCTGGCGCAATTCGGCTTCTCGGCGCCCACTGCGAAGTGCGAAGGGCTGACGTCACCGCTGGCAGAAGCTTATGCTGCATGGACGGCGGCACCGAACTTGGTGACTACGTCAAGTGGCGCACAAGGCGAGATGGTGCCTGAAATTGCATTGAGGAAACGCCTGCAACTGACGCTCAAGCCGCAGGAGGCACTCGCTTTTGGGCGTCCGCCCAAGGGTAAAGCGCCGATGTTTGGGGGCACGACGGCGTTTATTGCGCAGTCGAGCGGACGTGTCGAAGTGTTTGTTGATCGTCGCGCTTGGGTTGATGTTGTGCGCGTCAGAGATCAAGTGGCGATGGCACCGCAGCGCTCGGATCGTTGGCTAGGCTGCGCTGGCGTCGGGAAGAACATGGGCTTCGATGTGGTCGCGGGCGAGCGCTACGAATTGCGTTTGTCGGAGATCGACGCGCCGGAAGCGACCGTGCTGTTGATGCCACTCGCGACAGCGAACGCCGCGGCGCAAACGACCAAGTGAGCCTCATCGCCGATTCGGCAGCCGCTGCTGCGCAGCTTTTGATTGCTGGCGATTCGACGCTTGGGGAAATTACGCGACTCTCCATTGCCGTGAGCGCATCGGCGACTTTCATGGGCGCAGTGCTCGGTTTGCCCTTAGGCGCGTGGGTGGCGCTAACCACCAATCGCCTTCGCTCTCCGTTCATTGTTGTGCTCAATGCGGCACTGGGTTTACCTCCTGTCGTGATCGGACTCGTCGTCTATTTACTGCTTTCAAGGAGTGGGCCCCTTGGTGCGTTGGGATGGCTTTTTACGCCTATGGGCATGGCGTTTGCGCAGGTGCTGCTCATCACGCCCATTATCGCGGCGTTGACGCGACAGGCGATTGAGGACGCTCACGTCGACCTGCGTGACTGGTTTTCATCGATGGGAATGGGTACGTCGGCACGCATGCAAACGCTGCTCTACGAGGCGCGGTTCTCGCTCGTTGTCGTGCTGCTTGCGGCGTTTGGTCGGGCGATTGCCGAAGTGGGCGCGGTCATGATCGTGGGCGGCAACATCGCGGGTGCAACCCGCGTAATGACCACGACGATTGCACTAGAAACCTCGAAAGGCGACTTGCCGCTGGCGCTTGCGCTCGGCGCGCTGCTCGTCGCTATTGTGCTTGTCGTCAACGGCATTGCGCACGCGTTGAAGAGCAGGCTACAGGTGCGCCATGAGTGAACGAGGGCACCCGATTGTTTCGCTACAACAAGCGTCATTACTCGTCGGCGCTAAGTCGCTGCTCGCTGACATCTCGTTCGACGTGCACGCGGGCGAGAGCGTCGTCGTTCTCGGCGCTAACGGTGCTGGCAAGTCAACGCTTCTTAAATTGCTGAGCGGCATTTACGTGCCCACGTTCGGGACGCTAGACGTCGCGCCAACGCGCGAGCAAGCGTTTATTTTTCAGCGACCGCCCGTGCTTCGACGAAGCGCACTCGACAATATCCGATTCGTATTGCGAAATCGTAATCTCGCCAAAGACAACGTAACCGAACGTGCAACCGCAGCACTTGCAATCGCAGGACTGACGCACGTCGCGCAACAACAGGCGAAGACGCTTTCGGGTGGCGAACAGCAGCGACTAGCGCTCGCGCGGGCTTGGGCAATGAGTCCAAAGCTCTTGCTCGCCGATGAGCCGACCGCCAACTTGTCGCCGCTCGCCACACGTGAAATTGAGCGAACCATTGCAGCGATTCAGGCCGCAGGCGCCACGCTGATTCTCACAACACACAACCTCGCGCAAGCCAAGCGCGTGGCGCAGCGAATTGTATTTTTAGACGCGGGACGCATCGTCGAGGATCGATCCGCTACCGATTTTTTTGCCGCGCCGCAGTCCGATGCTGCGCGGCGTTACCTTGAAGGAGAAGTTACATGAATCGATCCACGTATTTCTTGCGCCACTTTTTTGGTGTCGCCGCGATTGCGTTTGTAGCGTTAACTGTCCCGGCGGCTAGCGCGCAAGACACATCAATTACCGTCTCATCAACCACCTCGACCGACCAGTCGGGCTTGTTTGGTCACCTCCTGCCTCAGTTCCAAAAGGCGGCGGGTATCAGTGTGAAAGTCGTTGCACTGGGCACCGGGCAAGCACTCGACGTGGGCCGCCGTGGCGACGCCGATGTAGTGTTTGTGCACGATCAAGTGGCAGAAGAAAAATTTGTTGCTGAAGGCGCAGGCGTCGAGCGCGTGGCGGTGATGTACAACGACTTCGTGTTGATTGGCCCCGCTAATGATCCCGCTAAAGCGCTGGGAAAAGACATCGTCGCAGGTCTCAAGGCCGTCTACAACGCGAAAGCAGCGTTCGTCTCGCGAGGAGACAAGAGCGGCACCCATGCCGCTGAACTGCGCTACTGGAAACAAGCGAGCCTTGATCCCGCCACCGAAAAGCAGTCGTGGTATCGCGATACGGGTTCAGGCATGGGCCCCGCGCTCAATACGGCGGCGGCGATGAACGCCTACATCCTCGCAGATCGTGGCACTTGGCTCTCGTTCAAAAATCGGCAGAGCTTGAAGATCGTTGTCGAAGGCGACGCGAAACTGTTTAACCAATACGGAGTGATTCTCGTGAACCCGAAGAAACACGCACACGTTAAAGCCCTCGCTGGTCAGAAATTCATCGACTGGCTCGTCAGCAATGAAGGGCAGGGCGTGATCGCGTCATACAAAATCGGCGGCGAGCAGTTGTTCTTCCCGAACGCGGCGAAGAAGTAGGCTCGACGCTGTGTTGCGTAGGCCGGGTTGACACCCCGGCACTTGCGTTCGTGAAGCGATGCCGGGTTTGCGGCTCAGCATCCACGCAACCCGCCCCTTAGAACGTTCAGTATCGCTTTCCGCGACCCAGCCCATTCGGATGCTTGGTCGCGCGGGTTCATGCACAATTGTGGCCAACGGAAAAAAACGGGGTCGCCATGTCTGAACACAGTCAATTTGCATTGCTCGGAGAGCGCCGCTTTGCGCCATTCTTCTGGACGCAGTTTCTCGGCGCGATGAACGACAACGTGTTCAAAAACGGCATGATTATTTTCATGGCGTTTGGTGGAATGACGTTGGCGGGCATGGATTCAAATTTGCTCGTGAACGCAGCCGGAGCGGTGTTCATCTTGCCGTTTGTTTTGTTCTCGGCGTTTGCCGGGCAGCTCGCGGACAAATACGAAAAGACGCGCGTGATTCGTGGCGTGAAAATTTTCGAAATTGTGGTGATGGCGTTGGCCGCGTTTGGATTTGTCACCGCGAATCTCGCCGTGCTGTTCATGTCGCTCTTCTTGATGGGGCTGCACTCAACGCTTTTTGGCCCGGTCAAATACGCGATCATGCCGCAATCCCTTGCGAGCGACGAGCTCGTCGGCGGCAATGCGCTTGTAGAGTCCGGCACCTTCGTGGCCATTCTTTTGGGCACGATTGCGGGTGGTGTGTTGGTTGCGTTGAAGCCGAGCGGGCCAACAATTGTGGCCGCTGCAACCATGGTGCTCGCGATCATTGGTTACGTTGTGAGCCGCGCAATTCCCACCGCACCTGCCACTGATCCATCACTGAAACTCAACTGGAACCCGTTCACCGAAACTGCGGCCAATCTTCGCTTGGCTGCAAAAAATATTGTCGTTTGGCGTTCGATGTTGGGCATTTCGTGGCTCTGGTTCTACGGCGCGATGCTGCTTAACCAATTCGCCAACATGAGCAAAGACGTGTTGGGTGGCAATGAGCAAGTGGCCACATTATTGCTTGCTGTATTTGCCGTGGGCGTCGCCGTCGGTTCGCTGTTGTGCGAGCGCTTGTCTGGCAAAAAAGTGGAGATTGGCCTTGTGCCCTTCGGCTCTATTGGCATGAGCGTGTTCGCGATTGACTTGTACTTTGCGACCAAAGGTTTGCATCCGGTTGGGCAATCCGGCGCGCTCGAATTCATCGCCAAGCCCGAGCACTGGCGCGTGGTGTTTGATCTGTTCATGCTTTCTGTGAGCGGTGGTGTTTACAGCGTGCCACTTTATGCGTTGATTCAAGAACGCTCCGAAGCTTCGCATCGCTCGCGCATCATCGCGGCGAACAATATTTTGAACGCGATTTTTATGGTCGCGTCGGCCGTACTTGCCATCGTGCTTATCAAATTCGCGGGCTTCAATGTGCCGCTGTTGATCCTCACCATCGGCATTCTGAACGCGTTAATCGCTGCGTACATTTACACGCTGACGCCAGAGTTTTTGTTGCGATTTATTTGCTGGATATTGATTTCATTTGCTTATCGGCTGCGTGTGAAAGGACTTGAAAATATTCCCGACAAAGGGCCGGTCATCATTGTCGCCAACCACGTAAGTTACGTTGATGCGCTGGTTATCACCGCCGCAATTCGTCGCCCGATTCAGTTCGTGATGGATCACAATATTTTCAAAGCACCGGGCATGGGCTGGGTGTTTCGCCAGATGAAAGCAATTCCGATCGCCAGCGCCAAAGAAGATCCAGCGATGATGGAAAAAGCGTTCGAGCGCGTGCGCCAAGCGCTGAGCGAGGGTGAAGTGATTGGCATCTTTCCCGAGGGCAAACTCACACGCGACGGCGAGATGAATCCGTTCCGTCCTGGTATCGAAAAAATCGTCGAACAAACCGGCGCACCAGTTGTGCCAGTCGCGCTGCGTGGCCTGTGGGGCAGTTTCTTCAGCCGTACCGCGAACGGCGTGGCGTTTAAGCGCTTCCGCGGATTTTTCAATCGTATCGAGCTTGTAAGCGGTGAGCTGGTGCCCGCAGCGCATGTGAAGGCAGCAGAGTTGGAAGCGACGGTGTTAGCGATGCGAGGGACGATGAAGTGACAGTCGGTCCGCGGCAGTAGATCGCGAGGGCGAGCGTCGACCACGCATAAAATGGAGAAATGTCTGGAAACACCTTAGGCCATCTCTTCTCCGTCACCACGTTTGGTGAGTCGCACGGCCCGGCAATTGGATGCGTTATTGATGGTTGCCCACCGGGCTTGCCGCTTTCGGCTGAGGATATTCAGCCGGATCTTGATCGGCGCAAACCGGGCACTTCGCGGCATGTGACGCAGCGTAAGGAAGACGATTCGGTTGAAATTCTCTCGGGCGTGTTCGAGGGCGTGACGACCGGAACACCGATTGGCCTGCTGATTCGCAACACCGACCAGCGCAGCAAAGACTACGGCAACATCGCGCAGACCTTTCGTCCGGGTCACGCGGATTACACGTATTGGATGAAATTTGGCCAGCGCGACTATCGTGGCGGTGGCCGCTCGTCTGCACGGCTCACCGCGCCGATTGTCGCGGCGGGCGCGGTGGCGAAGAAGTGGCTTGCAGAACGCTACGGCGTGACGGTGCGTGGCTACTGTGCGCAGATTGGTGACGTGGCGATCCCGTTTGAGTCGCACGACACGGTGAACGAAAACCCGTTCTTCGCGCCGGTGCGCGCAGACTCGCCGAAGCTCGCCGAGCTTGAGGCCTACATGGACGCGTTACGCAAAAGCGGCGACAGTTGCGGTGCCAAGATTTACGTCGAGGCCGTAGGGTTGCCGGTGGGTTGGGGCGAGCCCGTGTTTGATCGCATCGACGCCGACATTGCACACGCGATGATGGGGCTCAACGCCGTCAAAGGCGTGGAAATCGGCGCGGGCTTTGCGTGCGTCACACAAAAAGGCACCGAACACTCCGACGAAATTCGCGATGGCAAATTCGCGAGCAACAATTCCGGCGGCGTGCTCGGCGGCATTTCCACGGGCCAGCCGATCACGGTGAACATTGCGATCAAACCCACGAGCAGCATGCGCCTTGACCGCGAAACGATCGATAAAGCGGGTAACGCGGTCACCATCAACACCCACGGCCGCCATGACCCGTGCGTTGGAATTCGCGCCACGCCAATTGCAGAGGCGCTACTCGCGCTGGTGCTCATCGACCACGCGCTGCGGCATCGGGCGCAGAATGCGGATGTGGTCGTGGGCACGCCGAAGGTCTCGTAAAGACGCGCTCGCACTAGCACCGCTGCGGGTTCCTAAGAATTGAGGTTTGGCTTGAACTGGCTGCATTTTCAGCTTTACCGGTGCTCATTTCTCGTCGCGCCGTTGGTGGCTTTGTCGTTTGTGTTGGGAAGCACGCGTGCGCTGAGTGATCCGGCGTTTGCGTGGATGACGTGGTGGGCATTGGTCGTGATGTATGTCTTCGTACCGGTGCTGGATTTGCTGTGCGGTCAGGTGGTGACGCGCTTCACTCCCGACGAGCAGGCTCGTCTGGGTCGCGACAAGATGTTGCGTGCGATTCCTTGGGTGTGTGGCGTGACGTGGTTGGCAACCCTCGTGTGGGCGCTCGCCATGCTGCCGCAAGTGTTAGCGCTTCCTTTGATCCACATGGCGGGCTTTGTCGTGTCGTTGGGTGTTGTGGGTGGGATTCTCGCCATTAACGTCGCGCATGAGCTGATCCATCGAAACAGCCGCGCTGAGCGATTCTTCGGCGGCGTGCTCTTGGCGAGCGTTTGCTACGGCGTGTTTAAGGTCGAGCACGTGCGCGGGCATCACTTGCGCGTGGCGACGGCTGACGATCCGGCTAGCGCACGGTGGGGCGAGAGCGTGTACGCGTTTGTTCCGCGCTCGATCGTGGGCACGTATTCGCACGGGTGGCGCATTGAGGCGGAGCGTCTCGCGCGCAGCGGTGTTTTGGGAGCTGCGGCAATTTTGCGCAACGAAGTGCTGCATTGGTCGTTGCTTTCGCTTGCGTTTGCTTCTGCGGTGGCTCTCTGGTTGGGTATCGCGGGGCTGCTTGCTTTCCTCCTCGCTGCTCTGGTTGCAATTATTGAGCTGGAGATGGTGAATTACATCGAGCATTACGGACTCGAGCGTAAGGTCGGATCTGATGGCAAGCTCGAAGCGGTTCGCTATGAACACTCGTGGGATTACGCGGGCTGGCTGACCAACGCTCTCCTAATTAATCTGCAGCGTCACAGCGATCACCACGCGCACGGCGGTCGCGCGTTCGGAGCGCTCAATAGTCACGCAGAAGCACCGCAATTGCCCGCGAGCTATGCCGCCATGTTGGTATTAGCGCTGGTGCCGGCGGCGTATCGCGCAGTAATCCATCCGAAATTTCCGCCAACAGCTTTATAGTTATATCGACCGCTTGGCGGCGCTTAGCGGCTTAAAAGCCCGCCTATCGAGTTACGTGAAAAATAGCGTCAAGCGACCGCCTGGCGGTGGTTATAGCTAAATAGCTGTTGTTCAACGTTTCACCCCTAGCGTCGCCAGTGTTCCCCCAATGCACCACGAATGCGCGACGTAAGGGCAGCGCAAGACGGCGCAAGCGATAATCGTGCGTGCAGCATTACACATCCATTACTTAACCACTCAAAGCGATCACATGCGACTCATTCTTCTTGGTGCCCCGGGGGCGGGCAAAGGCACACAGGCGAAGTTCATTTGCGAGAAATACGGCATTCCGCAAATTTCCACGGGCGACATGCTGCGCGCAGCGGTCAAGGCGGGCACCGCGATGGGACTCGCTGCGAAAAAAGTGATGGATTCCGGCGCGCTCGTCAGCGACGAGATCATCATCGGTTTGGTGAAAGAGCGTCTGACGCAACCAGACTGCGCCAACGGCTATTTGTTCGATGGTTTTCCACGCACGATTCCGCAGGCTGAGGCCATGAAGGACGCGGGCGTTGCCATTGATTACGCGCTTGAAATTGCAGTGCCAGACGAAGTGATCGTCTCGCGCATGAGCGGTCGCCGCGTGCACCAGCCGTCGGGTCGCACCTATCACGTTCAATTCAACCCACCAAAAATCGCGGGTAAAGACGATGTGACCGGTGAAGATCTGATTCAACGCGACGACGACCGCGAAGAAACAGTCAAGACACGCCTCAAGGTCTATCACGATCAAACCGAAGTGCTGCTGGGCTACTACACGGAATGGTCAAAGTCTGGCCGCGCTGGCGCCCCGAAATATGTGCGTGTGGATGGCGTGGGCAATGTCGACGCGATCACGGCGTCGGTGCTTACGGGGTTGTCGGCTTAGCGGTTGCTGGGTGGCGCTGAGCGACGCCAAGTCGTCGCCTACAACCAGCGACGCCAAGTCGTCGCCTACAACCAGCGACGCCTAGTTAACGCCGATCGGGAATCGCGGCGGCTTGCGCAGAGTTTTTTTCTGCTTCTTCGTCGCGTCCGAGATCGCGCAGCGCCGCTGCGCGTGCGAGCAAAAACGTCTTGTTGTTGCTGCTCGATGCGCCGTGCACCGAGCTGATCGCTGATGCGATTTGATCTAGTTCTTTGAGTGCTTCAACGGGGCGTCCGGTTGCGCGCAGTAGCTGCGCGTGATGCAACCGAATCGTCAAGCTGGGTTCTGAATTTGCGTCGGCAATCGACGGCAATCGCGCTACCAAATTCGCTGATCGTTGCAACGCAGCTTGTGTGGTCGCGATTGCCTCGCCACGCTGCCACAAACTCACCCCCAGCGCTGTCACCACGGCTAGGGTCGCCGCAGACGCGAGGGCGACCACGCGCCAATGTCGACGTAACCAAAGCTTCGCCACGTAGCCGCGTTCGCCTGTGTGCAGCGAAATCGGGCGATTCGACGTCCAGGCTTCAAGGTCAGCCGCAAGTTGCGCGGCGGTTGGGTAGCGCTCGGACGGATTGAGGCGCATCGCGCGGCGGATGATCGCGTCGAGATCACCTTGCAGGCGTTTCGCGTCCGGTGGTGGCGCGATGCTATCGACGATGCCCGACGCATTTTTGGCCATCACGAGGCTTTCCGATGCCAGCGGCGGGTCTGAGTGCACGACGGCGTACTCAAGTGCGGCGCGCGTGCTGCTGGTGGCAAACGGGCGATTTCCCGTGCAGAGATGAAACAGCAATACACCGAGCGAATACACGTCACTCGCGGGCGTCGTGGGCTCGCCGGTGATTTGCTCCGGCGAGGCGTATTCGAGCGTGAGGCCACGGCCGGTGAGCTGTGTGAGTTTGGTCATCGGCGCGTCGGCGTCGTTGTCGAGCACGCCAGCGATACCGAAATCGAGAAGCTTCACCTGGCGCTCGCCGGTCACCAGAATGTTCGACGGTTTCAAATCACGGTGCAGCACGAGCTGGTGATGGGCGTGCTCAACCGCCAACGCCACTTCACGCACGAGATCGAGCCGCGCGTTGAGGGATTTCGCGTGTTCGCTGACGTAATCCAGCAGCGCCATGCCTTCGACGAGTTCGAGCACGATGAAGGCTTGGTCGTGCTCCACCCCGGCGTCGAGCAGGCGTGCGATGTTGGGGTGATTGAGTCGCGCGAGCACCACGCGTTCGCGCGCGAACCGGCGGCTCAGCGTGTCGCGCGATAGGTCAGTGCGCAATAGTTTTACGGCGACGGCGGCTTTGTACAAACCGTCGCTGCGCCGCGCGCGCCACACCTCACCCATGCCGCCTTTGCCCAGACGCGATTCGAGCGTCCATGCGCCAAATTTTTGGCCCGACTGATAACCCGTCGCCGGTTCTTTTAGGGCTTCGCTCAAGGCCGCGCCAAACGGCTGCGGTGTGAGTGGCACGGTTTTGTCTACGTTGGCGGCAGCGACCAACAGCGCGACCAATTCGCTCGCCGCCTGCGGCTCCGTGGCCCACAGTTTGCGAATGAAATCGATGCGCTTGCTCTCGTCTAGATCCAGCACTTCATCGAATAAATCCGAGACGCGCTTCCAGAGTTCTGGTGGCAGTTTGTCGAGCTTGATCGGTTCAGCCATTCTCAGCGCGCACTCTAAGCAACCGGCGGAGCTGGCTCAGGCCCCAGCGTGCGCGAGAGGAGGGCGCGCGCCTTGAGCAAATCGCGGTTTACCGTGCGTAGTGTCACGCCTAATTCGTCGGCCACTTCTTGCAGCGACAGCCCGGAAAACACATGCAGCTCGATGACCTGATAGAGCCGTACATCGAGCTGCTGCAATTGATCCAGCGCTTGGTCGAGCGCGACCATATCGGTGACATCCATCCACGGCGCGAGCGTGCCGTCGGCGTGCGACATCGTGAGTAACGTCATGCCGCCGCCGCGTTTTTCGGCATCGCGTTCACGTACAAAATCGATCACGATCGAGCGCAGCACTTTGCCGATGTAGGCGAAAAATTGCAGCCGCGTTTGGCCCTGCAAACCTTCGCGTTCGGCCATGCGCATGAAGCCTTCGTGTACCAACGCTGTGGCGTTGAGCCCCGTGATGCCACCGGCTTGTGCAAGCTTGCCGCGCGCAAGGCGTTTGATGTCGGGATAGAGGCTGGAGAAGAGCGAACGCATCGCGTCGGCGTCGCCCGCAGCGGCGCGTTGCACGAGAACGGTGGGTGGAGTGGCTTGCACGATATTGAACCCCTATGCCTCTGTTGTGATGTGTCTTATTGATTTTGTTCTGTTGCGCCGTCATGACCACCGCGACGACGGCGATGGCTCTTGGCTTCACGTGGGAAGACGTTTTCCGACTGAGTTTTGCGCCAGTGGTGGTGCTGCATTGGCCGTGGCATGGACACTAAATCAACGGCTGTGTCCGGCGCTATTGTGCAATGAATCGCATGCGAATAAGACGTTGTAATGACTTTTTACCTTGAGCGACTACTGTACGGTCGTTCGCGGCTGAAAAATTAGTTAGTCGACATGTAGATAAAAATGGCCTTAATCGCCACCTGGCTGTCCCTTGAAACGAAAAGCTGTATCGGCGCGTGTCGAGGTTCCTAGTTTCGCAGCGATTTCCTCGATTCCGCGTTGCCGCATCGAGGCTGTTAGGCGGCGCAAGCGCGCTGGCTGGCGTCACTGACTCGGCAAAAATGGGGCTCGCCACGGTTCGGGGCGGAGGCGGCTGTAGGCGCTATCGACGCCATCCTCGGCGTTGCGCAGCAAAGTCGCATCGCCCGAAAGTCTGGCCGACGCGTAGGCAGTGAGCGCTCGAAACTGCGGTTGTGCGCCGCCCGCGCGGGCGTAAATCTCTTGGCTTTGAGTGAGCGATTGGCGCGCGGCTGCTGCATCGAACTCCAGCTCGAACAACGCCTTTTGTAGCCACAGCGCGGCTTGGCGTGGCGTGTCGCCTTCGTTGACGCGGGCGAACACGCGAAAGCGTTCGCCGAGTAATTCGACGGCGCGCTTCGGATCACCGCTGATGAAGGCGACTAACGCGGCTGCGCGATCTACTTGTGCGACGCGCTCGGGTTCCTTCACGTTGGCGGCCGCCAAATCGCTGCGCGCCAAGGCTAGCGCACGCTGGCCTATGTCGACCAACCCCGCGCGCGCCGCGACTGCCGCACTCGTGCGGTACAGATGCGAACGGTGCACGCTTGCGGCGGGCAATGCCGAGGCGATTGCGACCAAAGCCTGTTCGAGCTGCGTGGCCGCGCGCTCATTGCTAACCTGTCCCACCCAAAGCTCAAGACCCAGCACCGAGAGCTCTTTAACGATGATTTCGCTGGGTTCGATGCCACGCTGCAAACGCAGCGAATCGAGCCCCTCGCGGCTCAGGTCAAGGCATTCAACGTAGCGACCAGTTTCGCACGCGAGCACCGCCATCAATACATGCGCTTCGTTCTCGCGTTTGTTGTTCGGGCCGAGCAATGCGCGTGCTTCCTGTTTCAACGTAATCAAGCGTTCACGCGCACCCTCGTATTGCCCCAGTCGCACGCGCATTGACTCAAGCGTGATGCGCATTTCAAGTAGTTCGCGCGGCGCTTTGCTGTTGCGCCGCGCGTAGTCTGGAAAATCGGACTCAGCAGCGGCAAGCGTGGCGAGCGCGTCGCGCCACATGCCGCGCCGAGCCAAGAGCTGCGCGGTGCGATTTGCGATGTCCACGCGTTGCACGACATCGTTTGGGTGCAGCTTACGCAGGACACTTGAGGCGGCATCCAGCGCCGTCTGCGCGTCGGTGTATCGCCCCAAATTACTAAGCGCATTGCTGCGGGCGTTGAGTAGCGCGGCGCACGTGTCACTCACTTCACTAAATTGTTGGCGACAAACCGGCAGCGTGTCGTCAATTATTTTCAACGCTGCGTCGTTGCGTTGAAGGCGAATCAACAAATCAGCCTGTTGTCGCCGCGCGTTAATCAGCGCGGGCGTCTCAACCAAAGAATTTGAGCGCAGCAATTGGATGAGAGATTCCACTTGCTTGAGCGCCGTGGTGTCGCGTTGAAGCGCGTCGTTGGTGTCCGCGAGTTTGCGCAACAAAATCATGCGTGTTTTTGGGTCACTTTCGAATTGGGTATCGAGATCTTTTTCCGATTGCTCAAGTAACGTGGCGACCGTGGGCCACTGCCCGTGATGATTGTCCGGGCTTGCGCTTTGAATGAGGCCGCCCAGATAGTCTGCCACCGTGTTGGCGCGCGCCGCCTCTGCCAACGCGATGTTTCGTTGCCACAAGCTCACCCCCAAGCCGACCAACACGGCCACCAGAGCAACGCTGCCCACAGCTGCGAGTTTCCAATTACGGCGAAACCACAGCCGTGTGCGGTAGCTGCGCTCTTCTGCGCGCACCGAGATGGGCGTTTGCGCTAGCCAAGCATCTAGGTCTGCGGCAAATGCTGTGGCGGTGAGGTAGCGCTCCGCGGGTGACTTGCGCAACGCCTTGGCGATGATCGCATCAAGATCGCCGCTGATGGTGCGGTGATCGGGCGGCGGTGTGAACCCGCCGTTTTGACTTGTGTGCAGATTGACGTGGCTGTAAAGACTTGTTGCGGTGGTCGCAACGGGTGCGATGGCTGCGACGGTTGATGCGCGTGGCGCTTCGGTGTGAACCACTGCGTATTCCAACGCTGCGCGGTGGGTGCCCGCCGACTTGTTGCTCGCTGATGCGAACGGCTGTTCGCCCGTGAGCAATTGAAACAACATCACGCCCAACGAATACACATCGCTCGCTGCAACCGTGGGTTCGCCGACGACTTGTTCGGGTGCTGCGTATTCGAGCGTCAGCCCGCGACCGCCGAGCTGGGTTGCTGCGTTTGACGCCGGCGTGGTGGCGATTTCATCGAGCGCAGCGGCGATGCCAAAGTCCAAAAGCTTAACCGCGCCAGAGGCTGTCACCAAAACGTTGGACGGCTTCAAATCACGGTGCAGTACTAGTTGGCTGTGCGCATGTTCAACTGCTCGCGTGATGTCGCGAATGAGGCGAACGCGGGCCGCGACGGTGGGTGCGTGCGACGCAACGTAATCCACCAGCGGGGTGCCGTCGACAAATTCGAGCACCAGAAACGCTTGGCCATTGGCCACGCCCGCATCCAGCAAGCGCGTGATGTTCGGGTGATCGAGCCGAGCGAGCACGGCGCGCTCGCGTGCGAAGCGCGACGCCAGCGTGACGGCAGAAACATCGCTGCGCAACACTTTAATCGCCACGCTCGCCGCGTAGAGCCCATCGTTGCGCTCCGCGTGCCACACCTCACCCATCCCTCCTGTCCCTACGCGGCGGGTGGTCGTCCACGGCCCGAAGCGCAGGCCCGGCCGCAGTGTGGCTTCTGTTTCATCTAGCGCAGCGCTCAGAAGATCATCGAACGCGGTGGCGGCGGACTGTGTCGTCGTGCCGCCCGTCGACGCCAAGGGATGCGAGCGAGCTACGGCCGCGAGGAGTGCCTCAAGCTCGGTTGCAACTTCGGGTTCGCGCTTGCGAACCTCCCGCAAAAAAGCGTCTCGTGAAGCGATGTCATTCGCATCAATATCGTCGTAAGCGTCAAACAGCGCCGAGACACGGGGCCACGTTTCAGCGCGAATGTCGGACGCACTCTTCACTGCGCTGGTTTACTTGATAAACGTTTGGTTAGTTCAACGTCGCGGCGAGTGCTTGCCGATAGCGGCGCACAAGTTCCGGTTGCTCCTTAGCGAGCGTGAAATATTCCACCATGCGTTTCTTCGCGGCTTGCTCATTCCATGTGCGATCAAGTTGCACGGATTCAAGGAGTGTCTGGAAAGCGGGCTCGAACTGTGACTGGGCTGCGTGCACCGCAGCTAGGTGTAGGCGTGACTCGTGATCGTTTGGGTCGGCCGCGATTCGCGCATTGAGCGCCGCGGCTTCCGGCGAGTGGCTGGCTTCTTCCGCCGCCACAATTTTGGTGGCGACGCGCTGAAAGTCTTCCTCCATCGTGGTGATAGGTTTGCAACCTTCGAGATGCTTCTTTGCTTCTTCAATCCGGTTGTCGCGCATGGCGACGTCGGCGAGCATGATGCGCGCGGCATCAAGGCCGGGGTTCAACGCCAACGCAACCGTGAGTTCGTCCACTGCACCGTTGATGTCGCCCGCGTCGAGCTTTTCTTGTGCTTTGCCGAGCTTTTCGTCGGTGGCCGATGGCAAGATTTTGTCGAGGAATTGACGCACCGCACTCTCGGGCTGTGCGCCTTGAAACGCGCTGACTGGCTTTTGCCCTCTAAGCGCAATCACGGTCGGAATCGAGCGAATGCCGAACATGCTCGAAATTTCTTGTTGCTCGTCTGAATTGACCTTGGCTAGCCGGAAGCGACCGCCATACTCAAGCGCGAGTTTTTCGAGAATCGGCGTTAGTGTTTTGCATGGCCCGCACCATGGCGCCCAAAAATCAATGATGATCGGTGTGGTGTCCGATGCAGCAATAACGTCGTTTTCAAAGTTTTCAACGGTAACGTCAAAGACGTGCGGGTTTGGGCTCATGGACATGCGGTTTACAACTTGTAATTTATTTGGGTTAAGCGAGTAGTTTTGTGCGCCAATTTAGCTGCGACGATAGCGATCATCCAAGCGAACGATATCGTCTTCTCCGAGATAGTCGCCAAGTTGGATTTCGATAATTTCCACCGGCTCGTCCGTCTCGTTGGCGAGGCGATGCACCGCGCCTAATGGGATGTACGCATGCTCGCCCGCCTTGTACGTTTGAATGCGCTCGCCAATCGTGATGGTGGCGTTGCCCTTGTACACAACCCAGTGTTCAGCGCGATGGTGATGCAGTTGCAAGCTCAGCGCTTGTCCGGGATAGACACTGATGTGTTTCACCTGAAAGCCCGCGCCTTCTGCGCCCGAGCCCAGCGAGTCGTACCACCCCCAAGGGCGCTCTACCTTGCGATGTGCGTCCGCACGCTTGTCGCTGCGAGCGGAAAGCAGCGCGGCAATTTTCTTGACGTCTTGCGCGTGATCTTTGCTCACCACGAGTATCGCATCGGGGGTTTGCACAATCACGGCGTCGTCAATGCCCACGCAGGCCACTACCGGCGCGTTGGAGCCACTGGTGCGCACGTACGTATTGTTCGAAGACTCGAAAATCGCTTCGCCAATCGCAGCGTTGCCGCGGTCATCTTTTTCGGCAATCGCCCACGCACTGTCCCACGCGCCAATGTCGCTCCAGCCCGCGTTGAGCGGAATTACCGCGCCTTGAATACGCAGCGTAGGGTGCGCTGCGAGCTTTTCCATCACCGCGTAGTCAATCGAATTGGCGGGGCAGGCGGCAAAGAGCGCGGGGTCAGGCAACACGTCTTCGCCCACGACGTTGGCCTTGGCCATCGCCGCCTCGCACGCCGCAAGCATCGCAGGTTCAAGCGCGGCCATTGCGCGCAGCCACACGCTCGCGCGCAGCACAAACAGGCCGCTGTTCCACAGGTAGTCGCCGCCCGCAACATATTCCTTTGCGCGTTCCAAGTCAGGCTTTTCTACGAAGGCTTCGAGCACGAAGGCGGCGGGGTCGAAGGCGCTTGTACGGCCGACTTTCAGGTAGCCGTAGCCCGTGGCGGGCTCCGTTGGCACGATGCCAAACGTAACAATGGCGTCGCCTGCCGCATTGCCCTTGTCGGTGGCGCGCAGTGCGATAGCTACGATGCGCTGAAACTCAGCAAGATCCGCAATGACGTGATCCGCCGGCATTACCAGCAGTACGGGGTCAGCCTCGGGGTGCGTTTGTCGGCTGCGCAACGCCGCGAGCGTGAGTGCGGGCGCAGTGTTTCGCCCCGTCGGTTCCGCAATCAGCTCGGCGTGGCTTTCACCAATTTCTTGCAGTTGTCGGCGCGTTACGAAGCGATGCGCATCATTACAAACCACGATGGGCGGACTGCTTGCAGACGCATCGAAATCGGACAAGCGCCGAGCTGTGGCTTGCAGCATGGTGGCTTGCTCATGCACGGCCAAGAGCTGTTTGGGCATGTGTGCACGCGAGAGCGGCCAGAGGCGGGTGCCACTGCCGCCGCAGAGGATGACAGGTGTAATCATCGCTCAATTTTCGCATGGGTTGAGGAACAGCGAGCAGTGACGAGTGAACGGTGAGCGGGTACCGTGAGTGGTAGAGATCGTCGGACCAAAAAAGGCAGAATGCAACCCATGCCGCACCGCAAACACTACCCTCGCGCGATTGTTCTCATGCTGCTGGGGCTCTCGCTGCTGCTCTGCCTTGATGCGTGCGGGAAGTACTTAGGCGCACACGGCGTACCCGTTGGTGCGTCGACTTGGTCGCGGTACTGCGGGCACTTTTTGGTCGTTTTGCTTGTTTTTTTGCCGCGCGACGGCGTGCGCCTGTTTCGCGCGCAGCGTCCTGGCATTCAGTGGGCGCGAGGCGTCTGTATGGTGCTGGTCACGCTTTTTTACTTTTCCGCACTGGCGTATTTACAGCTAGCCGAGGCCACGGCCATTTTCTTTTTGACACCGATCTTGACGTCAATCCTGTCGATCTGGTTTCTGCGCGAACGCCCGTCGCGTTGGGCCATTGCTGCGATTGCGCTGGGGTTTGTGGGGGTGCTGGTGGTAGCCCGGCCGGGCGCGCACGTACCCATCTTGGGGATTTTGCTGGTACTCGGAGCTGCGCTAAGCAACGCGGCGTACCAGACGCTGACAAGGGCGGCGTCCGCCTCAGCGACGCACCCTGAGCGCAGCAGTACACAGGTGTTGTACGCGGGCATGGTTGGCGCGCTAGTGATGACGCTTGCTGCACCTTTATGGTGGGTGCCAGGCTGGATGGCAGACAAATCGGTCACGACGTGGCTGGTTTTTGCTGGCACCGGACTGCTAGGCGCACTCGGCCATTTGTTGCTCATTCGGGCCTACAAGCTCGCCCCAGCGACCGTAATCGCACCGTGGATGTACATGCAACTCGCGCTGTCAGTGCTGATCGGTTGGTGGGTCTTTAGCGCGGTGCCTGATGCGGTGTCGTTAACGGGCATGGCCGTTATCGCATTAGCGCCACAACTCACACGCCTTTCGCGCGTGTCCCGAGGCTAGCGCCGCGTTTGAATGACCTCGCGGAGGCGTTGGTTTCGCGTGCGCCCGTACAATCGGCGCTTCTAGTCAAATGCGGTCCATAAGACCGGGAATAACTATGGCAAACTGGCCTCTCAAAAGAGAACTGAGGCAGAGGCTCGCGACATGCCTAATCGGTGTAGTCGGCTTGAGCGGCTTGGGTGGATTAAGTGGATGTTGGGACGCGTCGAAAAAAGATGGGGTGACCGGCGTGGTCGCGACGTCCCCGGTAAAGGTCACTGACGGCAAAAAGGTTGTCAGGTTGAACTTTCCTGTTGCCGAGTCAGGGTTTGACCCAGTGACCGCGCACGATCTGTATTCGAGCATCATTATTGACGGTATTTTCGACACCGTACTGACCTACGACTACCTCGCGCAACCGGCTAAATTAGTCCCAAAAATTGCAACCGATATGCCTGTCATAGAAGACGGAGGCAAGTCGTGGACGATAAAGTTGAAGAAAGGCGTGTATTTCGCGCCACATGAAGTTTTCGGCACTGCTAAGCGAGAGTTAACCTCCAAGGATGTCGCGTACTCCTTTAAGCGCCATTACGATGATTCACTAAAGCCGGTGTGGCGTTTTCTTACGGACGGCAAGATCGTCGGCCTCAACGCTTGGTACGAAGCAGGCAAAAAAGCGGGTAAGCTCGATTGGGATGCGCCGGTCGCAGGCTTGGAACTGGTGGATTCCCACACAATCAAAATCCTACTGACCAAGCCCGACTTCAACTTTGGTTACGTGCTCGCGCACGTTGCGATGAGTGTTGTCGCTAGGGAAGTCGTGGAAAAGTATCCGAACGACGTACTTAGCCACCCCGTGGGGTCGAGCGCGTACTACCTCAAAGAGTGGGTTCGCGGACAACGCATCATTCTCGAGAAAAACCCCAATTGGCGTGGTGGCACGTGGGACTTTAAGCCTTCAGGCAAAGATCCGTACGACGATGTGATTGTCAAAGCGATGCAGGGCAAGCCACTTGCGTTGATTGATCGCGTCGAGGTTTACCCGATTGAAGAGGAGCAGTCACGTTGGCTGGCGTTTAAGAACAAGCAACTTGATGTGCTGAACATGCCGTCTTCGTTCATCAAGCAAGCGCTTCCGAACGGAAAATTGTCGCCAGAGTTGGTGGCGGAGGGAGTTCGTGTCCAACGCCTCTTAGACACCGAGTACACGTACACCTACTTTCAGTGGAGTGACCCAGTATGGGGTGGAAGCGAATTGCATAAAGTTGCGCTTCGACGCGCGGTTGCTATGGCGATCGATCGCGATGAAGAAATTGAGGTCATTCGCAAAGGTAACGCTGTGCGCGCGGAATTTTTGGTACCGCCGGGCGTCGCCGGCCACAAGGCGGACTTTTCGTCTAACGTTAAATACAACCCGTCGTTGGCGAATGCGCTACTCGATAAATTCGGCTACAAAAAAGCTGCCGACGGCTTCCGGAACGCACCAGACGGGAAACCATTCGCATTTAGGTACACGTCGACTCCGACCACCACGGAGCGTGAATTCGACGAGTTGTACAAGAAGAATATGGACGCCATTGGTATCCGCTACGAGGCAGAGAAAGAAAAATTCGCGGACTCAATTAAGCGTGAGAAGCGCTGCCAGATCATGATCCGCGGCGCGGCTTGGATCGCGGACTACCCCGACGGCGACAACTTCATGCAGTTGCTCTACAGTAAAAACATCGGTGAATCGAACAACGGGTGCTACAAGAGCGCGGCTTTTGATGCGCTCTACGAAAAATCTTCGCAACTTCCAGACGGTCCCGACCGCGACAAGCTCTACATGGAAATGCAGAAGCAGTTCGAAGCAGACACGCCGTGGGCACTCGGTGTCACGCGCTATCGCAACCAAATGATTCATCCGTGGGTGGTGGGCTACAAAAAGCACCCGATTTTGCTGTCAGAGTGGATGTATTTCGACGTAAACATGGAAAAGGGTAAGTAGAGATGCTCGCTTATATTGCCCGCCGCCTGTGGCAGATTATCCCGACGATGTTGGGGGTGATCCTGTTGATCTTCTTTTTGTTCAGTGTGGTGGGGGGCGACCCGGCCTATTTGCTCGCTGGCAAGATTTCGAACCCAGAGCAAATCGCCAACATTCGTAAGCAGCTCGGTATCGACGAGCCTTACTGGATGCAGCTCCTCATCTTCATCAAGCAAGTGGTGACGTTTGACTTCGGTTCGAGTTGGAGCACCAACGAAGTGGTCTCGCAAATATTTGCAACGCGCTTGCCCGCGTCGCTGATGATCGGCATTCCATTGCTGATTCTCGAAACGATTATTGCGATCACCATCGCGCTGGCCGTCGCGTATGTGCGCGGTTCGTTCACCGATCGTGCGGCGATGGTGACCTGCACGATGGCGCAGTCGGTTTCGATCCTCGTGTACATCATCGTGTTTCAGTACGCGCTGGCGTACAAATGGGGCTTGTTTCCGGTGCAGGGCTGGGGCAACGGATTCTTTGAGAATTTGTTCAAGTTTGCGGCGTTGCCGATCTTAATCGCGCTGGTCGTGTCGCTCGCGCCGAACATTCGTCTGTACCGCACATTCTTGCTCGACGAAGTGAATCAAGATTACGTGCGCACTGCGCGTGCGAAGGGTCTTTCGGAAAACCGTGTGATGTTCGTTCACGTACTTCGCAATGCGTCGATCCCGATCATTACAAATTTGATGATTCAGCTACCAGGTTTGCTCGTAGGCTTGTTCTTGATTGAACGTTTCTTCTCAGTGCCCGGCATCGGACGCGAAGTAATTCTTGCGGTTGAGCGGTCTGACTTTCCGGTGATTAAGGCGGTTACGGTGTACGTTGCATTGGCGACGATGCTCGCCAATTTGGCGGCCGACCTTTTGTACAAAGCCGTTGATCCACGGGTGGAACTGAAATGAGCGCTGTTACCGCAAACCAAGTGCAAATGGGTATTGAGCGCTCGCCTGGCTTATGGTCGCTCGCTTGGAAACGCTTGCTGGGCGACAAAGTCGCCGTCGTTTCGATGGTGGTCGTGATTTTCTTTTTGTTGTTGTCGGTCGCGTCGCTGATTGGCTTGATCGCAAAGGACTGGAACAAAGAGGTTGCGATCAACTATGCGCCGCCAACTTTGTTCAAGGATTCGCACAAGCCTTCAGCCGATTTGAAGGTAGGTGCTGCCGACGCGGGCCCAGCCGTCGATGGCGCTGCAGAACGCGTTCCTTTGGTCAATGATCGTGATCCGTTGCGCGAGACGATCAATGAATTGAAGACGCAATTGGGTCAGCCTACCGGAGCGACAGCCGATTCCGGAATCAAGATTGTTGACCCGTTGGCCGACGTGATGGCCGAGCTTCGCAAACAGCTTGGACGCACGGGCGATGGTGCTGCGAAAGTCGTGGAGGAGAAGCGATTGGATTACCTGCCGTTCGGTGCTGACAAATGGGGCCGCGACGTTTTGAGCAAGGTGATTCAAGGCTCCGAGACTTCCATTCTTGTGGGCTTCGCAGCGGCGATTGTGGCCACAATATTTGGCACGCTTCTCGGCGCACTGGCGGGATACTTCGGTGGCAAAACGGACGACGCGCTGAACTGGTTTTATTCGATCTTTAGTTCGATTCCGTACATTCTTTTGGTGCTGGCAATCGCAGCGGTGCTCAACAAGAAGGGTGTGCTGACAGTCGTATTGATCCTTGGATTCACGGGGTGGACAAGCATCTTCCGGTTGGTTCGCGCGGAATACATGAAACACAAAGCGCGCGACTACGTTCGCGCCGCTAACGCAATCGGCGCGTCGCACACGCGGCGCATGTTTGTTCATATTTTTCCGAACATCTCGCACGTCGTTCTCGTACAACTTTCGCTGCATGTGGTGCTCTTCATTAAGAGCGAAGTGATCTTGTCATTCTTGGGCTTCGGCGTGCCGGTCGATACCGTGAGCTGGGGCTCCATGCTCAATGAATCGCAGAACGAATTGATCCTAGGGTACTGGTGGCAACTCGCTGCAGCAACGGCGTTCATGGCGGTGCTGGTGACCGCGTTTAGCTTGTTTACGGATGCGCTGCGTGATGCGCTCGATCCTAAGTTGAAGTAGTTTCTCTCGTCGCCCCGGCGAAGGCCGGGGCCCATCGTACGCCGCAGAATTATGCGAGACCATTTCCTGCCATGCGTTTACATACTGACAAACAAACCGAACGGAACGATTTACATTGGCGTCACGTCCCATTTGGTGCAGCGAGTTTTTCAGCACCGCGAGGGTTTGGTGGACGGATTCACGAAGACGTACGGGCTGAAGGCGCTCGTTTGGTACGAAGTGCACTCAACGATGGAGTCGGCTATCACGCGCGAAAAGGCGATGAAAGAATGGAAACGACAATGGAAAATTGCCCGCATCAGAGATATGAACCCCGCGTGGATCGATTTGTATCCAACGCTCCTATAGCCAACTTGGGCCCCGGCCTGCGCCGGGGCGACGAGGCCCTATGACTACACCCCTCCTTTCCGTAAAAAATCTTCGCGTCAAGTTTCGCCTCGACAAGAAGAACTCGTTCGACGCATTGAAAGGCATTTCGTTTGATGTGATGCCGAACCAAACCGTTGCGCTCGTCGGTGAATCTGGCTCCGGCAAATCGGTCACGTCGTTGGCCGTGCTTGGCCTTTTGCCGAAAGAGAACGCGACCGTTGATAAAGCGAGCGTGATCGAGTTCGACGGTAAAAATTTGCTCACGCTTTCGAATGCCGAAAAGCGTGCGTTACGCGGCAGCAAAATTTCGATGATTTTTCAGGAGCCTATGAGCTCTCTGAACCCAGTGTTCACCGTTGGCTACCAAATCGAAGAGGTACTGAAAGAACACAAGGGCCTGTCGGGCAAAGCAGCGCGGGATCGTGCCATCGCGTTGCTAACGGAGGTTGGCATTCCCGAGCCGAGCATCAAGATAGACAGTTTTCCGCATCAAATGTCGGGCGGGCAGCAGCAGCGCGTGATGATCGCGATGGCGATTGCCTGTGAACCGCGTTTGTTGATTGCTGACGAGCCGACGACCGCGTTGGACGTGACGATTCAAAAGCAGATTTTGGATCTGCTCGCCGCGTTGCAAAAGAAGCACGGAATGAGCGTCCTGTTCATCACACACGATCTAGCCGTCGTCGGCGACATTGCAGACCATGTCGTGGTGATGCGAAATGGAGAGATCCGCGAGCAGGGCGCGTCGAAGCAAGTGTTTGCAGCGCCGACGGACGACTACACGCGTGCGCTGCTGGCGTGTCGCCCCGTGGTGGATTCGCGTCCGAAGCGTTTGCCGGTGATCGACGACTTCATGGCCGGACGCGCCGACGCCATGCGTCTTGAACAGCGCTCGCGTGGAGTGCTGGAGACAGACCCGGTTGTGCTCGAAGTCAAAGGCTTGTGCAAAGACTTTGTCTCGCGCGAGGGCTTGTTCGGCAAGCGCGTGTTTCACGCCGCGACGGATGTTTCATTTAAGTTGCGCAAGGGAAAAACGCTGGGGCTCGTCGGAGAATCCGGTTCCGGAAAGACGACCGTGGGCTTGACCATCATGCGTTTGCACGAAGCGACGAAGGGCGAGGCATGGTTTGACGGGCAGAACATTTTCGCGCTGTCTGAGGCAGAGTTTTTGCCGTACAAAAAGCGTATCCAAATCATTTTCCAGAATCCGTACGCATCGCTGAACCCGCGCTTCACGGTGGGGCAAATTATTTGTGAACCGATGGTAATTCACGGCATCGGCGAAAACTCGGAGGCTCGCGCCAAGATGGCGTTTGAGTTGCTCGCGAAAGTGGGCTTGCCTGAAATGAGTTTCTACAAGTATCCGCATGAATTTTCGGGCGGACAGCGCCAGCGCATTGCCATCGCGCGCTGCCTGACCATGAAGCCGGACATTTTGATTTGTGACGAATCGGTGTCGGCGCTTGACGTATCCGTTCAGGCGCAGGTGCTCAATTTGCTGCAAGATTTGCAGGACGAGTTCGGCATGAGCTACATCTTCATCTCGCATGACTTGGCCGTGGTCAAGTACATGAGCGACGAAGTGATGGTCATGAGTGAAGGCAACGTGGTTGAGCAGGGCGACTCCGACGCGCTTTATGCGGCACCGCAGCAGGCTTACACCCGCAAGTTGCTGGACTCGATACCCAAGGGCGTGATGGCGCTGTCCTAGCGCCGGCCCCGGCACTTAGCCCGCGTCTTCGCGACCAGACGGTTTCGATGCGCGTGGCTGTGACGAGAACAGGTTGACCGATCACCAGCATCAGGAAACAGGCGCGTTAGCCATACGCCGAACATTGCAAACGTTTGCGGCGTCACGCGCGTGATGCGTTCAGCATTTAACGTCCGCACCGTCCGCATGTGAGTGTTGCAGGTCTGCAACGAAAATCTAATAACTTTTAGGCTCAATCGACAGCCTGGCAGTCGATTGAGCCGGTTTTTGCCTTAAGTCGATTATTTAAATTTTAGTCGTGCAGGCACCGCAGAATGGTCATTGCAGGCAATAAGCTGTATGTTGTAATGCGCTACATTGAAACGCTTCGATATTTATGCTGAGCTTGCGTATGAACCAAACAGTGCAAAAAAAATACTTAAATTCAATGGGTTGAGAATATTGCGCAGTCTTTTCGCGAGAGGAACGCGTTTGCCTGCACTCTAAACGCTTCGTAGTCATACGTAGGAAAAGCGACAGATAGATGACAGAATCAGAATGTCTTTACACCAACCGCCCGCTTTGGGATTTCAGGGGTTTTTTTATGATCAAGAAGAAACAATTAGTTGTTGCTATCGCAGCAACATTTGTGGCCAGTGGGGTTGCTTATGCGCAACAAACCACACAAAGGGTCGAGAAGATTGAAATTACGGGTTCGAACATCAAGCGCGTAGACACAGAAACTGCGTCCCCCGTTCAGATCATCACGCGTGAGGACATAGAGCGCAGTGGTGCACAAACGGTTTCTGATTTGCTTCAGAAAATCCCGAGCAATAATGGCGGCGCATTTAACGAATCTTCGTTGAATAGCTTTGCGGCTGGATCGTCCGCGGTCTCCCTTCGTGGATTGGGGCCTCAAGCAACCCTTATTTTGCTGAATGGTCGACGCCTGACCAACTACGGATTTGCGGTTGGAGCCCAGACGGTCTTCGTTGACTTGAACACCATTCCGTTGGAAGCCGTTGATCGCGTCGAAATATTGAAAGACGGTGCGTCTGCCATCTACGGTTCTGAGGCTATGGCCGGAGTCGTCAATATTATCCTGCGCTCCGATTTCAAGGGTGGCATTGTCAAGGCTGGCCTCGGCACTTCGCAGGAATCTGACGCCAGCGTTTACCGCGCGTCGGTTGCTTACGGTGTGGGCGACATCGCAAAGGATCGCTGGAACGCGTTCGGTACGCTTGAATATTACAAGCGCGACCCACTGTTTACCCGTGATCGCAGCTACACGGCCTCTTCGGATCTTCGTCCGCTCGGCGGTTCCGATTTACGGACCGTCAATGCATACCCAGGCAACTATGACCGTTTGAGTACTAGCACGATTGGTTGGACCGGAGGCAATACCTCGCCGGGCTTCACCGTTCGAACGCCCGTCGCAGGCTGTAAGACGCTCAACACAACTGCTGCCGGAGGCGTGTGTGTGCTTGAACCGAACGACTACTTGTCTACCGTTCCGAAGACGGAGCGATACAACGCATTTGGAAAAGTGACGTTTGCTTTGAACGAGTCGACGACGCTGTTCGGCGAAGCGGGGTACATTCAGGGCAAGACACGAGTGGAAAGTACGCCGGCGTTCCCGACGTCATGGCTTCGCGCTACGGACTATTCGCTGCAAACGATTTCGTTGCCGGGCAACGCGGCGATGGTGCTGCCGGTTGGGCATCCGAGCAATCCGTATTCAACCCCTGTCATTTTGAGATACACGTTTGTAGACTTGGGGCCCCGGACTAGTAATCTAACCAGCGACGTTTATCGCTTGGTCGGAGGAGTGAAAGGTAGTGTTGGTGCGTGGGACTACGAAGCTGGACTGCTGCACACGAAGAGCAGTACCGAAAATGTTCGCACTGGCTTCGTGCAGGCTAGCGCCTTACGTGACGCGATTGCGCGCGGCACTTACCTGTTCGGCGGAACCAATTCTGCGTCGGTCTTGTCTTCAATCTCGCCCAATCTTTACCGCAGTGGATCGACGTCTATGTCGATTGCCGACGTAAAGGTCAGCAACCCCGACGCGATCAAGTTGCCGTTTGGTTCTATCGGTGTTGCTGCCGGCTTGGAGCATCGGCGTGAAGACATGCAGGACACGCCTGATCCGTTGTACGCCAATGGCGACATCATGGGGCTGGGGGCCACAACAGCGTCAGGCAAGCGCAACGTGACATCGGCTTACGTCGAAGCTACGGCTCAAATCCTAAAAACGCTTGAGGCTCAGGCGGCTGTGCGCACGGATCGCTATAACGATTATGGCAACTCAACGACGCCGAAGTTTGGTTTGAAGTGGACGCCGATAAAAGAGATTCTGCTTCGCGGAACATACGCTAAAGGTTTCCGAGCCCCGTCGCTGCCTGAAATTTCCAAGAGCTCAGTGACCGGGTTCTTCAACAATCAAACTGACCCACAGCGCTGCGAAGCGACTGGACTGCCTGCGGACTGTAATTTTTCAATACCAGCGGTCATTGGTCCGAACGCAAAACTGGTACCAGAAACGGCAAACAGCTTCACCGTTGGTGTCGTACTTGAGCCTACGAAAAACTTGAGTCTCGCTGTAGATTATTACGAAATTAAACGGGTCAACGAGATTGGGTCTCTTGATCTGGCTTTTTTGCTAGACAACGAGTCACGTTTCCCTGGCTTGGTATTCAGAAATCCGACTGGAGCTGATGGGCTGCCTGGCACAATCAAGTATGTGAATCTTCAGTACATCAACACGGCTCGAACCCTCACAAAGGGTTTGGATTTTGACGTCAAGTGGAATACGTCACTGCCGGACGGTTTGGGTAAACTTAGCGGAAACGTAGCGGTCACGTCCGTCCTGACATACAAGAACGCATCCACGCCCACCGAGGAGTACGAGGAATACAACGGATCCCACAATCAACCTCGAAATCGCGTGTCGGCGTCTGCCGTTTGGGAACGGGGTCCTTGGTCTACGGGCTTAAATGTTAACTACACTAGCTCATTTACTTACTCGGGATCGTCGAACGGTGCATGCGCCGCAACGGCCAAAGCCCTCAAGAACTGCGTTATTGGTTCTTGGACGACCTTTGGATTGAACGGTAAGTACACAGGTTTCAAGAACTTGGAGATCACTGGCGGTGTGGACAATCTGTTGAATCGACGTGCTCCGCTAGATTCGCGAAATTCTGAGTTGTATAACTATAACTATCACAGCATTGTCGGTCGTTACTTTTCAGCGGGACTGAAGTACACATTCCGCTAAGAACTTCGTCCTCCCAATCATCGTAACCCTCGGGCGATCCTCGCCCGAGCAAAAAGCTCGACACGTTTGTCGGGCTTTTTTTTGCGTCTCGATTTTGTATGTTGATCGTCTCTGGTCCTAACGATTCGTCGTTCGTCGCAAATCCGACCTAGACCTGGTGAACTACGGCAGAATCTGCGATCACGATCACCGCACCCTGAAGCCAGAGCATAGAAAGACCATGAAAAAAATACTCTTTTGTTCCTTTGTCATTGTTGGTTTTATTGGCGCAAGCGCCGCCTCCGCTCAGCCACAAGCCAATGCGCCACAAATTCCGATCGCGGATATGGTTAAGCGAACTGAGTACGATCTCATGACGCTATCGCCGAGCGGGAAACTCCTCGCAGCTACCGTGCCGACGAAGGGGCGTAACAACTTGGTCGTCATTGATCTCGAAAAGCGCAGCCGGACAGTAATTACGGATTTCGACACATACGACGTCGTCGGCTTCGATTGGGTGAACAACGACCGCCTAGTCTTTCGCGTAGGTTTTGTCCGTACCGCTCTCACAGAAATTCAGTACCGGGGCACATACGCGATTGATGCGAATGGCCAAAACCTGGCCGATCTCAGTCGCCTCGGGGCACGCAACGCAGTTACCGCTATGGCTGGGAACCAAACACGTATCGTCCCGCTCGCGCATGTTCGCGGAGATACTGAAGGCGACTATATCGTCCAGATGAATTTGCGCCGTCGTGACGCACTCGACGTTTACCGCTTGAATACGAAGACGGGGAAGAGTAGCTTACTGACGTTTGATTCGCCTAGCGAGACACACGGATTCCTCGTTGACCAAGCGGGTGTTCCGCGAGTGGCTTTCTCTGGGGACCTAAAAGCCAATCGAGAAATCGTATCGTATAGAACGGACGCCAAGAGCCCGTGGAAAAAGCTGGCAGAGTGGGATGCTGTGGATCCCTTGTCTGAGACACTGCGCCCCTTGCGCTTTGAAAAGGACGGCAAAATCCTGATTGTCGCGAGCAGCGTCGGTCGTGACAAGGCTGCGCTCTTTCGTTTCGATCCCGAGCAGAACAAATTGCTCGCCCCGATAATGGAGAACTCGCTTGTGGACGTACAGGGGGGGCTTGTGTGGTCAACAGTCAGCGAAAGACTCGTTGGTGTGCGCATTGATGCAGAACGGTCAATTGTTCGTTGGTTTGACCCAGATCGTGAGCGTTTGCAAAAACGTGTGGATGCCACGCTCCCGGGGTTTACTAACAACATAAGCTTCAATCGCGAAGATGAAGCCGTTGCCTTAGTTTATTCATACAACGAGCGTGAATCTGGCCGCTATTACCTTTTTGACATCAAGAAAAATGGCATAGAACCGTTGCCTATGACCGCACCGTGGCGCAAAGCGGAGTATTGGGGGGAGCGCCGGTACTTTGAATACGCCGCACGCGACTCTCTTCGTATACCGGCGTGGCTGTCCTTGCCTCCGCAGGTTGAGGCTAAGACTTTGCCGCTCATAGTACACATTCACGGCGGGCCATATCTTAGAAGTTTCGGGTTTCAGCCGTCGTCGGACGCATTGTTCCTCTCAAACCGTGGATATGCCGTATTGGAGCCAGAGCCTCGCGGTTCTACGGGATTCGGCAAGGCGCTCGCGGCAGGGGGCACGAAACAGTGGGGACAAAAGATGCAGGACGACATCACCGACGGAATACTCGCGCTCGTCAAGGCCGGCATTGTGGACAAGAATCGCGTTTGTCTTTACGGAGGTAGTTACGGAGGCTACGCGACGCTGCAAGGCCTGGTTCGCGAACCTGACCTAATCAAGTGTGGCTTGGCCACCGTGGCCGTTACGGACTTGGAGGCACTTCAGACTGAAGGCGAGTCAGACTCTAACCAATCGCGCTGGGATATAGATTATTTCTATCGTACGCGAATCGGCGATCTGAAGGCGGATGCCGCGATGTTGGCGGCTAATTCGCCTGCGCGCAATGCAGAGAAAATCAAAGGCTCTGTACTACTGGTCATGGGTGCAAACGATAGGCGCGTACCGATTCGGCACGCCGATCTTATGGTGTCTGCGATGAAAAACGCGGGCGTCAAGCATGAGCTAGTGGTTTACCCGGGTGAGGGGCACGGCTTCAGCAAGGAGGAAAATCGGATCGATTTTCTGTCGCGCGCCGAGAAATTCTTCGCCGACAACATCGGACGGAAGTAGGCGACGTCTTTGTTGTCGAACGGAGTGAGCAGCATGCCTTTGTAGATTTCGAGATACTTCCACATTTAGTTCTCTCGGCGTTTGATTGGGGGCGTGGAGGCTAGAAATTTGCCTACGCGTGAGTGGCGCGCCTTCCGGCTGAGCGGCTTCCTTGACCATTCGATGGTATCGGTGCTGCTATGTGCGGAAGATCCCGGTGCCAAGCAAAGCGTGAGAGAAGGTGTTTGATCTTGATGAAACTTGCTCCACGGGGGTGAAGACGGCGTTCAGTGGGGCGGCTCGTGAGCGTGGATCATAGAAAAGTCGTATTTTTTTGCAAAATGACAAATCGAACGCACGCGAAAGACCTGCCCTCCGCCACCATACCAATGATTCTTCCGAGAATCCGGTTGCAAGGTTAACTGATAGTTTCTGGTGTGCAGTGTGTAATGGGTGAAGCTTCTCGCACAGCATCGGCAGTTAACTGCCGATGCTGTGCGGTCGCACCTCGTTGTAGTCACGTCGCCAGCGTGTGCTCTCGGCTCGTGCCTCTGCCAGACTGGTGAACCAGTGCTCGTTCAAACATTCATCCCTGAAGGTTCCGTTGAAGCTCTCAATGTAGGCGTTCTGCGTGGGACAACCGGGCTGAATCAGGATGTGTTTGATATGGTGTGATTGCGTCCATGCCAGAAACGCTTTGGCGATGAACTCCGGGCCGTTGTCAGTTCTCACCGCTTGCGGATAGCCGCGAAACTGTGCGGCTTCATCGAGCAGCCGCGCGACGTAGCTCGCTCCAATCCCGAAATCAACGGCCATCTGCACACACTCGTGCGTGAAGTCGTCCGCCACGGTTAGAAACTTCAATCTGCGCCCGGTGCTCAAGCTGTCACTGACGAAATCCAGGCTCCAAGTTTGATTGACCGTCTCGGCTTGAATGAGCGGCACGCGCTCGCCGTAGCGCTTGGCTTTCACTTTCCTGCGAACGGCCAGTCCCGCTTCGCTGTAGAGCCGGTAGATGCGTTTGTGATTGATCCCTGGATGCTCAGGGCGTAGCAGGTCGTGAATCATGCGGTAGCCCGCACGACGACGTGTGTGTGCGATCTCGGTGATCTGGCGACTCAGCGTGATGTTGAGTTCACTGGGCCGTGCCGGGTTTCGACAGCTGTCGCGGGAGAGCCCCACCAGGGTGCAGGCGTGGCGTTCCGACAGTTGGTGCTCGATGACCATCGTCGCAATCGCCTCGCGCTTGACTGATGGGGCTAGCGCTTTGTGCCAAACACGCTTTTTAACGCGTGAATATCCAGATGCGCCTCGGCAAGCAGTTTCTTCAGCTTGCCGTTCTCGCTCTCCAGCTCCTTGAGCCGTCTGGCTTCCGAGGCATCCATGCCGCCGAATTTGGCTCGCCATTTGTAGAAGCTGGCGTCACTGAAGCCGTGCTTCCTGCACAAGTCCTTCACTGGCATGCCCGCTCCGACTTGACGCAGAAACCCGATGATCTGTTCTTCCGTGTATTTGCTCTTTCTCATGTCCGTCATTCTCCAAAATTGACGGATCCTTCGGAAATATCATTGGTACGCTAGGTGGGGAGCAGGTCAGTACATTTTATCTGGCACGCTCTCGGCAGGCGTTGTGGCGTGGTGCCGTTGTTCGGAGCCAATCGTCGCGAGCGCATATATCTCGACGACGTGGAGAAGCGTCGTGCTACCGCGTCGTTAGCAGCCCAAATCCCCGACCGTTTCAGAGAGATGCCGTTCTGGCTACTCGCGAGAATGATCGCGGCCTAGCAGGCAGAGCAAACTCGTCGCAAAACTGTCGAATCAATGTGACATCAGGTGCCGAGTCGCGCAGTCTTTGCCAAGTGATGGCAGTAAGTGGAAACGACTATTTCTCTTGTGGCCAGTGTTGCGTGGACGCAACGCTTTGAATGCAACTTTGCGATCTTTAGCCAATAAAATAGGCGTATTCAGAGCCGAATTTTAAGTAGTCGACTTAGTAAATAAATCGCTTTAGGGCTTTATACAGCTGTCGGTATAGCAAAAAGCTGTATCTAATTTTGCGCTTCGTGAAACTGTGCGTTTCAAACCATTATTCGGATATCAATTTTGTTACGTTCCAGAAAATACAAATGAAAACAATAACTTACGTAACGTATCGAAGCGCTCCGTGCTGGCGACGGCTTCTTCCGGCACCGCGACCGATATTGCGACGACGCTGACAGTCGGCAATCACTCGTGCAGAATCACCGAGTCATCAATTTGTCATCTTTCGGGGTACTTTATGGAAATTAAACGAAAGCACATCGCCATTGCCGTTATCAACGCGATGGCTGTCATGGCTGTTTCTGGCGCTGCTTATGCGCAGTCCAGCGAACCGCAAAAGGTTGAGCGCGTAGAAATCACCGGCTCTGCGATCAAACGCATTGAGTCGGAGACCGCGCTTCCGATCATGGTGATGACCAAAAAGGACATCGAACGCACGGGCGCAACCTCAGTCACTGAGCTGATCCAGAAACTGCCTTCGATGCAAGGTTTCACCGAGGCATCCACGTCAGTGGGCGGCGGCGGCGGCGGCTTGTCGTCCGCGTCGCTGCGCGGCCTCGGCTCGCAACGCACGCTGGTTCTGCTCAACGGTCGCCGCATGGCTGACTACGCAGGCCAAACGCTGACCGGCGCAGGGCAGGGCATTGACTTGAACTTGCTGCCACTGTCGGCAATTGAACGCGTTGAAATTCTCACCGACGGCGCATCGACGCTGTACGGTACGGATGCCATCGCCGGCGTGGTGAACTTCATCACCAAATCGACCTACACGGGCATTGACGTCGCTGCATCGTATTTCTCGCCACAAAAATCCGGTTCAAAGGAGATGACCATCTCCGCCACCGCTGGTTTTGGTGACCTTCAGAAAGACGGATACAACGTCCTGCTCGCCCTCACGCACAATGATCGCGAGCAACTGCGCGCGGATCAGCGAGACTTCTCGCGCACTGGCATCATTTCGTTCCAGCACAACGGCCAAACCTACGACTTCTTCAACGGTTCCAGCCGAAGCATTCCGGGCAACATCCGCCCATCGTCAGACCGTGATATCGAAGCGCTCGGCGCCCGCAACCCCTACTTCATGACCAACGGCAAGTGCCCAGATCGTCACGTAGCGATTGGTAAGCAGTGTTTCTTCGACTACGCGTCCACTCTGGAAATCTATCCAGAGCAAACGCGTACCAGCGGAATGGCGAACTTCACCAAGCGACTGAACGCGAACCACACGCTCTTCGGCGAGTTGCTCTACTCTGAGTCGAAGCTCGTCTCGCGTATTGCTGCGCCACCCGTGGACATTCCAATCGCCACGACAAGCCCGTTCTACGGCGTACCGGCTTCGCTGGGTTACCAAGATAACGTGACTGTTCGTTGGCGTTTGTGGGACGCTGCCAACCGCACGACGCAGGACGTGGGCAAGGCAACGCACTTTGTGCTGGGTAGCAAAGGCAATATGGGCGGTTGGGACTACAACGCCGCACTGACTCACTCGCAAAATAAGTGGACTGAAACGTACGTAGCAGGTTGGCTCAAGTCGAACGAACTGCTTGCGGCTCTCAGTTCGGGCACGTTGAACCCGTTCGTTGAGCCGGGCAAGCAGTCTGCTGCAGGTGCGGCAACGATTGCTGGTGCGGTTTACAACGGCGTTTACAAGTCAGCCGATACCGGCCTGACCATGCTTGACCTCAAAGCATCACGCGAATTGTTTAACGCCCCAGGCGGTGCCGCGATGGTCGCCGTCGGTGCGGACTACCGCCGTGAGTCGAATAGCTATTCCCCATCCGATATCGCTCAAGCCAAAGGCAACGTGATCGCTGGCGATAGCGCTGCTGAGCGTCCGTACGACTTGTCCCGCAATTCATGGGGCGCGTTTGCAGAGGTTGCAGTTCCAGTCACGAAATCGTTCGAACTCAGCGGCGCGCTGCGTCACGATCGCTACTCGGATATCGGCGGTACCACCAACTTTAAGTTGGCTGGTCGTTGGCAGCCCACGAAGCAAATCATGGTGCGCGGATCGGTCGGTAGCGGCTTCAAGGCACCGAGCGTTGCACAAGTCTCCTCAATCAACCAGTTGTACGGCGTCACTGGCGGTTCTTACTCCTGCCCGTTTGCGCCTACCGACACAATGGCGCGCTACTGCGTACCAGGATCGACGCAGTACAACGTGTTTGCTGAGGGTACGCCAAACCTCAAGCCTGAAAAATCACAACAGTTCAACCTCGGTATCCGCCTTGAGCCATCCCCAATGGCATCCATCGGTATCGACTACTGGGCGATTAATCTGAAAGATCGTATCGGCCAGCTTGACGAGAGCGTGATTTTCGGCAACCCAGTCACCTATCGCCACCTGTTCACGACCTACACTGATCCGACGTCTGGTTCGACCGACCTTGCGATTCTTCTGAAAAATGAGAATCTCGGTCAGCAAAAAACATCTGGTTTAGACCTTGACGTCGCATTGCGCTTTAAAACGGGTCTCGGCACGTGGACCTCGCAGGCGCTGGCAACGTACTTGATCAAAAACCAGTACCAACGTGAACGTAACGGCGCGTATTACACGGACTTGGGTAACTTCAACGACGGTGCAGTGTCTTTCCGCTTCGTCGGACGCTGGATCAACACGCTTGAGTACGGTAAGTGGACTCATAGCGCAACGTTGAACTACAAGTCGGGTTACGGCGATCAGTTCCACTCGGCTGATGATTGCTTCATTTCAGACGCCAACGGGGATTGCGTAGATATCCGCCGCCAAGTAGGTTCGTACACAACCATCGACTGGCAGACGGTTTACCAACACAACAAAAACCTGCGCTTGAGCTTGGGTGTGTTGAACCTGCTCGACCAAGATCCGCCACTGAGCGTCAAAGTCGTCGGCGGTCACCAGCTCGGCTACGACAATCGCTACACCGATCCACGTGGTCGCACGTTCTACGGTCGTCTTGCTTACACATTTAAGTAACGACCTCTGCGCGTAGCGCGCAGCAAACGCGTCACCTTCGGGTGGCGCGTTTTTTTTCTACAGCTCACTTCGGAATGCTGTTACAACAATAACGTGCCATAAATTCAATCTGGCTCAACTGAACGACGTCGCATTCGCACAGCGCGCGTGGTGACAGATTGCGTACGCGCCGTAACTTCGCTCCTCAATTTCGACAATCACAAACGGGCGAACGCTCGTCAAATCACGCCGCCAACGACGTCGTTTGCAGGAGCCATCGAAACCTGTTGTAGCGTGTAGTTTGTCGCTGAGTTACATTCTCACCATCTCAATCAAATCGTCACGTACTGCTACCGCGAGTCGTGACGCCACCCAGGTCCAAGGAGCTATCCGTGTCCAATAAGTTCGTGACTTTCGTCAACCGCGCCACCAGCGCGACAGTGGCAACCACCGTTCTATGCGTTTCGTTGATCAGCGCGCCGCTGTCGGTTTCCTTCGCGCAGGCCCCTGCTGCAAGCACGACGCCCGCTGCCGCCAGCGCTACCCCTGCGGCGGCTCAAGCGGCTGCGGCCCCCGCCACGCCAGCACCGGCTGCGCCTGTGGGTTTCCAGCCCGGTAAGACAACGGTTGAGAAAGTCGAAAACCCCTACGGCATCAAAGCACTGTGGAACGAGGGCGACATCGTTGCCAAGACCACTCTGATCATCATGATCATCATGTCCGTAGGCACTTGGTACATCATGGTTTCCAAACTGCTTGAGCTGGCGAAAGTCAGCCGCCTAGCCAAAGAAGCCGACGAGACGTTCTGGTCTGCGCCTTCTGTGGCCCAAGGTGCGCAAGCCCTGAAAGAGCAAAGCCCGTTCCGCTTCTTGGCTGAAGCCGGACTAGAGGCGAGCAAAAAGCACGAAGGTCTTCTTGCGCACATCGGCTTCGCAGACTGGTTGTCGCAATCTATCCAGCGCGCCACCGACAGCGTACAAAGCAACATGCAAAATGGCCTCGCATTTCTTGCGACCGTCGGTTCGACCGCGCCATTCGTAGGTCTTTTTGGTACGGTGTGGGGCATCTATAACGCGCTTGTGAAAATCGGCGTATCGGGTCAAGCCTCCATCGACAAAGTCGCTGGCCCCGTGGGCGAGGCCCTGATCATGACCGCCATCGGCCTCGCAGTCGCTGTGCCAGCGGTATTGGGCTACAACTTCATCGTACGCAAAAACAAGACGACGATGGACAAAATTCGCCATTTCGGCTCGGATCTGCATAGCGTACTGCTCGCTTCAAGCGGTAAGAAATAACCTGTCGACGCTTTTTAACAGACGACAGGAGCCTTAATTATGGGCATGAACGTTGGCAGCGCCGATGGCGACGAAGACCAAGTCAACTCCAGCATCAACACCACACCGCTAGTGGACGTGATGCTGGTGATGTTGATCATCTTCCTTATCACTATCCCAGTGGTCACTACTTCCATCAAGGTGCAACTCCCGAAGGAAGAAATTCAGATTCGCGAGTCGAAACCAGAAAACGTCGTGATTTCGGTGAACGCCGATAGCAAGATGTTTATGTACGACACGCCGATTGTGGACATTCGTGATTTAACTGATCGCCTTAAAAAGGTATCAAAGTTGGATCCGCAGCCCGAAGTGCACATTCGCGGCGACCTCACGTCGACCTACGACGGTGTGGGGCGAGTTATCTTCGCAGCTCGCTCGGCGGGGATCACGAAGATCGCATTTTTGACAGAACCCGCAGCCAAAGGCGAGTGATCCTCGCCCTATGCGCTATACCCTCTAAGGACAAAACCCTATGGGAATGAATCTGGGAAACTCGGGCGGCGGCAATGCCGATCCCGAAGTCATGGTTGACTTAAACACCACGCCTCTGATTGACGTGATGCTGGTACTGATCGTGATGTTGATCATCACGATTCCAGTTCAACTGCACTCCATCAACATGAATATGCCGCCACCAAGCGTGAACAAACCGCTTACCGAGCCGGAAGTCGTAAAGCTCGACATCGACGAGAAAAGCCTTGTTTACTGGAACGGCGCGCTTATGAATAGCCGAGCCGAACTTGAAGCCAAGATGACGGGGGCGGCGGCGCAAGCCGTGCAGCCCGAGATACATCTGCGCCCCAACAAACTAGCAAAATACGAAATGGTGGCCTACGTGATGGCAGCCACGCAACGTCTTGGGCTAGTCAAGATGGGCATCCTCGGTCACGAGCAATTCCTTTAAGCGCTCAAACCAATGGATTACACCTACAAACCCGCAAGCTCAAACAAACGCACGATTGCAGTATTCGCCGTCATCGCTTTGCACGCTTTTATCGTTTACGCTCTCGTCACAGGCCTTGCGCGCAAAGCCGTTGATGTGATTAAAAAGCCGTTAGAGGCCAAAATCGTAGAGGAGGTGAAGCTGCCCCCTCCGCC
>JBEBJR010000057.1:0-6608 GCA_040079845.1 Casimicrobium sp. | reverse complement strand
CGCCGCAACCGGGGCTGCCGCGATTGCTTCAGCGCGGCGCGCACGCAGCGCGATCAATTCGTCCTGCGGATAGGTCCAGGAGACCGAGGCCATATAGACCGACGGATTGGCGCGCAGCTCAAGATGGTATGTGCGCCGGTCGGTGTTGATCACTAGATTGGTCGCGATGTCGGGACGGACGGGTTTCACCAGAATGTGGACCCGCGACGCGGGTCCGCTGCCGCTGACAGTATCACCGATCATCCAGCGCACCGTATCGCCAGACGCGACCGGTCCCGAGCCGACCAGTTGCTCGCCTTCCTGCAGCGCTATGTCGGTCACTTGTCCGGGTTTAGCATAGACCTGGTAGAGCGCGCCCTCGGTGTAGGGAAAGACCTGGATCGCATTGACGAACCCGGTGCGCTTCGGCTGCACCCGCGCAGCCTCCATTGCCGCTCCCAGCCTGTCCTGGAGAGTGGGGCGACTCTGGGACGGACGGGAGCGGCCCGCAGCGTGGGAAGGGGTGCGCTGCGGTAACTGTTTGAGCTGGCCGGGGAGCGGAAGCGGCACGGGGATGGCCACTACCGTTGGCTCGAAAAGGGTCGCCTGCGATACCTCATTGGGAGCCGCAGGCGCGTGAGGCTGGTGCGTTGTTTGCTTTTGGGCCTGCACGGGCGAGGCAAGCGCTGTGCTTGCTGCGAGCAAAGCAATGACGATGCGGCGATTTGCCGCTGCAAAAGTGCTGATCATGATCCGAGTTCCTTCGACCAGTTGATGGCGTTGACGAAAATGCCGAGCGGGTTCTTGCGCAGGGCATCGGGGGTGCGGGGGACCTGGACGACGATGGTCAAGATCGCGGTCCAGCGGCTCGTTTCGCCGAGGCTGCCATCGCGGTAACGGCGCTCGACCCAGGCGACGCGGAAGCTGGTCGGCGAGGCGCGGATCACGCTGGTGACGTCCACTCCGACCTGCTCCCGCCCGATCAGGGCGAACGGATCGTTGGTCCGCGCATAGTCGTTGAGCGCGAGTGCGCCCTTGTCGGTGGCGAAGTCATAGGCGCGCAGCCAGTTCTGGCGGACAATGATTGGGTCGTCGGGGACGGCGCGGACCTGCTCGATGAACCGCGCCAGATGGAACGCGACTTGCGGGTCCGAGGGCGTATAGCCGACATCGGCGGGGGCTACGGCCTGCGCCTCGCCAAGCTTGTCGACCTGGACCACCCAGGGAATGATCGACCCGCGCGCGCCCTGCCAGATGATGCCGGCGGTGAGGCAGGTCGAAAGACCCAGCGCACCGAAGAAGGCCAGCCGCCAGCTACGCGCCTGAACACGGGCTGAGCCGATCCGGTCATCCCAGACCTGCGCGGCGCGCTGGTAGGGCGTTTCTGGTTCGGGGGTTTTGCCGTAGCGGATCGAGGGTCGTCGGAACATGGGTCAGTCCTTTTCGGAAGTGTCGATGGAAGCTCCGCCGCCGTGACTGTCGCCAGACTTGAGCGTATGGGCGGCGATGGTCGCGCCGTGCGCGATGGTCTGCCGGTCCTTCATCGCCTTTGCCCAGGCGGGTTGGCCCTGATCGGCATCGGCGGGCGGCTTAGGCGGTGTATTAGGTCCCGGTGTGATCGTGCCGCCGGTGTTGGTGATTGCGGCACGGCTGCCCTCACGGAACGACTGCTTCATGCCGTCGCCGGCTTTGCGCAGCGGCGAGGTTGCGGCCCCAACTGCGGCATCGCCGACTGCTGCCATTCCGGAGCCGACCGCGGCTGCGCCCGATTTGCCGGCTGAACCCAGAGCATAGGCCATGGTAGCACCGCCCGCCGCGCGCGAGGTGCCATGCGCGACATTCGATGCGGCACTGGCGACAGCGCCGCCAGCGAGCTTGGCACCAGCGACCGCGCCGGCGGCAGCGCCGCCTGCGAGCAGAGCCGTTCCGGCAGCCGCGCCTGCGCCAAGCTGCGGGCCACCCGATACGATGCCATTGGCGATTCCGGGGCCAAAAATGCCGAGGCCAAGCAGCGCAAGGCTGGCGAGCATGATCGACAGTGCGTCGCCGGCGAGAGCATTGCGCAGTGCGACAGTGCGCACCGCGGTTAGTTCGGAGACGAGCCGATCCGGCAGCGGTCGGATGACATCATCCTCGTCGTCTGCGGCCTGCTCGTCTTGCACCTGACCGGCGACCGTGATTGCCGGACCGGAGGCCTGTTCGATCCGTTCAATGGCGAGTGGACGCCATCGGACCTGTTGGCCGAAACGACGGTGCCTTGGACTGCACGGTATCTCTATTTCTATGAAGGCTGGTTACTGACCGGAAAATGGTCAGGCGGTGGTCGGCACCCGACACAGGAGGAGTTGGATGGAACCCAGCGACCAAAGGCCATTGCGGCGGTCTGATGGAACGCTTGGTGAGCGGCGGCGACAATTGCCGTGGCCGGATGGCAAGCGATTTCGGATCCTGTCCATCGATGGCGGCGGCATTCGGGGAATCTTGCCTGCTTCGATTCTGGCGGAGTTCGAGCGGGAGTATCTGGGCGGAAACTCCGCTGGTGACTATTTCGATCTGATCGCGGGTACATCCACGGGGGGAATAATCGCCCTCGGGCTTTCTATCGGGCTGTCTGCCTCCGACATTCTCCAGGTCTATTCTGATCACGGCGAAGAGATTTTTCCATCGCCCAAGCCGCCCCTGGATGGGCTCAAGCGACTTTGGGCCAAAGCTCGATCGCTGGCATATTACCAGTATGACCGAGAGCCGCTTGAACGTGAACTGCGCCGGATTTTTGGCGCTCGCGCGTTTGGGGATGCCCAGCGCCGACTTTGCATTCCTTCGTTCGACGGCTTCACCGAGGTCAACATATTCAAGACACCGCATCATCCGGATTTCAAGCTCGATTGGCGCGAAGAAATGGTCACAGTCGCGCTCGCGACATCTGCTGCTCCGACCTATTTCTCGATCTACAGGGACGGTCAGCGACGGTTTGCCGACGGAGGCGTGTGGGCAAACAATCCGGTGATGGTCGCACTGGTCGATGCGCTTAGTTGCAACGAGCTCGACCGTGATCAGATCGATATCCTGTCGTTGGGGTGCGGTGACGCCGAATTGACGATTTCGGATGCACAGGTCCTGCGCGGAGGCTTGTGGCATTGGCGCGATATCGTTTCCTCAGCGATGCATCTTTCCAGCCAGAACGCGCTCGGGCAAGCGGGGCTACTCATTGGCCGTGATCGACTTATCCGTTTGAATGCGCCTCTGCTGCCCGGTGGTCCGATCGGTTTGGACGATGTGAAGCGGGCGAAGGCAGAGCTACCAAATGTGGCAAAGGAACTAGCCATTACGAATGGGCCATCGGTGGCGTCCAGGTTCTTCACTGTGAAAGCCGAGCCTTACGTGCCCTTTCATCCATAAGCGGTTTGATCCGTTTGGGTCGAAGGACGCGATTTCTTGTCTCCTCCCGATGTCCGAAATATGTCTACATTTTTCGGACACTCCGGCATAGACAATGTCCGAAATTGTGATACAAATTTCGGACATGGACGCCCAATCGCCTCGCCTCAAAACCCTCATCCTCGACCGCATTGGCCAAGGCGTGGCCGGGGCTGTCTGGACGCCCACAGATTTCCTCGATCTTGGCGGACGCGATGCGGTAGACAAGACGCTTCAGCGCCTCGTCAAATGGGGTGAATTGCGGCGGATCGACCGTGGGCTTTATGACAAGCCGCTGTTTAACAGCCTGACCCAGCAGCAAAGCGCTCCCGATCCAAGGGCTGTCATCGACGCCGTTGCACGGCGCGACCAGATCCGCGTGCTGGTCGACGGCATGACCGCTGCTAACGATCTCGGCTTCACCAATGCCGTGCCGGCAAAAATCGTCGTGCACAGCGAAGCCCGGCCCAAGTCGATCAAGCTCGGCAATCTAGCGATCACGTTCAAGCACACAGCTGCCAGCAAACTACATTGGGCAGGTCGCCCCGCCATGCGCGTCGTTCAAGCACTACACTGGCTGCGCGACACGATGCCGGGAGACGATGATGATCAATGGCACCAGCGACTGGCCAGTCTGCTAGCTGATCCCGTGCACGGGGCAGACCTGCGGCAGGATCTTGCCGATGGAATGACGACACTTCCGGCCTGGATGCAGGACATGCTGCGGCCTCTCATTGCCGACGAAGCATCCGCGGCATGAATGCCGCCTTTGATGACATCCTGCGCACAGATGCCCAGACCCGAAGCGGCCTGTTCGCAGCGACCGCGCAGCGCCTTGGCACGACCCCGCAGAATGTCGAAAAAGACTTCTGGGTATGCTGGACGCTCGACACCCTGTTCAACGGGCTGGGCGACGGCCCCCGTCTGCTGTTCAAGGGCGGCACATCGCTTTCCAAGGCTTTCGGGCTGATTCAGCGCTTTTCGGAAGATATCGACGTCACGGTCTTCCGCGACGATCTCGGAATTCCGGCATCCGTCGAAGAACTCGCCTCGTTGAGCGGGAAAAAGCGCTCTGCAGCGCTGGATGCGATCAAGGAAGCCTGTGAAGTCTACATCAACGGCCCGCTTGCAGAGCGTCTGGCGATTATGTGCGCTGAAACGTGCGCACGCACCGGCCTCGGTCAAGATGCGCTTACAGTAAAAGCCGATGCGCATGACCGGCAGACATTGCTGCTTGGCTATCCCAGCGTCACGCCAACAGATGCCTACATCGCCAAGTCGGTCAAAATCGAATCCGGCGCAAAGTCAGCCCTCGATCCCAATTCGGTGCGGACGATCATGCCCTATGTCGACGCCGACGTTCCGGGGATTGACCTCGCGGTGCCAGGGATCACCGTGGTCGATGCGGAGCGAACTTTCTGGGACAAGGTCGTGATCCTTCATGGTCTGCGCCGATGGTACGATATTCGCGGGCTGCTCCGCGGCAACGGCCAGCGCATTTCACGGCATTACTATGATCTCTTCCGCTTGCTCCAGTCCGACAGCGGGAAAGCAGCAACGAAAGATGCTGCACTTGGGGCAGATTGCGTCGCCCATGCCCGTATGTTCTTTAATCGACCAGATTTCGATCTGGCATCCGCGCAACCACCAACATTTGCCCTGTGCCCAGATGGCGGGATGGTGGACGACCTGCGGCAGGACTATCGCGCCATGAGCGTGATGATCTTTGGCGAACCACCGGAGTTTGACGCGGTGATTGAGGCCATTGCCGCGCTGGAGGCCGAATTGAACGCTCAAGGGGCGCAAACGTGACGAGCTTCTTTCAACGGCTCTTCTCGAAGCGGGAAGCTGCACATGAATCTTCGCCCCCTTTACTCGCAGGCCGACTCAAAATCGAGGAGTTCGGACATAATCTTGTCAGCATCGATGCGCTCGATTTCATTGGCCACCAGGCCGTATCGCCCAACAGGCGCTATCGCCTGATCTGGGCAGATAGGACGCCTGATGGCAGCCGAGGCGGTTATCGAAGTGAAGGACACGGGTCTTGGTCGCTGCTTCTTGATGACAGGATCGTAACGACTGGAAGTCTTGAACGACCACAGGAGGGCTGTGTTGCTGACAACGGCACAGTGATCCTGCACGACTGGATGTTCGGTGAGGGTCTGAAAGGGCGTTTTTTCGCGTTCGCACCGGACGGCACCCAGTTGGTAACACAGCAGTTTGCCGCCAATTTGATGAGTAACAGTCTGTCACCCGACGGGAAGTTCGCGATCTGCCAGACTGCCAATGCGCCCAGCAGTGCCGACAGCTGCCGCTACATGCTCTTCGATCTTGCTGCCTGCCGCGAGATGGCGCGGTGGGAAGTCGAGACGGGCTGGGCCGAGCATTATGAGTGGGATTGCGAAGACCGGCGGGTCTATCTCTGCATGAAGGATGGTGAGCGCGCCTGTTATGATTTCACTGGGACCATGGTCGAGCGCGAAGCCTGGCAGCTCCGCAGGATTGGCGTCGGTGACCTGAACGTCATCCAGTCCGTCCTGGTTGCGACCAGCGCAAACGATCATCCGTTTCGCAGCGAGATCATCGCAGGCCTGGGGGTCGCCGCCCGCGATGGTGAGATATGGCAACAGGCCCGGGCCTATCGACTGCTCGGCGAACTCCATGAACAGGCGGGCGAGATCCCGCAGGCCGTAAAGGCCTATGACGCCGCGCTTACCATCGATCCGAAGGTGGGTGTTGGGCGATCAGGCGGCGATACTCGCGGGCCTTGGTGCGCGCTTCGGTCAGGGTGAGCACTTTGGTCGAGCCAAGGCCAATATCACGACGGCCGCCCTCGACACGGACCCGAAGGATCCAGCTCTTCGATCCGCCCGCCGCGACATTGAGGATCAAGCCATCGCCATCAACGTACCTACCCGGCGTAGTGAGGTTCTTGATCTCGGTTGCAGTGAGTTGGCCCATGTTCGAATTCCTTGTCGTTTTGCCCACCATTTTTCCCACCAACGGTGGTGGGAAAAGGTGGATGAGTATGAACGGCGGTGGACGCAGCCAGAGCCGTAAACACAAGGAATATAGCCGTTTTCTTGGGGTTTTTGAAGGGTCAAAATAGAGGCCGGTGGCGGAGCGGGAGGGATTCGAACCCTCGATACGCTTTTGGCGTATACTCACTTTCCAGGCGAGCGCCTTCGACCACTCGGCCACCGCTCCGCATG
>JBEBJR010000036.1:0-39547 GCA_040079845.1 Casimicrobium sp. | reverse complement strand
TCTACGGCACAGGATTAGATCCTAAGGGCGGAATCAAGCTCTCTTCGCTTCTTGTAGCAGACGCTATCCACTACAGTTCTAAAGATACAAGGGCGGACACTGCCCGCCTCGTACAACGAGTGCGAATTAGCTATCGTGAGCCTTCGGCACCGCTGAAGGCGGACAATGTCCGCCCTACGACACGGTATAAAGGTTCTTCTGTATGCCGTTTCTGCGGCACGACGTAGCGTGATTGCTTACGCCTCATTTCGCGAACCAATCACCCATAAAAAAGCCGCATCACGGGGTGGAGATGCGGCCTGAGACGGAGAGACGTTCCGTGACGGATGACCACGGTCGCGACGTGCGATCGCGCCGTGGTTCTCGTTGGAGCCTTTCGCTTAGAACGTGTAGCGAAGAGCAGCTTTTACCGAGCGTCCGTTGATGGAGCGCGCTGCATGGCCGTCGCCCTCTACCTCGGTATAACCAATCGCATTGTTTAGGTTGTTCACCGACAAGTTGACCGACAGCTTTGGTGAAAACGCGTAGTTCACGTAAGCGTTAAACACGTTGTAGCCGCGCAAGCGGATCGTGTTGTCGTCATCGCCCCAAGACTTCGTGGTGCCCACTAGCGCTACGCCAACGGCAACATTGCCCATCGTGTATGAAGGCGAAAGTTGGTACACAAAGTCTGCTTGACGACGTGGCTTTTTGCCCACGATGCTCGGCGTTTCTGCGGCCGTCACTTTCGCGTCGGTGTAGGTCAACCCGCCGGTCAACGTAAAGTTGCCAAATCGCGTCGCGCCTTCGAGTTCTGCGCCATTGGCGCGATATGAACGCGATGTAGTTTTCTGGGTAGTTGCCTCGTAGTTGGTTTCGTTTGTCTTCGCGTTGAAGAAGGTCACGAACGCGCTAGTCGAACCTTGACGCCATTTGAAACCACCTTCAAGCTGCTTGATGGTATTGATTGGAATCGCAGTCTTGCTGTTGAGTTCATAGCCGTTGAACATCAGTCGATCTGCGGCGAAGGCAACGCCATCGCTGATCCGCGCAAATGCCGCAAGGTCTTTGTTCACGCGGAAGTTCGCACCGAGTGAGTACGACGTGTGGCTCAGGCTGTAATCGATCTTATGGTCGTTTGCGCTGGAGTAGGCCTGGTTGACCGCTTGATTAAATACGCCGCCCGCTTTTTGGCGGTCACTACGGATGCTGGCATCCACGTTAAGTGCGCCTGCCTCATAGGAAAGCGATGCGTATGGCGACACGGTCGTGTAGTTAGCATCAATGTAGCGATTGCAGCAACCACCCCACACGTCGGTGCCAAGAGCAAGCGCGCCTGGGGTTGTGGTGGACGTGTTGGGCGAAGAAAGCAGTGCCGCGTTGTTGCCGACAGCCTGCATCAGATAGTGGTTGAAGTTCCACGTCAATCCTACATCTTGACGCGAATAGAACAAGCCAGCGGCTCCGGTGACTTGACCGTTGTCGAGCTTGAAGGCCTTTGATGCCTTCAGGTCATTGGTTACGGAGCCGAGACTGTCGATTGACGTGTTGAACACCGCCGCGGTGAACGCTCGGCCTGTCCATGCTTGTCCTTTGTTCGCGCCGCTAGCGACCGTGTAGGTGCCCACGGTGCCGGAGTCAGCGGCAAACACGCCCGCGAAGCGACCGCTATAGTCGGCTACACGAAAGTTGTTTTCAACCTTGAAACCCGCAACGTTCAGCGCGCCCTCAACACCGAATGCGCCTCCGCGCACACGCAGTCCGTCGTTGATATTGGTCGCAACCTTTTGGTTGTTACGTGTCAGGACGAAATCTGGATTCCAGTTATTCGAATAGAACGTCGCGGTACGCGGGTCAACCCCCGGGATGGCCGAAATATTGCCGTTAGACGTCAGCACCGGCACCGGCAGCAGTGTGGGCGCATGGTCGTCCAAGAATTTCACTGTAGCGCGAACGAAGCCGCCATTGAACTTCTTGGTGATATTCGCCTTGACGTGACCGCCCTCTTCGGTTGAGACACCTGTGTCACGCACGCCCTCACCCGAACGGACGTATCCGCCCACGAAGTAGCGCGAATCTTTTGAGATGGAATTGCCGTAATCGAAGTCGATACGATATGCCTTGTGGCCGAGCCCCATAGACACGCCGACACCGCCGCCTGCGTCTTCGCCGGTTTTGGTGATGAAGTTGACGATACCGCCCGGTGAGTTGGTCGCAAGCGCAGACGCGGAGCCGCCGCGAATGACTTCGAGGCGATCCACCGTTCCGTCGGCCTTAATGAATGAGTCTGCCGTACCGAAAGCGATGTCGCCGAAGAGGACAACGGGCAGCCCGTCTTCTTGGAATTGCACGTAGCGTGCACCACCCGTCGACAGCGGCACGCCGCGAATGACAACGTTGGCATTGCCTTCGCCGCCAGACGATTCGGCGCGAATGCCGGGCACTGAACGCAACACTTCAGAGGCGCTTGGCGTTGCGAAGCGCGTGATCTGCTCGCCGTCGAGCGTGGAGACAGAGACGCTTTGTTTGATCTTCGACGTGGCGGTAGCCGTACCGGTGACTACAACGCGGTCGAGGTCGAGAACAGGCTTGTCCGCCGCCGCGGTGTTTTGTGCGAACGCTGGCGCAACGAACGCGCTCGTCAGCGCGAAGGCGACAGCAGTTTTCTTGAATCGAGAATCGATTGCCATGTGTGCTCCTATTGGGTGTGGGTGTTTTGTTTTCGGGCAACGCTGCCCGCGTATCTCAAAATCTGGCGCAAGTGTAGGGGCATATTTAGCATTTTGCAAACGATTGCAAACCCTTAGCAAAGTCACATGCGCGCCCGCATTTCGTGCACTTTTAGCTATACATATCAAATGGTTACGCGACATTTTCGTGCGGCACTCAAATAATAAGTGTTGCAAACGTGCGACAGTTAGTGCATGGGCACACTTGATCGAGCCGTTTCGTAGCTGCTTGACGCGGGAAAAGAGTTGAAGTGCCCGCCGCACGAGGCGCGATGGGTCAAAATGGCGCAAAGCAACGCCCCAAAGCCATGTCACAACCCACACCTGACCGCACCCAAATGGTTGACCTCGCCCGCATCGCGGGTGTATCCGTTTCCACTGTGTCGCGCGCGCTGGCGGGCAGCACGTTGGTCAACGAAAAGACGCGAAAGCGCATAGTGGAGCTCGCGGGTCAATTGCGCTTTAGCGTGAACGTCGGCGCGCAAAATCTGCGGCGCGGGCAAACCCAAACCATTGCCGTCGTATTGCCTAAGGCGGCCACTGACGCGCAGCCCGTTTCCGACCCGTTCTTTATCGCCCTGCTCGGCGAGCTGGCAGACGCGCTGACCTCGCATGGCTACGACATGCTGTTCACGCGCATCAATGAAGACAACCTTGACGATCTGGAGCGCATTGTTCGCTCCGGGCGCGCGCTCGGCGTCATCGTAATTGGTCAGTGGCAGCACCACTACGCGCTCTCGACGCTCGCCAATCGCAACACGCCGATGGCGGTGTGGGGCGCGGCACTGCCCGGCGCGCCGTATTCGGTCGTCGGCAGCGACAACCGGCTGGGCGGACAGTTGGCTACGCGGCGCTTTCTCGCTGGCGGGCGAAAGCGCATTTTGTTTCTGGGCGACACGCGGCTTCCGGAAGTAGCGTTGCGTTTTGAGGGGTACCGCGACGCGCTGATCGAAGCCAAGCTCATGGTCAATCCGGGCCTCACGGCGGCCGTGCCGTTTGAGGCGGCAGCCGCCAAGCGCACGCTGGCAGATTTGTTTCACCATACGCAGGATTTCGACGCGATCTTCGCGTGCTCGGATTTGATCGCGATGACCGCCGTGGCGTTACTGCACGCGGGTGGTCGTCGCGTGCCGGAAGATGTTTGGGTCATCGGTTACGACGATTTGCCCTTAGCAAGCCAAATGCATCCAACGCTCACCAGCATTAAACAGCCCCTAGCCGAAGCAGCGGCGGCGCTAGTAGATGCAGTCTTAGCGGCACAGCGCGGGGGCGCGCCGAAAGTGACGGTGTTGGAAACTCGGCTGGTCGAGCGCGAGTCCACAGTAGCTGCCCGCGCGCCAGCTTCCAAGCCAAAAGCTCATTCTTCCAAAGCCGTTGCGACGAGTAAGCACTAACATTCATGACGCTTTTCGCAGCACCTGATACGTCACGATCGGTAGGCGAACCTCCTGAACAGCGCTAAACCCGCTATACTTATCGGCTTTCCCTGATCTATTCAACCCCCGAGCGCTAGCGGTCCATTTGACGTTTGCGGCGTTCAGATCCTTCATCCGTACAGGGCGGAAGCGAAGTCACAGGAGCATCAACATGGCCCGCGTATGTATCGTCACCGGCAAAAAGCCGATGGTGGGAAACAATGTTTCTCACGCCAACAATAAAACCAAGCGCCGCTTTCTGCCAAATCTGCAAAGCCGCCGCTTCTGGATCGAAAGCGAAAACCGCTTCATCCGCCTGCGCGTTTCGACCGCCGCCATCCGCCTGATCGACAAGAACGGCATTGATGTCGTACTTGCTGACCTTCGTGCCCGTCGCGTTATCTAATCGAGGAGACTAAATCATGCGTGAAAAAATCAAACTCGAATCGTCTGCTGGCACCGGCCACTTCTACACGACGACCAAGAACAAAAAAACAATGAGCGAAAAATTCTCGATCAAGAAATTTGATCCAGTTGCTCGCAAGCATGTGCTCTACAAAGAGACGAAGCTGAAATAAGCTTCTGCTGCAAAACAAAAGCCCGCTTGAATTTTTTCGGCGGGCTTTTTTGTTTTCGGGCGCTATTTGGTAGCTGTTGCCCAAGGGTTTTTTACCGAGCTTGGGTACGCTGCTACCCATGCCTCGCGTAAAAATTCCTGCCGCCTTAAAGTTCCTAATCACCCGTCGCGCTTACTTAGCGGGCGAAGGAGAAAAAGTTGAACGATCGTTCGCTAAGCGTCTTGAAGATACCCAAGCGCTGATCGTAGAAACAGCAGCGCGCCTAGAGGGACTCAAGATCGAATTCGAGCAAATCGGGCGTGTTGCCGTCGCGACTCGCGAGGCAAGGATCCGCGATCTGGCGGCGGTCGACCAGGTGATTCGACTGCATCCGCTACAAATTGACCCTACCGAGATTCGATCAATTCGCAGCCACGACGTCGCGCGTCGCCTGCCGCGCGGCAACATGACCCGCGGCATCTACGAATACTTAGCGATGGCACGTGGTCAAAAGCGTGGCGTCACCGAAACTACGGTGTTCATCATCACTAAATTTGGGCTGGCGCTAAGCGACGACGAGTTCGAACAATTCCGCACTCGCGTGCGCCATCGCATGAAAAATATGGCACTGCAAAACCGAATCGTTCGATTTCGCAGCCCAAGCTCTAACGTGGAAAGTTGGTTCGCGCTCGCGCCAGCGGATCATCCGGTGCCAAAAACAATTGGCGATGACCAAGCCGAAACAGCAACTCACTATCGCGATGACAACCCTGCCAGTAGCCGCGCCACCACTGCGAACGCCCTGAGTTGAGCGCAAGATTGAGCAACATGATTAGTCGTGTGCGCAGCGACGTTCGCCGGTTATCGTCGCGCCACGCGAATTCCCACAAATAATCTGCAAGATATTTGGGCCGGAAGCCGTGAAACACTCCGTACTCGGCTCTGCGCATACGGCTGTTGAAACTTTCGCATTGATTGTCGTTGACTCCATCGTCAGAAACAAACTCCATCGAGTGGTTTACCGTTTCGTGCTGGCACAAGGTCGACAACTTGTTGTACGCCGCGTTTTCATCAGTCCAAACGGTTGCGCCAGGCGCGACAACGCGCTTGGCGAAGCCCATCCCAGCGGCCTCGTTTTCATGAAACGCCACGCCGACAATCGAGCGTGTTGCTCCGTCACCGGTATTGGGCGATATTTCTCTCGCCACCAAAATTACGCGCCGATTCTTTAGCCTTTCCGCACTTCGTTTGCTCATTCGGACCTTCGGAGGTTGAGAACCGCGTTTTGCCTTGTGGGCTGAAAGTCGCTCAGAAACTTCGGCCGCTGTAATTTTTCGGCGGCGATTGGGCTTTCGAGGTTTTGCGCAAAAGTGAGCCCCATCAATCTGAACCGCACCCGCTAGAGGCGTCAAATTCGCATTCCGGACTAGGACCTCGCGAATCTTGGAGAGAAGGACGAATGCCGTCTTTACGTTTACTCTCACGGTCCGGGCCAACTCTACAGCGGAGAGGCCGTTGGCACTATTGGCGTAAAGAAAAACAGCCGTGATTATGGTGCGTAACGGTACTTTCCGATCTTGGAAAATCGTTCCGCTTGTGATGGAAAAGTATGCGTCACAGCTACGGCAACGCCATTGGGATCGATTTTGCCGATAGTAGTGGGAATCGACGACGCCGCACGTTGGGCAGATTTGAGTGTTATCGGCGCCCCACCGTATCTGCGCAAGAAAGGCTACCGCCTTCGCTCCTGACAAGTCGGTTGCGTCGAAAATGGAAAAGTCTCGCGTCGAAGCGCGATGTAAAAAGTGTTGGGCCACGAGGCCTCCGCTAATTTAGGGGTTCTAAATGTTCCCGTGCGAAAGAAATTGCGCGGTAAATTGAGCGACAAACGTCGGTATGGCGCGGACGATATCGTCCGCCCACGCGACCAACTCTCAGTTGACATCGCGTGGCGCGTTGGGCACAATGGAGGCTCAAGCAGTCGCAAACTCTTGTTGCACACCTGAAAGCCTGCCGTTTTTTTTGAGAAAACGTCGGGCTTTGTGCTTTTTGGGGATTGCTGGGTTTTACGTAATCGGCATGCGCTTCCTCATGTGATTTTCTTCGTGGCAACAACGCAATCGGGTTCAGTCTTTGGCAGTGACGCCAGCCACACATCGACGTCGGCTGTCCGTGCGAATAGTCCTTTGCGGCCAGGAATCGAAAAGACTTTGACGGGCGTAGTTCCACGTTTCACGGCTTGCCGCAGCGCAGCGCCTGATCGATACGCCAAGTTATTCCACAACTCTGGCCCTGTTAGTAAGGGGCCATAGTTGAAGACCAAGCTGTGTGGCGATGGCGCGTTAGCGCTTTGTTCAATAGCCGTACTCATCGGTGTGTTCGCCAATCTGCTCATGTCACGCATTGTTCGCAATGTCACGCAGGTTGAAAACACCCGATGAAATTCGGAATTTCTTTCCCCTTGTGGTTTGAGTGAACTCCAATCCTCCGCCAGTAAAAAAGTCCAATCGCGGTCGCAAGCCGCGTCCGAGGATAGCTACGCTACAAACCAGATTCTGGTGCGGCGTGGTTCTCTTCTATGCGGGGGTCGACTCGGCCTACGCGTTAGAGAAGATTCTGTACCCTAACAAGTGGTCATACGTCGACGGTAAAACCAAACGCCCAGAAAAGTGGGACACATACGTGGATGGCACTCATTCACCTACGGCGCGAAATGGCGACGATCCGGTGGCGCTTGCGGAGGCTCATTTCCCAGGAAGCGCGGCCGTCTATCGTTGCGTGTTGTGGGCGGCGCTCGCCGGACGTGGGTGGGCCCCTGAAAGAGCAGCAGAAGCGTTGTTGACCTTGGCTCCTACCGTAGCCGCCATCACGCTGAAGCGGCCTAGGTCTGCGCCGGACGACAATCCAGCCAATCCGCGCATACCTACCTTCGACGAAGCCGCAATGTTAAGTTTGGTCGCCGAAGGTTCTCTCGATGCCCTCGCGGCGCTCGTCGTCTTCGTACGACTCTCAGAAGGCATCAGTTCAGTGGAGCTGCGAGAAATCGCATTGCGTGGATTGTCCTTATTCTCAAATGGGATCCCTGCTGACTCGCCACTCACGCCGCACTACGAGGCACTGTTTCGAGAGATTGACCTCTGTTGCAAACACTGGGTGTATGCGGATGCGGCACAACGGACCGATATCGTGATATTCGGCCCTGGATGGAAAAACTACACGCCGGTTGACTCGCGATTTGTGTTTCCAACAGAAATCGCACGCGAAGAAGGAGGCGAACAGTGCGAGTAGGACTCGTGACTTCGCCAGTTGTTAGTGGCGCGCTAAAAGCGCGCCCAAATGGCTTTTGAACGCGCTTTGTGGACGAATCCTGAAAAAGCTGCCTTATCCTTCGGAGCAAATGAACCGATCAGACCTCGTGCAACTTCTCTCCGACCGGTTCAGTCAGCTGACACAAGGGATGCTGAAACCGCCGTTTCGACCATCTTGCAGGCGACGAACAGCGCGCTGGTGCGTGGGCACCGCATTGAAATCAGGGGTTTCGGTGGTTTCTCAGTCATCCACCGTGCCTCGCGGATGGGCCGTAACCCGCGCAGTGGCGCTCCAGTGGAAATTCCTGCGACGCGTGTGTCGAATTTCAAGCCAGGTAAAGCGTTGCGGGAGGCAGTCGATTTGCCCGCTGATGAGGTTGCTCCCGCACAGAGTCATGCAAAATGAAGGTCGGGTATGGAGAAAATCGTACGCCAGCATTGCCGCGCTAAGAGTCATTCGGCAGTGCCCGCATCCCGGCAATCCAATTGCATGGCTTTAGGTTCCGATCAGTCCGCCACGTGGGATGAATTCGACCAACAATTGAATGCCTACTTGCGTACGGAAATCGCGTTGATCAGAACGGCTTGTTCAACGAATTCACCAATAAGCGAAGCGTCAAACACGGTCACGGAAAGAATTCGCATGACCTTGCCTGTGCCGGTGAGTTTTCCCTCTGCATCAGACATTTTTGCTCCCTTTAGGAACCCGATGTCGATGCCGTGTTTCATGGTGCGCAAGTGGCAGATGCCTCCGTTTTTATCCGAATACGTGGTAATTCGCTCCTTCTTGACCTCTGTTAGCTTGTGTTCTTTGATCAGTAAAACACGCACGGCCACAAATAGCGCTTGGTGTTTTGACTTCATGTCGATATCAAATTGCATAAGATTCTTTCAATGTTGGATAGTTTGAAGAGGCGGCCGGAAACGATATCCGTGGCAGCCTCTGAGAGATCATTGCCGCAATCTGCAACAGTCGCCATTCGCATCCACGCTTGCCCACAAGTTGCGCTCCAACCGGCAGTCCGTTGGAATCGAGTCCTATGGGAATCGTCACAACCGGGTTGCCGATCAACGAGACAGGGGTCGCAAACGCCGTCAATGCGTCCCAGTAACCAATCGACTTGCCACCCACCTCAAAGGGCGCTACATAGTCGCGAATGCCATTGCGCTCGCTATCAGGCGGTCGGTGCTTGAAGGGCTGGAGACTGCATACAGGTAGGAGCAGCGCATCAAACTGGTGGGTGTCAGCGTCGTGGCGTTCCTGGATTCGTTGTCGGACCTCAAGTGCCGCTGAATATGCCTTGCGGTCGCGCTTGTAGCCCTTGTGTACGGCAGCGAGAAACGCCGGAGAGCGGCGCGCAGATGCGGCGCCAAAAATACGCATTAGTAGGCGCGCCACAGTTGGCAACAACGCACCGGTTTCATAGCCCATGATCTCGCCGAAGGTTTGGCGCACCTCGTACGACAGAAGATTCGAAAATGAGTTGCGCAAAATGTTCGCTCCATTTCCAGCCAACAGCTCCGCCGTAGCGTCAAACGCATGTCCAATCTCTGGATTGACCAAGGTGGTGCCATCACCACGCCAGACTGCAAGGCGGGTAGCTTGCGCAGAGGGCGCCGAGCGCTGTGTGCCGGACATGATTCCCCACGCAAGCATCAAGTCCTCCACCGTACGCGCGATTGGGCCGATCCGGGCAAAGTGCTCGAGTTGCGATTCGGTGAGCAACAAGCCGTCAGTCGCGAGAGCGCCCTGACTCGGCAACAAACTGGTTACGCCGCAGAATGCCGCCGGAATACGCAGCGATCCGCTGAGGTCAGCCCCGATGTCAAGATAGCTCATGCCGGTAGCGACGGCCGCGGCGCCGCCGCCTGACGATCCGCCCGCGGTGTATGCGGTATTCCAGGGATTGTTTGTTGGGCCTATACGAGTGTTCGAAGTTTGGAAATCTATCGCGTAAGGTGGCATGCTCGTCTTCCCAACGACGATCGCGCCCGCGTCGACCAGACGTTGAACGGCGGACGCTGTGGAATGGCAGGTACCCGGAAAAGCCTTGTTCAAACCATAGTTTCGAGGATGCCCTGCGACTGCGATCTGGTCCTTGACCGTGATGGGCAACCCGTGAAGTACTCCTGCGGCCGAAATTTTTGTCTCAAGCTTTGTTGAATCGAACGCGTTGATCGTCGGATTGGTGACATCAATGTGTGCTTTGAGTTGTCCGATGACCTCCGATGGAGTAATCGCGCCAGACGCCAGGCTCCGAAGGAGTTCGGAGGCGGATAAGTGCGCGAGATTCGAAACCGTCATGAGTGTCTTTTGAATATTGTCAAAAGACGAGATTCTTCAACTATGGTGTTGGGATTGCTGTTCCAATCGTGCTTCTTTGCTGGCGATGTGCCGCTTACTCAATAGGCAGGTAGATTTGGGCAGTTGCGCGACGAGGGTCCTGATTTTCAGGCGGCACCAAGTAGCTCTCAAACGCCCACTCATCACGCAGCTTTAGTCCACTTGACGGAAGCCAGTTTCTACAGACTTTGTTCCAGGTGAGATGCAAGTGAGCAAAGTCGCCATAGTGTGGAAAAACGGCCCAACGGCCACCCTCCATGGCGACAACCTCTTTGCCCCAATCGAATCGCGTGTCCTGAAGAAATAGGAGGCCAAAGTGCCCGATCGCGCTTTCGTCAAAATAGCCTGCAGGTCCGCCACGAAAACCGCCGCAGTAGGCCCAAACGCCCTCAGCATGATCAACTGGAATTTCCTTGAACGCCTTTGCAACCTGTGAGGGCTCTGGAAAATAGGATCCGTTGACGACACCTTTTTGTTCACGGTAGTGGAACCAAAGACGTGGCAATTCAACTATGTCCGCCTCCACTGCAATTGTTTTTTGCTTAGTAGGTTTCAAGTATGGACGGTTTGAGCATAACCCGACAGGCGTTGGGAATGTCATCGCGCCAGCCGCAAATTCTGATGGTGTGACTTGGAATTGCTTCTTGAAAGCCTTGGAGAAAGCGCTGTGCGTCTCAAAACCACACTCCAGTGCAATTTGTATGACGGAGACAGGTTTTTCTACGGCCAACAGCTTGGCAGCGCGCTCCAATCTTCGGCGACGGACGTACTCCGAAACGTTTTCCCCCAAACTACGGAAGAAGAGCCGCTGAAAGTGGAACTGAGACAGCCTTACCTCTGACGCGATCTGAGAAATTGTCATGTCGCAATCAAGTCGAGATTCGATGAAAGCGGTTGCGCGCGCTACCGGGCCATGTTGAGTGGCCGTTGACGCTTTGGCGGACCCAACGCATTGCAGCTTCATGAATCCAGCTTTTCACCGGGCATGCTGCTTCCACCCACCAGCTGCTCAGGCATGTCGTTGATAACCTGCTTCAACCAGGCGACGAAAGAGCCCGACGCCCTTACCTCGGGGTGTGATTGGTACAAGGCTGCGGCGCGCCGGGATTCTTCAAGCAGCCGTATGCCTGCCAGCACCTGCGGGAAGCGCTTCGCCTGTTGTTGCGATGACGCGAATAGCAGATGCGACGGGTTCACGCGCCCAAGTGCAATGGCCGTACCCACCCGTTTGCTGCATCGGCAAGCGTTGGACGGGTGGGTCAAGCCACAATGGGATTGCAGGAACGAGAAAATGCTCGCCCGTGCCCGTGAAAGTCGTTTGCGAAAGGCGGCGGGTTTGATATCCAGCGCACCGGCCGCCTCGGTATGCTCAAGCTCCATGATTTCGCCCAAGATATATGCCAGTCGGTGGTCGCGATCCAGGCACTGCAACATCCCCAGCGTGCAGCCGACCTTCACTTCCTCCAAGAGCAAGGCCTGACTTAAATCGCCTCCAACCCTCGAATCGGCGTCGGACATTCCCTGCGCCAAGTCTTCATCAAACTTTTCAAAGCTTAGCGACTGCTGTTCCATCCTCTGCTTGCGTAGGGTCAGCAACGCGTTGCTGGCGACGCGATAGACCCACGTCCGAAAGCCGCTATCGCCTCGGAAACTTCCCAATCCGGTGATGACGCGAATGAGGATTTCCTGCGTCGCATCCTCGGCATCCTGAGGATGCCAAAGAAAACGGATCGCCAGGCGGTAGATGTCCTTCTGAACCGCGCGAACCACCGACTCCAACGCCTCACGTTCCCCGGCCACGGCGCGTGCCACCTCTCCTTCAAGGTTATCTGTCACTGCGGCAATCACCGGTTTAGCCATGGTTTTCGAGTATCTGTTTCAGGTGGTGGAGCTCTTCTGCAAGCGTTTTAGATTGTGCTTGAAGCGCGCCTTCGAGCTGCTCCAATGGCACGGGTGGGGGCGTCAAAACGAACGTATACACACAGTATTGCGCATCAAGCCTCATGACCCGTGAGAAAGCAGTCGCCACGCTGCCATCGGGGAACGTCATCAGCCAGTCGACAGTGCCGTGCTCTGGCGAGGACTGCACCACTAGACCAATTTCAAGCTCACCCTGGGGCGTGCGCAACATGGCCCGTCCATTGGACACCGTGGCAAAGGCGTTCGTCCACTTTGGCAGATGCATGGGGTCCGCAATATAGGAGAAAGCACGCTCGTAGGCGGCCCTGATTTCAATACCTTGCACATCAAACATCTTCATCGTCCGGTCCATTCTTTTCAAATGAGGCTTCGGGAATCTCAGCCTTCCGAACCTTTAGACTGATCGGCGACCATTGGTGTGACCAGAATACTAAAAATATTCAGCGCATCCTGCGCCAACCGGATTCCGGAAAACTGCCAGCGCGAGGTAGCGGGGAAAATCGTGCTGCTTAGCCGACCGGCAGACTGCCGAAGCCCTATGGCCGTTTTGGAGGAGACAGATCGTACATGTCTGCTTCGAACAGTAAGGCAACAATGGAACTAAGGGTTAAGAATCGCATTATTTACCTTGAGTGGCCTTACACAAAAACGTCTCCAAGTGCGTTCTCGCCATCAAAGTGGGTGCAGATGTTCGAGTGGATGCACGTCAGTCGTTTGCTAGGCTGAACGGTGCACCGATTGCCGTCGTATTCTAGGTAGAGCGGCGCAACGGTTTGGCGGTTCCACGGAGTTAGCAGACTCATGAACTGACCAACTGCAGCGGATGCGAGGGATCCGTTTGGCCACACCACTTGCGGCTTGCCGCCAGTTGCTCCGTACTTCTTCGCTTCTTGGTCGAGCAGCGCCTCCGTCAGGAAGCCCATGCACCGCATACAGGCATGCCCCGGCAGGGAAAGAATAGACTGCCCTGAAATAAAGTGTGCACCAGACTCGCCGAAGACGTCCATGCCTATATCAATGTAGGGAATCATGAACCGCCTCGCAAAACGCTCAATCTGCTCGCGCTGCGCAAATGAATCAACACAACCGAATATTGCAGAGCAATCTCGAAGTTCCGTGGCGCACTGTTGCCACTTCGTTGGGAACAGTTTCACATTCGCGTCGGGGTTCACAGCCTTCACCAACCGCTCAATTACGTCGGTCTTGTGCGCCTGCTTCAGGACATCCAGCGCAGTTAGCCCCACCATACGATTGAGGTTCGTATCGTCCGCATTGTCATCGTCGATCAACTTAAAATTACCGACACCGATGTGAGCTAATTGTTGCGCGACGTGCGACCCGCCACCGCAAAGACCGATGACGGCCACTCGCGCTGCTCGAATAACCGCAGTGCTATTTGCACCGAGAAAACTCTGCCTATTCAGGTTCATACTGCCCCCGATGAAAAGTTGTAATCTCTCGGCCAAGTACGGCAAATTCGTCGATCTCTGAGGCTTGCCTAGATTGGGGATTCCACCACTTGCCGCACAGCGCGTCATGACTGAGCACGATTGCGCCGTGTGGACTGCTGGGTTGTACATTCCAGAAATCTGGAACAAACTTAGCGCTTTCGCGCAGATCAACGCGACTAAAACTAGGAGCACCGCGGTGGTCGTGGCGGTGTACATGGAACATCGCAACACGGTGGTTGTAGGCAAATTGGAGTGCTTTGCGAATCGCTCCCGCTCCCATCATTGCCCCGACATACGGGTCGTCCTCATAATCGTCGTCGGACACGCCGTGGTAACTCTGTGCCAAGACTAAAAAGCCGGCGGGTAGTTTGGCGATTCGGCATGCAATGAATCCGACCCGCTCAGCTGCGAACCGATGGTGGCGATCCAGGTCCGCGTGTATCGCAAGCAGGAGTCGGTGCTCGATTCGAAAGATCGCGTTCATTTCAACGCCTTGAGGTGAGCCAGCAGAATTTGGATCCAGACTAGGTTCGCAGGCACGCCCTGCCACGACCATGTCCACCAGTTCTTTCCCAGAATCTGGTGTTGTGTCCAGTTGGCAGCCTGCGTCCCAATAGTGGGCCGCTCCAGAATCTGTTCACTGAGGAACAGGCGTGTGCTGTAGCCGCTATGCAGCGTAACCGCAAGCAACGCGTCCATCACCTTGACTTGATCGCCCACAGGCACGCTAAGCTGTGGCAAGTGCACGTAGCAAGATCCCGCTTCGTGTACTTCGCTGGCGTCTGGGCAGACCGCTTTGAGACTATCCAGTTGAGCGGCAACTGTCACGACGAGCCCCCGCGGCGAGTGTGACTGACAAACACCTCACCACCCTTCACCTTAATTTCAGAGTCATCAGCCAGCGCCCTGAACTCAGGAATGTGGACTTCGTCTAGTTCGTAGTCGGCCGGGACGCCCAATTTGGTCTTGAGTGCAGAAACGATGTACTTGCCCTTCTCGACCTGGCGGTGGACGCTATCGAGCGTTATTTGTACCAAGTGACGATCCAGTGATTCGCGATGATCGCTGGCTTCACCACCCGGCTCGCCATACTGCAACAACGTGTCTTCGTGTGCCATTTTGATTTGCTTTCTCCGGACTAGCCGGGTGAGTTTCATACGTTTGCCGCCAGATTTGCCAACGGTATCGTAAGGTTATATCCATACGCACAAAATGTCAAGATGCATCCATACGAAATCGTTCATGAGCTATGCTTCCGCCCATGGAACTCAAGGGATTTGGCGCGCGCCTGCGCATTTATCGAATGCGCAAGGGCTTGTCGTTGCAGAAGCTGGCCGACGAAGTCGCAGCCTCGAAAGCGCATATTTACGAGCTGGAGACGGGACGCTCTGCGAACCCTTCGCTAGCACTGCTAACCGAACTTTCGCGGGCGCTGGAGGTGCCAATCAAGACGCTGGTTGGCGAGTCAGACGAGACGTCGGATTCTGAGGAGCCTGAACTAGCGATGTTGTTTCGCGATTTGCGTGAGCTTCAGAAGTCCGACCTAAATCTCATTCAGACACTTACCGAAAAGATGAGGCAGCAGCAAAAAGATGGGAACAAGCCTAACGGTTGACCGCTTGGAGCTTGCCGACACCGGACAGCCGTTAAGGCTTGCCGAGTTGGTAATTGCTCAGTTGCAGCCTCAGCTGACGAAGCTTTTGCCACTCCCAGTCGAGGACGTCGCTAGAGCGTGTGGGATTTCTGAATTCCACGAAATATCATCCGATGGAATGGAAGGCGGCCTGATCCAAAATGCAGAGAAGACGCATGGCTTCATCCTGACTAAGGCCGGAAGTCGACATGATCGTCGGCGATTCACCGTTGCCCATGAACTAGGCCACTTCCTAAATCCATTTCATGTGGCACCACCGGGCGCGGATCGGCTCCTCTGCACCGGGCAGCACTTGCGAACTTATGGCAAATCGTCTGACCCACGGCTTGGCATGGAAGGTCAGGCTAACGAATTTGCAGTGAACATATTGATGCCGACCCAGCCGATACGTGCGCTGTCGCATCTGTGGGGGAGTCCCCAAATCAAAGCCATCCTTGATTTGCAAGCGGCATGCGATGTCAGCAAAGAGGCAGCTGCGCGACGATTTTTGGATCTCCACGGCGACCCATGTGCAGTGGTGTTTTCCCGCAACGGTCGTGTCAGATACTCAGTAAGCGCGGGTGGATTTCCGAGAATTCAACCATCTAACGATCAGCCGGTCCACCGCAAAACTCTGTCTGCGATTTTTACCGGAGAGCCCGGCAGGATTTCAGAGCAGGAAGAAGCTGATCCGCATCTGTGGCTGGAATCGCGAGATGCTAGAAATTGGGAGCTCTGGGAGGAGGTACTGGTTCAACAAGACGGCTATCGGATGACGTTGCTCATCGGCGAAGAAAGTTCGAACGAGGAGAACGACGAACTGCAGCGGAGTTGGACGCCACGCTTTCGTTAGAGCTGGCTACTCCGCCAGCTTAGTTTTGTGCGTTTTGAAGTATTGAATGACTAGGAGCACACTGGCGCATTGCCATTTGCCGCCACGCCAATGGTAGATCACGTCTTTATCATTGCGCTACGACGATTTGCGTTAACCAACAGTTTGGAAAGCCAAGCGCATGTATGTTCGCGCCAGACCGATTTCGGCCCGCGCGCCGAGAAATGGCTGACCACTTTTGGTGGCTGCAGCTGGCCGCGTTTGCGAGCCCCGCGCGGGATCGGATCTGGTCATTGGTATGCCGCACATGGTCAAATTCGGTCTGGCGTCAACATCGGCAGCGAACAAGAGAGCTCCCTATGGGGCGCTCGCGGTAAATTGTCAGTTATCCAGCAAATGTGACATTTAGCGCTATTAGGTAGCAAATAGCGACGCAACCGACATGAGGCCTTGCTGAACGAGATCGTAACCTGCTGTTGTGTGCATCATTGACAGAGCGGTGGTGCCACCAAAAGCCGCATGCTCGCAAAAAAGCCAGCCTCGGGCAGCCACCCAATCGCCCAAAGTCGCAAGCGTCAATTCGACTATGCGGAACGCGCGATACACGGGATCAGAGGCCGCACGCTTCAACGAATGTTCATCGCTGTGCCGGCGCGAGAACGCCTTGCGCGCAATGCGTAGCGCGGCCGCCACTTGCGCCTCCGATGCGCCGAGAAGCGCGGCGAGGTCTTTGACCGCACTTGCGGGGTAGCCCTTTCGGACGCGCTTCACTGTGTCTCTCAACAGCGTTGAACGTAGAAAGTCCTGTGATGGGCGGACACCCTGCACTGCTTGTCGTTTGCGTATCGATTTGAAAGTGTCGTGCAGCGCGACTGAGCCTCCGATTTTCGCCGTCAAACCGGGCGATCAAACGATCACGGGTGAGTCGAATCTACTTCGTTGAGTTCGAGTTGGTACACAATTGTTCCAATTGACTTATTGAAAACTCATAATAAATATAAGCATTTTCAATGACATAGAGATGCTATTGGTTTTGCATTGCGTAATTGGAACAATTTGTAAGCAAGCCGGTGGTAATATTTGTTCCAGACGAATAAGCGCCAAACTCTGAGGGGACTGAATGGAACGCCGTGCACAAGAGGAGTTGCTACTGCTATTGCGTGACGCGATGAAAATTGGTGGGGCAGCGATCGAAATGCGCATTCGAAAGTTTGCTAGCGTCATTCGTTCAACAGACGAGGCGCTTGCGCTTGCCGTGACGCCCTTGGTGTCCGGTACCCGTTCGTTGCGACGGAGCATTTTTGAGGAGCTACCGGTTGACGCCGAGAGCAAACTACCGCTCGTGCGCGAAGAGCCTGCCGAAGTGCAACGCGGACGACCGATTCTGCCCGCTCACCTTCATGGAGAACTGGACCGCATTGTTCAGGAACGCCTGGCGGCGGACCGTTTGCACATGGTCGGCCTGGCGCCTGTGCGATCGGTGCTGATGGACGGACCGCCAGGCGTTGGAAAGACAATGACTGCGGGTTGGCTGGCTACCCAACTGAAGCTCCCGCTTGTCACGCTCGATCTCGCGAGCGTCATGAGCAGTTATCTGGGAAGGACCGGAGCCAACTTGCGCTCCGTATTGAGTCACGCGCAGACGCAGCCATGCGTTCTTCTACTCGACGAGTTCGACGCAATCGCGAAACGTCGGCACGACGACGGTGATGTCGGCGAACTCAAACGGTTGGTCACTGTTATTTTGCAAGCCATTGATGATTGGACCTCTACTTCATTGCTCGTCGCCGCGACTAATCATGGCGAGCTACTCGACCCGGCTGTGTGGCGCCGATTTGACGTGAATCTGCGTTTCGAGCTGCCCAGTGCCGACGAACGCTTGGCGCTTCTGACCCAGTGTGGTGTTGACCCAGCGTTGGCCACGGCTATCGCAACTGTGGCGCAAGGACAAACACTGTCCGCGATTTCGCGCGCCGTTGATCGGGCTCGAAAGCAAGAATTTCTTGCTGTCCGTAGTTTTGCCGAATCCCTCGTCGATTGGGCCGTATCGACGACGTCAGATGCCAAGGACGCGACAAAAGCGGCCGTCATGCTGCGACGCGAGCTCAATATCGTCTTGCTGCATGAACAAGGCATGTCCGCACGTGAAATCGCGGAAACGGTTGGGGCATCGCACACCACAGCATTGCGGGCTCTCAAGAAAATGAAAGGCGACAATTTTGTCCAAGCCTAACCTCCTCATTGGCAACGGCGAGGTTCTAGCGAGTCTGCTCGACCAAGACAAGGGTGCCGGCAGCAAGACGGTTTACCCTTACTCCATTCTGCGCGCTCGTGAGCGCCTGGGCGCTGGCATTCTTGGTGTTGCTGACGTCCTTGATGGCCTTCCCGACGACGCAAAACCGCACGATGAAGGCACTGGCCTCGTTACGGTTCACCCGGCGTTTCTTTCCAAGTGGAAGATGCCGCGCGCAATATTTGCGCACGCAGGGTTGCGTGCAACAGGCAGTCGTCTGGTGCGCGTAAAACCTGAAATTGAGGTTCGAGTTCGCGCCCCTGCGGGGGAGCAAGCTGCAGCACAGGTCTACGTGACGGGGACAGCCGATGCGTTTCGCCGTTTTCATCAAATGCTGATGTCTGACGATACCTCTCAGGCTGACCAAAACGAATTTCGTGCACTTGAAGTGGTGAGATCCGTTTCACCAAGTGATCGCCTACTGAGCTTAGGCGCCCACGCAGTTCCCGTAGACGTGGAAGCCGTACTACATGGGGACTCATCGGACGCTGTCTTGCTGACGGCGCTCGAAGGCTACGCTGACAAATGCGGTGTCACTCTGCTGCTAAAGAAGCACATCGGAGTTCCAGGACTTGTGTTCGTGCCTGGCCGCGCCAGCGGCGGAGCTTTGCAACGTTTCGCCGACTTTACGGCGCTACGCGCGATTCGGCCACTGGCGAGGCTGCGTCTGAACCGACCTGTGGTTCGGCAACGATTAACGCAAATCGCTCCGGCATTGCCACAGGCTGACGCGATCAATCCAGCGATCGTGGTCGACGTTTTTGACGGCGGCATTGGCACCAGAGACTTTGGGCGGTGGTGCACCGAGTTTGTTTCGCCACCGCTGGAAACTACCCATGCCGACTACCTTTCTCACGGGACGGAGGTGACTTCGGCGTTGCTGTTCGGTGAAGTGGCGAGCGATGCGGTCGAATTGCCCACGCCATATTTTCGGGTTCGCCACCATCGAGTCATCGGCGTCGACGATGAGCGCGACGTCGATTTGTTCGATTGCATTCATCGCATCGAAGCCACACTAAAGAACGAACATGTGGAATTCGCGAATCTGTCGCTAGGTCCGAGAATGACGATCGACGACGATCATCCCCACGTTTGGACCACAGTGCTTGACGGTCACCTCGCATCGGGCCGAACCTTGCTGACGGTCGCTGTGGGCAATGACGGCGGCGAGGCGAACGGAATGGGACGAATTCAACCGCCAGCGGACGCGGTGAATGCGCTCGCTGTGGGCGCTGCGGATTCTCCAGATTTCATGTGGTCGCGTGCCCCGTATAGCTGCCACGGACCGGGCCGCTCTCCCGGTCGGGTCAAACCCGATGGCGTTTCGTTTGGTGGAACGGAGCACCGACCATTGATTTTGCTCAATCCATTGTCAGGCGGCCTTACCGGAGTGCAGGGCACGAGCTTCGCAGCGCCGATGGTATTGCGCACGGCTGCGGCGGCGCGCGCGGTCTCAGCGACCCCGCTTTCGGCTACGACGCTTAGAGCGCTTCTAATCCATCGTGCGAGTCGACACGAAGATCATGATGCCCGTGATGTGGGTTGGGGGCGATTCCCAACGAACGAGCATGAACTCCTGACCTGTGCGGACAGCGAGGTGAGCGTGATTTACCAAGGGGTCGTCGCAGCGGGTCGAACGCTTCGCGTTGGTGTGCCAGTGCCTCCGGTACCCTTGGGCGTCGCATTGACAATAACAGCGACCTTTTGTTTCGCCTCACCGGTCGACCCCGCAGACACCATCAACTACACGAGGAACGGGCTTACCGTAGTCTTTCGGCCGCAAGGCGACGGTACGTCTTTTCCGTTTTTTTCGAGTGGTGGTTACGACACCGAACAAGAGCTTCGGGCCGGCGCATCAAAATGGGAAACTGTGCTTCACAAAACCGCGCACTTTCGCGCAGAGAAACTTCTTGACGCTTGCTTTGATGTCACGCACGGCGCGCGTGAACGTGGGTTGAGCGTCAAGAACAAATTGGTACCGCCACTGCCTTATGTCCTGATCGTCACAATCGCTACGCAACATGGGGAGCGCATTTACGAGTCAGTGATGAACAAGTATCAAACTCTGGCTCCGATTCAGCTTCGCGAGCGAATTCAATTGCGCGCTGGACGCAATTGATTGCGCATTGATACGTCGTTTATATCCAAAACCTAAGGTCGTTGGGCCGAACCGTTCGGCGCATCCTTTTCATTAATCCTTAAGCGGTATCGTCGAGATGATTACGAATAAACAGAGTGCAAAGGTGTTTCGTAGCTTTTTGAACGGATCATCAATTGCCGAAGCAGCCGCAGCGGCTGACGTGTCGTATGGTCAAGCGCGTTCATCGATTCCTCGCATGCGTCGAAGGGCAAATTTGCCCTTCGACTATGAGGCGATGCAAGCCAATCCCGAGCCGTATTTGAAATGGCTCGACGCGTTTGAGCGAGACGAGGCTAATGAACTTCGCGACGGACTTCGACGAGATCTAGTTGCCCGGTTATCACTTCGGTCATCAACAGAGCTAACGCCGAAATACCTATCCAACCTATCCGCAAGCCGCTTGATGGCCGCCGGCATGACGACAGTCGCGATCGCCGAGATGCAGGCGTGGCTTAAGCGACATGACCTCTCGCTGAAACGAGGCGCGATCGACGACTCGGATGCGATTCGAGAGATCAACAGAGCGCTCTTGCTGCTCGACGCGTTTGGATTCGACGTGAGGGCTGCGTCCGCACAACTTGATCATGTGCTGTCAGATGATTAGCCACGGGCGCTTCATTGGGGGTGACACAGATCCGTCGAGTGATACGCAGTGTGCGTGTTCGTTCGCAGTCGGTGCGCAACCGGCGGACAACCGTCCAACGTCCGGCCGCGTCAAACAGAACGTACTAACACCCTAGTTCAGTAGTTCCAGTTCCGCTGCTTTGCTGCCGACCGTCATTGCATGTACTTTGACTTTCTACAGCCCAATCATTGAGAATGGATGAACGACAAACATTAATCGGACGGAACGGGGAGCTTGGCGAACGCCTCACCGAGGCCGCATTGCTTAAACACTTTTTTGTGCTTAAGCGATCATTCGACGGAGGTGGCGCGGATTTTCTGGTTCAGGAATGCAGTGCTGCTTCAATCAATCTGCCCAATGGCGCGTTGACAGTCGGGATCGTTCAAGCCAAATTCTTCCAAGGGTCGAATCAGGTCAAAATCGCTCGCTCGTACGTATTGGATGTAGACGGCCCACGTCCCAATTTTTTCGCACTTCTGCACACAATGGACGCCGCATCGGTTGACAGCAACTTTGTGTTTTCGGGAGACGAGATTTCGCGCGAGTGGGGCGTATCGTCTTGCGGCCAATACTATACGTTTTCTCTCAGTCAAAACAGGCGCTTTGAGAGATACCGCAATCGGTCGCCCGACGCCGTGAAGCATTTGATCTTAGACGGCATTCACAAAGCGCGATCACATCACAGACAGTTCGTCCTTGGACGCTTCTTCGAAACTCACGTTGATGTGCGGGTGACCGATCCTACCCCGCATCCAGTGACGTATCTGCTTAGAGTTGTGGAGGGAAGCCACGTTGTGCTCTGCCGTGACGAAACATCGGGCGCCACTCGACCATTAGAACCGCGACGAGATCTCTTCAATTACGCCGGCGATTTCTGTTGGGGCTATGGCGGCACCGGCCCCATGTTCCTCACTATGTCGATTTTGGGACACTACCTGGGTCACAACGGCGTCCCCACGGATGCGCAACGGCTGAGCCTTCTTGCGGCCCTGAGCGAGATCCCCGAAGACAGCAACATGGACGTTCCATCCAACACGCTTGAACGAATACTTTGCGGAGACATCCATGCCTTGAATCCGACGCGCTCAAATGAATGTGGGCCGCCGCTTCCCCCGATCACACTCGATGATTTTTTCAGACCCCGGCCTGATCATGCAAGAAGAGCGACGGACGACGTCGTGAGCGGGGACGCGAGGTAAAGGCTGTTCATCCCCCCAACGGAGAACCGGTCGCTTCCGAGGGCGGTTGCGCTATCTGCTGGGCGCGACACATTGTCCAGTACCAGTACTCGCCCTTACCGCGGTGCCGGTAGCTGCGTCGTTCGTACGTGACCGCCACGCAGCCAAACTCGGGCACGAGGTCCACCGTGATCGCAATGAAATCAAGCACGCAGGACTCAGCGCATGGAAGTGAGTTTTCTTGGATGGCCGCTCGATGCTCGTATCGAAGGAGCGGCAAGAGATTGGGATTCGTCGACGGGCCGTCTGCTGGGCGGTGCGTGGCCAGCCAGTCCGGTACACGGCCAGCCCATGCGGGCTCATTTGTGTGCATAAAAAACTCGTTGTGATCGCAGCGAGCAGTTCACTTTATGGCTGTATATATTAACAGCAATGCTTGTACTTCATGAAAAAGGTACTCGACCCGGCACACGGTTTTGCGCGGCAAGCTTTCGGGCGTTAGCTCCGATTCGCTTCCGTGTCGCCCAGAGGATGCGTGGCCACCTTCATCAGGTCTGACCATTTCAGCCTCGTAGATGCTTCGCTCGGCGCAAGGTCAAGTTCAGAGCGCGTCTCCAGCAAATGCCAAAGTTCGCCGGAGTCAATCGCCTCGATGAGGAGTGCGACATCAGCGTCGCAGACGCCGAGATCAGCCGGCTGCACGTTCCCACTAGGATTGTGCGCTGCGTTGAACTGAGCAACAATGTGTGCGAGACGATCTCCGCGTGAATCGGACGAAGCAGTCATGATGCGGCCTAGCTTGCCAACGTCGGCATGATGCCATGCTCTTCAAGCCGCGGCAATCGCGCGGGCCATTTCCGAACGCACGCACGTCGTACGTTCGCCAGCGCCCATTGGCTGTTGCACCGGCGCACGTTAGGCTTTTCATCGGCAAACGAGCGATTGCGCTACAGTTCGTGTGGTCTCACTGACGAGATAACAGCACATGACATTAACGACTTTTTTCCCCAACCATCCGACGCTGTCTACGGGCGAACGCACCGGACTCACTACGATGGTCATCAAGTTGTTTGATCACTGGAATTTATGCCGCGATGATCAGGCGGCATTGCTCGGGTTGGGCGCCAATGGTCGACGGTTATTGTCTAGACACCTCAACGGCCAACCGATCGGCACGAATCGCGATCAACTTGATCGTGTGGGTCATTTGCTCGCGATTCACAAGAGTCTCCGCACCTTGTTCCCGCAAAACCGTGACCTAGCTTACCGCTGGATGTGTACCCGCAACAGAGCTTTCGACAATCTCACACCGGTCGAGTTGGTAAAGGAATGGGGTTTCATGGGCCTCTTACGGGTACGCACGTATTTGGATCGGGCAGTGGATGCGCCGGCAGCCTGTGCGTGCCAGGCTGATTGATAACACTCGGCCGACAACGTGCTGAGCTCGTGAAGACACGGGTCGCTGGCGCAAGTGTGGGCCCAGAACGCGGCTACTGCGTCCCCTTCGGTGGCCCTGTGGGTCTGGCGATGGAGGAACGCCGGGTTTTGTCGGCATGGCCGACTACCAAAAGTCGGCCGGTGCAAGTGATTCGTCTACTACTCGCTGAAGTTTTTCGGCATCATGCAACACGCTCACAGGCGCTTGCTGGTCAATGGCTGGATTTGGACTTTCGAACCAGATCAGTAAATCAACGGGATCGAAAGCGTTACGCAACTCCGGTAAGACCTTCGCAAGCACCGGCCACGGCTTTCCGCTGTCCGGATGAAACTGAAACGCGGGATAACAAAGGCCTTGGACGGTGAGATCAACCGAGAACACCTCACCACGGGTAGCCCACTTCGCGACAAGCGCATCTGACTGTTCGGACGGAACCGCCGCATTGCGCCCAACCTCAGAGGCGCTAAGCATCGGCACGCTCGACAGGACCTCGCCAATCCGATTGGCCAACAACTTCGCCTGACCACGTGCGCCAGGCTGCAGCGGGATCGCATCCGCAATGCTGGATTCGATGATCTCGTCCAGCCGCTCCTGATCTGAGCCCGTCGGTCTTGAAGCGTGGAGAAAGGACGTCTCCGCTTGGGCGCGGTGTTTCGGCGAACTCATTGCAAGATCCCTGAAAGTGGATGCATTCCGTTAGGATCCTACAGGATAAGGATTGCTCTGACAAAATTGGCGGCTCGCCTTGTCTGATACGAGCTTGGTTGCAGCAGTAATGCGCTCACGCCTGAGTCTCAAGTGCTTCTCTTGCCTTGGCGCGATCACCGTATTTTTGCGTGAAGACCTGTGCCTGAAATTAGTCACTCACTTGCCAACCGCTGCCGCGCTGAAGCGCATCTCCTAGCCGGACATAGCCCATGATTTTCGCTAGAGCCAGACACATCACCCGTGCGACGGTAGCGCTTGTCTTGTGCACTGAAGTGCTTGCGTCGCCGCTTGTTGGACGTGTCATCGGTGTCGCCGACGGCGACACGATTACCGTACTCGACGCACTGAAGCGCCAACACAAAATTCGACTGTCGGGCATTGACGCGCCGGAAGGTGATCAAGCGTTTGGCCAGCGTTCCAAGCAGACGCTATCGGACTGCGCGTTCGGGAAGGAGGCTACCGTCGAAGGCGACAAGACTGATCGTTACGGCAGAACGGTCGGTCTTGTTGTGGTGGCTGGCGCAGATTGCAATCTCTGCCGAGTGGAGCTTGGCATGGCTTGGCACTACGTCAAGTACGCAGGCGAGCGGCCCGCATCTGAGAGCAACGCTTACGCGGCAGCAGAAGTAGCCGCACGCGCTGCCAAACGAGGTCTGTGGGTGGATCCGCACGCAATGCCACCGTGGGAATGGCGCCGCGGTCGCCAGCAAGTGCATGCGGCCGCTAAAGAGTCGAGTGGCGAGTGTGACTGTTCAACCGGAAAAACGTGCACCGGCAAACGCGGCGGCAGCGATTGCCTAACGGACTCGGGATCGAAGCGCTACGACGCGAAGTAAGTTGCGAATCTAGACGCCACGCAGCTACCAGTTATGTCGTGCGTTCGCAAGGGCCGAGGCCGACAGTTTCCCACTCACGCGAGTGTCGCTTCTAGGTTGGGGCTGCATGACTTTTTCCACGCGGTTGATTTTGGCGAAATGGTTGATCTGCGCAGAGGTGATTTTGCGGCCGCTGGGACATAGCGAGTTAGTTAAATACTCGCATTACTTGCCAATAAGTAATGCGCAAACCAATCCGCAACCGTGTGGTGCTGCAAAGACGCGGACGGAGCGGTTGATGCCTAGTTTGCCCGCATCGCGACCTGAACCGACACCTGGGCCGAAGACGCAGGCGAATCCGCTCCGGGTGTCGGACGCGGGGAAGACACAAGCTGTGGACTTCGAGACGATTCGTAGCGTTGGCCCCACGCAAAGGGAGATTCTGCTGTTAGTGCTATTGCGGCGAATTGCCAGTTATCCTGCAAATGCGCCAGTTAGCGCTATTAGGCGGCAAATAGCGGCGCAACCGACAAAAGCTGTTTGGGCAACAGCTACCAAATAGCGTTTTCGGGATTCGTGAAAACTGCACACCAACCTCTGGCGTCATACTCGCCGAAGGCAGGTATCCAGATGGCAGCTTAGGCGACGTCGCGCGAACCGCAAAAGCCGTAGCCCTCTTCTGGATTCGCGTGTGCACCGGCCAAATCCGCCAACACGTGTAGCGGAAAAGTCGCAACCGGCGAAACGCTCGCGAACGAGTAAGGCTTTCCAGCATGGCAGTAGCCCACGCCTGCTATCTTTACTGATTAGTCCTAACAAAAACCGGAGCCTTAGAAATGCGTTCATCCGTCGCCGCAAAATTTGCAGCTGTCACCAGTCTCGTAGCCATAAGCGCGCCAAGCGCTTGGGCGCAAACCCCTACCTCGCTCGTTGTGAATTTCAGTCTGGCGACGGGCGTTCCCGTGGGTGCTTGGGGCGTTGCCGGCGCGGCACTTTTTATCGGTCTGCTGGCGGCGTATGTGCTGCGATCACGCAGCTCGGCAGCCTCGCGTTTTATGGCGCTTGTTGGAGCGGTCGCTGCAACGGCTACCCTGTCGATTAGTACGCAGCAGGTCGATGCTGTTGTGGTCTTGCCGACAACCAATTTGATCGTCAGCCCAGCCACCGTGACCAGCGTGAGCGGCGGCACCTATACGTTTATCAACGCAGCGGGCGGACCGGCAACGATCACGAATGTCGCATTGGTAAACGCTCCTATCAACCTCGCCATCAGCGCTCCGGGAACGACCTGTGTGGCCGGCCTAACCCTAGCCGTGGGTCAAACTTGCGTAATTTCAGTGTCGGGTACCAGAGGCTAATCACCGCCGCAGAGCGGTCAAATCGGATTTCTAATACGATTCGCTCAAAAAAAAGGCCCGCAACTGCGGGCCTTTTTTATTGCTTCGACAGCGGGTTATGCAAACCGCGCCAAGCGCTGCGAGAATGCCTGCAACGTCGCGATATTCGAAGTTTCAGCGCTAGTACGCCACGCCTTCCAGCGCGTGACCAATTGCTCTTTTGATTCCGTGGAGCGGCCCCACAGCGCCGTGAGGTCTTGGCGCATTTGATAGAGCTTTTTAAGCGCGTCGCTGTGCGCAAAGGCAGCCGCTAATCGCGCGCGTTGCACGTCGGCGAGCGTGCTGGCGTCAGCGCGGAAATCTTTCACCAGTTGGCGCACGTTCGGCAGCTCAATCTCGCCAGCCTCTGCGCGTGCTTTGAGCGCGGCGAACTCGGCTTTCGCCGTCCGCTTCACGAGACGCGTGTATTCCTGCATGACGCGGTAGCGATGCGTGATGATCGCTTGCAGCGTCTCGTCCACGTCGCCTTCGCTGGTGCGAAGCTTGAGCGCTGGCGCGACCTTGCGCACGTGCGCGAGACCAACGGCGGACATCATGCGGATGTACATCCAGCCGATGTCGAATTCGTACCAGCGGTGCGCGAACTTGGCAGACGCGCCAAACGCGTGGTGGTTGTTGTGTAGCTCTTCGCCGCCGATGATGATGCCGATTGGCACGATGTTGGTCGAGGCGTCGTCGGTGAGGTAATTACGATACCCCCAGTGATGGCCGGTGCCGTTGATGATGCCGGCCGCCGTGATCGGAATCCACGCGAGCTGAATCGCCCACATCGACAACCCGGCAAAGCCAAACAGTGCAAAAAACACGACGAGCGAAATGCCCATGCCTTGCCATGTGTACTTGCTGTAAACGTTGCGCTCCATCCAGTCGTCCGGCGTGCCATAACCGTAGCGCTCTAGCGTTTCAAGGTTTTTGGCTTCGCGGCGATACATGTCTACGCCGAAACGCAGCACGCCCCAATGACCGTGAATGACCGGGCTGTGGGGGTCGTCCACGGTGTCGCATTTGGCGTGGTGTTTGCGGTGAATCGAAACCCATTCTTTGGTGACCTGCCCCGTCGTTAGCCAAAGCCACATGCGGAAAAAATGCGAAATGATCGGGTGCAGGTCGAGCCCGCGATGCGCTTGCGTGCGATGCAAGAAAATGGTGACGGCGGCGATGGTGACATGCGTGGTGCCGAGCAGCACGAGGACGTAACCCCACCAAGGCAAATTGATGACGCCTTGTGTGGCCGACATAATGAAATCGATCAAGTGAACTTCTCCTTGAAGTCGTAACGTTCGCAACCGTAGCGCCGGACGAATGCGGCGCGCGGGTCATCGAATTTAATGGGCTAATTTTACGAGCGAAACGGCTGTCAAACGTAGTCTGATCGCTCAAAGCGCCACAATTGGATAGTTGGTTGCGGACCGTCAAAGTGCAATGGCAGAAAATTGCGGCATACAGCTTTTTGCCACGAACGACAGCCAAACGGTCATCTGAGGCACTTTTTCTATAAAGTCGATATAAACATTTTTATGCCTGTAGTGACCGCCGAGCTGTCGTTACGGCTTAAAAGCTGTAACGAGCGGGACATGACCTGCCGCTGGCGAAACGCGGCGACCAACGGCGAACGAATTGCGGCAGTTTGTCGGATGCTGCTTTACGATGACTCCGCACGATTTCTAAACTTCCGCCATCCCAACTCACCGGCGACGCGCCACCCAGCACCATGCAATGCGACGAACTCATACTCCCCGGAATGTCTGAACGCGAAATCGCGATCCGCCGACGTGTACATCGGCTGGCGGATTTTTATCGCCACCTCTTCGTGTACCTGATCGTGAACGCCGGGCTGTGGGCGTTCAACGCGTGGACGGTTTCCCAGATGACGGGCAAAGCCAACGCGTGGATGTGGTGGGCCGTGTGGCCGACGTTGTGGTGGGGCGTCGGCGTGTTGATCCATGGGCTGTCGGTGCTACCACGATTGAATTTCTTCTCGCAAGATTGGGAAGACAAGAAAGTGAAAGAACTCATGGAGCGTGATCGATCATGAGCGACATCTCACTAAGCCCCGCGCAGCTGCAGCACGCCGAAGCGCTGCGCGTCGCACACAAACGCGTCAAGGAAATGCGCGCCTTCTACATGAACGCGCTGATGTACTCGATCATCATCCCGTTGCTGTGGGTACTTAACCTTTCCACCAGCGGCAAACTTTGGGCACAATGGCCGACACTCGGTTGGGGCATCGGCGTCACGATTCAGGGGCTCTCGGTGTTTGCCGGCGGTTCTTTTTTCGGCCCGCAATGGGAAGAGAAAAAAGTCGCGGAAATCATGGCGCGCGAGCAGCTCAAAGTCGTATCGAGCGAGAAGCAATTGGTGCAGGCGCAAATGCGCATGTTGCAAGCGCAGATCGAGCCGCATTTTTTGTTCAACACGCTCGCCAACATCCAAACGCTCATTCCACGCGCGCCAGAAAAAGCGGGGCTGATGCTCGACAACTTCATCGCCTATTTGCGGCAGACACTCTCGGCCAGCCGTTCGCAAGAAGGCACGGTGAAACAGGAGTTTGATTTGCTGCGAAACTACCTCGAACTTCTAAAAATTCGCATGGGAGATCGGTTGCAATTTGATCTCAATGTGCAGGACGAATTGAGCGCCACGTCACTGCCGCCAATGCTGCTGCAACCGATCGTAGAAAACGCGATCAAGCACGGCTTAGAGCCAAAAGTCGAAGGCGGGCGGGTCAGCGTTTCGGCTCGCAAAGACGGCGACGCTATCGTCTTCACCGTAAGCGATAACGGCCTCGGTTTCGGCAACAACGCCGACAGCAGCGGTGCCGGCATTGGGCTCGCCAACTTGCGCGAGCGGATAGCTGTGCTCTACGATGGCCGCGCGACGCTCAGTGTCGCCGACGCTGAACCGGGCACTACGATTACGATAAAGATTCCGAATGAATCGTAGGGTGGGCAATGCCCGCCCTACCAAAACACTTCACTTAAAAAATGCCAACCGCACTCCTAGCCGACGACGAAGCGCTTTTGCGCGAAGACCTGCGCGACAAACTTGCCGCGCTGTGGCCAGAATTGACCATCGTGGCCGAAGCGATCAATGGCCTCGAAGCCGAAGCGATGATCGCTCAGCACCAGCCCGACATCGCGTTTCTCGACATCAAAATGCCTGGCCAAACAGGCATCGAGGTGGCGCAGAAAACCAAGGGCAACACGCGCATCGTTTTCGTCACCGCATACGATCAATACGCGGTGCAAGCCTTCGAAAATGAAGCCACGGACTACCTCCTCAAGCCCATCACACGCGACCGTCTCACGCAAACGATTGCGCGCCTCAAAGCCGCGCTTGCGCAAAGCGCGCCTCTGCCCGACATGTCGCAGCTACTCAATCTGCTCTCGCGCGCCACCTCCGGCACCCCGCAAACAAGTACGTCAGCAAAACACCCGATCCGCTGGATACGCGCCAGTCGCGGCGACGTGACTTATCAAATCTCAGTCGATGAAGTGCTTTTTTTTCAGAGCGACGACAAATACACCATCGTCAACACCGCCAACGGTGAGCACGTCATCCGCATGCCGCTCTCCGAATTGCTCGACTCGCTCGACGGCGAACAGTTCTGGCAGGTGCATCGCAGCACCGTCGTGAACGTGCGCTTCATCACGTCCAGCAAGCGCGACGGTGACGGCCATGTGTCGCTCGCGATCAAGGGCTACGCGAAGGCGCTACCGGTGTCGCGCGCCTATCAGCATTTGTTCAAGCAGATGTAGACGGCGCAGCGCGTTTGCGTGACGTGGCAGTGGGCTGCGCTATTGTTACGGCCATGCTGTCTTCATTCCTGCTCCAAACCCTTAACGGCCTCGCGTCGGCGTCGTCGCTGTTTCTTGTGGCCGTCGGGTTGTCGCTGATATTTGGCGTCACGCGCATTGTGAATTTTGCGCATGGTTCGCTTTATATGTTGGGCGTTTACGTGGCGTACAGCGTGGCGACGCATGTTGGCGGAGCGCTTGGTTTTTGGGGGGGCGTGTTGGTGGCCGGGTTGGCGGTTGCGCTGATTGGCCTGATCGCGGAACTCCTGATCCTTCGCCGCATTTACGACGCGCCCGAGCTGCTGCAACTCATCGCGACCTTCGCGTTGGTGCTCATCATCAAAGACGCGGCGCTTTTGACGTGGGGGCCAGAAGATCTACTTGGGCCTCGCGCCCCAGGCTTTACGGGCGCCATTGATATTTTGGGTAAGGCGTTTCCGACTTACGATTTATTGTTGATTGCATTGGGCGTTTTGATGCTCATCGCGTTGACAGCGCTCATGAAAAAAACGCGGTTTGGACTGCTGCTGCGCGCCGCAACAGAAGACCGAGACATGACCGACGCGCTCGGCGTGAATCAAAAGCTCTTGTTCACCGCAGTCTTTGCGCTCGGCAGTTTTTTGGCGGGCATTGGTGGTGCATTGCAGTTGCCACGCGAGCCTGCGAACTTGGCGATGGACTTGACCATCATCGCGGATGTATTTGTCGTTGTAGTCGTGGGTGGGCTGGGCAGTTTGCCCGGCGCGTTTGTGGCGGCGATCATCATCTCGTTGGTGAAGGCGTACTGCATCGGTGCGGGCGACGTTACGCTGTTTGGCGTCGAGTTTGCGTTTAGCAAGCTCACGTTGGTGGCTGAGTTTGTGGTGATGGCGCTGGTCCTCGTATTCAAGCCGCATGGCTTGTTCGGCAAACCCATTACGCACGCGCGCACGGCGGCAGTGCTTGCACCGCTGGTGCGGCCGTTGGGGCGCGGCGCGTTATTGGCGGCAGCGCTGCTCGCAGGGCTCATGGTTGCGCTTCCGTTTGTTACGGGCGATTACGCGTTGGTGCTTGCCATTGACATGATGGTGTTTGCATTATTTGCTGCGAGCTTAGGCTTGGTGATTGGGCCCGGAGGCATGGGCTCGTTTGGGCATGCGGCGTATTTCGGACTGGGCGCGTATGGCGCAGCGCTGGCAGTAAAAGCAGGGCTCGGATTTGGCGCGACGATGGTCAGTGGCGTGTTGCTTGCGGGCAGCGCGGCGTTGCTGTTTGGCTGGTTCAGCGTGCGTCTTTCTGGAACGTACATGGCAATGCTCACGCTCGCGTTTGCGCAGATCACGTGGTCTATCGTGTTTCAGTGGGACGCAGTCACGGGTGGAAGCAACGGCTTGGTCGGCGTGTGGCCGCCCGAGTGGCTCTCTGATCGTACGAATTTTTATTGGATGGTGTGCGCGGTGTGTGCGGCGGGATTACTGGTGTGCGCGTGGCTCGTGCATGCGCCGCTGGGCTACAGCGTGCGTGCGGCGCGTGACGCGCCGGTCAAGGCGCAGGCGATTGGTTTGTCGCCGCGTCGCTTGCAATGGGCGGTGTTCGTCATCGCGGGCATGCTGGCGGGCATGGCGGGCGTGATGCATGCGTACTCAAAGGGCAGCATTTCGCCGGACGTGCTGGCCATTCCACGTTCGGTGGATGCGCTGGTCATGGTTCTGTTGGGTGGCATCAATACGTTGGCTGGGCCTATCGTAGGCGCGGCGGCGTTTACCTGGTTGCAGGACACCTTGGCGCGCTCGACCGACTATTGGCGCGCTGCCTTGGGCGTTACGATTTTGTTGATCGTGCTTCTATTTCCACGCGGCATCGTCGGCACGTTGAGCGCGTTCGCAGCGCGTCGGAGCGCACGATGAAGCTCGCGCTTGAAGTCGTCGGTCTTAAAAAATCGTTCGGTGGATTGGCGGCCGTTAAGGGCGTCGATTTCACGGTGAACGCGGGCGAAGCTGTGGCGCTCATCGGCCCCAACGGTGCCGGCAAAACGACTACGTTTAATCTCATCAACGGCCAGCTCCTGCCGGATGCGGGTCGTGTGAATTTGCACGGCGTGGACATCACAGGCAAGCCGCCAGACGCACTGTTTCGCATGGGTGTGGCGCGTACGTTTCAGATCACCGCGACCTTCGCCTCGATGACGGTGCAAGAAAATGTGCAGATGGCGCTGATGAGCCACCACCGCGAAGTCACGCTATTTTTCGCGCGCACACATCGCAAGTTTGCAGCGCCCGCGCGGGAATTGCTGCAACAGTTGGGACTCGCCGATCAAGCCAATCGCCCGGCCGCTGAGCTTGCGTATGGCGATCTGAAACGGCTGGAACTCGCGATGGCGTTTGCCAATGCGCCGAGACTACTGTTGATGGACGAGCCAACCGCCGGCATGGCCCCTGCTGAGCGCGACGCATTGATGCGGCTCGCGGTGAGTGCTTGCCGTGAGCGCGATGTGGCGCTCTTGTTTACCGAGCACGATATGGATGTGGTTTTTGGTTTCGCGGATCGTGTGATTGTGATGAATCGCGGGCGAGTAATTGCGCAGGGCGCGCCGGATGACGTGCGTGTGAACGAAGAGGTGCGCGCGGTGTATTTGGGTGGCGTAGCGATTAACGCCACAGACAAGCGAGCGACGAATGCTTGAAGTTCAAAATCTTTCAGCACGATATGGTCGTGCGCAGTTGTTGTTTGACGTGAGTTTCACGGCGAATGCGGGCGAAGTGTTGGTGCTCGTGGGGCGCAATGGGGCGGGCAAATCGACGACGATGAAAGCGATCATGGGTTTGCTCGCCGATGTGTCGGGCGAGGTGAGGTTTATGGGCGCGTCGATTGCGGGATTGACGCCGCATGAAATCGCGCGACGCGGGTTGGGTTACGTGCCGGAAGATCGGCGCATTTTCACGAGTTTGACGGTGGCTGAAAACTTGGAAGTGGGGCGTATTCCGTCGCGACAAAACGTGACCGACGCGCCGCGATGGAGCGTTGAGCGCGTGTGCGAATTGTTCCCGAAGCTTGTTGAGATGATGGATCGACCCGGCGGGCACATGTCCGGCGGCGAGCAGCAAATGCTCACCATCGCGCGCACGCTGATGGGTAACCCGCGTGCGATTTTGCTCGATGAGCCGTCGGAGGGCTTGGCACCGATTGTCGTGGAGCGTATCGCCGAGAGCGTGCAGGCCCTGAAGCGCGAAGGGTTGTGCGTCATTCTTTCGGAACAAAACCTGAATTTCGCGCGCGCCGTGGCGGATCGGGCCGTGGTGATTGATCGCGGCGAAGTGAAATTCGCCGGCGCATTCGCGTCGCTTGAGGCCGATCCGGCGTTGCGCGACCAATATTTGGCGCTCTGACATTGCGTCACGCCGCTGTCATTGCGCCAGCGCAAACGCTCGCCAGCCGCAACTGCGGCAAAATAGAGGGCTAACCCGCATTTTCCCCGCGCAACAATCATGACCTACGCCGTAAACGACAGCTGCATCAAATGTAAGTACACCGACTGTGTGGACGTGTGTCCCGTCGACTGTTTCTACGAAGGCGAAAACATGCTCGTCATCCACCCGGACGAGTGCATTGACTGCGGCGTGTGCGAGCCAGAATGCCCAGCGGACGCCATCAAGCCCGATTCCGACATCGCGGACAAATGGATCAAACTCAACGCGGAATACGCCATTGTGTGGCCCAACATTTCGCGCAAGAAAGCGGCTCCGACGGACGCCGACGAGTGGAAGGGCAAAGCCAACAAGATGGAATTTTTCTCGCCAAACCCCGGCACGAAATAGCGTCAGGCCCGACGTTGGTAGGCGACGACTTGGCGTCGCTTCGTCGCACTAAGCGCGGCCAAGTCCGCGCTGTCCACGACGCATCAAGTCCGAGATTCAGCTTTTACGCGCTAGCGACCGCCAGACGGTCGTTTCATCGAATTTTTCGCACAAGTCGATATAGCCGATTTTTCGTGTTGAACGACCGCCTGACAGTCGATAGCGCCTGAAAGCTGTTGGTAGCTACCCGCCGCACCGGATACCCGTAAACGGTCAAGCCGCCCCGCAACTCATCGCTTCGCCCGCGCATTCGCAGCGGGTCGCTGGCACACTTGCGCCCAATCGTGAATCGCCAGAATTGACCTCGCATGAATCCGCTGCCGCCGTCCGCTCCCACCCCGCCGCTCACGCCAACCGTGACTGACCGCAGCGTGTCGTCAGCGCCCGTTGGCCAACGCCTGTGGAAAGGGTTCGGCAGCACGCCGTGGTGGCGATTGGTGTTCGGCGGGCTCATCGTGTTGGTGTCTGTCGCCCTCTTCGCGCTCCCGTTCGACTCGATTCGCCTCGCGCGCAAACATACCTCGACCGCTGCTCGCCAAGAATTCAAGGTCGCCATCCAAAGGCAAGTGCTGGAGCGCGCGCGCACTGGCCTGCTCAGCGTACGCATCATCGCGGACGACGCGGAGACGCTCAAGGAAATTGATGCCGCGATTGACGACGTGACGCGCGAAATTTCTAGCGAACGACAAGAGGTGACGCTGTCCAACGCGGCCGATCTCAAGCGATTGATCGACGCGCAGCGCGAAGTCGTCAACAAAGCCTCGCGCGCGGTGAGCGACGACATGGCAAAGTTGCGCACCTCGCCGGAAGCCGCCGATCCCGACACCGCCTTTGAGGCGATCAACACCAAACTGGAGGCAGTGCAACAGGGCGTCGAGCAATTGCGTGAACTGCAAAGCCGAGCGAACGAGGTCGCTAAACAGAAAAACGCAAACGGCCAACCCAACGCAGCCAACAGCAAAATCACCGTCACGCTGGACGGCAAATTTGGGCTGCCGCCAATCGGCTTGAACTACATTGCCGCGCCGGTCAATCTAGATCCCATCATCCGCGACGCCATCGACACCACAGTCGCCAGCGACTCAAAAAAATTGATCATCGGCGCTGCGAGTTTCGTCGTGTTGCTCACGCTCTTTTTCCTGATGCTGATTGCGCGTGGCTTCGCCGGTCGTGCAGCGCGCGGCGAGCAGCGCGCGGTGATTGCCGAGTCGCGCGAGCGCAGCGAAAGTCACGCACGCCAGCTCGCCGAGGCGCGGCTGATGGTGATGCGTGCGCAGGTCGAGCCACACTTTTTGTTCAACACCTTGGCGCACGTTCATGCGCTGCAAGAAATCGATCCGCCACAAGCGAGCACGATGTTGGAGCGACTGATTTCGTACTTGCGCGCGGCGATGCCGACGATGCGCGAAACCAGCTCGACGTTGGGCCGCGAAATCGAAGTGGTGCGCGCGTATCTCGATCTACTAAAAATTCGCATGGGCGCGCGACTCAACTACACCATCGACATCCCGTCGGATCTGAACAACATCAGCTTTCCGCCGACCATGATCGCCACGCTGGTGGAAAACGCAATCAAACACGGGCTCGAGCCCAAACGCGACGGCGGCACCGTGGCCATTCGCGTCCGCATGGTGGATGAGCAAATTGAAGTGCTTGTTGCGGACGACGGATTGGGTCTGGGCGGCGCACAAACTGGCGGCACTGGCGTCGGGCTCGCGAACACTCGCGAGCGCCTCAAAATGCTGTACGGCGACACCGGCGCGCTCGTGGTGGAGCCCAACGCGCCCAGCGGTGTGCGTGCGCTCTTACGCGTGCCAAAAAATCCACCCGCGATGGTGGCCGACGATGGCGAGGTAGACACGCGAAATGGTATTTCGCCCTACATGATGCAGACCACGCTGGTGCTCGCGGCGCTGCTCGGTTGGCTCGGCGCACACCGTTTGTACGTCGGCCATCGGCGCACGGGTGCGGTGCAAACCTTCCTTGGCGTGTTCTCGATTTTGAGTGGTGGTGTACCGATATTTTTGCTGCCACTCATGCTCTGGGTTGTACTCGATATTGTATGGATCGCCACGCGCGAATTTCATGATCGACAGGGTCGTCGCGTCGCACGTTGGAGCGAAACCGACGAACGTGCCTACAGCGGTCGCCGTACGTTACGCGAACGAAATCCTGACGCCTCGAATTCGTCGCGCGCCGTGGCATTGACCTTCGTGCTGCTGCTGGGTCTGGTCGGCGCGCATCGCTTTTATGTGGGCCGAACGGGCAGCGCGCTGGCAATGATGTTTACACTCGGCGGCTTAGGTTTGTGGTGGATCGCCGACGTCATCATTGTCGCGACCGGCAACATGCGAGATCACGAAGGAAAGCGAGTAAGCGAATGGGAATGACGACCAACCTGACGGCGGTGCTGGCAGAAGACGAAGCGCTGCTGCGGCAGTTTCTCAAGAAGAAATTAGAGAAACTGTGGCCGGAGCTGACCGTTGTGGGCGAAGCCGAGCACGGACAGGCCGCTGTCGAAATGATCGCTGCGCTCAAGCCGACCGTTGCCTTTCTAGACATTCGCATGCCTGAGCGCACGGGGCTCGAAGTCGCGTCCGACATCGCCGAGGCAAGCCCGGATACGCACGTCGTTTTTGTCACCGCGTTTCATGAATACGCGGTCGCTGCGTTTGATCGTGGCGCGGTCGATTACGTGTTGAAACCGATCCAAGAAGATCGCCTACTGACCACCATCGAGCGGCTCAAAGAACGCATCGAGAGCGAAGATCAAGACGCGCCGAGTTTGCCCGAAAATCTGTCGCAGCTGATCTCGACCCTCAAACGAGAAATGCGCGGCGCAGCGACACCGGGCGCGGCTCCGGAATACATGCGTTGGATTAAGGCCTCGCTCGGTTCGACGTTAAAGCTCATCGACGTGAAGGACGTTTTGTTTTTCAACTCCGACGAGAAGTACACGCGTGTCGTCACCGCGACCGACGAAGCGTTGATTCGCAAACCGCTGCGCGAATTGCTCGATGAGCTCGACGCCAACATCTTCTGGCAAATTCATCGCGGCACCATCGTGAACGTCAACGCTATCGCAGGCGTCACCCGCGATTTTCGCGGCGACGCCACGGTGAAAGTGAAAGATCACAAAGAGCAACTCAAAGTGAGCCGACCGTTCTCGCATTTGTTTAAGCAGATGTGAGGCGGCGAAGCGCCTTGCAAGCTTGCCGTCCGGTGAGGCGTCGAGTTATAGCTTTTCGGCTTCATCGACCGCCTGCTGGTCGATGAAGCCATAAAAAGGGTGTTATCGACATTTGCACAAAATTCGCTGAAATGACCACCTGGTGGTCGCTCAATCGAAAAAGCTATTCGTTTTCTATTTCAGCCCGGAGCCCAGCAAGAATATTTCCGCGCTGCGATCGCGCGACGCGTCCGGCTTGCGACTGACCACAGTTTTGAATTGCTGTTTGAGCTGCTGGAAAAATTCCTGATAGCCCGGCCCTTGATACGCCTTGGTCAAAAACTTGCCGTCAGGCTTCAAGTGAGCAAGCGCAAACTCCGCGGCTATCTCACACAGGTAAATAGCGCGCGGTGAATCAATCGCGGACACTCCGGACATATTGGGGAGCATGTCGCTCATCACCAAGTCCACTTTCGCGCCGCCGAGCGCGGCTTCCACCTCCGCCAGCGGGCCGGGCTCTGTGAAGTCGCCTTGGATGAATTCGACGTGGCTCATGCCCTGCATTTCGAGGAGGTCGATGGCGATGATTTTGCCGTTGCTGCCTATTTTTTTGGCAGCCACTTGGCTCCAGCTTCCCGGCGCAGACCCCAAATCCACAATTACGCCGCCCGACTTGATGAGCTTGTCTTTATTGTCGATTTCGATCAGTTTGTACGCGGCGCGCGAGCGGTAGCCCTCTTGCTTCGCCTTTTGCACGTAGGGGTCGTTGACGTGCTCGATAAGCCAGTCTTTGTTTGATTTGTGGTGTTTACCGGAGGGGTTGAGCATGGGTTCAGTGCGCGGGTGGCGGGGCAAAAACCCCGCAAGGGCTTGAATTATCGACGCTTTTTATAGGCAGGACGCATCTTTAGGGCGCAAGCTCGCCCCTAAACGGCGCTGGGCGCGAGATAATTGACGATATATCGCTAGAAAAAGAAAGTCCCCGATGACCGCCAACTCCTCCCTCGCCTCCAGCGCCCGCCGCGCCCTGCGCGCCGCCGCACATCATCTTGACCCGGTGGTCATGGTTGGTCAGCACGGAATTACACCCGCCGTATTGCACGAAATCGATCTGGCATTGACGGCGCACGCGCTGATCAAAGTGCGCGTGCAATCCGACGAGCGCGAAACCCGCGAAACCTATCTGGCCGAAATCTGCGAGAAGATGGGCTGCGAAAGCGTGCAGCATTTGGGCAAGATTCTGGTGCTCTGGCGTAACAAACAAGGCGAAGCGGGCGACGCCGCCGATGTTGAACAAGACGCAGCGGCGATTGGTGCCGCGCGCTCAAATCGTGGCCCGCGCCCAAAGCTTCCGAGTGAGCGCGCCGCTGAACGCGCAGCACGCCCCGCGCCCGCAGGTCGCAGCTCGGGGCTGCCACCCGGCGAGCGCCATCGTCGCGGCGAAATTGCGCCTGCTCCACGCCGCGAAGGCTGGGCGCCGAAAGACCGACGCGGCGTAGCCCGTGCAGGCGGCTTCGGCGGCGGTAGCGATGAATTCCCACAAGGCCGTCGCGACGGTTACGGTGCGCCACCAAGCGGTCAAGGTTTTGGTGCGCCACGTGGTCGCCCCGCTGGCGGTGGATTTGGTGACGGTTCCGCGCCACGTGGCGGCGGCGCAGGCAGCGCTGGCGGTCGCGGCGGATACGGTGGAAATTCCGGTGGCGGCTATGGCCGCGCGGGCGGCGGGGCGAGCTCCGGTGGACGTGGTGGTTACGGCGGAAATTCCGGCGGTGGCTACGGTGGCCAGGGCGGCGGCGGATACGGCCGTGACGGCGGTTCTGGTGCGGGCGGTGGCGGCTATCGTGGCGGCGCAGGCGGCGGCGCAGGGTCGGACGCACCGCGTCCACGCTGGGGCGATCGTCGCGAGTCGTCCGGCGGCGCAAGTGGCACCGGTGGATCCGGTGGCGGTAGCTACGGCGGCGGCGCTGGTGGATATGGTGGCGGCTC
>JBEBJR010000056.1:0-7046 GCA_040079845.1 Casimicrobium sp. | reverse complement strand
GGGCAACGCTCGCGGGGCGCGCGGACGACCCCTGCCGCCCCACCTTGCCAATCTGCCGCTCAAAAATCCAGCTTAACGCTCGCGCCAATGTTCATCTGCGTCGGGCGAATGCTCACGGTCTTGGTGCTGCCCGTTTCGTCGAAATACGTCGACGCGGTGACCGTGTCTTGCCGCAAGACATTGGCGAGGCGCGCGCGGAACTGCAACTTCGGCGTGTATTTGTAGAGCACGTACATTTCGAGTTCGCGCTTCGGCGTGGCGTAGTTGATTTGATTCGTCGTCAGGCGAACGTCGCCACCGCTCTTGAAACTGTAGCTCGCGCCAGCGGTCACCATGCCGCCGCGCATGCGGTAGTCGAGGCCGAGCGTTCCGCTGACGGGTACTTGCTGATCAAGGCGATTGTTCGGGCCGGGCACTTCGTCGACGTGCGAGAAATTGCGAGCAATGTTGAACCGAAAATCAATCGGCGGTGCGGCGGGGTACAGCGATTGCAACGGAAATTTGGCGTCGAACTCGATGCTCTTGGTCGTGGCGTTGCCGTTGTTAAACGGCCGGTTGATCCAACGACCGTCGACGAGAAAAATGCCGCGCGTGTTGTAGTCGGTCAGCGCGCGCACGCTGCCGCTCAGGCTCATAGACGCGCCCTTCGCGAAGAAGTGTTCATACGCCACGTCTACGCCGGTCGCGAGTTCGGGTTTGAGCGCGGGATTGCCCATTTGGTAGTCCGGCGTCGTGGAGGTGTTGACGGTGACACGCGAGATTCGAGGCACAAGGCTATTGGTCTCCGGTGCCTTGTAGGTGCGCGTGAGCGCAAGGCGAAATTGCCGTCCGGACTTATCGGGGAATTTCCACAAGGTCTGAAACAACGGGCTCGCCACGCTGGAGCGATTCGTCGTCGTCGCGATGCCGTCGCCGCTCGAAATTGTCTCAATGCCTTCCCATCGAAGCCCCGCGTACACCGACCAATTCGGCGTGACGTTCCATTCGTCTTGCGCGAAGAAAGCGAGTTTGCGTACGCTCGCTGTGTAGTCGTCCAATGAGTCAATCGGCGCGGCCGAGACGCTGGTTTCTACGACGCGGCTGGAGGACGAAAGTCGGTGGATGCCGACGTCCCAACCCGCGAGCAGTGAGTGTCCTTCGACAATGGGCGTCGAGTACTTTCCAGTAAACGTTGCGCGGCGATCACGCGACGGCGCAAGGGTGCTGCGTTCGAGTGTTTGCGTGTTGTCGAAATCAAACGATTTATTGAACGAATCGTTGTTGCGGCCGCCCGCATTCACGCTCAATTTCACGTCAAGCTTCGCGCCGTCTTTGAGCTTGACGATCCAGTTCGCGCTGTTGCCGACGTTCCAACCATTGCCCTCGCTGCGGCCGTTGGAAATTGGATAGGGCGTTGTTTCTCCGAGCAGATATTGCGTTTTCGAATCGAACTTAGATTCGTAGCGATACAGATTGAGCGTCGGATTCATGGTGAATGAATCACCGCCTGGCAGCGTCCACGCGAGCGTCGAATAGAGGCCCGCCCAGCGATTGTTGCCGTCGTTTGCGCTGCGCGAAGTGCGATCAAGAATTATTTTGCCGGTGCTGTCGACACCCACCGTGCTGCCCGTGCCGTCGTAGCCGAAGGTGCCAAGGCCGCTGTAGCCGCCGAGCGAATACGCGAGAGTCCCGGCTTTGTCGGCGATGTTGAAGCTCAGGTTCTGTGACGTGTAGCCCGTGCCGCTGTACCAGCCCGCGTTCACTTCGCGCTTCGATACGCTGAACTTCTTCTTCATCACGATGTTCACCGTGCCGGCGACTGCTTGCGTGCTGTACTCGGCGGTTGCGGCGCGAATGATCTCGATGCGCTCGACGAGCTCTGGTGAAAGATTGTCGATAGAAAAACCGGGTGGCGGACGCTCGCCGTCGATCAGAATTTGTGTGTAGCCATTGCCAAGGCCGCGCAAACGAATCGCGTTATTCTGCACCGTGACGCCCGGCAAGCGCTTCATCACATCGAGAATCTGCGTGTCGCCAAACTTCGTGATTTCTTCGGAGGTGACGACGATTTTCGTCGCGGTGTCTTCGCGTCGCTCGTCGTAATTCTGCGTGCCAGTAATTTCAACTTTGTCGACAACTTGCGGCGTGGGTGTTTCAGCGGGTTTGGTTGGCGCAGGCGTCGGTGCGGGCGTGGTTTGCGCGAGGGCTGTGCCTGTCGCAAACATCGCGGCGATCGCGCAGACAAGCAATCGCGGCGAGCGAGGCCAATCTCGGCGTGCGGAAGCTGCCTGAACGCGTATTTGTGGGAGCGGGCTTGCCCGCGATGGTTCGGATGCAACGGGCAATCGCGGGCAAGCCCACTCCCACATTAAATGTCCGATCACACCGGTGCTTGCCATGACTCAATCCAGAAAAAGTTACGCGCGCTTCGCCACACGAGCATTTCGAACGGTCTTAGCGCGCGCAGTTCCCGTGAATCCTTTGCTTTGTGCAAATATCTTTCCCAACTCTGCAATCTCATCTCGGCGTGCGCTGGTTTTACGGAACGCCAGCGCGATGGTGCGCGATGGACCACGCGGCGTGAACCGGCGTGCGTACAGGCTAGAGCCCGAGAGCACACCGCCCGCAATCGCAAGTTCCGGCAACAACGTGTGGCCGAGACCGCTCGCAACCATGTGCGTGAGCGTGATGAGGCTTGTGGCAGAAAGGGTGCGATTGGTTTGCAGGGATTGCAGGCTGCATGCAGCAATCGCGTGGTCGCGCAAACAGTGCCCATCTTCGAGCAACAGCAATTGGTCGGAGTCGATTTTTTCGATGGGCAGCGGTGATTGCGCGGAGCCAAGTTTTGCGTCAGCCGTGACAAACAAAAATTCGTCGTCGAACAGCGGCAGGGTATCGACCCCCGCCGGCAGGTCGTACGGCAAGGCAATAAGCGCCGCGTCGAGCGCGCTCGCGAGCAATCGCTCAAGGCAGACAGCGGTCAAATCCTCGCGCAAAAAAAGTTTGAGCTTTGGAAACTGTGCTCGAATGATCGGCAACGAAGTCGGTAGCGCAAACGGCGCAATGGTGGGAATCACGCCTAGACGAAACGTGCCGGTCAGCGGGTTTCGGGACGATGCGCACAGCTCCGTTAAGTCATTCGCCTGCGAGAGCAAATCGCGCGCGCGCGCAACGACGGCGTCGCCAATGGCGGTGAACGCGACATGGCGCCGATCACGTTCAACCAGCGTTACGTCCAACGTGCTTTCGAGGTCACGCAAGCTCGCAGATAACGTGCTTTGCGTAATGAAACTTTTCTCTGCCGCGCGACCAAAATGTCGCTCCTCATCGAGTGCGATGAGATAGCGAAGTTGTTGCAGCGACGGCAGCGCAGCCATGCGCTTACGCGCTCACTGGCTTGCGTTTTTTGGCTGCGGGTGACTTCGTTGCTGGTTTGCGCTTAGGCGCTTTTTCCGACGGGGCTCCGTTCGGCGCGTCTCCGCTCAACATCGCATCAAACGCTCGCGCGTGCGCACCGACGTAGCCGTTTTCCAGCCACATAAGCGACGTCACGAGCTTGTTAAATTCCGGCTCGAAGCGGCTGATGATTTCTTCGGGATCGGGACACAGTTTGCGGTCTGTGATCAACCCAAACTGCACACCGCCAGCGTACGAAAGAATCGACACGCCGACGCCAACGTTGCCGCTCTGTGGCACCCAAAACATGTTCTGCGCGATCTTGCTGCCTGCAAGGTAGAGTGGCTTCGCTGGGCCGGGCACGTTGGTCATCACCGCAGAGCCTTTGTCCGACAGCAAACCAAGCGCTTGGCGTTGCACGGCTTTGGGCAGATAACCCACCACGCCTAAGAGCGCCATGCTCACAATTGCCTGGTAGCCGCTCTTGAGCGCAGCCATGCGGCGTCGCACCTCGAACACGCGAGCGACCGGATTTGCCTCGCCAATGGGCAGCTCAAGGCCTACCAATCCGAACTGGTTGCCGAGCTTGTATTCCTTGCCTTTCGGACGCAGATTCACGGGCACAAACGCGCGCAACAGCGCCTCATCTGCCACCGAATCGCCCTTTGACACAAGGTAGCTGCGAATTGCGCCCGCCACTGACGCGAGCAGTACGTCGTTCACCGAGCAGCCGAGCACGTAGCCCACATCTTTCACGCGCGTCAAATCGAGCGGCGCGCTCCATGCCACGCATTTGACAGTGCCGGTTTTGCCTTTGAGCCGCGTTTGCGAATCGTTGGGCATCGTCGCGAGATAGGCCAATTCCTGAGCGAAACCGGCCACCATTTTTGCGGTGTCGACGGCCTCTGTGGGATCGTCGGTCCAGCGGTTGTATTTGGCCACGACGGCGTTGCCGATCCGCGCGCCTTCGCCCATCGCTGATTCGAGTGCGGATTCAAGCGGCGCTTTGAGTGGCCCGAGCTGATCGAACGCTTGCTGCGCGGCCCCGGCCATTGGCGCGAGTGCTTGTAGCGCCGGTGCGAAGCGATTTTGCAACTGCTCGCCCAACGGCCCAAGCGCTGAAAAAATGTTTGTACTTTCGGGTGCGTCGCTCGAAAACTTTTTGACCTTTGATTTCGCGGGACCCGGCACGGCGCGCGGTGTATCCGGTGCATTCGGGTCTTCGTCAGTCATGTTGAGCAACACGCCGATCAGTGCGATGCCGTCGGCGATGCAGTGGTGAATGCGCGTAATCAGCGCTGAGCCGCCTTGATAATTTTCTATCAGGTGCATCTGCCACAGCGGCTTACCTTTGTCGAGCCGTTCGCTCGCAAGGTCCGCCACCATTGCCTGCAATTCACGTTCGCCGCCTGCGCCGGGTAAGCGCACGCGATGCAAGTGCGCATCAAGATCAAATTTGTCGTCGTCAATCCAGTGCGCCGTGAGCCCGTCGTCGACAACGTGTTGCCGGAAGCGCGGATACACCAACAATCGGCCTTCTAGGAGCGTCTTCAGACGCGGAACATTGAGTGGCGTATCGAAGACCATCACGCCGACGATCATCATCAAATTGGTGGTCGAATCCATCCGCAACCAAGCGGTGTCGACGCTGCTCATTTTGTGTTTAGCCACAATAGCCTCCTTATGCGCACTGTGTTTGCGCGCGCCCCTTGCGGCTGGCGACGCGCTTAAACAATAATAGCCGTTAGGATTACACAACTAGGAGGTAGTAACCATGGCACTTAAAGACGATTTCGAAAAAGCTCAGGCAGACGTAAAAACGCTCAAAGAAAAGCCTGATAACGCGACGCTCTTAGAGTTGTACGCACTCTACAAGCAAGGCACAGAGGGCGACGCAGCCGGTCGACGCCCCGGCATCATGGACCCCGTGGGCCGCGCAAAATTTGATGCGTGGGCCATGAAAAAGGGCGCTAGCAACGACGACGCGATGAAAGCGTACGTTGCGTACGTAAAGAAATTACTCGGCTAATCCCAGAAATCTTTCTCACAACGCTTCGTATGAAACGCATCAACCTCGTTACCCGCCTGCTCGTTGCCGCCTCATTTATCGCTAGTGCGACGGCGGGAACGGCGGTTTTCGCTGCATCGGAGCCACTTACGGTGGTGTACTGGTCGGCGAAAGATTGCCGCTGGTGCACATGGTGGGAAGGCTCGCTGATCGGCTCAGGCGGCGAGGCGAAATTTCTCAAAAGCACCGAGGGCAAAGCGGTTCGCTACATCGTGGTGAAAAAGCCGACGCTGGCTGCGCCGTTTGCCGAAACCGATTTCAAGCCTGATCAACAGTGGCTGTGGTCACGCGTGAAGAACGAAACCGACGGCAAAATCAAAGGCTATCCAAGCTTTAGCTTGTATCAAGGCGAAAAGTTTGTCGAATACGCACTCGGCGAGAAAGACATTGAAGCCAAATTGTTGCCTGCGATTCGCGCACGGATGAAATAGGCGCGACGGTTGATCGCGGCGCTGTGGGAACGGCCTTGGCTGCGATGGGCGTGTGCCACCAAACATTGTGGGCAAGCCCGCTCTGACAGGTAAGTTGTGGACTTACTTGGCCGGATATGAAGTTGGTAACACCATCGCACGCGCCGCCATCGCCGTGCGCAACCGATCTGGGTAATCGGTGATGATTCCGTCTACCTTCCATTCGATAAGTCGCGCCATATCCGCGGCGTCGTTCACCGTCCACGGAACGATTTTGAGCCCCAACGCATGCGCCTCACGCACCAACGCCTCGGTCACATCTTTGTAATTCGGCGACCACACGGTGCCACCCGCCGTCTTCACGAGTTTCGGCACTGATCCGGCGTGATCATCCACATCAAAGCCCGCGAGCCACGGCGATGCGCCGGGTTTTCCGACCTGTACTGTGTCACCCGCTCCTTGTTGGCTTGTGAGATACACGGTTACGATCTCAGGCGCTTCGCGTTGCGTGATTTGTAACGTGCGCCAGTCGAATGATTGAATCGTCGCGCGTGAGGTCAACCCCGCTTTGCGAATCTCGGCTATCAAAGCACGCACGAAAGGCTCTGGCGCAATAGTTTCATTGGCTGCGTTCGGCGAAATTTTCGTTTCGATGTTGAATCTTATGTCGCGCGCGCCACGCTTTTCTGCGAGCGCGAACAGCGATTGCAACGTCGGGACACGTTCGCCATCGACCGCTTTTTGTTGTGGAAAAGCTTTGGCGTAATTGCTGCCGGGCTTGAGTTGACCCACATCGTATTGCTGCAACTCGGCGAACGTTATTGACGCAATCGTTGGCCCGCGCGCGGTGAGATGCTTGCCTTGCGCGTCGCGTGCAATATCTGCGTTGAGATAACGATCATGCGAGACCACCATCACGCCGTCGCGTGTGATGCCGACATCAAGCTCCAGTGTTGTCACGCCGACTTCGAGTGCCGTTGAAAACGCGGTGAGCGTGTTCTCAGGGGCAAGTCCGCGGGCGCCACGATGCCCTTGCAGATCAAAGCGCGTCGCGCAGCCGGTGATGAGGAGTGCGGATAACGCGCACAGTGACAGCGAACGAAATAGTTTCACAAACTTCTCCTGCTTGAACGAACGAAAACGACGCGTACCTGTGGGAGCGGGCTTGCCCGCGATTGCCTGGTGGCCGAAGC
>JBEBJR010000011.1:0-137931 GCA_040079845.1 Casimicrobium sp. | reverse complement strand
ACTCACGCGCCACCCGGCAACGATTCGTCGCGAGCGAGCACGCTGCGCAGGCCGCTACGATGAGCAGCTAGCCCGTGCTCATCGAAGCGCTGCGCGAAGGCGTTGCGCCAACAACGCGCAGCGCTGGCACGCCCCCGACTGGCAACGCGTCGAACTCGGCTTATGCCGCCACCACTCTCCGCAGCAAATCAGGGGGCGCGCCTGGACACTGGGCGAGCCGCCGCTGCCTTCGTGCTCGCGCATCTACACCTGGCTGGCCGAGGTTGAACACAAGGACACGGACTTCTTCCATGGCAAGCGGGTGCGCCGCTACGGCTCACGCGCCGAACGCGCCCGACGGCACGCGCCCAGCCACTGGGCGGCACGGGCCAGCTCGATTGCCGAGCGTCCCGAGCCGATCAACGCGCGTACCCAATTCGGGCATTGGGAGATCGATACCGTCGAGGGGCGCAAATCCGACTCGCCCCGCGTGCTCGTGGCCACAGAGCGCATGAGCTTGTTGACTCGTCTGGCCTTCATCCCCAAGAACAACGCCGCGGCCGTACTCAAGGGACTGCGGCGCTGGCGCGGCAGGCGACGCTCACTGTTTCTCTCGCTGACTCCCGATCAGGGCTGCGAGTTCGCACACCTCGAACGCTTCTTGCCGAACTCGCACATCTTTGCCTGCGATCCCCATTCGCCCTGGCAAAAGGGCATCGTTGAGAACACCAACGGCCTGTTGCGGTGCTACATCCCCAAGGGATACTCCATCAGTCAGTTCTCTCCTGAATACGTGCAATACGTTGAGGATTTGATCAATGACCGGCCGCGTAAATCGCTCGACTGGCTGACTCCCCGAGAGTTAGCATCGCTCTTGCACTCCGCCTGCGCACTTTGATGTGGAATCCACCTATTGAGGCTGAAACCACCGCTGGTTGGCCATTGGAACCAAAAAGCTGAAAGGTTCTGGAGAGGACGTTAATCCAACCGAACACGCACCGCGTTCTTCGGGCGGAAAGCTTTACACACCGCGTCGTGGGTTTCGATGTACCCGCCGCCGATGAGATCGACGCAGTACGGCACGGCCGCGAAAATGCCATGCACCAATGCATTGCCGTTCGCATCGCGCAAGCCTTCGAGCGTTTCTTTGATGCTTTTGGGTTGGCCGGGCAAATTGATGATTAACGTCTTGCCGCGAATCACCGCGACTTGCCGCGACAAAATCGCCGTCGGCACGAAGTTCAAGCTGATCTGACGCATCTGCTCGCCAAAGCCAGGCATTTCTTTGTGCGCAATCGCCAGCGTCGCTTCGGGCGTGACGTCACGCCGCGCGGGGCCAGTGCCGCCCGTGGTGAGCACGACGTCGCAGCGCTCCACGTCACACAATTCAACGAGCGTTGACTCAATGGTCGGCTGCTCGTCGGCGATGAGGCGTGTGGTGTACGTCACCGGGTTTTGAATCGCGCTGGCGAGCCATTCTTGCAGCGCAGGAATGCCTTTGTCCTCGTAAACGCCGGTCGAGGCACGGTCGGAGATGGAGACTAGGCCAATTTTTATGGGGTCGAACATTTTTACTTGCCTGAACGCTAAGTGGCTAAACCTTCAACAACGCCCGGTACACCACGCGAAACACCTGCCGGGATGCCGCGGGCGCATCGCCGTTGGCTGCCTGATGACGCGCGCGTTCGATGAGCGTGAGCAGCGCGGCGCGATCCACGTCCGGCTGCGCGGTCATAAATTCGGTGAGCGTATCGGGCTCAGCGATTAAGCGATCACGCCAGCGCTCGGATGCTTTGAACGCGGCTTTATTGGCGCGCGTGCCCATTTCCCATCGGTCAATCTGCGCACGGATCGGCTCCGGGTCCACCTCTCGCATGAGCTTTCCGATGTATTGCATGTGGCGTCGCTTGGCTTCGTGTTTGCCAACGTTTTCTAGCTCGTCGAGTGCGTCGCGTAAAAATTCAGGCAATTCGAGTTGATCGAGCTGATCTTTCGAGAGCGTCGTGAGTGTCTCGCCAAGGTCCTGCAAGTCTTGCATTTCCTTTTTGAGCTGAGTCTTGGACGGGCCATCGTCGACGGGCCGTGGAGTTTTAGGGGGGCGTGCCATCTGTCAATTTTGCCGTAAGCGACGCTTTGCCCGCAAAACGCCCGAAACGATCCGTCACGCAGGACGCAGGCGACACCTTGGTCGGCTATGCTTTCACCTCTTGTCCGACTGGTGTGTGTATGTCCCTTGCCCTATCCTCCGACGCGCTTCGTGACGTTGCGCTCTCCGCGCTGGAGCGCGCCAAACGCGGCGGTGCCGACCAAGCCGAGGCCGAGGCCACGCAGGGCAATGGTCTAAACGTGACCGTGCGCTTAGGCGAACTGGAAACGTTGGAGCACAACGTTGATAAAGGGCTAGGCGTGACGGTCTACGTACAGGGCCGCAAAGGCAACGCCAGCACCGGCGATTTCTCAACCGCGGCCGTGAATGCCGCCGTCGACAAAGCGCTCACCATTGCCAAATTCACCAGTCCAGACCCGTTCGCAGGTTTGGCCGACGCCGACGTCATGGCGAGCCTTCCGCTGCCCGATCTAGATCTCTATCACCCGTGGGCGCTCGACGCGGCCCAAGCCATCGAAATCGCCAAGCGCTGTGAAGACGCCGGTTTTGCGGTGGATGAGCGCATCGACAACAGCGAAGGCGCGTCGGTGAGCGTAAGCGAATCGGAATTTGTGTACGCCAACTCGCACGGCTTTTGCGGCGGCTACATGGGCAGCGCGCACTACATCGGCTGCGCGATGGTCGCCTCGGAAGGCGAAGAAATGGAGCGCGACGATTGGTACACCTCGCACCGCGTGCCGGGTGCGCTCGAATCCGCCGAAAGCGTTGGACGCAAAGCGGGCGAGCGCGCCGTGGCGCGGCTCGGCGCGCGGCAAATCCCAACGCAAAATGCGCCCGTGATCTTTACGCCACAACTCGCGGCGGGCTTCATCGGCCACGCAATCAGCGCGCTGTTCGGCGGCTCGCTCTACCGCAAAACATCGTTCCTGCTCGACAGCATGGGCAAGCCGATGTTCGCCTCGCTCCTCAATATCGTGGATGATCCCTTTGTAAAACAAGCCTACGCCAGCTCGCCGTTTGATGGCGAAGGCGTGGCGTGCCAGCGTCGCGCGATTGTTGAAAACGGCATGGTTCGTGGTTATTTTTTGTCGGCGTATTCCGCGCGCAAGCTCGGCATGAAAAGCACGGGAAACGCCGGTGGCAATCACAATTTGCTAATCAGCCCGACGATCAAAGGCGACACAGCCGTATTGGCGAAACAGATGGGACGCGGACTCATCGTGACGGAGTTGATGGGGCAGGGCGTAAATCCGGTGACCGGCGACTATTCGCGCGGCGCGGCCGGCTTCTGGGTGGAAGGCGGCGAGATCGCGTACCCCGTCGGTGAAATTACGATTGCTGGCAATCTCGTTGATCTGTATCAACGCATCGTGGCCATTGGTGATGATGTTGATCGCCGCGGCTCAAAGCTCGTCGGCTCGATGCTCATTGAGTCGATGCAGATCGCGGGTAGCTAAGCGCGCGTGCTGCGTGGCTAGCACTGCGTAGCTTCACATTCAGCTAGTGCGTGAGATTTTTTCAGTTAGAAGCGGGGAAAACCCGTCTCGCAAAGTCGACTTTCGCGCATAGAATTTTGGAAGTCAATTCCATGACTTCATTCACCAACTGGGGAGAGACGTATGCAGATACTGCTGTCGTACGTGAAGCTGATCGACTGGATCAGCGACAAACTTGGCAAGCTTGCCGCTTATTTCATTATGGCTTCCTGCCTCATTTCTGCGGGCAACGCCATCATTCGTTATCTGTTCGACAAAAGCTCGAACGGTTGGCTTGAAATTCAGTGGTACTTGTTCGGTGCCGCCGTGATGTTGGCTGCAGCGCACGTCCTTAAGATGAATGAGCATGTCCGCGTTGACGTGATCTACGGGCGCTTTACCAGCCGTGGTCAGGTCTGGATTGATATTTTCGGATTGATTTTCTTTTTGCTGCTGATGAGTGTTGTCAGCACTTACCTCGCATGGCCGTTTTTCTATGAAAAGTTCAAGAGCATGGAGATGAGCTCCAACTCAGGCGGCCTTATTCGTTGGCCGATTGCGCTGATGTTGCCGCTGGGTTTTGGCTTGCTCGGTTTGCAGGGGCTTGCGGAAATCATCAAGCGCGTCGGGTGGCTCAACGGAAGCTACAACATGGATGTCCATTACGAAAAACCGTTGCAGTAAGCCAAAGCTAAGGAAATAAAAATAATGGAAATGCAAAGTTTTGCGCCGCTGATGTTCGCCGGGCTGGTCATCATCATGTTGATCGGCTTTCCGGTGGCGTTTTCGCTGTCTGCGCTCGGCCTCGGTTGTGGCTTTTTCGCGATCTACATGGGATGGTTTCCGTCGTCCTTCATGTCGAATTTGCCGCTCAATATTTTCGGCATTTTGTCGAACGATTTGTTGCTGGCGATTCCGTTCTTCACCATGATGGGCGCGATTCTTGAGAAGTGCGGTCTCGCAGAGGACATGCTCGACTCAATGGGCCAATTGTTCGGGCCAGTGCGCGGTGGTTTGGGCTACTCGGTCATCATCGTCGGCTTCATTCTCGGTGCAATCACGGGAACCGTGGCAGGACAAGTTATCGCTATGGCGCTCATTTCGTTGCCGGTCATGATGCGTTACGGCTACAACATGCGCTATGCGACCGGTGTGCTCGCTGCGTCAGGCACCATCACCCAATTAGTGCCGCCGTCACTCGTGTTGGTAGTGCTCGCAGACCAGCTCGGCAAGAGCGTAGGCGACATGTACAAAGGCGCATGGGGCCCGTCGATGCTCCAAATTTTGATCTTTGCGCTCTACACCTTTTTGTTGTCGCGGTTTCGTCCTGAGTACGTCCCTGGCGTGCCGAAAGAGGCGCGTACGCTCAACGGATGGGCGCTCTGGAAAAAGTGTCTCAAAGGCATTGTCCCGTCGGCCATTCTTATCTTCACCGTTTTGGGTTCGATGGGTGGATTGCCTGGCATCAACACGGCCATTTGTACGCCGACCGAAGCGGGTGCAATGGGCGTGGTTGGCGCTCTGATTTTGGCCGCAAGCCAAGGGCGATTGACGTGGCCGCTCATTAACGAAGCGATGCAGGGCACGGCGCGACTGACGGCGATGGTGGTGTTCATTTTGATCGGGTCGCGAGTGTTCTCGTTGGTGTTCCAAGGTGTTGACGGTGCCAAGTGGGTTGAGCACCTGCTTTCTGGATTGCCCGGCGGCCAGATTGGATTCCTCATTGTGGTGAACATCTTCGTGTTCTTCCTCGCGTTCTTTTTGGACTTCTTTGAGATTGCCTTCATCATCATTCCGATGCTGGGGCCTGTGGCGGACAAGTTGGGCATCAACTTGATTTGGTTTGGTGTGTTGCTTTGCGTCAACATGCAAACAAGCTTTATGCATCCGCCGTTTGGATTCGCGCTGTTTTATTTGCGCGGCATTGCCGATACGCTTTTCAAGAACGGAACGATCAAAAAGCGCGTGGAGTCGACCGACATTTACATGGGCGCGATTCCTTGGGTCATCATGCAGTTAATGCTCGTGGCCATCGTGATCTTCGTGCCACAAACCGTGACCGCATTTCTTGATAAAGAGGTGAAATACGATTTGGACAAGGTCAAAATCGAGGCACCCGAGCAGATGCCTGGCGACCAGCCGCAACGCAACGACTCCGACATGATGAAGGGGTTTGACAAACCTGCGACGCCGTCCGGAGGGGATTCAACTGCGCCATCGGCCCCGACGCCGACAGCTGCACCCGCCGACGCGAAGTCGGACGACCCGATGAAGGCCGTGCTCGACGCAATGAAGAAAGACGAGCCGAAGAAGTAGCATTCGCTTCCACGAACGCGTCGACAAGGCACCTTCGGGTGCCTTGTTTTTTTTATTGCGCCATTGAGTTGAGCGCGTCCAGACTGTAGAACTATGACCGAACCGATCCGATTGTCTAAACGTATGAGCGAGCTCGGCCTCTCGTCGCGTCGCGAGGCCGACGAGTGGATAGAGCGCGGCTGGGTGCGTGTCGATGGCGTGCCCGCAGTGCTGGGGCAAAAAGTGTTGCCGCACCACGTCATCACGATTGAGCGCGCGGCGACGGACGAACAGGCGGAGCGCGTCACGGTGTTGCTCAACAAACCCATTGGTTACGTCAGCGGCCAGGCCGAGGATGGCTATGAACCCGCCGTTGTTCTGGTCCGCCCCGAAAATCGCTGGCGCGACGATGCGTCGCCCGTTCGATTCCGCCGTGAGCAATTGAAGAGCCTCGTCCCTGCGGGTCGGTTGGATATCGACTCAACTGGCCTGCTTGTGCTCACTCAAGATGGGCGCATCGCCAAGCAGCTGATCGGCGAAAACTCACTGGTTGAAAAAGAGTATCTCGTTCGCGTGCAGTCATTGCGTGGCGGGCGATTGCCTGACGCTGAGTTGAGGCTCCTTAATCACGGCTTGTCGATTGACGGTGCCGCGCTGAAGCCCGCAAAAGTCTGGTGGCAGAACGAGGACCAGCTTCGCTTTATCTTGCGTGAAGGCAAGAAGCGGCAAATTCGCAAAATGTGCGACATGGTCGGCTTGCATGTCGTGGCGTTGAAGCGCATTCGTATCGGCAATGTTCAGCTTGGGGACGTGCCGATTGGTGCGTGGCGATACTTAGGCGAGAACGAGTCGTTTTAGGACGCCGTTGTGTCGGGGCGAAGCATTGAGGCGCGATCCGCTTTCCGCTGAAAATCCTCCGATCTTGCGCGCAGAAAAAAGCCCGCAGGGCTTGCGCCGTGCGGGCTGAGGATTCACGTGTTGTAACAGTAACTAACGTCTCGTTTACAGCTTCTGCGATTGCATGAAGGTGTCGAAGCTCATCTCGGTGAAGCGGAACCACAGGTTCGCATCCGCACGGAACTTGGAGTAGTCGTCGTAGACTTTTTTCCAAGATGGATTCTTCGCGGAAATTTCAGCGTACAGATCCATCGACTCTTTGAACGCTTTGTCCATCAAGTCTTTCGGGAAGCGGTGCAGTTTCGTGCCGCCAGCAACCAAGTTTTTCAGAGCGGCTGGGTTACGTGCATCGTAGCGCGCTTGCATTTCGGTGTGCGCGTAAGCAGCAGCATTTTCGACAATCGCTTTGTACTCAGGGGTGAGCGCGTCGTACGCCTTTTGATTGACGTAGAGGTCGAGTTGCGGGCCGCCTTCCCACCAACCGGGGTAGTAGTAGTGAGGCGCAACTTTGTTGAAGCCGAGCTTCTGGTCGTCGTACGGGCCGACCCATTCGCAGGCGTCGATGGTGCCTTTTTCGAGGGCTTGATAAATCTCGCCGCCGGGAATATTTTGTGGCACAGCACCGAGGCGTGTGCAAACTTTGCCAGCGAAGCCGCCGACGCGGAACTTGAGGCCGTTGAAGTCGGCGGCAGACTTGATCTCTTTACGATACCAACCGCCCATCTGTGCGCCCGTGTTGCCCATCGGGAAGTGGATCATGTTGTACTTCGTGTAGAACTCGCGCATCAGCTTGAGGCCATTGCCTTCGTACTGCCATGCGGTCATCTGACGGCTGTTGAGACCGAATGGGATCGCGCAGCCCAGAGCGAACGTGTCGTCTTTGCCGAAGTAGTAGTACGGGGCCGTGTGGCCAGCTTCAACCGTGCCGTTTTGCACTGCGTCGACCAAGCCAGGCGTCGGGACGATTTCGCCTGCGGCATGAACCGAGATTTGGAACTTGCCGCCGGTCATTTTGGAGACTTGCTGGGCGAACACCTCAGCTGCGCCGTAAATAGTGTCGAGTGACTTCGGGAATGCCGAAGTCAAACGCCAACGAACGGCGGGTGATTGGCCGATGACGGCTGGCGCTGCCAGAACGGCACCGCCCGTGGCGGCCGTTGCTGCGGCTTTGGTTAGAAAATCACGACGTTGCATAGTCTCTCCTGATGAGTCGATTTTTGAAAATGGAATTGCCGCTTGACGCGACGCTCCGGAATACTGCTGCGGCCACGAATGGCCTTGCACGTATTGTAGGTTTGCACGCGAGCACTCGCGCTAGGGGTTTCCCGTGGAAGCAGTGAATTTGCGACCTGCTTAGAATCGGCCACAGCATAAATTGCTGATCGATATTCATTCTGAGGGGGTAGGGGATGCAAACGCGAATTTTCACGCGCTGGATGGCGCTGCTTTCAGGCAGCTTTATGACAGCCGCAGCGCACGCGGCGGGGCCGATGATCGGGCCGGTGCCTATTGAGTTTTTGATGTTCGCCGCCGTGCTCGCGGGAGTTGCGTTACTGCATGCGCATTCGCTAAAGGTTGCGGTGATCGGCGCGGTGTGCATCGCGTTCTACAAAATTACCGTCGCTGGGTTTGCGACAGGCCCCGGCATTTACGGGTTCTTCGATCACATGGGCCACGAATGGGTGTTGCTGGCCAATTTGCTGTGTCTCTTGGTGGGCTTTTCGCTACTCTCCAATCACTTTGAAGTGAGCCGCGTGCCGAAAGTGCTGCCACACTGGTTGCCCGACGATTGGAAAGGCGGATTTGTTTTGCTGCTGCTGGTGTTTGTCATGTCGGCGTTTCTGGATAACATCGCCGCCGCGCTGATCGGCGGAACGGTCGCCTCTGCCGTGTTTCGCAAGAAGGTTCACATTGGCTATCTCGCCGGTATCGTGGCCGCGTCGAACGCCGGAGGCTCCGGCTCGGTGGTCGGTGACACGACAACGACCATGCTGTGGCTGGCGGGGGTGTCGCCGACAGCGGTGCTCGACGCCTACGTCGCCGCAATCGTTGCGGTGCTCATCGTTGGTGTCGTCGCCGCCAAGCAGCAACACGCGTATTCGCCGATCATCAAAGACGCCAAGGTCACGCATCAAATCGACTGGGCACGCGTCGGTATCGTGTTTTGGATCCTCATTGTTGCGATCGTGGCGAACGTCTTAATCAACACGCGCTACGGCACGCTTGGCGAGCGCTTTCCGGTGCTCGGCGTCGCGGTGTGGGCGGCGATTTTGTTGGCGGTCCCGATTCGTAAACCGGATTGGTCGCTCGTGCCCGACGCGGCCAAAGGCGCGGTGTTTCTACTCTCGCTCGTGCTTTGCGCGTCCATGATGCCGGTGGAAGCCTTGCCGAAGGCATCGTGGCAAACCGCGCTTAGCCTCGGCTTTATCTCGGCGGTGTTTGACAACATTCCACTCACGGCGCTCGCGATTAAGCAAGGTGGATTTGATTGGGGGATGCTCGCGTACTGTGTCGGTTTTGGCGGTTCGATGGTGTGGTTTGGTTCGTCAGCCGGCGTTGCCCTCTCAAGCCAATTTCCAGAGGCGCGCAACGCGGTGCAATGGGTGAAGCAGGGCTGGCATGTGGCTGTGGCGTATGTCGTTGGGTTTTTCGTGATGTTGGCCATCACCGGTTGGGCACCGACGGCGTTGAAGGCGGCGAGCTAGCCAGATCCATAGACGTAGCCTCGATGACTACGCAGAGTGCTTTGTTGCTACATTCGTCGCCATGAATCCCACGACCCTTCAACTCATTGGCGCGACGCTCTTTGCGCTCGCCGTTGCGCACACGTTTTCTGTACGCTATTTCGAGCGGCTTGCGCATCGCTATCCTGCGCACGCAGGCAGTTTTCACTTTCTTGGCGAAGTGGAGGTTGTTTTCGGCTTTTGGGCGCTTGTTTTTGTTGCGTTTAAGTTTGCGATCACCGGAAAAACGGCGACCGTTGATTACCTCGAAGGCCGCAATTTCACCGAGCCGATGTTCGTTTTCGTGGTGATGGTCATCGCCGCGAGCAAGCCGATAGTTGAGCTTGCGGGCCTCGCGGTTCGAGCGCTAACACGCATCGTTCCGGTCAAAGCGCAGAGCAAACCGATGGCGTTTTTCTTCATCGTGCTGGCGTTAGTTCCAATGCTCGGTTCGTTCATCACCGAGCCCGCTGCCATGACGCTTGCCGCGCTCATGTTGCGTGAGCATTTCTTCTCAAAAGACATTTCAACGCGCTTCAAGTACGCCACCGTTGGCGTGCTCTTCGTCAACGTTTCCATTGGCGGCACGCTCACCGCATACGCCGCGCCGCCGGTGTTGATGGTGGCGCAAACTTGGAACTGGTCGAGCGCATTCATGATGCAAAACTTTGGCTGGCGCGCGCTGCTCGCCGTGTGTGTGAACGCGCTGGCGATCACGCTCATCTTCGCACGCGAGCTGCGTCATGTTCCGCATCAATCTAGCGGTGGCCAGCGCGCGGGCATGCCGTGGTCGATCATCATCGTGAGCGTGTGTTTTCTCGCAAGCGTCGTCGTGTTCGCGCATCACGAAACGGTGTTCATCGCGATCTTTTTGTTCTTCCTCGGCTTCGCCAGCGCGTACGAAAAATATCAGGACAAACTCATTCTGCGCGAGGCGCTCCTCGTCGGATTTTTCCTCGGTGGCCTCGTCGTGCTCGGCGCGCAGCAACAGTGGTGGTTGCAGCCGATTCTCTCGGGTCTGTCGCCGAGTGCGGCGTTCTGGGGCGCGGCGGCGCTCACGGCGATTACCGACAACGCGGCGATCACCTATCTCGCGTCTCTCGTGCCCGGCCTCTCCGACGAATTCAAATACATGGTCGTCGCGGGCGCAGTCACCGGCGGCGGCCTCACCGTGATCGCCAACGCCCCGAACCCTGCGGGCTACGCGATCCTCAAAGGCAATTTCCCTGATCAAGCGATTGGCGCAGGCGGCTTGTTGCTCGCCGCGTTGCCACCGACGTTGGTCGCGGCGGTTTGTTTGTGGGGATTGCGCTAAGCGTGGTTCGCCACGCGGTGGATTGAAGTTTTTTTGAATACAGCTTTTTGGCGGAAGCGACAGCCTGATGGTCGTTTCAGCTCGATTATTGATATAGTCGAATAGTTGACTAATGAGGCCAAAACGACCGCCCGCTGGTCGGTAGAGCCTAAAAGCTGTATATGTAGCGGCCACGCGCTGTTGTCCCGAATCCACCAGCGCGCACTGCGGAAAATCTCTGTGAAGTCCCTAATCGCGACTAAACTATCTTTGCTAAGAAACTTCCGGGGGTCATCATGAAACGCATTTTTTTGCTTCTTCTATTGCTCTGCGCTAGCGCAACGAGCTTCGCGCAGTCCATCACGAGCGGTTCGGCGACGTTTACGCGCACTAGTCCCAGTTCGTTCGACGCCACACCAACGGCCAATTTCGCAGGCGTTACCGCAGGAGCGGGTGACCAAGTGTTTGAGTTTGGTTGGTGGTATCGCGTGAGCGGCGACACGGCGGAAACGCCGTTCCCACTTCCGACTTCGCAGGCGTACGTCGGTGACACTTCGACGATTACTTGGTCCAACGTAAACGGGCGCGGTTTTGATGCGCAGGAGACCTGTGTCGTGCTCGGGATTGCGTCACCGATTGGCGGCAAAGTAACGTGCACGATGCGCATTACGAATCCCGGCGCCGCCGCGCTGGGCATCGATATTTTTGTGATGACAGACGTTGACCTTGGCGGTACCGTCGGCGGCGACAGCGTCACCGTTGGAATCCCGCAGCAACGCCTTGACCTCACGGACGCCACGGTATCCGACACCGCACAATTCGCCGGCGTTGGCGCATCCGCGCTGCTGGTTCGCCCGTTTGCCACGGCCACCGATGTCGCGGGCCTTCTCTCCGACACGCTCGTGACGAATTTCGATAACTCGGGCGTTCCCGCGACCAACATTGATTTCACCGGCGGCTTTCAGTGGTCCACAATGACAGTGCCCGCGGGGGGCAGCCGCGACGTAGTGACGGTGGTGGCTTTCAACACGACCGCGTTCGCGGCGAGTGCTGACTTGGCGATCACTAAAACCGATGGCGTAACCAGCGCGGCCCCTGGCGCGAGCGTGACCTACACCATCACCGCGTCAAATGCCGGCCCCGACGCCTCGGGCGCGGTCGTTGCGGACACCTTCCCCGCGTCGCTCACCTGCACTTGGACTTGCGTTGGCGCGGGTGGTGGTACGTGTAGCGCAGCTGGTGCCGGCAACCTCAATGACACCGTGAACTTGCCAGCTGGCGGCAGCGTCACCTACACAGCGTCCTGCGCCGTGTCGCCGAGCGCAACGGGTTCGCTCAGTAACACCGCGACGGTCACCTCGACAGGTAGCACCACCGATCCAGCTCCCGGCAACAACAGCGCGACGGATACAGACACGCTCACGCCGACAGCCGACATCTCAATTACCAAAACCGACGGCGCAACCTTCGCCACGGCCGGCGGACCAGTCACCTACACCGTGACCGCAGCAAACGCTGGGCCGAGCGACGCCAACGGGGTGTTTGTCGATGACTTGATGCCTGCCACGCTGACTTGCAACTGGACGTGTGTCGGCGCGGGCGGCGGCACCTGCACGGCCTCCGGCGCGGGCAACATCAACGACACCGTCAATCTTCCAGCCGGCGGCAGCGTCATCTACACCGCCGCCTGCGCAGTGAGCCCCAGCGCCACGGGCACAATCGTCAACATGGCGACGGTCAGCCCGCCGCCGACAGTGGTTGATCCGAATTCGGGAAACAACGCCGCGACAGACACTGACACTGTGATGGCCTCGGCGGATCTGTCGATCACGAAGACCGACGGCGTCACCACGGCCACGGCGGGCGGGTCGGTCACCTACACCATCGTCGCCAGCAACGCCGGCCCGAGCAACGCCCCGTTCGCAAACGTCACCGACACGTTCCCGGCGTCGCTCACGTGTACGTGGACGTGTGCGGGCGCGGGTGGCGGCACCTGCGCGCCGTCCGGTGCCGGCAACATCAACGACACGCCGAACCTTCCGGCGGGCGGCAGTGTCACCTACACCGCCGCATGCGCCGTTTCGCCGTCTGCCACCGGCTCGCTCGTTAACACCGCGACAGTTGGCGCGGGCCCGCTCGTGACCGACCCGAATGTCGGCAATAACAGCGCGACCGACACCGACGCTCTTGGCAGTGCCGCCGATTTGTCGGTGACGATCAGCGACTCACCCGACCCTGTGACGTCGGGCGCTCAGATCACCTACGCGATCAATACCGCCAATGCGGGCCCGAGCGTTGCGGCCAGCGCGGCGCTCACGGTTGCCGTCCCTGCGAATGCGACGTTCGTGTCACTCACCGCGCCCGGCTGGTCATGCACCGCGCCAGCCGTCGGCGGCACCGGCACCGTGAACTGCAACCTCGCGTCGTACCCGGCGAGCGGAACGGCGAACTTCACGTTGGTCGTTGCGGTTGCATCGACGTTCACCGGCACGGTTTCGGCCACGGCCAACATCACCGCGTCCACCACAGACACGACGCCGGGCAACAACTCGGCGAACGCAAGCACGCTGGTCAACGCGTTGCCCGTCGTCGTGAGCGGCGCTGTCTCGGGCAGCGGCGGCACGATCTCTTGCGCTAGCCCCGTGGCCAGCGGTTCGACGACGACCTGCGTCATCACGCCTGCGCCGGGCTTCGGCATTGGCTCGGTGAGCGGCTGCGGCGGTGTGACCGGAACGACCAGCCCCTACACCACGGGCGTCATCACCAGCGCTTGCACGGTGACGGCGACGTTCGCGTCGCTCTTTGTCGCGCCGGTTCCGGCGACCGAATGGGGCGTGATTGTTCTGCTCACGCTGATGCTCGGTGTGCTCGGCGCGCGTCGCCGCCGGGCGGATTGATTCGCTAAGCAACTTTAGCGCTCCGGCGACCGCCTGGCGGTCGTTTGGGCGCTATTTTCGTGGTTGTTGATATTGCTATAAAAGGCCGCATAACGACCGCCCGCCGGTCGTTGCCGCCGAAAAGCTGTTAACGCTTGTCCGCGCGCATGCGGAAAAAATCGCCCTCTATAATTTGTCTTCGCGTGTAACTGGCGTAAGCGCCGCAAATTTTGCGGCGACTGAGAGGGAGCCACCCTCAGGAAGCACGCGCGTAGCGGCCTTTTTTCTTGGGCCGCGCGATCCCGCCGTCCGCCTGGGCATGTGCTGATCTCGTCGATGACGATTTCTGCGCACTAATTTCGCTACAAAAAAGGAAATGCCCCATGGCTAATGCTGCCCGCCCCGAAAATTTTGTGCTTCCGCTTGCTCAGGTCGACGCCGAAGTTCAAGCCGTCCTCACCGCTGAAAATCAGCGCCAAGAAGACCACATCGAACTGATCGCTTCCGAGAACTACACCTCGCTCGCCGTGATGCAAGCGCAAGGCTCGCAGCTCACCAACAAATACGCCGAGGGCTACCCCGGTCGTCGTTACTACGGTGGGTGTGAGTATGTTGATGTCGCCGAGACGCTTGCAATCGAGCGCCTGAAAACGCTGTTCGGTGCGAAGTTCGCCAACGTACAGCCACACTCCGGCGCGCAGGCCAACGCCGCGGTGTATTTCACGCTCATGCAGCCGGGCGACCCGTTCCTCGGCCTCTCGCTCGCTGAAGGCGGCCACCTCACGCACGGCATGGCGCTTTCGATGAGCGGCAAATGGTTCAAGGCCAACGCCTACGGCCTCACCGCGAAAGAAGAAATTGACTACGACGCGATGCGCGCAAAAGCGCACGAGTGCAAGCCGAAGATGATCATCGGCGGCGGCTCGGCGTATTCGCTGAAATGGGACTGGGCCAAGATGCGCGAAATCGCAGACGAAGTCGGCGCGTACTTGTGGGTCGACATGGCGCACTACGCGGGCCTCATCGCCGCCGGCGTCTACCCGAACCCCGTGCCGCACGCGCACATCACCACCAGCACCACGCACAAGACGCTGCGCGGCCCACGCGGCGGCATCATCCTCACCAACGACGAAGACCTCGCCAAAAAGCTCAACAGCGCGATCTTCCCCGGCCTGCAAGGCGGCCCGCTGATGCACATCATCGCCGCCAAAGCCGTGGCCTTCGGCGAAGCGCTCAAGCCCGAATTCAAAACCTACCAAGCGCAAGTTCTGAAGAACGCAGACGTACTCGCCAAAACGCTCGTCGAACGCGGCCTCCGGATCGTCAGCGGCGGCACCGAAAGCCACCTGATGCTCGTCGATCTGCGCTCGAAAAAAATCACCGGCAAAGACGCTGAATCCGTGCTGCACAAAGCACACATGACCTGCAACAAAAACTCCATCCCGAACGACCCAGAAAAGCCAATGGTCACCAGCGGTATTCGCTTGGGCTCGCCAGCGTTCACCACGCGAGGGTTCAAAGAAGCAGAAGCCAAGATGGTTGGCAACTTCATCGCGGACGTTTTGGATGCGCCGAATGATGAGGCCGTGATTGCGCGAGTGCGTGGGGAAGTTGCGGCGCTTTGTGCGCGGTTTCCGGTTTATCGGTAAGACGAGACCTTTCGGTTCATGGATTCACGGAGTGCAATGTGAAAGATGATCCGTCACTGACGACAGCCCTCGGCCTCACACGCTACGCGCACGACTACTTTGATGCAGGAAGAGCCGTGCAAGACCAGATGGGAGCAGGCACGAAGTATGAAATCGTGTCACCATTCCCTGCATTGTTTCTGATGGCGCAATCGATTGAGATCGCTGCGAAGGCGTACCTCTTGGAGAAGGGCTTAACGTTAGCTAACTTGCGTCGTGCTCCTTTCGGTCATGATTTGTGCGGTTGTCTTGACCGCGCAAACGAACTAGGCTTATCTGTCTTGCTGGATCCGCATCCCGCTGACCTTGGTGCAGTTGCGCTTCTTAATGATTTGTACAAGTCGAGGCGATTGCAATACATTCGCACTGGCCTAGTGAACGTGCCCGACTTCAAGTTGATCGAGAGATTCGCAGAAGCGCTTATTCGATCAGTTTCTGGTGTGGTGGGATACGAAAGTTTCAACGCTTGATTTGACAAAGGACGGGGAATGAAAACTGATACGTATACAAAATGCGTGCTCACTGTTATCGCATTCTGCTTGCTGTGCTTGGTAGTTCGCGATGGCCCGTTGGTGTCGACAGCTCATGCGCAATCGCGTGTACCTGCTGAAGTGAATATCGTCCAGATTGCCGGAAAGACGATTAGCGGTACGGACGTCGACTTTCTGAACGTTGCGTTACCCGTTCAGATAAAGAAATAGGGCTGTAGGACAGCGCAGCAGCGTAGGGCGGATACGCGAAGCGTCATCCGCCGTCGGCGACACAAGCAAAACCCCAATCGCCGTCGCATGCGACCGGTGCATGACGCTTTGCGTATGCACCCTACGTTAGCGACGGGCATGCCCAGGAACCGCAAGCGTTCCGACCCTTAGCGGCGCACCGCTCTCGACAACGTCTCGCGCTAGAACGTATAACGCATCCCGACACTCAATAAGCCGTAGCCAAATGTGCCTGCACGGCTTCCGTTGTCGATCGAGCGATTTGAAAAGTCGTGTCCAACGCTTTCGATCCGCTCATAGTTAGCTACGAGCGCGACGTTCGGGTTGAACGAGTACTGCGCGCCGAAGCCCCAATGCAGTCGTGTTTGTCGATTAGTAGGGTAGGAGGTGTAGGCGGGCGCGGGTTCATTGGCGATGGCTCGCGTTTGGCTGTATTTTTGTTCCGTCAAAGCCACGCCGACGCGCGCGGTCGCGGCGAAGCTTTGAGTAATGGGCAGCATCCCCACTGCGTCGAACGTGACCGCGTTGGCGCGGAATCGACCGGCGATTACATCGAGCTGCCCCGGCGCCTGTACGCGTGAAACCGATGCGCGCGAATCAGTGCGTCCAAAGTTGGTGTAGCCCACCTCGAAGGCGAGATTGGGTAGCGCGCGCCAGCCCATCGCGACGCGCCCGCCGGTGGTTCCGGTTTCGTCGTATGTGGCGGATTCAAACTTGAAAACGGTTGAATTTGCAACTGACTCGCGGACCTGGTTTGCGTACTCACTATTAGAGTGGGTTATGCCGATGCTGGCTTCCACATAGAACGGGCTGGTTGTTGTTTGCGCGTGGGCTGTTCCTGCAAAGAGCGCGAGCGTTGCGAGGGGTAGGCCAAGTTGGAATGCTGTTGTTGTCACGATGTCTCCACATTAATTGTTGAATTTCCCCCGGTAAGCGCGCTCATCCGCGCAGGTCACGACGCGCTGCGTCTGCGAGCAAGTGGATGAGTCACACCGCAAGTTTACACCGTAAGCTTACGGTGTAAGAAAAATAAGTGGCCGTGGCCGAAACCCCGGCGTGTAGGGGGGCCGAAGGCAACCGAAGGGGGCGTTAGGGACAGCTAATTCCTGCGACATGGTGCAGGTTCGTCGCCTTGGGTGGCGTTACGCCAAGGGCTGTCGCGTCAGCTATTCTCACGACACAACACTTCCGAAGGACGCAGCTTTGACGACAGACGCATCAGCCAACCAATCCGAATTCTGGAATCAATCGGCGGCAACGAAGGTGTTTTCGCATCCGTTGGATCATGCGCGGTTCGCTCAGACGGTTGCGCGCGACGCGGCGATTCTGGACTACGGCTGTGGACGTGGCCGGTTGTGCGGTGAGCTTGCTGGCCGTGGGTTTAGTCAGGTGGTGGGTGCTGACTTTTCTACGGAAATGATCGCTGCGGCGAGACGCGATCATCCGTCTGTTTCATTCACGCATGTAGATGGTGCGACATTGCCGTTTGACGAAGCGTCTTTCGACGCCGTGCTGCTGTTTGCGGTGTTGACCTGCATTCCACCACGCAGCGCGCAGCGCATGCTCATCGCACAACTGCACCGCGTGTTGAAGCGCGGTGGCTTGCTGGTTGTGAGTGACTATCCGCTTCAGTCCGACGAGCGAAACGTCACTCGGTACGACGCATTCGCGCACGAGACGCATGGCGCAGAGCCGTGGGACTACGGCACGTTTCGTTTGCCCGACGGCGGCACGGTGCGGCACCACTCGATGTCGTGGTTCGACGAACTATTTGCTCAGTTCACCGTGGAGGAGCGTGTCGAATTCGACGCCAAGACGATGAACGGAAATCCTGCGCGCATTGCCCAGTGGTGGCTGCGCGCGTAGCGCGGGCGTGCGCTGCTCGCTGCAGCGCGAACGACGGTCGCGAGACTAGACGCGACGCAGCGCGAGCAACTTGGTGTGGATCGGTTCTACTGAGCGCATCGCGCTCGGAGCCATCGTCAAGCGCAACTGCACGAGGTGACCGCGGTTTATATAGGCGATATGCGCGACTTGCGTGGCCTCGGACGAACGGACGATGTGAGCTTGGTTATCGTCCTTCGCTACTGCGGCTAGCTCTGTGGTGCGCGTCGGACCAATGACCGTACGCACGGCGTCAAACGAACTTTGCGTCGGAAAGAGCACGACGGAGAGTTTCTGTTTTCCATCAAGCGAGGTGTATGTGCAAGACGGCCCGATGCCCTTTTTCCCCTGACCCGCGCCGAAGGGTGTCCCCAATGCTTTCGAGATCTCCGCCGCTTGAAACTGACAGCCGTTGACCGGCACTTGCGCAAATGCCTGTGGCGCCACGGCCAACGATGCGCCGATGACAATTAAGGTTTTGACGCTTAGCGCCAAGCGTGAAATGCGAGGTGAATTCATGGTGTGCCTCCGGTGACACATCGACGCGTTGCGCCGTGTTGTTATGGTTTGTGATTAACAAATCATAGGTATCACCGTACATGACGGGGTCATGACTGCACTGGAAGAAGATGCTTTCAGACATTTCCGGCGACGAATGCGGCCAACGGTCTGGGTGGATTCCTGATTAGCAAGATGCCTCAGCAATGGCAATTTAATTGACGTCATACTCGCCTAAGGCGGGTATCCAGATCGTGGGCCAGCTATGAGGCTGTTTCAGGTAATTGCGGCTGCATCGTTTCTGGATTCCCGGCTGCGCCGAGAATGACGCCCGTCTGAGCCAGCTTGCTAATCAGCGGTGGATTTTTGTACTAGCAATTCAAGGTTCCTGCCAGCCTATCCGGGGAACCTTGCATTGTCGGTGCACACCAGCACACTCAAGGAAAATGTCTAAGCGACTGGCGTCTGGTGCACGATGGTGACGGGCAGACTGCATGAGTGCAACACGCCCTGCGACACGGAACCCAGCAGCGCGCCGCGAACCAGTCCCGCGCCGCGTGCGCTCATGATGATTGCCTCGCAGCCGTAGCATTCGGCGATGTCGATGAGCGCGGGCTTCGCATAACCCGTGCGCACTTCGCGCTCGAAACTGGCACCCGCCGCTTCGAGCAGCGCGGCACCCGTTTCGAGGGCTTCGTTGCCGAGATGTTGATTTACTTCTTCGCGTGCCAGCGCGTCGGGCATCATGAGAAGTCCGACCACACCGGCGGGCTCCTCCACATGTGCAAGCACGAAGCGCGCGTGCAGTCCGGCGTTAATCAGCCGCAACGCGTGTCGCACAGCATCCAATGCGAGTTCTGAGCCGTCAAGTGGAATCAGGATTTTCATGAGATGCTCCAAAAAACATCAGGCTACGCCGGTCTTGTGGCCCGCACGTTGATGCGAGTCAAGCCGAGCGGTTTGCGGCAAATTCCAATGAGGCACCGCTTTTGTGCAGCGTTAATCCGCATCGATTCGTTTGAAACGCAATCGAACGCCGCTCGTGTCTGCGAGTGTTCCGGAATTGCCACGTCTCGAAGTATTAAACGCGTCGTCCACGGTGACACGTGGCCGCAGCGAGGCTAGTATCTGCGCTCTCATCCGGGCTAAGGTTGGAGGTAAGCATGGCCGTTTTGAATTTCCCAGTGTTGCGCCAATTCGCGTTGCGCAAAGTTTTGGTCGGCTCAGTTGCGGCTTGCAGCATGTCGGCGGCGCTTGCGCTCGATGTATCGGGCGTGAATGTTGATGAGCGCATTCGCGTCGCCAATCAGGAATTAGTGCTCAACGGTGCGGGCATTCGCTACGCGGCGGCAGGCTTCGTGCGTGTTTACGTTGCGCAGCTTTACTTGCCGCAAAAGCGAAGCACCGGCGCCGAAATCGCCGCGCTCAAGGGCCCCAAGCGCGTGACGCTGGCGCTGCTGCGAGACATCAATGCGAACGAATTGTCTAGGGGCTTGCTCGGCGGCATGCGCGCGAATTTGTCGGCTGCTGAACAACAAAAGCACTTCGACAGCCTGCTCAAACTCGGCGCGATCTTTGGAATGATCCCATCGCTCAAAAAGGGCAACGTGATCACGGTTGACGCTATACCGGGCACCGGCATGACGGTGAACGTGAATGGAAAACGCGTGGGTGAAGTGTTTCAAGACGAAAGCTTTTTCCAAGCGCTGCTGCAAATTTGGATCGGTCCGAAGCCGATTGACGACAGCCTCAAGCCGGTGCTGCTAGGAACCGTGCCGAGCAACGATAACTCGGTCAGTAACGTGCGCGAGCGCTACTAACGCTATTAGCGCCAATAGACGACCGTAGGATTGTCCGAGAGCACCGCGCGCACGTCGGCGGCGGTGGGTAGCCATTCACTGAGCGCGTTAAATAGCGCGGGATACTTGGCCGCACTTTCGTGATTTGTGCACGGCCAATCACTGCCCCACAACAGACGACCCACACCGATTTCATCACGCCAAAGCGACGCTATGTCCGTGGCGTGCGTGGCGTTTGCCGCACTCTGTCGATAGGCACCGCTGAGCGTGACGAACGTCGCTGTGTCCGCCCCACCGGGCGCATTGCGGCGGCGAACGGCGGTCACCGTTTCGTCGCTTGCGGCAATTTTTTCTGGCTTGGCGAAATGGTCGAGCACTACCGTAATATCGCGCGGCACGAAAGGCAGCAACGCAGCGGCGCGTCCCACGTCGGTGTGAAGCTCTAGGTGCAGGCGCGCGTCGATTAGCGCCGACCACCACTGCGGAGAAATATCGCGCAACGTCGCAAGGTCGTTGCTGACGCCAGCCAGATTCAGGCGCACGCCGCGCACGCCAGCGGCGTACAGCGCATGAAGTTCATCGCCGGTAACGTCTGGCGCAACGACTGCGACACCGCGTAATAACGATGGTTGTTGCGCGATAGCCGCAAGCATGCGCGCGTTGTTGTTGCCCAAAAAACTTGGTTGCACGATCACGCCGCGCGTCACGCTACATGCACGTGCAGCGAGCATCCAGTCATCAAGGCTTGACGCGTACGCGGGCACGTAGCGCACGTCGGCGACGCGCTCGTGGGCTGCGAATACGTGGAAGTGACAGTCGCAGGCGGCTGGCGTGAGATCAACGACGTGGTCTTGAGGCATGGTGAGTTGCATTATGCTGCGTCAACGCACATTTTTTGAATCCGGAATCTGCATCATGACCTCAACTCACATTCGATTTCTCGCGGCGATTGCCGCGTCGCTCACCGTCTTCGCCGCGCAAGCGCAGGTATGGCCCGCCAAACCGATTTCCCTCGTGGTGACGTACCCGCCCGGTGGTGGCGCGGACACGATGGCGCGTCTAATCGCTCCGAAGCTTGGCGAAGCACTTGGGCAAACGGTCGTCATAGAAAACAAGCCCGGTGCGAGCGGACAGATTGGCGCCAGCGCCGTGGCGAAGGCCGCGCCGGACGGCCACACACTGATGCTTGATGCGTCGTCGTTCGCGGTGAATCCGGCGCTATTTGCGAAGTTGCCGTACGACAGCGACAAAGCGTTCAAACCGATTGGTGTCATCGCGTTGTTCCCGAACGTGCTGTTGGTGAATCCGTCGTTCCCGGCGACGTCGGTGAAGGAGATGGTCGCGCTCGCGAAGGCGAAGAAAAACGCTGTTTCGTACGCCTCGTCGGGTAACGGTTCGGCGCAACACTTAGCGGGTGCGATGTTCGAGAGTGCTGCGGGCGTGGACATGTTGCATGTGCCGTACAAGGGCGGCGGCCCCGCGTTGAACGACGTCATCGGCGGACAAGTGCCCGTGTTTTTCGGAAATTTGGCGTCGACGTTGCAACACGTCCAAGCTGGAAAACTCAAAGCGCTCGCCGTGACCAGTGCCAAGCGCTCTGCAATTTTGCCCAACGCACCGACGATGGCGGAAGCGGGTTTGCCGGGCTACGAGGTGTACGAATGGAACGCGATTTTCGCGCCCGCAGGAACCCCGGACGCAGTGATCGCAAAAATTGCCGCCGCGCTACAAAAGACTATGGATTCGCCCGAAGTGAAAGCACGCATCGCATCGCTCGGCGGCGAGATGCAAACCGCGAAACCCGAGGCCGCGCAGCAGTTCATCCGAGGCCAAACTGCGCTCTGGGCGCGCATCGTGAAAGAGCGCGGGATTTCGCTGGACTAGTGCGAACTCACTGGTGCGAGTTCGCTGGCACGGCTTCGCATCCGCGGCGCATTTTGTAACAAACAACTTTTTACATCGAACGACCGGCCAGCGGTCGTTCGGTGTTGTTTTTACGTAATATCAACATAACGTAAAAATAGCCTCTAAGCACCGCCAGGCGGTCGCTATCGCTAAAAAGCTGTATCGCCTAAACGACGAGTACGATTTTCCCGAAATGGGTGCCCGCTTCCATCATTTCGTGCGCCTTTGCAATGTCGTTTAGTGCGAATTTCGCGTGGACGTTTGGTCGCAGGGTGTCCAGGTGCGTCGCAAATTTTGGCCACACGTTGGCGAGAAGCGCGTTGGCAATTGCGGCTTTTGCAGATTTTGGTCGCGCGCGCAGCGTCGAGCCTGTCCACGTTAAGCGGCGCATCATTAAGTCCAGCATGTTCATCTCGGCCTTCGGGCCTTGTTGAAACGCGATCTGCGTGATGCGGCCTTCGGTGGCGCAGGCGGCGATGTTCTTCTGAAAATAAGGTGCGCCGACCATATCGAGCACCACGTCTGCGCCGCGCCCATCGGTAGCGGCTTTGGTGGCTTCCACAAAATCTTCGGTGCGGTAATTGATGCCCACGTCCGCGCCGAGTTTCAACGCGTAATCAATCTTGGCTTGGTCGCCGCAGGTCACGATGATCTTGCCTGCGCCAAACACTTTCGCCAGCTGAATCGTCGACGAGCCAATGCCGCTGGAGCCGCCGTGAATCAGGATCGATTCGCCCGGTGCCAAGCGCGCGCGGTCAAACACGTTCGCCCACACCGTGAAAAAAGTTTCGGGCAACGCCGCAGCCTCGACGACGCTCAAGCCTGCGGGAATTGGCAAGCAATGCCCAGCAGGCGCAGTGCAATATTCGGCATAGCCGCCGCCCGGCGTTAATGCGCACACGGTGTCGCCCACTTTCCATTGCGTCACGCCGGTGCCGACGGCGACGATTTCGCCCGCAACTTCCAAGCCCATGTACGGCGACGCACCTGCCGGTGGCGGATACTTCCCCGAACGTTGCAGGATGTCCGGGCGGTTCACGCCAGCGGCCACAACGCGGATCAGCACTTCGTCGTCGGCCGCTACGGGAAGCGGAGCTTGTTTGATAGTCATGCAATCCGGCGCGCCGCCCGCGCCGTGGTCAACGACGCGCATCGTGGTGGGAAGAGGTGAGGCCATAGTCATTCTGTTCCTGTAAGAATTAGTCAGTGGGCGGCAGCGCATCGGCATCGTCGCGCCGCGCCACGTTCACATTTTCGACGATTTCGTCGCAACACGGCGCCGCATGCGTTATCGTTGCCCCCATGCTCTCATTCCTCATCAAACGCATCCTCGCCACGATTCCTGTGATGGTGATTGTGGCGATCATCGTCTTCACTTTGATTCGCCTCGTGCCCGGCGACCCCGCCGCAGTGATCGCCGGCAACATGGCGACCAACGAAGACATCGCACGCATCCGCACCGAGCTTGGGCTTGATCGCGGATTTTTCACGCAACTTGGGCTCTGGTCCAAGGGCATGCTCACGGGCGACATGGGCCAATCGTTTTTCTTCAAGAAGGACGTTGCCGCACTCATCGGTGACCGCCTCGAACCCACACTTTCGCTGGCGCTCCTAACTATCGTCATGACCGTGCTGATCGCGGTGCCGCTCGGAACGCTCGCCGCGTGGCGGCACGGTGGCTGGCTGGATCGTGGGCTCATGGGGTTTTCGGTGCTCGGCTTTTCGGTGCCGGTGTTTGTGATTGGCTACTTGCTCGTTTATTTCTTTTCACTGAAATGGGACGTGTTTCCGGTGCAGGGTTACAAGGCACTCAAAGACGGGCTGTGGCCGTGGTTGCATCATTTGTTGCTGCCTGCGCTGACGCTCTCTATCGTTTACGTGGCGCTCATCTCACGCGTGACTCGCGCGAGTGTGGCCGAAGCGCTCACCGAAGATTACGTGCGCACTGCTCGCGCCAAGGGCTTGCCAGAATCGCGGGTGCTCATCAAGCATGCTCTGGCCAATGCCGCTGTGCCCATCGTTACCGTCATCGGCATAGGCGTGGCGCTGTTGATTGGTGGCGTGGTCGTAACAGAGAGCGTTTTCTCCATTCCGGGTCTCGGCACGTTGACCGTGGACGCGGTGCTCGCACGAGATTTTCCGGTGATTCAAGCGGTGATTTTGTTCTTCGCTTTTTTGTACGTGTTCGTCAATTTGTTGGTTGACGTGTCGTACTTATTTCTTGATCCAAGGATTCGTTACTGATGAACGCGACCTTCAAACGCGTCTTAAAAAACGGCGCAGTCCGCTTTGGGCTCATCATTCTTTCGGTGCTATTTCTCATCGCACTTGCTGCTCCTATCCTCGGAACGGTTGACCCCGCTTGGCTCGACGCGGTCAACATGAATCAAAAGCCGATGGCGCAAGTCGACTGGACCGGCCCCGACAATCAAACCGCGCCGCGCACACTCGTCATGGGCACCGACAGTTTCGGGCGCGACATCTACAGCCGCGTGATTTACGGCGCGCGCGTGTCGCTCACCGTGGGCGTGACGGTGGCGATTGTGTCGCTCATTATCGGTACTTTTTTTGGCCTGATGGCGGGCTACTTTCGGCGCGTCGACGCGATTCTCATGCGCGTGATGGACGGAATGATGGCGATCCCCGGCATCCTGCTGGCGATCGCGCTGGTCGCCGCGTGGGGTGCGCGTCTCTCCACGGTCATCATCGCGATTGCCGTGCCGGAAATTCCCCGTGTGACGCGGCTCGTTCGCTCGCTGGTGCTCTCGATTCGCGAAGAGCCGTACATCGAAGCGGCGGTTTCTATCGGAACACCCACGTGGAAGATTTTGATGAAACATGTACTGCCCAATTCCATCGCGCCGATGATTGTGCAGGGCACGTACGTCTGTGCTTCTGCGATTTTGCTAGAAGCAATTTTGAGTTTTCTAGGACTCGGATTGCCGAGCGAAATTCCGACATGGGGCAACATCATGGCCGAGGCGCGTGTCGTGTTTTCGAGCGCGCCGCACAACATGTGGTTTCCCGGCATATTCCTCGGCCTCACGGTGCTCGCTGTGAACGTTTTGGGTGACGGCCTGCGCGATACGCTCGACCCGAAATTTAATAAGCGCGGAGGTGCGCGATGAACGCGGCGGTGTCAGCACGTCCTGTTTTGTCCGTGCGCAACGTCACCATCGCGCTACCGCAGGGCGCGGATCGCGAACACGCCGTGGAGAACATCAGCTTCGACGTTAACGCCGGTGAAATTCTTTGCTTGCTCGGCGAATCCGGCTCCGGTAAATCGGTGATTTCGTTTTCGGTGATGGGATTGTTGCCCGACAACGTGCGCGTTGCGTCAGGTGAAATTTGGTTGGGCGACGTGAACCTGCTCGCGCTTACGCCCACGCAGCTACGCGAAATTCGCGGCGACGACGTTGCGATGATTTTTCAGGAGCCGATGACTGCGCTAAACCCCGTGATGACGTGCGGCGACCAGCTCGACGAATTGCTCGCCGAACACACTGAGCTCTCCGCAAGCGAACGAAAAGCGAAGACGCTGGCGATGTTCGAAGCAGTGAAATTACCGGAACCCGAACGCATTTTTTCGAGCTATCCGCATCAGCTCTCCGGCGGCCAACGGCAACGCATCATGATCGCGATGGCGCTCATTCTTGAGCCGAAATTATTGATCGCGGACGAGCCCACAACCGCTCTCGACGTGACGACGCAAGCCGAAGTGCTCACCCTCATCAAAACGCTGCAACGCGAGCGCGGCACAGCGGTGCTGTTCATCACGCACGATATGGGTGTGGTCGCAGAAATCGCGGACCGCGTGGTGGTGTTGCAACAAGGCAAGCAAGTCGAGGCCGGCACCAAAAATCAAGTGCTTCGCGAACCGCGCGAGGCGTACACACAAATGCTCATAGCCTCGGTGCCAGGCATCGAGCCGCCGGCCGAACGGCAAACACACGCAGGCAGCGCCGTGCTCGCGATCAAGGGGTTGGGCAAGACGTATTCCAGCGGCGGCTGGTTGCAGAAAAAGCGCGAAACGGTCGCCGCACGCGACGTAAACCTCGCACTGCATCCAGGCGAAACCGTCGGCATCGTCGGCGAATCGGGATCGGGAAAGAGCACCGTCGCGCGCTGCATCACGCGCTTGATCGACCCGACTACGGGCGAGATGATGCTTGGCGGCACGCAACTAGACACGGTGCATCGCGACAGCCTGAAGCTCGCGCGCAAACGCATCCAGATTATTTTTCAAGACCCGTATCGCTCGCTCGACCCGCGCCAACGCGTAGGCGAGGCGATCATCGAAGGGCCGCTGAATTTTGGGGTGTCACGCGAGGTGGCGATGGCGCGCGCACGCGAACTCATGAACTTCGTGCGTCTGAGCCCTGACGTGCTCTCGCGCTATCCGAACGAATTCTCCGGAGGCCAACGCCAACGCATCAGCATCGCCCGCGCACTCGCGCTCGACCCGGAAGTGTTGATCTGTGACGAAGCGGTGTCGGCGCTAGATGTGTCGGTTCAGGCGCAAGTACTCAAGCTGCTCGAAGAAATTCAAGCAAAACTCAACCTCGCGATTTTGTTCATCACGCATGATTTGCGGGTCGCCGCACAAATCTGTGATCGCGTGATCGTGATGCAAAAGGGCTTGGTGGTTGAAGAGGGCGCGACGAGAGACGTGTTTCTCGCGCCGCAGCACGCGTACACACAGCGGCTACTCGCCAGCGCGCCGGGGCGAGGGTTTGAATTTCACAAGGCGGCCGCGTAGTGGCTTGGGTTTGAGGCGAACGTTTCCTGTTCGTGGTGAGCCTGTCGAACCATGAACTCGTGGGAAATGTAGAGTGGGTTTCAACCCACCGCTGGTTGATACGAGCCAACGTGTTTTGTATCGCCACCAGCGCGCTCTGTGGCCGCGCGGGACCAGTGGCTAGCCAGTCGGGGATTGCCCGACAGCAAGTTACTTTCTTTGCTTCGCCAAAGAAAGTAACCAAAGAAAGGCGACCCCGGGGATTCGCTGATTTCCTGTGGTGCTCGCGTCAGGCGGGCGTCGCACAAATCGCCCGATGGCGCGCTAACCGCGCGCGGTGGGCTCATGGTGCGCCGCTTGGACCGCCTGACGCTGCGCTCCTCGGAGCGAATCCACGGGAACCCCGCTCGGACGGATTCTTGATCGCTTCGCGATTTGTTTGGAGGAACCCGGATGCGAGCATCCGGGCTACGGTTTGGGCTTTGACTTGCTGGTCAGGCTTCGCGACGCGCTAGCGCTAGGTACGCGCCTAACGCGAGCATTGTTACGCCGGATACGCGGGTTAGCAGTTTTGCGCGGGCGGCGCGGGCCGTGTCTGATTTGAGTAGGCGATCTGCGGCAAAAACGGCGACGACGTCGACCAACGTGTTGAGCACGACGCAGATGCTGCCGAGCAACACGAGCTGGGGTGCCAACGGTTCGCTCGTGGAGACAAACTGTGGCAAGAACGCGAGGAAAAAGAGTGCGGTCTTGACGTTGAGCGCTTCTACGGCGATGCCCTCGAAAAACGCACGACGCACGCCTTGCGGCGCAACTGTTTCAACGGCCGGCGGCTGAGCTTTGCTCATGAGCAGCCGAACGCCCAAGTACAGCAGATAAGCCGCGCCGACGTATTTGACCAAGTTAAAGGCCATCGCCGATTCCGCAACAATCACCGACAAACCCAGCGCCGCCGCGAACACATGCAGAAACCCGCCAATTCCCGTGCCCAAACAAGAAGCTAACCCCTCACGCCGCCCACCCGCCACAGTACGCGCCACAACGTAGGCAATGCCGGGACCAGGGGTGATGGCCAGAATGACTGCAGCAAAAGTGAAGGCGATTAAAGACATGGAATGCGGCGCTTTCGTAGATTGGGGTTTGAAGAATCGTTCACGTTTGCAGCGATTGTGCCGCACCGGAGCCCGCATGTTCGCATCGCGGTTCTGTTAACCCCATCGCGAAGCGATCACTATTTGCCTTTAACGCCCCGTCACCCCGCGCCGAGGAGCGGAGCAACGGGCGGTCGTAGACCCGCACCATGAGCCCACCAGCGCGCGGTAGCGCGCCATCGGGCGATTTGTGCGGGTCCCGCCCGTTGCGAGCACCGCAGGGTACAGCGGGGTTCCGGGGCTAGCCTTTTGGGTACTTTTGGGCAATGCCAAAAGTACCTCGCCCAACGGGCGAAACGAAGCCGTAGCAAACAAACCACCTCATTCCCTCAGACCCACCGACGGCTGGGAGTGAACGGGGAGATGGGACCGACGTTGACGCCCAATCCACGCTGGTTGGTATCAATTTTGGTGCGGTGAACCGGCACCCTACGGGGTTTACGCACTGGATCCCCGCTTCGCGAGGATGACGTCAGTGCGGCGGTGTCCGTGAATGGACTACTTGAGGCCTTTGAACCGCACGCGTTTAGGCCGCGCTGCCTCTTCACCCAATCGCTTGATCTTGTCGCCTTCGTACTCGTGGAAGTTGCCGTTGAAGAACGTCCATTGGCTGTCGCCTTCGCACGCCAGAATGTGTGTGCAAATTTTGTCGAGGAACCAGCGATCATGCGAAATCACCAGCGCGGTGCCGGCGAACTCTAACAACGCGTCTTCGAGCGCGCGCAGCGTTTCTACGTCAAGATCGTTCGACGGTTCGTCTAGCAGCAATACGTTGCCGCCTTTGAGCAGCGTCTTCGCCAGATGCAAGCGACCGCGCTCACCGCCGGAGAGATTCCCCACCAATTTTTGTTGGTCAGCGCCTTTGAAATTGAAGCGACCGATGTACGCGCGGCTTTGCATTTCGAACTTGCCGACGGTGAGAATGTCTGCGCCGCCGGAGACGTCTTCCCACACGTTTTTGGTGTTGTCCAAGCTTTCGCGCGATTGGTCGACGAAGGCCATTTGCACGGTGTGACCGATGACGACTTCGCCTTTGTCTGGCTTCTCGATGCCTTGGATCATTTTGAAGATCGTTGACTTACCGGCACCGTTCGGGCCGATGATGCCGACAATGGCGCCTGCGGGGATGGCGAACGACAAGTCTTCGATGAGCACGCGGTCACCAAAGCTCTTGGTGACGTTTTTGAACTCGATGACTTGGTTGCCCAAACGCTCGGCGACCGGGATGAAAATCTCGTTCGTTTCGTTACGCGTTTGGTATTCGTGGCTCGACAATTCTTCGAATCGTGCGAGACGCGCCTTGCTCTTGGCCTGACGACCTTTCGGATTTTGGCGCACCCATTCCAGCTCTTTCTTCAACGCTTTTTGGCGTGCTGATTCGCTGGATTCTTCTTTCTTCAGACGGTCGCCTTTTTGCTCAAGCCACGCGCTGTAGTTGCCTTTGTACGGAATGCCGTGTCCGCGATCTAGTTCAAGAATCCATTCGGCTGCATTGTCCAGAAAGTAGCGATCATGGGTCACGGCCACCACGGTGCCGGAGTAGCGCGCGAGGAATTGCTCAAGCCATTCCACGCTCTCGGCGTCCAAGTGGTTGGTCGGTTCGTCAAGCAGCAGCATGTCGGGCTTCGAGAGGAGCAAACGGCAGAGCGCTACACGGCGTTTTTCACCACCGGACAGTAGGCCCACTTTGGCGTCCCACGGCGGGAGGCGCAACGCGTCGGCGGCGACTTCAAGCTGCGCGTCGGTGTTGTGGCCGTCGCCAGCGGCGATGATGGCTTCGAGTTCGGCTTGCTCTTTGGCGAGGGCGTCGAAGTCGGCGTTTTCGTCGCCGTACGCGGCGTACACCTCGTCGAGGCGCGCTTGCGCGGCCTTAACGCCACCCAAGCCTTCTTCAACGATTTCGCGCACGGTTTTGTCGCCGTCGACCAACGGTTCCTGCGGCAAGTAGCCGACTTTGGTGCCGGGGTTCGGGCGCGCTTCGCCGGTGAAATCTTTATCCACACCGGCCATGATTTTGAGGACGGTGGATTTGCCCGCGCCGTTGAGGCCCAAGAGGCCGATTTTCGCGCCGGGGAAGAACGACAGCGAAATGTCTTTGATGATCTGGCGTTTCGGCGGAACAATTTTGCTCACGCCGTTCATGGTGTAGATGTATTGCATGGAGGTTCGTAATTTCTTGTTGTTGTCGTTCCTGTCGCAAGACAGGTTCAGGATGTTGAGATTTTGGCGCTGCGTAAGAACGCGCCGAAGGGTACGGCGAAGGCCCGCGAAGGGCAGTTTGAAGTACGGTCGACTCAAACCGCTGCGGCGGTTAACTCCGTATTATCTCAGTCTGCCCGATTCATGTGAAATTCGGTTGACGCCGCTCGCTAATCGTTCCTCGATTTCGCTGGCGGGCATCGGGCGGTCAAAAAAGTAGCCCTGCCCGTAAAGCACGCCTTCTTCGCGCAGAAATTGCGCTTGTGCGGCGGTTTCGACGCCCTCGCCGATGACGTGAATGCCTAGCGTGCGCGCCAGCGTAGAAAGCGCGCGCACGATCGCCACATCGGTACGGCGATCTGGCAAACCTTCAATAAAACTACGATCAAGTTTGACTAGATCAATGCGCAAGCGTTTTAAGTACGCTAACGACGAATAGCCCGCACCCAAGTCGTCCAGCACAACACGCACATCCGCTGCGCGCAGACGCGCGAGAGTGTTCACGCTCAAATCGTCCGCTTCAACCAACACGCTTTCTGTCACTTCGACAAACAAACGCCGCGCTGGCAAATTGTGTTCCGCCAACGTGGCTAGCAAAAAATCCACGAAGTCAGTCTCGCGCAGTTGATGCACGGACACGTTGATGGTGAGGCGCATGGGCGCTTTGAAGCGTGCGGACCATTGGCCTACTTGCGCGATGGCCATACGTGCGATTTCACGGCCCACACGGCCAATCAAACGCTGCTCTTCGGCGGTGGCGATGAAATCCGCGGGCATCAACAAGCCGCGCACCGGGTGCTGCCAGCGTGCGAGCGCTTCTACGCCTTGCCAGAGGCTGGTTTCGATGTTCACGATTGGCTGATAGCACGCAAAAAGTTCGGCCCGCTCTACGGCAAAACGAAGATCGTTGGCGACTGACAATTGGTTGCGAGCACGCTCTGCCATCGGGGCGATAAAGCGCTCAACGCTGCTGGTTCCGCGCGCTTTGGCGGTAAACATCGCCAAGTCTGCATAGGCGAGGAGCTTGTGAAACGTACTAGCGTCGTCAGGAAAGACTGCAAAGCCAATGCTTGCGCCGAGATCAAAGGTCATGCCGCGCACTGGTACTGGCTCAACGAATTCGCGCAACAAATGCTGCGCCGCGTCGGCACCATCGGCTGGCTCGCTGACCGGAATTAGCACCGCAAACTCATCGCCGCCAAGGCGGGCCAGCGTGTGCTCCGGTCGCACCGCGCGACGCAGGCGATCCGCGATGTGGCGCAGCACGCCGTCACCGATGGAGTGGCCGTGCGCATCGTTGACGAGCTTGAATCGATTGAGATCGAGAAACAGCATCGCGAAGCTTTGGCGTTTCCCGCTAGCGACCGCGTCGAGCAAGCGCGCCTCGCAAATTTGCTCAAAGTGGGCGCGATTGTTGAGGCCCGTGAGTGCGTCGGTTTGTGCGAGTTCGACCAAGCGCCGCCGCGCGACAGTGGAGTCGGTTACGTCGCGCCAGTTGAGTACGATGCCGCCGACCGCTGGGTCGTCGGAGCAGTCTTTACCCAGCGACGCGAGGTGGCGGTAGTTGCCGTCGGTATGTAGGTGGCGAGCCACGCTTTCGCGCCCGGTGTTGGTTTTGGTTGATACGCTGCGTAGTTCGGCGCGATGTTCCGCTAGGTCGTCTTCGTGCATCGAGTCGAACAAATTTTGACCAACGAATGTTTCCGCGCTCACGCCGAACAACTGCTCTATGCCAGGACTGGCATAGAGCACTAATCCGTCGGCGGTGACAATCGCGGTGGCGAGCTGTGCCCGCTCGGTGAGCGCGCGGTAACGGCGTTCGCTCTCGGCTAGTTTTCGCTCACTCTCTTGTCGGTGGGTAATGTCTTCGACCGTGCCCTCCAGATAGAGCACCTCGCCGTTATCGTCGTACACGACATGCGCATTTTCAGAAATCCAAATGGGTTCGCGCGTCTGGCGGCGGAATGCGGCCGAGATGAAATTCACTACGCGATTTTCGGCCAACATCTGGGAAATGAATTCGTCCCTACGATGTGGTTCCGCGTAAAGTCGCTGACCCCGGTCATTGACTGCGGCTAACAAATCAGCTTCAGTGTCGTAGGCGTGCATGCGTACCAGCGCCGCGTTGGCCCGCAGCAAGCGACCGTCTACCGTGGTGCGATACGCCCCCACGGGTAGAAGATCGAACATGCTGTCAAGCGAAGGTGCGTTTGGCATCGGGCGGGCAGTGGGTATAAGCGCAGGGCGAGGGCGTTGCCAGCGGGTGTTTACGTTACGATGGAACATCATAGTCCACTTGTGCCCACGAGCTCAATCCTGTCCATGCCGTCCAGCCGCCGTTACTCCTATCGCCTAGTCAATGTCTTCGTCGAGTCCGCCGTCGCGACCTTCGGCGGCAATCCGCTTTGCGTCTTCGAAAACGCGCACGGCATGACCGACGCTGAAATGCAATCGCTCGCAGCCCAATTTAACTTGTCGGAGACGACGTTTGTACTGCCCGCATCGGCGGGTTCCGACGCGCCGCCCACTGTGCGCATCTTCACCCCGGCCTTTGAGATGCCTTTTGCCGGGCATCCGACGGTGGGTACTGCGTTCGTGGTGAACGCGCTGGGCTTACCGGGTTGCACCGGGGACACGCTGACGCTACGCATGAAAGCGGGCGACATTCCGGTGACGCGCGAGGTCGGTGGTTGGACGCTCACCGCCAACCCACACACCATCCGCGACAGCGGCATGGCGCGCGCCGACATTGCGTCGATGCTTGGCCTGACTGAGGCGGATTTCGGTGACGCCGCGCGATACGTCGATACGGGTAGCGAGCAGTTGGTGATTCCTGTTGCCTCGGTTGCGGCGCTGGCGCGGGTGCAACCCAACGGTGCGTTGCTCGCGCGACATGTACGCACGAAGTCGGGGCGATTTCTTGCTTATGTTGTGGCGCGCGTCGCGGCGGATCGTTTTCAAGTGCGCTTCTTTTTCCCGAAAGACGGCAATGTGCTGGCCGAAGATCCGGGCACCGGTTCGGCGTGTTCGTGCCTGGGTGGCTACCTTCTTGATGCTGGTGAAGCCGCGCCGTCGCAGTTCACCGTGACGCAAGGCGAATTTATCAATCGCTTGAATGTGTTGCAGCTCTCGCTTACTTCTGACAAACGAATTCGCGTCGGTGGGCAGGTGTTGGCGCTGGGCGAGGGTGTGATTACGTTGCCTTGATGCCGGTGAGCATCTCGGGACGTAAGGATGCGGTCGCCACGCGTGACCAAGCGCAATCCTTTCCAGATTTTCCCCGATTGCGAGCCCGCCGTGCGAACAAAGCTTTTCAACGCCACGATGCTGTTTTTTTCTGCGTGCACTGCGTGGTTCAGCGCTAGTGCGAGCCACGCCCAGAGTGCCTTGACATGCACCGCGAAAAGCGCCGCACGTGTCCCCACGGTGATCGAGCTCTACACGTCGGAAGGGTGCAGCAGTTGTCCGCCCGCTGACCGTTGGCTATCGCAACTCATCAAGCGGCAACCTAACCCATCGAGCGACGCCGCGCCCACGGTGGCACTCGCGTTTCATGTCGATTACTGGGACTACATCGGCTGGAAAGATGCGTTTGCACAGCCCGCCTTTTCCAAACGCCAAAGCGCACTTGCGCGAAGCGGTGGCGCGTCCGGTGTGTACACGCCGCAAGTTTTTCTCAACGGTAAGGATGATCGCAGCTGGACGCGCGGCGCAAACCCAGCGGCGTCGGTGTCGGCGTTAGCGCGTGCCAGCATCGCGGCGAGCGCACAGTGGCGTGATGAATCGGTCGCCATCAGCGGTAAGTTCACGAGCCTCAGCACCCTCGCGGGCGCGGCACGTCTGCGCTACGCGATCACCGAAAACGGGCTCGTGACCGCGGTGAAAGCCGGCGAGAACAAAGGCGAAACGCTGCGCCACGACGCAGTCGTTCGCGCATACGGCGAGCTCAGCGCCGACAGCAACGGCGATTTCAGCGCCAACGTCCGCGTGCCCAAGACGGTACGCCGCGACGCGAGCCAACTGCATCTGATCGCCGACGACGCGAGCGGCGCTCCAATGGCTGTGGCCACCATAGCGTGTACCTAATTGATACAGCTTTTACGTTCTAACGACAGGCTGACGGCGCTTTCAGGTCAAATATTAAGAATATCGACATATAAGTTTTCATGCTAGCAACGACCGCTGGGCAGTCGATTGCTCATAAAAGCTATGACGTCACTGTTTTGCGCGATCTGGGAATTTACGTTCCGCACGACGTAATCGCCCCCTAGCGAGGTGACACGACGCGACGTGCGCGGTGCGAGGGGCGAGGGGCGAGCCAGAGGCCCACGTTGGCTAACGCCTGCACTTCGTATGCACCGCAAACACCGATGCGCTGCGTAACGCGACGTAACACCGTGTCGCTTGCATCTATGTGGCATAGGCGTCGAAAATTGCAGCCTAAACCAGTACGTAAATACGTATCTAACCGAAATTTTCCATTCACTGACCTGCGGCCGCGAGCAAGCGCGTGAAGTCTTCGCGTCCTTCGTGGTGCATCTCGGCTGAAGTCATCCAAACATATGCTGCCCGCCTCAATCATCACCCGGTTTTCAACCAACTTTGCTGCGCTAGCGACGCTGCCTGTGCTCCTAGTCGCCGCAACCACGCACGCCGCGTACACCATCACGGGGGAGCCGGGGCCAGCGCCGATAAATTCGACAACCCCGAACGCCGACTACGCGCAGCTCGACAGCATCATGACGCAGTTCATGCTCAACGCAAACGTGCCTAACGCGCAACTGGCGGTGGGCTACGGCAACAAAATCATCTACTCACGCGCGTACACCGCGAGCACCGCCGAGCGAGCGCTGCGCGTCAACGTCACCACTAATCCTGCGTCGTCAAATGTGTACAGCGAGTCGCCGTATGTCACGACGCAGCCGAACACGCGCTTTCGCGTTGCGAGCTTGTCGAAACTTGTCACAGGTCTGGCGATTCAGCAACTGGTGCTTGACGGCAAGCTCTCGCTCACCGAATCCGCCTACGCAATTCTGCGCGAGGAGCCCGGCTCACCGTTGCCCGCAAGCCCAGCCGACAGCCGGATGACGTCGGTCACGGTGAAACATTTGCTCAATCACGAGGCGGGCTTTGATCGCAACCAGCGCATTTACAGCACCGCAGCGTGCAGCGCGTACCCGTCGGCCACGCCCTGTGAGGGCCACCCCGCAGGGCAGCCGCGCCACATCGTGAAGAATTCCGATCCGATAGGCCGCGTCAAGCCGATGCCCAATGAAACGACGCCGACGTCGTGGCTAAAAACCTGCAAGGAAATGCTCGACAACGACCTAGGCCAACGCATCCTGCACTATACGCCCGGTGCGCCTCCGCAGGTCAGCAGTGCGTACTTTCAGTTCTACACCAACATTGCCTACTGCTGGGCAGAGCGCGCGATCGCCATCCGCGCGGGCGCGGGCTACACGGGCTATGAGGACTATGTGCAAAAGCGCGTACTGCGTCCGGCAGGCATCGCCTACGCGTCGTTGGCGCGCGCCGACAACCGCGACCGCCTGCAACCGGGTGACGCATCCACTGCCGAAATCAACGAGTACTACGACCAGCCCGGTAGCTTCCTTGCGTATGCGTGGTGTGACGTCTACGACCGCACGCCCTATTCGCCGTGCGTGGTGCCGCGTCCGACCAACTTCCGTCCGCGCGACTACGGTGGCGCGGGTGGATGGGTGTTCTCGGCTCAGGAGTACTTGCGCATGTTGCAAAGCGCCAAGAGCAGGTTGCGCGCGCCGCACCTGTTGGATTTTCCGAGCAGCAACGTCAGCGGCTCCGACAGCCTCTTCACCGGACCGACCATCAGCAGCGGCACGTCGGGCGCTAATTCGTGGACGTACCGCTACAGTTTTGGCGCGGGCGTGACCGAGTGGCGCGTCACGGCGAGCAACGCGCTGCTCGGCTACTTCGTCAGCCACACCGGCAGCCTGGAGGGTACACGCTCGTTCTTTCAACTGGACGACATCACGCCGCTGCATTGGGTGGTCACGTTAAACACGAGCCCCGACTGGGACTTCGGCGGCTGCTCGGGCACTGGCGCGGTTCCGGCCGCAACCAAATCGTGGTGTTTGTTAATGAGCAACCAGGTTCGCGAAAACAACGGCGCGACGGTCACCAACCCGAGCACCGCGAATTCCATCGCTGCTCAATTGAGCGCAATGCACAGCAACGTCACCAAGCTCGCCGCCATGCAGAACGCAACCGATCTGTGGGTGAACCAAGCCGCGCTGCCGTGCAGCCTCGATGTAAACGGCACCGGCAACGGCGTGCGGAACGGCGTGGCAGACGGCTTGATGATTCTGCGCGCGATGCAAGGAAATCGTGGTGCAGCGGTGGCCAATGCGGCATCGGGCACGACTTCGGCTGCGACAACGAGTTACGACCGTGCCGAGAAAAACGCGCGCGATTTGGTCTCGACCAAAGTCGTCGATATTGACGGCGACGGCACAGTCAATCCGGCGGTTGACGGTGTCATTTTGCTGCGCGCCATGTTGGGCCTCAAAGGCGCGGCGATGACAGCGGGCCTCACCATTCCCGGCTTCCGCAGCGATCCGAACGCAATTCGCACCTACCTTAATACGAGCTGCGCGGCAGCGCTACCGTAGGCTAACGCTGCCAGCAAGCGCCGCGCTAAACTGCATCACATGAGCACCTTCACCGATCTCCTGAACAAAGACCGCACCAGCGCCGAGGCCGCGATGGACACGCTAATCGCGCGGCTGCCGAAAGCGGAATTGCATTTGCATATCGAAGGCTCGTTAGAGCCCGAGATGATGTTCGCCAAAGCGAAGAAGCACGGCATCGCGTTGCCGTATGCAGACGTGGAGGCCGTGCGCGCGGCGTACGATTTCAATAATCTTCAGGAGTTTCTTGACCTCTATTACGCCGGTGCCGACGTGCTTCGCGATCAGGACGATTTTTATGATTTGACTTGGGCGTACTTACAGCGCGCAAAGGCCGACGGCGTCGTGCACGTTGAGATTTTCTTTGACCCACAAACGCACACCGCGCGCGGAATTGACCTTGAAATCGTGGTCGAAGGTATTGTGCAAGCGCTGCACGATGGCGAAGCGGAGCTTGGGATTACGTGGCGTTTGATCCCGAATTTTTTACGCCATTTGAGCGAGCAGGACGCCATCTACACGCTCGCCGCGCTTGAGCCGTACATGTCAAATTTTCACGGTTTTGGGTTGGATTCGAGTGAAGTCGGGCATCCACCGTCGAAGTTTGCGCGCGTGTTCGCCGAAATTCGCTCGCGCGGCCTGCCGGTGGTCGCACACGCGGGCGAAGAAGGCCCACCGGAATACATCATCGAAGCGCTCGACATCCTTCGCGTCGTACGTATTGATCACGGTATTCGCGCGATTGATGACGAGGCGCTCACCTCACGTTTGGCCCGCGCGCAAATGCCGCTCACCGTGTGTCCATTGTCCAATGTGAAGCTATGCGCGGTGCCGTCGCTTACGGCGCACCCGCTCAAAAAATTGATGGAAGCCGGCGTACTCGTCACCATCAACTCCGACGACCCGGCGTACTTCGGTGGTTACGTCGGCGAAAACTATCGCGCCACGGCACGCGCGCTAAACCTCACGCAAAGCGAAATCAAATCGCTCGCCGCAATGAGCATTCGTGCGAGCTGGCTGCATGAAGTCCAAAAGGCAAAACATCTCGCGATGATTGATCAGCTTTAACGCTAGCCGGTCGTTTCAGGGCGTTTGCGCCACTCGCACCCAGGTGCCGTTAGCTCGCCTTTAGGTGTTGTCCTAGCCGGGGTGTTTGCGACGCGACGCTAATACAGTTGCGCGCGGTTCGCAGTTCCTCGACAATGTGTGTAGAGGAAGACAAAACCGCATGGAACGCAAAGCCCCCCGCCGCACCAAAGAGCGCATTCTCGAAGTGTCGCTCGCGATGTTTAATTCGTTTGGTGAGCCGAACGTAACGACCAACGCTATCGCTGACGAAATGAATATTTCGCCCGGCAATCTCTATTACCACTACCGCAGCAAAGACGAAATCGTCACCAAGATCTTCGGCCAGTTCGAGCGCGAACTCGACGAGCTTTTTGCGATGGGTAAGGATCGCGCAGCCAACGTCGAAGACACGTGGTTTTGGCTGCATTTACTGTTCGAGAAAATCTGGAAATACCGTTTCATCTATCGCGATTTGAATCATCTGCTTTCGAAAAATCGCATCATCGAAACGCACTTCAAAACGCTCTTAGAGAACTCTCAGAAAAAGACTGAACGCCTGATGACCGAGATGCGCTCGATCAACGAGCTCAGCGCTACGGATGGCGAGATTCACGCCGTCGCAACTAACCTGGTCATGATCGTCACCTTCTGGCACTCGTATGCTTACGTGATGAATCCACGCAAACTCGACGAAGAAAAGGCGATGAACCAAGGCGTGTTCCAAGTCATGGTGTTGCTCGCGCCTTACTTACAAGGTGATGCTCGCTTGCTGTTTGAAAAATTGGCCGCCGAATATCGGTAGGCCCATAGCATTAACGAAAAAGGAGAGAAATGTCATGGCAAAAAAAGGTGGCTGGGCTGCGTTCCCACACGACAACAGTACGTTCGTTTATGACGGCGCAGCGCTCAAGAAAAACTGGGCGCGCTTGCACAAAGGCGATGCGGAGCCGTTCCCAACCGATAAAGCGGTAGAAGAGGCTTGGAGGCTCTATCACGCCGGTGATTTTCAAGGTGCGTATGAGGCCGGGCTCGCTGCCGGTTTGGACGGCTACAACGCGGCAAATAAAGCCGCGTGCATCTACAACAACTACCTTGAAACCAGCGACGCCAAAAAACAAAAGGCCTACGAAGAAATCGCCGCCCGCTGCGAAGAATTACAAGCCGCGCAGAAGAAAAACGCCAACGCTTATTACCTGTCGGCATACGCGCTCGGCCGCTACGGCCAATTGATCGGTGTGGCCAAAGCGCTCACACAGGGCATCGGTGGCAAAGTCAGCAAAGCGCTAGACACGGCATTGAAACTCGAACCCAAACATTCAGATTCGCACATCGCGCTGGGCACCTTCAACGCGGAAGTGATCGACAAAGTTGGTGCGATGATCGGAAAGATGACCTACGGAGTGAGTAAGGACGCCTCCGTCGAGAATTTTGACAAAGCACTGAAACTCAATCCGACGTCAGCCATCGCCCGAACGGAATACGCCAACGCCTTGTTCACGTTGTTTGGCAAAGCGAAAGTGAAAGACGCCGAGAAGCTTTACGCAGAGGCAGCGGCGTGTGAGTCTATGGATGCCATGGAGTGTTTGGATATCGAGGCGGCTAAGGCGGAGTTGGAGGAGTAAGCGGTCGTGAAAAGCGTTGCCATTGCGCACCTGGCGCCGTCGATCCTAATCCTTGTGCTTTGGATAACGCATGGCGTCATCTGGCGCTGGCTGTGGCTCGCTCTGTGCGTCGTCGGGCTGATTCTGATGTATCGCGCGATTAGGTTGTCTTGGCGGAATTTCAGTGAACGCAGCTCATCGGCCGATCAGTAGTCACGCGCAATGCGTTCCGTGTAGCCCGCGATAGACGTAGCATTGGTTCGTCAAATCAATCGTTTGGGTATTAATTTGGGTGCGTTGAAACGCACCCTACGATTGTTTACGGGTTGCGTGCAATAGCTTGCAACGCGTAGCCTCGATGTAGCGCAGCGGAATCGAGGATTGGTTTGCGGTGCAAACGGCGGAAACGGGACGCGGCGGCGCGATCAATACCAGCGTGGCCATTCGCCTGTGCGCACCGCGAGATCGAGCGCTACGCCCGCAAACAGCGCGAGGCCCAATAAATTGTTTGCGCGGAATGCCTTAAAGCATGCGTCGCGCTCGCGATTGCGAATGAGCCAGACGTGATAAGCGGCCAAACCCGTTGCGACCACCACCCCGGCGTAATACAAATGGCCGGACGCGTTCAACGTTCCGACCCACGTCATGATGCCCAGAAACGCCGCGTAGCAAACGGCAACTGCCGCCACATCAAAGCGCCCAAAAAACAGAGCAGAGGTTTTGATGCCGATGCGTACATCGTCGTCTCGATCCACCATTGCGTATTCAGTGTCGAACGCGAGCACCCAGAAGAAATTTGCCGCGACCAAAATCGCCGCGAGTTCCCAATCGTCATTGCGCACCGCTGCGAACGCCATCGGAATGCCCATGCTGAACGCCAGCCCCAATATGGCTTGCGGAATCGAAAACCAGCGCTTGGTAAAAGGATAAATCGCGGCGATTGCGAGCGCGGGTAACGACCACAACTGCGCATTGCGATGCAACGGAATCAGCAAGCACGCCGCCACCAGCGCACACACCGCGCCAACCCACAGCGCCTCGCGCCCGCTAATCTCGCCCGACGCGACAGGCCGCATCGCGGTGCGCTTGACTGCGCCATCAAATTTGCGATCCGCCCAATCGTTAATCGCGCAGCCCGCTGAGCGCATGAGAATCGTGCCGACGACGAAAATCATGACGATGCGAATATCTGGCGATCCCAGTGACGCGAACCACAAGCCCCACAACGTTGGCCACATCAAGAGCATGAAGCCGACGGGTTTGTCGAGACGAATCAAGCGCTCGTAAGCGTTGAGTTTGGTGGTCAAGTCTTTGAGTGTCATAGCGAAAAAATTACAGCAACGGCCGCTGAAGCGCAGCGGCGGGTTTAAGTTTGGCGAGCAAGGTCGCGGGGGTCGGGTAGGCGAGCCGCAGGCGCAGCTCGCGTTTCATCCGTTGGTTTTCGATACGGCGTGATTCGCTCATGAACGAATAGAGCATCGGAGACACCTCGCGAATTAGAAGCGCTCGTGGCAGGCGCGGCGGGCGCGGCAGCCCAACGGCGCCGGCCACCCGATCAAAATAATCGCCCATCTTTTGCTCACCGTCATCGACGACATTAAGGACGCGATTTGCGCCTCCCCGAAACACCGCTAGCCATACCGCGCGCGCCAAATCGTCGCCGTGAATGTGATTGGTAAATACATCCTCGTCCGGAATTAACGCTGGCGTCCCCGCGCGCAATCGCTCGACCGGCAAGCGCTCAGCCGCGTAGATCCCAGGCGCACGCAGAATCGTGAAGCGCGCACCACGCGTGGCGCGTACGCGTGCCTCGGCCGCAACGCGCCGCTTCGCGCGCGCGTTGGTCGGGCTCGCGCGCCGCGTCTCGTTGATGCGCTCACCCACACAATCTCCGTACACACCGGTCGTGCTCACATAGACGTTGCGTAGCGGCGTGCGTTTCGGCTTACTCAAGGGTTTGCTGCGGCCTGAAGCAGGCTCGTTGCTAGCCCCAGCACGCCGATGCTTCCCAAATTTTGATGGCATGGACGCCGCAGCGAGCCAGCGTTTCATGCGCGGATCGTCCTTGCCGTCGCCGGGCGGTGGCGCGAGATGTAGAACGGCGGCAGCGCTTCGCGCCATCGCGCCTGCACGCTTCAAGCTGGGTAAAAAATCGAGGTCACCGTCGACCGGTAAAATTCCATGCTGACGCAGCGCGATGGCGGTGTCGCTACTGCGGGCGATGCCTAACCAGCGCGCTCGATCCGCAAGACCGATGCGCGTGGTTAGACGCCGAGCCACATCGCCCGCACCCACGATCAACAGTCTCAACTTTCGCTGTTTCACACTTTCTTCTCACACGCACGATGCGCCAAACGGCTCTCAATCGTGCGCTAAATTTTCGATTGCAGTTTATGTCTCAGATTACCCTCGAACCCGGTGCTCATGTTTTCAATTGCGACGCCGATGAGGCTATTTTGACAGCAGCGCTACGCGCGGGGCTGCTCATTCCGTACGGCTGCAAAAACGGCGCGTGCGGGTCGTGCAAAGGCCGTGTGCTTTCAGGCGTCGTCGAGCACGGCCCGCATCAAGCCACGACGCTTACCGAGCAGGAGCGCTCAGAGGGCAAAGCGCTGTTTTGCGTGGCCAAGCCGGTGGGCGACGTCACCGTTGAAGCGCGCGACGTCAGGAAGCTTGGCGACGCCGTGATTAAAACGTTGCCGTGCCGTATCGAATCGATGGAGCGCGTCGCTGACGACGTCATCATTCTCCGCGTGAAGCTTCCGGCTAATCAGGCAATGCAGTACAAGCCCGGTCAGTATCTCGAATTTTTGCTCAAAGACGGCAAGCGCCGCAGCTTCTCGATGGCAACGATGCCGACGCCCGCCGGTGAGGACGCAGTTCTGGAATTGCACGTTCGCCACCTGCCCGGTGGTCTGTTCACGGATCGCGTGTTTGGCACGGCGGAGCCCGCGCTCAAGGTGCGTGACATTCTGCGTTTTGAGGGGGCGCACGGCTCGTTTTTCCTACGCGAAAACAGCAACAAACCGATTGTCCTGCTCGCCAGCGGCACCGGCTTCGCGCCGATCAAAGCGATTGTTGAGCACATGATCGCCACCGGCAACACGCGAAAAATTTCGCTCTACTGGGGCGGTCGTCGGCCCAAAGATTTGTATTTGAACGCGCTCGTCGAGTCGTGGACGCAAACGTTGGCCGGGCAGCTCACCTACGTGCCCGTCATCAGCGACGCGCTGCCGGAGGACGCGTGGATCGGGCGCACCGGCTTTGTGCATCGCGCGGTGATGGAAGATTTCCCTGATCTGTCGGGGCATCAGGTTTACGCCTGCGGCGCACCGATCGTCGTCGATTCAGCCCGCGCGGAATTCACCGCAAAATGCGGCTTGCCAGAAGATGAGTTTTTTGCGGACAGTTTTGTTGTGGCGGCCACCGCGACCGCGTAGCGCAAGCTTGCTGTTCCTTACCCTTTGCCCGGATGCACCGTTCCGCAGTGCGGGCACGTACGCGCCTGCTCGCTTGCGTAAAACGCGGTAAACAGCGGCGGCAAATCGTCGACGATGTTTTTGAGTTGCACTTCTACGCGGTGTACGAGGCCGTCGCATTTCGGGCAATACCACTCGAAACCGTCCATCAGACCTTCCGGGCGTGCGCGCTCGATGACCAAGCAGCGTGAGCCGGGCTCGGGGCGTTGCGGCGAGTGGCGCAGATGCGGCGGCATTAGGTACATCGTGCCTTGTTTGAGTTCGATCCGGTCGCGTTTGCCGCGATCCATGATGTTCAAAAACGCGTTGCCTTCGAACTGCCAGAAATATTCTTCGAGCGGATCGTCGTGAAAATCGGTGCGCAGGTTGGGGCCGCCGACGATGGTGACGATGAGGTCGGTGCCAGGCCATATTTGCTGGTTACCGACAGGTGGCTGCAAAAGGTGTGCGTTGGTGGCAAGCCACTTCGGGAAGTCAACGGTGGTGTACGGTTCGATCATGTGGGCTCCTCCTGCGATTGTCCGAGTTTAGGGCACTCCTATAAATCCGTTGTTCGGGCGATATTCCGTCGTTGTGCGGTGCTCGCAATCCTCATGTACCAGTGCGTACATTGCGGTTGCTGCGCGCCGCACGCCTAGCACTTCATCCCGAAAAACGAATTTCTAGAAGTGCCCTTTATTTTGGTTTGTACGCGACGGCCTTCATTTCAATACGAAGATGGGGGTGCGGTAGTTGATGCACCGCAACGGTCGTGCGCGTGGGGCCGGTGTGGTCGAAGTGTTCGGCCCACACCTCGTTGTACGTGCCGAAATCATTCATGTCGACAAGGTAGCTCGTGATCTCGACGCAGTCGGCGAGCGTTGCGCCCTCGGCCGCGAGGATGTCGCGAATGTTCTCGATCACTGCGCGCGTTTGTGTGCGAATGTCGAGCTTGGTGGTGCCCATCGCATCAACGTCGACGCCGGCGAACGTGTTGTCTTTGCGCCGCGAGCTGGTGCCGGAGACGAACAAAAAATCCCCAGCGCGACGAATGTGCGGAAAGCGGCCGCGCGGTGCGGCCTTGGCTTCAAGCGTGGTGGCAGTCATGGTGGTTTGTCTCCTTTTGCGTAGCGTTGTGGTGAGTCTATCGGGCGGCGTCTCGTGAATCGTTACACGGTACAGCTTTTGACGTTAAACGACAGTCATACGGCTAAAGCAGCTCCTTTTTGTATAAACTCAACTGTATGTAAAAAATTGCTTAAACGACCGCCTGGCGGTCGTTAGCGCTATAAAGCTGTTCGCTGCATTTCGTCCGCGAGATCCCGCGCGAGGGCCCGGACTCGCCGCACGTTACCATGCGATTTTCGCTATGCGTGACGCGTCGCAACGCGCATGTTTTCCGAGAGACAAACGCGCCGAACGTGTTGATGGCTGCAAGAGGATTTGCGATGGTTTTGCGTTTAGATTTTTCGTGTCGTGGATCGTTTGGATCGTTTGGCGTCGCAGCGTTGGTCGCGCTCACGTTGGCGGGTTGCGCCTCGCCGCAACGCACCAACGATCCGTCCGGCGCGGTACGGCGCACGGTGACCGAGCTTGCCGCGCTTCGCCCAGCCGCGATGAACGCAGCGCTCACGTCGAGTGTAGGTGAGCGCGCAGTGTTCGACGAGGAGGTTGCGAAACTTCGCGCGGTGCTCGTGTTGCCGCCAGGGCCAGAGGCAGACGAGAAAATTCCAGCGGCGTTGTCGGCGGCGGTGCACTTCAACGTGGAGCTTGATGCAGTGCGCGTGAAATTGCTGGCGTTGTTGCCCGTCTCGCATGAGAAGCCGCCCGCGTATCAGCGTGGTTTGTTAAGTGTTGCGCACTCGCTCTTCGCGAAAGAAGCTGCGCCGCTGCTGCCGGAACTGCTGCCCAAAATTCGTACGCCGCGCGAGTTCGCGATTGGCGCGTATACGCTACTTCAGACCAACAACAGTGCCGCACAACGCGAATGGATCGCAGCACGTATGCGCGAAAATTTTGCGAATTGGGAAACCGAACCACGGCTGCGCGCGCTCACGCGTCGCCTCCAATTTGATCCGCGTGAAGACTTGGCCACGCGCCCACCGCTCGCTGATTTACTCGCGGCTCCGATCAACGCCGGCTACCCCGTCGTGTTTAGTTTTCAGCGCCGCACGCGGGAGCACAGCGGACTCGCGCTCGTACGCGGAGCGGATGGGCGCTTCGTGCGCAACGCCGATGGTAGCTACTTCAACATCGCGCAACTCGCGATGGCGCGCACCAATTTGCCCGGCACAATCACCAACGGCAACACGCCGCAAGGAGTGTTCGTAATTCGTGGCACCGGCACCGCAACGAATCGCTGGATTGGGCCGACGCCGTATCTCGAATCCATGCTGCCGGTCGAGGCACCGATTGCACTTTTTGAAAAGCCGGAGCTACGTGATTTTGTGGTCGACGCTGCGGCCGAAGGAGCGCGCAAACTTGAATGGACCGATGCGCAATATGCGCGCTTGCTGCCTATGTCGTGGCGCGACTATTTTCCGATGAAAGAGGCGTTTCTCGCGGGGCACGCGGGCCGTGATGAAATCCTCGCGCACGGAAACACCGTGAACCCTGCGTACTACCGAGGTGAGCGCTTCTTTCCGTATGCGCCGTCGGCGGGGTGTTTAGTCGCGATGGAATACTGGTCGAAGGACGACGGTACGCTCGTGCACAGCGACCAACTCGCGCTGGTCAAAGCGTTTGTGTCCGGCGGGTCCGACGTAGGCTTTCTGGTGGTCGTTGAGGTCGACGATCAACAGCGGGCTGTCGTTTTGGCTGACGTGATTGAGGCGGTGGTTGTTGCGGAGCGCGGGCGATAGTTCGTAGGGCGGGCATTGCCCGCCGCATAGCTCAACCGCTCAGAGCTTGACAACAATCTTCCCCATCGCATTGCGCGACGACAGGCGCTTCAACGCGTCCACCGTGCCTTCGAGCGGCACAGTTTCAGTGATGCTAGGCGCAATTTTTCCGGCTTCAAACCATTCTGCGAGTTGACGCATGTTGGCCATGTGGCCCTTCGGGTTGGCTGCGACGCTATCGCCCCAGTACACACCCAAAATTTGTCGCTCTTTAAGCAGCGCAAGATTGAGCGGAATCTTCGGAATATCGCCCGCGGCAAAGCCCACCACTAGGTAGCGGCCACGCCAACCCACACAGCGCAGCGCAGGCTCGGCGTAAGTCCCGCCCACCGCGTCGTACACCACATCCACGCCTTTTTTACCAACGATCGCGTTGACCTGATCGCGCCAATCGGCGGCGCTGTAATTGATCGCATGGTCCGCACCGAGCGACGTGCACAGCGCCAATTTCTCGGGGCTTGAAGCGGCCGCGATCACCGTTGCGCCCATGATTTTCGCGAGCTGAATTGCGGTCGTGCCCACGCCGCCAGCGGCACCGAGCACCAGAAGTGTTTCGCCCGCTTGTAAATTCGCAACGTCTTTGAGCGCGTGGTACGACGTCGCATAAGTCAGTACAAACGCCGCACCTTGCTCGAAGCTCATAGACGGCGGCATCGGCATCACGCGCATCGCGTCGGCCACCGCGTATTCCGTGAAGCCGCCGTAGCCCGTAAACGCCGCCACGCGGTCACCCGGTTTTAGGTGCACCACGCCTTCGCCCACTGCATGCACTACACCAGCGTATTCCGCGCCGGGCACGAACGGCGTCGGCGGTTTGACTTGATACAAACCTTGCACCATGAGTGCGTCGGGAAAGTTAAGCGACGCGGCTTTGACGTTAATGACTACTTTTCCTGGCGCTGCAACGGGGATCGGCCCATCCTCAATCACCAAATCATCAATCGGGCCGAACTGTTTACAGAGCAGAGATTTCATAGTGGGCGCAATAGAGAAATTTAGTCGGCAAGCATAACGCGGGCAGTAGGCCTAGGGCAGCTTTCGCGTTCCAGCAACCACGGGATAATCTGGACGTCCGGTGTTCGCCCAGGTAATCAAATTGCGCGCGGCCTTAGTGCGAAGTTCGATTTCGCTTTCGACGGAATAAAACGCTGAGTGCGGCGTGAGCACGACGCGCGGATGCTCGGTAAGCGCTTCACCGGGCCGCGCAGGTTCGACCGGCAACACGTCAAGACCCGCCGAATCGAGTTGGCCGGCGTCAAGCGCGGCCAACAAATCGGCGATGTTGATTACCGCACCGCGTGACGAATTGACGATGTAGCCGCCGCGCGTCATTGCGGCGAAACATTTCGCGTCAATCATGCCACGCGTTTCGTCGTTAAGCGGCACATGCGGCGACACAACATCCGCCTGTGCGAATAGCTCGTGCAAGGTGCGGGCGCGTTCCACAAACGCCGGAAAATCGCCGTCAATCAAATACGGATCGTAGGCGACGACGCGCTTAAAAATATTGCGCGAGACATGCGCCATGCGCTTACCAATGCGTCCGAGGCCCACGATCCCGAGTGTCATTTCGGTGGCACGACGGCGCTTGCCGTTAGATTCGTAATGCCACTTGCCCGCGCGAATGTCGGTCGTGTGAAATGTGGTGCCGCGAATGATGTCGAGCGCCAGTGCAAGCGCATGAGTCGCCACTTCGCCCACGCCGTAGTCCGGTGAATTAGCGAGCCACACGCCGAGCTTTTCGCACGCGACGTGATCGACCGTGTCAAAGCCCGCACCAATGCGCGAACAAATGCCTACCTTTGGCAGCGCAGCGAGCACGCGTTCCGTGACGGGTGCGTATTGAATTAGCAAGCCGTCAGCTTGATAGTCAAGCGCCGCTTTAATGACTTCATCTTCAGTTTTTGCTTGCGCGGTCACGAAACGCATGCCCGCATCAGCGAACAGTTTCTCTTCGAGCGCAAATGATTTGGCGTCGAAATCGGTGAGTAAAAATGTGGGCATATTGGTTTGCGAAGTAGACGACGGTTAGTTCATGTATCGCACGAGCCACAACGTGATCGACGGAAATGCGACCAGCAGTGCGGTGCGGATAAGATCAGTGACGAGGAAGGGCATGATGCCGCGATAGCTTTCGCTCATGGGAACGTCTTTCGCCATTCCGTTGATGACGTAAACATTGAGCCCCACGGGGGGCGCTATCAGCCCAATTTGAACCACCATCAGTATCAGCATGCCAAACCAAATGGCCTTGCTCTGTGCATCGAGCCCGTAAATATCGAGCCCCATCACAATCGGAAACACTATGGGTAATGTGAGCAAAATCATGCTCATCTCATCCATTACGCCGCCAAGCACCAAGTAGAACAATAAGATCAATACGATGATCAAGACCGGGGACGCTCCCGATGCTGACACCCACTGCGCGAGGTGTGCAGGCATTTGAGACAGCGCGAGCGCGGAATTAAGTAGGTCCGCCCCGAGGAAAATTAGAAAGATCATCCCCGTGTTGGAGGCAGTCCCCAAAAAGCTATCGACGACGCCTTTTTGCGTGAGTTCGCCTTTCGCCAGTGCCACAAGGAACGTCGCGATAGCCCCGACCGACGCGGCCTCGGTAGGCGAAAACAGTCCGCCGTAAATGCCGCCAAACACCACCACAAAAATCACAACAATCGGCCACACCGGTTTGTACGCAACGAAGCGTTCGCCACGGGTGAGTCGCGGCGCGGCGGGACAATGCTCCGGATACTTGCGCGCGAACCAAGCAATTGCGATCAGATAGCCGACGGTTGCAATCAGCCCTGGAATGATCGCGGCCGCGAATAACTTGGCAATATTTTGCTCTGTCAAAATCCCATAAACGATTAGCACCACAGAGGGTGGAATCAAAATGCCTAGGGTGCCGCCAGCTGCGAGTGTCGCCGTGTAAATTCGCCCGCTGTAACCCAGCCGCTTCATTTCAGGAATTGCGACCTGACCGATTGTCGCGGCGGTCGCGACCGATGAGCCGCACACCGTGCCGAACATTGCACAGGCCAGCACGGAGGCCATCGCCATGCCACCGCGTACGTGCCCGATCATGGCGTTTGCGGCACGAAACAAGTCTCGTGAGAGTCCGCCTTGCGTTGCGAAGTATCCCATTAGCAAGAAGAGCGGAATCACCGAAAGGTCGTATACCGAAAGCCGGGCAAATGCCACGCCTTTGAGGTGAGCGAACAGTGCTTCGGGCGAGGCAAGCAACCAGTAGCCGATAAAGCCCGGGATCAGCATCGTGGCGGCGATGGGAACGCGAATGACCATCAAGGCCAACATCAAGCCGAGCAACCCAATGCCGATGAGCATGGGGGTGGTCATGTCGCACCGCCTGCGCTGACTTCGCCACGCCACAGCCGCACGGCTAGCGCGAGGGCGGCCAGAGTCGCCAGGGCAAAGCACGGAGCCATGCCTGCGTACGTCCACCACAACGGTACACCGATAACCATCGACGTTTCACCGGACTCACGTACAGCGAAAAGCCCGACGAACGTACGCCACGCGAACAAACCCATTGCGAAGGCCAGTGTGAAAGCACCGATCGCATCGAGCGTACGACGGACGCGTTCGCTTGCGCGGGCGGTAAAAAAATCGACAATCAAGTTGCCACCCGAGAAAAGGCAGTAGGGCAAAAACGCCGAAATCGCAACGGCAATTGCGTACTGCGTTACTTCAATATCGCCCGGCACGGGCTTGCCAAACGCCGCACGACCAATCACCGAGACGACGGTCATGGCCGCGATCAGCATCAAAAGCACACCGCCCATGACAGCCAAGGCCAGCGCAGCGCGCTCAATCCAGCGTGTCCAATTCATTCTCGCCCCCCCCAAATCGGCAGACCGTGTTTTACGTACGCGTCTTCGCAACGACCTGACGAGCGGGCTCGTCAGGTGCGCGATGCCAGATATATTATTTTTCGTACTTTTTGATCAGGCTTTGAGCCTTGGCAAGCAGTGCTTTGCCATCGTTGCCCTTCGCAGTGGCCTCGGCGATCCACTCGTCGTAAAGGCTCGCAGAGGCCGCTTTCCACTGCGCCAATTCGCTGCTAGGAATCATGTAGAACGTGTTTTTTCGATCCGAAGCCGCCTTACGACCAGGGGCGGCGGACTCGTCCCACGTCTTACCGATGTGTTTGACCAGCGCCGCACCAGAATTGTTGTCGATGACCTTCTTCAAGTCGGCCGGCAAGGAATCATATTTTGCAGGGTTCATCGCCATGATGAAAACAGCGCTATATAGCGCGCGCTCTTTTGGGTCGGTCTCAGAGTGAAATTTCACCATTTCGTGTAGTTTCACACTCGGGATCACTTCCCACGGCAGCATGAAACCATCGATAACGCCTTTGCTGACGGCATCGGGAATTGCGGGCAACGGCATCGAAACCGGAGTTGCGCCAAGCTTCGCCAACAGTTTGTTAGTCTGACGCGTCGGCGCACGCATTTTCAGTCCCTTAAAGTCCGCGATTGTTTTGACTTGCCGGTCTTTGGTGTGGACGTAGCCCTCGTCATGCGTGTGAAAGGCCAGAGGCTTCACACCAGCGAACTCTTTTTGCACGGCTGGCGTTGTGAGGTAGTAGTCCCAAACCGCTTGTGACGACGCCTCCGCGTTTAGGTTCATGAACGGCAGCTCGAACGCTTCCATCAACGGGAAGCGTCCGGCCGTGTAGCCCGGAAGCGTGTACACAACGTCGGCAATTCCGTCTTTTGCTTGGTCGTACGCTTGTGCCGGTGTTCCACCCAACGACATGGCTGGGAATATTTGGCACTTCAGCTTGCCGCCGGATTCTTTGTTGATTTTGTCGCACCACGGACCGATGATCTTAGTGGGAGCCATCGCCTGCGGTGCCCAAAAATGCGAGACCTTAAGCGTGATTTCCTGAGCCGATACAACGCCGGTCATGAGTGCCCCGGCGCTTAGCGCTGCGAAGGCGTGCGCGATTGAAAACTTACGTGTCATAACTTCCTCCTTAGAAGTGTGGTGTCCGATTCATTGAGTTACTGCTTCGATGTAACGCGTCGATTCAACGGATTCCTAATACGCGTATCGCTTACGATGGTTGCTAACGATCAATCGCCCCAGACCTCGCGCGCGGTTTCAACCACAAGCTGCAATTTGGCGCGCTGCGCCTCGACTGCGATGTCGTTGCCGTGCACTGTGCTTGAAAAACCGCATTGCGGTGAGAGTGCCAATTGCTCCATCGGCGCATAGCGCGCCGCTTCGTCGATACGGCGTTTGAGATCGTCTTTGCTCTCGAGCGCTCCAAGTTTGGTGGTGACCAGTCCGAGCACCACTGTCTTGCCCTTCGGGAGGAATCGCAAGGGCTTAAAGTCACCTGAGCGTGCGTCGTCGTACTCCAGAAAATAGGCGTCGACATTCATTTCTGAAAGCAATGCCTCTGCGACTGGCTCGTAGCTGCCAGCTGCCGCCCAAGTGCTCTTGAAGTTGCCGCGACACAGATGCACTGCGAGCGTCATGCCAGCGGGCTTTTGTGCAACGACACGGTTGATGAACGCCGCGTACCGATGCGGCAATTCATCTGGATCATCTCCGCGTGCACGAGCCGCTTCGCGCATTTTGTCGTCGCACAGGTACGCGAGATTGGTGTCGTCCATCTGCACGTAATTGCAGCCAGCGGCGGCGAGCGAGCGCAACTCGTCACCGTAGGCCTGCGCAACATCCTCGTAAAACACCGGGTCTAGTTCGGGATAGTGCTGTTTACTGATTCCGGCACGGCCACCGCGAAAATGCAGCATCGTCGGCGATGGAATGGTGACCTTCGGCGTGTTGCCCGCACTGACCTGTTGCTTAAGGAAGTTAAAGTCGGCCAACTGAATATCTTTCACGTGCCGAACTTTGTCGATGACGCGCATCACGGGAGGCGCAAGTTCGAGACTTCCGTCCGGCTTCTTGATGGTGACGGGCACATCGGTTTTCACGCCGCCCAGCTGTTCGAGAAAGTCGATGTGAAAGTAGGTGCGTCGGAATTCACCGTCAGTGATCGACTTCAGCCCCACCGATTCTTGAAAAGCCACGACGTCGGCAATCGCTCGGTCTTCCACCGCTCGCAAGTCATCGGCACTAATTGCGCCGCGAGCTTTCTGTTCCCGTGCATCTAGCAAGTACTTGGGGCGCAGAAAACTCCCAACGTGGTCAAAGCGGGCCGGCAATTTCCCTGCTAAAGGTGTTGTGGTCGACATCGATGCTCCCTATTTTCTTGAGTGTACTGGCGTTTATGCGACGCCGGTGTGGACGATATTCTTATTGCGCCGATTCGAGCGCCCAGCGGGAAACCAAGTCTCTGCGTTCGTTTTCAACGAAACTTAGTCAGCGAATCCGGATTAGATAAGCGCTGGCGCGATCTGTCCTCTGCATTCGCCAAAACCGATATTCGCCGCGCCCTGCTTGCGACAGTTCGCCCGCAAAATGATAGCGTCGCCGTCCTCTAAGAATGTGCGGGTTTCACCGCTTGCCAGCGTGACGGGCTCTTTGCCGCCACTGGTCAACTCCAGTAGGCTTGCGCGCGCGTCGACGGTCGCACCGGACATGGTTCCGCTGCCAAACAAGTCACCTGGTTGCAGGTTACACCCACCCACCGTATGGTGCGCAACCATCTGGCTGATGGTCCAGTAGCTGTCGGTGAAATTGCTGTGACCCAATCGCTGCGCCCCTAAATTCTCGGCGCGCATCTTCGCGCTCTCAAGCAGCACCTCAAGTTGAATGTCGATAGCACCCGATGCCCACACGGCGGGCGCGTCAAGATATGCAAGTGGCTGTGGGTCGTCGGCAGGACGCGTAAAGGGGGTTCGATAAGGAGCCAGTGCTTCCATCGTGACGATCCACGGCGAAATGGTGGAGCCGAAATTCTTCGCGAGAAAGGGGCCTAAAGGCTGATATTCCCACGCCTGCACGTCGCGCGCTGACCAGTCGTTGAGCAAACACATGCCGAAGACGTGCGTCTCGGCGTCGGCGACGTTGATGCGATGCCCCTGCGCGTTTCCGGTGCCGATCCAAATGCCCATTTCAAGTTCGAAATCGAGCCGTTTGGAAGGCTGCACGACCGGCACTGTTTGTCCTGCACCGCATACCTGTCCGACGGGTCGATGCAACGATTCGCCGGACACGCCAATCGATGAAGCGCGACCGTGATAGGCGATGGGAACCCACTTGTAATTTGGCAGTAGCGGATTGTCCGGGCGAAACAGCGTTCCGACGTTGGTGGCGTGGTGAACAGAGGTGAAGAAATCGGTGTAGTCGCCAACTTTTGCGGGCACCGAAAACTCAACACCACTTTGTGCAACAAGACAGGTATCCAATGTTGATTGATGCGCGGAACCTTCGCGCAGTAATCGAGACAGTGCAAGTCGCAGCGCGGACCACGCGGCGTTTCCCATTGACATAAAGTGATTAAGTGATGACTCGGCTGCTGCAGCGCACGCGCGCGCGGCTTCGTCGGAGAGCACCGCTGCGCCGTGGAGCGCAGCAAGGTCAAGCACCTGGTCACCAATGGCTACGCCGCCACGAAACGCCTCATTCGTACCCTTGCGACGAAATACCGCGAAAGGCAAATTTTGAATTGGGAAATCGGTTGTGGCGTTGTTGGCGGATGCGACCCAACTATGCAGCGCGGTATCGTGAGTTTCGTTGAGTTGAATCATGGTGTTAATTCTTTAGTAGGACGGGCACAGCCCGTCGCGTAATTGATGTCGAGGGCGATTTGACGTGACGCTTCGCGTGTGCGTTGGAGGCGGGCAGTGCCTGCCCTACGTCGATGGCATTTCATCTAAGAAGGAGGTGCCGATGCAAAGCGTGTTTTGGCTAATCCGGAGCGCTATGCCGTCGTTTCTTGCGCCATGCTGCCGTCGTGCATCCATGCCGCGTGCGTCGGTGCGCGCTTGGTTTTGCTCCACTCTTCGAGCATCTCCCACTTTACTTCGTCGAGCATTTTGTGCATCTTTGGCGTGCCCACGTCAACTGCCAGTTCGAGGCGATGTCCATTTGGGTCGAAGAAGTAAATTGACTTGAAAATGGTGTGGTCAGTCGGGCCGATTACGTCAATGCCAGCGGCTTCGAGGCGCGCTTTGGCATTGATGAGCGTAGCGACTGAATCCACCTTCATCGCCAAATGTTGCACCCACGACGGCGTGTTGTTGTCTCGATCCATCGGTGGGCTGGCGGGTAATTCGAAAAACGCGAGCACGTTGCCTTGGCCCATATCGAGGAACACATGCATGTAAGGGTCTGGTGCCTTGGTGGATGGCACCTGATTCTCGGCAATTGCCAACACAAAATCCATGTCGAGATGCTTTTTGTACCACTCGACGGTTTGTTTCGCGTCGATGCAACGATAGGCTACGTGGTGAAGTCTTTGTACGAGCATGAGATTTCTCCTTTTCGGTGAGCGGTGTATTTGGTAGGGTGCGGTTAACCGCACCATTGCTAAACGTCTTCGCGCGCCAGCGCCATCGCTTCGCGCAGCGTCGATATGTCGCCAATATGATTCGCGAGCAGCAGCACGAGCTTGGCGTTCAATAGGGCACTTTGTTCATCGGTCAAATCGCGATGAGTGTCTATCAGTAATTGATAAAAATCGTCACCTGGCGAAAAATCGCGGTGATAGCGTTTACCAGTCTCGCGGAAGTTGGGGTTGAGTTCAAGGGGCATGAAATTACTTTCGCTCAGGCGTTGCACGTAGCGCGCGCAAGCGCGGCGTTTACGCGTGCCGCGTCAAAGGTGCGCCAACGAGCGCACACGTGTTGATCGGGGCGCACAAGATAAGTGGTGCCGTGTTTCGCATCGTATCGCAGTGCAAAACGGCCTTTAACATCGTGCAAAACAGTTACGCCGTCCAGCAAATGGTCGCGGTTTGTGACGACAACAACTTCGACGTCCTGTACCGAGCGTAGCAACGCAAGATCAAGTGTCGACGCGTCGTCGCAATACACCATCAGCTGAAAGCGATTGCCTATGTGGTCGAGCAGCCACGACGCGCGACCGTCAACAGAAACGGGTGCGTCATCCAGCGGCGCGCCGGGCTCCATGCTGCCGTTAAATTCGTTAACGTCGGGCGTGTTTAGTGGCGAATCAACGTAGAACGAAGGTACCGACAAGCGGCCAGAATTGACGAGTTTTCGCGCGAAGGCGTGTTTCTGGGCGAGCTGTAGCGTGGCGGTACGAATGGTCTTGCTGGCACTGCTTTTCGGTGTAATGAAATCCGTTGACCGCGTGGAGTTCATCAAGTTTTCGTCTGCTGCCCAACAGCGCTCGAACGAATACGTATCGAGCAGTTTCACAGGGGCTTTGCCTTCGATCACGAGCTTCAATTTCCACACCAAATTATCGGTGTCTTGCACGCCGGAGTTCGCGCCGCGCGCGCCGAAAGGCGACACCTGATGCGCAGCATCGCCCGCGAAAAGCACCCGTCCGTGATTAAAGCTCGCCATGCGACGGCATTGAAACGTGTAAACGCTCACCCATTCCAAATCGAATTCGCGATCTTCCCCCAACATCGCTTTGATGCGCGGGATCACGCGTTCGGGCTGGCGCTCGAGTTGCGGATCAGCGTCCCAGCCGAGCTGAAAGTCGATGCGCCAGACGTTGTCCGCTTCACGGTGCAGCAGCACCGATTGATTGCGATGAAACGGCGGATCGAACCAAAACCAGCGTTCGGCAGGAAATTCAGCCTTCATCACGACGTCGGCAATCAAGAAGCGATCCTGGAAAACTTTGCCTTCAATATCGAGGCCGAGCATGGTGCGAATGGGACTGCGTGCGCCGTCGGCGACGATCAACCATTCGGCTTCGATTTCATACGAGCCTTCAGGTGTCTCCACTTTTAGCGTTGCGTGATCGTCGTGTTGCGTGATCGCAACGACTTTGCTTTTCCAACGAATCTCAACGCCAGTTTCGACGCAGCGGTCGACGAGAAATTGCTCAAGGTAATACTGCTGCAAATTGATCATGCCCGGACGCTTGTGGTCCGGTTCGGGGAGCAGGTTGAAGTTGTAAACCTCCTTCTCGCCATGGAATGTGCGACCCACATTCCATTCAACGCCCTTGTTGACTACAGCATCACCCACGCCCACGCGATCCAAAACTTCGAGCGCACGCTTCGCGTAGCAAAGCCCGCGCGAACCCACCGAGACCGTATCGTCGTCGTCCAATACGATCGCATCGACGCCGTTGAGCTGACAGTCAAGCGCGGCGGTCAGGCCCACCGGCCCCGCGCCCACGATGATGACGGGATAGCGACGTTCCGCTGCACCGCTCATTTCCGGCGGGCGTGTGAATTCGTATTTTGGGTAGGTGTAGGTCTTTAGCACTTAGCCTCCTCGCTGTGCTCACGCTGAGTATTTAATGCAGCCGCTTGGTCGTGCAGGTAAGGCTGCACACCGTACTGCGTTCAGCCTTCCAGCGCCTTCCACATGTCAATATCGCGCTCAGCTGTCCAAATGCGTGGGTCGGCGTGGCCCGTGGCGAGATCGTACGCGCGCGTCACGTCGAACGGCATGCAGTGATCAAAGATTACCCAGTGACCGTATTTCGGCTTCAATCGATCAAAGGTTTCGCGATACACGGCCTTCAAGTCTTTCCCAGCCTGTGCACCCGCTTTCACTGATGCGTAAAGCTCGCTCACAAACTCGCGCGTACCCTTGAGGCCCGCGGCGACTTGCTCGGCGTTCTTCAGTGCCGCGCCACGTCCGGGCACCAATTTTTCTGGCTTCAATGCGGCAATCGCGTCGAGTGTGGCGGGCCAGTCTTCGTAGTAAGCGTCGCCCGCATATGGCGTGGCATCAAACTCCACCAAGTCGCCAGAGAACAGCACTTTCTGCGACGGAATCCACGCAATGGTGTCGCCCTTTGTGTGGCCGCGACCGACTTGCATCAGTTTCACTTCAAGTTTGCCGAGCCACAGCGTCATCTCGCCTTTGAATGTCATCGTCGGCCAGGTCATGCCGGGCGGCACGGACTCTACGTTTTGGAAGAGACGCGGGAAGCGGCCGATTTCGCTCGCTTTATCTTGCTCGCCACGCTCGACAATTAAGTCATAGGTGTCTTGCGACGCGATCACATGCTCCGCGCCCTCAGCTTTGTAGCCCGCAGCGCCCAGCACGCGTACCGCGTGGTAGTGCGAAAGCACGACGTATTTGATCGGCTTGTCGGTGACAGTGCGAATGTGGCGAATCACGTCTTGCGCCATGATCGGCGTGGCTTGTGTGTCGATCACCATCACCGCGTCGTCGCCGATGATGATGCCGGTATTCGGGTCGCCCTCTGCGGTGTACGCGTACGCGTTGTCGGAGAGTTTGTCGAACGACACTTTCTTGATTTCAAGATCGGCGTGTGAGGCGAATTTTTTTTCGGTGGCCATGATTTTTTGTGTTGACGATGCGAAATTCGAGTTCTCGAATCCGTCGAGCGGACTAGTGGATTGACTTGCATGTTAACTGTGAATTCGCTAAAAGTAAATTAGTTCGTTATTAACAAATTCACAACACACTTCCACCTATGGCCAAAACGCAGCGCGGCATTCAGTCGATTGATGTAGGCGGACGCTTATTGCATGCGCTCACGCGCAGCGACGGCGCGATGATGCTCAAAGAGCTGGCGGAAGCCGCCGACATGCCGGCCGCCAAGGCGCACGCGTATCTCGTGAGTTTTTGTAAGCTTGGTTTGATGGAGCAAGACGCGGTGAGCGGGCGCTATGACCTCGGGCCGCTGGCCTTGGAGCTGGGGCTCGTGAGCCTAAACCGCCTCGATGCCGTGAAAATTGCCACGGCCGAAATGGCCGGTCTATCGGCTCGCATCGGGCATTCCACAGCGATTGCGGTATGGGGCAATTACGGCCCGACCATCGTTCGTTTCGAGCAATCGGTGCGTCCGATTCACGTCAATATGCGCACCGGCACCGTGATGCAACTCAACCAAACGGCAACTGGGCTTGTGTTCGCGGCTTATGTGTCCGCTGCGGAAATCGACGCCGCGCTCACGGCGACCGCGCCCGACGCCAAGAGCCAGAGCGCTAGCAAGCGCGCGCTTGAGGCGTTGTCGGGCGAATTGGCGAACGTGCGCCAGCGCGGCCTAGCGCGCGCGCAAGGCAATCCCGTGCCCGGCGTCAACGCCTTTTCTGCGCCCGTTTTCGACTACAGCGGAGAGATCGCGCTGGCGCTGACCGCGCTCGGTCCGGCTGCGGAATTTGATGCGACATGGACGAGTCCCATTGCCAAGGAGGTCCAAGCCACGGCACGCGCTATTTCTGACCGATTGGGCTTGCGTGGTGGCATAGCGCTTGTCCGAAAATAGCCGCGATGTCTGACTTGCCGCAGTACGCAGACGGTTTTTGGATTGTATATACAGCTTTTTGCCTGCAACGACCACTGGGCGGTCGTTGCAGGGTTATTTTTTAGAAGGTCGATAACTTTCCGCAGCGTAACGTAGCAAACTCAATATCTAAGTGCGTTAGGCGGTGATTGCGGCCTGAAATCGGCGCTGACCACTGCACCGTTGCATCACCGCCACCGCGAGCTGCCGTCAGCGCATGCGTCATTAACGCCACGCGCGGGCGGATGCCATCGCGTTGCGCTCGGTGCGGCGAATGGGGCGGCGACCCACGACCCACTCGAAGAGCGGTGGGCGCGGCGGGCTAGCCAAGCGAAAAAAACGTGCGCGCAATGCGCCCCTGCGGCATGTCATGGCTGACCAAGGCGTTCGCCACTGAATTAGCGCGTTGTGCTGCAAGCTTTTGGTTTAGTTGGCCGCGCCCGTGTGGTCGGTCTGGCCTTCCACCGCGACGCGTTTGCTTGTTTTTGTTTTCAGCTGATGGGCGACACGGTCCAGATAAGGACCGCTTTCGCCGGCGTTCAAATCCGCCTTGCCCACCTGAAACAACACCGTATCGAGCAACACAATCTGCACGCCGCGATCAATCTGCGAAATGGGCAGCACGACCGCCGGGCGCGGCGCAAAGGCGGGAGCGGGCGTCGGAGCTGGGGCGGGTGGGGCAGACGTACAGCCGGCGAGCAGGGCGACAAAAAGCGGAGCCACCTGCGCAAACACGCGTGACGAAACGATGGTCATGGACCAAATCCTCGAAATGTAAGTGCCTAAAAAAAACGCCTTGAGGACAGACGCATGCGAAGCGTCGTTGAGCGTTTTTAGCGACGCAGTAGCACTCCGGACGACAGATGGAGCGTTTTCTCATGTCAACCGAGGGAAGTGCACATAACTCATTGATTGTTAATTGAAAATTCTGTGAGCGTTACTCAGACTTTAGAAAAAATTGGAGCTTTCTGAGACCAGAATGCGCGAGAAAAAGGGGCCTTACGACAGTCTCGTGAGTGGTCGGGCAACCCTCTGCGCCGAGGCCTCGACGAACCCATTGCGATCCCCGCCGGGCAATATCGCCCGCGCCGTTTTTGACGGAGTTTCGACGGGACTTACGCCACATTGACACCCGTCAGAGCGCTGCAAGCAATTTGAGGCAAAATTTCACCTATGCATATCTACGGACTTTCGCCAGAAGCGGGCCGTATTGAACCAACCTCGATTCCAAAAGGACAGCGATGAGCAACAAGCAGCCGACCATCATCTACACCATTACCGATGAGGCACCGGCGCTAGCCACCGCAGCCTTCCTGCCGATTATTCGCACCTTCACCAAGCCCGCGGGCATCTTGGTTGAGAAAAGCGACATCTCGGTCGCGGCGCGAATCTTGGGTGAGTTCCCTGAGTTCCTGTCCGACGCACAGAAAGTGCCGGACAATCTAGCGGAACTCGGTCGCCTCACGTTGTTGCCCGACACCAACATCATCAAGCTCCCGAACATCAGCGCGTCGCAAAACCAATTGGTTTCGGCCCTTCGCGAGCTTCAATCTAAAGGCTACAAACTGCCCGATTTCCCCGAGCAGCCACAAACGCCCGAGGAAAAAGCGATCCGCCTGCGCTACAACAAATGCATGGGCAGCGCGGTTAATCCGGTTTTGCGTGAAGGCAACTCGGACCGACGCGCTCCGAAGGCGGTCAAAGAGTACGCCCGCAAAAATCCGCACAGCATGACCGAATGGAGCCAAGCCTCGCGCTCGCACGTTTCGCACATGCAGCACGGCGACTTCTACCATAGCGAAAAGTCGATGACGCTAGACAACGCGCGCGACGTTCGTATGGAATTGGTCACCGCTGCGGGCAAAACGATTGTGCTGAAGCCGCTCACGAAGCTGCTCGCAGGTGAAGTGATCGACAGCATGAACATGAGCAAAAAGGCGCTCTGTGATTTCTACGAAAAAGAGATCGAAGACGCCCACAAAACTGGTGTCATGTTCTCGCTGCACGTGAAGGCGACCATGATGAAGGTGTCCCACCCCATCGTGTTCGGTCACTGCGTTAAAATTTTCTATCGCGACGCGTTTGAGAAGCACGGCAAATTGTTCGACGAACTCGGCGTGAACGTGAACAACGGCATGGCCAATCTCTACGACAAGATCGCCACGCTGCCGCAATCCAAGCGCGACGAAATCAAGCGCGATTTGCACGCCTGCCATGAACATCGCCCAGAACTCGCGATGGTCGATTCCGCCAAAGGCATCACCAACTTCCATTCGCCCAATGACATCATCGTTGACGCGTCGATGCCTGCGATGATTCGTAACGGCGGCAAGATGTGGGGCGCAGATGGCCGCTTGAAGGACGTGAAGGCCGTAATGCCCGAATCGACGTTCGCGCGCATTTACCAAGAGATCATCAACTTTTGCAAAACCAACGGCAACTTCGATCCCACCACGATGGGTTCCGTGCCGAACGTAGGCCTGATGGCGCAGCAAGCCGAGGAATACGGCTCACACGACAAAACGTTTGAGATCACCGAAGCAGGCGTGGCCAACATCGTTGACATCGCAACAGGCGAAGTGTTGCTCTCGCAAAACGTCGAGCCCGGCGACATCTGGCGTATGTGCCAATGTAAAGACGCGCCGATTCGCGATTGGGTGAAGCTCGCCGTGACGCGTGCGCGCAATTCCGGCACCCCAGCGGTGTTCTGGCTCGACCCATACCGCCCCCATGAAAACGAGCTGATCAAAAAGGTTGAGCTGTACCTGAAAGATCACGACACGACGGGGCTCGACATTCAGCACATGTCGCAAGTGCGCGCCATGCGCTACACGCTCGAACGTGTCATTCGTGGTCTCGACACCATCTCGGTCACTGGCAACATCCTGCGCGATTACCTCACAGATTTGTTCCCGATCATGGAGCTGGGCACCAGCGCCAAAATGCTCTCCATCGTGCCATTGATGGCTGGCGGCGGTATGTACGAAACGGGTGCGGGCGGTTCTGCGCCGAAGCACGTTCAGCAGCTCGTTGAAGAAAATCACTTGCGTTGGGATTCGCTGGGCGAATTCCTGGCGCTAGCTGTGAGCTTGGAAGACTTGGGCCTCAAAACCAACAACGCCGCTGCGAAAATCCTCGCGAAAACCCTCGACGCTGCCACCGGCAAGCTGCTCGACAACAACAAAGGCCCATCGCCAAAAACCGGCCAGCTCGACAACCGGGGTAGCCAGTTCTACCTCGCGATGTATTGGGCACAAGCGCTCGCTGCGCAGACTGAAGACGCAGCACTCGCCGCGAAATTCGCCGGGTTAGCAAAAGCCCTCACCGACGGCGAGCAAGCGATCGTTGCCGAACTCTCCGAAGTGCAAGGCAAGCCCGCGGACATCGGCGGCTACTACTTCGCCGACGCCGACAAAGTGAAGGCCATCATGCGCCCGAGCAAAACGCTCAACGCAGCACTCGCATCGTTCGCCTAAGCCGACAGCCAACGTCACGAGCCGCCTGCGGCTCGTGACTCAAGCTTCACGCTGAAATCAACGGCCACCTTCGGGTGGCCGTTTTTTCTGGCGCGGGCTGGCTAATCGATTAGTGGTTTTCCATGAAGGCTCGCCGAGCGGTAATCGAGACGCCGCTGACAAAGCTCGTGATGTGTGCCGAGCTTACGCCAACACTGTCACCCGATTACGCCCTTCGGCTTTGCTTCGGTAGAGTGCGCGATCAGCGCGGGCGATGGCGGTGTTGAAGCTTTCACTTGGCGAGAGCGTGGTGACGCCAAACGACAGCGAGCAGCTCGCGCAAGTGTTGCCGTATACGACCGGGCTGGCGGCGATTTCTGAGCGTAAGCGCTCGGCGATGTCCTGGGCAGACGCCAGCGCCGTCGCAGGCAACAAAATCAAAAATTCTTCGCCACCCCAGCGCGCGACAACGTCTTGCTCGCGGCAGAGAGCGGCGAGTAGCTTTCCAGTGTGCACGAGCACTTTGTCGCCCGCCTCGTGACCGCGGCCGTCGTTGATCTTTTTGAAATGATCAATGTCTGCGATGATGAGCGCGATGCGTTCGCCCGAGCGCCGTGCGCGGGAGATTTCGTGTTCGGCGAGTGCGAGCATGTGACCGCGGTTTGAAAGACCGGTCAGTGAGTCCTTGGTGGCGAGTTCAACCAACTTGCGCTCGGCGCTTCGAACCATGCCGTAATAGAAGCGCGCAGTGTAGGCCGCCATCGCGAACACAACCGCAACGTTAAAGGTGTGCACGATCCACAGACCGGTTTCGCTCAGTGGCGCTGCGACGCCGTAGTGACGCGATGCGGCATACATGCCCAAATAAGTCACATACAAGACAGCCAACATCGGAATCGCTTCGCGCCAACGCGAGCTGACGACGATAGCCGGAATGAACATCAGCAAGTAATAGTGGAAACCACTATTCCAGCCCACCACCAGGGTGCCCAGGGCGGCGTGTCCCAGCACCTCAACCCAGATCAGAGCCACTGCCGGTGCGTTTAACCGACGTGCGAGACACCAGTTCGCCACCGCGTACATGCCGACGCTGACCACGTTCATCCACGCCAACAGCGGTGAGCCCAGCGCGAGGAACAGCAAAAGCATCGCCGCGTCCACGCCAGCTGCGACCAGTGTGATGCGACGTGCCATCACCCAGAACGCGCCCTGTGCCAAGGCGCTTCCGCGCTTGGCACGGCTGCGCACGCACGCCGCGGTGCTTACCGAAGGCGAGGGCGCTGCGTTGGAGAGAAAGGTGCGTGTGGTGGACATGCCGAGGCGGAGGAGATTGGCGACCGTAAGGGACGCATCGAAGTGCTAGATACCCGTGCATTGCAAAAGCAGTGCCAGACAAGTCTCATATGCGAACGGCATGTAAAAGCATAAAAAAAGGCCGCAAATGCGGCCTTTTTCTTCCGGGCAGTGAGTTACTGCGGCGGGTTTTGAATGTTGGATGCTTGCTTGCCTTTTGGGCCTGGCACCACTTCAAACGCTACTTTTTGGCCTTCTTTCAGCGAACGGAAGCCGTCCATCTGAATCGCCGAGAAGTGCGCGAACACGTCTTCGGTGCCGTCGTCTGGCTTGATAAAGCCAAAACCTTTGGCGTCGTTAAACCACTTTACTGTGCCTGTTGTCATATCGATACTCCCTGTACTACCAGATCATGCTTGTTTTTATGCGACGCGTTGTGGCGCGTTTCGCGTATCAGAATGCGTATTTCACTGCCGGTCAGCAGCGCTGAAACGCTTTCCCTGCCGACTTTGTAGCGTTTGGCGACCCCAATCGTCAAGGGGTTAATGTTGTTTTGTGTCAATTAGGCTGGGGATTGTGGCTCGATTGGTCTGTCGCACGGAAAAGCCGGGGCTTGGCGCGTTGCTTTCATGCCGTATGCTCACCAGCGGCTCTTGAAAATTCAGGTTTTCGACCGATATTCCTTGTTATCAACCGAAACGCAGTATGTCCACCGATCCCCGCCAGACTCACCCCCCTCAATCGCCCAACGACAGCACGGTGCTCGAAGCCGAGCGCGTCAGCACCAAGCCGCCTCCGATGTATCGGGTGTTGCTGCTCAACGACGATTACACGCCGATGGATTTTGTCGTCGGTATCTTGCAAGGCGTATTCGCGATGACGCGTGAACAAGCCACGCAAGTCATGCTGCAAGTGCATCGCTCCGGGCGCGGAACTTGCGGCGTGTTCACCAAGGAAGTGGCGGACACCAAAGTGGCGCAGGTGGCAGAGCTTGCCGAGGCGCATCAACATCCGCTTCAGTGTACGATGGAGCCTGATTAGATTGTTCGTGATCTACGCAGGACGAGAGCCCACTAACGCTGCTATCGTGCAGCCGTGGCGGACGCAAGAAATAGTCGGATTCACGCCGACAGCAAGGCAGTAAATAATGATCGCGCAAGAGTTGGAAGTTAGCCTTCACATGGCGTTTGTCGACGCACGACAAAAGCGTCATGAATTCATCACCGTTGAGCATTTGCTCTTGGCCATGCTCGACAACCCGAGCGCGGCCGAAGTGCTCCGCGCCTGCGCCGTCGATCTCGACGAATTGCGCACCGCGCTTGCCAATTTCATCAACGAACACACGCCTCGCTTGCCGCAAAACAGCGAGAGCGACACCACACCCACGCAAGGCTTTCAGCGCGTGATTCAGCGCGCGATTTTGCATGTGCAGTCGTCGGGCAAAAAAGAAGTCACGGGCGCGAATGTGCTGGTCGCCATCTTCGGCGAAAAAGATTCACACGCGGTGTACTTCCTCAATCAACGCGGCGTAACGCGTCTTGATGTGGTCAATTACATCAGCCACGGCATCAGCAAAGTGCCGAAAGATAAAAACGAAAAAGCCGAATCCGGCAGCGGCGAGCAGGAAAAAGAGGAGGCTCCACAAGGCGCGCTCGAAAACTTCTGCGTGAACCTCAATGCGCAAGCCAAAGCTGGCAAGATCGATCCCATGATCGGTCGCGTGTCAGAGCTTGAGCGCTTGGTGCAAGTGCTTTGCCGTCGGCGCAAAAATAACCCGCTGTTGGTGGGCGAGGCTGGCGTTGGCAAAACCGCGATTGCCGAAGGATTGGCTAAGCGCATTGTTGACGGCGAAGTGCCCGATGTGCTCTCCGACTGCGTGGTGTACTCGCTCGACATGGGCGCGTTGCTCGCAGGTACTAAATATCGCGGCGACTTTGAAGCCCGATTGAAATCCGTGCTCAAGCAATTGAGCGAAAAAGCCAACGGCATTTTGTTCATCGACGAGATCCACACCATCATCGGCGCGGGTGCTGCCAGCGGCGGCACTCTGGACGCATCCAATTTGCTAAAGCCCGCGCTCGCCAATGGTGGCTTGAAGTGCATCGGCGCAACGACCTACTCCGAATTCCGCCAAGTCTTCGAGAAAGACAACGCGTTGGCGCGTCGCTTCCAAAAGATTGACGTCGTAGAGCCTTCGATCAGCGAAACCGTTGAAATTTTGCGCGGCCTCAAACCGAAGTACGAAGCGCACCACAACGTGAAATATTCGCCCGCTGCGATCACCGCCGCGGCCGAGCTTTCTGCGCGCCACATCAACGACCGTCACTTGCCCGACAAGGCCATCGACGTGATCGACGAGGCCGGTGCTGCGCAAAAAATTCTGCCGAAATCGAAGCAGAAGAAAACCATTGGCAAGACCGAGATCGAAGAGATCGTCGCCAAGATTGCGCGTATTCCGGCCAAGACGGTGAACAGCGATGATCGCAGCAGCCTCAAAACGCTGGACCGAGATTTACGCAACGTGGTCTTCGGGCAAGACAAAGCGATTGACGCGCTCGCTTCCGCTATCAAAATGGCGCGCAGCGGCTTGGGCAATCCACGCAAACCGATTGGTTCGTTCCTGTTTTCTGGCCCAACGGGCGTCGGCAAAACCGAAGTCGCGCGTCAACTCGCGTTTAGCCTCGGCGTAGAACTTCTGCGCTTCGACATGAGCGAATACATGGAGCGCCATGCGGTCAGCCGCCTGATTGGCGCGCCTCCGGGTTACGTGGGTTACGACCAAGGTGGTCAGCTCACCGAAGGCGTGACCAAGCACCCGTATTGCGTGTTGTTGCTCGACGAAATCGAGAAAGCGCATCCGGACATTTACAACGTGCTTCTGCAAGTCATGGATCACGGCACGCTCACCGACAACAACGGTCGCAAGGCTGACTTCCGCAACGTCATCATCGTCATGACGACCAACGCGGGCGCGGAAACGCTTACCAAAAATATCATCGGCTTCAACAACACTAAAGAAGTCGGCGATGAGATGGAAGCCATCAAACGCATGTTCACGCCGGAGTTCAGGAACCGCCTCGACGCCACGATCAGCTTCGCGCCGCTGACGCACGAAGTCATCCTCAAAGTGGTCGACAAATTCCTCTTGGAACTCGAAGGCCAGCTGCACGAGAAAAAGGTCGATCCTGAGTTCTCGCCAGGCCTGCGCGACTACCTCGCGAAACACGGCTTCGACCCGCTCATGGGCGCACGCCCAATGTCGCGTCTGATTCAAGACACGATTCGCCGCGCACTCGCCGACGAACTCCTGTTCGGCAAATTGGTCGGCGGCGGCAAGGTAAAGATCGACATCGACACGGAAGGCAAAGTCAAACTCGGCTTCCCTGATAGCGACGCGCCGACTGAGGCGGCGGAAGAGGCGACTGCTTAGTGAGAATTGTCGACGGTGGTAACACCTTGACCATCGGAGTTGCCCTGCGGGGTGGAGGGTGACTCAGCGTACGCCCCTGAAGGACAAACCGCTTCGCCAAGCCGGGCAGTCGTTGCGCGATGAGCGGCAACGATTGAATGACGACAAGTTTATGCCTTGGGCGATTGCGTCATTGGTGACGGTCACGCTGGCTGTGTACGAATGGGCTCGCTACGCGTGGAAGTTGCCGCATGACCCTTGGACGTTCACTGTTCTCGCCGTCAGCGCAACGTCGTTCACAGCGTGGCGGTTCTTCTCGGTCCGAAAGCAGATGCGATTGTTGAAGCTCGGTATCTCGGGCGAAGTGGCAGTTGGCCAATTCCTTGATCGTTTGCACGCGGAGCAATACCAAGTTTTCCATGATGTGCGCGGTCACGGATTCAACCTCGACCACGTGTTGATCGGTCCTGCGGGCGTGTTCACCGTTGAGACAAAAACGTGGAACAAGCCGCACTCGAATGCGAAGGTGAATTTTGACGGCGAACGCTTGCTGGTGGCTGGCAAAGAACCTGATCGCGATCCGGTGGTTCAGGCGAGGGCGCAGGCTGCTTGGTTGCGCACCCAATTGCGCGAGAGCACGGGAAAAGATTTCGAAGTGTGGCCGGTGATCGTCTTCCCCGGATGGTTCGTCGAGGCGACGTCTACGTCGCAGAGGAAGCTTTGGGTGTTGGAGCCGAAAGCGTTGCCGTCGTTCTTGAAGAACGAACCGCTCACCCTGAACGCTGAGGACCGGAAACTGGCGAGTTTCCATTTGTCGCGGATGATTCGTTCTGCCGAGGATTAAATAAGGCTTTTTGCATGGAACGACTGCTGCATAAGCCTTACAGCCTTATCTGTGCCTTAGTCAACAACTAGCTAAAAATGGCTGAAACCGCCGCCCGGCGGTCGCTGGAGGCGAAAAGCTATTAACTACTTCGGCGCAATCCCAAGATCATCCAACCGTATCAATATCCGCGTCTTGTCATCGCGGGCAACCTCGCGCCAGTCGCGATCCTCAATTGCGCCGATTAGCGCGTAGAGCAGGTTCAGGCTGGCCTTGGCGTCAACGGTTTTGATGCGCGCATACAACGTGAACGGGTCGCTCGCCTCTAGCTCGGCTGCGCTGGTGACGCCAACGCGGCCGAGCATGTCGCGTGATTTTGGGCCGAGGCCACGCAGCGTTGTTACGCTGGCGTCGGCCTCGTTTTCGCGCTTCGCTCTGCGCGGCACTTTGTGAGCAACTTGCGCGTTGGCGCTTAGCCCAACCGCTTAATCAAACTAGAAGTATCCAACCGTCCACCGCCCATTTGCTGCACGTCGGCATAGAGCTGATCGACAAGCGCCGTTACCGGTAGGCGTGCGCCGTTGCGTTTGGCTTCGTCTAGGCAAATGCCTAAGTCTTTGCGCATCCAATCGACGGCGAAACCGAAGTCGAATTTGCCGTCGACCATCGTGTTGCCACGGTTTTCCATTTGCCAGCTTTGGGCTGCGCCTTTGCTGATCACTTCGAGCACGAGTTTGGCGTCGATGCCCGCTTTCTGCGCGAAGGCGAGGCCTTCGGAGAGGGCTTGCACGAGGCCTGCGATGCAGATTTGGTTGACCATTTTGGTGAGCTGGCCCGCGCCTGCGTCGCCGATGCGCACGAGGGCTTTTGCGTAGACGTTGAGCACGTCTTTGACGCTGTCGAACGTGGCGAGATCGCCGCCGCACATGATGCCGAGCTTGCCGTTTTCGGCGCCGGCTTGTCCGCCCGAAACGGGCGCATCGATAAAGCCTTTGCCTTGTGCTTTCGCTGCGGCGTCAAGCTCGCGTGCGAGTTCGGCGGAGGCTGTGGTGTGGTCTACCAGTACCGCACCGGCCTTCATGCCGGCGAGCGCGCCGCTGTCACCATAAACCACGGAGCGCACGTCGTTGTCGTTGCCAACGCACATCAATATGATGTCCGCACCCGCAGCGGCTTCGCGCGGCGTAGCGCCAGATGCGCCGCCATAAGTGGCGACCCACTTCGCGGATTTCTCAGCGTTGCGGTTGTAGACAGTGACACTGTGGCCAGCCTTTTGCAGGTGGCCCGCCATCGGGAAACCCATTACGCCGAGGCCAAGGAATGCTAGTTTCATCTTACGTCTCCAATGGGTTGTTTATCGAATCGAAGCTTCATCACGCAGATCGCGAGTGAGAGCAAAAATGTAATGGCGTTGGCGGTGATGATCGATGGCGAGCCCACGACGATGCCGTAAACGAGCCACAGAAATGTACCTGCACAAAACACAGCGACCATACCCCACGACAGGTCGCGCGCCGAGCGTGTAGTCCAGATTTTCCAGACTTGCGGAACGAACGAAGCAGTGGTGAGGGTGCCCGCCATGAGGCCTAGGGTTTCTGCGTTCATCGCGCGTCGGAGGGTTTTTTTGTAGGCGCGGCATCAGCCGCGCATGGATGCTTAGCGCGGCTGATGCCGCGCCTACAAGTCGCAACGCTACAGCGCATTGAGGCGCACCTTCGCCAACGCAATCTCGGCGCGCACACGTTCCGGTGCTGTGCCGCCGATATGCTTGCGCGCCGCGACAGAGCCTTCGAGCGTGAGTGAGGCGAAGACGTCATCCGTAATCACCGACGAGAACGCTTGCAATTCTGCGAGCGACAAGTCCGACAAATCAACGCCTTTGAGTTCTGCGGCTTTGACCGCGCGGGCCACACACTCATGCGAGTCACGGAACGGCACGCCTTTGCGTACGAGGTAATCGGCCAAGTCGGTTGCGGTGGCGAAACCTTCGCTCGCAGCGGCGCGCATGTTCTCCGCTTTCACGCGGATGCCGCCCACCATGTCGGCGTAAATGATGAGCGTTTGTGTGATGGTGTCGACGGTGTCGAACAGCGGCTCTTTATCTTCCTGGTTGTCCTTGTTGTAGGTCAGTGGCTGGCCTTTCATCAAGGTCGTGAGCGCGACCAAGTGTCCCTGTACGCGCGCCATCTTGCCGCGCACCAGTTCGGCCACGTCTGGGTTTTTCTTCTGCGGCATGATCGACGAGCCGGTGCAAAAGCGATCTGCAATATCGATGAAGCCAAAGCGCGGGCTCATCCACAAAATCAGCTCTTCGCTCATGCGGGAAAGATGCATCATCGTGATCGTGCACGCGTTAATAAATTCGATCGCAAAGTCACGATCGCTAACGGCGTCGAGTGAATTGCGACATACGGCCTCAAAACCGAGTGCCTTCGCGGTCATTTCGCGGTCAATCGGAAACGTCGTGCCCGCGAGCGCCGCGGCTCCGAGCGGCGAGCGGTTTACGCGCTTGCGGCAATCAATGATGCGCTCATAGTCGCGCGCAAACATTTCCACGTACGCCATCAAATGGTGGCCCAGCGTCACCGGCATCGCGACTTGCAAATGGGTGAAACCGGGGATGATGGTGTCGGTGTGCTGTTCGGCAAAAGCCACCAACGCTTGTTGCAGCTTCACCAGCAAGTGCGCGATCTGATCGCAAGCGGCGCGGGTGTAGAGGCGCACGTCGGTGGCGACTTGATCGTTGCGCGAGCGGCCGGTGTGCAGGCGCTTACCGGCGTCGCCCACAAGCGTGGTCAGGCGCTTTTCGATATTGAAGTGCACGTCTTCAAGGTCAAGCAGCCACTCGAACTTGCCTGCCGCGATTTCGGCTTTGATCTCGGCCATGCCGCGTTCGATGTCGGCCAGGTCTTGCGCCGTGATCACGTTGCATGCGGCGAGCATGCGCGCATGTGCGAGCGACCCGGCGATGTCGAACTCCGCGAGGCGGTAGTCAAACGAGATCGACGCGGTGTAGCGCTTGACGATTTCGGCGACCGGCTCGTCGAATCGGCCCGACCAACCGGCTGAAGGGTGGTTTACGGGTGATGGGTTTGCTTGCATGTTAGTGAGGGCTTGTTCACAATCGACGTACCCGTGGCCTGTGCGCCACCGATTGCTCGACAATACTGTGATGATTGATAACCGTGGGCAAAAAGCCACTAGCGAGGAGACGCAGCCAAAGGCAATGAAGCCGCGCGCCGCATATGTGCATGCGTCTGCGCCAGCGCCCGCCAAAGCAGTGTCAGGGCAAATTTTAGCCCGCAAAGAGCGCGATGCCCGCGAGGCCGTGTTTCCCGACCTGCGAAACTTTGGAATCGTTGCCCGCGCGCTGGTGCTCTACCTCGCGATGGTGGCCGCTTTCGCGCTGGCCACCGCTATTTCCCCGACCGACGCGATCATTAACCTAACCCTCGCCTTGGCCGATTCAGTACCTGTGGCGGCTTGCGTGGGGTTGGCATGGGCGTTGGCGAGTCCGTATCTGCGACGCCTCGCCTATTGGCAAGCGGCGACGGCGTTACTCGTGTTCACGGCGGTGTTGGTGTTTGTTTGGGCGCATTGGCTGCGCTTACCTGCGTGGCGCGCCGTGCCGCTCGCGCTTATGGCGCTCGCGGCGGTGTTGGTTTACTTTCACACCTTGGGCCGTGCGCTCTCGCCTGCCGTGACGGAAGCGCGCCTGCAAGCGCTACAGGCGCGCATCCGGCCACATTTTTTGTTCAATTCGATTAACGGCGTGTTGGGCGTGTTGCGCGCTGAGCCGAAACGCGCCGAGGCGGCGCTCGAAGATATGGCTGATTTATTTCGCGTGCTGATGCGCGAAAACCGGACGCTGCAACCGTTGCAAGACGAAATCACGCTCACGCGGCAATACCTCAATCTCGAAAAACTGCGCCTCGGCGACCGCCTGAGCGTCGTTTGGAAGCTCGACAAAATGCCGTCCGATGCGATGGTGCCGCCGCTCGTGTTGCAGCCCATCGCCGAGAACGCGGTCTATCACGGCATCGAGCCCACACAGGCCTCTGGCACGATTGAGATCGACGTGAGCCGGTTGCGCGGTGAGCTCATCATTACCGTTAAGAATCCGTTTCTCGAACAAGCGGGCGCGCATCACGGCGGCAACAAAATGGCGATGAGCAATATCCGCGAACGCCTCGCGCTGCACTTCGACGCAGAAGCACGCATGGTTGCAGGGCCGCGCGATGGTCGCTATCAAGTGCAGTTGATTTTGCCGTACCGAAAAACTGGCGATACCAAAGCGATTGTTTGATGTGCGCATGCCCAAGCTTCCTCGCGCTTCGGCGGCGCTTGCTATCCGCATCCTCTCCTTTGGCGTCATCCTCGCCGAAGGCGGGGATCCAGATGTTGGCGCAGCGAAACACCCTGCAAAAACGCAGCCCTTTGTTCGCTTTCTGGATTCCCGGCTTCGCCGAGAATGACGCCAATTTATTGATAATTCAAACGTATCGTACGCACACGTCATGACCCCCATCGATCTCGATTCTCGCCCCCAAGCCACACGCCCCAGCCGCATCATCATCGCCGACGACGAACCGCCGGCGCGTCGCCGATTGTTTGATTTGCTTGACGAATTGCAGCCTGCGTTTCCGCATGCGGTCGTGGCCGAAGTGGACAACGGCAAAGCCGCGCTAGAGGCCGCGCAGCACGGCGCGGATGTGTTGCTCTTGGACATCAACATGCCCGGCATGGACGGCTTGGAGACCGCGCGGCATCTCCTAAAAATGGAGTCGCCGCCGAGCGTGATATTCATCACGGCGTACGAGCAGCACGCGCTCGAAGCGTTCGAAGTGCAGGCCGTTGATTACCTCTTGAAACCCGTGCGCCGCGAGCGTCTGTTGGCGGCGTTGCAGCGGGCGAAGCCACTTGAAGCGCTGGCCAGCGCGGTCGAGGCCATGCCGCGCGGCGCGCGCCGTTTTTTCAGCGTCAGCGAACGCGGGCGGCTGCTCTTAGTGCCGAGCGACGACGTGCTTTATTTCCGCGCCGAGCAAAAGTACATCACGGTGGTGACTGCCGAGCGCGAATACTTGATCGAAGATTCGCTCACGCGCATCGATGAAGAGTTCGGGGGGCGTTTCCTGCGGCTACACCGCAATTGCCTCGCGCGGGCGGACTTGATCGAATCGTTCGAACGCCCAGGTGACGTGGGCGACGCCGACGGCGAAGCGCAGTGGATTGTCACGCTACGCGGTCGCAGCGAGCGCCTGCCCGTAAGCCGGCGGCAGCATGCGCAAGTGCGTGCGCTGGCGAAGCGGGTGCGGGAGTAGCTCGTTTGAGTAACTGGACGAGTTTGGTTTTATACAGCTTTATGTGTCAAGCGACCGGCGGGCGGTCGATGCGGCCATTTTTGTTGTTAATTGACTTGTGGTGAAATTGGCCTGAAAGTGCCACCCACCTGTCGTTTAACGCGAAAAGCTGTAAGTGCACCCGGCATGTACGCGTCGCCCGCTTAACGCTTCGCCGCGGGCGCTAGGTGCGCAACCAAAAGCCGGGTCAATCAACGCCGACAGTTTTGCTCGAAACCTCGATTCCACTTCGTTGCATCGAGGCTACGAACTGCGGCGACGATTGATTGTCGCGAAAAGGCGTGCGCGTCGCGTCAACCTAAAATGCCCTTTTGCCCGCTGAAAGCACCGACATGACTCTTGAACCCCGCGTCCTCATTTGCGGCTCGATGGCCTTTGACACCATTTGTGTGTTTCAGGGGCGATTTGGTGAGCACATCGTGCCGGGCGCTACGCATAAGATCAATGTGTCGTTTCTGGTGGAAAACATGCGGCGCGAGTTTGGTGGTTGCGCGGGCAACATTGCCTACACATTGAATTTGCTCGGCGGCGCGCCGGTGATTTGTGCGACGGTGGGCGACGACGGGGCTGAGTACCGCGAGCGCATGGCGCGCTTTGGCATTGGGCTGGATGCGTTGACGCATATACCCGGCACGCTCACTGCGAATTGCCACATCACGACCGATCTAGACGACAACCAAATCACAAGCTTTCATGCGGGCGCGATGTTTCAGTCGCAGCGCATTGATGTGACTGGCGTGGACAACATCGCGCTCGGCATCGTTGCGCCCGATGGCCGCGACGGCATGTTCCGTCACGCGCGTGGCTTTGCTGCGAAAAAAGTACCGTTCATTTTTGATCCGGGGCAGGCGATGCCCGCGTTCTCCGGCGACGAAATCGTGGAGCTGATTTCAATGGCCGATTACCTATCGGTCAACGATTACGAAGCCGAAATGATCGCGCAGAAAACAGGCCGCCCGATTGAATCTTTTGCGGCAGGACTGAAGGCGCTCATCATCACGCTCGGAGCGCAGGGCTCACGCGTTTACACGCAAGGCAAACAGGTGGACGTGCCGGTCGTACCCGCCGCCACGCTCGTCGATCCAACAGGCTGTGGCGACGCGTTCCGCGCCGGGCTGCTGTACGGCATCGCGCATCAATGGTCGGTGGAGAAAGCCTGCAAGCTCGGCAGCCTGCTCGGCTCAATCAAAATTAGCGAACGCGGTGGACAGAATCATTCATTCACTCCCGCCGAAATTCGCGCAAAATTTGTGGAGACATGGCGCGAAGCTTGGTAGATTTTTTGTCATTCCCGCGAAGGCGGGAATCTAGACCGAGCACAGCAGCGACGTTGCAAATTACAACGGATAAACCAACGAATTAGGAATCAAGGCGTTGTCATACACGGCGTTGCGCGCGGCGAACCGTAGGCCTTCTGCGGTTTCTACGAGCGTGTCGTGATAGCAGCCCGTCGCCAACATTTCTGGCGTCGTCGCGCCGATGGTTTGCACGATCAGAAACGGCGTCCGCACCGTGTTTTCGGCCACCAACATGGGCAGGCCAATAATGTGTCGCGTGAATCGCGGCGCGAACACCAGCGTTTTTTCGATGCCCGTGATGCGGTCTGCCATCATCGCTTGACCGTCGAGATAAATCGCGGCAAGCGGCAAGTTGCGGTCAAAGTTTTCTCTTGCTTGCGCGCGATACACCGCATCGTGGGTAAACAGCGCTTTCCAAGCTTGAAAATCGAATCGATCCAGCGCGTCGCCGTACTGCGCGTTGAGCGTGATGAGGGCGTAAAGTGCGTGCGGATTCATAAGCCCAGCGTCTCGCGGTAGTAGCGGTACATGCCGCGAATCAGGGTTTCGGTGACCATGTGTGGGCTCGGCGCACCGCCGTCTTTGCCACCCAATTCGACGACGCATTCGCCCTCCGGGTACGCCGTCGTGGCTTGCTGGCAATACTCGATGACTTCGCCATCATCAAGCGACACAAGTCCGGCCGGCCCGAACAAATTCGCTTGCTTGAGGCGACGCTCCGTCATCTCGGGCGTGTCGTCGGCAAAACCAAAATGCGTCCACACAAAATCGAATGCATCGGGCCCCTGTGGAATGATTTGCCGAGTAGAGAGCGAGTTCACTTGCTGCTGAATAATCACGCTCGGAAAAATCGTTTGCATCACGGCTGTCGGGCCCCCCCACCACGGCTCAACCGCGACATCCATCAAACGCGGGTCTTCGAGCGCGAGCGACTGCTTGAAGCTCGTTACACCCGCCGTCACCTCTTTGTTCTCGCCGCCTGAATTTCGCGTAGAAATCATCTGCGCATGGCGACCGCGTGGGTCAATGCGCAGCTCGCTCTTTTGGTCGGCACGCCAAAGCCCAAACGTCACGAAAAAGACATGCAGCAAACCGGGGTGATACGGGTCTTTGATGTTCTCCTGCATCAGCTTCCAATTGCCGCGAATACGCTGTCGGTTGTAGCCAAGCAGCGTCAGTTTTCTCCCGTCAAAGGTACGGTTAAAAAACGGCATTAACTCGGCGCTGACGTAGTCTTCAAAAGGCTCTACATCGTGATCGAAACTTGCAAACACAATGCCGTTATGCACATGTACTTTGAGCCGATTTAGGCCGTGTTCTTCGAGCTTGAAATCGGCATCAAAGCCACCTTGTCCGCTCACGCCATTCTTCATCGGCACGCCAGCTAGCTCACCGTTGAGGCGGTAGCCCCATTGGTGATACGGGCAGACGAATACTTTCGCGTTGCCAAATTCCTTTTGGCAAAACTTCGCGCCTTTGTGCGCACAACGGTTTTCCAAAACGTTGATGCTGCCATCGCGATCTCGCACCGCGATAACCGGTTTCTCGCCGATGAAAGTAGCTTTGTAATCGCCCGCATTCGGCACTTCGCACTCCAGCGCGACGTAGCACCAATGGCCATGGTGAAAAAACGCATCCATCTCGCGCGCGTAAAGCGCTTCGTCACTGTAAACACGATTGGGCACGCGGTGCGTGCCGCTTTGTTTGAACGGGGACGGCGCGGTTACGGGGGACCAGTCGGGGCTACATGACATAGATGCCTCTTAACGATGGCTCGGAATTACTTGTGTGGGATATTGTCGTTGAATTCGATCATCTGCACCTTGACTACATCGGATCACATTCGCGAATCGGGCCATAAAAAAAGCCCGCACGCGGCGGGCTTTTGGTTCGCGCGGCTTAACCGCGCGACGCGGCGAACATTACTTCGCCAGTTCGTTCATCGTGGCTTGGTCAAGCTGACCGTTCACCGTGAGACGACGATCACGCTGGAAGGCGCGGATTTGTGCAACCGTGCCGCGACCCAGTTGACCATCAACCGCGCCGACTTTGTAGCCGAGCGCGTTGAGTTTGGCCTGTGCATCACGAACTGACATGTTGGCGTTGGCAGCGGGGTTCGACGATGGGCCAGCCGCTTGGCTCGCTTGCACCGAAGCGCCTTGCTGCTGCGATGAACCTTCCACCGTTAGACGGCCACCCGTGCCCATGCCACGGTCGCCCATGGATTGCGGGCTGTAATTGCGAACCGCGTTAATGATGTTGTTGTACGCGTCGGTAAAGGCAGCCGTCACCACTTTACCCTGTGGTGTACTCGTGTAGCCGCCAGCACCACCGAAGCCGCTAGAACCCACAAGTACTGCACCTAGGTTGAAGTCGGTATTGGACGATGAGCCTTCGGCCGCCGCAACCTGCACGCCAGAACGGTTGTCCACGAGTGTGAGCATCACCGCTGCTTCGTTGGTTTGGATGCCACCCGCAACTGCGCCCAGCACGCCCAATCGACCGCCGAAACCGCCCAGCGCAGCACCCAGTCCACTGGTACCACGAGCGCTTATCAACACTTCGGGGGTGAGCGAGTAATCAGCAGCGACCATTTGGCCTTTGCCGAAATTGGAGTTTTGACGCATCTCGCCGCTGTTTTGAAGGGCGCGCTCTTGCTGCATATTTGCCATCGCACGGCCGCGCTCCACGACAATGAAGCAGTTCGATTGCTGAATTAGTAGCCGCAACACTTGCGTCGTTGAACCAAGGCGATACTTGTCCATGTACGCCCGATACCAATCGAGACTCGTGTCTTCGACCATCGCTATTGTCCCAGCGGGTCGGTCGCAACGACCAAGTTTGGCGTTGACGTTTTGTGCAGCGGCACCGCCAGCGGAGCCGGTGGCGGCTGTCTTGGCGCTATCAGAGCCAATTTTTGGCTGGGTGGCTTCACATCCGGCCAGCGCAATAGCGGCTGCGGCCAAGGTGAGTGCGAAAATGCGTGACATGGTTTTCTCTCCTGAAAAAATTAGTTCCGTACTCATGCTAAGACGCGTTTGGGACGGGCAAAGTGTCATGCCCAAGGGCAAACGCGGCAAAAAATGCGGAATTCGCACGCAATGATACGGATTTTTGGTTCGCTCGCCTGCGTCGGTCGACGCTTTTCTGGTGCGATATTGATCGGCGGCAACGGCTGATGGATATCGCTTTTTATTGGCGCACCGTCCGGCTGTTCGCAAAACTGCTTCAGGGGTTGTGGATTTCTGCGACGGTATTTGCCCGCGACGACAGTGTGCGGCGGCATGCCGTGGCTCGAAACTGGTCACGCGATCTGCTGCATTTGGCCGGTATTGAGGTTCGTGCCATTGGTTTTCCGACCGACGCCGAACGACCGGTCACGCTCGTTGCCAACCACATCTCGTGGGCGGACATTTTCGCGTTGAATTCGCAGCGTGCGTGCCATTTCATCGCCAAGGCCGAGCTTCGGCAGTGGCCGATTGCGGGCCGCATGCTCGCAAACGCGGGCACAGTGTTTATTGACCGAAGCGATCGAAAAGACACGCATCGACTCAAGGCTGTCGTACAGGATCTTCTCGCTGCTGGAGAAACCGTTGCGGTGTTTCCCGAGGGCACGACGAGCGATGGTCGCGACGTACTGAAATTTCATGCGTCGTTGCTGGAGCCGATTGTGGCCTCCGAGGGCGAGGTGTGGGTCGTTGCGGTGCGCTACTTTCATGCGCCGCGTAGCAAGGGGGTGAGCGCGGAAGTGCGCACCGATGCTGCCGCCTACATTGATGATCTCTCGTTGCTGGATTCTTTGCGCGCCATTCACCTCGCTGAACCGGTGGTGGTGGAGGTTCGCTTCGTGGAGGCGATTAGCTGCGCTGGGCTCACGCGCCGAGAGGTGGCACAACGCGCTGAGGTGGCTATACGAGCGGTGGTTCGCGCAAATTAGTCCTGCGCGAGCGAGAGGGGCTGCTGGCTAGCGACTTGAAAAACGGCGCGATCTTCTAAGCGCAGCGCGGTTAGCGCGCCGCCCCACAGGCAGCCCGAGTCGAGCAAGCTAACGCCCGGTAACAAGCGAAGCCCTTCGCTCGACCAATGGCCGGAGATGATGCTCGTGCCCGCAGAGCGTCGGCCGGGCAGCGCGAACCAAGGCGCGAAGCCCTCTGGCGCATACGAAGCTTCGCGCTTTTCGTGAAATTCGGCTTCAGAAAATGGGGTGCAAAATCGCAGTCGCGCAAATGCGTTGACGATGGCACGCGCCCGCCCGAGTCCGCTCAGGCTGTCGTGCCAAACCCGCGGCTCATTGCCAAATAGTTGCTGCAAAAAAGAGCGGTAATTGGGGCCGCGAAGTTCGGCCTCGATTTCGCGAGCGGCAGAACGCGCGTCAGCGAGCGTCCATGCGGGCAGCAGCCCCGCGTGAACGATGGCGTGCGCCGACCCTGGGCCGACTTCCAGCAGCAACGGTCGGTGTCGCAACCAGTTCACTAAGGCCGAAGTATCTGGCTTATTGAGAACCTGATCGAGCGTGTCGCCGGGATGGAGTTTTGAAAAACCTTCCAGCGCCATGATGAGGAAAAAATCGTGATTTCCAAGTACGCTGTCGGCAGCGCCTTGCTCTTGCAGCGTCTTCACTCGGCGCAGCACCGAGGCTGAATCTGGGCCGCGATTTACTAGGTCACCGACAAAATAAACCTGATCGTTGGACGGGTCGAAACGCACCAATGCCAGCAGTTCGTTGAGTTCCGCTGCACAGCCCTGTACGTCGCCGATAACGTAGGTACTCATCGTGGCGTCACGGAAACAAAAAACGCGCCATGTGGCGCGTTTTTTGAGGCAAGCGATACTTCCACTTCGTGACTATTTTGACTTCGCTACTTGCACGTCAACGGCGGCCTTAACCTCGTCGTCCGACAAGGCGCTTGCGCCGCCCTTGGCGGGCATGCCTTTGAAACCTTTGATCGCATGGTCGTACAGTACTGACGCGCCTTGCGCGATGCGCGTCGCCCAAGCTGCTTTATCGCCAGTTTTTGGCGCGCCAGCGACACCAGCACCGTGACAGGCGACACAGGCCGTGTCGTATACCTCTTGACCGCTCTTTGCTTTCGCCGCCACGGCGACTACAGCTCCTGTAGGCGCGGGCGCAGCACTGTCAAGCTTCACAAGCTCGCCGACTGGCTTTATGCGCTGTTCGACAGATTTTTTCGCTTCCGTCGTGTCGATGCGCTTGCTACCCGAAATCAACTGAGCACCGAGAATCGCGATGGCGACAGGCACCACAAGTGCAATCACCGAAACGATGATGAGTTGTTTTGGGGTTTTGACCAGACTACCGTGTTCTTCGCTCATGACCGGGGCTTCGCTTTTGTTCTGTGGTTGCGGGTTGCTCATCGAATTGACATCTATTCGATTCAGGAAAACCGTTTCCTGCAACCTTCAATTATAGCGATGCCGGTTCGGTCACGGGAAGCGCCCTATAATTGTGTCCACGCGCCCGTAGCTCAGCTGGATAGAGTATTGGTTTCCGAAGCCAAGGGTCACAGGTTCGACTCCTGTCGGGCGCGCCACTTCCTACACCAATCTTCGCAGCGACTCTCGCCGCGGTCGAGGTGTGTGCATGCACGATTCGTCCGGTTGATCGCGCGATTCTGCGTGGCGCAAACGCGCTGCCAACGCCTAAACTTTCGACGCGCTGATGAGATGTGCCGTCGGGTTTACCCGGTTTCTGGTGTTTGCTGACAACCGCACGCTGCGGCGCATCGTTACTGCGATTCGATCATTCGTCGAGCATGTCGAGCGCGGCCAAGCCGTGCTTCGCGTCATACACCCATCAGGAGGAACCCGTTGAAAAATTTACTTAAATATGTCGCCGCGACATCATGCGCGCTTGTGCCCGTGCTCGTTGCCGCGCAGCCCATCAAAGTCGCGCAAATCGTTGAGCTGTCGGGTCCCGGCACGCCAGCCGGATCGATGTATCGCAACGGCGTGAAGATGGCCCTTGCTGAAATTAACGCTGCTGGTGGTGTTCTGGGACGTAAAGTCGAGGCCACCGAGATGGACACGCAGACGCAGCCTGCGATTGCCAAAGCGATGACCGTCAAGGCGATTGACGACGGCGTTGTGACCATTTTTGGGCCAGTTTTTTCGGGCTCCATCTTAGTGTCGCAAGGCGAAAGCCAAAAGGCTGGTATTCCGAACTTTACCGGTGGCGAAGCGGCCAGTGTCTCGGCCCAAGGCAATCCATACTTGTTCCGATCCGCGTTTAACCAAGCGATGTCGATGCCGAAAATTGCCAAGTACATGGCGACCGACATGAAGCTCAAGACCGTCGCCGTTGTTTTCATTAACAACGATTTCGGCAAGGGCGGCCGCGATGCCATCATCAAAGAATTGACGGCGCGCGGCGTGAAAGTCACGGGCGACATTTCGACCGACCCAGGTCAGATCGATTTCTCCGCACCAGTGCTTCGCGCGAAGCAAGCCAACGCTGATGCATTGTTTGCTTACCTCACCGAGGAAGAGTCAGCCCGCTTGCTCAAAGAGCTGCGTAAGCAAGGCTACGACCGACCCATCGTTGGCGAGACCACGATCATGGGCGCGAAAGTGGTAGAGCTGGCCGGCAATGCGGCCAATGGCGTGAAAGGCCATGTGGGCTTAACGGCCGACGCGCCGAACCCTCTGATTAAGGTTTTCGGCGACAAGTTCGAGAAGGAGTTCAAAGCTCGCGCCGATCACAATGCAATCAAAGGCTATTTCTCAGCTTACGCGATGAAAGCGTCGATTGAGAAAGCGGGCAAGGTTGACCCGAAAGCTATGGCGGCAGCGCTCCGGAATTCTTGCTTCACGGCGAAGCAGTACCCCGGTATGTTGCTTGACGTGTGCTTCGATGAAAAGGGCGACATTGATCGCGAAAGCTATCTGGTGGAAGTGAAAAACGGCAAGCAGGAAGTCATTGCTGTATTGCCAGCGCTTGGCAAGAAGTAGTCTTTAGCCGCGCAGAAACAAAAAGCCGATTCACGTTTGAATCGGCTTTTTGCGTTTTGGGTGACCGGTATCGACGGACTTAAGGAGCAACGCGCTGGTTCTGAGGGCAACTGGGGCTTCTCGATTTCGCGGCGTTACATCGAGGCTGCGGGCTAGCGGTTGGCAGTGTTTTCAACTGCGATATACAACTTTATGCCTTGAACGACAGCCATACGGCCATTGCAGCTATTTTTTATGTTTAGTCGAGTACAGATAAAACAATGCTCAAATGACCATGGGCTGGTCGATTGACGCATAAAGCTGTAATTGATGCTGTCTGTACCGATGCCCGACTGTACGTGCTGTACGGCTCGTGGCGGTATTGAGTTAGGCGCAACTGCGTCGATACGCCGCAGAGTTGCTGAAAATCGTGAAAATAGAATAATAATCAATTGTGGAATTGTGTTCCAGTATTGTGAAATGCTCTGTACAATTTGTCTGATCCCACACCGAAATCTTCGTTTGATTACGCCAGATTCATGACTAAAACCAAGATCGCATTGTTTGGTGCCGGCGTTATCGGTCGCACGCACATTGACCGTATCTGCCGCAGCGACAATCTGGCGCTCGCAGCCATTGCCGACCCCACCGAGGCGGGCAAGGCGTTGGCCGCCTCGCTCGGCGTGCGTTGGTTTGCGGACCATCGTGCATTGCTAGATGAGATCCAGCCGCAAGGCGCGATAGTTGCCACGCCCAACGCGTTACACATTTCTATGGCCGTTGATTGCCTTGAGCGTGGCGTTGCTGCACTCGTTGAAAAGCCCGTCGCTGATACGGTCGCCGACGCGCAATTGCTTGTGGATGCGCAGCTACGTACCGGCCTGCCGGTGCTGGTTGGTCATCATCGCCGACATAACCCCATCAATCGCCGCGCGCGTGACATCGTTCAATCGGGGCGTTTGGGGCAGATCGTTACGGCGTCGGTGATGGCGACATTCTTAAAACCCGATGCGTATTTCGATGCGACGTGGCGGCGACAAAAGGGTGGCGGCCCGATTCTGATCAACTTGATTCACGAGATCGACATGCTGCGCTTTTTGCTCGGCGAAATTGAATCGGTGCAAGCGATGCGAAGCAATGCTGTGCGCGGATTCGAAGTCGAAGATACTGCGGCGGCCGTGCTGAAATTTTCAAGCGGTGCACTTGCTTCGTTAGTGCTTTCTGATGCCGCGACTTCGCCGTGGTGTTGGGACTTTTGCGCGGGCGAGCAAGATCAATATCCCCGCCAAAACGTGCAATCGCATTTCATTGCGGGCACGCACGGCTCAATCTCCTTACCCGACCTTTCGCTGTGGAACTATCGCGGAGACCGTAGTTGGCACGCGGAGATGACACTTGAGAAATCCTTCGTGCACAGAGCCGATCCGTACGCGCGGCAGTTACAGCATTTCCGCGATGTGATTGAAGGCAAAACAGCATCGCTGTGCAGCGCGCTCGATGGCCTGCGTACGTTGCAAGCAACGCTCGCTGTCAGCGATGCCGCGCTCGCCAACGCACCCATCACGCTCGCGGCGCGACCCTAGCGTTCGCGATTACCCATACAGTTGCTCGACCCAAAGGCCGCACCCCTATGTCTCGCTCGTATTCGATGGCGTACTTAACGTCCCACACACTAACGCCGCCCGAATCAATTCGGCTCGCAGCGGACTTAGGCTACGCGAACGTCGGCCTCCGATTGCTGCCGAACGCCGCAGGGGCGCCGCAGCAGTTTCTCATCGGTCTTCCCGATGTACTGCGCGACACGCTCGCCGCGCAACGCGATACAGGCATTGGCGTACTCGATCTCGAAATTATCCGTATCGGCTCAGGCTTCGATGCACATGCGTATTTGCCTCTGCTTGAAGCGGGGGCTGCATTAAAGGCGCGTGCCGTGCTGGTGGCTGGGGACGAGCCCGACTTTCCACGCTTGGTTGACGGCTACGCACAGCTTTGCGAACTTATGCTCCCGTTCGGCATGACGGCTGATCTCGAATTTATGCCGTGGACAGCAGTGCCAGATGTCAAATCAGCCATGAGAATTGTGGAGGCTGCGGGCGATCCAGCCAACGCCGGCATCCTTGTGGATGCGTTGCATTTCGGACGGTCAACAACGACGCTGGACGACATCCGCGCTATACCGCGTGCGCTGTTGCACTATGCGCAAATATGCGACGCCGAAGCCGGAACGCACTTCAGCGTTGAGGCGATGATTCACACGGCGCGTTGCGAGCGCCTGTTGCCCGGCGAGGGCAGCATTGACGTGGAGGGTTTGTTCGACGTGCTGCCCGAAGATTTGCCGGTCAGCGTTGAAGTCATTCACATGGAGCAAATGGCAGATGTTGGACAGCACGAGTGGGCGCGTATTTGCCTTGAACGCAGCCGTGCGTTTCTCGAAATTGCACGTGCCTGACGCATGAAGTTGTATGCGATGTGGCAACGAGTAACGCGACTGTCAGCGCAACAGCAGCGCGCCTGCCCGCGAGCAAGGCTTCCGTTTTTCTTTGGTGCGCGATGGTTTAGCAACGCGTAAATTTTTTTGCATTTCGCGAAACGGTTACGACATTGATTCACCGCCAAAACATTGAAAGCACACCATGGATTTTTCTCTCAACGAAGAACAAAAAATGATGATCGACACGGTTCGTCGATTCATCGCCGATGAACTCAAACCACTCGAAGCAGGCATTGAAGAAAACGGATATCTTGCTAAAGAAACCGCAACCGCCATTCACGAAAAAGCAAAGACGCTTGGGCTTTACGCGCTCAATATGCCCGCTGACCTAGGCGGTGGTGGGCTGACGGTACTCGACCGAATTTTGTGTGAAGAGCAGTTTGGCCACACCTCCGACTATTTGATTCGCCGCGCATTCGGTAATGTGTACGAGCCGCTGCTTGAGTGTCGCGGCGCACAAGTTGATCGTTGGCTAAAACCAGCCGTAAATGGCGAACGCACTTGTGCCATCGCTATTACCGAATCGGGCGCGGGCTCCGACGCGCAAGGTATCAAGACGCGCGCTGTGAAAACGGCGACGGGTTGGTCGTTGAGCGGCAGCAAGCATTTCATCAGTGACGGCGAATGGAGCGATTTTTTCCTAGTCTCGGCGAAGACGGGTGAAAAAGAAATCAGCATGTTCATGGTCGATAAAGGCTTGCCCGGTTTTGTAATCGGCAAAGACCAAAAAATGATGGGCTTGCGCGGCACGCCGCACCTTGAACTATTTTTTGACAACGTTTCGTTGGAGCCTGTGGCGCTGCTCGGTGCAGAAGGGCAGGGCTTCAAGCTTGCGATGGGGGCGCTGAACGTCGTTCGTCTCGCACAGGTAGGCGCACGCGCGGTGGGCAAGGCGAGCCACGTTCTGGAACTCATGGTTGATTACGCGAACGAGCGCAAACAGTTCGGTCAAAAAATCGGCGATTTCCAGATGATTCAGCAAATGATCGCCGACAGTGCGATTGAGATTAACGCAGCGCGTTGGATGGTCTACAACGCCGCTTGGATGCTCGATCAAGGCATGGATGCGCGAACGCAAATTGCGATGGTAAAGGTGCACGCGGCTGAAACACTTGGTCGTGTAGTTGATCGCGCGGTGCAGGTGTTCGGCGGTATGGGTTTCTGTAAAGAGTTGCCTATTGAGCGCTATTACCGCGATGCCCGCATCTACCGAATTTTTGATGGCACGAGCGAAATACACCGCACAGTGATCGCCAAGAGCACGCTGAAAAATGGCGCAGTGCTGTTTGACGTAAATCGTTAGGCGGCAGCGATGAGTAACGACAAATTTATGTCCGCTGCGCAGGCGGCGATGTTGATTGGTGACAGCGATACTGTGGGACTCATGGGCGGCGGCGGCGGCCTGATGGAAGCGACGCACATGTTCGAGGCGGTGCAAGCGCGCTTCCTTTCTACGCAGCAACCACGCGACCTCACGGTCGTGCACGCGCTCGGCATTGGCGACAAAAAAACGAAGGGAATGAATTGCTTTGCGCACGAAGGCCTTGTGAAGCGTGTGATCGGCGGCCACTGGGTCTGGTCGCCCGCGATGCAGCAATTGGCCGAAACCGAAAAAATCGAGGCGTACATATTGCCCGGTGGCGTATCGAGTCAGCTCCTGCGAGAAATCGGCGCGGGGCGACCGGGGCTCTTCACTCACGTGGGCTTAGGCACTGTGTGCGATCCACGCTTGGGCGGCGGCAAGATGAACCGTAGCGCCAAAGACGATCTTAGTGAAGTAGTGCAAATGGATGGTCGCGAGTACCTTCGCTACAAACCGTTTCCAGTGAACGTTGCAATCGTGCGCGCCAGCGTAGCGGACGACGATGGAAATATTAGTTTCGAGCACGAGGCCGCAAACCTTGATGCGCAGTCGCTCGCCCTTGCGGCGCGCAACAGTGGCGGCAAAGTCATTGTGCAAGTCAAAGAACGCGTTGCGAGCGGCGCACTGAAGGCGCGTGAAGTGCGCATTCCTTCGGCCTGGGTTGACGCCATCGTCGTTGATCCCGATCAGCAAACTAGTTACGCCATTCCGTTTGATCCGGCTTTCAGTGGCGAGCTAACGAGTGAGTTACGTCAACTAAGTGAAACGGCTGATCATGCCGTTGAAAGAGCCGCCGCGAGCGAAGCCTTTAGCGAGCGCCAAGCGGTCGCGCGTCGCGCTGCGGTGGAGCTTTTCAATACGGGGAAACCGCGCCCCGTTGTGAACTACGGCGTGGGCGTGCCAGATGCGGTGGCGAAGCTCATCGCAGCAAGAGGCGAGCAACATCGCATCTACCAAACGATTGAGCACGGTACGTATGGCGGCACCCTAATGGACGGCGTTTTGTTTGGCTACGCACGCAACGCAACGGCCATGCTAGATGCGGCGACGCAGTTCGATTTCTACGCTGGCGGCGGCCTCGACATCGCGTTTCTCGGCTTCGGCGAGTTCGATGAACAGGGTAACGTCAACGTCTCGCGATTAGGTGGTTTAACCGTTGGCCCCGGCGGTTTCATCGACATCGCGCAGAACGCGCGTAAGGTGGTTTTTTGCGGGACTCTCGCAGCCAAGGGCGTGAAGCTGCAAACCGGCGACGGGAGCATGCGCGTGGTTACGCAAGGTGCGGTGAAGAAACTTGTGCACCAGGTTGAACAAGTCACGTTTAGCGGGCCGCAGAGCTTGGTGCGCGGACAGGAGGTGCTTTATCTAACGGAACGAGCGAGCTTTCGCTTGGCCGCGGACGGCATTGAACTATTCGAGATTGCGCCCGGCATTGACCTGCAGCGAGATGTGCTCGATCAGATGGCGTTTGGGCCGCGGATTTCGGGCAATGTTCAGATCATGTCGCGTGATTTCTTCATAGCGGGTAACGCCACTTCGTAGTGCAATGCACGTCCGACGAGCGAGTGTCCAGTTCTCATCCGCGACGCAGAGTTACCATGAAGGCGCGGCACTAGCCGCGCTGAATTGGTGCCAAAGCGCGGCGAATGCCTTGCCCACATTGGGTTTCCGCGACGGTTGAAGTGCGTGATGCGGAATCAAGCATCACTTCGCGGCGTGATCCGCAATGTGGTTCGCTGTTACGAATCCAAACGTCATGTTCGGGCCGTGGGTAATGCCCGCACCAGGATAGTTGCCGCCCATTATGCTGGCGCGATCATTGCCCACGGCGTAGAGCCCGTCAATTTTTGAGCCGTCGCGTTTCAGCACTTCTCCGACTACGCTGGTCTTGATGCCATCGAACGTACCCAAATCGCCCATCACCAATTTGATGGCGAAAAACGGGCCGGTTTGAACAGGCGCAACGCAAGGATTCGGTGTGTTTTTGGGATCGGCGAGATAGCGATTGAAGCTCGTGCGTCCACGACCAAACGCTGGGTCTTCGCCCTGCGCCGCGCCAACGTTAAATTCCTTCACCGTTTGTTCCAAACCCGCAGCATCAATGCCCGCATTCGTGGCCAGCTCGGCAAGCGTGTCGCCTCTGATGAGATAGCCGTTACGCAAGAATTTGCCAATCGGCATCGGCGCCGGTTTTACGAACCCGATGCCGTACTTTGCGAGCGTTGGCTTATCGCAAATGAGCCACATCGCTGCGTCACTCTGTCCTTCACATGCGCGAATCATCGCCGCACCCACATCATGGTACGAGTTAGATTCGTTGGTGAAGCGCGTGCCGTTGCGCAGTACGCCGATGATCCCGGGCTTGTAGCGATCAAGCAAATGAGGAAACACGCCAATTTCGCCGCCGCCGTAATCCACTTTCGAGACTGGCATCCAAGCCGCGGCATCTTTGAAACGGATATCGACCACGCCGCCAATGGCCTCAGCCATGTTCACGCCATCCCCTGTATTACTCGTGGGGGTCGGTGACAGATGTTCACCGCCTCGCGCTACATGTGGGTATGCCTGTGCGATGCGCTTGATGTCGTGCGGAAAGCCTCCGCAAGCAAGCACAACACCGTGGCGTGCCTTAATGCTTTGCTCGCCGTCGGCTCCGCTGATTTTCACTCCAACAACGTTGCCGTTCTCCAAAAGAATTTCACGCGCTGGCGTGTTGGTGAGAATCGGAATACCAAGATCGAGCGCTGATTTTGCCAGCCTTGCGGCGAGCGCGTTGCCGCTGGTGACGTTAATGCCGCGACGGTAGAGGAGCAGCTCCTTCATGTGTGTCGCCAATCGTTTCGCGACGTACACGAACGACGTCCAAGATTTTGTCACTTGAAAGAAATGCTTCAAATCAGCGTTAGACGAATTGAACATCATGCCGATAAACGTGATCGTCTTGAGCGGCGGTTTGAGCCGCGCCATGTCTTTGCCCAGCCCGCGAATATCGTATGGCGCCGCAAGAATAGAGCGGCCAATGTCAACGCCACCGGGAACGTCAGGGTGATAGTCGGGATACAACGTAGGCACGAATTGCATCGCGGTTTCGCGCTCGAAAAATTCGACCATCTTGGGCCCGTTATCGATAAACGCCGTCACCGCGTCTTCATCAAAAAACGTGCCGGTTTCTTGGAGCATGTAGGTGCGCACTGCGTCGCGCGTGTCCTGCGGATTCTGCTTTTTTCCGTGAGTGCAAAGCGGAATCCAGAGCACGCCGCCAGAGAGCGCCGTAGTGCCCCCGAAAACGGGTTCTTTCTCCAGTACAACGACGTCTAACCCACGCTTACGTGCGGTGATCGCGGTCGCCAGTCCTGCGGCACCAGAACCAACGACGATCAAATCTACTTGCGTCTTGCTATTCATACTCATGCGTTCGTCGTGTTGTTAAAGCCCGGACGCGGCACCATGTCCATCAGCATGCAGCCGAGACCACCGTCCACGAGCAACTCTGCCCCGTTCATGTACGCAGACCGATCACTGGCCAAAAATATCGCAGGATTCGCGATGTCGATGGGCTCGCCCACACGACGGCTCGCGGTAACCGCGGCGCGTTTGGCTTCGAACCCCGGCTCTTCGTAAAATTTTGCGGAAAGGGAGGTGCGGATCATTCCCGGACAAATCGCGTTGCTGCGCACACCGCGTGGCCCCCATTCAGCGGCTAACTGGCGCGACATCAACAGCACGCCGGCTTTGCTCGCGCTGTAGGCACCGCTTGCCGTTTGCGGATGCAGCGCAGAGATGGACGCTACATGAATAATGCTGCCGAGCCCGGCGTTCAGCATGTCGCCCCCGAACTCGCGAGCGCACAATAAGTATCCTGTCAGGTTCACCGCGAGCACCGCGTTCCAGTCGTCGATGGAAACGCTCTCTAGCGCCCCCGCCCGTAACAGACCTGCGTTGTTAACTAGTACATCGCAACGGCCAAGTTGCGCGCGCACCGTTGCGGCTGCTGCGGCGATGGACGATGGGTTGGATACGTCGCACTCCAACGCGATCGCTTGTCCGCCGCCAGCTGTGATTTCGGCCGCGACAATGTGAGCGGCGTCAAGATTGCGATCAAGCAGCGCAACTTGCGCGCCGACGTCCGCCAACCCGCGTGCGGTGGCCGCACCGATGCCGCTACCGGCTCCGGTTACAACGCAAACACGCCCCGTCAAACCAAGCCAATGGCCGGACAAATTAGCCGAATGCTCGGTGCGCTCTGTCATGTCATTTATTCCTTCTGAACCAATACAAATTCTTGATGCACGGCCGCGCAATATCAATCGACAAACACGGCAAACTGCCGGACAATTCGCGCATTGCTTTCAGCGCGAACATACCTTGAAATCGGTACCCAATTTTTCGTTGTACGGCACGCATGCGCAGGCCGCCTGGCAAGATTTTGTGCAATTCGAAAGAATTGCAGAGCGCTCGAAACTATTCAACTTCGACATTCAGCCGCATGTGCATGATGGCCTAGTGCAGGTTTTGTTCGTAGTGCAAGGCGCTGGCGACGCGTTTATTGACGGGCGTCGGTGGGCGCTGCAAGCACCTTGCATCATCGTAATTCCCGCGCGCTCTGTCCATGGTTTTCAATTCTCAACCGACATTGACGGCCCGGTGGTCACTGCGGCGCAGCGGCCGATTGAGTCCTTGCTTGCGTCTGCTGCGCCCGAGGTGCTTGGACTCTTGCGTCTGCCGACTGTGCTTAATGTTGCTTCCGAAGAGCGCTACATCGACGCACTGATGCCGTTGTTTGATGTAATTGAGCGAGAAGCGAAGATTGATTCCATCGGGCATGTCGCTGCCGGGGCTGCGTTGATGGTTGCGCTGTTCGTGCAAATCGCGAGGATCAATCGCAATGTCGCCGCCTCGGGTGAAATATCGCGCACACGAAAGTCAGTGCAGACCGAACGCTTCCGAGCGCTGCTTGACGGGCGCTGTCGCGAGCGTGTTCCGGTGGAATGGTACGCAAACGAAATTGGCGTCACTGCGGGTCAGCTCAACCGCTTGTGCCGTGAAATTATGGGGATGTCAACGCAGGAGGCGATCAACCAGCGGGTGATTCACGAGGCGGAGCGCGAACTGGTGTATTCCACGCTCAGCATCAAACAAGTCGCAGCCGAGCTTGGCTTTGATGACGACGCGTATTTCGGGCGGTTCTTCAAGAAAAATACCGGGTTGCGGCCTACAGAATTTCGCGACATGGCGCGCCGCACGTTGGCCTCATCCGATTAGCCGCTGATGCTCAGCGCGTTCACGCGCCACGACGTCTTTCACGAATTCCGCGCCGCCCTTCATGTGCGCAAATGCTGCGTAGCCGCGATCCAGAAACTCGTGCAATTGCCCCACACCGCTCGCATAAGCTGGGCGTTTCATGATGCGCAACAGTCCTTGGAGGAGCGGCACTTTGGTTAACGTGTCTAGCGACGCGCCGATCTCTTCGGTGAGTTCAAATTGCCGGTTTCGCAGCGTAATGTCCTCGGCTTCCCGATACGCAAATTTGTAGGCGTTTCCGTCGATACGCAGTTGCTTCTCGTTGCCTTGGGCGCTACGTAGTCTGGCTGCGAGGCGATTGTCGAGCAGCTCGGAAAGGGCATCCATTTCCAAGGCGGTGGCAAGTGTTGCTAGCGCTTTGTCAGGCAGAAATTTCACCAAAACTTTTACGACGCGCTCGATGTCCGCATCGCGCTGCGACAGATCCTTTGTAGAGTAAAGCTCGGTAACAAAGAACTTCGCCGCTGGCCCGTAGCGAGCCGATGCTAGAAAGTCAGCGTGCGTTTGTGCGAGCCTTGCTTGCTGCCACGCACGCACGGCTACCCGGTCCGCAGCGCTCACGGCGAAGCTCGCCGCAGCCTCGCGCTCAGCGCGTGCCGCCGCGAGATGATTACGTAATGCCGATTCGTTTGAAATGGGTTTGACCATAGCGTAAGCGTAGCGAAATTTTCTGCGCACGCGCTTGCTGGGGCATTGTGTAGAAAACTCGCTCTAACCGCGCTCCCTAGAATTGATGGAATTACACGGAGGAGGCCGTTGATGTGGTCTAGGCGCAGATTTATTTTTGTAGGCGTTGCTGGGGCTATCGCGGCCGGTGCGGTGGTTGTGCTCCCGCAGCTTCGTGCTTCTGCGGCCGCTCCGCGTGGCACGCAGCTCGCGAGCGTTCACGACGCCATGCTGCGCGCGGTGATGACCGCACTGCTCGGATCGGCGTTGCCCAACGATGCGAACGCGCGTGAACCGGAATTTGTACGCGTTAACAAAGCAATCGGTGCTTTGGTCGACAACCTGCCACCGACGACGCGCAAGGAAATTGGGGACCTGTTCGGTCTTCTCGCGTTGAAGCCAGCGCGTGCATTGCTCGGATACTCGGGCGACTGGCCAAACGCCGATCCTTCGGCGGTGGGCACGTTTCTAGAGGGTTTGCGCGACAGTTCCATTGGCCTGAAACAACAAACCTATTTCGCGCTGCATGATCTTGTGCTGGGGAGTTTTTACTCCGAGCCTGCCACTTGGCCCGCGACGGGCTACCCCGGCCCGCCCAAACTTGCCTAATTGCGCCGTTCCTCGTCCAACTAATTTCCAATACTGATTTCAATATGATCGCTGATCCTATTCGCGAAGGCCTTGCCAAGGGCTGGATGCACATTGATGCCTCAACGCTCGGCCAGGATGCCACGCTTGAGGCAGATGTGTGCATCATCGGCACGGGCGCAGGTGGCGGCATAGCGGCTGATGTGCTCTCCGATACGGGGCTGAAGGTGGTGATGATTGAGGAGGGCATGCTGCGCTCCTCAACCGACTTCCGTATGCTTGAGTCGGAGGCTTACCCAACGCTCTACCAAGAATCGGCGTCGCGTAAAACCGCTGACAAAGCGATCAACATTCTGCAAGGTCGCACAGTCGGCGGTTCTACAACGGTGAATTGGACGACGAGCTTTCGTACGCCTTCGCCCACGCTAAAGTTTTGGCGCGAACGCTTTGGCTTGACCGAGCTGACCGACGAGCACATGGCCGGTTGGTTTCAGCGCGCAGAGAAACTCACCAACATTTCTGATTGGGCTGTACCGCCGAACGAAAACAACGCGGTACTCGAGCGTGGCGGACAAAAAATCGGCATCAAAGTCGAGCGCATTCGTCGAAACGTCAAAGGTTGCTACAACCTTGGCTACTGTGGCATGGGCTGCCCGACCAACGCCAAGCAATCGATGCTGGTTACGGCAATTCCAGCAGCGCTCAATCGTGGCGCTGTTTTGGTGAGCCGCGCGCGAGCTGACCGACTCGAAGTGAAAAAGGGTCGCGTTACCGCAGTCGAATGCGTAAGTATGCAAGGCACCGGCTACGACGTTGGACGCGTGAAGGTGCGTGTCACAGCGAAACACTTCGTGGTGGCGGGCGGTGCGATCAACTCGCCAGCACTACTCATGCGGTCGGGTGTGCCCGACCCTTATAGCCTACTTGGAAAACGCACGTTTCTGCATCCGTCACTGGTCTCAGGTGCCGATATGGGCAGCAAGGTCGAAGGGTGGTCTGGCGCGCCGCAAACGACCTATAGCGATCACTTTCTCACGACGCAACCGATTGATGGCGCGATGGGCTTTAAGCTAGAAGTGCCACCGATTCATCCCGTCGTGTATGCCATCAGCGTAAACGGCATGACAGAACACCATCGTGCGCGCATCACGAACATGCCGAATACTCAGGTCACGATTGCGCTTTGTCGCGATGGCTTTCATCCGGAAAGCTCGGGCGGCCAAGTGAAATTGCGTGCGGATGGTTCGCCACAACTGGACTACTCGCTCAACAGTTTTTTCTTTGACGCAGCGAAACGGGCGCTGTTGGCGATGGCTGAAATTCAGTTTGCGGCGGGTGCGAAAGAAGTGTTCCCAGTCGACGAGCGGATTAGCGGTTTTCGGACATGGACGGAGGCAAAATCGGGGCTTGAGGCGTTGGCGTTGCGCGCCTATTCAACGCGCGTGATGAGCGCGCACGTGATGGGCGGCTGCACGATGGCGAAAGAAGAAAAGGACGGCGTGGTGAATGTGTATGGCCGGCACCACCAAGTTGAGAACCTGAGCGTGCTCGACGGTTCGGTGTTTCCGACCTCGATTGGCGCGAACCCGCAATTGTCAATTTATGGTTTGGCTTGGCGTAACGCTGCGAGATTAGCGGGCGACATGCGTCGCGCATAATTTCGTTGGAATGAGAGGTTTTCCATGGCATCTGATCCGGCGGTGGCGGGCGACACGTTTCCAGTCCCACTATGGGCGACTAACTTATTTTTGTTGACGGCCGAATTCTCGATCTACGCGCTCTGGGCGTTCACCAAGATTGCTCCACGATACGGAGTAGGCTGCGCGATGCTCACGGCGCTTGCGTTTGCGTTGATAGCCCGGTTAATAGTCGCGCTGGCTTGTTATGCACTGTCGCGATGGAAGGGTTCCCCACTCGCGACAACGGAACAACTAAGTGTCGTCGGTTGGTGTAGATTTTTTCTCGTTGAATACTGGCATTTGTGCATCCAGAATTTGGTACTGATTCCGTTGCGTGGTCTCTTTCGAACCGCTAACGAACGCAATGTAGCGAGTACCGGGCGTGTCCTGCTGCTACAGCATGGTTATGTCAACAACGGTGCGGTATGGTTTTTCACCGCGCGCGCACTGGAGCGCCTCGGCTATCGAGTGTTCACGATGGATCAACCTGTGTTCGCATCGGTTGATACGATGGGCGCGCTGCTGGCCGCGCGCGTGGAAGAAGTGTTGACGTTAACCAACGAACCCAAGCTTACGCTCATCGCGCACAGTATGGGCGGGCTGGTGTGTCGCGCCTATCTGCGTCAATTTGGTGGCGAAAAAGTGTCGCGGCTAATCACGCTCGGTACGCCGCACCACGGTACATTTCACGCGAATTTAGCCAGCGGTACCAACGGCAAACAAATGCGTCTCGGCAATGCGTGGCTCGCAACACTTTGCGAGTCTCGCGTTCCAGCGTCCTTCACGAGCATCTACAGCGTGCATGACACTATCATCGCGCCACAAACGTCATCGATCATGCCAGAGGCGACGAATGTGAAATTGGTGGGCGTCGGGCACGTAAGCATGCCCAGTGGCGTGCAGGCTCGCCGCGCGATACTGAAAGCGCTCGACGCCGTTTAGAGCGCGCGTGCCCACCGGGGACTCTCCGGTGTACACACATGTTTGCCTCCAGGCGATGACTTGTCGTCATGATCTGTCGCATGTCAAGGAATGCAACGCGACGGCACGCGTTCGTCGACATTTGCGCTAGTCTGCACAGTGCGCATCGTCGGCATCACATCCTCTTGATCGCATCCGACTGCGCGAAACAACGCAAAGGCGAAATCCATGAGTACACGTTTTCAAATTGAGTTTTTCGGCGCGACTGGCACGGTCACTGGATCCAAATACCTTTTGAGTGCCGGTTCGCATCTCGTGCTAGTCGATTGCGGTTTGTTTCAAGGCTACAAGCAACTGCGCCTAAAAAATTGGGCACCGCCACCTTTCACGCCAAACACAGTCGACGCGGTGCTGCTGACGCATGCTCATATCGACCACAGCGGCTATCTACCCGCGTTGGTGAAGCACGGATTTCATCGTCACGTTTATTGCTCCCGGCCCACGCGTGAGATCGCCGAGCTTTTGCTGTTGGACGCGGCCCATTTGCAAGAAGAAGAGGCGAATTTCGCCAACAAGAATCGCTTTAGTCGGCATCAACCTGCACTACCGCTGTTTACAACCGAAGACGCGAATGCGGCAATTCGCCTTCTGCATGGTGTGAACTACAACCTCGCCGTAAAAGTTGCGCCCGACGTCGAGGCGATATGGCGACCGAACGGCCACATGATCGGCTCGGCGAGTATCCAAGTAAATTCTGCTGGGCTTAGCGTGGTTTTTTCGGGCGATGTGGGACGACCTCACGATCCATTGATGCGTGCGCCGACACCGATAGAGTCTGCCGACTATTTGGTTCTTGAATCTACGTACGGTAATCGGCGTCACCCGGTAGATGGCACGTTAGACGCGCTGCGCGACGTCATCACGCGCACTATCGGGCGTGGGGGGAGTGTGTTGATTCCAGCGTTCGCGGTGGGACGAGCGCAGACTATCTTGTATTACCTGTACCAGCTCGCGTTGCGCGGCGAACTGCCCGACGTTCCTGTGTTTATTAATAGCCCGATGGCGATTGACGCGACGCAAATTTATCGTGAATTTGCGAGCGAACATCGATTGTCCGAGCAAGATTACGCCGCCATGAGTCAACTCGCAAAGTTCGTGCGTACGCCAGAAGAGTCGCGCGTATTGATGTCGAACTCAACACCGAAGATCGTTATTTCTGCTAGTGGCATGGCCACTGGTGGGCGCGTATTGCATCATCTTGAGGTGATGGCGCCAGATGCGCGCAACACGATTCTGTTCGCCGGCTTTCAATCAGGCGGCACGCGTGGCGCTGCGTTAGTCGCTGGGGCGGATCAGATAAAAATTCACGGGAGTTACGTGCCTGTGCGAGCGGACGTTATGAATCTTGAGTCTATGTCGGCGCATGCAGATTACGAGGAAATGTTGCAGTGGCTTTCGCACTTCAAGCGACCGCCGAAGCATGTGTTCATCACGCACGGTGAACCCGCCGCAGCTGATGCGATGCGCAAGCATGTTGAGGAACGATTCGGCTGGTCGTGCTCCGTGCCTGAATATCGAGACGTCGCGGAACTAAGCTAAAAATAGCGCGCGCATAAAAAAAGCCGACCCGAAGGTCGGCTCTTTGCCTTTCGGCGCAGCGCAATTACTTGAGCTGGTTCGAGATGAGCTTGGTCATTTCGAACATCGACACTTGAGCTTTGCCGAAAATAGCGCGGAGCTTTTCGTCGGCATTGATCATGCGGCGGTTCATCGCGTCCTGAAGGCTGTGCTTCTTGATGTAGTCCCACACTTTCTTCGTGACTTCCGTGCGTGGAATCGGTGTGGCACCGACGACAGCGGCGAGGATTGCCGATGGCGTCATGGCCTTCATGAACGCGGCATTTGGCGTGCGCTTAGCGGCTGGTTTTTTCGCTGCGGCTTTTGCGGCTGGCTTTTTCGCGGCTGGGGCTTTGGCAGCTGGCTTTTTCGCGGCTGGAGCTTTTGCTGCTGGTTTTTTCGCGGCAGGTTTAGCGGCAGGCTTTTTGGCGGCTGCTGCTTTGGCTGCGGGTTTCTTTGCTGCGGGTTTAGCGGCGGCTTTTGCGGCCGGTTTTTTCGCTGCGGGTTTCTTGGCTGCTGCCATGGTGTGATTCTCCTGAGATCAATCGATTGCTAAAACAATGTGTGCACACGTGTGTTTCGAACTGTCCGATGTGCGCTTCGTCATTTCGCTCTGAAGCGCATTGAAAAGTTCAAGCGCGATTAAAGACCATTTTTCGCAATCTGCATAGCGAAAAACGCAGGGTTTTTACGTGTTGCGGCGCAATAGTTCCCTCTACGCAACACTTTTTAGACATTGACAGCTTTTTAGGTACTTCGGATAGAAGATGGTCGTTAGCGGCTCATTTGGCCAGAAGTCGACTTACTGCACAAATCGCCCGCAAACGACCGCACAGCAGTCGTTGCAGCTCAAGGCTGTTACAAAATCGTATTGTGAAAAATTTGCGATGAATCACGCAATTGCTTTCGCTGCACCGAGGGTGCGTGAACGCAGATTTACGTTCACGCGCACGCGCGCCCTCGCCAATGCGAGAGCGCAGGCGGATTGCCTAGAAATGTATCCCGCGCATCAGATTCGACAGCGCGACCTGATCAGGTGACGACCCCACCACTTCGTTCTTCTTGCCCTTCGCCGCTTCCGAATCACCGAACATCCGGAAGCTGGTGTTCATCACAATCTGCGCGATGCGCGGTGCGATAGCGTGCAATACCTGCATTGATGTGCCCAGGCGCGTGGCGATGCTCACGGGCTTGTACACAATGGCGCGAATGATCATGTCGGCGGCTTCTTCCGGCTCCAACGTAGGCACGTTGTTGTAAATCTTTGTAGGCGCGATCATCGGCGTTTTCACCAACGGCATGTTGATCGTTGTGAAGCTGATGCCGCGATCTGAATACTCAGCAGCGGCGCAGCGTGTCCATGCATCAAGCGCTGCTTTCGACGCCACATACGCCGAGAAACGCGGCGCATTCGTCAACACACCAATCGACGAAATATTGATGACGTGCCCTTTTTTCTTCGCGGTCATGCCCGGCAAAATGCCCATCGTGATTCGCAGCGCACCGAAGTAATTGACATCCATCGTGCGCGAGAAATCGTGGAAACGATCGTAGCTCGATTCGAGCGCGCGGCGGATGGAGCGTCCCGCGTTGTTCACTAAGATATCCACGCCACCGTGCTTATCGTTAAGCATTTGCACAAACGCGCTGCAGCCCGCCTCGTCGGCGACGTCGGCCTGATACGCCACGATCTTTACGCCCTGCTTCTTGGCGAGTTTCATCGTCTCGTCAATCTTCTCTTGATCACGTCCGCAGACGACGATGGCTTTCGCGGTGCCCGCTGCTGCGAGCTTGAGCGCCGTGGCTTGGCCGATGCCCGACGTTCCGCCCGTAATCAAAATCACTTTACCTGCGATCTGACCCTTCATCGTGCGATCAATGAAGAGATCAGGATCAAGATTGCGTTCCCAGTAATCCCACAGTTTGTACGCGTACGTATCAAGCTCGGGAACTGCGATCTTGGTGCCTTCGAGTGCCTTCAGCGTTTCGCGGCAATCGAAGCGTACGGGGTAGTTGATGAACGAGAGCGTGTCGTCCGGAATACCCAAATCCTTCATCACAGCGTTCTTGATGCGGCGCACCGGCGGTAGCGACGAAACGCCTTTAATCACGCTTGATGGAATGAAGCCAAACAATGCCGCGTTAACGCGCAGCGCCATCTGCGGCGCATGCGCAGCCCGCGCGAAAATGTTGAGCGAATCACCAATACGCAACGGTGCTGGGTCGGTCAGATGAAACGCTTTTTTGTTATGCGATTTGTCGGTAGCGTGTGCGATGTGATCGGTTGCATCGACGACGAAATCGACAGGTACCATGTTCATGCGACCGCCTTCAATGCCGATACCCGGCATCCACGGTGGCAGCATGGCGCGCATTTTTTGGATGAGCTTGAAGAAGTAATACGGGCCGTCGATCTTGTCGATTTCACCGGTTTTACTGTCGCCCAACACAACCCCCGGACGGTACACGCGCCACGGCATCGACGTGTTCTCGCGTACGTACTGTTCGCTCTCGTGCTTCGTCTGCATGTACGGGTGATCGAGGTAATCCTTCGCCTCGTCAAACATGTCCTCGCGGAACACGCCTTCGTAGTTTCCGGCGACCGCGATCGAACTCATGTGATGAAACAAGCCCGCCTTGATTTCGTTGGCGAGCGTGACGGCGTGCTGCGTGCCGATCACGTTCGCGGTGTGATTGTCTTCAGCACTTGCGGACATGTCGTACACAGCCGCGAGATGGAAAAAGTGTTTGATCTTGCCTTTGATTTTCGTGCGATCAGCCGGCGAGACACCGAGGTGCGGCTTTGCCAAATCGCCCACAATCGGAATGCAGCGCTTGGCGGCATCATGGCCCCAAAACGTCATCATTGACTCGACCTTTTTCTTGCTCTCTGCGCGGATCAAAAAATAGACTGTTGAGTTCTTGCGTCCCAACAATTTTTTGACGAGACGCTTGCCAATAAATCCGGACGCGCCGGTAACGAAGTAAGTCATGTGGCCTCCTTATTTGCACGATGTGCGATGCCCTCAACGCCTGTTGCGCCAAAAGCTCTCGATCCATTCTAGAGCCATTCTCCTAGGCGTTTGCAGGGTTTCTAGGATGCGTGCTCTATGTGCAACGCATACAGTTCATCCATCGAAACCTTTTCACTTTTCTAGGGAGTTCACCATGGTCAAGAAATTCAGCAAAGCCGCCGCCGAAGCCACCAACGATGCGAATCTGTTGGGTACCGTCAAAGAGTCATCCAGCCAGATCTGGTTGGCCGGCCTAGGCGCATTCGCCAAGGCACAAGAAGAAGGTAGCAAAGTGTTTGAAGCGCTGGTGAAAGAGGGTGGCGGTTTGCAAAAGAAAATTCGTAGCTTCGCTGATTCGCAAATCAACGACGCCACTAACGAAGTTTCCGGCAAGATCACCGAAGCCACAGGCAAGGCTGCCGAAGCTTGGGGCCGCTTAGAAACCGTATTTGAAGAGCGCGTTGGCCGCGCCGTGAGCAGCCTTGGCGTGCCGACCAGGGCCGACATCGCCAAGCTCACCGCCCGCGTAGAAGCCCTCACGTTGCAAGTGCAGAAATTGAACGGTGCCAAAGCTACTGCACCTAAAGCGGCACCTGTCGCAAAGGCCGCGCCCGCTGCTAAAGCCGCGGCCAAGCCCGCCGCGAAGAAGCCTGCTGCTCGCAAGGCCGCGAAGAAAGCTGCGTAAGCTTTCTTAAACGCAATACGTAGAACGGCCACTTCGGTGGCCGTTTTTCTATCATCGGTACCAACGTTACTTTTCTAAACACGCCATGACGCAAACTGCCACCTCGTACCGGCCTCCCATCGCGCTTGCTCTCGCTGGCGGTGGCCCGCTCGGCGCGGTGTATGAAGTCGGCGCGCTGGCGGCGTTGCACGAAGCCCTGCCCACACTCGATTTCGCCAAGCTGCATTCGTACGTGGGCGTGAGCGCCGGCTCGTTCGTCGCCGCCGGGCTCGCTAATGGCATCACGCCGCATGAGCTGGTGCAGCTCTTTATCGAAAACGAAGGCGACGACGGTGACGTGCTCGCGCCTGGCGTTTTCATGCGCCCAGCTATTCGTGAATTTGCGTCTAGGGCGGGCGCGCTTCCAGGTGCGGTCGCGTCGGCGCTGTGGGCGAGTTTGCGTTCGTTGAGCCCGAATCGAATGCTTGCAGAAATGCAGCGCTTGGCGGCGGTGATTCCGGCGGGATTGCTCGACAACCGCCCGATAGAAAACGCAGTGCGCACGCTCCTCACCAAACCCGGTCGCACCAATGACTTTCGTGAACTCGACGCGCGCCTATTTGTAATCGCAACCGATCTTGATTCTGGCGAGACCATTGAGTTTGGGTCGCCCGCGATGAATCACGTACCGATATCGCAAGCTGTGCAAGCCAGCGCGGCGCTGCCGGGGTTGTATCCGCCCGTGAAGATTGGCGCTCGACATTATGTCGATGGCGCACTGAACAAAACCGTGCATGCCTCTTGCGCGATGGATGCGGGCGCTAAGCTCGTGATTTGTATCAATCCGCTGGTGCCGTTCGACAGCACGATGGCGCACCGTGCGCAGGCGCACCTTGTCGAGCGCGGTCTGCCCACGGTGCTTTCGCAGACGTTTCGTGCACTCATTCACTCGCGTTTGGGCATCGGGCTCAAAGGCTACGAGACCAAATATCTCGACGCTAAGATTATTTTGCTGGAGCCCTCGCGCGGCGACGCCGATTTGTTCTTCTCGAATTTGTTTAGCTATAGCAGTCGTCGTCGGCTCGCCGAGCACGCGTATCAGCGTACGCGCGCGCAATTGCTTGAGCGCGCAGATGTCATCGGCCCGGAGTTTGCGAAATACGGCGTCAAGCTCAACGTCAACGCACTCAGCAATCCAGATCGAAAATTGTTGCCTACCGCGCGACGGGTGGCGCGCGGTGAGACGGGAGTCGCGACGGCAAGCCTCACGCGTACGTTGGATGAACTTGAAGTGGCGCTGCTGCGCTGATAAGCGCTTCCCACGAGGACCTAGGACGCCAGACGATATCAGTCCCGACTCGCCTTCCGGATCACGGCTTTACCTGTACGCGCGCATTAAGCAGATTCAGGTAGAGCGCGCCGTCGAGCGGCGTGCCGGTGCGCTGCGACTGCCACAAGGTCTCGCCGAGGCATTCCAGAATTTCGTGCGTCGCAGCGTGTGGGTCGTCGTGTTTGGCCGCGAGCTGATCGTGAATCGCGCGAATGCCGTGCGGCTGGTCGATGTCGAGCTGCTCTTGGATCGCCAGATGAAACCCGAGGTGCATGAACGGATTGACGTCGCCCGACTCCGGCCGCCAATCGGTCGCGATAGCCGATTCAGGGTTTTGCAACACGCGGTGATATTCCGGATGCAGCGCAATGATCGCAGCTGTCTTTTTTTCAAGCGGCGTAAGCTCGGAGTGCGACTGAAACTTTGCCCATGTGTCGATGAAAAATTGCCGAGCTTGATCGCGAGAAGGGTTGTACATTTTTGGGTGAGGTTGAGTGACAGTCGCGCGGCGTCGCCACCGCCGGCACCCGCCGTAAGTTGGGCCTTTCGGCTCTATCGATTGCCGTGCAGTACGGCGTGTGTATTGTGTCCGCCAGTCTAGCGCAGAGTACGAACGGCTTCGCCGAGGCTGGCGTCGCCGCTGCGGCCAGCAAAACTGTCGTTGCTTACTGAATCCTGCCTGTGACGGCGGTCGCGTTGGTGCAGATGGAATTCAGTAACAGCTTTTTGGCGCCAACGACCAGCTGGCGGTCGTTAGAGGCATAAATGTTCCGCTATCGACTTACGAGTATTTAAGCATTTTTTGTAATGAAACGACGGCCCGGCAGTCGTTCCTGCGTATTTATACATAAAAGCTGTTGATTAATCTCGCCACTCGCGTCAACAGAATCGAGCCAAATCACAGCGCAGCGCACAGTAGTCGCGCTACGAAGTTCGGTTCGTGCAAATACGCATCGTCGCGGCGCGTCGTTACTGGCTCGCAGCCGCTCGCCACGCCTCACCCACCGTCGTCGCACCGGGGGCAACGTGCTGCATCACCACTGCTAGCCCGATGAACATCACCAACAAAATCACCACAGGCAACACGCTGCGCCGCACCGCAGTCGTCAACCAATCGGGCCGATGCGCCACGTCGGCGCGCTTATAAAGCCAAGTCCCCACGCCGCCGTCAATCAGCAGCTCGGCGAAGAACGTCGGCGCGCTGTACACCGCGTAAAACGCCACGCCGAACACGGCGGCGGCAACGACCACAATCCCGATCAACAACACGACGAAACCGGCGTCGCCATCAACGTCAAAATCCCAACCACCGCCCTTGCTGCCGCCAGCCGAGCGGCTACCGCCGGACGCGAACCCACTCGCAAATCCATCCGACGGCCCATCCGCGAACGACTCGCTCGCACCACCGCCGCCGAAACGTCCGCCACCACCGCCCCACGCTGAACCAGTGCCGCTGCCGGAGCTAGCCGACGAGCCGCTCGGGCCCTCGCCGATGCCGCCGCTCCACGAGCTGTCGTCGCGACGCGCCGAGCGCGCCGACGACGGCGGCGCAGGCTCGTTCTCACGGCGTTGCCACCATACCCAAACGCTCACCAACCCAAGAAACACCACCCACGCCACAAGCACCGCCAGCGGGTAACGCAACAGCGGACGCACGCCCAAGCCATGCATCGCTACCGAGGCCAAAAAGCCGCAACCAATCGTCGACATCAACATCATCGACATCACTAATCGAGGCGACCCACGCTTCTGCAACCAAGCCACTGCGCGCGCGCGAGCGTCGCCGCCAGCGGTGGTTAACGTGCGGGTTGATTGTCGATTAGCACTTCGGGGAGGGGGGGCCATGGGTGGAATTGCCTTTTAGGTAAAGACGATTCTGCACTGAACATCGTGCCTTTTTAATTTTGCGATCGCCCTAGCCAAAGTTGTGCGCGCTGCGGACGGTGTCATCGCTTTTAGACGGGGGCTGCAAACGCCAACAACACCTCCAATTTCCGCCGCCCCTGGCGAGATTGCCAACTAACTAAAAAGTCAGCTACGTCCGACCCAGACCGGTTGGCCACCACGAAAGCGAAGGCCTTGAAGATACTCTTGAGTTAACCCTGCGTTGCGCGAGGTCTCAGCGGCACCGAAGTCACGCTTATATTGCGCCGCCGACGCAGAATCAAGCCGCCGCAAACACAATTTCACCTTTAGCCGCATCCACCTCAATCGTAGATCCCGGCGCGAATTTGCCGGCGAGCAATTCTTTCGACAGTGGGTTTTCCACCGACTGTTGAATCGCGCGCTTCAAGGGGCGTGCGCCGAACACAGGATCGAACCCTGCTTCGCAAAGCACATCTAGCGCGGATTCGCTGACTTCGATCTTGAGATCGAGCTTCGCGAGGCGCTCTTCGAGGCGCAGCAATTGGATGCGAGCGATGCCTTTGATGTTGTCTTTGCCGAGTGCGTGGAACACCACGATCTCGTCGATGCGGTTGATGAACTCTGGACGGAAATGATCCTTCACTTCGGCCATCACCGCGAGTTTTACGAGCTCTGGCGGGTCTTCCACCATCGCTTGAATCTTCGCTCCGCCGAGGTTGCTGGTCATGATGATGACCGTGTTCTTGAAGTCCACCGTGCGCCCCTGCCCGTCGGTCATGCGGCCGTCGTCAAGCACTTGTAGCAACACGTTGAACACATCCGGGTGCGCCTTTTCCACCTCGTCGAACAAGATTACGCAGTACGGCTTGCGGCGGACTTGCTCGGTGAGTTGACCGCCTTCATCAAATCCGACGTAGCCCGGTGGCGCACCGATCAAGCGCGCGACCGAATGCTTTTCCATGTACTCGCTCATGTCGATGCGAATGAGCGCTTGTTCGCTGTCGAACAAAAACTGCGCCAGCGCTTTGGTGAGTTCCGTTTTACCGACGCCCGTTGGGCCAAGGAACAGGAACGAACCATACGGCTTGTTCGGATCGGCAAGCCCTGCGCGCGAGCGACGAATCGCATCGGCCACTAGCGACACCGCTTCGTTTTGCCCGATCACGCGCTTGTGCAGCGCATCTTCTATGTGCAGCAATTTGTCGCGCTCGCCCGTCATCATTTTGCTCACAGGAATGCCAGTGGCGCGCGACACGACCTCCGCGATTTCTTCGGCCCCGACTTGTGTACGCAGGAGCTTCGCTTTCGCAGGCTTATCGGCACTGTCGCCGCGCGCCGCTTCGGCGTCTTTAAGTTTTGCCTCAAGCTCCGGCAGCTTGCCGTACTGAATTTCCGACATGCGCGCGAAGTCGCCACGACGACGCGCTTCGTCCATTTCGAGTTTCAGCTTTTCGATTTGCTCTTTCACGCCTTGCGAGCCTTGCACTGCGGCCTTTTCGCCGCGCAGCACTTCGTCGAAGTCGGCGTATTCGCGCTCTTGCTTCAGGATTTCTCCTTCGAGCAGTGCGAGGCGCTTCTTCGACGCGTCGTCTTTTTCTTTCTTCACCGCTTCGCGCTCAATCTTCAACTGAATGATGCGGCGATCAAGTTTGTCCATCACCTCAGGCTTGGAATCAATCTCCATCTTGATGCGGCTGGCCGCTTCGTCGATGAGATCAATCGCTTTGTCCGGCAAGAAGCGATCTGTGATGTAGCGATGCGAAAGCTCGGCCGCGGCGATGATCGCCGGGTCCGTGATGTCCACGCCGTGATGAACCTCGTATTTCTCTTTGAGCCCTCGCAAGATCGCGATGGTCGATTCGACCGACGGCTCGCCTACGAGAACCTTCTGGAAGCGACGTTCCAACGCGGCATCTTTCTCGATGTATTTGCGATATTCGTCGAGCGTGGTTGCGCCGACGCAGTGGAGTTCGCCGCGTGCAAGTGCGGGCTTCAACATATTGCCCGCGTCCATCGCGCCTTCGGCTTTGCCTGCGCCCACCATGGTGTGCAGTTCGTCGATAAAGACAATGGTCTGGCCTTCGTCTTTGGCCAAGTCTTTCAGCACCGCTTTGAGGCGCTCTTCAAATTCACCGCGATACTTTGCGCCCGCGAGCATCGCCGCGAAGTCGAGCGACAGTACGCGCTTGTTCTTCAAGCCTTCGGGCACTTCGCCGTTGACGATGCGTTGCGCAAGCCCTTCGACGATGGCGGTTTTGCCCACGCCAGGCTCACCAATCAACACGGGATTATTTTTCGTACGGCGTTGCAACACCTGAATCACACGACGAATTTCGTCATCGCGGCCAATTACCGGATCGAGCTTGCCAGCGCGCGCCCGCTCGGTGAGATCAACGGTGTATTTATCAAGCGACTGACGTTGGCCTTCGGAGTCTTGCGAGTCAACGCCCGCACCGCCACGCACGGCGTCCACCGACGCTTGCAGCGTCTTGGCGTTGCCACCGGCGTCTTTCAATATGCGACCCGTCTCGCCCTTGTCGGACGCGAGTGCGAGCAAGAACAGTTCAGACGCAATGAACTGGTCGCCGCGTTTCACAGCTTCTTTGTCGGTGAGATTCAACAGGCCGTTGAGGTCACGCCCGACGTTGATATTACCGTCGCCACCTTGTTGGCGCGGCAGACGTTCGATACTGGCTTTCAGCTCTTTTTCAAGCTTGGACACATTTACGCCCGCGCGCTGCAAGAGCGATTTTGTACCGCCGTCTTCCTGCTCCAAAAGCGCCATCAACAAGTGTTGCGGTTCAATCTGCGTTGCGTCGAGGCCGACCGCGATAGACTGCGCTTCGGCGAAAGCCTGCTGAAAAAGAGTAGTGAGTTTGTCGAAACGCATGGTGCATTCCTCCATAGAAGTGATTTGACCGATAGCTGGGGATGCTGCGCGCGGAATCAACCGTTGACAACTGATTTGCATCAAACGAGGAGCCGAAATTGCGCTGGATAAAACGTGTCGTTGCCGGATTGTTCGCCTTAGTCCTCATTGTCTGCGGTGCCGTTGCAATTTACGCGTGGCGTAGCGTACCGACAGATAGTGCTACTTTCGCTCTCCCTGCGAAACTCGGCGAAGCGACGATCGCGCTCGACGCGGACGGCATTCCTCTGATCGAAGCGAAATCTGAGCGCGATCTAGCGTTCTCTGTCGGCTTCATGCACGCGCGTGATCGGCTCTGGCAGCTTGAAATGAACCGGCGCATCGGTCGCGGTGAGCTCGCCGAGATACTCGGCCCGAAAGCTCTAGACACCGACAAATTTCTTCGCACTGTAGGCATTCATCGCGCTGCTACCGCGCAACTCGCAAAATTCCCCGAAGCGGACCGCGCGTTGCTACAGGCGTACGCAGACGGCGTGAACGCGTACGTTTCGACGGCGATGACTGTGCGCCCGCCGGAATTCGTGATCCTTGGCGTCCAGCCTGGAAAATGGGAGGCGGTCGACACCGTCGCATGGGCGCTCATCATGGCGATGGACTTGGGCGGCAATTGGAGCAACGAGTTGCTTCGCCTGCAAATGGCGGCGCGCATGCCGGTTTCAAGGATTGACGAACTGCTGCCGCCGCAGCCGGGCGACAAATTCCCGCCGCACGGCGACTATGCAGCGATGTACAAAGCGATGGGGCTGATCCCACAAACCCTAGTGGCTGCTGCACGCGCCGACCATCCGCTGTATCTGTCATTCGGCACCGAGGGCATCGGCTCAAACAACTGGGTCGTCAACGGCGCGAACACGGTAAGCGGCAAGCCGCTTCTCGCCAACGACCCACACCTCTCGCTTGCCGCGCCAGCGATTTGGTACTACGCGAAACTCAAAGCGCCGGGCATCGAGGTCACCGGCGCGACACTTCCCGGAGGGCCAGCGGTGGTGCTGGGTCGCACCAAAGGCGTCGCATGGGGCTTCACCAACACCGGGCCGGATGTACAAGACTTGTTCATCGAAGAAATCAACGACAAGGGCGAGGCGCGCACACCCGACGGTTGGGCAAAGCTCGCATCACGTAACGAATCCATCAAAGTCAAAGGCGAATTCGACACTCAAATCACCGTGCGCGAATCACGCCACGGGCCGATTCTCTCCGACGTAAATGCGCCATTGGCAGCGGCCATCAACAGCAAACAATTCGCCATTGCTTTGCAGTGGACTGCGCTTGACGCGGACAACCAAACTGCGCTCGTCGCACCACGCATGAACAAGGCACAGACGGTCGCGGAGGCGAAAGAGACGCTGCGCACCTACGTCGCCCCGCAGCAGAATATGGTGCTCGCCGACACGCTAGGAAACACGGCCTTCATCGCGGCAGGACGAGTCCCGATTCGCAAATCGGAGAACGACATCAACGGCCTCGCGCCGTCACCCGGCTGGGACGCGAAATACGATTGGAACGGTTTTGTCCCTTTCGATCAACTGCCCCAACAAACCGTCACCAGCTATCTAGCGACCGCCAACCAACGCATCCACGCCGACGGCTATCCGCACTTCATCAGCGGCGAATGGGCGCATCCAGGCCGCACGCTGCGCATCGAAGAATTGCTCGCTTTGAAACCGAAGCATGATGCGCAAGGTTTGCGTGAGATTCAGCATGACTTGAAGCACACGCATGACCGGCCTTTGTTAGCGCGGTTAACTACCCTGAAATCGCAACACTCGCTGTTTACCCAAGTCGCAGCAAACGGGCAACTTAAACCCGAAACTGCGCAATTGGTCGAGTGGGCGTGGACGCGCCAAGTTGCGATTCGCCTGTTTGCCGACGATGTTGGCCCTGAGCGGTTTGATGCCATCTTCGGTCGCCGCGATTTCCGGTCTGCGATGAACGGCGCACTCTCCCGCAACGATGCCTATTGGTGCGACGACAAGCGCACGGCGCAAACAGAATCCTGTGACGACATCGTGAACGCGGCCTTTGACGCCGCGCTTGACGACCTATCGAAGTCGTTCGGCAACGACGTCACACTGTGGCGCTGGAGCGAAGCGCATTTCGCCCGCAGCGAGCACCGCCCGTTCTCCAACGTACCCCTTCTCGCGAAGCTCTTTGAAATCCGCACCCCAACCGCAGGCGACACCTACAGCGTTATGGTCGGAAAGGTGCGCCTAAAAGAACCCAACCCTTTCGCCAACGAGTTCGCGGCGAGCATGCGCGCGGTCTACGACTTGTCGATTGCTGACGCCAACGCTGCCACGATCATCTATTCAACCGGTCAGTCTGGCAATCCGTTTTCAAAGCACTACCGCGATCTTTCCCAGCGTTGGGGCTCCGGCGGTGCGGGAGCGTACATTGATTTATCACGACCCGATGGGGCAGGCAAAATTATGTTGCGCGGCCAGTAGCGTGATACGCCAAAATCGAGTTCTATCGCTAAACCAATAGCCCTTAATTGACTCCTGTGAAATCGTGCCGCTAACGCTCGTCTATAAAAAAACACCCGCTGGCGTGGAAGAGGTGCAGACGTGCGCGGCTGGCCTGCACCCACAGGCGCGACGCGTGCTAATCCTCACGGACGGGATTACTCCGATTGAGCGTATTGCGTCGTACGTGCGTGGGTCTGAGCTCGCGCCACTCGTCGCAGAATTGGTACGCGGCGGACTTATCGAACCATCAGGTCGTGCCCGAACAAAAAAGCGAATCACCCCGGAAGATTCCGGCTCTCCGACAGAGTTTCCGGGTCCGACGCCTGCGCAGATGGACGCGATCCGCGAGGTCGTTTTGTACGCCGTACACTCCATGATCGGTTTCAGCGCAACGCAACTGGAGCTTCGTATTATCGAATGCGACGACGCCGCCGAGATGCGGCAAATTGTCGGTGAAATTCGGGGCATCATGGACCGCCAAATCGGTGGCGATGTGGGTGAACGCTTCATCGCCGCCGTTCGAGCTGTGTCGCAGGCCGCGCGGTAATAAGTATTTCGTCGTGCTACGCCGTGTCCTGTCGCATGTCGCATTTGTAGATCTGCGCTCGCTGCTACGCTTACGTAATGAACTTCGCAATTCGTTTCACGTTTCTGTCCCACGTCGCTTCCGCGGCAATGGCGGTTGCCGCGACGGCGTTTCTCGCTGGCTGCAACGCCCGAACACCAATCGATGTCAATTCGACGGCGCTCGCATTTAGCGACTGTCGTATCAAATTCATTGACTCATTGGTCAACTGCGCCACAGTCGCAGTGCCTGAAGATCACAAACAGGCCACCTTAGCCAACGCGCCCACCCTCAAAATCCATGTGGTACTGATTCGCTCACTAGCGCGTAACCCTCAGCCGGACCCCGTGTACTTTTTCGCCGGTGGGCCCGGCCAAGCCGCGAGCGATATTGGCAATTTGGTCGCGGCGCTCGGTGAACTGCGCAAAACGCGCGACGTTGTATTGGTCGATCAACGCGGCACCGGAACGAGCAAAACGCTGACCTGCGAAAGCGGTGGCGCGAAAGAAAAAACCGATCCGGTGGCCGAGGCATTCACCACATCGCGCGACGCTGTAAACGCCGAGTGGGCGAAATGTATGGCGACCCTCAAAGGAAACCCGGCGCTGCATCGGACCGACGATTACATCGGGGATTTGGAATTTGTGCGCAAAGCGTTGAAGCACGATCAGATCAACGTTTGGGGCGGTAGCTACGGTTCGCGTGTTGCGCTCCGGTACATGAAGCTCCACCCGCAGGTCGTACGCACAGCGGTGCTGGATGGCGTTGCGCCCACGACATTACGTCTACCCGACGATGCGCTCGCGAGTTCTGAGCTTGAGTTGCGCGCGGTGTTTGCTGCGTGCGCGGCGTCGACAGGCTGCAACGCGGCGTACCCAGATGCGTTGGCGTCGTTTGACTCGCTCGTGAATTCGTTGCGCGCGAACCCAAAAATAATGACGTTCAAACATCCTTCCACGGGACGGCTCGTTGTCGCATCGGTATCTGACCGAACGCTGGTGTCGCAGCTGTGGCCGTTGCTCTACCAACCTGAGTCGGCGCGACTCGTACCGACCCTTGTCGAGCGGGCCGCACGCGGTGACTTCGCGCCGCTTGCTGCGACCATGTCGGCGGCGAGAGCGGGCGACGGCGAGATCGCCATCGCGCAACGCTTCGCCGTATTGTGCGCAGAGGACATGCTCGGACGCTCGCCCGCGCCCAACGCGCGGTTTCAGTCGGTGACCGAGATGTTCTACGGACTTTGTAAATCGTTGCCGCACGGTAAAGTAGCGCCTGAGTTTTTTGAACCCACCACGAGCACAATTCCAACGCTGCTACTTTCAGGTTCACACGATCCCGTGACGCCGCCGTCGCAGGCTGCGCTCGCCGCGAAAACCTTGTCGCAGAGCAAGCACATCGTGGTGAACGGCATGGGCCACATCGTGTCGCACCAGAGCTGCGCGCGACGCATCGTCGCGAAATTTATTGCCGCAGGAAATATTGACGCTGCCAGCGATGCGTGCGAGAAAGATGTGAGCATGCCGCGACCGTTGTTTTATGTGTCTCCAATGGAGGCCAAGCCATGATTAACGTGCAAGGTTTGAGCAAACAGTTCACCGTGCGCGAGCGCGCAGCGTTTTTCGCGCTCAAGGCGAAGACGCGCGTGGTTAACGCGGTGGACGATGTGAGCTTCATGGCGAACGACGGTGAAGTTACGGGTTTGCTTGGGCCCAACGGCGCGGGCAAAACAACGACGCTACGCATGCTGTCAACGCTGCTCACGCCGGATCGGGGGCATGCCACGATTGATGGAGCAAACCTCACCACCGAGCGCGCAACCGTGCGCCAGCGCCTTGGGGTCTTGGGTGATGCCAAAGGGCTTTATTGGCGGCTCACAGCGCGCGAGAACATTGTGTATTTCGGGCGGTTGCAAGGATTGAGTGAGAGCGATGCGCAGAAAAGGGCAGACGCGTTGATCGACGAGCTTGGCCTACACGATTTGGCCGAGCGTCCGACGCAAGGCTTCTCCCAAGGCGAGCGCATGAAAGTGGCGATCGCGCGCGCGCTGGTGCATAACCCACAAACGGTGTTGCTTGATGAGCCCACCAACGGCCTCGACATCATGTCCACGCGCGCCATGCGCGAGATGATTCGTGGTCTGAAAGCGCGCGGCAAATGCGTGCTTTTTTCGAGTCATATCATGCAAGAAGTCGCTGCGCTGTGTGATCGCATTGTCATCATCAACAAAGGACGCGTAATCTTTTCTGGAACGCCGCAAGAAGTGTTGAACGAAACTGGTTTGGCGAACTTGGAAGATGCGTTTGTGCAGCTCATCGGCAGCGAGGAAGGTTTGTTCGCATGAGCGCATTTTCTTTTCCTCGCTTAGCGCTCGTCGCGCGCAAAGAATTGCTCGATTTGTTGCGTGATCGCAAGAGCATTTTCATGGCGTTGTTCGGTGTCGCGATCTCCGGGCCGCTGGTGGTGTGCTTGTTGTATTTCGTCGGGCAATCGATTCAGGGACGACTCGAAAAAACAACCGCACCGATTGTGAATGCACAGTTCGCGCCCGACTTGGTGCGCTTCATGGAGCGACGTGGTTTGAAGGTGGATGCTGATCCGGCGGACTACGAAGCGCGCGTTCGCAATGGCGAATTAGACGCGGTGCTGGTGGTTGATCCGACCTACGCCGAAGCGCTTGCCAACGGTCGCCCGGCGAAGATTACGTTGGTGACGCTTTCGAGCCGCGAGCGCTCCGCGCCAATTGCGGGGAGGCTCGCGGGAGAAGTGCGCGAGTACGCTGCGATGATCGGCAGTGAGCGCTTGATTTTGCGAGGCGTCGCGCCCGCCGTTGCGCGTCCAATTCAGACGGAAGAATTGGATTTGTCGACGCCGGAGCAGCGCAGCGCGCGCTTCTTACAGATGATGAGTTTTTACGCTTTGTTCGCAGGTCTGATGGGCGCGATTGCGGCGGCGCTTGACGTAACGGCCGGTGAGCGCGAACGGCAAACGCTGGAGCCGCTGCTCACGACGCCGGTGACGATTGGTGAATTAGCGATTGGCAAATGGCTCGCGGTGAGCGTGGTGAATTTGTTGGCAGTGACCGCATCGATGCTCGGCTTTTTGATTTCATTGCAACTCGTACCACTCGGCAAATTGGGGCTGCCGTTTAATTTCGGTGCGCGTGAATTTGGCGGCTTCATGGCGGTGCTCATTCCATTCGCACTCATGGTGCCGGCCGTGTTGCTCGCGTTTGGCGCGGCGGGAAAAACGGCTAAAGAAGCGCAAAGCTCGCTTTCGATTGGCGTGTCGCTCGTTGGGTTGTTGCCACTGATTAGTTGGCTACGGCAAACCAAAGCGCCGTGGTGGGACACGTGGGTGCCAGTCAATGGGCAGTTCGCAGTGCTCTCGAAAGTCCTGCGCGACGAAACCATTCCCGCGCTCGAATGGGGCGCGATGTGGGGCGTACCGGCCGTCATCTGCGTGATCGCGTTGGTTGTTTTCGCGCGACGCTTAGGCGATGAACGGATGCTCGCTGGGCGATAACGCTACAGCTTTATGGCTACAACGACCAGCCAGTGGTCGTTGTAGCTCATTTATTGAACTTATCGACTTATGACTGAAAACTACGCAACGACCGCCTGGCGGTCGTCGCACAAGAAAAATCGATAAAAGCTGTATCGTCAAATATTAGTTCGCTGAGCAATCGCGCACTTTGAACTCGACACGCCGATCAATCGCATCGGTGGCGTCGTTCGCGCCGGTGCCGACGATGGTTTCTTGATAGCCACGGCCAGCGGACTTAAAGCGTTGGCGCGCATCGCGACTGGTTTGCAAAATGAGCGCGACGATACTTTCCGCGCGTTGCAGCGAGAGACGGTCGTTGTACTCCGGCGAGCCAGATTTGCTGGCGTGGCCGGTGACGTCCACGCATTTGTTTTTGCTGGCGACGACTTGCCCGACCGACTTCATCCACAAGCGATATTGAATCGGCAAATCTGCGCTGTCCACGAAAGCCGTGCCACCGACTTTGAACAACAGTTTCACCGACAGCGAACCCGCATCGATCCCAGCAGCGACCAACTCAGAAAAGACTTGCTCAGCCTCCGCTTTACGTCCAGTGCGCCAATACGTTTGATAAAGTCCGGTGAGCGCCGTCGGGTGGTTCACGGCCACTTTGCGAATGTTCGTGAAGCCTTGCTCCGCCTCCGCGTAGCGATTGCCTTCATACGCAGTCACTGCATTGGCAAGTTCAGATTGCAGCGCGAGTACTTCGTTTAACGTGCGACTCTCGCCATACATTGCACCCACACGATCACGATGGCGGCCGTCGGTGAAATACATCGGCGCGTCCTTGAAGAATTGCGTGGGCTCGGCGTTGAACGCAGCCGAATCGAGATAGGTGTTGATGCGCGTGAGCACTTTGCCGGTCGACGATTCGACCATCGCGACTTGCAGCCTTAGCCACTTGCCGGGTTGCAGCGATTCGTTTGCGGCCGGCACAGCGTAGTTCGCGAGCAACGCCCACTGCGCGTTGTTCGCGCTGTTGATGTCCAGTGGCACGAAGTTAAGCGGTGCCATGTTTTGCGACAGCGCCGCGGCGAGCAAGCGCTGCAACTCACGACCCGAGCTCGTTACCTCAGCCGACTGTGCGCTGAAAAATTCTTCAACCGGCACCACGTTTTGCGCAGGGCGCGGCGTGTTTGCCAACTGTTGCCCGAGCGACTTCGTGAGGAACGCAATGGCCGACGGCACATCACGATGGAAGGTCACTTCAATCGGCGGAGGAGGAGGTGGCGGCGCAGGCCGCACGACCTCTTTTTTCTCGCAGGCGGCGAGCAACACCAAAGCAAGCAAAGGTGCAACGCGTAAAAGTTTTGATGACCAACGCAACATGATGACTCCCCTTTTTTGGTGAGGGACGGCGACTATCGACAGGAACTCAGTTGTCGTCGCTCCGTGCTCGTTAACTCGTCGGTCCCCAGCGAAAGTTTGGCTAGCAGCCGTTCGCATACTTCTGAAGACGTCTTGCCAGTTCCACGCGGCTTTGATGCTACCTCAGCATCTGTCGTCGAATCGGCAGGCTCCGTTGGTTCTACCGGTTCCGCTGGCTTAGCGCGCTCGCGCGTAGGGCGCGTGGCCGTCGCGTTTGGCGGCGGGCTATCAACACGCGGCGGCACCACAGTAGGTGCCGAACTAATCACGGCTGGAACGACATTCTTGCTGTCACCCGTCACCACTGGTTTTGTCGGCGCGTCGTCCTTTGCTGGCGCTGACGTTGGCGCTGACGATGGCATTTGTGCGGGTGGTGCAGAAGGTGCGGTTTTTAGCTCGGACGCAACCTCGGCAGCCGTCGGTGGCGGAGCCACTGTTGGCGTGGTCGTCTGGGTTGTTGCGCGACCACGTGATGACCCCGAGTTCAAAAGATAAATCGACGCGATTACGGCTACGGCCAACACCACGCCAACCACAAGAAGCGCGACATTTTTCTTTCGCGTGGGTATCGTCGCCGATGCTGACGACGGTAGCGGAACGGCCGCTGCCGTCATTGCGTGCTCGCGCTGAACGTCTATGTCTACGTTGGCGCCGACGACGCTCGTTTGCATCGTTGCCGCAGGTGGCGATGCGCTAACAACAGTTTGTCCGCTGCGCAAATTTCGTGACGACGGCACCGCGTCTGGCGGCACGATAAACGTCGTGGGCTGCTTCTCCGACGTACGCACCCAGCTCCACCCCAATGCTTCGCGCAACGCGTCCACCGACTGCAAGCGAGCTTCGGGCCGTACCGCCAAGGCACGCGTCACCGCATCGATAAACGTCGGTGAATACAACGCCGATGCCGACGCCTCAAACGCGTGAAGCGACCCACCCATCATGCGCGTGACTGCTTGCGGTGGTGGCGTGCCCATTGCCAAAAAATAAAGCACTGCGCCAAGTCCGTAAACATCGGTCCACGGCCCTTGCTCCATCGTGCCGTCGTCGGCATATTGCTCAATCGGTGCGTAGCCCGGTTTGAGCACCGTCGTCAACGATTGCGCTGCGCCAGCAACCACACTGCGCGCTGCGCCGAAATCTAGGAGCACCGGCTGTCCCGACGGCATGATCAAAATATTGTCCGGCGACACATCCCGATGCAACACGCTCTCCGAGTGCAACTCGCCCAACGCGTCGAACACCGGCATCATGATGCGTTGAATGGCCGTCTCGTCAAACACATGTGACGACGTCGCGCTCTTGCGAAGATTGCGCAGTGTGTCGCCGGGGTAAAAACGCATCGCCATGTACGCGGTGCCGTTTTGCTCCCACACGCGATACACCTCAAGCATCGCCGGGTGCGAGAAGCGCGCTTGCATCCGCGCCTCGCGCAAAAAGCTCTGTAGACCCGAGGTGTAAGCGTCGCGATTGTTTTGCGAGCGCACCGCAACCGTCAACTCGGCGGTGCGCGCCGCAATCGTGACCGGCAAATATTCCTTAATCGCAACCGTCCGATCCAGTGTGGCCTCGTAGGCGAGATACACAATACCGAAGCCACCTTCGCCGATCAGTCCGGTGATCGCGAAGTCGCCCAGCACGGTACCAATCGGTAGTGCGTCGGGATGATGTTGCGGGGAAGATTCGGTCAAACTGATCGCCACCGAGTTATGTTCGTGAAGGAGCGGTTTACTCTCATTTATAAAAGAGAGTGCTTAATAAATAGGCATCAAAAAAAGCACTTTTTACGACGCGATTGTACTTGGAGGGTTCATCGCCGCCGCAACGCGCGACAATACGGTTTTGGCTTAGTCCTCTTCGCTCAAGCGACATGTAGGCGCGGACTCGGCCGCGCTCCCTAGCTCGAATACGCACGGGAAGCGTTCGGTTTTGCGCCGATCGCCTCACGTAGCACCAAAACGAAATGTTGACCTTCATGCGCTCCACATCACACCGCTACGCCCTACTCGGCTGTGCAATCGCGGCATCAATCGCAACGTGGGGGTTGAGCGGTGTGGCCGCCGGTAACGACAACCCATCGCTCTACCTCGCCGGACGTGTGTTGCGCGTGGATGACCGCGACACGATGGTCACGGTGACGATGGAGCGCAATGACTCCACACCACCGCCAGCGCTCGCTCGCTTCGCGGTGCCCAAAACGAACGACCGTGCGACACAGGACGACGCGGTCTTGATGCTGGGATCTGCGACGGTGACTGATCGTGCAGTTCCGCGTTGGCGTGTAGAAGTGGCCAGCCGCGCGACGCTCGCGGCGTGGTCGGTCGCCCCTGTCAAAGTTGGTGACACGCTTGCTGTCGTCGGCTATGCAGGCAGCGCCGCCGACAAAAGCAAAGCACGAGACTCCCTGCAAGCGCACTTCCTCATAGGAAACGGCAAAGTCGTGCCATTGCGTGCGTTGCCGCGATAGCGTCCTGCCGACGCGCAGGCTCCCTATAATTTGCCCCTGTTTCACCCTTTTTATCGCGCGAGGCGACGCCTCTCGTGAGGTTTTGCTTTGCCTGAAATTTTTCAACTCCTTCCGCCACTCCCTCGAAATGGCGAACGCGCTCAAGTCGCACGGCCTGCGGGTGCTGGCTTGGCGCTCTCGCTGGTGCGGCTTGCGGCTAGCCTGCGCGCGCAAAATCGTCCACTGATCGTGACCTGCGCCGATGCGCAGGACGTACATCACCTCTCGCTCGAAATGTCGTGGTTCGATCCGACGTTACGAGTGCGCGAGTTCTCCGATTGGGAAACGCTGCCTTACGATCATTTCTCGCCGCACCCCGATCTGGTGAGCGACCGGCTAAAAGCGATGTACGCGCTGTCGACCAACAGTTGCGACATCCTCATCGTGTCGGCAACGACCGCCACACAGCGCCTCTCGCCGCGCAGCTACGTGGCTGCGCGCACCTTCGCGCTGAAAAAAGGACAAAAGCTCGACGTGGATAAGTTGCGTCAGCAAATGACGCTCGGCGGTTACACGCACGTCACGCAAGTCGTTTCGCAAGGCGAGTTCGCGGTGCGCGGCGGCATCATCGACATTTATCCGATGGGCGGCACCTTGCCAGTGCGACTCGATATGTTCGACGACGATATCGAGTCGATCAAAGCTTTCGAGCCCGACAGCCAGCGCACGCTCTATCCGATCAACGAACTTTCGCTCTTGCCCGCGCGTGAGTTCCCCACGGACGAACCCGGCCGCACGGTTTTTCGGCAACGCTTCCGTGAGATTTTTGAAGGCGATCCGTCAAAATCGTCTGCATACAAGGACGTGTCAAACGGCATTTTTCCGGGCGGCATTGAGTATTACTTGCCGCTGTTCTTTGACGCAGCAGAAACGTTGTTTGATTACGCGGCCAAAGATGCTGTGTTCGCGCTCATCGGTGACATTCACGCGACGCTCACCGACTTTGAGAAGGAAACGCGCGACCGATGGGGCCTGCTGCGCGGCGATAGCGCGCGACCATTGTTGGAGCCGAACGAGCTCTACCTGGGGCGCGATGATTTCCTGCATGAAATCAAAAACTACTCGCGCTACGAACTGAAGACTGGCGAACCAGAAACGACGCGCCGCGTGCCCGCGATGGAAATTGATCGTCGCAAAGAACGGCCGCTCGGTGCGCTCGCGGATTTCTTGGCGACGGCTACACAAAAAAAAGGCCGACTGTTGCTTTGCGCCGAGAGCGCGGGCCGCTTACAGACGTTGCAAGAAATGTTTGTGGAACATGGTCTTACGCCATCGAAAGTTGACGACTTCGCAGCATTTCTTGCGTCAACCGAATCGTTTTGCATCACGCCTGCGCCATTGTTCACGGGCACAGTTCTCGTCGAGGAAAAACTAAGCTTCGTCACCGAAGCCGAGATATATCCGAGCACCACGCGCTCGTCGCGCCGAAAACGCGTCAAAACGAGCAACATCGATTCGATGCTGAAAGACCTCTCCGAGGTCAAAGTGGGCGATCCGGTGGTGCACGAGGAGCACGGTATCGGCCGCTATCTCGGCCTCGTGTCGCTGGATCTGGGCGACGGGTCGAACGAGTTTTTACATCTCGAATACGCAGCTAACGCGAAGCTCTACGTTCCGGTTTCTAACCTGCATCTGATCTCACGCTACAGCGGCACCTCGCCCGAGCATGCGCCGTTGCACACGCTCGGCTCCGGCCAATGGGAAAAGGCCACGAAAAAGGCGGCGCAGCAAGCGCGCGACACTGCAGCAGAACTCCTGAACCTCTACGCACAACGTGCAGCGCGCTCGGGCCATTCGTTCAAGATCGATTGGAGTGACTACGAAACTTTCGCAGCAGGATTTGCGTTCGAAGAAACGCCCGACCAAAGCGCTGCGATTGCTGCGGTCATTCAAGATTTAGTCGCGGCGAAACCGATGGATCGCTTGGTCTGCGGCGACGTGGGTTTCGGCAAAACCGAAGTGGCGTTGCGCGCGGCGTTCGTGGCGCTCATGGGCGGCAAACAGGTCGCCGTATTGGTGCCAACGACGCTCCTGACTGAGCAGCATTACTTGACGTTCAAAGATCGCTTCGCGCCTTGGGCTTTGCGCATCGAAGAGCTGTCGCGCTTCCGCTCCGCAAAGGAAGTGAAGGCCACGGTCAAAGGCATGGAAGAAGGCACAGTCGATCTCGTTATCGGCACGCACAAACTCATCCAACCCGACATCAAATTCAAGAACCTTGGCCTCGTGATCATCGACGAAGAGCACCGTTTCGGCACGCGCCAAAAAGAGCAACTCAAAAAGCTCCGCGCCGAGGTGGACGTATTGACGCTCACCGCCACGCCGATTCCGCGCACACTCGCGATGAGTCTCGAAGGCATTCGCGATTTCAGCGTGATTGCCACCGCGCCGCAGAAGCGCCTCGCCATCAAAACCTTCGTCGCCAAGGGCGGCGACGGCATCATTCGCGAAGCGATTTTGCGCGAGCTAAAGCGCGGCGGTCAGGTGTATTTCCTGCACAATGAGATCGAGACCATTGAGAACATGCGCGAGCGCTTGGAGACGATCGTGCCCGAAGCGCGCGTTCGAGTCGGCCACGGCCAAATGGGCGCAACCGAACTCGAAGGCGTGATGCGCGATTTCTATCAGCAGCGCTTCCAAATTTTGCTGTGCTCAACGATTATCGAAACCGGCATCGACGTAGCGAACGCAAACACGATCCTGATCAATCGCGCCGATAAATTTGGCCTCGCGCAGTTGCACCAGTTACGCGGTCGCGTCGGGCGTTCGCACCATCAGGCGTATGCGTACTTGCTGATCCCCGGCGAGGACGCGATCAGCGCCGACGCCAAGAAGCGCCTCGAAGCGATAACGCAACTCGAAGACTTAGGTGCGGGCTTCTATCTCTCGATGCACGACCTAGAAATTCGCGGCGCGGGCGAAGTGCTCGGCGATCATCAATCGGGCGAAATGCAAGAGATCGGTTTCTCGCTGTACAGCGAAATGCTCAACCAAGCCGTGAAGGCGCTGAAGGCTGGCCGCGAGCCCGATTTGGACGAACCACTGGGCGTCACCACCGAAGTGAATTTGCACACGCCGGCGTTGCTGCCGGACGATTACTGCGCGGGCGTTCATGAGCGATTGGTGATCTACAAGCGCCTAGCCAACTGCGAGGACGAGGACGCGTTGAACGACTTGAAAGAAGAGCTGATTGATCGCTTCGGCCTGCTCCCGCCCGCCACCGAATCGCTCGTCGCGGCGCACCAACTGCGCATCGCGGGCAAAGCCGTCGGCGTGAAGAAAATCGACAGCGCCCCCGAGCGCACGATCATCACCTTCAAACCCAAGCCCACGTTCGAACCAATCAAGCTCATCACACTCATTCAAAAAGACGGGCGCTACCGCTTCCACGGCCAAGACAAAGTAAAAATCGAACGCCCGATACCTGCGCTCAACGAGCGCGCGCGCATGGTGCGTGAGTTCTTTTTGGCATTGAAGTAAACGCACCGGGTTCGGTCGACACCGTCCGGGCTGAGCCGGTCGATGCCTGCACGCGAATGCAAGCGATAACGCGATGCAACTTAGCACTGTCATTCCCGCGAAGGCGGGAATCCAGAACGCACCGCGCACCTTCGTCGGTCAATGGCTCTTTCGCTGCAACGACAAGCGGGCGGCCGTTACAGTGAGAAAAATTAGATAGTCGACTATAGTATTTTTGTGCTGCAAACGACCGCTCAGCCGTCGTTCGCATGGAGAAGCAGCTAACACGCAGAATTGTGGGAGCGGGCTTGCCCGCGATTGCTGTTGCCGACAATTACGAGTTGCTTAGAAGAAATTGATTCGAGCCCCCACTCGTCGCGGGAAAGCACATACGCAGTTCATGGCATGGTTCGTCAGGCAACTGATCGGCCGTTTTCATAGTCGAAGCGATACACGATTCCATTGAAGTCGACAACCTCGATGCAATGCGGAAGAAGCGAAAAACCTTCCGAGAAAATATCCGCGCCGGACGAACTCCATAGCAAATCACCGTCTTTAGACAATCGCGCAATCTCAAGCTCGCCGTGGGAAATGAGTGCCTGATGTCCTGCATGACGATGGATACCAAAACACGTGGCCGAATCAACCTGCGCAATCCACTTGAACTCGAACGGACTAAGACGTACGCAAACTGCACTGTCACCAACGGCGAGATACATGAGACCGCGTTCATAAACAGCTGAATGCGCATGCACGCCAGTGCACCCACCGTTTTTTCCAAACACCGCAATGGCCTGACTATTGAGCAGGACACCATGAGCGGACGTGGCTTTGCCGTTGATTGCGAAGTTTCTCGCAAACCGGTAGGCGCGCGCATTGTCGGACGAGTCAAACGAGTACATCGGTTCGTCCACTAACTCCACCGTTCCGAGGTCAGTTTCAATACGCATATGTGAATCCAAATTTTTATAGCTGGAGCGATCGCCAATATATCCATCGCTTAGCACCGGTCAATCCGCGGCATTTATGGTGCAGCGGTGAGTTTGCGCCTAGTCGCAAAGCCCCGAGAAAGGACGAACCCAAAGTATCAAAAAGCGCGACCATCGCTGTAAGCCTCGCTATCGGAGCGCACGACTGATATGTTTCGTTTGTCAGACTGATTGCTGGCCTCTCTCTATCGTGATTCTCGGTGAAGCCGGGAGTCCAGAAATTTGCTTATGCGCTTGCGATGAACATCAACAGTGCGCGGTCGATTCCTGGATACCCGCCTGCGGCGAGTATGACGGCGGCTCAAGTTGCGATCCTGAGGCGCGTAGCTCATCAATTGGCGTTTGTGGACCGCAAACACTGCCCTCCCGGGCGAGGACTTGATCATGATCTTATGGGGTGCCATTTGGGGCGCGATTCTTAGTGTTCTGACTTCGCGTTGGGGCGAGTGGAACTTGTTCGCGGGTGCGTTGCTCGGCGCGTTGGCCGGGTGGACGTTGCGCAAATCTGTTCGTAACGAAATCACGGCGTGGACTAAGCGCGCGGGGCTTGATCGTCAGTCTGACATTTCTACGCGGCACCGTGCGCCGAAGCCACTGGCGGAGTCGCAGCAAACGCCGCCTACGTTCCCGCAGATGGCCGCTGAGGCTGCACCGGTTCCAGCAACACTGAACGCGGCGGCCGAGCGCGCATCCTCCACGTCCGCCCTACCAACGACGAGCCCGCCCAACGCAAGCGACTTGCCGCTGGTGGCCACGAGTCCGAGCGCACAAGCCGAAGCGGCTCCGCAACCAGCGGCCTACGCATCCGCAAACTACGACGCTCTGCACCAATCCAAATCAACACCGAACGATCCCGACGTGATCAGCACGGCGCTGGCGAAAGCAAAAGCGTGGTTGCTCGGTGGCAATACGGTGGCGCGCGTGGGCGCAATCGTGCTGTTCATCGGGCTCGCGTTTCTCGCGAAATGGGCGGCGGACAATTCGTTGTTTCCGCCAGAGCTTCGGCTTGCGGGCATCGGCATCGTCGGCATCGCGTTGTTGGCGCAAGGCTTTCGTCTAGCGCGTGCCCATACGGACGACGTGAAGCGCAATAACTACGCGGTGCTGCTGCAAGGTTTGGGCGTGGCGTTGTTGTACTTGACCGTGTTTGCCGCGTTCAAACTTTATGCGTTCATCGCACCGATGGCGGCCTTTGTGTTGATGGCGCTTGTGTGTGCGCTCTCCACATTGCTCGCGTTGTTGCAAGACAAACAACCGCTTGCGCTCGTTGGTTTCGCGGGTGCGTTCGCGACGCCGATTTTGCTTTCGACCGGCGAGGGCAATCACGTGGCCCTTTTCTCGTACTACCTGTTGCTTAACGCTGCGATCGGCCTCGTCGCTTGGCTCCGCGCGTGGCGTGCGCTGAATTTGCTCGGGTTCGTGTCGACGTTTCTCGTGGCGACGCTCTGGGGCGTTTTGAAATACAACCCAACGCATTACGCCTCGACGCAACCGTTCCTCATCGCGTTCTTCGTGATCTACATGTTGATAGGGCTGTTCTACGCGCTTCGACATTCAGAGAAAGCAAACAACCCGCTCGACGGCATGTTGATCTTTGGCACACCCATCGTGAGCTTTGCATTGCAAACGCAACTCGTGGCGCACTACGAATATGGCGCGGCGATTTCAGCGGTGATCGCGAGTGCGATTTACGTGTTGCTCGCGTTCTTCGTGCGTAGCCGCACGCAGCCTGTGGCTCAATGGTTGACGCTTAGCTACGCCGCGCTCGCGCTCGTTTTCGCGACGCTCGCGGTGCCGCTCGCGCTCGATGGGCGACTCACGGCGGCGGTCTGGGCCATCGAAGGCGCGGGTGTGTTTTGGTTGGCTTCTAAGCAAGGTCGGTGGATGGGCCAGGCGTTTGGCGCGGCGATGCAACTGCTTGCCGCTATGGCGTTTGCGCAGTCGTTCGAGCATGCTTCTGTGCATCCCACCATCGCGTTTGCGAACAGCGAATTTGTGGGCGCGATGATGCTTGCGATCGGCGGCCTTTTGATCTCATGGTGGACGTTTCGCGCGACTGTTGAAGGTGGCAACGAGCTCATGGAACGACCGGCTCACCACGAGCGTAGTGAGATCCACCTCGCTCGTGATTCGACTGGCAACGGCGGCGACGCCGAATCCTTGGAGTCCCGCGCCGCGAGTGCGATCAGTTCTGCGACGAATGTGACCGTCACTGCCGCTGCCAGCACGCTCTTCTTCCTCGTGGGGTTCGCGTGGGTGCTCTACGGCGTGTGGAACGAAGTGTTGGCTTCGTCGCTAAACCTTGGCGACGCGGCGCGTCTTGCGTGGTTCACATTTAGCGGCACGACGATCACCTTCGCGGCGTTTCTCGCGTGGAAGAAAACCGGTTGGACGAGCGCGCGTTACCCGACGCTTGCAGTGCTGCCGTTTCTGTTGTTTTGCGCTGCAATCCAAATCATAATCATCTCGCGCGCTAGTTTGTGGCTTGACTTGTTGTTGTGGCCGCTGTGTTTTGCGTTGCATCTCTACATGCTGCGCAATGTGGATGCGCTTTCGCCCCAGCGCTGGTGGCGCATTGTGCACATTGGGAACACGTTGCTCGTGGTGTTGCTGATCGGCGGGTTCCTCAACCGTGTGATCGTTGCGGCCGAGTTGCGCCACACCGATTGGGCGCATGTGATCATGCTTGTCGCCAGCACGCTCGTGATGCTCGCGCTCACCTTGCCGCGCGTTTGGGCGGAGCCGTCGTCGGACGTTGACGCGGGTTGGCCACTCAATCGGTTTCAGCCGGAATACGCCTTGCACGCTGGGCTTGGCGTGGCTGTGTTGACGACGCTGAGCGCGTTAATCGTGGCTTGTTTCTCACGCGGCAGCGTTGCTCCGTTACCGTATGTTCCGCTCTTGAACCCGGTGGACTTGAGCGCGTTCACGGCGCTTGGAAGCGTCGCGCTGTGGATCAAACGTCTACGTGATTCCGAATGGGTGAATGCGGATTCGATGCTGCGGAAAGCGTGGTTGCCTGCGGCTTTGACGTTCGCTGCGTTCATCGTGATCAACACCGTGTGGCTGCGCTTCGCGCATCATTTTCACGGCGTTGCATGGACGAGTCACGCGCTGGCCGATTCCTTCTTTGTTCAGGCCGGGTACTCGATGTTGTGGACATTGCTCGGCGTGACCGCCATGTTTATCGCGCACCGCAAAGGGCTGCGCGTGGTGTGGCAAGCAGGCGCGGCGCTCTTGGCGTTGACGGTGCTGAAATTGTTGCTGGTAGACCTTGCAAATTCGGGCGGCGGCGAGCGTATTGTGGCGTTCATCAGCGTGGGCGTTCTAATGGTGGCCGTCGGGTATTTCGCGCCGATGCCGCCCGCGGACAGAGCGACGAAAACAGACGATTTGATGGAGAACAATGATGCGAAAAACTAAGTCCTTGTTGCAGCGCGCAGTCAATGCGACGATCGTTGCGCTCGCGTGTGCGCTGCCATGCTCGGCGCAGAACGTGAGCGATTTTTCAACGCGGGCAAACGTTGCGGTACCTGCCGGTTCGTCCATCGTTCGCGTTGCGCTGCCGCCTACGTCACTCGCCGCAATGCGCAGCGTTGATAGCGCGGATATTCGTGTGCTCAACGCTTCGGGCGCGTTGCTGCCGTTCGCGCTCATCAACGCCGCTGTGCAAACACCGCAGAGCACAGAAGCGATTGGCGCGAAGATCACTGCGCTTCCAATCTACGCGCCGGAGTCTACGAGCGCTTCAACACCGACGCTGCGCATCGAAGAGGGGCCGAAGGGCCGCGTGATTGAATATTCGGGCAGCGCCGCGCCGAATGCTGCAACGCGCGAAGCGCGCGGCTTGTTGTTCGACACGCGAAGCATTGAAGGCGATGTGCGCGCGGTTGATCTCACGGGCGTGCTGCCAGTTGGCAGCATCGTAAAGCTCTCGCTCGACGCGAGCACCGATCTAAAAACGTGGCGCACGCTCGCGAGTGACGCGCCGGTGTTTGACTTCGGGCCCGGAGCGCCGTCGAGCCGCCGCGTTGTGTTGGCGAGTGCGCAATCGCTTAAGAATCAGTACGTGCGCCTCACTTGGTCGTCACACATGCCGCTGGCCATTGATGCGCTGCAAACGGTTAGCGCAAATGCCGTGGTGGTAGTTCCGCCATTGCGTGTGGACCTCGGCGCGCCGAGCAACGCGACCGACGAGGCCGTCGAGTGGACGCTCTCCTCCGGGTTGCGGGCGAGCGCGATGCACTTGCAGACGAGCGCCGCCAACGCGCTGATGCCGGTGCGCGTGCTCACGCGTGCACGTGCGGGCGACCCGTGGCGATTGGTGATGAGCACTGTGGTGTATCGACTTACCGCGACGGCGGGCAGCAATAACGCCAATCCTTCCGTCATACTCAACACGCCGCTAGATGCGCAGGTTCGCGTGGAGCCACATGCGGGCTATCGGCTGAGTGGCGTGCCGCTCACATTGGCGCTCGAATATCCGCCGTTGCACGCGGTGTTTGTCGCGTCGGGCACCGGGCCGTTTGTGATCGCCTCGGGCAAGCCAGGGCTCGCGTCTGCGGCGTTACCTATCGCGACCGTAATGCCCGGTTACCTCGGCGGTGCGGAGTACGCGCTTCCCGTGCTTCAAGCGACTAAAGATGCAGGAACTAGCGGGCAGGGACAGGGCGGGGCCGCGTCATCGTCTATGCCGTCGTGGGTCAATAAATCGACACTGCTGTGGACGGTGTTGGTTTTTGCGGTTCTAGTGTTGGGCGGGCTGGCAGTCTCGCTGCTGCGTGCGCCGGTGAAGAAGTAGGTGGTCGTCGGCGTCGGGTAACAAGTCGCCCCGTTGTAGGCGACGACTTGGCGTCGCTTGGTGGTGCGACCGCGCGCCGCCAAGTTCGCCGACTACGACCTACCAATTGTTGTATCAACACCTTTCATGCGAAAACGACAGCCAGGTGGCCGTTACACACATGTTTTTCGTATTATTGACTGCTGATAAAAACCGCCTAAAACGACCACCAGGCGGTCGCTGAAGCCATAAAGCTGTTACGCGTCTTCCCCCACACCAATCGGCGCGGGCGCTTTCAACAAAATCTGCGCGAACAAACGCTCGTACGCGGGGTCGGCCGGGTATTTTCCGGTGAGCGGATCACGGTTGGTGGCGAACGCTTCGTCGAGCTCCGCCCACTCAGCAGCGCTCAGGCGCTTCTCGGCAGACGGCAGTACGACCATCTCTTCGGTGCGCATGTGGTCAAGATAAAAATTCACGTAGCGAACACAAGCGCCTTCGAACGCGCCGCGCCGCGTCTCGCCAATCATCTCCCATGCAACCAACAAATGTTGCAGTTCGCGAATCGCCGCCTCGCCCTTCGCGTGTTCACGATCAAGTCGATCAATCGCGGCGTCAACCTCTACCGATCCGCCGCGCAGCTTGGGGAAAAACAGATCGGTTTCTTTGGTGTGATGCAGCCGCTCGGGAAATTCGTCAACGTAGAAAAGCATTGCGCGCAGCACCGAGAAAAAAGTGTCAGTGTCGTGCTTCGGCCCGCGCTCAACCATGAGCAATAACGAGCGAAGCATCGCCGCGAGCGCCGCGTGTTCTTCGCGAATGACGGTGAGTGAGGCGTGCGACATGGTGGGACTCTTGCTGGCAGTTTGAATGCTCGCAAGCGTTTCACAGCATGGGCGTAGCGCATTTGACCTAGGTCAGCCGCGCGGCATTCTTGATGCCGATTTGCTGAGGTAATCGTCGCTATAGCGGCAAAGCGTACGGGCCCTTTTCACCGAGCACCGTGTTCTTCTCACGCAAGACCGGCCGCAATTCTTTCTTCGCCGCGTCGTACTCGAAGGGCTTGCCAGTGAATACGTCGCGCATGTCCGCTGGCGCGTTCGTGACGAACGCGGCAAGCGCATCACCCGCAAGGCCACGACGTCGTGCTTCGATGGTCAATCGTGTGGCGGCGGCGAGGTTTCGCAGATCGGCGATGCGGGTGCCGTACGGCGGATAAATGGGAGCCGAAATACCACCGATGACGCGCCCAAGGGGATTGCGTTGGAACACTAAGCACAAGGGCGCAAGCTCTCCCAGCGCTGGGCAACCAAATGAATCCTCTGTCAATGGATATGGGCCGACGTCGCCCCCGTTTGCGGCACGCACCACCGCGCTTTGCACCCACACGTTCGATGTGGCTAGGCGATTAAGCGTGTCGTTTTCGTCGTACGTGAAGTGCGACAGGCGCTCAAAAATGTGACCCGCCGTTCCTTGCTGTATTCCAAATTCAGCTGCGGACTCCGACCAGTTCAAGATTTGTTTGGCAGTTAAGAGGCGCGTCTGCCATTCCGCCAACATCGCGTCAGACAAGGACTGCGGGAGCGACGTGGCGGGCTCAAGGACAGCCGACAGCGCACGAGCGGTTTCGTCATCCAGACGCTCAGACTGAGCGACCGCCGTTTGAATTGCAAACACGACTTGGCCTATCGCTGCGGATGAAATGACAGCATCGAACAGCGTTCCGTTTGCAGCCGCAGCCCAATCCGAAACTGATCTGTTCCATATTTCAATCGCGCGCGATCGGTCGCCACTTCGCCAAAACTGCATCGCAGACGCCGTTCGATATCGCTGCACCCTGAACAGAGCGTCGGTATTGCCAATCATCATCTCCGGCTCGGCACCAATGCGGCGCGGTCCGCTCGACCACACAGATTCCGCACGAGTAACGATCACTTGGTCGGGCGGCGCGTTTGCAAGGCGCCGCCAGTGTTCGTCGGGCATGCCGAGTCGAATGCGAACCGTGCTCAGGAGTTCGGGCAATTTGAGCACGGAGCCTCCTTTGAGGCACGCATTCTGCATTTCCTCGCCCTTGGCGTTCCGCGCGTCCCAGTAGGCTTTGAACGCAACCTTGTCGTCCATCGAGGGAACGTCGCCGGTACGACTTCCAAAACGACTGAACTCATATGCCTCGACCAGACAACGTCCATACGCCACAGGATCCAAGTCCCTCGGCGCAAGCAACCCATTCAACCGATACCCATTCTCAGTAACCGTAGGCAGTTTCGCCGCGCGTGCGTTGAGTTCCACAGCTTGCTGCGACAACGGCACTGGCGTAAGCGCGTAGTATGTTTGTACGACAATTACCACCGCTATCAATACCAGAGGAATCGCAGCGAGCAACAAGACTATTTTCGGGTATCCGGATTATCGGGTGGACGCAGCTAGACTTCAGGACTAGAACTCGCCTGAATCGAAAGTCCGCTCGAGTGTGGACAGGTCTACTCCGAGGTTTGCCTCACGAGATCGAATTCTGGTCTCGTACTCGTCATCCATTGTGCTTGCGAGGAACATGAATCGCGCCACTGCGACATCTTCGAATTTCTGTTTCCTGACCCGAACCTTCTCCTGCATCGCAACACGCTTCTGAAACCTGTCTGTGTAGAGCACCTTGGCGCGTAACCGCTCGAAGGTGTATCCACGCCCATTACGGTATACGGCACGGACCTTGGCGTTGAAACTCTCCGTAAAGGCGTTCGTCACCCGCTGGTCGTCGAAATAGTTCAGGATGTAAGGTCGCCAATTGCGGAAAGCGGTCTTCACTACCCGGTACGGCTTGACAAGTTCGTTGGGGATCGTGCTTTCCCAATGCAGATACTCGCCCCAAGCTTCCTCTGGCGTTGTCACGTCGTAGATCGCGTACAGCCGTTCCTTGAGATCATAAGCTGCGGCCAAGAGAGGGAATGTGTTGAGCCAGCCCGAGACGGTCAGATATTGTTCGTCGGTCAAGTCCTTGGCCCGCATGTCGAATAGCTTGTGGGCTCGTTTGAGGCCAAGGCCGGCACCGTTGCTGCTCTCTCTAGCTATTTTCCGGCGCACTGCCTCAAAGGCCATGTTGGCTTTCATCAGGACATGGAATTTGTCGACCACGATCTTGGCGTTCGGCAGAGCTTCCTGGACGGCGCGACGGTAGCCAGCCCACATATCGATGGCGACATGCGTAATGCGTTTGTTGTCCGGCAGAGACGCCAGGAATGCCGTGACGGTCGAAACGTACCGATTCGGCAGCATATCGATGAGGGATCGGCCATGCAGATTCGTGAAGATGGCCCGGAAGCGTTTGAGCTTGATTTCATCGATACCTAGCCAGATCGGCGTTTCGCGCTGATAGCCCTTGGCCAGCACCGCCACATACTCGTCGAAGATGTTGCGGACGGTCTTCTCGTCGACCTTGACCTGCTTGGCAATCTCCGCGTAGGTATATTCGATGGACTGGCGACCAATCCATTTGGCCAAGCGTTCGGTCATCTCCCGCCCAGTATCGACCTCCGGCACGGATGCTGTGAAGGTCTGCTTGCACGGTTTGCACTTCAAGCGGGAAACGTCGAGATGAATAACGACGGCCTTTCCGTGGCTCGGTATGTCCCGGATGACCAGTGTGCGCTTGGCATGAACTACCGTGTCGTGGGATCGGCCGCAATGTGGGCAAAGGCGTGAGATTGCCTTGGGTGTTGCGCGAACGTGATATTCGGAGTCGGTTTCTTTGAAGTCGACGACGTCCAGTCCGGCCAGATTGAGGATATTGACCGGCATTGCGCGTGCCTTACCCAGTTATGCTGCAACAGGTAGTTTGGGTGGGCGAATCAGGCTTTCGGCAGGGATACCAAATCTCTCGTGCAGCCGCCAGATCATGTTGAGCGTCAGGGGACGCTTGCGGGCGAGGATTTCATAGACGCGGTTCAGGCGACCGATGGCCGGCACCAGATCCTTCGGCGTCAGCCCGGCCTGCTCCATGCGAAATTTGATGGCCTCAACCGGATCGGGAAGGTCGATGGGGAACTGCTTGGCTTCGTAAGCATCGACCAACGTCAGCAGCACATCGAACCGATCCCCATCCGGCGTGCCAGGTTCGGGCTCGTTGTCGAAATACACCGATACTTCGCGCAGAGCGGCCCGGTAGTCGGCGGCGGTATGAATTGGGCGAATTTCCATGTCAGATCTCCATCTCAACGGTTTCGGCGTCAATCCGATCGTACTCGGCGTGCGTGCCGATGAATTTCACGTAGACGGCCTGGAAGCGATATGCCACCGAGACCACCAAGCGATATTCATTGCCCTTAATATTGAAGACGACCCGGCGATTCTTCAGAATGCTGGCGCTACGGTACTGCGCCTTGATGGCCGCTGGCTGACTCCAGTCAGCCTTCTTCACCTCATCCACCCACGCCTTCAAGGACTGCTCGGCGTCAGGCGTATTTGCCCAAAAAGTTCGCAGGTAACTGACGGCAATGATTCGCATGGGTCAAGTATAGTCCCGCCTTGGGACATAAAGCAACCGAAGTCGATCACCGATTGCCAAACTGTGGCAAATTTCCCTGAACTACACCTGGCGCGGGCGTAGCTGCTTTGTATGTCTCAGTTCGACCCTGAACCGCCGTAGAGCTTTTGGGAAAGCTGTCGTTCAACGACCCAAGCTCAGCGACCCGGCGCACGGGACGCGTGGATTGCAAACCACGACGTCATGCCGGGTTCGCTGCAGCGCATGGTTATGCGGCACTTGGTTGTGTACTTCATGGGCCTCTACTTTTCTGCTTACGACCAAAGGCGGCTGGTCGCGGTTACATTTTCCTTTCGTGATTATGAGGCGAAACTTTCTATTCAAGGCTTTCGGATGGATCTTCCTTTACCTTTTTCAGCCACGATGAATTCCAGCCATCGAACACCTTCAGTCTTACTAGGGTTCCAATGGGAATGAGTGGTGCCGGCCGGAACGAGTAGGCTGTCACCGGGTTTTAGGGTAATGGGTTCCTTGCCCTCCTGCTGGAAAACTGGTGTCCCAGAAACTACATAGAAGGTGACCGCCGCTGGATGAAAATGGCGACGGTTGACACCACCTGGCTCGTACTTCACATCTATGACTGTGAAGTCCAGATTCGCTGTGCCGTCCACTCCGCGTACTATGAGATCCGTAGGTGTTACCCCAGATTTTTGTGGGATGTCTTTCGGATCTTGTGCGTGAGCTACAGACGCAGCTAGAGCCGCCCCGAATAAGATGAGTTTAGTTAGTCTGTTCATTTTCAATCTCCATTTCGATGAGTGCCGCATAACTTTGTTTTCGGGCGACTGCCCAGCTGCGTAACATCGTTACTGCTCCATAATATCACACATCGACCCACGGCGTAACGCGCTTGCTGCTTGGATGCCCGAGGCATAGACTGTACAAAACAACAGTCATAACAAGCCATGAAAACCAGCACTGCACCGTTACCACCGCTGCGTTCGGTCAAGGTTCTGGACCAACTGCGCGAGCGCATACGCTACTTGCATTACAGCTTACGAACCGAACAGGCGTATGTCCACTGGGTTCGTGCCTTCATCCGTTTCCACGGAGTGCGTCACCCGGCAACCTTGGGCAGCAGCGAAGTCGAGGCATTTCTGTCCTGGCTGGCAAACGAGCGTAAGGTTTCGGCATCCACGCATCGGCAGGCATTGGCGGCCTTGCTGTTCTTCTACGGCAAGGTGCTGTGTGTGGATCTGCCTTGGCTTCAGGAGATCGGAAGACCTCGGCCGTCGCGGCGCTTGCCGGTGGTGCTGACCCCGGATGAAGTGGTTCGCATCCTCGGTTTTCTGGAAGGCGAGCATCGTTTGTTCGCCCAGCTTCTGTATGGAACGGGCATGCGGATCAGTGAGGGTTTGCAACTGCGGGTCAAGGATCTGGATTTCGATCACGGCACGATCATCGTGCGGGAGGGCAAGGGCTCCAAGGATCGGGCCTTGATGTTACCCGAGAGCTTGGCACCCAGCCTGCGCGAGCAGCTGTCGCGTGCACGGGCATGGTGGCTGAAGGACCAGGCCGAGGGCCGCAGCGGCGTTGCGCTTCCCGACGCCCTTGAGCGGAAGTATCCGCGCGCCGGGCATTCCTGGCCGTGGTTCTGGGTTTTTGCGCAGCACACGCATTCGACCGATCCACGGAGCGGTGTCGTGCGTCGCCATCACATGTATGACCAGACCTTTCAGCGCGCCTTCAAACGTGCCGTAGAACAAGCAGGCATCACGAAGCCCGCCACACCGCACACCCTCCGCCACTCGTTCGCGACGGCCTTGCTCCGCAGCGGTTACGACATTCGAACCGTGCAGGATCTGCTCGGCCATTCCGACGTCTCTACGACGATGATTTACACGCATGTGCTGAAAGTTGGCGGTGCCGGAGTGCGCTCACCGCTTGATGCGCTGCCGCCCCTCACTAGTGAGAGGTAGGGCAGCGCAAGTCAATCCTGGCGGATTCACTACCCCTGCGCGAAGGCCATCGGTGCCGCATCGAACGGCCGGTTGCGGAAAGTCCTCCCTGCGTCCGCTGATGGCCGATCTCTGCCTTGCTGCAACTATGCAATTACGCTACCACAACGCACAATTACCGTTCAATCATGGAATACGAACACTTTCAAAAGAACACGGTGTCCACCCAATAATCCGGAGTCTACAGGTTCAAACCTGTCAGAGTCATCCCACTCCGTCCACCGTTTAATCCGGATGCCCCTATTTTCTTGAACGCTTTCATGAGCACATGCTAGCGACAATGCGGCGGCTCTTCTTGTTGACGAATCGGCGCGCATCCAATTCTGAGTCCACCGTAGCCCTGCGGCGCAACTCTAGTTTGAGTCGAGGCGGTGGGCATGAAACTGTTACTGAATCATGCCTGCCGCAGCGGTTGCGTTGGTGCTGGGGTCAACCAACACAAATGCGCCGCGCGCTGCGCTTTTCGCAAACGCTGCCAACGGCAACGCTTGAGCAAATTCGATTTCGGCGCGAACTAGATCGTTGGCGTTCACAGCGCTCGGCGCATTTTCGTCGTCGTGCTGCGCGTCGGTCCATTGTGCGTTTGCCAAATCTAAGCGCGAAGACACGGCGCTCACGCGGGCAGGCAACCAGCGCGCGCCGTGACGCACGACGTAGCGGCGGCCAATCGTTAGCGGCGCGGAGTCGAGCCACGCAAGGGTTGCCGTGGTGCGCTGGGTGAGTGCTGGCGTCTCTCCAGAAACGCTAACTGTGTTGGCGGCGATGATCCAGTCACCGCGCGCTACGTCAACCTGACGATCAAAGCGCACCGCCACGGCTTCGCCGGGCACCGCGCGGGTGACGTCGCCTCGGCCCGTGCGAATTGCTGCGACGACGGCCGTCGCGCCGCTCGGGAAAATCGTGACCTGCGTTCCAACCGACAGTGCGGCCTCGGCGATGTCACCGGTTGCCCAGCGAACGTGGTCATCGACTGCGTCGCGCGTGACCCATTGCACGGCGATGTGAGCCTGCTTGGGTGTCGCCCCACCGTCCGCACTCAGCACCTCGTCGAGAGCGAGCGATTCAAGGTGTGGCAGCAGCGCAGGGCCGTTGAACCATGCCGTGCGCTCGCTGTGTGCGACCACGCCGTCGCCTTCGAGCGCGGAAAGCGGAACCGCGGTGAAGTGCGCGATGTTGAGCGACGAGGCTAATTGCGCGAACGCCGCGACGACGCGCTCGAACTTCGTTTGATCGAAATCGATGGCGTCCATCTTGTTGACGGCGACGACGATGTGTTGCAACCGAAGGAGCGCCGCGAGCGCGCTATGGCGTTTGGTCTGCGGCAACAGTGTGACCGTCGGCTGCGAAAAATCGAGCTTGGTGACGTCAATCAAGACGACAGCCACATCGCTCTTCGACGCGCCGGTAACCATGTTGCGCGTGTATTGCTCATGACCCGGCGCGTCAGCGATGATGAATTTGCGCTTGGGCGTGGCGAAGTAGCGGTACGCGACGTCGATGGTGATGCCTTGTTCGCGCTCGGCCTCCAAGCCGTCGGTGACGAGCGAGAGATCGATTTGACCGCTTTTGCTCTGAGCGCCACGCGCCTTGCCAAGTGATTCGAGCTGGTCGACCATCAGCGCTTTGCTGTCAAACAGCAAGCGGCCAATGAGCGTGCTTTTGCCATCGTCCACGCTGCCGCAGGTAATGAAGCGGAGCGGGCGAGCGTAGGAGGAGGTGTTGGAATTCTGTGTTTTCATTTTGTGATTTCTTTGCGACGAGCATTGGCCTTGTTTCGCTGGTGCGGCGTGTGGTTTAGAAGTAACCTTCTTTTTTGCGCCGTTCCATCGCTGCGTCATTCGCGCGATCATCCATGCGTGTTGCGCCGCGCTCGCTCGCCGTTGCGGTGATCGTTTCGAGAATCACGTCGTCGGCGGACGCGGCGGTGCTAGCCACCGGGCAAGTGCATGAAATGTCACCCACGGTACGGAAGCGCACGTCACGCGTAACCACGGTTTCACCCGCACGGGGCGGCGTGATATCTGTGACCGGTACGAGCAGGCCGTTGCGCTCAATGACTTTGCGTTGATGCGTGTAATAGATGGACGGTAGCTCAATGTTTTCGCGCGCGATGTAGTTCCAAATGTCGAGTTCGGTCCAGTTTGAGATAGGAAACACGCGGAAATTTTCGCCTTGCGCGATGCGTGTGTTGTAGAGGTTCCAAAGCTCTGGGCGCTGTGCGCGCGGCTGCCATTGGCCAAAGCTGTCACGATGCGAAAACACACGTTCTTTGGCGCGAGCTTTCTCTTCGTCGCGACGCGCGCCACCGACCATCGCATCAAAGCGGTTCGCCTCAATCGTCTCAAGCAACGTAATCGTTTGATGCGGGTTGCGGCTCTCGTTTGCGTCGGCGAGAACAATCGTGCCCCTCTTGATCGAGTCATTAAGATGACCCACGATCAAATTGAGCCCGTGTTTTTTTACGAGATACTCGCGAAATGCGATGACCTCAGGAAAGTTGTGTCCCGTGTCGATATGCACGATCGGCACTGGCAACTTCCCCGGCGCAGCGGCCTTCATCGCTAGATGCAGAACCACGAGCGAATCCTTGCCGCATGAGCACAAAATTGCAGGACGCTCAAAGCTACCAAACACCTCGCGCAGAATGCTGATCGACTCGTCTTCGAGCCAATTTAGGTGGTCGTTAAGCAAACTGGGTTTGGTGGTATTCAGCGCAGTGGGGGTGGTCAAAAATGCGTCTCGGGCAGTCATACTGGTGCTTTCGTGTCGGTCTTGTTCGTGAGTGTTGGCTCGGCTACATGAATGCCGCATTCAGTCGACGTACCTGTGACTGAGTCGGCAGTGGCTTCCCACCACCAACGGCCAGCTCGTGGATGTTCGTCAAAGCGAATCGGGCGGGTACATGGATCGCAGCCGATGCTGGCGTAGCCATTGGTGTAGAGCGCGCTCACGGGGATTTCTTCGTGGTCAACGAAATACCAGAGATCGTCGTCCGTCCAGTCAGCCAGCGGGTTGAATTTTTCGAGACCAAACGCCGTGTCCCACGACTGATGTGGAACGCTCGCACGACCGGCACTTTGTGCTTTGCGAAGACCTGTAACCCACGCCGCTTTACCTGCTAATTGCCGACGCAGTGGTGCGGTCTTGCGCACGTCGCAGCACAGCGCGCGGGCGGCCTTCGTTTCGTAGATGGCGCTGTCAGATTGTGTCGCACTGAGGCTGGTAAGCTCCGCTACGCTTGGCTTTACGCGCTCCAAGGTGCGTTCGTAGTGCGCCTCGATTTGACCCCACAACACGAGCGTCGCAGTGGGCAGCTTGCCGGTATCTAACGCGAAACTATTGATCGGCAATTTAGCCGTCGCGATGAGATGAAACAGCACCATGTCTTCTGCTGACAGGCTGCTGGCAAGCACGCATGGCGAGTAGCGCGCGGCAATTGTCAGTGTTTCGCGGGTTTGGCTGAGGCGCTCTGGAAATCCTTCTGGGGTGTTGGCAATGCGCGGGCGTGCATACCAAGGCTTTGCGTTTGCAGCGTTCAATTCAATATTCATTACACAACCAATTTCGCGCCAGCAAACGAGAGCGCCGCAACAAGCAGGCTCCGCGTGGCGATTTCAGGAACGCGCTTCGAAATACGCGCGCCAATTAGGATGCCCGGCACCGAGCCCACAAGTAGGCCAGTTAGTAGGCTCACATCAACGTGCCCCACGCTGGCATGCGCGAGACCCGCCACTGCAGTGAGAGGGACCGCATAGGCAATGTCAGTACCCACGACGCGAGAAATAGGGAGCGCAGGGTGCAACAAAAGCAGCGCCGTCACGCCAATGGCGCCGGCGCCTACCGATGAAAGCGTGACCACCACGCCGATGGTAAAGCCCAAAGCAATGGTTGGCCAAAGCTTGTCACCGTCGATATCGTGAGCAGCAAACGGCAGCGTGCGGGCACGACGCAACCTTAACAACCACGGGCGCAGTAGCAACGCAATAGCGGTACCGAACAACGCGACTCCCAGTGCACTGCGAATCACTCGGTTGAGTGATTCGATGTTCGGCTTCAAACCATGAATCACAGCAAACGCTAATCCAGCGCCTGTGAGACTGGCGAGAATCAAAACGAGCAGCAATCGCTTGGCGACATTGCCCGCGCGCCAATGCGCCGCCGCTCCGAACGATTTGGTTATCGACGCAAAGAGTAAATCGGTACCGACGGCGATGGCGGGCGGAATGCCGAGTCCACCAACGAGTATCGGTGTCATTAGCGAGCCGCCACCGACACCTGTTAAGCCGACAATGATGCCGATTGCGAGACCGATGAGCGGTAAGTGGACAAAGTTGAAAAGTTCAGACATGCCAACGATGCTAGGTGGCGATGTCGCAGCCTTAACTCGATGAAATGTAATTAACTCATCAACAAATTGGCATATTAAACGCCTGAAATTCGGGCACGACGTAGAAGCGCGCTAGAATTTCGTCTGCTCACCGGAGGGTTGGATGAGTGGTTTAAGTCGCACGCCTGGAAAGCGTGTTTAGGTTAATAGCCTAACCGGGGTTCGAATCCCCGATCCTCCGCCAGCGCGAAAAGCTCGTTTTTACGGGCTTTTTTGCTTTTTGGTTTGTCGTCCGCGCACGTGCCTACAATGCGTTGAGGAGGACACTATGGCTGACGCAGTAACCAAACCTTGGCTGAGGGAGTACCCAGCAACTATTCCGGCAGAAATCGATTTCAGCAAGTACGCCAATCTGGCGGAAATGCTGGAAGAGGCGCTTACGAAATTCTCGGATCGCATTGCCTTTCATTGCAGCGGCACCGATCTAACCTATCGTGAACTCGACCGACTTAGTGCCGCGTTTGCCATCCATTTGCAAAAACACGGCTTTGTGAAAGGCGATCGATTCGCGCTCATGATGCCCAACATTTTGCAATATCCGATTGCGTTGATGGGCTGCTTGCGGCTGGGGCTCACGGTGGTGAACTGCAACCCGTTATACACACCGCGCGAATTGGAGCATCAACTAAAGGATTCCGGTGCCAAGGGCATTCTCGTTGTCGAGAACTTCGCGAGCGTGTTGCAAGAAGTGGTTGACACTACTGCAGTAAAGCATGTCATTGTGACCGGGCTGGGCGATCGCTTGAGTTGGTGGAAAGGGCCGGGGCTTAATTTTTTGGTGCGCCACGTCGCGAAACTGGTGCCCGAATTCAAATTTGCGTCGGCAATTCGCTTCAATGCTGCCCTGGCTAGCGGTGCAGGTGGTGTGCTAAAGCGTGATGTGTTGACGCACGACGATATCGCCTTCCTGCAATACACCGGCGGCACCACGGGTGTTTCGAAGGGGGCGGTGCTAACGCACCAAAACATCATAGCTAACGTCATGCAGTCCCGGGCTTGGCTGTTTGGCTTTCAACAAGACGAGCGGGATGAGTGCGTTATTGCCGCATTGCCGCTGTATCACATATTCGCCTTGACCGCCTGCACGTTCGTGTACGCAACGATGGGAGCGAAGGTTGTTTTAATTACCAACCCCAGAGATGTGCCGGCATTCGTCAGAACGCTGGCGCAGCATCGGTTCACAGTGCTTCCCGGTGTAAACACGCTTTTCACTGCGCTCATGAGCCACGAGGACTTTGCGGCGCTAGATTTCAGCACATTGCGTTACGGTTTGGGCGGTGGCATGGCTGTCCAGCGAGCCACGGCGGAAGAATGGCAGCGAATAACGGGTACGCCACTGATTGAGGCGTATGGACTCACAGAAACATCCCCTGGCGCGACAATCAACCCCGTTACGGCGACTGGCTACAACGCGTCGATTGGTCTGCCTATTCCGTCGACCGACGTTCGCCTGCGTACGGATGACGGTCAGTGGGTTCCGCTGGATGACCATGAGACACGAGGCGAAATCTGCGTTCGAGGTCCACAAGTAATGCATGGCTATTACAACCGCCCAGACGAAACGGCGAAAGTGCTTGATTCGGAAGGATGGCTGTCGACCGGGGATATCGGCACAATGGATTCGCGGGGCTTCTTCTACATCGTTGATCGTAAGAAAGACATGATTCTTGTGTCCGGATTCAACGTCTACCCAAATGAAGTGGAGGGCGTGGTTGCGATGCACGCGGGGGTCTTTGAAGTGGCGGCCGTCGGCGTGCCGGACGGTAAATCAGGTGAAGTGGTGAAGATATTTGTCGTTCGCAAAGATCCGTCGTTGACCGCTCCTCAGCTTCTTGCCCACTGCCGCGAAAATATGACGGGATACAAGATACCGAAGTACGTGGAATTTCGTAACGAGCTGCCCAAAACCAACGTCGGAAAGATTCTTCGCCGTGAATTGCGCGATGAAGAATTGCGCCGTAAGGCTGCGGCATAAGAATTTTGAAGTTTTTTCCTCTTTTCTAGAATATTTTTTGTGAGATGAGGAAATACGAGGGTTAGCGGGGAGTTGTTGCTTAAAAGTTGTGCTGAGAATGCTTATTAAATG
>JBEBJR010000035.1:0-41185 GCA_040079845.1 Casimicrobium sp. | reverse complement strand
CCACCACCGCCACCACCACCACCTGATCGAGAAGACTGAGTCGTTTCGGTGCCGCCGTCCTGAAAGTAGTTTCAGGATGGCTGTTAACGGAAAACATCAGCCATCGAAATGTTGCAGTGAGACACAAGCAAATGAAGAACTTTTTGAACACACCCAAGCACATACATTCCGCGTTGCGCAGGACCATGTCTGGGTTATTGGTCTCGGTGTTAGCTGGCGCGACGCTCGCCGCAACACCTCCACCGCCAGCGCTGGCTGAATTTCCGTTGGCGTGGTCGGATCAAGTGATTCCGAATTTCCTCATCACGCTGGATGACTCGCGCAGCATGGCTTGGGGGTATTTGCCTGAGAAAATATTCGGTGACGTTGGGCCTGAATATGATGTGAACGGGAATATCGTAGTTGACGGGTCAAACAACCCCGTTTACTACTACCCGCGTAGCTCGCATTCGAAGGACTACAACAAGTTAGCTTTCGATCCAGGAACTGTCTACGTGCCCCCGCGTCGCCCGGACGGATCGCGCTTCCCGAATGCTAATTTCAATCTGGCCCAAATTGATGGGTTTGAACCCTTCATGACAGCGGGGAAGCGCACTAACGGCCACCACAACGCGCAGGTGAACCTCAGCACCTCGTATCAAATGACGTGGGATTACCCTTTACTTACGAACGGGACAGCAACCCTCACGCCCTTTGCGAACCTGCCGAGGTCGGCGTTTTACACGACGTGGCGAAACGTCGGATCCTGTCGGAGCTCGCCCGGCGTGCCTAACATCGCACAGGCGCCGTATCTCGGCCCCCCCTCCGCCTACGCCACACCGGCGGCGTACGCAGCGGCTAAAGCGGCGCATGGATCGGCTTGGATCGCATGGAGAAACAGGGACCAAAACTGCTTTAATGTGGTTTCCGTCAACGCCGCCCGCGAGCAAAATTTCGCCAATTGGTACAGCTACTCTCGTACACGTATTTTGGGGGCGATCAACGGGCTCGTCACGGCGATGTCGAGCACAAGCTCCGATTTGCGCGCGGCATGCCAGGCTCTGGAGAACACTACCGCCACCGCATGCAATACGACAGTCGGGGTGATGCGTACGATGGACGCTGCTGGGCGTACGGCGCTTGTCCAAAACCTCATCAACACCCCCATCCCCGGTGACACAAAACTTCGCGAAGCAGCCTATCGTGCTATCGAGTACTTTAAGCGAACGGACAACGCCGGACCTTGGGCATTCAACCCCGCTACAGGGGTGAAACTCCCCGAGTACTCGTGTCGTCAAAGCTATCACATGGTGGTGACAGATGGCGCGTGGACGCTGCCAAAAACAGGCGATCCCGATGCATTGTTACCACTCGCAGACCAAGATCGCGCCTTACCAAACACGCCTCTTGGACGCCCGTACCGGGACGTCGTCAATCCGGCAAATGAGGTCACGCTCGCGGACATGACCTATCAGGCATGGAACACCGACTTGCGGCCTGATTTGGCTGACAACGTCCCCATGCGAATTGCCGTCGCAGCGCCGCCGAACCCCACTGCCGCGCAGCTTGCAACACGCAATGCCGACCCAGACAACGATCCCGCAGCACACCAACACCTTTCAACGTTTACCGTGGGATTTGGTGTGAACGGAGCGCTGTCGTACCCTTCGGATTTGACTGCGTTGAAGAACGGCACGAAGCAGTGGACAAATGTGTTTAAGGATCGGATTGACCCGATCACCAGCGTTGTCACACGAGTTACTAACAATCCAGGGCGTATTGACGATCTGTGGCATGCGGCCATTAACGGGCGCGGCAAGTATTTCAGTGCAGGCAACCCCACGGCACTAGCGGCTTCGATTCAAAACGTAATCGATCTAGTTACTAAAGGAACGGCGAGCGGAGCCTCTGCCTCAAGTTCTTCAAACGTCGGCGCTGACACCACTGGCGTGTACATTGGTAGCTATACAGGTGGTTCGTGGAGCGGTGACCTGAAGAAATACAAAGTGCTCAATGGCGTTGTCCAACCCAACGTTCAATGGTCGGCCGCTACGCAATTAGACGCCAACAATCCGGCGCCGAACAGTCGCAAAATTTTCACTCGCGAAGGCGCGACAAAATACAGTCTCGCGTTCGCGAATATGAGCGCTTCGATGAAGACGTTGTTCGATAGCCCCATCGGCAGTAACGTGTCAGACAACAAAGGAAGCGACCGCGTGCAGTTCCTGCGCGGCGTCCGTTCCGAGGAAATCGGCGCGGGCGCGGGTACGTTCCGTAAGCGCTCTTCTGCGTTAGGTGACATCGTTAACTCCAGCGCCACCTTCGTGGCTGGCCCCAACGCTGGGTACGATAATTCAATTAAATTTGGCGCAGACATCCCATTTCAAGGATACGGTGCTTTCGCTGACACATACAAAACGCGCACGCAGATGTTGTACTTTGGTGCGAACGACGGTATGTTGCATGGCGTAAAGGCGGACGACGGGGTCGAACAGTTCGCGTTCATTCCGGGGGCTGTGCTGGCGAAAACGCGTTGGTTACCTGAGCTAACGTATGCGCACGCAACGTTCGTCGATGCGACCCCTTTCACGGCCGACATCAAAGCGGATGCATGGAGAACGCTACTGTTCGCTCCCTTTGGTACTGGTGCTAAGGGCATGTTTGCGATCGACGTTACAGACCCAACGAACGTCACCGAGTCCAACTCCGTTTGGGAGTTGACCTCCGCAGCCACTCCTGAACTTGGATACATCATGGGCACGCCGTTGCGCCACCCAGTCACCGGCGTTCCGCGCAACGTTGGCCGATACGGTGCTGCCGGTAACTGGGCGGTATTTCTGCCAAACGGTTACAACAGTGATTTCCCAGACGAAAATGGAATTCGCAGCGCAACAGGAAGTGCGTCATTGATCGTGGCTGATTTAGGTACTTCACCGGGTGCAAATGTCGCGGCGTGGACTCCGGGTTCAAACTTACATGTGATTCCGACGACCGCGGCGGGGGATGGTCCACATAACGGACTATCGATGCCCACTGGCGTTGATATTAATGGCGACGGCCGCATAGATGTTTTGTATGCGGGTGACCTGAAAGGTAATCTCTGGAAGTTTGAGATGACAAATCCCGCTACCAATTGGTCGCCCCGCCCAATTGGTAGCGTTCAAGTCAAGTTGTTGTTTAAAGCCGTTAACCAGACAGGTGATGCACAAGCAATTACCGTTGCGCCATCAGTCTTGCGAATGGCCGACGGAAAATATATTGTCATTTTCGGCACCGGACGCCTGCTTACAACCCAAGACAAAACACGTCCTGTTGCAGGCTTCCCCAAGCAGTCGCTTTACGGAATCATTGACGACGGTGGCGCAACGACAACGCGGGCACAACTCTTCGTGCAGCAAATCGTTCAAACAACTGCGGCGACCGGGACTGGGCCGACGGCCGTCGCCGGCAGTCGCTTCACCGACGCTGTTGCCAATCAAACGGGTACTTACCGTGGGTGGCGCATGGACTTGGACAGCACGCTTGCACAGGACGAGGGCGAGCGAGTCATTAGCAATCCGGTACTACTGCCGGGTGGTGCCGTCGTGTTCTCTACCGCCGCCCCTTCAATCGACGCGTGTTCGCAAGTTGGAACCGGGTGGACGATGATACTGAGCGGGTTGACCGGTGGCAGGCCTTTCGGAGCTACGTTCGACCTCAATCGTGACGGTAACGCCGAAAACGATTCGAAAGTGATTAGCGGCAAGAAAATGTTTGCCACCGGAATGCAGTCCGAGGTTGGCGTTTCGCCGACGCCATTGGTGTTAGCAACTGGATCCACAATTCAATTGGTAACAGGAGGTGCGTCCCGTGGTTGGAGCTCAGCACAAATTGCGCTGAACAATCCAAAGGTCGACGTCAATGGGCGTCCGCTTTGGGGACGTATCGCTTGGCAAGAAATCGGACGATAACAGCATGCGCACAATTACACTTCGATTTCGCGGGTTCACACTGATTGAGGTCATGATCGTGGTCGCCATTATTGGCATTCTCGCGGCGATCGCCTTGCCTCAGTACACGGAACACGTGCGCCGCACTCGCCGCACCGAGGCGAAAGCAGTCTTGCTTGAAAATGCGTCAGTCCTAGAGCGGCAGATGTCCATTGTCAGCCGATATGACTCCAATGCCACCGCGCCAATACCGAGCTCGCCAATCGGCGCGGCCCCTGGCGATGAGCTATATGCGGTGACCATTGTTTTCGATCGTCCGGCACCGCTCGCTCCCGCAAATGGTTATACGTTGACCGCGACACCTGTCAATGCCTTCAGCGATCCAGCCTGCGGCGCTCTTACCTTAACCAGCGCTGGTATACGCGGTGCCGGTGGAGGTGTGGCAAACTGCTGGAGCAGGTAATCTGGCGGTCCCCTTCCCCGCCCGCTGCACCTTTATGTAGCAAGTACATCTAGTACGGTGCTGCGCTGCCAGTCCTCTCCGATATCAGCAGCTGGAGTAATCACCCACGTTTCGTCATCGACGGACAGCTGGGAAACGCCAAGCGAGGCGCTGGGGTCACGCGGTATGAGTACTGATGTCGTGTCGCCCGTTTGGTAAGTCACCACCGGCAAATGTTGGCCAGTCTCTGCAAACTGCGCTATTCGCGCCACTGCGTAACTACAGATGATTTCGCAACCAGCCAACACGATGTCGGCACTGTCGTCTAACCAACGTACTGCGGCCACCGTCCAAGGGTCGGCATCGCCGCCTCGTACGCACAAAATAGTTTCAACGCAGAGTAGGGGGCGTGTCGGCGCGAACTGCAGGAGAAAGCCTCCGTCGCTATGGTTAATAATTGTTGCTGTGATTACGCCGCTAGATTCACGGCCACCCGCGGAAGCGGTATGCACCTTTGTCTGCTCCTGTAAGGCGCTCCAGATGTCGATGAGACCTACCGTGACGCTAACGGTTTCATTACGTCCGACTCGCGGAACATTTCTTGCGTTGCTGTATGCAAACTTGCGCATCGCACTTCTAACGAAGTTTTGCATTTCCAAGGGCGACAAACCTACCTGTTGTCCCGATTGCAGCAGGGAATCGTAAGCGTCTCTTGGTTTGCGCACGTCACTAGGTCCGCTCAACTCTCGAATGGTAAATGCAGCATCTTGTGCGTTTATGTAAAGTGGCGCCGCGGGCTCCCAAACCGCAGGAACGCGCGAAAACGACATGGGCGCTGAGTCACTCATCAAATCGCCAACCGCGAGCCCTGAGCCTGCGTGCGTAGGTGAGGTGAGAGTAAAGCTGCATATCTTAGAAAGGATACCGACAAGTTTTACTGCAACGGGCAAATGTCCCGGTGGCAGGGACAAAGGATTCAGCCAAGCCATTAACCATAGTTGAATAGTTTGATTGAGCAACGCCTGCCGGTTTGCACCGTCTTTATTTGTGCCAGAAACCAAGAAGCCGGTCAGCGCATATACGGTTCGCCAAAAACCTAGTGGTGGTGAACAGTATCCAAGATTGCACCCAGCGTAGATTTTTGCCAGAACACGCAAGGCCGTTTCGATTGATTGCTTTGATTGCAGCGTTGTTTTGTACAAAGCCAACGGGTTAGCTTGACCTAGGCCACTTTTGTGCCAGATGGTTCGGCTAATCTGTAAATAGGCATCTAAAGTCTCTCTGGCGGCGGCGGGTAGCGGGTGTGAGCAGTTCCAAAATTTGGCTTCTAGCACCGACCATGCGTCCGACGCTAACAGGGCTGTCGCGGTTTCAAAAGAACCGGGTGTAAGTGCTTCTGCTTTTTCACGCAAATGCGCTATTTGTGTCACTAGGTGTGTGTCTTTAGGCATGCGGACATTTACTGTAGCTGGATCTAAAAAAATCTGGCAAGTTGATGTTACTTGACAGCCATGCGCAAATATAAAGTCCGGCGCGCAATACGTTTAACATAATATAAATTCCCAATCCAAGTGGTAGGTTTGAATCCGTTGCTTTAGTCCTGCATTTAGGACAATTTTCTTTCCGTCACTCGCAATAAATAGTATCTTTACCGTTGCGTTTTTTTTTGGGCGGAATTTGTGTTCCGACAATTGTTTCACGCTTCCATTCCAGCGGCACTTCAGGGCCCCACGATCGTCGATTCGCGCGGCATTCCGCGATACTGGGCAACTGTTTGGTCGATCCTATTTGGGTCGCAGCTTGCCGATTCCACGCACTTGCAGAAGCTGCGATAACTTGACAGCCTCTACCAGCACGCGGATTGCCTGCTTGGCGAAAACAGCCTCGACCATGCCTTTGGCGACGCCGACGACAAGGCGCTTGCCGAGATTTTGGAATCCTGGTTTGTATCGATTCGCAATCAAGCTGTGGTGTGTCCCGCGGATGAAATGCGGTGGCAGGCAGGGCTCGCCTTTGTAACGAAGACCATCGAGTGGATATCAAAGAGCCGTGGCGCTAATGATCGATTGCAAAGAATCGAGCAACGGCTACACCGGCTAACAACGCTGTACGACCAATTGCGTGTGCGCCGGCCACTTCGCATCGAGAGTGTTCGTTCGCTGCCCGCAAACACGGTCGAGGCGTTGTATGCGATGCTTGATCCAGCGTCGCCTAAGAATCCATTCACTCGCGAGAAAACTCGCTGGCGCGTATTTGTCGCGTTCGTGCTGCTGCTGCACCAGGGCTTGCGGCGCGGAGAGGTTCTGTTGCTAAGTGCTGACGCAGTAAAGAGTGCCTTCGATGCGAACCAACAGCGTACGCGATACTGGATAAATGTGCGGTACAGTCAATACGAAGCGACCAGCGATGATCCGCGCTACTCGAAGCCCAGTATCAAGACTATGCATTCGATTCGCCAAGTACCTGTGAGCGAAGTCACCGCAAGGTTGGTACAGACCTACACGGAAAACTTCCGTGGCCAACCTGCTCATTCGTTCCTGCTGAACTCTCAATCCGACGCGCCATTGTCCACAGAAACGCTGACGAGAGTTTTTGCGCAAATCTCGGCCAACTTTCCTTCTAGTGTCGCAAAAGAGCTGAGTGACCGCACGGGCAAAAGCAGCGTGACGCCACATGATCTGCGCCATACATGTGCTGTCGTTCGCTTACAGCAATTGTTGACGCAAGGAGACCCGATGGATGAAGCGCTGCAGAAGCTGCGAACATTCTTCGGTTGGTCCAAACAGTCGACGATGCCATCACGTTACGCCCGTGCGGTATTCGAGGATCGCCTTGCAAATGTGTGGAACAACGCCTTCGATGATCGTGTTAGTTTGTTGCGAGCCTTACCAAGGAGAATTTAGTTGTGGCGAGACTTCCAGCACAACAGAGTCTCTTTCCGGCCGATTCACCAAGAGACGAGGTTCTGAATCTCGTGCTGGCTGAGCTGCCCCCGCTCCCCTCCGTAATTCGCTACTACGACGATTTCGACGGCGCGCTCTGTTCGATCCGCAACCCAGATGTTCGGCTGAGCTATGACTTGACGGTCTACGGCCGAACGATTCGTCTTGACTTCACGCGCTTTGAAAAAGTTCACGGGCAACTGCTTAAGCAATTGTTTCAGTTTCTACTGAGTGAAACGCTCAGCGTGGGAACGGTAGCGAGTTACCTGCTATCTGCATCGCATTTGTCGCGTAACGATGTTCTGAAAATTCTTCAAGCTGGTCCTCATGGGATCGGTACTGTGTGGGCGCAGTTGCGGGGGCAAGAGTTACCTACAAAGTCCTATATCGTTGCCAAGGCATTGCTGCGACTGCTGTGTCGGTATCGATTGCAAAACTGGTCTGATGCGTACGAACCGTTTGTACGTACTACCCTGCCCCTTCCGGCAACGCTAAGCCATGTCGGCGTCCGGTCCGGTGACGCTTTTTTGAGCATCGATGAGGAAGCGGCGGTTGTTCGTCATCTCGACGACATGGTGTCAAGACTGGCATCGAGGGCTGGCCCGATGGCCTCAAGCGAGGAAATTACCGACGCTGGAATGCTGCTTTGCGCGTACCAATTTGCCATGCGTCCGGTGCAGATCGCCATGTTATCCATGCGCAATGTGCGTGTATGGTTCGATGGTCACATTACGCCAACAGTTCATCTGACGTTTCATATGGCCAAGCAGCGTGGCGATTCAAGGCGGCACGCGCTTACCCGTCGGGTTAAGCACGAATGGGTTCCAATCTTTGTGGCTTTACATGACCAGCGAAAAGCCACCAAGACAGTCGGTGACGCACATTTTTTTACTGTCGACTCATCGTACGAAGTGAGCCTCAGAATTGCGAGACTGGTTCGAAAGTTGATCGGTTCTGATGATGTTGGGAATGCGACTGACCTGCGTCACACGGCCGCACAGCGGTTGGTTGACGCCGGCGCGAGTCACGAGGAACTCGCTGAGTTTATGGGGCACTCGCACCTCAGAACTGGCCTTGTTTACTATCAAACGTCGGCATCGCATGCTGAACGCGTCAATCGTGCGCTAGGGGCCTCCGACGTCTATCGGCGCGTCGCGAAAATAGCCCACGACCGTTTCATCACCGCCGAGGAGCTTGCACACCTCAAGGGTGAACAGCAGGTCGCTGGCGTTCCGCATGGGATCCCAGTTACAGGGATTGGAGGTTGTTCATCAGGGCAACCCACATGCCCCTACAACCCGGTGACGGCGTGCTACGGTTGCCGCAAATTCATGCCTTTGCGCGACAAAGCAATTCACGAACAAGTCCTCGCGGATATGCGAAGCGTGGTGCTGTTTTTTAGCGAAAGTTCCCGCGGAGATACCCGCTCGCCAGCGTATTTGCAATTGCAACGCACGATCGCAGAAATACAAACCGTCCTTACCGAACTTGACGCTGATCAGTCATGAAGGATCACTACGCATCGTTTATCGAGCTGGGCCAGGTTCTGGCCAAAGAAAAAGGGTTGCCGTGGACCTTCGCGTTAGATGATGAAGGGGCCGCGATCAATAAGATTGGTTGGAATCTCACGGAATGTGTCGGCGACGTTCCACCGCCCAAGTTTTATCTTCGAGACCTTGGCCACGAGAAGAGCGTACTCGTCGCGGTAAATACAGAGCGAATTGAACAAGGTCTCCCGGCGCTAGCGCAGCGGCGGTTGCCGATCGAGTGGCAAGATCTCATCAAAGCGGCGACTGCCGAACAATTGTTTGTCCGGCGCAACACGCCCGGATACGTCGCGCAGCTCATCATCCGGCCGTTACGCGTCATTGCCACGTGCGTTGACAAACACCCGTGTCAATTGACGGTTGACGACGTACGACTTGCCGAGCGTGTTGCGCAAAACATCCAGCGCATCGGTCGTTTGGCCGAAGCGGTCGTCGCCGTGATCAAGATCGTGTTTGATTCTCGGCATCTTTGCGAAGTAGGACAGTTGTACGCGGCGCTGAATGTTCCTGGCGCTCAGAAAAGGCAGGGGCCAAAGGCTAGGCACATGTGGTCTGGCGATGAATTGCGTGCCGATTTGGAAGCGCGTAAAAAATCGGAACGACTCCCAGAGCGACGCGCGTTCTGGGAACTCACCCGAATCGTGATGACGGAGACGCCGCGGACCTTCATGGATGATTTGAAATTCATGGCGATACGCGCGATGATCATCACGGGTTTCCGTATCGGCGAGGCCGCCCTGCTCCCGGTTGACTGGAAACGTGCACGAAATTACGTGGATTCGAAGGGGCGACCGGCGGGAGAAGCCGGCGGTATTTCGAGCGCGCTCATGGTGCGCCATTTCGCTGAAAAGCAGCAGGACGAAGAATCCGACAGTCGCGTGTTGTATGTAAACACGCAGCCGGTGCCTGAAATGTTTCGACAGTTGCTGACGGAGTCGCTTGACCACGCGGCCGAACTGACGGCGCCGCTACGTGAGACGTTGAAATTGCAATGTGAAACGGGCCGTTTGCTACCTTGGTATCGCGCCGACGACGTCGTGCCATTTGTTGATCTCTATATGCGCGCGACAGGGCATCCGTTCTGGCTTGATGTAGACCGTCAACCGTTTATCGCGCGGTACCGCGAGGCATTCGATCCAAAGGTACTGCGTGACTTGCATCGCTTTCAATCCGAGCGGCAACAACTTGGTGACCGTCGACTGGACATGCCGGTGTACATATTTGGCAACCGCTTGCTGCAGCGAATGCGAGACGGTGTCATTAGCATGCGATTTCGTCGTGCCAGTGGTGAAATCGTTGACCCGACAGAGCGAATCGAGTGGTTGAGGATGCACCTGGTGGTTGGTGAATTCGAGGCGCACATTCGCGCCACGACACCAACGAAGGTGTCCGATACATCACCACTACCATTGGCTCAAGGCTGTGTTCAGCCGTGGGAGTTTCTCTTCGTGCATCCCAAGCGTTCACTCTCAGAAGAGCGCAATGAAGGCCTCTGCGATGTCACACGCTACATTGCCGTCAACCGTCCTGATCCCTCGTTGATTGCACAAGCTTTAGGGGACGCAAAACACCTGCCTTCTTTGTTCGAGAAATATGGTGGCACTGACGAGGATCGCGCGTTGAGTTTGCAGTCTCACGCACTACGCCATCTGCAAAACACCGAACTCTTTCGGCTGGGCGTGGCTGACACCATCATCTCCAAGCGCTTCAATCGGCGAAGCGTTGCCCAAAGCTATGAGTACGATCACCGCAGCTTGGCCGAGGATCTGGATCACATCGAAATTCCGCTGGATATCGAGATCATGCTTGGCGAAAAAGCTACGACCGTCGCACGTTTGATCAAGGGCGGCAAAGCGACTGGACCCGTCGTCGAGAGCTTCCGCCGCATTCAGGCCAGCGAAGGCGATCAAGCCGCGTACGAATACTTGAGTGTTGAGGCAGACGGCTTCCATGCAACGCCGTACGGTCACTGCCTCAATTCGTTCACGGTGGATCCGTGTCCGAAGCACCTTGAGTGTTTCGACGATTGTCGACATCTGTCCGCCACCGATCTTCCTGAGAACCGTGTGAATCTTGTTCGGCTTGAAGGCAAATTCAAGGATGCGATGGCGGCGATACGGGCTCGCCCATCAACCAGTCTGGGTTGGAAAAATCAGCTCGAACATGCGGAAAAGCGACTCGCCAGTGTGCAGAAACTGTTAGCTACGCCGAACGGTGAGCGCCCCTTCCCTGACGGGCAAGACAAGTCCGCAACCAAACCGTTGGGAGTGATCGATGGGTAGACCGAAAATCGACGCGGTGCCGTCAGACGACGTTATGGCAAAAGTGCTCGATCAGTTGCTGGCCGAGGATACCGACATCACGGCCAGGGCGGTCGTTCGAGCACACCCAGCTATTAACGCTGCCTCCTCGATTACGCGCAGCCCTAATCGGCGTGCGTTGCTCGAAAAGTACCAACTTCGACAGGTTGAATTCCGACGGTGGCGCGATCGAGCGGCACATCGCTCCGGCGACGACTTGGCGCTCTCACTTGCGAACAAAGACGCCCGAATCGCGGACCTAGAAGCCTCCGTGCAACTACTGACTGCATCACACGTGGCGATGCTGCGCGCTGTGGGGGAAATGGGCGGCTTTCGGTTGTGGTCCAAGTTCTATAGCGACTTCCGCGAGGCACAGGACAAACTCGACGCGCTCGGCGCGATTCCGGAAGCCGTTGCTAGCCCGAAAGAATTCAGGCGCAGCTAAAGTGGTGACCAACGAACGTCAGCAAGCTTTTAAGGAAAAGTCGTGAGCGGGCTTTCAGCCCAAAGTCATCCCGCATTCGGGCGGACAAACTCGACAATTACTAGTTGTTAAGAGTCGCGTCGCAAGCTATCGTGGTCGCTTTGACATGCTGTCCATTCGCGTTGTTCTCTTCTCGGGGTGATCTCGTTTTTCGTGCTATTTGTGGCGCTTGGAGTTGAGAACAGCGCTAGCTAAGGCTTCTAGCCCCGACTCTTGACGTGATTTCAGGACTTATTTGCGTTCGTCGTTGATTTCGATGGTCAGCGATACCCGCGTACTGTGGATTTTGCGGCTGTAGCATAGGGCTTCCCGCCACGGTGGATGCCCCGCCGTCAAGGTCGACAGACAAGAGGCTGAGCATGTCCACCTACCAGCGACGTTTTGTGGGAGCCGAGCAGCTGCCGCGTCATTTGTCGGAATTTGATGTTGAGCAGTTTTTCAGACTGCTTCCGGCAGACGTGATCGCCATACGCGATCGGTTTCGGGCTGATCGGCGATTAGGTCCCGCGTTACAGCTTGTTTTCTTGCGCGCAGCGGGTCGCCCCTTGGATCGCTTCGCTGCCGCTCCCAAAAATCTACTTCGTCACCTCTCCGCTGAACTCAACCTAAACAGCACGAGCATCGCGTCGCTTCGCTCCATCTATGCACGCCGTGAAACCCTCTACGACCACCAAAAGTGGGCTCGTAATCATGCCAACCTTGACTTGCCCGACGCAGATCAGAGTGCCGAACTTCAAATAGCACTCGCCGAGTTTGCCAAGGAAGCGGCGTCAGTGGACGAGCTCGTCAACCAAGCAATGAACTGGCTCTATGATCGCAAACTTCTCGTACCGGCTGATCGCCTGCTACGCGATTGGTCACGCAACTCCTACGCAAGCATCGAGAACGCCGCGTTTGCGGTAATTAAATCCGGTGTTCCTCTGGCGCAACTGAATCAGTGCCGGGGCGCGATGTTTGCGCAGCACGAAGATACCACCGTACTCGAATGGCTGAAGACGCCTGTAGGTCGGCACGGGCCAACCACCCTTACCGAGGCTACAGTAAAAATTGCGTATCTGAAATCGCTCGGCGCACACGAATGGAAACTCGACGGCATTACGATTGCACGGCAGCGTGCATATGCACAGGCGCTCGCAGCCCGTCCACCATCGGCCTCCAAGCGACGCAAAGACGATACACAGTCGCTAGAGATTGTGAGCTTCTTGAGAGTGACGTTGCTGGAATTGACCGACAGCACGCTCTACGTTGCATCTCGGCGCGTCAGCGATTTGGTGCGGCGGGCCGCCAACAAGACGCAGGCGCTTCGCATCAAATCGGCTTCGCAGTATCGCGAACAACTGGTCAGCATCAAGTCAGTCATCCGGGATGACGATATGACTGCTCAGCAGAAACTTGATGCCATTGACGCGATGGTCTCGGAGGACATCGCTGCGACGGAAGCGAGCCAAGCATCAATGATCCGGCAAGTGCTCGTGGAAGAGCCGGTAGGTGTGCGCAGCCTACTGAAGGCACTGTCGGAACTTCAAATCAGTGGGCACGAGCAGGATCGACAACTGAGACAGTTGCAAGCACTACGGCAACTGCATGAAAGCAAAACGTATGACCTTCCGGATGGCTTTGACACTTCATTCGTTGATCGACGATGGCTTCCGCTGCTAGCTGACACGGATCGCTCACGCGCCATGCGCGCGTTTGAAGCGTGCACCATGCTGTCCGTCAGAAAAGGCTTGCGCTCGGGGCGGTTGTGGATCGATCACAGCTTCAGCTTCAAAGATCGCGAACAAATGCTGATTCCAATAGAGCAATGGAATCGGGGCCGCGCGCATTTCGCCGGGCTTCTCGGGTTGCCCCTGAGCGCGGACGAATTTTTGAAACCGCTTTTGGCCAATATCGAGGCTGGCCTCATGAGCGTTGCAGAAGCCAAGGAACTTGGCAAACTCGACATCGACGAGCATGGCGACCTGCATTTACCCGCTCTGGAAGCATTGCCCGATGAGCCCGATGCCCGGCGTACGCGCGACGCTATTTCCAGCGCGATTGGGCCTGTGCAACTTCCAGATCTTTTGCTGCAAGCTGATGCGGACATCAATTTCAGTGAAGCACTGCTCGGTAGAAAAGCCACCAGTGTCGAGGAGCTCATCGCCCTCTACGGCGGCATGATTGCGCACGGGACAGAAAACGACGCCAAAGGCGTTGCGGCGATGATTCCGCAACTCCAACCGAGCCAAGTCACCGCAGCCATGCGCACGCTAGAAGGGCATGGACGCTTACGCCGCGCCAACGACCGTGTAGTCGAGTTTCAGAAGAAAATCCCGATCGCAGAACTCTGGGGACGGGGTGACAAGGCCTCCGCCGACATGATGGCGCTTGACGCGTCCAGACACCTCTATAACACACGTGTCGACCCACGACGGCGCACCTTCGCCGCTGGCATCTACACGCATGTCCTTGATCGCTATGGCGTCATTTACGATCAGCCGATCGTCTTGAACGAGCGCCAGGGCGGTGCTGCAGTCGAGGGCGTCGAACGACACAACCACGGTGGTGACGATCGCGTTCGGCTCTCGTTGCTGGCGGTCGATACGCATGGATACACTAACGCCACGATGAGTATCGCGAAATTGCTGGGATTCGATTTGTGTCCTCAATTGCGCAATTTGCTTGAACGAAAACTGCATTTGCCCAGTGGTACAAAACCGCCCGACAGCATTGAGCGGGTCACGGTTGTGGGGGTATCACTGAAGGCCATCACCAAAAACTGGGATGAAATGTTGCGCCTCATCGCATCAATTCGCACCGGTCGCCTGAGTCCGTCGGTCGCTGTTCAGCGATTGGGAAGTGCTGCGCAGGGAGACCCCTTGCAGCGGGCGACTGATCAGCTCGGTCGATTGCTGAGAACCTTATTTTTGTGCGACTACTTCGCGAACAAAGAGTTTCGGCGCGAGATTCACACCTTACTCAACCGGGGTGAATCGGTGCATCAATTGCAGCGCGCCATTTACTACGGCAAGATTGCACATGATCGGGGTCGTCGCACCGACGAAATGAAAGCGATATCAGGAAGTCACGCGCTGCTGACGAACATAGTGATGGCATGGAACACCTCGCGTATGCAACTGGTGGTTGATCGTTGGCGCAAACAGGGACAATCCGTCGATGAGGCTTGGTTGCGCCGTGCCGGTCCCGTGGGCTTTGGACATATCAATTTTCGGGGGACGTTTTCTTTTGGGGTTGGGCGGTATGCCGATGCATTGGTGCAGCGTCCTGCGAAACGTCAAGAGCGCTTGGTGGCCTGAAGCCACGCGCCAGTGCGGGAACGACACACGAACGTGAGGCTTGCGAACTGCCCCGCAGAACCGGCCAAGGAGCATCTAACTTTCCGCTCACGCGCTGTAACCGCTAAACTATGCACACGTTGTGTTCTCCAGTAAATTCGAGCATCCTGTGCTGACGAGAAGCTCTCTTCGCGGTTCTATCTGTCAACTCCTGATCGGAGCGATTTTGATTGCTCAGATGGCGGTTGCCGCTTACGCGTGCCCTAGCTTGGCCAACTTTAATGTCGATGCAACAGTGGCGGCCGCGTACACAACGGCCATGCCTGTTGATTGCGATCAGATGGCTGGAGGGCTAGACCCTGCCGCCCCGAGCCTCTGTTCCGCGCACTGCCACAACCACGAGCAAAGCGCGGATCACGCCGACTCACCGATGTTGCCGCCTGCCATGTTCGCAACACTGTATTGGCTGGGCACGCAAACACCTGTCGAACCCGTTTCCGACACACCCGACGCTAGCGTTCTTCACGCTGCGCTGCCCCCGCCGCACGCCATCCTGCACTGCTGCTTTCGTATTTAGAAATCCCGACGACTTCGCGCTGACCACCTGAACGGTGGTTTTGCCGCGTTCTTCGCGCTCGCCCTTTGCACGTTTTGCACGCATTGGCGTGCCACGGCGCAGCGCACTCGCCTAACCGCTTGTTGTCTGGATTTTTATGTTTCACCCCGTTCATCGTGTTGCGCATGGCAAGGCTGCCACGTCTGCCATTTGCGCGTTACTTCTTTCGTTCGCCGTTTCGTCGGGCACCGCGTTTGCGCAATCGGCACCAAGCGAATCGCTTTCACTGGAGTCTGCACTGAGGCTCGCGCAGATGCGCTCCTCGCTTCTGCTCGCACAAGACAGCGCAGCCACTGCGTCTCGCCAGATGGCAGTATCCGCCGGACAGTTGCCCGATCCGACGCTCAAACTCGGCATCAACAATCTACCGGTGACCAGCTCGGATCGGTTCAGTCTGTCGCGTGATTTCATGACCATGCGTTCGGTCGGCGTGATGCAGGAATTCACACGCAACGACAAACGAGAAGCGCGCGCCGCGCGCTACGAGCGAGAAGCGCAAGTCGCAGACGCCGGTCGAACGCTCACCGTCGCCAACCTGCAACGCGAAACGGCCATGGCCTGGCTTGAGCGCTACTACAGCGAACGCATGCGCGAAGTCCTCGTTCAACAGCGCGACGAAGCCAAGCTGCAAATCGAAGCGGCCGATACCGTCTATCGCACCGGCAAAGGGTCACAGGCGGATGTATTTGCTGCCCGCTCCGCTGTCGCGCAAATCGAAGATCGCATTGCGCAGGCAGACCGACAGGTACTTGCGGCCAACACACGCCTCACTCGATGGATTGGGGAGGCCGCAGCGCAGTCGCTGGATCGTTTGCCCGCGATGGACAAGCCTGGCGTGGAATTGACACAGCTCGACACCGTGGTCGCGCATCACCCGCAAATCGCCGTGCTCAAACGTCAGGAGGATGTTGCACAGGCCGACGTGGTGATTGCTCAAACCAACAAGCGCGCCGACTGGAGTGCGGAGTTGATGTTCAGTCAGCGCGGTTCGGCGTACTCAAACATGATTTCGATCAACCTGTCGGTTCCGCTGCAATGGGATCAGAGAAACCGTCAGGATCGCGAACTCGCCGCCAAGTTGGCGCTGGTTGAACAGGCCCGCGCGCAGACCGAAGAGATGACACGAGAACACGCCGCAGACATCCGCGGCATGGTCATCGAATGGCAAAGCAATCGTGAGCGCCTGGCGCGGCACGACAACTCGCTGATACCCCTCGCCAGCGAGCGCACTCGCGCGGCGCTGGCCGCGTATCGCGGCGGCGCAGGCAGCTTGACCACAGTACTCGAAGCGCGGCGCGGCGAAATTGATGCCCGCATGGAGCGTCTGCGTCTGGCGATGGATACCGCGCGCCTGTGGGCACAGCTCAACTACCTCAATCCCGAAGGACACAGCGACGCTCCCGTTGCTGCCACTGTACGGAGCACGCCATGAAACGCAAGACGACAGTTTTATTCGTTGTAGCAATCGTAGTCGCTGGTGCAGCCAGCTACGGTCTGTATCTGTTCGGCATGCAACGCGGCATGAGCATGGGGGGTGGCACGACAGAAGCCGCTGCTAGCGGCGCAGACAGCGGCCCGCAAAGCATCGCTCAGGGCGAAGCGGCCACCAAACGACACATTGCGGCAGGCATTAAAGCCGGTGACATCGACCCCGAAAGCGGCAAAAAAATCCTTTACTACCACGACCCCATGGTGCCGGGAAACAAATTCGACAAGCCCGCCAAGTCACCCTTCATGGACATGATGCTGCTGCCGGTTTACACCGAGGGAGACGCCGATCAAAGCAAAATCACGGTCAGCTCGCGCATCCAACAAAATCTCGGCGTGCGTACGGCCTCGGTCGTTGAAGCCATTCTCTCGCCACAAGTATCCGCTGTCGGCAGCATCGCCTACAACGAACGCGATCAGGTGATTGTGCAGGCGCGGGCTACGGGCTACGTCGAGCGGCTGCATGTGCGCGCCACGCTGGATCGCGTGGCGAAGGGGCAGGCGCTGGCAGACCTCTACGTGCCCGACTGGATCGCAGCGCAGGAGGAGTTTCTCTCGGTGCGTCGCATGCAGGGCACTGATCTGGCGTCGCTCGTTGATGGCGCACGTCAGCGCATGCGACAGGTGGGCATGAGCGACGTGCAGATTCGTCTCGTGGAGACGACCGGCACGATCCAACCTCGCGTCACCTTGACGTCGCCGCAAAATGGCGTGGTGGTCGAATTGTTGGCACGCGAAGGCATGACGGTAATGTCCGGTGCGACGCTGTTCCGCATCAATGGCTTGGGCACCGTTTGGGCCAATGCCGAGGTGCCGGAGACGCAGGCTGCGTTGCTGCGCCCCGGTACCAAGGTGTCTGCCAAGAGCCCCGCCGTTCCGGGCACCACCTTCGAAGGCAAGGTGCAGGCGATCTTGCCCGAGGTCAACGCAGCTACTCGCACGATCAAAGCGCGGCTCGAACTCGCCAATCCCGGCGCTCGGCTCGTGCCCGGCATGTTCGTCACCATGCAACTAACCGACAACCGTGCCGAGAAATCGCTGTTGATTCCGACTGAAGCCGTGATTCAAACCGGCAAACGTACGGTGGTGATGGTGGCTGAAGACAACGGCAAGTTCAGTCCTGTCGAGGTTGAAGCAGGCATCGAAAGCGACAACCAGACCGAGATCAAGCGCGGCCTGAAACTCGGTCAGCGCGTGGTCGTGTCGTCGCAATTCCTGATTGATTCAGAAGCCAGCCTCAAAGGTGTTGAAGCACGCCTCAACGACGCGCCGAAGCCAAGCGCAGCCAACACCGCAAAACGGCACCAAGGCGAAGCGAAGGTAGAGGCGATTACCCGCGACGCCATCACGCTGTCGCACGACCCGATCCCCTCGATCAAGTGGCCGTCGATGACCATGGACTTCAAGCCACCTGAAAAAGGATTGCCGCGCAATGTGCAGGCAGGGGATCGGGTGACGTTCGAGTTTTACGAAGCGGCAGAAGGGATACCGCAAATCACCGTGATTACACCGATGGCCCCCGAAGCGAAAGTCGCGCCGACCGTCCCCTCCGCCTCTGCCTCCAAAACCGGAACGAAGCCATGATTGCCAAGCTGATTCGCTGGTCGATCGTCAATCGCTTTCTGGTGCTGCTGGCCACAGTGATGGTCAGCGCATGGGGCGTTTATTCGGTGCTTAAAACCCCGCTCGACGCGCTGCCCGACCTGTCGGACGTACAGGTGATCATCCGCACCACGTTTCCCGGTCAGGCACCACGCATTGTTGAGAATCAGATCACCTACCCGCTCACCACGACCATGCTGTCGGTGCCCGGTGCCAAGACGGTGCGCGGCTATTCGTTCTTCGGTGACTCGTTTGTTTACGTGTTGTTTGAAGATGGCACCGACTTGTACTGGGCACGATCCCGTGTGCTCGAATATCTCAATCAGGTGCAGTCGCGATTGCCGCCGTCGGCCAAGGCAACGCTCGGGCCGGACGCGACGGGTGTGGGCTGGATTTATCAGTACGCGCTGGTGGATCGTACCGGTACCCATGACGCGTCGCAACTGCGCGCCTTGCAGGACTGGTTTCTCAAATACGAATTGAAGACCGTCCCGAACGTCGCTGAAGTCGCCGCAGTCGGCGGCATGGTGCGTCAGTACCAAATCGTGCTCGATCCTGACAAACTCGCGGCGTACGGTATCTCGCATACCAAAGTGGTCAACGTGATCCAGCGTGCCAATCAGGAGGCCGGTGGCTCGGTGCTTGAACTGGGGGAGGCGGAATACATGGTGCGCGCTTCGGGCTATCTGCAATCGCTTGACGACTTTCGCAAAGTGCCTTTAACCACCAACGACGCAGGCGTATCCGTGCGACTCGGCGACGTGGGGCGCGTGCAAGTCGGCCCAGAAATGCGCCGTGGCATTGGCGAGCTGGATGGTGAAGGTGAGGCGACGGGCGGCGTAATCGTGATGCGCTCGGGCAAGAACGCGCTGGAGACCATCGCCGCCGTCAAAGCAAAGCTGCGCGAGTTGCAGGCGGGGCTGCCGAAGGGCGTTGAGATCGTGCCCGTGTACGACCGCTCCGGGCTGATCGAACGCGCGGTTGAGAACTTGGGGTTCAAGCTGCTCGAAGAGTTTCTCGTGGTCGCCGTGGTGTGTTTCATCTTCCTGTTTCATCTGCGCTCAGCGTTTGTCGCCATCGTGTCGCTGCCGCTCGGGATTCTGGCTGCCTTCATCGTGATGCACTATCAGGGCGTCAACGCCAACATCATGTCGCTCGGCGGCATCGCCATTGCGATTGGGGCAATGGTGGATGCTGCGGTGGTGATGATCGAGAACGCGCACAAGCACCTAGAGCATTGGAACCATGCGCATCCGGGTGAAACGCTCGACGGCGAGGCGCGATGGCGGGTGATTGGCGATTCAGCCGCAGAGGTCGGCCCGGCGCTGTTCTTCTCGCTGCTCATCATCACGCTGTCGTTCGTGCCGGTGTTCACGCTGGAGGCCCAGGAGGGTCGACTGTTTGCGCCGCTCGCCTTCACCAAAACCTACGCGATGGCAGCGGCCGCTGGGCTCTCGGTCACGCTCATCCCGGTGCTGATGGGCTACCTGATTCGCGGTCGCATCCCTGACGAAAAAAGCAATCCGCTGAACCGCTTGCTGATCGCGATTTATCGACCGCTGCTCAACTACGTATTGGCTTGGCCGAAGCTCACGCTGGCTCTTGCTGCGGTGATTCTGGGCTTGAGCTTGTGGCCGTTGCAGCACATCGGTGGCGAGTTCATGCCGCGTCTGGACGAGGGTGACATTCTCTACATGCCCTCAGCGCTGCCGGGGCTTTCTGCGGGCAAAGCGGCAGAACTGTTGCAGCAGACGGATCGCCTGATCAAGACGGTGCCCGAAGTGCTCAGTGTGTACGGCAAAGCGGGCCGCGCAGAAACTGCGACCGATCCCGCGCCAATGGAGATGTTTGAGACGACGATTCAGTTCAAACCGCGCGATCAATGGCGACCCGGCATGACACAGGACAAACTGGTCGACGAGCTGGATCGTATCGTCAAGGTGCCGGGCCTCGCCAATATCTGGGTGCCGCCGATCCGCAACCGCATTGACATGCTGGCGACCGGTATCAAGAGCCCGGTCGGGGTCAAAGTCGCGGGCACCGACCTCGCAGTGATCGACCGCATCACGGGTCAAATCGAGCGCGCGCTAAAGGACGTGCCCGGTGTCAGCAGCGCACTGGCCGAGCGGCTCACCGGGGGCCGCTATGTCGACGTGAACATTCGTCGTGACGACGCGGCACGCTTCGGCATGAACATCGCCGACGTGCAGTCGGTCATCACTGCCGCCGTCGGCGGCGACAACATTGGCGAGACGGTGGAGGGGTTGCAACGCTTCCCGATTAGCGTGCGTTATCCGCGCGAAATTCGCGATTCGCTGGAAAAGATTCGCAAGCTGCCGATTGTCAGCGAACGCGGTGCACGGTTGGTGCTCTCGGACGTGGCCGATATTCGCGTCACCGATGGTCCGCCGATGCTGCGCAGCGAAAACGCACGGCTGTCGGGCTGGGTGTATGTCGACATTCGTGGGCGCGACCTGCGCTCTGCGGTGCAGGACATGCAGAAGGTGGTTGCCGAGCGCGTGGTGTTGCCAGCGGGCTACTCGGTGTCGTGGTCAGGGCAATTCGAGTTTCTGGAGCGTGCGACCGCCAAGCTCAAGGTGGTGGTGCCGTTCACTTTGCTGATCATTCTGGTGCTGCTGTACCTGACCTTCAAGCGCATGGATGAAGCGGTGCTGATCATGGCGACCCTGCCGTTCGCGCTGGTTGGTGGCATCTGGTTGCTCTATCTGCTCGACTACAACCTGTCTGTCGCCGGTGCGGTGGGTTTCATTGCGCTTGCAGGCGTGTCGGCCGAGTTTGGCGTGATTATGTTGCTGTATCTCAAGCACGCGTGGGACGAACGCGTCGCACAGGGCAAGACGAGCAATGAGGATTTGCTCGACGCCATTCGCGAAGGTGCTGTGCTGCGCGTGCGTCCGAAGGCGATGACGGTTGCTGTCATTCTGGCGGGCCTGTTTCCGATTATGTGGGGCACCGGTACAGGCTCGGAGGTGATGCAACGTATTGCAGCGCCGATGGTGGGCGGCATGATCACGGCACCGCTGCTTTCGATGTTTGTCGTGCCTGCGGTTTATTTGTTGATGCGGCGGAGGGTTGTGCGGCAAGTTAGCGCGGACAGTACGCTGGCACAGGAGAGCACCGGATGATTCCGAGAACAATGTTCCCGCACTACCGTTTGCGTCTCGGGACACGGTTCATACTCATCGCAATGACGATGGCAGCCGTTGCGCTATCGACGTTGCTTAGCGGATGCGGTACTCAGCCTACGACGGCAAACATCGAAGCGGTGCCCCCGAAAACGGGGCAGGTGCGCGCCTTCGATCCCTCGCGGTTGAGCGTGGCGCTAGTGCTCTCTGGAGGCTCGGTACGCGGCTTCGCACATATCGGTGTTCTGCAGGCGCTGGAAGAACTGGGCATTACCCCGGACTTGATTGTGGGCACGAGTGCGGGCAGTCTCATCGGCGCGGGTTATGCGGCCGGTCTGAGTGCAGCACAGATCGAGATTGACATGCGCAGTCTCGACTGGACCATGATGTCGGATTGGGTGTTGCCACAGTTGGGGCAACCAATTCTGACGGGTGAACTCGGGCTAGTGCGTGGAGAGCGTTTGCAGCGATTTGCCGACAAATTGGTTGGACATCGGCCAATAGAGGCGCTCCCTCGTCGGCTTGCCATTGTGGCAACTGACTTGCAGTTGGGTGCTCCAGTAGTGTTCACGACCGGAAATGTGGGGCTGGGAGTGCGCGCTTCGTCGGCGATACCCGGGATTTTTGTGCCGCCAGTGATCAGTGGGCGGCGCTATATTGATGGTCAAGTCAGCAGCCCGCTACCGGTAATGGCAGCGCGAGCCTTGGGAGTCGATGTCGTCATCGCGGTTGATGTCACTTATCCACCAGAAGATGCTTCCATCACCACGTTGCCTGACGTCGTGTTTCAGTCGTTCATGATCGCCAGTCAGCGGCTCGTGAAGGCTGAATTGCAAGGTGCAGACGTGGTGATTCGTCCACGCATTCCGCCGAGTAATCAGTTGAGCATCGACGACCGAGCGAAGCTGACAGAAGCGGGTAGAAAGGCAACTGTTGAGCTTGCAGCGCTGCTGCAAGCAGCGGCTGCTCCGAAGTCGAGATGAAGTAGCGATCACGCGCAAAATTGAACGGGATGCTACAGGCGTCACTGCGCGCTTTACTTCGTGATCTCCAGCTTGGTCACGACGATGGAGCCCGCGAGATTCTCGGCGTTGAACTTGACTTTATCGCCCACCACCAGCTTGTCGAGCATTGATGCGTCTTTAGCCTGAAACACCATGGTCATGCTGGGCATATCGAGATTCTTGATCGGGCCGTGCTTCAGGGTTACTTTCTTGTTCTCTTTGTCGAGTTTGCGAACTTCGCCACTAGACATTTCGGTAGCCGCTGAGCTATTTGCGACTTGAGTTACCGGCGCTCCGCTCTGGCTTGCACTCGTTTGTGAAAACGCAATTTGCGTTGTTGTGGCGAAGCCGATGACGGCAGTGGTAACCGCGATGGATTTAAGTGCGAACATGTGTCAGTATCCTTGGTGGTAAAAGTCAGGGAGAGTGATGCGAATCGGACTCTCAGATGTTGTACGGCGCTTGCGGGCAGCGAACCGAGCTGTGTTTTACGGTCGCTGCCTGTCGCGTTGGCGACAAAGCGTCTCAACCACCAGCGCGATTGGTGGCCTCCCATTGCGCGCGCTCTTCAGGCGACATGGTAAGGCTGGGCTTGGGCGTGTTGTGCGGGAGGCTGTCGGCGTGCACAAATTTGCCGTTGCGGAAGTCATAACGGTGTTGTTCCATGCGGAATCCGGCTTCGCCACCGACGTCGCGATAACCGTCCGCCGTGACCGGATTTTTGCGCCATTCGGCCAGCTCCTTTTGCACTTGAGCACGCGTCACCGTGCTCGGCATGGCGTGAAACTGAACGCCGGCTTCGCCGCCAACATTAGTGGTGCCACTGGTGGCAAACACTGGAAGCGCGATGGCACTAGCGAGAGAAGCGACGATGATTGATTTGCGGATTGACATGATGTAGCTCCATGAGGGTTGGGTAGAAACTCACCCGGTGATTTAGGTCTGCCGGGGGTGATACAACGCTTGCATCACAGGAGAGAATGTAGAGTCCGAGCCACGACGAGACGCTTGCGCCAACATTACAAATTCGTAATGTTGGGTCGCCACGTTGCCTGACATACTTGTCGCGGCAAATCCGCCGCATTGAGTTCTGACAAAGCGCAGCCCCTATGAAACTCCTGATCATTGAAGATGAAGTACGTGCCGCCGAATACCTGAAGCAGGGTTTGAGCGAGAACGGCTATTCGGTGGACATCGCACACAACGGCACCGATGGTTTGCATGCAGCGGCCAATGGTGACCACGATCTGGTCATCCTGGACATCATGCTGCCTGGCATTGATGGTTTTGCCGTGCTGTCTGCGCTCAGAACCAGCAAAGCAACCCCGGTATTGCTGCTCACGGCCAAGGGGCAAACCAACGACAAGGTGCGCGGCTTCGACCTTGGCGCAGATGACTATCTGGTGAAGCCCTTCCAATTCCCTGAATTGCTGGCCCGAGTCCGTGCGCTGCTCAAACGCGGCAAAGCGCCTCTGGGCGATCCGGTGTTGCGCGTTGCTGATCTGGAGGTTGACGCGGTGCGCCACCGAGCCATTCGTATGGGCAAAAGAGTTGATTTGACCGCTAAGGAGTTCGCGCTGTTGACGCTGTTGATGCAGCGCTCGGGGGAGGTGCTTTCACGCACTCAAATCGCGTCGCTCGTGTGGGACATCAACTTCGATTCTGACACCAATGTGGTGGAGGTGGCCATTCGCCGCTTGCGCGCCAAAGTCGATGACGACTTTACGGATAAATTGATCCATACCGTGCGTGGCGTCGGCTATGTGCTCGATCATCGCGTGACAGCGTGATCGCCACTTCATCGCCAGCGCGCACCCTCGCCGGACGCATTGCGTTTTCCGCTGCGGCGTTGGGTTTGGGGGTGATGCTGGTGGTTAGCGTGCTTGGCTACGTTGCGCTCTCGCGCGAACTCAAGTTGCGGGCGACCGATGACATTGAAGCAAAGCGCGCGCTGTTGCAACACATTCTTTCGGAAATTCCTTCAACCGTTGATTTGATCAATGATCGTCATCGCCTCGATGACTTGCTGATTGGGCATGAGGATTTGCACCTTGCTGTTTTTGATTCGACCGGATCAAAGGTCATTGCCACCTACTCTCCGTTGGCGCGCGACGCTTCGCCGTTGATGCTTGAAGCGCTGACCTCCTCACGTCTGTCCGCTGAGGCCCCAATGCGCGAGTGGACTGCACCCTCCGGGCAACAGCTGCTCGTAACTATGGGCACGGCACGATTAGGCAATGGCGAGACGACACAAATTGCGCTGCTGCAAGATCGGCAAGCTGACAGTAAATTGCTGCTTCGTTACGCGCGAGCGTTAGCCATCGCGCTGCCGCTCGCGTTGCTGATTGCGTTAGTCGGCGCGTGGCTCACGGCTCGTTCAGGACTTCGTCCCTTGCATCGTTTTACCGAGGTGGCGCGCTCTATCAGCTCCAAGTCTTTGGCGGGCCGGATCGGCGTGCAGGGCATTCCGTTTGAGCTAAACGAGCTTGCAACGTCCTTTAACTCAATGCTTATCAGGATTGACGAAGGCGTGACGCGGTTGACGCAGTTTTCAGGAGACCTTGCGCACGAAATGCGCACACCGATTGCCACCCTGCTTGGCAGAACCCAAGTCACGCTGTCGCAGACCCGAGATGTCGAGACGCTGCGCGACACACTGGCAAGTAACGTTGAGGAGCTGGAACGCTTGACACGTTTAATTGCGGACATGCTCTTTCTCGCGCAGTCAGAACAGGACAAGCATTCGCTTAATCGTGAGCTGGTGCATCTGGATGTGGAGGCCAATCTGGTCACCGAGTTCTTGATGGACGTCGCTGAGGATCGGCAAGTGAAAATCACTGTGATTGGCAAAGCTACCGTCAGCGCTAACCGCCTACTGGTGCAGCGCGCCATCACCAATCTGCTGTCCAACGCCATTCGTCATGCCCGAACAATGACGACCATCGAGGTGACTATTGAGCAATCTCAAAGCAGTGTGACGCTCTCCGTTGCCAACGAGGGTAGCGCTATCGCGAACGCTGACTTGCCGCGTATATTTGAACGGTTTTACCGCGTCGATGCTGACCGCAGTCGTGATTCAGGCGGTGCGGGGCTTGGACTGGCCATCGTCCGCTCAATCATGGAAATGCACGATGGCACCGTTGCGGTCGCCAGTAGTGCGGACGGACGCACGACCTTTCAGTTGCGATTCGCGGTCACATGACGCGGCGGATGACTGACGAGGCACGCAACGGCTATCAGCAGAGTGGACGTCGAAAATCGTCACTGGCTGACACGCTCGCAGGCATTCCTCCTACCGCATTCCGATTGTCACCTAGCGATACTGCGGTGGCCCACAGACGGGCAACGACCTCCCCAATTTTGCTAGGAAAAATCATGAATCCAGTTACTTTCAAACTCGCGCGCACGGTGTGTGCCGCTTCACTTACCGCATTGACCTTTGCATCGGCAGTGCATGCCCAGACTACCGCACCTACCGCAGCAATGCCTGCCATGCCCAAGGCAGAGATGCAAAAAGGCATGATGGGCTCAGACGGAATGCAGAAGATGCAGATGACCGGCGACACCGACAAGGACTTTGCGATGATGATGAAAATCCACCATCAACAGGCCGTTGATATGGCGCAAATGGAGCTGAAAGACGGCAAGTCACCTGCGATGAAAAAGATGGCCAAACAAATCATCTCCGCGCAGAAAAAAGAAATCGCGATGTTCGATCAGTGGTTGGCAAAGGCTAAATAAACGTTCGTCGTCGACGGCTCTTCCGCTGAGCCATCGAGCGGGAATCTGTGCATTCTTATGGCAACACACCGCACGCCGCAAGAATGACCGGAATTCAAAATCCTGGCAAACAGCTTTTTACTGCAACGGCCCCTACACTGGGACTAAGCGCGATTTGCGTACAAAGTCGAGTTTTCTCGCTTTTGCGTTGTAGCCCCCATGCTATAAGCGTTTTAGCAAGAAAGCTGATTCAGATCGGAGGCGCTAAGTCCTGCGACTATCGTCGATGACGAAGCCCGCAGTCACAACCGTTCAGATAGCTCCAGCATCGGTTTGAGCCCCTGCCCAAAACGAACGATAGCATTGGTGTGCTCGTGGAGCTGTTGGTACGGCAGATAGCGAACTTCTACATGAGAGACTTGCGCAAATGCGGGGCGTCGCCACTGCGTAAAAACCTCCTCGCGTCGAGCATTGGGAGCGACGATGAAAATCGGAGCGTTCGTGACCGCCGACGGACTGAGAATCAGGTCTAGCATGCGCATGATGCCTGAATAGATGGACGTGGAATGTTCCACTTCAAACGCTGCGGCGACGGTTGGCGTGCCGCGTTCGAACCAGACGACGTCAATGAGTTTGACCGAATCGGACGCGACAAGCGGCCACGCGACGAGGCAGTTGCACGATAGCTCGCTGCCGCGATAATTGCGATTGCGATCATTGCTTGCGATCCACACATCGAAGCCGAGCGACAAACCCAAATCGCGAAGCATGCCCTGCATGTCTGTGTGCGACAACGCCTCGCCTTGATCGGTGATAGACCGCTTTAGTGCGGCGCTTGACTCCTCTCGAACCTTGTCCAACTCCGCCTGCCATAGGGCTTTCGCGGATGCGTCATCCCCGATAGGGGGTGCCGCATAGCGTCCGCTGCCGATGTCAAACAGCAGACCTGCCACCGCACCGAAGTCATTCGACAGCAGCCCCCTGTAATCCGCGTTCACTCGCACGATTCCCTGACGCATGGTCAGAAAATGATCCCAACGCCCGAGTTTGACTTTGCTACCCGTGAGCAAGTTGTAGCCGTTGACGATGGCCGTATTGAAGGGCGGCACGAGGGTCGGATGGATGAAATACAACAGGTTGGCCACCGCTGGCCCCAAGCCTTTGATGCCCAATGCATCAATGCGCTGTATGGCATCGGCCATCGCGTCAAACGTGTCACAGCAATTGCACGCATGCAGAAGTCGGGCAAACGCGCGTTGGTTTTCGGCATGCTCGTAAATATCGGGGATACGCAGTTTGGGCTTCCAGAGAAACGCATGATCTGCTCCTTTGAACATCTGGCGCTGCTCGGCAATGGATTTGACTGCGATCTCCAGCGACGAGCCGCGATAGGTATTGCCAAAGCTCCCGCCGTTGATTTCCTCGACGACCAGCTCAATACCGCGCCGGATAGAGCGAAAGTTTTTCAGCCGCTCGGGCCACAGAAACCATGTGTTGTAGGTGCTGTGTGGATCGAGTCGCCAGCGCTCAATCAGTAGTTGTGTCGCCGCAGCGCTCACTACTTGGCAGTCGCTTTCGTGAGCAACACGCGAATGCTTGAGGGCGCGTCGCCCTTGTTCGTCCACATCCAGCAATAGTCTTCCTTGCTCGGTGCCACGAGGGTTCCCTGTCGCTCGGATACGCCGTCCTGCTTTTCGGGGAACGACACGTCTTTGCCTTGATGAAAGTGGATGTTGAAATTAAGCGGCGTGGATGCTTTGAACTGCCAGGTCACAACAGCGTCTTTGGACAGGTTCTCGCAAATTTCTACGAATTTACCCTGCGCGATGGCGTGCGTGCGCTCAAATTTGTTGGCGGTGTCCCATTTCACATCGATGATTTCAGCGTGTGAAGCGGCGCTAAGCACCAGCGCGCTCAGTCCGATCATTGCTATATGTGTAACCGCAGGTAGTCGCAGCATCATTTTGTTCCTCTTAGTCGAAGTGCATTGGTGATCACGGACGCCGAACTCAGACTCATTGCAAGCGCCGCGATCATGGGTGACAGCAGCCACCCGGTCAACGGAAACAACACGCCTGCCGCGAGCGGCACGCCCAGTGCGTTGTAAACAAACGCGAAGCCCAGATTTTGCTTCATGTTGGTAATGGTGTCCTGAGACAGTTTTCGCGCTACAGAAATGCCGCGCAAGTCGCCCTTGACCAGTGTCACCTGGGCGCTGTTCATGGCAACGTCGGTGCCCGTGCCCATGGCAATGCCAATGTCAGCTTTGGCCAGTGCCGGTGCATCGTTGATGCCGTCCCCCGCCATGGCCACCACACGGCCTGTCTTCTGGAAGCGCTCGACCAATGCGAGCTTGTCAGCAGGTTTGACTTCGCCATAGACCTCGTCAATGCCCAATTTCGCTGCCACCGCCTTCGCTGTTGTCAGGCCGTCGCCCGTGGCCATCACCACGCGAATGCCGCTGGCACGAAGCGTGGCAAGCGCCTCGGGTGTACTCGCCTTGACCGGATCGGACACCGCGATGAGCCCCGCGAGCTTTTGCTTTATGGCCAGATACATCACGCTGGCCCCTTGTTGTCGCAACGCTTCGGCTTGCTCGGTGACGCTCTCGACAATCACGCCAAGCTCGTGCATCAGCGCGGTATTTCCGAGGGCCATCGATTGCTGATCGATCACACCGCGCACGCCGATGCCCGTGCTTGATTCAAACGTGTCGACACGACTCAAATTGAGACCTTGCGCGCGCGCTGCACGCACGATAGCTTCGGCCAGCGGATGCTCGCTGCCCTGATCAAGGCTCGCTGCCAGACGCAGTATCTCGGACTCGGTGTAACCGCCCAACGCAATCGCTCGATCAAACGTTGGTTTGCCTTCGGTCAACGTGCCCGTTTTGTCGACGATCAGCGTATCCACCTTGCGGAAGTTCTCGATAGCCGCAGCGTCACGAAACAACACGCCCTGCGTTGCAGCTCGACCGGTGGCGACCATGATCGACATGGGCGTGGCAAGCCCCAGCGCGCACGGGCAGGCGATGATCAGCACCGACACCGCTGCGATCAGGCCGTAGACCCAACTCGGCTCCGGGCCAAACCAGCCCCAGACGAAGAACGTGATGACGGCGATGGCTACGACCGTGACGACAAAGTACGATGCCACCGAATCCGCCATACGTTGCATCGGCGCACGCGAGCGCTGTGCTTGCGCCACCATCTGCACGATTTGCGCGAGCATGGTTTGCGCGCCCACTTTCTGCGACTCGATGATCAGCGCACCCGAGCCGTTCATCGTCGCGCCGATGACGCTGTCGCCGACGCGCTTGGTCACTGGAATGGGCTCACCGGTCAGCATCGATTCATCTACCGGACTTTCCCCATCGACGACCACACCGTCTACGGGCAGCTTTTCTCCCGGCCGGACGCGCAGCTTGTCGCCGACGTGAACGTGATTGAGCGGGATGTCTTCTTCCGTTCCGTCGCCGTTGATGCGGCGCGCTGTTTTGGGTGCAAGTCCAAGCAGGGATTTAATCGCAGCAGACGTTTGCGAGCGCGCTTTCAGTTCAAGAATCTGCCCGAGCAAAGTGAGCGAAATGATTACCGCTGCCGCTTCGAAATACACAGCGACGCGCCCCATGGACTGGAACGCGGCGGGGAACACATTCGGCGCGACGGTTGCGACCACGCTGTAGACGAACGCCGCTCCGGTGCCGATAGAGATCAGCGTCCACATGTTGGGACTACGATTGCTGATCGACTGCGCGCCGCGCTCGAAGAACGGCCAACCGGCCCACAAAACAACGGGGATCGTCAGCACCAGCTCAATCCAGCTTTGCGTGGCCATGGCAAACCATCCCAGTTGATGGCCAAACATGGCAAGCACGGTGACGATCACCGTCAGCGGTAGCGTCCACCAGAACCGTCGCGTGAAATCCACCAGCTCCGGGTTGTCGTCCTCGTCAAGGCTTGGCATCTCGGGCTCCAGCGCCATGCCGCATTTCGGGCAAGTGCCGGGATGATCCTGACGTATCTCGGGATGCATGGGGCAGGTGTACATCGCTGCAATTGAACTCGCAGGTACGGAAGCCGCAGTCACCATGGGCGCAGCAGATTTCGCCGTCAGATATTTGGCCGGATCAGCCGCAAACTTGGTTTTGCAACCTGCACTGCAAAAGTAAAACATCTTGCCTGCGTGGTCATGGCTGTGTTTCGATTGATCCGTCACGCTCATTCCGCACACGGGATCCTTGAGCGCGGTCGTGACCGATGCAGGCATCACAGAGGTTGCGGCGGGTGTCGTCACTCCGCTGCCGCCTCCGCAGCATGCGCCTGGCTGCTTTTCAGCAGGGGGAGTGACGGGAGGTTGGTGGGAGTGATTCATAAGGGCCTCTCTGGCACGAATGCGATGAACGTTAGATAGGACAAACGAAGCGTAAACTCTGTACTCGACCCCAGAGTCAAGCCTTTTATGAAAACTCTTGCAGCGGCTTCAAACACCGCCACCCTAACTATCGGTCGCCTCGCGAGCGCCGCCGAAGTGGGCGTCGAGACGATTCGGTACTACCAGGAACGTGGGCTGTTGCCAGTACCCGTCGCACAAGGTGCTTATCGCCGCTATTCCGCTGATTTGGTCGGACGGATTCGCTTCATCAAACGAGGGCAGGAACTGGGGCTAACGCTCGCTGAGATTGCCGAACTGCTAAGACTGGAAGATGGTGCCGATCGCCTGTCCATACGACGTATCGCCAACACGCGACTCACCCAAATCAACGCAAAAATCGCCGATCTTGAACGCATGCGAAATGTACTCAGTCATCTGGTAGATCAGTGCGAGCATACGAAGAAGAGCCTTCCCTGTCCGATCATTGCGACCCTGGCGAATGTCGAAAGCGCCGACGTCTAGTATCAACGTTTCTTTCGAGGCTTTTTGGGCGTGTAGTGGCGACGCTCAAGACGCAATTTGCGGTTACGGAATGCAAGCCAACTCACCCCCAAGATGATCACCACGAACATCACAGCCATCAGTGGCGCTAGGCTGACTAAGAGCTCAGGTGGCGCATTCAGGATTGCTTTGAATTCGTGCGGCATGATAATCCGAACGGACCTAAATCCGTACCGCTGAACGGGCCAGCTCAGCGCCAATCTTGCGTGCTAATTGCCAGCCTGACAACGCGACGACTGCGGCAACACTCAGCGCGAAAACACAGGGGCCGCTCGCGTTGAAAGCGCGCGCTGCAAAAGCGGCCAGTACCATCGCAAACCCAAACGCAATGAAGCCCGCACACTCCGTTTTGCGACGGGACGTGCGCATCGTCCTCGCAGAGGTAACGCCAACGGTCAACATGCAAAAGCTGAGTATGCCTAGCATCGAAGGCGTACCCATTTCATTGCCGCCCCAGAAGCCCGCGTGCATTGTGCTCACCCAAAGCACCAATGCAAGTGCGACCAGTAGCGACGCCCCGCCAACTACCCAGCAATGAATCGCGCAACGGAATAAATCTCGCGCTTCATCGTGTTCTAGGTGCGTGCGCGTGATGTAGATGCCGAGCATTGCCGCGCTCGCGATCAAAATGCAATCGCGCGTAGTAGCGCCGAGAAGTAGCGCTAACAGTACGCCACTCCACGGGAGCTGAGCCGACCAGCGACGGATCAGCAAAGCATTACTTGTTTGGCTGGATATCGGTGACCACATACGCGCCACCTTCGCTGATGACTTTGAACCTGATCTTGTCACCCGCCTGAGCTTTATCAAGCAAAGCGGCATCCTTCACTTGAAACACCATGGTCATTCCTGGCATGTCCAGGCTCTTGATGGCTTCATGCTTAAGTGTAATTTTTTTTGCGTCTTTATCGACCTTGCGCACTTCCGCGTTGGTCATCTCGGCATCGTTCGCTGCCATGGCTTTCATGGGTTCAGCCTTGTGGTGGTCGTGCCCTTTGCTGTCAGCCGACGCCGCGCCAGATAACGCAGTGGCCATTGCAGCAGTCACGGCATACGCAATAGAGTTTCTCGTAGTAGTTTTCATGGGAAGGATCTTTCAAAAGTTAATGTGAGTGGTGTCAGTACGCTTGAAAAACGCGAGTCGCTCCGTCTTGGAGGACAAGGAGCACGTTATAGGGTTCGGTCTTGTGATCAAAAGCGGCACCGTCCATGCCGGGAGAGCCTAGTGGCATACCCGGTACGCTCAGGCCTAACGCCTTCGGCCGCTCTTTGAGAAGCCGCTGAATTTCCCGCGCAGGAACATGACCCTCGATGACATAGTCGTCGATCTTCGCGGTGTGACACGACGCGAGCTTTGGCGGCATTCCCAATTCGGTGCGCTTTGGTGCGTTGCTGGTGTCGTAGGATTTCACTCTAAAGCCGTTGGCTCTCAAATGAGTGATCCAGTCATTGCAACACCCGCAGGTCGGGCTCTTCCAGACCTCGATGATCGGCAAATCATGTGCCCACGACGTCACCGGCACCAGCGCTACACCGATGAAACCTACCAACAGGGTTCGGCGCTGCATGGAACGAACGCTAGTGCTTGTGGGCATGGCCATCGCCTTTGACGACCTTGATCTTGCCGACCATCCCCGCCTGATAGTGACCCGCAATCAGGCAGGCAAAATCGAACTCACCGGCCTTGTTGAAGTTCCAGATGATCTCGCCGGTTTTTCCGGCAGCTACATGCGCCATATAAGGCTCGTCGTGCTCCATGTTGGGGAACTTGATCATCAGTGCTGCATGCTCATCAAGCTCCTTTTTGCTACCTATGACCAGCTCATGCATCTGTTTGCCGTCGTTCTTCATGACCAGCTTGATGGTTTCGCCCTGTTTGACTTCGATCAACGCGGGGGTAAATCGCATGTTGTCGGTCATGGACAATGTGACGGTCCGTTTCACCGCTTTCGCATCGCCCGCAATACCCCACTCCTTTTGCTCTTTCTTGACCGGACCTGCTTTTTTGGCGTGCGCCTCGTCGCCGTGCGCGTGAGCTTGCGTAATGGTGGCGAGTGCAAACAACACGGCGCAGAGGGTTTGGCTTGTTTTATTCATGACAATTTCTTTCGTAAGTTAATCGATGATTAGTGGGTGGGACGAACGTGTAGCGTTGTGGACGTGTTGAAGGTAGCCGTCGCTATGTAGGCGCTACCCCACAGCGCGGTCTGGATGATTTCTATCTTCGCACCGCGCGCTTCGAGAGCGGCCCAAGGCCGCCCGATGTTGGCGTACGTGGTCAGATACCGACGGGCGCGATAAAGATTGAACGCGTTAACCGGCCAGCCCCAGAGCCACGGCAGCGTCTTCATTCCGAGCAGCACGAAGCGAGCGTTGGGTTTTTTGAAGGCAAGCAAGCGCTCGATTGCGGCAGGCGATTGCAGTACGTCGTGCGTATACGACAGCAGCACCGCATCAGCTTGTACCGTTGGCTGAAAATCTTCGACGGCACAGCATTCAACTTGCACCACTGCGGCGTTCGAGCCAGAACCGGCGTGTCGACGCGCCTGTGCCGCCATTTCGGGGCTCAGTTCAACACCCACTACTTTGCCGCTAGCGCCAACTCCTTCGGCCAAAAGAGGCAAAGTGGAGCCGGTGCCACAGGCAATGTCGAATACCGTTTGACCCGCTTCCAGACCCAGCGCCCGCACCGCATCGCGGCGTAGCACCTCGATTCGGACGCAAGTGCTGTCGTAGTTGTTCGCTAGGTGGCGGTAATTGACCAAGGCTCGCTGGCGGTCGGGCATGGCTCCGAGGTTATCGAGAATGGGTAACGACACAGCCGTGCTCATCAATGCTGCTTGTGCTGGCCAGAGCCAGCGCTGGGTTTACGAACCTGCACCTCAACCTGCTTGACCGGCATGCGTTCGACTGGCATCGCGCCCTTGCCCTCTGCCTTGAATCGCGCTGGATCAGGCAGCGAGCCCGTCCATTCGTAGGCGACTTCACCCGGTGGATGCTTGTACCAACCAGGATCAGAGTAGTCGCCCGGCTTTTGATCTTTGCGCACTTTGACCGTGCTAAACATGCCGCCCATTCCAACCGAGCCGAATGGCCCCTTGCCAGTCATCATGGCCGCCGTGTTGTCCGGCAGCGGCATGTCCATTTCGGTCATGTCTTTCATGCCGCGCTCGCCCATGGCCATGTAGTCAGGGATCAGTTTGGTGATTTGCTTGGCGATGCCGCGATGATCGACGCCAATCAATGTCGGCACGTCGTGGCCCATCGCGTTCATCGTGTGATGGCTCTTGTGGCAGTGGAACGCCCAGTCGCCCGGTTCATCGGCCAGAAAATCGATCTGACGCATTTGCCCCACCGCTACGTCGGTGGTGACCTCATATTGTCGGCTGGACTTGGGTGTCGGCCCGCCATCGGTGCCGGTCACCAGAAACTCGTGTCCGTGCAGATGGATCGGGTGATTGGTCATAGTCAGATTGCCGATGCGGATACGCACCTTGTCGTTGAGACGCACGTTGAGCGAATCAATGCCCGGAAAAATGCGACTGTTCCAACTCCACAGATTGAAGTCGAGCATCGTCATGATCTTCGGCGTGTACGCGCCGGGATCCACGTCATACGCATTGAGCAAAAACACAAAGTCGCGATCCACCGGATCAATCAACGGATGCTTGTCCTTCGGATGAGTGATCCAGAAGCCCATCATGCCCATCGCCATCTGCACCATTTCGTCGGCGTGCGGGTGATACATAAAGGTGCCTGGGCGGCGCGCGACGAACTCATAGACAAACGTCTTTCCGGGAGCGATTCCCGGCTGATTGAGCCCGGTCACGCCGTCCATGCCGTTGGGCAGGCGCTGGCCGTGCCAATGGATACTGGTCAGCTCGCCGAGTTTGTTGGTGACGAAGATGCGCACCCGATCCCCTTCGACCACCTCAATAGTTGGCCCAGGGCTTTGACCGTTATAGCCCCACAGATGCGCCTTGAAGCCTTCGCACATTTCGCGGACGACCGGCTCGGCCACGAGGTGAAACTCCTTCACACCTTGGTTCATACGCCATGGCAGCGTCCAGCCGTTGAGTGTGACGACCGGGTTGTAAGGTCGTCCACTTTGGGGCACCAATGGCGGCATGGTGTCGGGCTTCATTTGCATGACCGGTTCGGGGAGTGCTGCCATCGCAACACGACTGACCGAAGCCGCAGCGACGGCTCCGCCAGCGATGCTCGCCATACCGGCTGAACGTAGAAAATCTCGACGTGAACTCATACTTTACTTCCTGAAAATTTTGCGTCGTTGTGTACGATGCCTGCTGTGCAGGAGCGGCTTGCCGCGACCCACGTTGCAGCATGATTGACTGCTAGTCGCGACAAGTCGCGCGTACAGATGAACGTATCAGTGCGGAGCATCGCCGCCTCCACCCGCCGCAGGTGCGGCACCCATGCTTTGCATCATCATCGGTTTACCCATAATTGACGACTGCAATGCTGCGTCTGCCATCCAGAACTGCTGCTGCGCATTGATCGCCGCGATCACGCTCGAAATTTGATCGCGCGAATCCGCAAGTAGCTCGAACACACCGATGATCATGCCGTTGTAACGAAGCACGTTTTCGTCGGCGATCAACTTACGCAGCGGCACGATTTCGTCGCGATAGTGCTTCGCTATGTCGTAGGTCGTTCGATACGCCGAATAGGCCTCACGCAGATTTGAACCCGCTGCGCGCACTGTGGCATCTAGTCGACTTGCTGCAACCAGCATTTGCGCGCTCATGGCATCGCGTTGCAAGCCACCCCAATCAAATATCGGTAACTTCACGGCCACCTCAAAACCACGCGCATTCGTGCGATGACCATCTGCGCGCTCGATGCTCGTGTTGCGAATTACACTGAGTTCAATGTCAGTAAAACTGGTAATTGCACTGAGCCCTTGCGCCACGGCGGTCGCGTTCATCGCAGCTTGTGCCATTTTGATGTCCAGCCGCCCGCGACTTGCAGCGCTGCTGACGTCCTCGGCAGTTCGAGCACTCGCGGGAATATCCGGCAGACGATCAGGCAATTGCATCTGCAGCGCCTGCGCATCAGTCAGCCCGAGCACCCGAACCAATGCCTCACGACTGGCCGTCGCCGCATGGGAAGCATTGGCTAGCTGCGCAGCGGCATCGGCGTAGAACGCCTGTTGCCGTGCGCGTTGCAACTTGTTGAAATTGCCGACCGCGAGCATGCGTCGTGCAAGCTCGGCGCTGGCCTCCGCCGAGTCGCTCACCTGCTGCGCGTAGGTGAGTGACTGCTTGGCTGCGAGCGCTGCGACCCAAACCTGCCGCACCTGCGTGACTTTTTCAACCACGTCATTCGTCAATTGCAGCTGCACCTGCTCTAGCCGCGCGTTTGCTGAACGATTGCGCTGCGGCAGCGTCAGCACATCGAGCAAACCGAACGCGAGCATGCGACCGATATCGGTTTCGAGCGGCAAACGCAATCGCTCCAAAGTCAGGACAGGATTCGGCAAACGCCCAAACTGGGCGGCACTTGCGGCATCTGCCCAACTTTGCGCCAGCATCGCCTGCATCGCGGGGCTATTGATGAGCGCTAGGCGCACCGCATCATCAGCACTCAATGGTTTCGAGAGAATGGCAGTGGCGGCACTTTGTAGTTCACCGCGTTCACGATCAGTTTGGACAAGCGTGAGTCTGCCGTCCGTGAGATTAACTGCATCCTGATTGGCTCGCGCAATCGACTGCTTGATGTCGACGCTGGCGCATCCCGCCAAAATCAGTGTGCCCATTGCGACAAGTGCCAGCGCTATCCGCGTCGGCCGTACCCAGAATGCCCTCGCAGCAGGCGTCTGTTTCGAGTTGCTCGTCATGGTTTGGCTCCATGGCCAGCGTGGGGATTGGGCGTGGGCGGGGCAGCCGGTTTGGCCGGCGCGACCGGTACGGATGATTCTGTGACCTCGGGTGCTTGCGATTCTTTGAGGTAGGTACGCCAGCCACCAATTCGGGTGACGGTGTCGTTGGCCTCGCGCCATGACCCTAATTTTTGGTCGGTCATGGGCTTGTAGCGCGACAACACCGACTCAAATCGCAGTGGCACGGGTGCGCCAAGGGCGATGGGCGGCGCGCTAGGCGTTGTTGCACTCGCGGAGAGCGTTTGGGGGGCGACGGGCATGGCGTGATCATGTTGGGCGTACGCAACGCCAGCAAAGACCATCGTTGCGCCGATGCCGAATGCGACAAGGGAACGCATACGACGCGCGCCCCCATCACGGGGAGAAAAATAAAACATAAGAAATCTCGAATACACGATCTGCCCGAAGTTCGGAGACAGTCAGATTTATCGAAAGGCACGCTGCCAGCGAGGCGGCGTGGACGAGCGACTATTCCGGCGGTGCGGCAATCACAACCGGAACGGTGTGGCTAGGCTCGTGGGGGTCGTTCTAGACCGTTCGCGACATTGCGTACGCGAGGAACTGCGGATTCAGGAAACGACGCTGATTCGGCAGCGGGAATGTCCGCACCAACCGTTGCATCACTGAGCAAAGCGCTGCACAGATGACACCCAGCACAGGCGGCACATTTGATGCGATTATTGTCCTGAGCAGGAAGATCACCTGCGTCATTGTTCTGCGCTACAGCGGACTGATGTTTGTCATGTCCGGTCGCGGCATCGCGGTGAGCGGATGCATCACCGTGCTGCGTGTGCGTTGTTGACGTAACAGTAGCCGCCAAGGCCGCAAGTGCCTTGGCCCGATGGCATTCGCCAAACGAAGCAACAGCCATCGCCTGCATGCTGAGCGTCAGACTCAGAAGCAGCAATAGGGCGCGACGAAATTGGCGAGAAACGTTCATGGCAGTTATGTTGCAAGTTTAGCTGAGATCAAATTTGGATTGCTAAGTTCCCGCCAAGACAAAACAACAGATTGATCGTTGCAGCTGCCGCTAACGCCTCAGCCTGGCCGTCGATAGCGATGCTTGAGCGGCCATTGATGTTGCACTCGTTCGCATGTGGAGGTATCTAAAGCTTTACGATGAGTCCATTATTTTGTAGGAGCAGGGAGCCGATTATTTAGAAAGTCGACTTTGTCGATTGTGTGCTTCTAACCCAATAGCAAAGGGCGGCTAACGTAGTAAGCTCCCGCGCCCTTTCTTGGATACTGCACGAGCGAATCAGCCATCGTGCGCGTGACGGGCATCCGATCCTTACTTGATCGTAAAGCGAACAGTGCTCGCCGATTTGCCTTCGGGTGTAATCACAACCACCGCTTTGGTGCCCGCACTAACGTTGAATTTTCCTTTGGCTTCCATGCGGCTATCGCCAGCGGGTATCAATTCGAACTCCGTCTTGTCGGCACCGGTCAGCATCGTAATCTTGCCTTTCGCGCCCTTGGTCATCATCGGTTTGCCGTGGTCGCTGACGTGAACGGTAATCAAGTCGGGCTTGGCTACGAGTTCGGCATCGAACGCTTTGCCTTCGGCGACGATGCCCCCGAATTTCGGGCCATGGTCGTGGTTACCAGCCGCGAACGCGGCGGGTGCTGTTACGAGGCCAAGCGCCAACGTTGTGAGCGCGAACAGTGCAGATACTTTTTTCATGGTGTTTCCTTTCGGGGGTAAAAAACTAGAGTGCTTCGGAATCGCTGTCGGCGACGAGCCGTTCAGCAGGTTGGCGGCCAAACAGCCAGAACATGGCCGGTGTCAAAAACGTATCGAGTAGGGTCGAACTAATCAGGCCGGAAAAAATGACCACCGCCACCGGATGCAAAATCTCGGTGCCCGGTTGCTCCGCCTCGAACAACAACGGCGCAAGAGCAAACGCGGTGACAAGTGCGGTCATCAGCACCGGTGCCAGCCGCTCCAGCGAGCCGCGCAGAATCATCTTGTGATCGAACGCCTCATTCTCAAAGCGCATCAGGTTGATGTAGTGGCTGACTTTCAGAATGCCGTTCCTCACCGAGATGCCCGCGAGCGTGATGAAGCCGATCAGCGCCGCAATCGACAACGGCTGCCCGGACAGCCACAGCCCGAGCACCGCGCCGACTAGCGCCAGCGGAATATTCGCCATGATCAGTAGCGCCAGCGTGGAGCTTTTGTAGCGGCTGTAGAGCACCACGAACATCAGAATCAGCGACACGATGGACAGCAACCCGACTAGACGTGACGCTTCTTCCTGCGCCTGAAACTGCCCGCCGAGCGTCACGAAATAACCTTCCGGCAATTTTGATTCGTTGACCACTTTGCGAATGTCCGTGACGACCTCAGACAACGCTCGGCCCTGCGCGTTGGCGGAGAGCACGATGCGTCGTTTGCCGTCGTCACGACTGATCTGGTTCGGTCCGTCGCTGTCCTCGATGGTCGCGATTTTCGACAGAGGAATTCGCCCAGTCGGTGTTTCGATCAGGATTTGACCGAGACCTTCCATCGTGCGTGCAGATTCTGGCAGTTTCACTACCAACGCAAAGCGACGACCGCCTTCAACAATCTGCGCAATCTTTTCGCCTTCCACGAGGCTTTGTAACGTGGCCAACACTTGCGGTGTTGGCACGCCGTATTGCGCAGCCGCGGCGTAATCCACGCGCACTTTGATCTGCGGCGCGAGCACCTGTTTTTCAATCGCGAGATCCGCGAGTCCAGGAATCGCGGCGAGCTTCGCGCGCAACACATCCGCCTGCCCACGCAGTACGTCGAGATCATCGCCGAAGAGCTTGATCGCAATTTGCGAGCGCACACCCGAGAGCATGTGATCAATGCGGTGCGAAATCGGCTGCCCGATCTCAATGGCCGCTGGGAAATTCACGAGCTTTGACCGGATTTCGGCTTTGACTGCGTCCATACTACGAGTGAGTTCTCCCGCAGGTTTTAGGCCCACATCGAGTTCGCTCACATGCACGCCCTCGGCGTGCTCGTCCAGCTCCGCGCGACCACTACGGCGACCGACGTGCGTCACCTCCGGCACTTGCTTGATAAGCACTTCTGCTTGCCTGGCGAGCGCGGACGTTTCCGCAAGCGTCACGCCAGGGTTGAGGCGAATCCCGATCAGCAGCGTGCCTTCGTTGAACGGTGGCAGAAAGGTTGTGGCGAAGAACGGTACTGCGGCGGCGGCCACCAGAATGGTCGCCGCGCCGGTTGCCAGCGCAGCGCGTGGTCGCGCCAGCACGCCACTTAACGCACCCTTGTAGCTACGCTTGAGCCACATCAGGAATTTCGTATCGCCGTGATCGAGCGACTTCATGCGCGGCAACAGGTAGTACGAGAGCACCGGCGTCACCGTCACCGACACCACCAGCGAGGCCAGCGTTGACACGATGAAGGCGACGCCAAGCGGCACGAACAAACGCCCCTCCATGCCCGGCAGCGCGAACAGCGGCACAAACACCAGCACGATGATGATGGTGGCGTAAAGAATCGCTGAGCGGACCTCCATCGTGGCCCGCGCAACGATTTCCACGGGGTTCATGCGATGCTCGGGGTGCTTGATGCGATCTTCCTTCAAGCGCCGCAACACGTTCTCAACGCCGACCACTGCGTCATCCACCAGCCCGCCAATCGCAATCGCCAGTCCGCCGAGCGTCATCGTGTTGATCGACAGCCCGAAATACTTGAACACCAAAGCAGTGACGAAGATAGAGACCGGGATCGCGGTGAGCGCGATCACCGTCGTTCTCACGGTGCCAAGAAACACAAACAGAATCACCGCAACGAAGCCGGAGGCCGCGATCAGCTTGCCGTTCAGGTTGTTGATCGAACTCTCGATAAAGGTTGCCTGACGGAACGTTACTTTCGGTT
>JBEBJR010000055.1:0-7611 GCA_040079845.1 Casimicrobium sp. | reverse complement strand
CTCCTTTGTTGCGCCGCAGCGAAAAAATCGCTAAGGGCGCGGCCAACACGGCGGAAATTTCTGCCTCTCATTCCCAAAAGGCTTAAAAATGTCTCTGCGCAATATTGCGATCATCGCACACGTCGATCATGGCAAAACCACCCTTGTTGACCAGCTTTTCCGCCAATCCGGCACGTTCCGCGATAACCAGCGGATTGAAGAACGCGCGATGGATTCGAACGATTTGGAAAAGGAACGCGGGATCACGATTCTGGCGAAATGCACCAGCGTCGAATGGGAAGGCACGCGGATCAATATTGTTGATACGCCGGGACACGCCGACTTTGGCGGTGAAGTAGAGCGTATTCTTTCGATGGTCGACGGCGTGATTTTGCTGGTCGATTCGTCCGAAGGCGCGATGCCGCAGACGAAATTTGTGACCGGCAAAGCCCTCGCCCTTGGTCTGCGTCCTATCGTTGTGGTCAACAAAGTCGATCGCCCTGATGAGCGTATTCAGGAAGTGCTCGACGAAGTGTTCGACCTGTTCGTATCGCTCGATGCGACCGATGAACAGCTTGATTTCCCTGTACTTTATGCGTCGGGCCGTAATGGTTATGCGTCTGCCGATCCAGCGCGCCGCGAAGGCACGTTGACGCCGATGTTTGAAACCATCGTCTCGCACGTCAAAGAGCCAAAGGCCGATGTTGATGGCGAGTTCAAGATGCTGGTGACGTTGCTTGACCGCGACAACTTCCTAGGCCGCATCCTCACCGGCCTGGTGCTTTCCGGCACAGTGAAGGTAAACCAGCAGATCCATGCACTTTCGCCCGATGGCAAAATCGTTGAATCGGGTCGCGCGTCGAAAATCATGTCGTTCCGCGGTTTGGAACGTGTGCCTGTTGACGAAGCAAAAGCTGGCGACATCATCTCCATCGCTGGCATGACCACCGCGACTGTGGCTGATACCATCGCTGAGCCAAGTGTGACCGAGCCGCTGCACGCGCAGCCGATCGATCCGCCAACTTTGTCGATGCGTTTCTCAGTGAACGATTCGCCGATGGCGGGCCGTGAAGGCACCAAAGTAACCAGCCGCATGATCCGCGACCGTTTGCTGCGCGAAGCCGAAAGCAATGTCGCGATTAAAGTGACCGAAGCCGAAGACCGTGACAGCTTTGAAGTAGCAGGACGCGGCGAGCTTCAGCTGGGCGTGTTGATTGAGACGATGCGCCGTGAAGGCTTTGAACTCGGCATTTCGCGTCCACGCGTGCTCTATCGTGAAGACGAAAACGGCAACCGGACCGAGCCGTATGAACAAGTCGTGATCGACGTTGATGACGAATATTCTGGCACCGTTGTTGAAAAAATGGCGATCCGCAAAGGCGAAATGACCGACATGCGCCCATCGGGTGGCAACAAAACGCGGATTACCTTCAGCGCGCCTTCACGCGGCCTGATCGGCTATCATGGCGAATTCCTGTCCGACACGCGCGGCACGGGCATTATGAACCGCCTGTTCGAAAAATACGGCCCGCACCGCGGCCCGATTGAAGGCCGCAAATGCGGCGTTTTGATCTCCAACGGCAATGGCGACGCGGTTGCCTATGCGCTCGGCCCCTTGGAAGAGCGCGGCATTTTGTTCGTATCGCCCGGTGAAGCCCTATACGAAGGCATGATTATCGGCGAAAATGCGAAGCCAGATGACCTTGAAGTCAACCCGATGAAGTCGAAGCAGCTCACCAACTTCCGCTCCACCGGTAAAGACGACGCCATCCGCCTGACCCCGCCAAAGGTCATGACGCTGGAACAAGCCATCGCCTATATCGACGACGACGAAATGGTCGAGGTAACGCCAAAGAATATCCGTATTCGTAAGGCTTTGCTGGACCCGAATGATCGCAAGAAAGCGTCGCGGAAGAAAGCTGCTTAAACCGCAGCCTCTGCCCCAAGCTATTGGAACCGCTAAACTGCTAAACCGGCAGCGGCTCCACTCGACCAGGCCCATTGGAAGTTGTATCCGCCTAGCCAGCCGGTGACATCCACCGCCTCGCCGATGAAATGCAGGCCGGGGACGCGTTTGGCTTCCATCGTCTGTTGCGATAGTTCGGCGGTGGATACGCCGCCTAGGGTGACTTCGGCCTTGGCAAAGCCTTCGCTGCCATTGGGGGTGAAGGGCCATTTACTTAATTGTGCGCCAGCGTCTGCCAGCTTGCGGTCGCTTTGGTCGGCCAGATTGCCATTGAGCGCTAGCCGTCCGGCAAGCGCTTCGGACAATCGCGCGGGCAGATGTTTGTCTAGCGTCGATCGAATGGTCGCCCTGGGGTTTGCCTTTTTCGCGGCCAGCAAGGTCTCAGTTGCATCATCGCCGGGCAGGAAGTCGATGTTGATCGCTTCCCCCGGACGCCAATAGCTGCTGACTTGTAAGATCGCAGGGCCGCTGAGCCCGCGATGGGTGAACAATGCCGCCTCTGGAAAAGCCGTCTTATTATGCCGCGCGACGACATCTGCTGACACGCCCGATAGTTCGCGGAACAGCACATCGTCGCCGCCGAGCGTCAACGGCACCAATGCAGGGCGAGGCTCCACGACTTTCAATCCAAATTGCCGCGCCAGATCATAAGCAAAACCGCTTGCCCCCATTTGCGGGATGCTCGGCCCGCCCGTTGCAACGATCAGGCGCGGGGTCGCGGCGGTCAGATTGCCGTAGCGCACATGAAAGACGCCGCCGTCATGCGATACTTCGCGGACGTCTAGGCCAAAGGCGAAATCGACATGACCGCCCGCGCTGACTGATTTGTCGCATTCATCCATCAGCATCGAGACGATCTGTTTCGCGCTGCCATCGCAGAACAGCTGCCCCAATGTTTTTTCGTGGAACGCGATATTATGCGCGCTGACCAGTTCGATAAAATCCTGCGGGGTATAGCGCCCCAAGGCCGATTTGGCGAAATGCGGGTTGGCCGATAGATAACGTTCCTGCGCATTGTTGCTCGTCGCATTCACATTGGTGAAATTGCAACGTCCACCGCCAGAGATCAGGATTTTCTTCCCCGGCCCGGTGGCATGGTTGATCACCAGCACGCGCCGCCCATTTTGTCCGGCGGTCAGCGCACACATGAGCCCTGCGCCGCCAGCGCCAAGGATTATCGCGTCATAAATTCCTGCTTTCATTCCTGCCCCTTGGCATGGCATGGTGCAGACATGAAGAAGTTTGTTTTCGCATCTGCGCTCGCCTCACTCGCCACGATTCTCGCTGTGCCGAGTTCTGCCAATGATAGCTCTGCCGCGATTGGCCTTGGCGGGCTCGAACTGACGCAAAATGACGCGATCAGCATGGACAGCGAGGATTTGTTCTTATCGCGGGCGCTAGTGCGGGTGAAATATCGTTACACGAACACATCAGCGAAAGACATCGAAACGCTGGTAAGCTTTCCGTTGCCGCCAATCCCCCAGGTCCTTGAAGGCTATATCGAATCATCCTCGTTTTCGGACTGGAAAGATCAGCTGAAATTCAAGACGCTGATCAATGGCAAAGCCGCCGATCTGGCCTATCGCGAAGAGATCGTTCTTGCTGACCGTCCCGCCGCAAAGAATCTGGCGCAGCGGCTAAAGGACCTGAAATGGCCGATACGCTATTGGGATGACTATGAATTTGAACAGAAATTTATCGAGCCGCTAAGCGCCGCTGAAAAAGCAAAACTTGTCGCCGAGGGCCTGCTGCGTAAGGATGCTGACAGCGACTATCACGCCCCCAATTGGCAAATTCAAGCGCATGTCACGCGCAAACAGATGTTCCCGGCGGGCAAGACGATCAGTGTCGAACACAGCTATCAACCAATTGCAGGTGGTAGTGTTGGTGGCGCGCTGAATGCGGAATATCGCAAAGACCCCGGTATGGGTTTCAAGGACTATGCCGCCGCCTATTGCATCGACAAAGCATTCCTTGCCGGTTTTGACAAACGTTATGCCGCCAACAAGAAAAAGGCAGCTGCGCGCGGCGATGATTATGGCGTCGCCTATATGGAACATTGGCTGGATTATGTGCTAACCTCCGGTGCGAACTGGAAAGGCCCGATCAAGGATTTCCGTCTCGTCATCGACAAGGAAAAGCCCGATAACCTATTAAGCATGTGTATGACCGGCGTGAAGAAAATAAGCCCGACCCGTTTCGAAGTGCGGAAAACCAACTTTGAACCGGCACAAGATATCAAAATCCTGATCGCCGAATTTTATGATCTGGACGCGGGATAGGCGCGGATTCGCCTAATTCGTTTGAAACTGTTATATCGTGTATCACGCGATGGCATTTTCAGGAGAAAATCCAGTGAAGCATTTGCACGATCATGACGAATTGACGGAAACCGAAGCCAGCGGCGGCGTGAAAAACCATGGTGTTCGATACGTGCTGGGTTTCTCTTTATTGCTAGCGATTGTGACGATGTCTTTGATGTGGATTGTGCCCGCGCTGTCGAATTGACAGCGTATCCACCATTGCCTTAGCAGGCGCTTTACGGCAAAGGCGCTAGCATGACCGACACCAAAGACACCCCGCCCGACCGCCTTTCGATCCACGCGTTCAGCGAATATTATGACGCTGATAAGCTGATGCGCGGGATCGGCATCCGTTTTAAAGGCGAACGCCGCACGACTGTCGAAGAATTCTGCGTTTCCGAAGGCTGGATCAAAGTGCAGGCGGGCAAGAGCCTGGACCGCAAAGGCCGCCCGATGCAGCTAACGCTGAAAGGCCCGGTTGAGGCGTGGTACGAAGACCTTGGCGACGACGCGCCGGTTTTGAAAGCCTAACGCCGAGGAAACAGCGCAATCACCTTTGCCAATTGCGCGTTCACCGGATCCAGAACGTCATCCTGCGTTTTTCCCAATCGCACAATCGTCAGCTTATGCTGAGGCGACACCACCACAAACTGGCCGAGATGGCCGAGCGCGGCGAAAACGTCCGATGGAGCTTTATCGGGGAACAGCACCTGATCACGCCCGCCCGGTCGCCGCTTATTTAGCCAAATATGCCCGCCATAGGCTGCATCATTGGCGCTTGATGTCCGCATAAAGCGTACCCAGCTGGTTGGCAGCAATTGGGCCGCACGCACAGAGCCGTTGTTGCGCAGAAATTCGCCGAATTTTGCCCAATCGCGCGCGGTCGCGTGGATCATACTGCCACCCAGCATCGTGCCATTGCGATCAAATTCTGGAACGACGCTTTTCATGCCAAGGGGCTCGAACAATCGGCCCCGCGCATATTCCAGCATCACGTCGCGGCGCACTTGCGGATTGCGGCTATCGGTCAATGCCCGCGTCATGATATCTACCAAGATGTGACTGGTCGCGCTGCTATATTCAAACTTCCTGCCAGGGTCTGCTTCCAGCATCCGGCCCTCGGCATAACGCGCGACATTTTCGCGGCCATCGAGAAACAACATGCGCGGTGTATCAGCCTGATAAATCGTTTTGCCTTCTTCAGGGACTTCGGTGTGATCGATGCCTGACGACATATGCAGCAACTGGCGCAGCGTAATCCGGTTACGCGCGTCACCCGCATTCGCCCATTCGGTGACCGGTGCAGGATCGTCTAGGTTCAGCAATCCGTCAGCCACCATAAAGCCAACCAACGCCGCTGTTACAGATTTTGCCATCGACCAGCTGATCAGCGGTGTCTCGGGCGTATAGCCGGGCGCATAGCGCTCAGCCACGATGACACCGCCGTGCATGATGACGACCGCGCGTGTTTCCGCCATATTTTCATCATCAAAAAACGGCGCGATGACGTCCTTTAGTTTCTGCTCAGAAACGGCGGCATCATCGGCATAGCGCGCGACGACCGGAGAATCGCCGTCCGCTGGTGCGGGCGCCGACCCACATCCAGAAATGGCCAGCAGTGAAAACAGGGTTGCGTAAAGTCGCGGATTATATCTAGGCATTACGCTTCGATGCACCAAAAGGACAACGCATGGCAACCGCAACTTCACCACAGCCCAAAGGCAAAGCGCCCAAAAAGTCGTTCAGCCTTGGCCAGAAGATAAAGTACGCTGCGATAGCATTGCTGGCGTTGCTGCTGCTTTGGTTCGCCTACAGCTTTTCCGACATCAAAGCGCAGGCGAAGCTCGGCACTTCTTATGCGTCGCACATTGCGTGTTCGTGCCGCTATATAGAGGGCCGACCGCTTGACGCGTGCACCAAGGATTTTGAACCGGGAATGGGGATGGTGTCATTAGCCGATAATCCAGAGACAAAACGCGTCACAGCATCGGTGCCGTTGTTGGCGAATGCAGTCGCAGAGCGGCGCGGAGAATTTGGCTGTGTTCAGTTGAACGATAAAGAGATTGAGGCGTTAGATTGAACAAGGCTACTTGAAACAATCCTCAAATCCGCTTTCCGCACAGGCATCGACTGCCTTATCATGTTCAGCCACGTGACCGGCTGGCAATAAAGGCTGGATGCGTGACGCCAATTGCTTACCCGGCGCGTCGCCCCGTTTCGCTGCCAGCGCGGCCCAAAGATAAGCGTTTCGCAAATCCTTCGTCACGCCGATACCATTGGCGTAAAAGAAACCTAGCAGTCGCATAGCAGCAGTAATTTTGTACTGTGCCGCCTCTTGTGCCAGCGCAAAGGCGCGTGGTTCGTCAATTGCGATACCGTCCAATCCCTGCGCAAAAATTGACGCCAGATTCTGTGTGGCGACATGGTCGCCTTGCGTCCGGGCAAGTTCAAAAAAACGCACAGCCTCTGGCACATTCTTGGCCGTGCCAATTCCCTGAAAATACATCATTCCCAAATTGGTTGAGGCGAAAGCGACAGATTTCTCCGACGCTGCCGCATAATGGGCCATCGCCTTAGGAGGATCAATGGACGAGCCAAGGCCGAATTGGTTCATGATTCCCAGCCGATAACTTGCCTCACCCGACCCCGCAGCCGATGCCTTTGCCAGCCATTTTGTCGCGGCCTTCCAATCTTGTTTTACGCCAGCTCCTGCCGACAGCATCAGGCCGACATGATCCATTGCCTTGGCGTCGCCAGCCTCGGCTTTGGCCAGCAATGCAGGAAAGGCAATCTGATAAAGCCCACCTGAACATTCGCCGGGCGCAACCAATGTCACACCTTGTGCATTATAGACATTGAGCGACTCGTCACTCGGCAACGCAAGCCGGGCGGTTCGGATATTGGCATCACCTTCGCACGCCAAGACTGGCTGACCCGCAAACAGAGCAGCCATCACCAAAGATAATTTAAGCAGCCCGCGCATGGTGCACCCCCACAGTTTCATCAATCCACGCCCCGCCCAGCACGCGGTCGCCATCATAAAGCACCGCAGCCTGCCCCGGTGCGACGCCATATTCATCGCTGTCGAAACGCAACCAATCGCCTTCTAAACGTCCAGGCACAGGTTTAGCCAATGACCTTACCTTGGCCCAGACTTGGCGTCCTTCAACCTTCGTCAACCAGTTCGGCTCGATCAGCCGCGCGGCGCTGACCGCCAGCGCGCGTTTCGGTCCGACAACGACGCGTTGCTCCTCTGGCTCCAAACGGATCACATAAAGCGGCTCGGTCAGCCCGCCCAGTTCTAAACCGCGCCTTTGCCCGACGGTGTAGTGGATCAGCCCGCGATGGCGACCCAGTTCGCGG
>JBEBJR010000010.1:0-148182 GCA_040079845.1 Casimicrobium sp. | reverse complement strand
AGCTTGTCGCGGGCAAGCCCGCTCCCACGACACCCCGACAGGCCTCAAGCTTTCCTCGATTCCAACTCCGGTGCCAACCGATCACTGCGACCATCTACCGCGGCGTCTTCACTAAGAATGTTGGACAGCTCCGCACGAGAGGTTTTTGCCAATGCGATCAGCTTGTCTTCATCGCGAAACACAGCCTGCGCACGATCAAGCATATCGAGATCATGCGCCACGAATGTTTCAATCGTTTTCGCGATGCGATCTTCGTCTTCGCCTAAATCGCCGAGCACCAGTCGCGCGAGATCCACGCTACCGCTAAACGTTTCGCGAATCGGCGACTCGACGCCGATATCGCGCAATTCCAAGTAATGGCTGCGGTTGCGTGCTCGCGCGAGAATTTTTACGTCGGGAAAGTGTTTTTTCACCATCGTCACAATCGCGAGTGATGCGTCAACATCATCGACGCACACGACGAAGAGTTTCGCTTCACTCGTCTTGGCGGCGCGCAGCAAATCGAGTCGCGTGGCGTCGCCGTAATAAATTTTGTTACCAAAACGGCGAATTGAATCCACATGATCCGGACTCGCGTCCACCGCCGTGAATCGGATCTGGCGCATGTTCAACACGCGTCCCACGATCTGGCCCACACGACCGAAACCCGCGATGATCACCGGCGTGCCCGGATCGTCGATCAGATCAAACGGTGCAGGCTCTTCATCCTTCACAAACCAAGGCACCAACACGCGATCATTCACGATCCACAACAGTGGCGCGAGCACCATGGTGAGGGCCACCGCCAGCGCAATCACTTCGCCTTCTTCGCTGGAGATGAGCTTGGCCGACTGTGCCGCAGTGAGCAACACAAACGCGAATTCGCCGCCGACCGCCAACGCCAGCGCTGTGGGCCGCGCGAGCCGGTCCGGCGCACCCGTGACGAAGCGGCGCGCCACGTAATACGCTGACGCTTTGATCAGCAAAATGCCGAGTGCGAGGCCGAGCATCGCCAGCGGCGCACGGCGCAGCAAATCGAGATTCACGCCCATACCGACGGCCATGAAAAACAAGCCGAGCAACAGCGACTCGAACGGCTCAATGCTCGCTTCAAGTTCGTGCCGAAATTGCGAATCAGCGAGCAAGACACCCGCGAGAAACGCGCCGAGCGTGGTCGATAAACCGACCCTCGTCATCAGCCACGCGAGGCCGATGGTTGTGAGCAATGCCGCCGCGGTGAAAATTTCGTGCGAGCCGAATTTCGATGCGTACTTAAACAAAAGCGAGAGCAGGGGCCGTCCTAGTACTGCCACGCCGACAACCGCCGCCAGCGCAGGCCAACCAATCGCCACCGCTTGATGTCCGGATGCATCGGTTGCACCGGCCACGCCCAACACGCCCACGAGCGCGAGCACCGGAATCACGCTCAAGTCTTGAAACAACAACACGGAAAAGGTTTCCTGCCCATGCGCACTGCTGCCCTCGCCACGCTCGGCGAGCGCGGGCAGCGCGAACGCGGTGGAGGTCATCGCCAGCGCAATACCAACGATGATCGCGCCGGGCAGGCGCAGATTCGCCCAATACGCTAGCGCGGCGATGATCGAGCCGCACACGAGCAAATGCATCGCGCCAAGTCCAAACACCGACCGTCGCAGCGCCCACAAGCGCTCGCGTTGCAACTCAAGCCCGATGATGAACATCAACAGTGTGACGCCGAATTCTGCGGTCTGCAAAATCGCTTCGGGCTCGTGCACTACGCCAAGCACCGACGGTCCGATCAGCACGCCGCCGACGAGATAGCCGAGCACGGAACCCAACCCCAGTTTTTTGAACATCGGGACCAGCAGTACGGCGGCTGCGAGAAGTGCTGCGGCGGTGGCTAGTGAGCTCATGCGTTGCCCTTCGCTGCGGGTTTGTCTGCTGCGGACGGCTTTGGCTTCGTGTGTAAGTGTTTGGTTGCGCTTTCAGTGTCGCCAGCGGCCAAGAATTTCCACTGCGCCAACGCGCGCTCGATCGCGATCTCGATGGCCTCCTGCTCTTCACGGCGCGGGCGTTGTAGCACCCAATCCGCGACCGGTTGATGGGCGTTCTGGGAATCGCGCGGATGGCCGATGCCGATGCGTAAGCGCCAATAGTTTCCGGTGCCGAGCTTGGCTTGAATGTCACGCAAGCCGTTGTGGCCGGCATGACCGCCGCCGAACTTGAGTTTGATTTCACCCGCCGCTAAATCGAGTTCGTCATGCGCCACCAATATCGATTCCGGCGCGATGTCGTAAAACTTCGCGACCGCCGCAACGCTGTTGCCCGAGAGGTTCATAAACGTCTGCGGTTTGATGACGCGTACTTCACTCATCGCTCCGACGCCGCGCGCCAGTTCGCCGCTAAATTTACGCTCAGACGCGAAACTGCCGCCGATCTCATGCGCAACATCCTCAGCCAACCAAAAGCCCGCGTTGTGCCGTGTGCGCTCGTATTCCGCACCGGGATTGCCGAGACCGACGACGAGTTTGATGGGAACCTTTGGAAACGTCACGATGAACAATTGACCTTGCGTAAAAACAACGCGTTGAGTTTATCGGGACTGAGTGCTCGACCCTGCTTTTAAGGCCGTGCCTTTACCGCTAAATCTGCTGCTTGGGGGCTACGTGTTTTATCGTTTCGCTCCACTTCGTCCAGTTGCTGCTGTATTCGCGTATCGCTTGTCTTGGTGAGCGCGGTCGCAGACAATGTTTCCACTATGCCTACTCAGATCTGTCATCTGTTTGAACACCCGCACCATCTGCCTGCCGTGGCGCAGATGATTTATCGCGAGTTTTGGGTAGACGTGACGGACGGTATGTCGGTCGCTGATTTGGAGGCGCATTTGCAGACGGCGACTGACCCGACGCGGATTCCGCTTTCGCTGGTGGCGTTGGCGGGCGAGCGCTTGGTCGGGACGATCAATTTGATTGAGAACGACGACAGCAAGCGCGCGCATTTGCGGCCGTGGTTGGCGGCGCTGGTGGTGGCGGAGGATGTGCGCGGCCAGGGCGTGGGATCGCGGCTGGTCGATGCGCTGCTTGCGGAGGCGCTGCGGATGGGGATTTCGGTTGTTTACTTTGGCACTGATGGGCCGGGGTTTTACGAGCGCCTCGGCGCGCTGCGTCACGAGCGAGTGACCGACGCGTTTTTCATCATGCGCTTCGAGCTTTGAACGATTAAGTTGACCCTATCGTCCGGTCTGATCGTTGCAGAACTCTTGTGTGCAGGTCGCTTTTAATGGCTTTTTTGCGGGAACGACAGCCGAGTGTTCGTTTCGGCCATATTTTGTCTATAGTTGACATTACGTAAAAATCCCCGCTAACGACCACCGGGCGGTCGTTAGCGCTTAAAAGCTGTATTAAACCCTTTTCACACAATACGGCGATCAGTTACTGCTGCTGCGGCAGAACGGGTACCGGTTGCGCGGGCGCACGCCCTTTTTCCCGCTGCGGAGCCTCTATCACGGGCGCTGCGCCCACCACCGCAGGCGTCTGCGCGGCAGGCAGCGCCACGCCGCCCGTAGTTGACGGCGCGGCCGAGGGTTGCACTGGCGCGCGCGGAGCCGGTTGCGGCTGTCTCGGCGCGTTGCTTTGAGCGGGTGGCACCGGCTGTGCAGCGGGTCGACCGGGCGCTGCCATTTGCGTTGTCGGAGCCACGTACGTAGGCACGGACACCGGCCCACGTACGGGCGCGGCCTGCGGTGCGTTGTATTGCTGCGACTGTGGTTGTGGCGCAGGGCTGCGAAATCCCGGCTGTGGAGCCTGCATCGGTTGCACACGCGGCTGGTTCATGCTCGGTGGCTGCATACGTTCATCACGCGGCTTCGGCATTGGCGTTACCGGCGCTGTGATGCGCGTGTTCGGTGCCACCGGTTCAACACGACGACCCACGACCGGGTTGGGGTCTTGCATTACGCGTGGCTGCATGACGTTGGTGTTCGGCGTGATGTGTGGCGCTTCCGCACGAACGCGGTCACGGATGACGGGCGCAGCGGGGAAACGAGCCGGTTCGCCAGCGCGCGGCAGCGTCGGCGGCACCACGCGCGAAGGCTGCGGTAACACTTCACCCATGCGTGCCGGTGGCGCGCTACGCAGATCACGCTCGTTCACGTTGCGCAGATAGTTTTGTGCGACGGGGCGGCCCGATATAAACGCGGTGCTCGCGACGGCGGTGATTGCGCCGCGTACGGACGCATGCGTGTAGTGCTGTGGTCGCCACGGTTCATCCGTCCCGCGATCGAAGCGCGAGTCGGGTCGCGTGTCGGGTCGCGTGTCGTGGCGAATGTGCGGGCGATTAACTTCGCGCCAGTAGGTTGGCGTGTAGGTATACCAAGGCGCGTACGGTTCGTTCCAGCCGAGTGGCACCCATGAAAAGGTCGGCCCAGCGCTTCCGTAGCTCCACTGGTCGCCACCGAAAAACGTGACTAACGCCGGCGCGTAAATCGGACGCGCGACACTTTGGCCGGGGCTCCACGCCCAACGGTTGCCCACACGTACCCAACGGCCATAGTGAAACGGTGCGAAACCCCAAGCTGCGTCATCGACCCAAGTCCAACCCCACGGCTGCACCCAACTCCAGCGGCCATAACGATAGGGTGCCCAATCGGCTGCGACACTGGTCGGATACCAAACTTGGCCGTATTCGTAACTATCCGCCCATGAGCCGTAATCGGCGAGGTCGCGAGCACCAATCATCAACGGATTGACGACCCCGGCGTTCCGTTGCTCATAGCGACCAATGCGGCCGTCGCGGCTTGTTGCCCAAGCCTCGAAGGCGCTAAGCGATTGCGTACGAAAAGCACGGCTGTCGAGCAGTTCGCTGCGATCAAGCGTAAGCAGCTGGCCTGGGCGCACAAGAACCGGTGTGCGATTGACCGCGAAAAATTCCGCCTCGCCGCGACGCACCTTCAGCGAAGGCGGTGCCGATTGCGCTTCGTATGAGTTTTGTCCAACGACATTCACAACGTAAAAACCCGGTTGGGTAAACGCGATTTCGCCATACGGCGTCGTGACGCGCATCGAGTCGCCCGCGTCGAACGAACGAATGCGCACCACCATCGCGCCCTCGTTGAGGCGAGCGGCGATGTGCTGATCGTCAAACTGATCGAAATACACCGTGCTGCCGCCAGCGATCCACGCCTGAGTGCTTCCAACGTCGAGCTCGGCACGTCCACCGCCGCTGACAAACACATTGTCACCTGCGGTAATCGGAAAATTCCGTGAAATAGAGTGCCAACCGTCGCGCTCGTTGGCGAGCTGCACATCGCCCGCGAAATCGGAGAGCCGTGCAACGCGACTCGGAGCTTGCGCCCATGAGGAACAGACGGCGAATGCGCCAGTCACGAGCGCCACGGCGACGCGAAACATTGGACGTTCAAAAAACTTCATGCATAAACTCCTGCGGACGACAAATGCTGTCGCCACAACAACGCGCTGGCGCGCGGCATAGTTGACCTTCACGCGTTCGCGTAGCTATGAAATCTAATGCGATAACTGTATTATTAAACAGTATTCATTCTGCCGAGCCGCAGCCGGGGCGAACAACGTGTCATTAGCCATCACCTACAGCCGAGCGCTTGCCGGATTGCACGCGGAACTCGTCACCGTCGAGGTGCACATCGCCAACGGCTTGCCCGCATTCAATCTCGTGGGCCTACCAGACGTTGAGGTGCGCGAATCCAGAGACCGAGTACGTGCCGCGATTCAGACGGCAGGGTTCGAGTTTCCGATGCGCAAACTGACCGTGAATCTAGCGCCTGCCGAATTCCCGAAAGAGTCCGGTCGGTTTGATTTGCCGATTGCCATTGGAATTTTGGTCGCGAGCGGACAGTTGCCCGCCGCTCGGCTCAAAGACGTGGAATTCGCAGGTGAACTCGGATTAAACGGCGATTTGCGCAATGTGCGCGGCGCGCTCGCGATGGCGATTGCGGCTGCGAAATCGGGCAACACCATCATCTTGCCGCAAGCCTCGGCCGACGAAGCGGTGCGCGCACGCAGCGCGACCGTATTGGGCGCGAAAACCCTTCTGGAAGTCGCTGCGTTTATCGCAGGTCGTAACCAACTCACGACGCCCGATGTGAGCGATGCTCCGGTAGATTTTGCGTATCCCGATTTACTCGACGTAAAAGGTCAATCGCAGGCGAAACGTGCGCTCGAAATTGCTGCCGCGGGACGACACAGCCTGTTGTTGATGGGCCCGCCGGGCACTGGCAAGAGCATGCTGGCTCAGCGATTGCCCGGCATCTTGCCGCCGATGACGGAACACGAAGCGATTGAGAGCGCCGCGCTGCTGTCGCTCGTCGGAAAATTCAAAGCTGAATCCTTCGGACATCGGCAAGTGCGCTCGCCTCACCACACCGCCAGCGCAGTCGCCTTGGTCGGCGGCGGCAGCGACCCGAAACCTGGCGAAATCTCGCTTGCTCATTTTGGTGTGCTTTTTCTTGACGAGATTGTTGAGTTTGACCGCCGGGTTTTGGAGGTGTTGCGCGAGCCGCTGGAGAGCAGAATGATCCACATTTCGCGCGCCTCGCGACAAGTTACCTTCCCAAGTCATTTTCAGCTGATCGCCGCCATGAACCCCTGTCCCGACGGCTACCTTGGCGCGAACATCGCGGCCAAGCCGTGCCGCTGCACGCCGGATCAAGTCGCGCGCTATCGCGGGAAGCTCTCTGGGCCGTTGCTTGACCGCATTGATTTGCAAATTACGGTGCCGTCGGTGCCCACGGACGCGCTTCGGTCGGCGCCTGATGGTGAAGCTTCTTCCGTCGTTCGCGCACGAGTCATCGCCGCGACGGAGCGACAGCACGCTCGGCAGCAAAAGGCAAATGCGGATTTGTCGTCGCCCGAAGTGGATGCTCACTGTTCGTTAGATGCAAACGGCGAGAGCTTGTTGCAGCAAGCGACGGCTCGTTTAGGTCTGTCAGCGCGCGCTCAGCATCGGATTGTGCGGGTCGCACGAACAATTGCTGATATTTCTGGCAGCGAACGAATTGCAACCGCGCACTTGGCGGAGGCCATAGGGTATCGACGAATGGAAATTTGATTTGTCATAGACAAAATGAATTTCATGGTGCGGCGATCATTGCGCGAAACGGCGACGAAATCCCCGCGAAAGCATGTGCCGACGCGTAACGCTTAGCCGGGCAGACTAAATCCTTGTAAGAAATTTGCGCGGACGCGTTTGCTGTGCGCACGCCATCTGAAGGCGAATTTCGCTGCCTCAAAGGCTCCAACAGTTTGAAACGCCGAATCTAGTTGACTTTGTTTTGTCTAGGACGTAAATTCCGCTTCGGACGTTTCGTCCCCCGTTTCACCTCCCTGAACGGGTGCTTAACAGGATTCTGTTGGCATTAGGCCCCTGATTTGCTCGTCAAACAGGGGCTTTTTCTTTGGAGGCCTGCTGCTCAAGCGTCCGGTTGGTCGTTAGCGTCAGGCTCTGGTGCGTCGGCGTTGTCCTCTGGAAACGGCGTCAGCCATTCCGTAAACACACTCGCGCACTCCTTCATTCCCAGCCCAGAATGCGCCGAGAACAGAACGATGACGTCGTCCGGGCCCACAATGTCCATCGTCTGGGCGCAAAACGCGTTGCGTGCCTTCATCCGTTCGCTTTGCGTGAGCTTGTCTGCTTTGTTCAAAAGCCACAACACCGGCGGGCGATCTGCCCCGAGCTCGCCCAACCAGGTTACAAACTGCACATCCAAATCGGTCGGTGCATGGCGCACATCAAGCACCAACACCACGCCGCGTAATGCTTCGCGCTCGCGGAAATACTGCTCGATCACACCGGTCCACACGCGCTGCTTGTCGCGCGGCGTGCGGGCGAAACCATACCCCGGCAAATCCACCAAATAGCCGCCCGCGCGCAGCGGGAAAAAATTCAACTCGCGCGTGCGTCCGGGCATTTTGCTGGCGTAAGCGAGCTTGGTTTGACCTGCGAGTTTGTTGATGCTGCTTGATTTACCTGCATTCGAGCGCCCGGCAAATGCGATTTCGGGGCCTGTGATGAACGGCAAGCCTTCACGGTCAACTACGGATTTCTCGAACACGGCGCCTGCGAACTGCGGAATGCGCTCCAAGCGGGCTTCAGCGGGTAGCGGCGGCCGACGGACAGTGGCACTCTTAGCGTTCATTATTAAAGTGGCTCGCAAAAGTTATAATTTTAGGTTGTCAATGGTCCCACACCATCGGTTATGGCGAACTACCCAGCGCGCCAGCCGGATAAACCTACCGCCTTTTCTCGGTCATGATCTCAATTCGCAGCCTCTCCGCCTCCGCTCTTCTCGTCGCATCGCTCCTCGCGACCGCGCTCCCTGCTGGTGCCGCAGAACAAAAAGCCGTGCGCAAACCTGACGCCGCCAAGGGCCAGGCGCTAGCCGGCGTGTGCGCTGGTTGCCACGGTGTCGATGGCCAAAGCCCTGTGCCTACGCAGCCAAATTTGGCTGGCATGAGTGCCCAATACATCGCCAAACAATTGTTGCATTTCAAGACCGGGCAGCGCGACAACGCGATCATGAAGGGTTTTGCAGCAAACTTAAGCAATGACGACATGAAAGATCTCGGCGCACATTACGCCGCGAAACCCGGTCGCACCATTGGCACGAAAGACGAAAAACTCGCCAAGACCGCTGAGAGACTTTACCGCGGTGGTGATGCCGCACGCGGAATTCCGGCCTGTGCTGGCTGTCACTCGCCGTCCGGCGCTGGAATCCCTGCGCTATACCCGCGTATCGGCGGCCAACACGCTGAATACACGCTCGCACAGTTAACCGCATTCAAAGGCGGCAAACGTGGCGGCGCGACGAAAGAAGATGCCAATCCAACCGGCAAGATGATGATGGCGATTGCTGGCAAGCTTAGCGACGCCGAAATCAAAGCGTTGTCCGAATACACCGCGGGCCTCAAGTCGAACTAACACTTTCAACATGAGTTCCACCGAAAGCCCGGACGACCTGAAAGTTGCCGGGCTTTTTTCTTATCCGCTCAAGGGCGGGCGCGTTGTCGCGCATGCGTCCGCGTCGGTTTTGACCAGTGGTCTGCAACATGACCGGCAGTGGATGTTGGTGGATGTTCGCCACTCGCCTGCGCGATTCGTTACCCAGCGTGAATGCCCGTTGATGGCGACCATCGATGTACAAGCGCTTGCCGACGGCTCGCTGCGTTTGTCGTCCGCTGGCCAGGGCAGCATTGTCGCGCCGCTCCCGCCCGTTTCGGCTCTCATCAAAGTTCAAGTCTGGAGCCACGAGACCATTGCGCTCGACGCAGGCGACGAGGCTGCGCATTGGTGCGCTGCTGCGCTAGGTTTTGACAAACAACATGTGAGGCTGGTGCGCTTCAATGACGCGCTCCGCCGCGACTGCAACAAGAAGTACGCCGGCGACTCAGGCGCACATACGTTCTTCGCCGATGGCTATCCGCTACTCATTACGAACACCGCTTCGCTCGTCGATTTGAAAAATCGCGTTGGCGCTGCGGTGGGCAAAGTCGAAGAGGTAATAACGATGGACCGCTTTCGCGCCAATATCGTGATCGACGGCTTGCCCGCATGGGACGAGGATTTCATCGACACACTTCAAATCGGGGAAGTAACGCTCAAGCTTGTTAAGCCGTGCGTTCGTTGCCAAGTCACTACGACCGATCAACTCACTGGAGCCAGTGTCTCCGACGAACCGCTCAGTACGTTAGCTAGGTTTCGTAACGATCCAGCGTTTGGTGGCGTTACTTTCGGTTGGAATGCAGTCGTGACGTCCGAAGGGGCTATCGCTCTTGGCGATAGCGTGACCGCCGATTACCGCTTCTAACTGTTGCGCACGGAGCACCGTGCGCAACATTTTCGCCGGTGCCTACTGAGCCGCGCAGAAAGCTACGCCTTCGCCACGCCAACGCTGATCTGCAACCATGTAGTTGTACATCGTCTCATTGGTCAAATAGCGATGGTTCGCGTCGTCAACAAATGGTGGGTTGTCGCGGAATACGCGGAAGACTTTTTGCTCGGTGCTTAAGCAGGCCGTCGCCGTTGTTGCGCCAATAGGCAATGCGATGTACGAGTCGACGCCCTCGTTACAGAAGAAGCCGTTCGGCACACCAGCACAATTGGCTGCGAAACGCTCTTTGCCTGAGTTGGTGATCAACTGCTTCTCGGTATTGAGTGCCGTGTAGAAATGCGATCCACGCAGCCCGCCACGCGCCACGCCCGGAACAAAATATCGGCTGACCGATGAAGTCGTGCTCGAAGCGAACGGGTCAACTTTGAACCAATAGCCCGTGCGGTAGAACCACGGATTGCCGTTGCTATCTCGATACGTGTCAAGCGAGGTTTTTTCAGTCTCGCGAGACGTCATGAAAAAGTAGTCGTACTGCGGCATGTAGTACTCGACCATGGACGAAACGCTGCTGTTGGAAGTGGGAATGATCGACGCTGGCGCGATATACGGTGCGAGTTTCGTAAACAGCAGATCCAGACGTGAAAAGCGATCAATGCCCGATGTGTTGTCACACGAAGCTGCCCCGCCTTCTAAACCTCCACGTAGCTCGTAATACCCAGCGGTGTTGTAGGTGAAAACTCCCGAGCCACTCGAACCCTCTTCGGTCGTGCCCAGTGTCCAGCGAACTGTGATGAAACTATCGTGAAAGGCTGACGGACGTGGGCCAGTGCTGTACGCCTCCGGGCCTTGCGCGTAGCCCAGCATAGTTCCCAGCGAATATTTTTTAAGATCGCCCTGTGGATGATGAACGCCCGTAAGCGACAGCCCTGTCGGTATGACTGTCGCGTTCCACGCGGCGCGGATAGCGCCGCTGGGTGGTGTCTGGTGCAGATCCACAAGGGTTCCGTCCATCGTCACGTCTGTTGAAAGCAACGTGGAGCCGCCCGTCAACAACTGGTACGGTGGGATCGCGATACTTCCGCATGAAATAGCATCGAAGAACCAGTACGTATTTAAGGTTGAAGCCTCCGCTTGACTGTCGATACAGTGCGCAGCCGTATAAATTAAATTGCCGCCAGCGGTGCCGTTGATGAGCGTGCCACTACAGGCGTAGGTGCTGCCGGAATCGGTGTAGACCAGCTTGACCACTGACTTCGCGAGTGCGGCAAGCGCAGAATTGGAACTGCTGCCACAGATCACGTCGCGATTGCACGAGCCCGCCTTATCAATGTCTCGCACATCCTTCTGCCCTAGCGAAGCGCCCACCTTGACTAAGTGCGAAAGCGAGTCGAAACGCAGTGCAAATTGCTCGGGCGAAAATCCTGAGGCAATTTGAATTTCGGCAGTCGCCATTGAGCCTTCCAACAACGGCGACCAAGAGAGTGCATCGTCGCCTCGCACGTCGCCCAGATAAATCTCATCACGCCCGTCGCCGGCAAAACGTAATGCCATACCGTTGGTCGGGCCGCTGATCTGATAAGCCACACGCAAACCTGCCGCATTTTCCGCGGACACCGAGACGCGCGCCACGCGACTGGAATCCGGCAACGTTTCCCACGTTAAGGATGAAAGCGGAATCTGCTGTGCGGAGGCAGGAATAGCGCGCGGGAAGCCGATTTGCGCCGCCTTTGATCGCTCGCCGCTGGTTTTCGCCGCCGCCTTTTGTTGCTCAAGGCGCGGATCGTTCCACGCCGCCGCATTCACCCGATGTGTCGCCGTTGAAGCGCCCAAGAAGCGGTGCATAACAGCAGATTTGCTGCTCTCCACAGCCGCCGGCGGCATGCTCCGCACCAGCGTCGCGGACGCGCCCAACGGCAATGCGGCGAAACCAAGCAATAACCCAGAAGCAATCAGCCATCGTTTAAACATCATCGTTCCCATCAATTTCTACAGTGCATCCATTTTGCCGCGCCGCCTGCCTGATGCAGGCGCTCGCATCACCGCGAAGCGAGACAGCGCGCTAGGCCCTGCCGCCAATTCGCGTTCTCGAATGAAAACGCAGCATCAAACTTTGCGCTATCCAACACGCTATACGTAGGCCGTTTTGCGGGCGTCGGATAGTCGGCCGTGCCTATCGCTTCAACCCCTGTCGCCAGCCCCGCGCCTTGCATGATTGCCCGCGCGAACTCGCACCAATTCGTCGCGCCGCGCGCGCTCAGGTGATAGAGCCCACTCAAGCGCTCAAGTTCCCCGCGCGAGCGCGACAACACCGCTGCAATCGCGTCCGCAAGATCGCCAGCGTAGTTCGGTACGCCGAATTGATCTGCAACCACACGCAGCACAGGCCGATCGGCGGCTAATCGCAGCATCGTTTTGTAAAAATTTGCACCATCATTGCTGTAGACCCAGCTCAAACGAAAAATCAGATGCGCCGCGCTTGCAGTAGCCACCGCCTGTTCGCCTTGTAGCTTGGATTGGCCGTAAACACCCAGCGGATTCGTCTGATTTGTCTCGACGTAAGGCTCGGTGGCCGTGCCGTCGAACACGTAATCCGTTGAAAAATGAATTGGAAACGCGCCATTTGCGGCGCACGCGATCGCAATGTTTTCAGCGCCCAACGCGTTAATCGCAAACGCGGTTTCGCGGTCGGTTTCTGCTTTGTCGACGGCTGTGTACGCCGCGCAATTGAGCACGGCGTCCGGGTGTACCTGCGCGATCATGCGTTTACACGCGACGGCATCGGCAATGTCAAGCTCCGTACGGCCAACCGCCACCACCTCATGCTCAACAGACAATCGTCGATGCAGCGCGAGTCCCAACTGCCCCCGGGCACCCGTAATCAGCAGCTTCACGCGTACGTCGGCGCTTTGGAAAACATCAATCCGGCCGCATCTTTCGCGTTCACCAGAGGGTCATCCACTGGCCACTTGATCGCCAGCGCCGGGTCATTCCACGCAATCGTGCGTTCGTGTTGCGGCGCGTAGTAGTCGGTCGTTTTGTACAGAAAAACGGCGTGATCACCCGTCACCACGAATCCATGCGCGCACCCCGGCGGCACCCAAAACATGCGTTGATTTTCGGCGCTGAGTTCAACGCCTGTCCATTGCGCGAACGTAGGCGATGAACGCCGTAAATCGACCGCCACATCCCACACCGCGCCCGAAACGACGCGTACCAACTTCCCCTGCGGTTGCTCGATTTGATAGTGCAATCCGCGCAGCACTTTTTCTTTCGAATAGCTCTGATTGTCCTGCACGAATTTGAGCATCGCCCCGGTGGAGTTTCTAAATTTCTGCTCGTTAAAACTCTCGAAAAAATTGCCGCGATCATCGGCAAACACCTGTGGCTCAAGAATCAAACATCCTTGCAGAGCCGTCCTCACAACCTTCATCATGGTACCTCTATAAATTCGAATTTTCGGGATGAAGTGCTAGGCGCGCGGCGCAGAGCAACCGGAATGTACGCTCTGGTACATGAGGATTGCGAGCACCGCGCAACGACGCAATTCGCCCGAGAAACGAATTTATAGAGGTACCCATCAGAAAACCTGTTCCTTCAACACATCTTGCAGATACCTTCCGTATCCGCTCTTCGCCAATGGCACCGCCAATCGCTCCAACTGCGCGGCATCAATAAAGCCTTGGCGATACGCCACTTCTTCTGGGCAACACACTTTCAGGCCTTGTCGGCGTTCGATGGTTTGCACGAACTGCGCCGCTTCGAGCAGCGAATCGTGCGTACCCGTATCGAGCCACGCCATGCCGCGGCCCATGATCTCGACACTCAGGCGTCCTTGTTCGAGATACAGACGATTTAGGTCGGTGATCTCAAGTTCGCCGCGAGCCGAGGGCTTCAAGTTAGCCGCCATCTCGATCACGCTGTTATCGTAAAAATAAACGCCTGTCACAGCGTAGCGCGAGCGCGGCACTTTGGGCTTTTCTTCGAGGCTCACCGCCTGACCGCTCGCATTGAACTCAACCACGCCGTAGCGCTCCGGGTCGCTCACGGGATACGCAAACACCGTCGCGCCCTCGTCGCGGTGATGCGCGCTTTCCAAGAGTTGTTGCAACTCGTGGCCATAGAAAACGTTGTCGCCAAGAATCAGTGCAGCATGATCGTCGCCAATGAAGTCGCGACCAATGATGAAGGCCTGTGCGAGGCCGTCGGGCGACGGTTGCACCGCAAATTGCAGATTCAAACCCCACTGCGAACCGTCGCCGAGCAGGTCACGAAAACGCGGCGTATCTTGCGGCGTCGAGATGATCAAAATGTCGCGCAAGCCGGCGAGCATCAGCGCTGACAGCGGGTAATAAATCATCGGTTTGTCGTAGATCGGCATGAGCTGCTTCGACACCGCTTGCGTCACCGGATGCAGACGCGTGCCGGACCCGCCCGCTAGGATGATGCCTTTGCGACGAATGGATGTGCCGCCACTCATACCCGCGCTCCGTAGTTCTTTTCGACCCAAGCTTTGTATTCGCCCGACTGCACAGTGGCGACCCAATCTGCGTTGTCGATGTACCAGCGCACCGTTTTTTCTAACCCCGTCGCGAAGCTCTCCGACGGACGCCAGCCCAGCTCGCGTTCGAGTTTTGAGAAATCAATCGCGTATCGGCGGTCATGCCCCGGCCGGTCGGTGACGTAAGTAATTTGCTTCGTGTAGTCATGCCCCGGACGATGCTTCGCCAGCGCTGCGCAAATCGTGTGCACGACGTCAAGGTTAGGCTTCTCGGCGTCGCCGCCCACCAAGTACAGTTCACCCGGCACGCCCGCTTCAAGCACGCGGCGAATCGCGCTGCAATGGTCACCCACGTACAGCCAATCGCGAATCTGCTGCCCGTCGCCATAGATCGGCAGCGGCTTGCCCGCAATCGCGTTCACGATCATCAGCGGAATCAGTTTTTCCGGGAACTGGCGCGGACCGTAATTGTTCGAGCAATTGGTCACCATCACTGGCATACCGTAGGTGTGAAAGTACGCGCGGGCGAGGTGATCCGATCCGGCTTTCGATGCGCTGTACGGACTGTTCGGTTGGTATTGCGAGGTTTCGCTAAATTTCGGGTCGGTCGGGCCGAGCGAACCAAACACTTCGTCGGTCGACACATGCGCGAAGCGGAACGCTTTCGCCGCTGCATCCGGCAGCGCTTTCCAATGCGCACGACTGGCTTCTAGGAGCGTGGCGGTGCCCATCATGTTGGTGCGCACAAAATCCATCGGCCCGTGGATCGAGCGATCCACATGGCTCTCCGCCGCGAAATGCACCACGGCGCGCGGCTTGTGTTTCACAAACACGGCGTCGAGCGCCGCGCGGTCGCAGATGTCCACGCGCTCAAACGCATAACGCGGATCGTCCGCGAGCGAGGCGAGCGTCAGCGGGTTCGCCGCGTAGGTCAACACGTCCACATTCACCACCGGCTCGTCGTGCGCTGCGAGCCAATCGAGAATGAAATTGCTGCCGATAAAGCCGCAGCCGCCAGTCACCAAAATCATGTCGTTCTTACCTGTGTTCGCCTATGACGCGTTAGGGCTCATTCTAGTGGGCGGCGTTGGGCGCAAGTTTCGGCGCGCCACCGCGCTCCTGCACCCAAGCACCTGTGGGAGCGGGCTTGCCCGCGATGAACCTTTGCATTGCCGTCCATCGGTGCCGCAGGCGCGGCAATCGCGGGCAAGCCCACTCCCACCGCGCATCCGCTCCCCAGGCATCGAAAACATCGAAAGTACAAAGCAGCTTTTACGCGCTAGCGACTGCTATACGGTCGTTGGCGCCATTATTTTCATATTGTCGACATATGCTAAAAAGGCCATGTAACAACCACATAGCAGTCGTTTAACGCAAAAAGCTATACAGCATACGCCGTAAACCCTCACTCGCCGCCGCCGACGGCGATAATCGCAGCCTATGCCCGTCTGGTTCCGCCTTCTTTATCGCTTCCTGTGGATTGTTGCCATGCCGTTCGCGCTAGCGCGAATGTGGTGGAAAGGGCGATTGAACCCGGCGTACCGTGAAAACTGGCGCGAACGTTTGGCGCTCGCGCCACCGACCGGCCCGTTTGATGTGTGGATTCACGCCGTCTCGGTCGGCGAAGCGCGCGCGATGATGCCGCTGGCCAACGCGTTGCTCGCGCAAAATAAACGCCTGCTCGTCACCTGCACCACGCCCACCGGACGCGCGACCGCCGTGTCGCTCCTCGGCGATAAAGCAACCGTTGTTTACCTTCCGTTCGATGCGCCGGACGAGGTGGAAAAATTTCTGCGCGTCACACGCCCGGCGTTGGGCTTGCTCATCGAAACCGAACTCTGGCCCGGTGTCTGCGATGCTGCGCGGCGCGTCGGCATTCCGCTCTGGCTCGTCAACGCGCGCCTATCGGAGCGCTCCGCAGCAGGCTACGCCAAGGGCGGCCGCCTCACGCGCGCGATGCTCGCCTGCCTCGCGGGCATCGCAACGCAAACGCAATCGCACGCAGATCGCTTCAAAGCGCTCGGCGCAGCGAACGCGCACGTCACAGGCAACATGAAGTTTGATCTTGATGTGCCCGTCACGGCGCGCGAGGCATCCGAAAAACTTGCTGCGCATTTGGTGGGAAGCGGAACTGAGCGCCGCGCGTTTTGGGTCGCAGGTTCCACGCGCGAAGGCGAAGAAGCCTTGCTGCTCGACGCGCTGAAAACTCACGCGCTGCGGCAACAATCCGTCGCTGTGATCGTGCCGCGCCATCCCGAGCGCTGGGACGCGACATTGGAGGCCGCCCGCGAGCGCGGCTTTCGTGTCGCGCGCCGAACCGACGCCACGATCCCAGCCGACGCAGAAGTCATCGTCGGCGACAGCATGGGCGAAATGCTCGCGTACTACGGCCACGCCCAGGCCGTCGTCATGGGCGGCACACTAGGCGGCACCGGCGGTCAAAACCTGATCGAGCCGTGCGCGATGGGCGTGCCGGTTGTGCTCGGCCCATCGGTGTTCAATTTTCAGCAGGCGGCGGATGAAGCCGTTGCTGCGGGCGCAGCTGTGCGTGTGGCGCATGCTGATGGTGCGTTGGATGCGGTGCTGGCGTGGATGAACGATGCGGCGGCGCGAGATGTTGCCGGAGCCAACGCGATGGCGTTTGTTGATGCGCATCGCGGGGCGACGGGGAGGACATTGGGGTTGCTGAAGCCGTAAACCGTAGGGTGCCGGTTCACCGCACCCAAATTGATACCAACCCACGCGGATTCGCCGCGAACGGTGGCGTCTCGAATGCCGTCATCCTCGGCGCAAGCCGGGGATCCAGCGCGTAAACCCGCGAAGCGCTAATTGCCCGTTCGCACTGAGCCTGCCCGTCGTACAAGGTAATTCGTTTGCCACCGCTTCGTTTCGCCTGTCGGCGAGTTACTTTTTGCGCCGCCAAAAAGTAACCAAAAAGCTCGCCCCGAACCCCGCTCTTCCCTGCGGTGCTCGCAACGGGCGGGACCCGCACAAATCGCCCGAAAGTTGCGCTGACGCGCAACCAGTGGGCTCATGGTGCGGGTCTACGACCGCCCGTTGCTCCGCTCCTCGGCGCGGGGTGACGGGGCGTTAAAGGCAACAAGTGATCGCTTCGCGATTGGGTTACGGGAACCCGGCTGCGAGCATCCGGGCTACTACGCTCCCGCGGAAGATCAAGGCGTACGCCGCCAGACTTTCAAAATGCGCGACTCATAAAACAGGATGCGAATGAAATCACCATTTGTTAACGACGCAACTTCCGCGATTGATCGAACGTATCCGCATCCGTTAATCGGTCCGGGTTCACTATCGAACCGGCGACTTCCGACGTTAAACCTCACATGCGTGAGATTGCTCCTTCCTCGCGACAAGTCTTGGATTTGACCCTCGACAACCTCGCCGTGCCCCACCAACTCTGCGCATTCGGTGCGATTGTGCAGACCGAGTGTTAGTCCGGCTGTCGCCACAAGAGCTAGTAGGCCTGCTGCACCAAAGTATGTCTTCCTGTGGGCTCGAAGTAACGCTTGCGGCCCAGGATCACCGAGCCCGACGACACAAAACATAAAAATGCCCGTTAGCGCGCATAACAAAAGGAGATAAGCCGAAGCCCAAGTTATAGGCTCGGTTGAAACATCGTAGAGCAATTGCATAGAAGTTCTTAGAGCGGTTTGAGCGTTGGTACCATGATGGCGATTGTCGCAGTAGCCTAGCCCGGATACTCGCATCTGGGTTCCCCCAAACAAATCGCGAAGCGATCAAGAATCCGTCCGACGGGGTCCCCGCGTATTCGACCCCGAGGAGCGGAGCAACGCGCGGTCGTAGACCCGTACCATGAGCCCACTGCGCGCGGTTAGCGCGCCATCGGGCGATTTGTGCGGGTCCCGCGCGTTGTGAGCACCGCAGGAACAGGGCGAATATTGGGGTCGCCTTTTTGGGTTACCTTTTTGGCGAAGCAAAAAGGTAACTGGCCTCGCGCGGCCACAGAGCGCGCTGGTGGCAAAGAACAATCTTCATTCCATCAAACCCTTCGACAAGCTCAGGGCGAACGGCGAAGAATGTTGCGAGTCTCCTCGGTGCTAGTTTGGGTGCGGTGAACCGGCACCCTACCCGGCAACCTTCCCCACCAACTCTGGCACTAACGTCCGCACAGGCTTCCCAGCAAAGTGCAACGCCAAATTCTCAATAACCAAATTGCCCATCGCAACGCGCGTCTCAAGCGTCGCGCTCGCCACATGCGGTAACAAAATCACGTTAGGTCGATTGAACAACGCTTCGGGTACTTTCGGTTCGCCTTCGAACACATCAAGCCCTGCCCCGGCGATGGTGCCGTTTTCTATGGCGGCGACTAGCGCGGCTTCATCGGCGACGGAGCCGCGCGCAACGTTGACGAAAATCCCTGTGGGGCCGAGTGCGGCGAGCACTTCGGCGTTGACCAAATGCTTCGTGCCTGCGCCGCCGGGCGTGATGGCGATCAGCACGTCGGCGTCACCGGCCATCGCGACTAGGTTGTTGTAGTACGTGTACGGCACGTCCTGTTTGCTGCGGCCGAAGTAGACGACGTTCATCTTGTGCGCGCGCAGGCGGTCGGCGATTTCTTTGCCGATGCGGCCCAAACCGATGATGCCGACGGTTTTGCCCCACATCGACGTCGTGAGGGGATACTGGCCCTTGAGCCACGCGCCGCTTTCGACAAATTTTTGCGAGGCAACGAATTGGCGCGACGTCATCATCGTAAGCGCTACGGCGGTGTCGGCCACTTCGTCGTTCAACACGTCGGGCGTGTTGGTGACTTTCACTTTTGCGTCGGCGCACGCTGCAAGCGGCATACCGTCGTAGCCCACTCCGAAAACGCTGATGATTTCTAGGTTCGGAAATTTCGCGAGCTGTTCGGCGGAGAGTTGCGAGCCGCCCATCGCCACCATCGCGCGCGTGGTCGGTGCGATTTTCGCGATCAACGCGCGCCGCGCTTCAGCGTCCGCGACGCCATGCAAATCGTGCACGACGAACTGCTCTTGAAGCGGCTTAGAGAAAAATCCGGGGAGCGGAGCGATGGCGACGATTTCAGGTTTGGACATGGCTAACTTTTGATGTGCGGGTGGGTGACGGCGATTGCGGTGATAGTGTGTAACAGCCCCTCCCCCGCTAGCCGGGGGAGGTTGGGAGGGGGTATGCGGTTAACGTGAGGCGCAACGATGTTCATACGAACCAACGCCTTACCCCACCCTAGCCCTCCCCGGCGAGCGGGGAGGGAACCTTCCCGCGAGCTGGTGTCGATTCGTTTTACAGCGCGCTACGTCCGCTGAAGCAACGCTGTAATTAGGCCAGCATCCCCCGCTTGCGTCTCAACGACGTTTCGGAAACCGAGTGTGCGGGCGGTTTCGACGATGCGTTCGTGGCTCGCGTAAACGGTGATGTTGAACAATCGATCCGCACGCTCGGCGGCGGGCACCAACGGCACAAGATTCGTGAGTGCGTCGCTACTCATCGCCGAAAGGGTGTTCACGGACCCGGCGCGCAGCAGTTCTAGTAAGCCGGTGGGCGGCGTGTTCGGTGCGCGGCGGTTGTACGCAGTGATCGCGTCGACCGTCGCGCCGCGTTGAACGAGCGCTTCGCGCAGCAGTTCGCGTCCGTCATTGCCACGAAAAATCACAATGCGTCTGCCCTTGACCGCCGCCGCTTGCAGCGCGGGCAACGCGAGCAAACCTTCGCTGTCGAACGACGCCGTCGGCATCTGCGCATCGACCACACCTAACCGCGCCAATTCCTCCGCCGTGCCGGGGCCAGGTGCGAACACTGTGAGCGACGCAGGTAGTTTGATCGGCGTAGAGGAGGGCGGTGCAATCGTCATTTCGGCGGCGCTCGGGCTCACGAAAATCGCAGCGTAGTAATCACCGATTTTTGCGAGTGCGGTCTTCAGCGGCGCGGCATTCGCCGGCGCGACGGGCTCGATGATGAGCGTCGGAAAAATCAGCGGCGTCGCGCCGAGCGCAGCCAGCCGCGCTGCGGTTCGCGAGGCGGGCATCACCGGACGCGTGATGAGCAGATTCACGCCTGCAAGCGGGCCAGCGCTCGCGGCACTCTGCGTTTTACCCAAATGAAAATCTGTGCTCACTTCAAACTCGCAATGATCTTGTCAGCGCCTTGCGCTTTGAGGAGTTCGGCCACTTCTTCGCCCAATGCTTCGGGCGCGTCCGGTGTGCCAAACGCTTCGGCACTAACGCAAACGCTGCCGTCGAGGTTGGCAACGAACGCGCGCAAGCGCAGCGGTTTATCCGCATCCACAAAATCGGCATACGCACCAAGCGGCAATTCGCAGCTACCGCCGAGCAAACGGCTCACCATGCGCTCGGCCATGCAGGCGACCGCTGTCGGCGCGTGGTCGAGCTCGGAAACGATTTCGGCGGTGTAATCGTCGTCGCTCATGATTTCGATGCCGAGCGCGGCTTGGCCCGGCGCGGGCAGCGACAGCTCGATTGGCAGACGATCACGAATGCGCTCGCTCATGCCCAAACGAATCAAGCCCGCCGCCGCGAGAATCAGCGCGTCGAATTCGCCCTTGTCGAGCTTGGCCATACGCGTGTTCACGTTACCGCGCACGGGCTCAAATTTGAGCTTCGGGAACGCGCGCGAAAGCACCGCCGCGCGGCGTAGGCTCGATGTGCCCACGATCGCGCCAGCTGGCATGTCGGCTAGCGTTGGATATTTGTTCGAGACCAGCGCGTCGCGCGCATCCTCGCGCGGCAAAATCGCGGCGAGCGAGAAGCCCTTCGGCAGCACCATCGGCACGTCTTTCAACGAATGCACGGCCAAATGCGCGCGTCCTTCTTGTAGCGCCACTTCGAGTTCTTTGATGAACAATCCCTTGCCGCCGACCTTCGCGAGCGGTTTGTCGAGGATTTGATCGCCGCGCGTGGTCATGCCCAAGAGGCTCACGGAGAGTCCGGGAATTACACTCTCAAGCTCGGCTTTGACGTGATGGGCCTGCGCAAGCGCTAACGGACTTTCACGGGTGGCAATAATCAGGGATTCGCTCATGCGGTTTGCGGTTAATTTTTTGTGTGGCGTGCGCGAACCTTTAGCGAAGCTTAAGGCGCGCAGCACGGTGGCGATATTGGCCTGCATTATCGCATCCGGTTTTTCGATGGCGCAGAGCGCGCCCGCAGTCGATGACGCAAAACCGCTCGCACCGAGCAGCCGCGAGTGGGAAAAAATCTTGCCGGTCGCGAAAGATTTGAAGGCGGACGGCGACCGCGCCAACGCCGAGAAAAAGCCGATTTTGTTGTTTTTCAACTTGACCGGCTGCCACTATTGCCGAGGCGCACTGCGTGAAGTGGTCGTCCCGATGTTTCGTGACGCTGGATGGCGCGCGGCGATTGAGTTTCGCCAAATCACGGTGGACGACGGCAAGTCGCTGATTGATTTTGACGGCAAAACGATTGAGAACATTGCCTTCGCGCAGAAGCGAAAAGGCACGTTCACGCCGACCGTGATGATGATCGATGGCAACGGACAATTGTTGGCCGACCCGCTGGTGGGTGTGGCTAATTTTGATTTTTATGGCAGCTATGTCGAAGCGATGGCGAAGAAGGCCGTTGAGGAAGTGAGAGCACGCAAATGAAAGAGAAAATGAAGGCAGGCGAATGAGTGGATTTATGTACTTGGCCTGCATCATCACCGGCGTCATTTCCGGTGGTGCGTTGGGAATGATCGGTGGCGTGTTGGTCACACGTGAGCCTTGGGGGCGCTACGTCGGCGGCGCGATCGGCGCGATTATTCTCAGCGCGTTGTTGCTGCGTATGGGTCGGAAATTACAAAAGGCACTCAGTGACCAGGGAGGCGAAAAATGAGCAGACAAAAAGTTCTCGGACTCGGCGGCATATTCGTCCGCGCCCGCAACGCCGAAGCGCTGCGCAAATGGTATTACCGCCACCTCGGCGTTGACGTCACCGATTGGGGCGGCGCTACGTTCGTTCAGACTGCGGGCGATGAAATTCACTGGAGCGTATTCGAAGAAAAAAGCGACTACATGCCCAAGCGCCAACTCACGATGCTCAACTGGCGCGTGGCCGACCTAGACGCCATGCTCGACCAACTCCGCGCCGCCGACATCCGCGTGGAAGATCACATCGAAGAAACAGAACACGGCCGCATCGGTTGGGCTTACGATTTTGAGGGCAATAAGTTTGAGCTTTGGCAGGCTACGGCGGGTTGATTCGGTTGGGGCCACGCGACTTTTCCGTAGTGCGGGCACTGCCCGCCCTGCCAGAGAGTGACGATATGGCTTTCGTGCTCTAGCGACAACTGCGCGGGCGTTTCAGGCCGATTTGAGTTTAAGTCAACAAGCCGAATAAATCGTGTGAACTGACCGCCGGCTAGTCGTTTGCGCTATAAAGTTGTACCTACAAAAGTTTCCGTATGCAACGTTAGCCCCGCTGCGCTTGCTCAATCTATGCAACCTCTCGATGGCTCGAAAAACGCCCTGACCCCAGAGACTGCGGAGCCCGCCGCGTCGGACGAAATCGAGCAGGACAACCAGGAGCGCGCCGCGCAGTCGTTGGCAGAAGTGCGCTTCAACATGGCAGATGCGTTCACGCGCATGCGCCAACGGGATGAGCGTGTTTACGCCTTCACGTTCACCGGCCAAGCGGGCGAGTACTTCCGAATTTGGATTGTGAATACATTTCTCGCGCTCATCACGCTTGGACTATGGTCGCCATGGGCCAAGATTCGTAAGCGCCAATTCATGTTGCGGCACACGTGGGTGGCCGATGCGAACTTTGAATTTCATGCAAGGCCGTGGCCGATTTTGCGCGGGCGTCTCATCGCGGGCACGCTCTTCATCGCCTATTGGTTCACAGGAAATTTGAATCCGAAATATGCGGCGCTGATTGCGTTCGGGGTGGCGCTGCTCGCCCCGTGGTTCGTGGTCAATTCGCTGCGGTTCAATATGGCCAATACCAGCTACCGCAACTTGCGGTTTGCGTTTGATGGGCGCTTGCAGGACGCGGTTGTTGTGCTTTGGCCACTGGTGCTGGTGGCAGCGTTGACTGTTTTCTTTCCATTGACTTTCAACGCGAAGGATTGGCAAGCATCGTTACCCGGCCTGATCCCTCCGACAGTGCTGGCCTTGTGTTATCCGTATTTGACGGCCAAATTTCGCTTGATGCTGATTAATCGGTCTCGATTGGGCAACGCACCAATGTCTAGCGCGGCACATGTGCGTACCGTCTATGGGATATTTTTTCGTTTATTCGTGATGGGATTGGCGTCGTTGATGGCTCTGCTGCTTTGGGTTGTCATTGCGGGAAAGGGTCTGGAAGTGATCGTCGGTCGCGAAGAAGTACGTCGTACACAGTGGGCGCTCATCGGGATTGCGGTGACCGTAGCGTTGCCAGCGGGTGCGGCGTTCGCAGCGCTGTCTTCCTACGTCCAGTCTCGCGTCACCAACGCCATTTTGAACTTGACCACTGTTTCGACCAACGTTCGTGTACTTAGTCGCCTGAAAATGCGAGTCCTATTTAAGAATCAACTGTTCAACGCCTTTGCGATCGTACTTACGTGTGGTCTCGCTATACCGTGGGCGGCGGTTCGCACCGCGAAATTGCGCACCGAAAGCGTGTCTCTCGGCGTCTCTGGCGAGCTCGACGACTTTGTTGCAGACACAGCCGCTAGAGGTACCGCGTCGGCCGACGCCGCGAGTGAGTTCTTTTCGTTGGACATTTCGATATGACGAACGAATCCCCACTCGCCGATAGTCTAGACGTGAGCTGGTTTGACGGCGTATCGTCGCGCATGCGAAATGCGCAGCTTGAAGTAACCGCGACGACTGTGCGAGTTCTCGCGCGCGAGGGCACCGGCCAACGTGACGATGACACGATTGTCGATGTGATTGCAGAGCAGCCAGCTTCCGCCGTAAAGATTTCGACGAGGATTGGAAATTCACCGTATCGCATTGAGTTCCCCGATGGCGGCCTGGCTGTCTGCACGGATGCGAAAAGTGTGGAGCGAGCCTTTCGCCTCGATTTGCGGAGCCAGTGGTTGTCGCGTCTTGAGCGCGCGAGCGTATTCGTGGCGATAGCTTTAGCAGGGATACTGATTGCCCTGTACGTAGGCTATCAGCGATTTATTCCTGCGGCGGCAGGTTTCGCAGCTCAGCAAATTCCGTATGAGGCTGAGCGAGCGCTTGGTGATGCGACGCTCGGCGCGTTACGGAGAAATGGCTTTTGGTACTCGAACCTCAAATTTGAGGAAAAGCAAGCTATCAGCAAGGAGTTTGCTGACTTAGCGACGGCGGCTGGACTAAGTGGCGTTGTTGAGTTGCAGTTCAGCAGGGCAAGGCCAAATGCACTCGCGCTGCCGGGCGGCATAGTTTTGGTGGATGACTCACTTGTCGCATTATTCCGCAAAGACAGATCTATGCTGCGTGCCGTGCTTGCGCATGAGCTCGGTCACGTCGTACACCGCGACACGCTTCGTCTGCTTCTTACGGGCTCCGCAACTGCGATCATCGTCGGCGCCATCGCTGGTGATGTTTCCGGTGTTTCGGGTCTAATGCTCGCGGCGCCTACACTTATGACTACTCTTAGCTTTAAGCGCAACATTGAAGCTCAAGCAGACGTCTACGCATTCGAATTGTTGCGCAAGACGGGAGATTCACCCTTGGCTTTCGCAAATGCAATGCGACTTATGACGGCTATGAACGACTGCGTCGCACTACGCAGCGCGGACCGAGCCGTCGCAAATCGCAGTCCTGGCCCCACGTTTGATCGTTTTCAAGACGATCCGGACGAACTATCCGCATCCAGTGAATCGCCGGCACGACCGCCTGCCCTATGTTTCAGCAATCCCGAAGCGTACTTGCAAGGTCGCGACGAAGATTTTGATATGGATGCCAACGAAGACGGAGCATTCATCTACCTAAGCACACACCCGATTACGGACGATCGCATTCAGGCGGCGGAAACGGCCGCGGTCGCAAAATAGTGCCAGTAGCTCGCGTATCTTACCCCGCCCGATTACGCATCCAATCGGCCGTGCCAAATATCTGCCCCATAAACCACGCGCTGAGCTTTTCGTCGGTTTGACAATCGGCGACTGCGTCGCGCATGCAGCTCAACCACGCGTCGCGCTCGGCTTCGCCAATCGGGAATGGCATGTGGCGCGCACGCAGGCGGGGGTGGCCGAAGCGTTCTTGATAGTGGTTCGGGCCGCCTAGCCAGCCACAGAGAAACCAATAAAGTTTGTCGCGTGAGCCGTCTAGCGATTCGGGGTGGAGTTTGCGAATGCCTGCGTACGGTTCGTCGAGATCCATGTGATCGTAAAACGCGTCGACGAGCGCACGAACGCCGGGTTCGCCGCCGAAGAGTGTGAACGGAGATTCTGTGGAGGGATTGAGCGCGGAAGTCATGCGAGTATTTTCGCTCAGGCCGCGTGCAACATCACTTCTCGAAATGTGCGCAGCATGCCTGCCGTGGCGCCCCACACGTAGCGTTCGTTGTACGGAATTGCCCAATACTCGCGGCGAACGCCTTCGCGCAAGAAATTGTCGCGCCGCCAGTTGGCGTCGTTCATCACATGCGCAAGCGGCACTTCGAACACGTCGGCCACTTCGAAGGGGTCGATCGCAAAGGTCTGCGGTGCGGAGCGTGCGACCACGGGCGTGACTTCGTACGCGGTGATCGTCACGTAGTTTGGCAGGGTGCCGACCACTTCAATGAGGCTATTGTCGGTGCCGACTTCTTCTTCGGCTTCGCGCAGCGCTGTGGCGATGATGTCGGCGTCAAGCTCGTCCATGCGCCCACCCGGAAAGCTAATTTGCCCTGCGTGGTCGTGCAGATGCGCGGTGCGTTGTGTGAGCACCACGTTCAATTGATCGTCGCGCTCTACGAGCAATATCAACACGCCTGCGGGGCGCACTTTGCGACCGAGTGCGGCGTGCATTTTCATGCGCTCATTCGAGGTCATGTCGCCCGCTTCGCCCAGCGGCGTGCCGCGCCATGCTTGCGCTTTGGTGAGCTGCGTGCGGATTTTTTCGATGTTCATATTCTTTGATCCAACGTGCGTCGTTTGTTGCGGTGTTCATGGTTCGACAGGCTCACCACGAACGGGGAACGCAAACCACTAACCTTCCCGCAACACCTGAATCGGCGGCGTCGTTAGCACACTGCGAGTGCCCATCCAACCGGCCAGAAGCGTACACGCTGTTGCCGCAAAAAAGCCGATGAGCCACACAGCAGGTGAGGCCACAAAATCAATTTTTAGCAGCCGCGTAGCGAGTACCCACGTCAGCAGCATAGACCCTGCCACCCCGAGCAAACCCGCTGCGCCGCCGAGCGCAGAAAACTCGGCGATGAGCGCCGCGCGAATTTGGCTTTTGGTGCCGCCGAGCGTGCGGATGAGTGCGGTGTCGTAACGCCGCTCGTCTTGCGTCGCAATGACTGCGGTATACAGCGTGAGCAAGCCAGCGACCAGCGTGAATGCGAAGACAAACTCGAGCGCGCGCGCCACTTGATCGACGATGCTGCGCACGCGCTCCATAATTTCCGAGACGTCAATCGCCAACACATTCGGCGCAACATTCACCACCGATGAGAGCGTTTTGTTGTCGCGCTTCGGAAGGTGAAACGCAGTGATGTAGCTCTTGGGCAGTGGCGCGAGCGTGGCTTCGGGGACTAGCGCGAAGAAGTTCACACGGAAACTGTCCCAATCCACTTTGCGCAGGCTCGTGATGCGCACCGTGATCTTGTCACCCGCGACATCAAAAGTCACGGTGTCGCCCAAATTGAGCCCCAGCGTTTTGGCGATGCCGTCTTCTAACGACATGACGTCACGCGCTTTGTCGTCGAAATAATCACCCGCGACAACCTTGTTCGCAGGCGGCATCTTGGCCGTAGCCGACAAATTAAATTCGCGGTCGACCAAGCGTTTGGCCCGCTCGTCTGGGTAATCTTTTGCGGTAACCGGTTTGTCATTTACCGCAATCAAGCGACCCCGCACCATCGGGAAAAATTCCGCCGCTTTGCCATCAGATGATTTCGGCAGCAGCGGTTGTAGTACCGCGACCTGTTCTTGCTGCACGTTAATCAAGAACCGATTCGGCGCGTCGGCGGGCACCGATTTCTGCCACGCGGCGAATAGATCGGTGCGCACGAATCCGACGGTAATCAACGTCATCACGCCTAAGCCCAAACACGCGATTTGCAACGCAGTGGAAAGGCGACGGCGATCAAGGTTAGCGAGACCATACACCCACGATTGCCGTCCGCCAACGCGTGAAAGCTTGCCCGAGCGCACTAGCGTACGAATGAGCCACAAGAGCACCATCGCTACGACCGTAGCCGCCGCGACAAGCGCAACCAACCCACCCACGAAAATCGCGCCGGTGCTGATGTCTTGCGACTGCATCATCACTACCGCGAGCACCGCGACCGCGCCCAGAATGGATGCGAACACGCCACCGCTACCGACGCTCGGCATATCGCGGCGCAGCGCGCGCACCGGCGGCGTCGCGGAGAGCGCGACGAGCGGCGGAATCGCAAAGCCAAGCAACAGCACGAGTCCCGTCGCAAATGCTTTTGCGAGCGGCATCCAACCGGCAGGTGGCAACTCTGAGGCAAACAAGCCGCGAACGAGCCAAGCGAGCGTTGCCTGCGCTGCGTACGCGAGCACAACGCCGAGCAAGCAAGCGATGATCGCGAGCACAAAAAACTGACCGACGAAATGCACAAGCGTTTGTCGTTGGCCCGCGCCGAGCGTGCGGAACAGCGTCGCCGTGTCTAGCTCACGCTTCAGATACCGACGCAACGCCAGCACGATGGCAACGACCGCAAGAAACACAGCAAACGACGCGGCGAGCCCTAAGAATTGCTCGGACTTTTCGAGCGTTGAGCGCACTTCTGGACGCAGCTCGCGCACGGTTTCCATGCGTTGGCCGGGGCCGAGTTTTGGCTTGATTTGCTCTGCGAATTCTTGCGACTTAATGCCCGCGACTTGCAAGCGATACGTGGCGCGGCTGCCAGGCGCCAAGAGCTCGCTCGACGCAACGTCTGCGTTCGCCATCAACACTTTCGGCGCGGCGGAGAGAAAATTGCCCGCCACTTCCGGCTCTTCGGCAAACACGAGCGAAATGCGAGGCGTGTTCTTGCCCAACTCAATCGTGTCGCCCACTTTTACGTTCAGGCGCGACGCGAGGCGCTCGTCCACAAACACTTCGCCCGGCTTCACGTCCGCTTTGAACGGCACCCTTTCGCCTGCTGCGTTGCGAATTTCGATCGCGCCACGTAACGGATACGGCGCGTTCACGGCCTTCACGTCGCTCAGCGCAGAGTCTTTTCCGAGCGGGGTGTCTTTCGAAGGCGCACTCACCATGCTGCCGAAGCGCGTGGATTGCGTCACTCTGAGGCCAAGCGCGACCGCTTGCGCCGCGAAATTTTCTGGCAACGGCCGGTCGCCCGAAATCATCACGTCCGCTCCGAGCAGAACGTTCGCTTGGTTCACGAACGCGCCTTTGACGCGGTCAGCAAACATCGCCACCGCACCTACGCTCGCGACCGCGAGCGCCAGCGCAAGCACCAGAATGCGCGCCTCGGTCGAGCGCAGCTCGCGGCGAACGAATCGGAAAATCAAGCTCATCGATGTGCTCCAATCGCCAGCCGCCAAATTTCTGTCATTCCCGCGAAGACGGGAATCCAAACCGGGCACATCCGTAGGTCATTGACGGCGGACAATACAGGCGATGTTTTGGCGGCGCTTCGCGCGGCGCGTGGATTCCCGCCTACGCGGGAATGGCAGAGGGCGCCGTTCATTGCACCACCTTGCCGCGTGCCAAGCGCACTACATGCGCGCAGCGCGCAGCTAGCTCCGGGTCGTGCGTGACGAGCACGAGCGTGGTGCCTTGTTCGCGGTTGAGCGTGAACATCAGTTCCACAATTTCCGCGCCGGTGTCGGTGTCCAAATTGCCCGTAGGCTCGTCAGCGAACACAATTTTTGGACTCGCCACGAATGCGCGCGCAATCGCGACGCGCTGCTGCTCGCCGCCGGACAATTGTTTTGGCAAATGATCCATTCGGTCACCCAGGCCCACGCGCTTCAACCAATCTGTGGCCCTCGCTTGCGCGTCGCGCGCGCCCGCAAGCTCCAGCGGCAGCATCACGTTTTCGAGCGCAGTCAACGCGGGCAGCAACTGAAACGACTGAAAGACGAAACCCACCGCGCCTTGGCGGCGTTTGGCTAATGCATCTTCGGAGAGCGTGCTCACCACGTCGCCGTGCCATGAAACACTTCCAGAGTTCGGCCGGTCTAACCCAGCGAGGAGGCCCAGCAAGGTGGTTTTGCCGGAGCCGGACGCGCCGATAATTGCGAGCGTTTCGCCCTCCGTCACGGTGACCGACACATCGTCCAGAATCGTTAACTGCCGCTCGCCGAGCGGAACGACACGCGAAAGGTTGTCGGCTTGAATGGCGGCGGAGGCGTTGGTGGTCATGCGTGTTGAATTCGGCTAGCGATTAACGGAAATTAGGTACGGCGGGCAGTGCCCGCCGTACGTTGACAAGGCAGGCAACGCCGGCCCTACATAGAATGCTGTAAATGATGACAGAACAACGATTCAATCAGTTCCGACGGTTAATGCAAATAATGCAAATGGCGTTGGTCGCGCTGCTGCTCACATTTTCGATCACCAACGCGCACGCAAAAAACGCGCACATTTTGATTGTTGGCGATTCGCTTTCGGCGGGCTACGGCTTGTCCTCCGGCGAAGGTTGGGTCGATCTCCTAACAAAAAAGCTCACCACCGAAAAATTTTCCGCGACCGTGACCAACGCCAGCATCAGCGGCGACACCACGGCGGGCGGCCTTTCGCGTTTGCCTGCTCTGCTCGCGAAACACAAGCCCACGGTTGTGGTGATCGAGCTCGGCGGAAACGACGGCTTGCGCGGTTCGCCGGTGGCGGCTGCGCGCGCGAATCTGCTCAAAATGGCAGAACTCAGCAAAGCCGCGGGCGCGAAGGTTTTGATGGTGGGCATGCGCATGCCGCCGAACTTCGGGCCGAGCTACACCGCGCAATTTGAAGCGATGTACGGCGAGGTGGCGAAGGCTGTGAACGGCGGGCTTGTGCCTTTTTTCCTTGAAAAAATCGCGACCGATCTCAGCAAGTTTCAAGCGGATCGAATTCACCCGACGGCCGCCGCGCAACCGGCGCTACTCGACACCGTCTGGCCCGCGTTGGCGAAATTGCTGAAATGACGGCGGCCGCAGCAGTACACGCCAACGTTGCCAACGCCGGCACCATCACCGTCGATCAGCTCGACGCTTTTCTCGCACCCGGCGCAGACATCATCGATGCGCGCTCCGAAGGCGAATTCGCTGAAGACTTTATCCCCGGCGCGATGAATCATCCGGTGCTGGACAACGACGAGCGCGCGCGCGTCGGCACCATGAACAAAGAGGTGTCGCCGTTCGCGGCAAAGCGTATGGGCGCGGCGCTCGTTTCGCGTCGCATCGCGGACATGTTGGAGCAGCATTTCGCGGACAAGCCGCGCGACTGGGCGCCGCTGATTTATTGCTGGCGCGGGGGCAAACGCTCGGGCTCGCTGACCTTGGTGTTGCGGCAGATCGGTTTCAAGGCCGTACAGTTGGAAGGTGGCTACAAGGCCTATCGCGCGCGCGTCGCCGTTGAACTGACCCAACTGCCGAAGCGCTTCAATTACGTGACGATTTGCGGTTGCACCGGCACCGGAAAAACCGTGTTGCTGCATGCGCTCCGAGCAGCGGGCGCGCAGGTGATTGACCTTGAGGGGCTGGCTAACCACAAAGGCTCGCTCCTAGGCGAGAGCGTGACCGCGCCGCAGCCATCGCAGAAGCGTTTTGATAGCTTGCTCTGGGCAGAGCTTCGAGCGCTCGATCCGTCGCGGCCCGTGTTTGTCGAGTCGGAAAGCAAGCGCATCGGCTTGGTGCAAATGCCCGACGCGATGCGCGAAACGATGGCTGCTGGGCAATGCGTCTGGTTGGACGTGCCGGTTGCGGCGCGGGTGGCGCACTTGCGTGGCGAGTACGAACATTTTGTGGATGACCCGGCGCTCCTGATGCAAAAGCTCGCGCCGCTCAAGGCGCTGCGCGGCGCTGAAAAAGTCGCAGAGTGGCAGGCATTTGCCAACGCCGGAACCGTCGATCCGCTCGTGGAATCGCTGCTTGTCGATCACTACGACCCGCTCTACACCACCGCGATCAAGCGCAATTACCCGAACCTGTCTACTGCGTTTCAATTGCGCATCGATTCGCTCACGGCCAAAGCGCTCGGTGATGGCGCTGCGGCGTTGTGTAAACATTTTGCGGGGTAACAGCTTTTTGGCTTTATCGACAACCTGGTGGCGGTTTGCGCCGTGAAAATCACATTGTCGATAATTCATAAAAATAGCCCGTATCGACCGCCTGTCGGTCGTTTAAGCATAAAAGCTGTATGTCTCACAATCCACGCATACTAGCCATTGACCTTGCGCGGGGCATTGCGATGCTGGGCGTGGCGTTGGTGAATGTTCACGCGTTCGCGCTGACCTGGTCGGTGCACTACGCGTTGGACTTGGCCACGCAACCGTGGGATGTCGCAGCCGAATACGCCGTCGCGACGCTCTTCACGCATCGCTCGTATCCGGTGCTGGCATTTCTCTTCGGCGCTGGCGTGGCGATGCAATGGGCGCGGCTGCCCGAAGCAACACGCCAACCACGCGATCTGCGGCCAAGGTTTTGGGCGTTGCTGGCTATCGGGCTGGTTCATGGATTGACGCTATGGCCAGGCGATGTGCTTTCGACCTACGCAATCGTCGGCTTAGTGAGTGTTGGGCTACTGAAATTTCGCGCACACCGCATCGGCGCGGTGTCGCTTGGCGTGCTTTTCGTCTCTGCGATGCTCTATTTCGCAATCGGGCTCAGCCAAATTTTTTCGACTGAAGCCCCACGCCCGTGGCCGTGGCCAGAGGCTTCGTCGTTCGCAATCGAAAGTTGGCGAGAGGCGTTCGCCGACCACCCGCGTGAATACGCCGAGCGCGGGCTGGCTCAGATTTTCGTGATCGACATGTGGGCTTTTTTTGCACTGGGCATGTGGGCAAGCGCGACTGATGCCTTGCAACGTTTCGTGGCCAATCCGTTCGCTAACGCTATGGTCGCAGCCGCCGGTGCCATTTTGTTTTTCGTCGGAACAGGCATCGAGTATTACGCCGCTGCGTGGGGCGGATGGGACGCGAAAACCTACAACGACATTGGTAGTGGATGGATGGCTGTTGCGCTCCCGCTCGCTAGCCTCGGCGGCGTCTGGTTGTGGCTGACTATCGGCGCACTGTGGAGCGTACGCGGCGACGCAACGGGTGGAATCAAGAGCCTCATCATCGCTGCCGGTCGCGCGCCGCTCACCCAATTTGTCGGACAATCCATCGTGTTCGCCATCGTCTTCAACAAAAGTCTCATCGGCTGGCACGGCGAACTCGGGCGCTTTGCGTATTCGATGATTGCCGTTGTGACATACGTCTTGCTCAGTGGTTTCATCCGCGCGTGGCTCGCGAGCGGCCATGCGCATGGCCCGATGGAAACGCTGTGGCGTGACTTGACTCGCCGCTTTTCGCCTCCACGTTTGGACAAATCTCCCGTAGAAAGCACGCCCGCATGACCACTCAAAAATCACTCACCGTTGACGTTGTATCTGACGTGGTTTGCCCGTGGTGCTACATCGGCAAGCGTCACCTTGAGGCCGCCCTTTCTACGTGGCGCGCCGCGAACCCTGACGCCACGGTGGACATTCGTTGGCACGCGTTTCAGCTCAACCCCGACTTGCCACTCGAAGGCACTGACCGCAAGGGTTACCTCGAAGCTAAATTCGGCGGACCGCAGCGTGCCGCCGAGATTTACGCACGCGTGGGCGCTGCGGGCAAAAGCGCTGGGCTCGATCTCAATTTCGACGGTATCAAGCGCCAGCCCAACACCCTCGCCGCACACGCGCTGATTGCGTACGCACAAACGATTGATGATGGTCGCCATGCCGACGCTATCGTCGAGCAACTGTTCAAAGCGTACTTCGTCGACGGCGAATTCATCGGCGACTTAGACACACTCGCGAAAATCGCGGGTGACAACGGGCTCGACGCCGCCGTCGTGCGCGCCATGCTTGCCGACCCCGCCATGCTGCAACAAATCGCTGCGCAAGACGCAGGCGTGCGCCAGCAAGGCATCACCGGCGTGCCGTTTTTTGTGTTCAACCAAAAGCTCGCGCTCTCCGGCGCGCAACCGTCGGACGCGATGGTGGACGCGATGACGCAGGCGACGGCCTAGGGCGAACGGCGATAGAAACCGCTAGCGCAAATACCCGCCACTCGCCACATCGAAGCACGACCCGTTGACGTATTCGGGCGCTTCGAGCGCGAGGTAGCAAATGACCTTTGCGATCTCGTCGGCTTCGGCAAATCGTCGCGCGAACACGAGACGGTTGAATTCGTCTTTACGTGACTGCGGCAGCTGATCGAACATGCTGGTTTTGGTCGGGCCTGGCGCAACGGCGTTGACCATCACGCCGTCCGGGCCGTAGAGCTTCGCGAGGCTTTTTGTCATATTGAGCACCGCGCCTTTGCTCGCGCCGTACCAAACGTCCGGGTGACCGCCAAATCCCGCGACCGAGGCGATATTGATGATTCGTCCACAAACTCCATCCTCGCGCCGCAGCGCTTTCATGCGTGGCGCGAGGCAACGGATGAGTTCAGCGGGCGCTTCGATGTTGGTCGCGATCACGTCGCGCCGGTCTTTCGGCGTGTACGCCTCGAACGACTGCGAGGTCAGCATTGCGGCGTTGTTGATGAGCACATCAATCGGCGGCAAGCCTGCACACAATGCCTCAATCGCGTCAACGTTGCGCAGATCAAATGGCAGCCGTTCGCAGTTCGGTCCGTCAAGCTCGAAGCCCGTGAAATTACGCCCCAGCGCAATCACACGCACTCGCGGCTGCGCTTGGGCCGCCGCCAAATGCCGTTCGTCGCCGAGTTGCAGCAATCGTTTCGCCGTGGCGTAACCTATGCCTCGCGTCGCACCCGTTACAAGAATTGTTTTCATGTGCAAAGTGTAGCGGCGACGCGAAAATAAAAACGCACGACCGGACGCCCATTTATGTTCCCGATTCTCGACCTTTCAGGTGAACCCTTCGCGCGTGGCCTGGCGCATGGCCGCGCGGCGCGTGCCCAGGTCGCAGGCTCAGTTCGCTGTTACGCAGCGCTCTTTGCGAGCTGCGGCATCTCCTGGCGCGAAGCACAGGCGCGCGCTGCGGAGTTTCGCGACATCATCGCGGGCTGCGGCGGTGGCATGATGGACGAGATCGACGGCATCGCCGCAGGCAGCGGCTTTCAAGTCGAAGAAATTCTTGCACTCAATTGCCGCACCGAAATTCTGCCGCCCTCGTTTATGGGCATGGAAACGGTGAACACCGAAGCCGCGCGCAAGAAAAACGCCGCGATGGGGCTTTTTGACATCGGCGAATGCACCAGCGTCGCAGTGTCCGGCGAGCGCTGCATCGACGGCCATACCCGTGTAGCGCAGAACTGGGATTGGATCGGTTTTCAGAGGCAAAACGTCATCATCTTGCGTGTGCAGCGCGACGGTTGGCCTGATTTTCTGACGATTACCGAGGCGGGCATACTCGCCAAGATCGGTGTCAACGAACACGGCCTCGCCATTGGGCTCAACATTTTGCGCGCAACGAATGATCGTCAAGAGCTTGGCATTCCAGTGCACATATTTCAGCGCATGGCACTTGATTGCGCAGATGTTGCATCGCTTGTGGCACTTGCCAAGCCGATGAAATTTGCGGCATCGTCGAATGCGATTTTGGGTGATGCACACGGCTTCGTGACCTCGCTCGAATACAGCCCGAGCGGCAGCGCCGCGATACCACCTAGCAACGGCGTCGTTACGCACACCAATCATTTTCGGGACGTTGAGCTGAGTCTGTTCCAAGCACCGCTCACGCAAATGCTCACCACCGAACCGCGACTGCAATGCGCGGGAGCCCTCGTTCAGAAGTGGCCCGAACGGATCGACGCCACACATCTGATCCGCATGCTGCGCGATGAAAGCGGCGAGACTGTTGAAGGCGCTGACGCCAAGTTCGGTGCGATCTGCCGCTCGCCCGACCCATCGTTGCCCGCAGAATTGCGCGTAGAGAGCGTGCTCGGCGTAGTGATCGATTGCAACGCTCGCAAAATGTTCGTCGCGGCTGGATTGCCGTCGCAAGTGGACTTTGAGGCGGTGGCACTTTAGCGATTTGCCGTCACACAATTCGGCAAAATTTCCCCGATAATCGCGGTCACGCGTGCATCACGGTCACACCGATGGCGCACTTCGCTAACCATCACATCGGGGCCATCATGCCATCTCGTTATTACGCACTTCTTCTCTCGATTGTGGTGTTTATAGCGAGCACTTGGGCCGGACTGATGACCAACGCGCCGTGGGTGAGCTGGCCGCTCATCGCAATCAGCGGCTTTCTCTCAGCCGTTGGGCTCGTCGACATTTCGCAAACGAAGCAAGCGATTCGACGCAACTACCCCATCCTTTCGCACTTTCGATTTTTCTTCGAATACATTCGCCCCGAGATTCGGCAATATTTCATCGAGAGCGACAACGAAGCCTCACCGTTTTCTCGCGCCTCGCGCTCGCTCGTGTACCAACGCGCAAAGAAAGAGTCCGACAAGCGCCCGTTCGGCACGCAGCTTGACGTGTATGAGCCAGGCTACGAATGGATGAACCATTCCATCGCACCGGCCAAACCCTCCACGCCGGACTTTCGCATCACCATCGGCGCGAATTGTGCGCAGCCGTACTCCGCGTCGGTCTTCAATATTTCCGCGATGAGCTTCGGCGCGCTCTCGGCCAACGCCGTTCGCGCACTGAATCAGGGCGCGAAGACGGGCGGCTTCGCGCACGATACGGGTGAAGGCTCGATCTCGCGCTATCACCGTGAATATGGCGGCGATTTAATCTGGGAATTGGGCAGCGGATACTTCGGATGTCGTACTGCAGACGGAAAGTTTGACCCCGTTCGCTTCGCGGAACAGGCGCAAGATCCGCAGGTCAAGATGGTGGAGCTCAAACTTTCACAAGGCGCAAAGCCCGGCCACGGCGGTGTGTTGCCCGGTCCGAAAGTCACACCGGAGATCGCCGAAGCGCGCGGCGTTCCGGTCGGTGTGGATTGCGTGTCGCCCGCGAGCCACAGCGTGTTCTCAACGCCGATCGAAATGCTGGAATTCATCGCAAGAATGCGCGAACTTTCCGGCGGAAAGCCCGCTGGCATGAAGCTCGCGATTGGCCATCCGTGGGAATTTTTCGCCATTGCAAAAGCGATGGTGAAGACGGGCATCACCCCAGACTTCATCGTGGTTGACGGCTCGGAGGGCGGCACGGGTGCAGCGCCGGTTGAGTTTGTTGATCACGTGGGTGTTCCGCTGCGAGAAGCGCTGCTACTCGTTCACAACACGTTAGTTGGCATTGGCATGCGCGACCGCGTGAAGGTCGGCGCAAGCGGAAAAATTGTGTCCGCGTTTGACATCGCGCGTACGATGGCGATGGGCGCGGATTGGTGTAATTCGGCGCGTGGTTTCATGTTCGCGCTCGGCTGCATTCAAGCGCAAAGCTGCCACACGGGCACCTGCCCGACCGGTGTGACGACACAAGACCCACACCGGCAGCGCGCGTTGGTGGTGCCCACCAAAGCCGAACGCGTGAACGAATTTCACAAGAGCACGCTGCACGCGCTCGCCGAATTGCTAGCAGCCGCAGGCCTAACGCACCCCGATCAACTGCGCCCCGAACACATCGTCCGCCGCATCAGTTCAACCGAGGTGACCTCACTGGCTACGCTCTACAAATTCCTAAAACCCGGCGAACTGCTCGACGACACGTCCAGCCATCAAGTGTTTGCGTATTACTGGGATAAGGCTCGTGCGGAGTCGTTTAGGTTGGGGTGAGCGAAACAGGAGCGGATACACAAGCACACCACAGGGCTTTTGCGCGCTCAATGCAAGCCACGTATTAGCGCGCTCAAACCAAATTCTGTGGCAAGCGTTGCGAGCCGCTTGTCGCGAGTCCAAACAAACGCATTCGTCAATTTCGCTGACGCGAGCAAATGCACATCTATAAAACCAATGCCCCGACCCATGAGACCAAATTGCTCAATCATGACAAGCGCTTCTTCATTAGTGGCAACAACTGCTGACTGCAAACGCTGCAATTGCGATAAAATCGCGCGACTGTGCAAGTTTCCACAGGCCAACTCACCAATCACCATGGGGTGAATACAAATCTCGTTCGCTTCAAGCGCTCCACGCATGCTTGTGTCGCCGCGTCGAAAATGATCCACCCAAACAGAAGTGTCTGCTAGGATCATTTGACGACGCTGGTTGCACGCGATCTCTTGCGGGAAGGTATTTGAAGTTTTGCCTCAGTTCCACCAAGCAGCGCTAAGCGACGAGCCGCTTCGCGTTGCACAAGCGAACGCAACGCTTCATTAATCAATGCGCCGCGATCGTTGATGCCTGAGTATTCTTGAGCTTTAGCAAAAATTTCGTCGTCAAATGTTAGGGTTGTTCGCATGAATTTCTCCTTGGCGAAACTCAATTATCGCATCAATTGATGCGATTTTCCGCATATTCCTGCGCAACCCATGTCGTCAGAAGCGCTAACATCTGCGCAAATTCAGCGACTACGTTTTCTTCACTGGCTTCTTCGCAGGCGACTTCGCCGCAACAACCTTCGCCTCTGCCGCTGGTATCAGTGAATCCAAATTCTTTTCCATCGCTTGCTGCAGCGGGCCTTTGAACGCGGCCATTAGGAATCCTAGCTTTACTTCTACGTGAAATTCTTTGGGGCCGACGGAGAGTGTGCCGTTAACGCCGCTGCGATCAAAATGCAGCACGTCGTCTACCCAGTGGGAGCGCAATTCGTACTCCTTCGCTAGCTTTGCGGCAACTTTGTCGGCAAGTTTTTTGGCTTCCGTGTGGGTTGCATGGTGGACGCGCTTGATTGAGATGTGGGACACTTTTGAGCCTCCGGTGTTTCGTGTGCACATTATTACTCTGACTTGCTGTTTTTCGTGCTCATGGTTCGACTTGCCTTTAGTCTTGGGCTTGTCGAAGGATCGCCACGAACGGTAACTTAAATCTCTCCAATTTCATGAAACCCACTCAACCCCGCCTCGCTTTCGCAATTGAACTCGTCGCCGAAACCAACGCGATGATTCGTGCTGCTTTCGATGCACAACAGCACGTGACGACCGAAAAATCGGCGAACGATTTCGCGACAGAAACCGATGCTGCCGTCGAGGCACTGATCGCTGAACGCATTGCGGCCGCATTCCCCGGTGACACGCTACTTGGTGAAGAAGGCGGTGCGCGGGCGTTGGGTAACGCGCCACCCACCGGCGTGCGCTGGATCGTCGACCCTATCGACGGCACGTTTAATTTTGTGCACGGCTTTCCGTATGTGGCGACGTCGATTGCGGTTGAGCGCGACGGCGTGGTGGAGGCAGGCGTGATCACGAATCCGATTTATGGCGAATGCTTTTATGCGGAGCGCGGTGCCGGGGCGTGGCTGCAGATAGGCGACGCTGCGCCGCGTGCGCTGGCCGTTTCGCGTTGCCCTGAGCTTGGCAAGGCGTTGGTAGGCAGTGTGTTGCCGTCGGCGGCTGCTAAGTCGTTTGATCGTGTGTTGCCCGCATGGCTGGATGTGGCGCGCAGTTGCGGCAGCATCCGGCGCACAGGTGCAGCTGCGCTAGATTTGGCGCAGGTGGCGGCTGGCCGGATGGACGGATTTTTCGTGATGAGCCTGGCCGCGTGGGACGCCGCTGCCGGGGCGCTGTTGGTGCGAGAGGCGGGCGGCGTTGTGTGTGATTTCGAAGGCGGCGACAGGTTTCTCGAAACCAACCAGGTGATTGCGGGCAACGCGGCAGTTTCATCGCAGCTTGCTAAAGTGCTTGCGCCGCACGCTACATGAGTTAAAACGAAGTATCAAAAGATCGAGGGCGGCGTAGATGAATCAGCAGCTTAGTGTGTTGCCGTGGAATCGTTTCAAACGTCTTGTTGGCAGAGTGCTCGTGTGCGCTACAGTGCTCGCCTTGAGTGCCTGCACACAGATGCCGGCTCAGGTGATCGAAGGGCCGGTGAACACGTCGGCCACTGCCTTGATGCTGCCAAATGATGCGCTCAATCCTGCGTGGCGCGCCGTGAACATTCGCTTCAAAACCCCCACGGCTTACATCGCCTCCAGCGTCGCTGGCGAGCCCTGCATTCGCGCAACGGCTGACGGCGCCTGGTCGCTATGGGTGGCGGCCGTGCCGCCGCAATTTGCGCAAGCGTCAACGCTGTCTTGGCGTTGGCATGTTCCTGCGTTGGTGGCCGACGCAGACGCGGCGACACCGGGCAAAGACGACTCCGCGGTGCGCGTTGTCATTGCATTTAAGGGCGACCGGACTAAGCTCGATGCTGCAGAGCGCGCCACGATGAGCATGGCCAAGGCCATCGGCGGCAATGAGTTGCCGTTCGCCGCAATTCAATATGTGTGGGATGCCAAAGCGACCACCGAGAGCGTGTACCCGAATGGAAACACGACGCGTATCAAAAAATTAGTAGCACGCTCTGGCCCTGACGGCTTGGGACATTGGCAAACATTTTCGCGCGACGTGCGCGCGGATTTTCGGCGCGCGTTTCCCGGCGAAGAGCCAGGCGAGATTGAAAGCGTCGGCCTGATGACCGACACCGATAGTTTGGGTGGCAAGGCCGAGGCCTGCTATGCCGATGTTGTGCTTCGCTAGCGCGATTAGCTATTCGCTCGCTTGAAGGTCGCCAACGCGGCCGCCGCAGCGACAAACATTCCACCAAACAGTCGGTTCAAGAAACGCATTTGCGCTTCGCTGCGAAAGAACGTCAACACGCGCGCTGCGAAGCCGGTGTAGATCGCCATGACGACCAAATCGGTAAATCCGAAGGTCAGTGCGATTACTAAATACTGAGGCAATAGAGGCGCGCTTGCGTCAATGAATTGCGGCATCACTGCCATCATGAAGACGATACCTTTTGGGTTGGTCGCGTTTACCGCCCAGCCCTTGGCGATCAACGTTTTCGCACTGACTGTGCTTGTGTCGCCAGACGCGGCGGCCATCGGTACAGCAGGCGCGCGCCATTGTTTGATGCCTAGATAGACGAGATACGCGACGCCAAGCCACTTGAGCACAACGAAGGCCATCGTCGAGGTTTTAAGAATCGCGCCAAGGCCAATCGCAACGATGGCCAGCGCCGTCCAAATGCCAAGGATGAGGCCAAGCGTGCCCACAAACCCGCGACGAAACCCGTGGTTCAACCCACAGCTCATCGCGTAAATCGCGCCGGAGCCGGGCGAAATAGAGATAAGCCAAGAGGCGACGAAAAAAGTAAGCCAAGTGTCGAGGGCCATGCGAATATTTCTAGCGTGAGTAGTGGCTATTTTGCCGTGACCACTGTGCGCAAGAAGGGGTCAATCAATCCGCGCGCCCGACACCTTGACCAATTCCGCCCATTTCACCTGATCCGCCGCGAGTTGTTTGGCGAACGCGTCCACGCTGCCGCCGGCTGGCAAATAGCCTTGCTCGAAGAGCTTTGCGCGCGTTGCGGGGTCATTCATGGCTTTGTTGGTTTCGGCATTGACGCGCTCAAGAATCGCGCGCGGCGTGCCCGCCGGTGCGACCCAACCTTGCCAGCCGGTCACTTGAAATTTTGCGTAACCCGCCTCGGCGGTAGTCGGCGTATCGGGCAATGCGGGATGGCGGGCTTCGGTGGTGACGGCGAGCGCTTTGAGCTTGCCTGCTTTTACGTGCGAGAGTCCGGCGCTGATCGCATCGCACATCACATCAATCGGCCCGCCGAGCAAATCTTTCACCGCATCGGAGCTGCCTTTGTACGGCACATGCGTGATCTTCAAGCCATAGCTAGAGTTGAGCAATTCCAACGCGAGATGCGGCACACCGCCGTTACCACCGGAACCAAAATTGAGTTTGCCCGGATTGGCACGCGCGAAGTCCACCAAATCTTTCATGGAATTGAATGGCGAGTCCGCACGAACCATCACCGCGAGCGGCAGGTTCACGAGCTGCACCACGGGCGCTAAATCTTTCATCGGCGCAAAGCTCATCTTCCCGTACAGCGCCGGGTTGATGCTCATGAGCGCGATATTGGTGTGCAAGAGGGTGTAGCCGTCGGGCGCGCTTTTCGCGGCAATTTCGCCTGCGATATTGCTGCCCGCGCCCGGCTTGTTTTCGATGATGATGGGCTGGCCCCATTGCTCGCTCACACGTTGGCCAATGATGCGGGCGAGCACATCAAGTCCGCCGCCGGCTGGGAAGCCGACGAGTAGCTTTACGGGCTTGGCCGGGTACGTCTGCGCCCACGCGCCAGACGCGCCCGCGAGCATGAGTGCGCTGATACACGCGACGGTGATTTTCTTGAACATGGTTCGCCTCCTTTGTTGGTTTGCACCGCATGGTAACCATGCGGTGTGCGTTGGTTGAGGTTTTAGTTCAAAGAAGCGGACGTGTTGCGGGCGTTTTCCCTAGGGAGGCGCTGAATATAGCGACACTGGTCAGCGCGCCTTGATTTGGGATGAAATTCGAGACGAAAAACACAGCAATAGCGAGCTATTGCGAGTATTTTCGGCGAAGAAGTTCGCCCAAAACAAGGATGCGATGCCGGTGGCGATTTGTTCAGCGTTTCCCTAGTAACCGAGATGCAATTGAAACTCAGCGCCGTTTGTTAGCGTGCATTTTCCCGAGCCTTGCGTGGCGTTGTTCATCGTGTAGTTGCAGCTCATGCCGGTGCCGCGATTACCGACGGCGTTGGCAACGCCTGAGCTGCTGCCGCGTGACGCGCGCGTTGCTTCGCCGCTGAATTGTTCGCCGCCGATTTGGATGTTGAAACTGCCTTTTCCGTCGAGATAATTGGTCACTTGCCCTGCGGCGAGTCCTGCGCTCTGCGCGATGCTATTGAGCGGATAGAGGCGCGCACTCATGAGCGCATGTGCGGGTGGCGCATTAGGCGTAGCCACCATCGGCGTAGCCGCGTGTGGCGCGGGCATCGGCTGCATCGGATACGCCCGACCGTCCGGCCCAACGGGAACAACGACGCAGGCCGTGAGTGCGGCCGCAGCAAGGATCGCACCGAAAGATGCAGCAACAAATGAGGTCTTCATTGGTAAGTCTCCTAACAAAATGCGAGCAAATACTCGCGCTCTCATCGTAGGCATGCAAAACGTGATTGCGTAAACTTCATGAGAACACGTTAGCGACGAATGCGTTGTTTTTGCCGCGAGAGAATGTCGATGCGGTGCGTCTGTCGCGCGTTACGCGTAGATGACAATTTGCAACTAAATGTGAGATTGGTTCGCGCTCGCGTTTGAAACATTTCGCGCTAAATTAGAAAGAATTTGCATGCCCTATATCGCCGGATCACTGCACCTCATCATCGCTGTATTTTTCGCGGCGCACGCGCTGAAAACGGGACGCTCAACCTACTGGATCATGATCTTGCTCGCGTTTCCCTTGATCGGTAGCGCGGCGTACTTGTTCATGGAATATTTGCCCGATATCCGCATGACGCGCAGCGGGCGCAAAGTGTTGCGCGCGGTGACGAGCGCGGTGAATCCACACGGCGACATTCGTCACGCTGAGCAAGAATTCGAGCGCTCGCCCACTGCGGCTAATCGCGCCGCGCTTGCACTTGCGCTGAGTGAGGCCGGCCGCTACCCAGAGGCGATTGAGCATTACGAACAATGCGCGAGCGGCTCGTACGCGAAGGACACGCATTTCGTGCGCTGCCTCGCCAACGCGAACATGATGGCCGAGCGCTGGGCACCCGCGCGGGCGGGGTTTGATCGGTTGTTTGCGCTCATCGGCGAAGAGCGCAAACCGGATGATGATTTGGGCTACGCGTACGTGCTTTCGCAGCTTGGTGACGCGAATACCGACGACGCGTTTGGGCGCGCGATGCGCTCGGCCGTCGGGCCTGTAGCGAGCTGTCGATACGCACAATTTTTAGAAACGCAAGGGCGCACGCGCGAGGCGCGCGAGCTCTTTGAGGCAGTCGTAAAGCAAGGCAAGCTCGCGCCGCGTCACACGGTGGACATGCACAAGGCTTGGTACAAACTGGCGGGCGAAGCGGCGGTGAGGCTCAACGCGAAATAAGGATGCAATGTGATGCGTGGCGAAGGCTGCGCGGTCCCAGCAGCGGGACTGGCAGCCTCGGCAATCTAATGCATATAGCTTTTCGCATTAATAGACTGCCTGGCGGCCGCTTCAACGGATTTATTGGTTATGTCGACTTTGCAGAAATAATGCCGCTAACGACCGCTGGGTAGTCGTTGGCGCAGAAAAGCCATTGAAAACCGTCCGATATTTTCAGTCCGCTGCGCTCGAACCGCAGATTAAAACCAGCGCGTCCATTGCGATTCAGTCGCAATCAACGGGTAACTGAGGCCGCGGCGAGCGCTATCCGTGCTTGACCACCACCGTCTTCATCACGCTAAACCCATACAGCGCTTCGAAGCCTTTTTCGCGTCCGTAGCCTGACGATTTCACGCCGCCAAACGGCAGCTCTACGCCGCCGCCCGCGCCGTAGTTGTTGATGAACACTTGCCCGCTTTTCACGGCGCGTGCCATGCGCATTGCGCATGCGCCGTTCTCCGTCCACACACCGGCAACGAGTCCGTATTCGGTGGCGTTGGCGATGCGCACGGCGTCTGCCTCGTCCTTGAATGACATCGCAGCGAGCACAGGGCCGAACACTTCGTCGCAGGCAAGCGGCGCGTCGACCGGCACGTCGGCGACGAGCGTTGGCTTCGCATAAAAACCCGTCGCAGGCGCATCCGTGGCGATGCTGCCCTGCGCGATCACGCGCAAGCCGCTTGATGCTGCGTTCGCGAGAAACGCGTTCACACGCTCCAGCTGATTCGCGCGAATGAGTGGGCCAACGTCCAGATCCGAAGCGGCGGGGCCAACTTTGAGCGCGCTGATGCGCTCGCCGACGGCGGCCAACACAGGTTCATACACACTCGCTTCGATCAACAAGCGCGAGCCTGCGCTGCACGTTTGTCCGCCGTTTTGAATAATCGCATTGACAATGACGGGCACCGCCTCGTCAAGATTGGCATCGGCAAATACGATTTGCGGGCTCTTGCCGCCAAGTTCCAACGTCACTGGCACATGTCGCTTCGCTGCACTCTGCGCGATGATCGTGCCAACGCGGGCAGAGCCGGTGAAGGAAATGTGATCGATGCCCACAGCGTCGGCTAGCGCTTGTCCAGCTTCGTGCCCGTAGCCCGTCACGATATTGAGTGCGCCCTCTGGAAAGCCTACCTCGGCCGCTAATTCCGCGATGCGTAGCAGCGATAGGCACGCGTCTTCTGCGGGCTTCACTACGCAGGCGTTGCCCGCCGCGAGTGCACCGCCCACGGAGCGCCCGAAAATTTGCATCGGGTAATTCCACGGAATGATGTGACCGGTCACGCCGTGCGGTTCGTAAAACGACATGACCGCGTAACCGGGCGTGTACGGGATCGTTTCGCCGTGCAATTTGTCGCAGGCACCGGCGTAATACTCGAAGTAGCGCGCCACGGCAGTGGCATCAGCCTTTGCTTGTTTGATCGGCTTGCCGCAGTCACGCATTTCGATCTGCCACAGCTCGTCGTGGTGCGCGAGGATGGCGTCGGACAATTTGTGCAGCAAACGTCCACGTTCCATCGGCGCGAGGCGGCTCCATGCGCCGCCGTCGGCCGCCGCCCGTGCAGCGCTCACGGCCCTAGCAATATCTTCGGCGTCGCCGCGTGCGATGTGCGCGAACACGCCACCGTCGCTCGGGTCGAGCACGGCAATGGTTTCGTTTGTGCCGCCGTTAACGCGGCGATTGTTGATGAAGTGCGTGGTCATATCGAAAGGTACAAATAGTCTTAAGCGTTGACGTTGCGCTAGCGACAACAAACGCGCGTTGGGGTGCTACTTCGCTGCGGGTTTTACTTGCCACGCCAGCGTGTATTCATCGGTGCGTGGCGTGTAGGTTAGGTTCTTTTTCATTGCCCACACGTTCATCTGAAAATGCAGCGGGATGATGCCTTGGTCGGCCATCGCAATTTCAGTGGCACGCCCCAATAGCGCCTCACGTTTCGCGTCGTTGATCGTGACTAATGCGTCTTCGAGCATCGCGTCAAATTTGCCGTTTGAATAGCGTCCGCGATTGGCGTTGCCCCAGCCCTTCTTCGTGTCGAAGGTGCCCAGCAATGGTCGCAGGCTGTCCGACATTTCGCCCGAGCCCGCGGACCAACCCAACAGCATCAGGCTGAACTCAAGCTTTGTGGCTCGCGTGAAGTACACCGATGAAGGCATGGCTTCGACCTTGGTCGTAATACCCACGCGCGTGAGCATTTGCGCGACGGCTTGCGCGATTTGTTCGTCGTTGACGTAACGATTATTAGGCGCGTGAATCGTGATGCCGAAGCCATCGGGGTAGCCAGCTTCTGCGAGCAATTTTTTCGCGGCTGCCGCGTCGAATTTGTCTGGTTTCAAAGTCTTCGAGGTGCCGGGGTAGCCGTCGGGCAACGGTTGGCCCGCAGCAACGGCTTCGCCTTCCATGACTCTACTCACCATTGCGTCGCGATTGATGGCTAAAGAAATCGCTTTGCGAACGCGCGGATCTTTCAATGGATTCTTGGCCAGAGGTTTTCCTGCTTTGTCCGTGAGGAACGGCGAAACATCGCGATTTGAATCCATGTGCAGGTAGATCAAACGATTCGAACCGACTTTTGCGAGCGACAAATTTTTGTCGGTTTTCAACCGCGCCATATCGGAGGTGGGGGCGTTTTCGATTACTTGAATGTCGCCCGCAAGTAGTGCCGCGACACGCGCTGGATCATTCGTGATGATGCGAAGTGTGGCTTTCTCCCAAGGCGTCTTGCCGCCCCACCATGAATCATTGCGCACAAGCTCAAGCCGATCGCCTTTGGCAAATCGTGCGTACTTGTACGGCCCCGTGCCGACGGCGGCTTTGCCGGTGTTGAAATCATCCGTGCTCGCGCCGGTCGCAGCTTTTTTCGAGATGACGTACACGGTGGCCAGATCGTTCGGCAGCAGCGGGTGCGGCTTCTCAGTTGTCATCAGCACGGTGTGCGCGTCGGTCGCTTTGATCGTTTTAATGTTCTTGACGTAGGTTGAGAACGAGGAGGGTGAATTCGGGACTTTGGGCACGCGGTCAATCGTGAACATCACATCATCAGCCGTAAAGTCTGCGCCGTCGTGCCACTTCACGCCTTTCCGTAATTTGAATTCCCAAGTCAGATCATCAATAGCCTTCCACGACACTGCAAGTCCCGGTGCGAGTCGTTGCCGCTCATCCATGTTTACGAGGTGATCGAACACATGCGCGGCCGCGGCGTTGTTCGGGCCGACGTTGTGATAGTGCGGATCAAAGGCGGTGATGTCGCCCGAGAGCCCAATGGTGACTGTTTGTGCAAAAGCGGACGCCGTAAGCGCGGCAGCCGCGCACAAGGCCATAATCTTTCGCAATGGCTGAGCAGTAGGTCGTGACAAGAAGCGCATGGTTTTTCCCCGCGATAAGTTCAAGCCAACAGAATAACCGACCCTAACCCAATGTCATCACAATGAGCGCAACCATCGAAACGATTTTTCCTGACATCACGCCTTGGGCGACGGGAAACACGGGCGTCGCTTACGTGCATACCTTCGCAAGCGCGCAGCCGGGGCCTCATGTCTGCGTCACCGCGTTAGTTCACGGCAATGAGGTGTGCGGTGCGATTGCCGCAGACGCGTTGCTGCGGGAATTGAAGGCGGGTCTGCGTCCGCTGCGCGGCACGCTCTCGGTCGTTTTCGCCAACGTAGATGCGTACCACGCATTTGACCGCGCGAAACCCTACGATTCGCGGTGCGTGGACGAAGATTTCAATCGAGTTTGGGACGCCTCAACACTCGATGGCTCGCGCGACTCGGTCGAGTTGCGTCGTGCGCGTGCGCTACGTCCGTTCTACGACACGGTGGATCACCTGCTTGACCTGCACTCCATGCTTGAGCCCGCTCCGCCGATTGCGTTAGCGGGAGACACGGCCAAGGGGCTGACACTTGCGCACGCTGTGGCGTCGCCGGAGCACATCCTTGTCGATTCCGGCCATGCTGCGGGTAAGCGGCTGCGAGATTACGCCGGCTTCGGTGACGTTGAGGGCGGCAAGAGCGCGCTTTTGGTGGAATGCGGGCAACACTGGGAAGCCGCTGTGGGCGACGTGGCCATGCAAGTGATGTGGCGTTTTCTGCGCCACTTTGGGGTTCTCGATGATGCGTGGTTGCAAGCGCGCATCGAACCGACTCGACACGCCACTCAGCGCGTGATAGACATCAGCACCGTCGTCACGCTTCGGAGCGCATCGTTTCGCTGGGTTCGTCCGCTGCGCGGCTTGGAGGTGCTCGCGGACGCAGGCACGCTAATCGCGCTCGACGGCCTCACGGAGATTCGTACGCCGCACGAAAACGCGGTCATGGTGATGCCGGTGCCAAGCCCCAAGCTGGGGCAGACCGCTGTTCGGATTGGGCGCTTTCGATAGAACGCCGTCGCTCAGTCGCGCGACTTCTCCAGCGCGTCTATTTTGGTAGTCAGCGCTTCAATCTGCGTACGCAGTGCGGCCAGCATTTCGCGTTGAATGTCAAATTCCTGACGCGTCACCACGTCCATACGCGAAAGCCCCGCAGCCAGCGTGGCGCGTAGGTTCTTTTGCAAATCCTCACCGGGGTTTCCGGCAAGCAGGGCCTTGAGTTGGCCAGCTAGTTCGTCGAGAGTCATCGGAAAAGTGTAGCAAACGCTCAGTTCGGCGCAATTACGTCGCCTCGCACCACTTTGATGCGCGTTTCGCTGCGTTGCAGCAAAAAGCACCAAATAAGCGCGATCAAGCTGTTTTTTGAGGCTTTCTCGCTGGCACGGCGCTTGCAATTCACTGAGTGAATTACGTATCTAGTCCCCCTAATAACTACGACCTCGCCTCAAATTTTCAGGAGAATCACGATGAAACTAAAACAAACTCTCGTTGCCGCCGCCGTTTCCTCTTTGCTCGCCAGCGTTGCCTTCGCGCAAACTGCGCCGGCCCCCGCCGCGCCAGCAGCGCCTGCCGCTTCGCCGTTCTCGGCAAACGTTGGCATCGCCAGCTCCTACATTTACCGCGGCCTCAACCAATCGGGCTTTAAGCCTGCGCTGCAACTTGGTTTTGACTACGCGCCGTCAGAGGGCTTTTACGCCGGCGTTTGGGGCTCGTCGATTCGTTGGTTGAAAGACTACGGCATCTCGAACAGCAACGCAGAAATCGATCTGTACGCAGGTTACAAGGGTGCTGTCGGCGATTTCGGCTACGACGTTGGTGTGTTGCAGTACTACTACCCAGGCTCTTTGGTTCCGGGCGCAACGCGTGGCGACACCACGGAGCTTTATGTAGCCGGCACCTTCAAGATGTTCACTGCGAAGTACTCGCACGTTGTTTCACCTTCGGTGTTCGCGATCCCGAACGCACGCGGTAGCTACTACCTTGAGTTGAACGCCGCATTCCCGCTGTTGGACAACTTGAATTTGAACCTTCACGTTGGTCGTCAAGGCATCAAAAACAATAGCACCGCTTCATACACAGACGGCAAAGTTGAGCTCGCGTACGACTTCGGCAACGGTTTTGTGCTGTCCGGTGGCGTAACCGCAACGGATGCCGACAAGGGTTTCTACACACCACCTGCTGAGAAGTTCCAAGGCAAGACGACGCCTTACGCGCTCGTCAAATACACCAAATCGTTCTAATCTAAATCCGGGGAACGCTTCATGAAACTCATTAGCGCCATCATTAAACCCTTCAAGCTCGACGAGGTGCGCGAAGCCCTCGCGGGCGTTGGGGTGCAGGGCATTACCGTCACCGAAGTCAAAGGCTTCGGTCGCCAAAAAGGCCACACCGAGCTCTATCGCGGTGCCGAGTACGTCGTCGACTTTTTGCCGAAGGTGAAGGTTGAAGTCGCGGTGAAAACCGAGCTCGTCGAACGTGTGATCGAGGCCATCGAAAAAGCCGCTAACACCGGCAAGATCGGTGACGGCAAGATCTTCGTTTTTGAAGTCGAACAAGTCATTCGTATTCGCACCGGTGAAACCGGTCCGGACGCGCTTTAAGCGGGGGATTCTGAACATGAAAATACGTCTATTCGTCGGCGCGCTGTGCGCCGCATTCGCACTGGGCGCAAGTCCAGTCATGGCGCAGGCGCCTGCCGCCGCACCGGCACCGGCTGCCGAAGCTAAACCGGCCGACGCAAAGTCAGCGGACGCGAAACCTGCTGAAGCCGCACCGGCAACGGCAGCACCAGCCGCAGCTGCTCCGGCGGCACCAGCGCCCGCAGCTGCGGCGCCTGCCGCAAAAGCGCCCGAGCCAAATAAGGGCGATACCGCCTGGATGATGGTCTCGACGTTGCTGGTTATCCTGATGACCGTGCCAGGACTCGCACTCTTTTACGGCGGCCTCGTGCGCTCGAAGAACGTGCTCTCCGTGCTGATGCAAGTCATGGTCACGTTCTCGTTGGTCGTCGTACTGTGGCTCATCTATGGCTACAGCTTCGCGTTCACTGAGGGCAACGCGTTCTTCGGTGGCACCAGCCGACTGTTCGGCAAAGGCTTGTTTGATAACGTGACCGGCACCTTCGCGATGGCCGCTACGTTCAGCAAAGGCGTTGTCATCCCTGAGATCGTTTTCATGGCGTTCCAAGCCACGTTCGCAGGCATCACCTGCGCGCTAATTGTTGGCGCGTTTGCTGAGCGTATGAAGTTCTCCGCCGTGTTGATCTTTACCGTAATTTGGTTCACGTTTAGCTACATCCCAGTCGCTCACATGGTGTGGTTCTGGCCCGGCCCAGATGCATACACGGACGCCAAGCTTGTTGACGGCCTGAACGCAACGGCTGGCAAGATTTGGCAATGGGGCGCGCTTGATTTTGCAGGCGGCACCGTGGTTCACATTAACGCCGGTGTTGCCGGTCTGGTGGGTGCTTACCTAGTTGGCAAACGTGTCGGTTACGGCAAAGAAGCCTTCCCACCGCACTCGCTCGTCTTGACGATGGTCGGCGCATCGCTTCTGTGGGTGGGCTGGTTCGGCTTCAACGCAGGCTCGGCACTCGAAGCCAACGGAACGGCCGGTCTGGCGTTCCTCAACACGTTCGTCGCAACGGCTGCCGCTGTGCTGTCGTGGATCTTTGCTGAATGGTTCCTCAAAGGCAAACCGTCCATGCTGGGTGCGGCGTCCGGTGCAGTTGCCGGTCTCGTGGCAATTACACCTGCTGCCGGTAACGTTGGTTTGATGGGCGCTCTGGTCATCGGCTTCCTCGCTGGTGTCATCTGCTTGTGGGGCGTAACGGGTCTGAAGAAAATGCTCAAAGTTGACGACGCGCTTGACGTGTTCGGCGTGCATGCATTAGGCGGCATCTTCGGCGCACTAGCAACGGGCGTGTTCAACAGCCCGAACCTCGGTGGTCCAGGCTACGTCTCGGATTGGGTGACGGCAAGTGTCATCAAAGCCGCAGACTTCTCGATGGTCGATCAAGTCATCATTCAAGCCAAGGCAGTTGGTTTGACCATCGTGTGGACGGCAGTGGTCGCGTTTATCGCGTTCAAAGTTGCCGACATGATCGTAGGCCTGCGTGTAGCAGACGACGAACAACGCGAAGGCCTCGACATCGTGGCTCACGGCGAGACCGCATACAGCCGCTAATCGGCAACGCTAACGCTGTTCTGAAGCTCGGTTGTTGGCGAATATCGCTAACAACCGAAACCAGAAAAAATACCCGCTTCGGCGGGTATTTTTTTGTCTGCCGATTTTGGGGACGAACTGACCTGATGCCCGCTCTGTCCGCTATCAAAGTGCGCGCCGGAACGTGCGCAGTGACGCAGAGCGGAGTACATTTCGTTTTATGAAAAACGTTTTCGACCCCACTCGCCCTTTGTGGAACGCGCGCCTCTACATGGTCGAGCGCGCCTCGCCGAATGCGCAGGCTTGCGCCGATTGGTATGCGGCTCTGCTCAGCGACACCCTGACTCAAGTGGACTCGACCAGTTGGCAGCTCGCTGGGCCGGAGCGGTTGATGCGTTTTAGTGTCGGGCCCGTGAAAACGGTGCCGCGCGTCGCGTTCACGTTTCCGGACGCAGCGCAGTGGACGGCCTACCGAACGCACCTCGCCTCCAAAAACGTCGCCACCACTTCACTAGAACCCGACGCTGATTTGGGGGCGCATGCTTTTGAGTTGGTTGATCCGGATGGGCGGGTGTTGGTGTTTTGCGTTGCGCCGGTCGTGGCGCCTGTGCCGACGACGGCCACGCTGGGCATTGATGTTGATCCCGACACGCTGCCGCTGCCCGGACGTTTGCAGCACTTTGTGTGCGCGTCGACGCAAACCAAAGAAATGCTCGATTTTTATCGTGACGTGCTGGGCTTTGTAGAGTCTGATCGTGTGGTGGATACGGAGGGCGATTTGTCGTCCGCGTTCGTGCGCTCAGATGTCGAACATCACAGTTTCGCGGTGTTTCGCGCGCCACAGGCGGGTGCCGATCATCATGCCTACGAGGTGCCGAATTGGAACGCAATTCGCGATTGGGCAGACCATTGTGGTGATCTGGAAATCCCACTGTGGTGGGGCCCAGGGCGGCATGGCGTGGGCAACAATCTCTTCTTCATGATTGAAGACCCGGACGGCTACAAAGTAGAGTTTTCGTCCGAGCTTGAGCATATGACGCCTGAGCAGGCGTATCGAGAGTGGCCACATGGGCCGCGTGCGCTCAACCTTTGGGGCAGCGCTTGGATGCGTAGCTGACGATTTCGTGGGTACAGCCGGTGATTCAACGTTGCGGCGTCTCGGCCCAACTTGCGGCAAATCGCGGGCAAGCCCGCTCCCACAAGCTACTGATCAGCGAACAAAAAGGGCGACCTAGGTCGCCCTTTTTCATGAGTGTCGCGAGACTATGATTTTTCGTCTGCGACGACTTTGTAGACGACCGCGCCGATGGCCGCGCCGATGATTGGCGCGACCCAGAACAACCAAAGTTGCTCGAGCGCCCAGCCGCCGACGAACAGCGCGGGCCCAGTGGAGCGCGCAGGGTTAACTGAGGTGTTGGTCACGGGGATGCTGATTAAGTGAATCAACGTGAGGCACAAACCAATCGCAATGGGCGCGAAGCCCGCCGGTGCACGTTTGTCCGTTGCGCCCATGATGACGAACAAGAACATGGCCGTCATGACCACTTCGGTAATCAGCGCTGCGACCATGCTGTAGCCGCCGGGTGAGTGTTCGGCAAACCCGTTTGAGGCGAAGCCGCCCTTCGCGATGTCGACGCCCGCCTTGCCGGTGGCGATTAAATACAGCGTTCCGGCTGCGAGCACCGCGCCAATGACCTGCGCGACGATGTACGGCAGCAGTTCGGACGACTTAAAGCGCCCACCGACCACAAGCCCAACCGATACGGCGGGGTTGAGGTGACAGCCAGAAATGTGGCCAATCGCGTAAGCCATCGTCAGCACCGTGAGGCCGAACGCAAGCGAGACGCCGTGCAAGCCAATGCCCACGTTCGGAAATGCCGCGGCGAGCACCGCGCTGCCGCATCCGCCCAGCGTGAGCCAGTAGGTGCCGATCAATTCTGCGAACGCTCGCTTGCCCAAATTTCCTGAATTCATAGTGTTTCCCCGTCGTTGGCTGACCTATCGCAGCGCGACTATTACACCGCCGTGCGGCGCATGCGTCAATCAGACTGAACTGAATCTGTTGAGCGGTAGCTGCTACAAAACGCGAAGGACGACGGAACTTTTCGCAAAACCTTACGTCGTATGTTTGGATCAACTTTGAGTATTGAAATGATGACGCGTGAAACGAAAATCTACCTACGCCTGCTGCCCGTGTTGTGCGCGCTTTTGCTGACACCACGCGCAGCGTTCGCTGCCGACAGCCCTGCAACCGGCAACGCCGCCGTCGAGCGCGTCGAGGAGATCGTGGTGATTAGCCCGAAGAACGCGGCCGTGATGCCCTACGACTCGGTCTACGAACGGCTCAAGCGCCTGCAAGATTCGAAGATTGATCGCGTAGCGTTGCAGATCAAGGTCACCGTAAAAGATCCCAAGATAAAGCTCTCCGACGTGCGTGTCGCGCTGGTTAACGACGCGCACAGCATTCCGATAGCCATCGCGCCGGACGGCACGGTGAAGCTGCCGTTGCGAGCCGACATGTACAACACCGACGCCGAGCTGCGTAGCAATCAACCCAAGGGCATGATCGGCGGTTCCGTCTCGCTCGGAATCAATTGGTCGATCGCTGGGGAAATTCCGTATTCCGAGGTCGAAGAAACCGTGCGCCAACTCCAAACCGCCGCGAAAGACGTGCTCGGATGGCTGGGCTACATGCTGTTTTTCCCGACGATCACGAACGTGGATATTCCAATCACTTATCCGCAGCCAAACGGTCAAACGCTCAAGGTGATGAAGGACGGTCGCACGATCCAGACGTTCACCGCCAACGAGAAAGGCGTGCTGACCTTTCGCCTCGACCCACGTTGGAAGGACTGGCAACCCACGCTCATTTTCTCGGAACCGCCGCCGAAAATTTAACGGCAGCGACGCGTAAATCAACAGCTTTATGCTTTGAACGACCGCCCTGCGGTCGTTATGGCGCTATTTATTTACTTGTTGACTTATGCATAAAAGTCGCTGAAAAGTCCATACAGCTGTCGTCTAAGCAAAAAAGCCATAAACAACCATTTATCGTTGAAACGAAACCTCAACGAGCTTGCTTGACGCTTCGCCTGTCGCCTCGTATTTCCATTGCGCCAGCGCCGTGCTCACGCTGCGATCAAACACACGCGGCGGATTCGCGCTGATGATTTCCACTCCTGTCACCGCGCCCGCCGCGTTCACGCTCAGTCGCGCGCGCACGGTGCCGTTTTCATACTGCACGTTACGCGGGTAGGCCGGCTCGACGCGCTCCAGCAATCGTCCCTCGCGCGCGACAACCGGCGTTGCCGCTTTAGCGGGAGTCGCGGCGGCGGCCGCAGCGGGCGCGGTTGGCGACGGCGCAACGGACGCGACGAGTGCAGGCGCGGGTGTCGCCGTTGCTGCTGCGGGCGGTGGCGAAACGGTTGCAGCAGGTGCCGCGACGTTAGTCGTGGTGGGCGCGGCAGCGGCAGCGGGGGCAGCGCTTGTCGCCGATGGCGATACCGACGCGCCCGCGGGCGCAGTGGCCGCAGCGGTCTGCACGCGCGGATCGGCGTTGACTGCGGCAGCAGGTGGGGCGTTTGCGGCAGATTTCGTGGCGGCGGTGCCCGCGTCTTTGGTCGCCACCTTTGCTGCGGCTTCTTTTATTGCGGCGGCGGCTGCGCGTTGTGCAGCAGTTCCAGCGACGCCAGCGGCACCCGGAGTGTCGGCAGCGCTCGTTGATGGCGCGCTGAGGCTCGCAGGGCTCGTCGCGGAGTCGGTCGCGCCAGGCTGCGCGGACGTGGTCGGGGTCGGTGTGGCTTGCGCGTTGACAGCAGTTGACGCCACGTTAGGCGTGGCGGTCGTCGTCGGCGCAATCGGCTGCGTAGCGGGGCGCGCGAAAAACCAAACCATGAACGCCGCCGTGGTCAACGCGATCGCCCCGAGCGCGAGCGGAAGACGCGTCGCATTCGTTCGGTAAACCTTCGCTGCGGGTGTCGCTCGCACCGGCGCAGCGCGCGCGACTGGGACTGATGCAACACGCGGCGCATCCGACTGCGCGAGTCCCAGTGTGGCGAATCGATTGAGAGCGGCTTGCACATCGGCGAGCGGCGTATTCGAACGTTCGGCAAGCACCTCCGCCGTCTGCGGCGTCGCCAACAACGTCAACAGTTTTCGTTGACGCACCGACAGCGCGACGGCGTTGATGCCGCTCTCCGTTCGCGCCTTCTCGGTCGTGGCCCATCGGTGTTGTGTGGACTCTGGTGCTGGTGACGTATCTACTGCATGTGACGCATCGATCGTATCTGACATTGCCGCCCCGTAAAAATGTGCCCGCGCCGGATCAGCGCGTAACGGAATCGGGCAATGCAACAACGGATCTGCGTCGCATCCACACCGACATGGGCAAAGATAATACACATCGGAATTGTCCTGACGGGTAGCGACAGGCGTTCAAACGGAGCGGGACGGCGATCAAGCCGCTATTGGCTGAACCGCCACTAACTGGTTTCTGGCGTAATCGTGACTGGTGAGCAGAGTTGCTGCGCTGCTACGATTGCGAACCCTCGAAAGTTTGCTCGTCTGTGTCAAATCATTTAACCTCACCCCCCCCCCCCCCTCAGACCGGACACGCGCTAACTGCGCCAGCAAGTAATTCACTAAGGCCAACGTACAAGTTGCGCGTCGGCATTTTGGCCGGCCGAGCAGATTTGAATTTAGTGACAGTGCTTGGCGGTGACGACACGGTGCCCGCGTTTTGGGACGCTGCCACAGCCTTAGCCGAAGCGCTTGCGCAGCGTGGATTGGCCGTGAGATTGGGAAAAAACGAATTGGCGCGTAACGGGACCCACTATCTGTTTGGCATTCACGCATTGGGGTTTTCCGCGCAGCGGGCAGCTCTGCCGCTTGGGTCAGTGGTGATCAACTCGGAACCGATAGCCAACCCCGCGCAGGTTTTCGGTGCTGTGGATTTCGCTAGCTACTTGCCGATGCTTGAAGGAATGCACGTCTGGGATTACAGCCGGCGCAACGTCGACGCGTTCCAGCGAGCCAACATTTCGGCGCGGTCCTTTTCTTGGGTTCCCATTGGCCACGCAGATCGGAACATGACGCCTCTGGTGGAACCGCGTCCAACGCAAGACATTGACGTTCTGTTCTACGGAAGGATCAATGATCGCCGTGCTAGCGTGCTCGCTGAATGCCGCCTCGCGGGTTTGCGTGTTGTTGGTGTTTCCGTCGGATGTGTGGGCGCAGAACGCGACGCGCTGATTGCGCGCTCGAAAATAGTGCTCAATATGGGCTGGGCTGACGACAGCGTGTTCGAGCAATACCGCGTGAGTTACTTAATGAATAACGGCAAGGCTGTGGTCACGGAAATGCACCCCGACGAACGGCTACCCGAGGCGTATTGTGCTGCACTCGCGGTGGCTCGCTACGACCAACTCGCCGAAACCTGCGTGAAACTCGTTAAGGATTCAGCGTGGCGCGCGCGCCTAGAGGTCGCTGCGCCACTGGCGCTCAAGCTACCGATTTTCGATGAATGCCTTGATGCCGCCCTCGCTCGGATACATCCGCCGTGCCCGTAGCGTTGCCTGGCTGGCGGTGCACAAATGAACACATGAATTCGGGAAACTGGCGGATCGTTGGCCGCTCAAACGCGCACACCTCGCGCCTTGAGTTCGGACACGAGCTGTACGGCTACCGTAGGTAAGTCTAGGGGCGAGGTATCGAGCAACAGCTCGTTGTCCGGCACGTATCGTTGCGCATAGCGCGCGTACTGCACGGCTAACGCGTCGGGCGGGAGACCGCGGCCTTGCCGTTGCATCGCGACGTCCAAGGCGCAGTCCATCCAAACGCAGACCAAGTGTGGTGACGACGGCTCTAATCCGGCCCAGCGAATCGTCATTTTCATGTGTGCTTCTTCCACGAATCCTTCTTCCAGAATTACGTCGAATCCTTGCTTGAGTGCTGCCTTCGCGAGGCGACCGATAGCGGGAAAATCCGTAGTGGGATTGCAGGCGCGCGACGTGCCGTACTTTTCTCGCTTATACGCATCCATCTCAATCACGCGAACATTCGGTGACTCCGCCAGCGTTTTGCACACCGTCGATTTACCCGCACGCACGCAGCCGCGCAACAAAACAAGGCGAGCCGCCGTCGTTGACTTCGTTTCCAAAAACGCACTCCTTCAGCACGACCAGATACGTAACCTTAACCCAAGCTTGATTAAACCTTAACCCAGCATTAACGTTCGGGCGACTTTTCGAGTCTCTGGGAAAGGTTCCGCGCACGTTCGCGCTGATACGCTTATCGTTTACGCCACTCCCTTGCCTAAATTGTTTTCAGACCGTAATCAACCGTTGTCGGACGCCAACAAGTCCGGCGTGCCCTCTGCGCCTGCCGATGCTCAGACGTCGCTGCGCATAGGCGTACTGGCCGGTGAACCCGGGTTGAACTTGATCAGCGTGCTAGGCGGCGAGGGCAAAGCACCGATGTTTTGGGACGCGGCGACGGCGTTGGCCGAGGCACTGGCCAATCGCGGTTTGAAGGTGCGCTTGACCCGCAACGAGCTGGCGCGGGCGGGCACCAATTATTTGTTTGGCGTGAACGTGTTGACCGCATGGGCGAAACGAAGCCCCTTGCCGCGCGGCTCGGTGCTCGTCAATTCCGAGCCCATCGCGCAACCAGAGCAAGTAGCCGGCGCGGTCGATTGGGCAGCGTACTTGCCGATGCTTGAGGGCATGCATGTGTGGGACTACAGCGTCCGAAATATCGACGCATTTGTTCGCGCAAAAATACCCGCACTCTCCTACTCGTGGGTGCCGGTCGGATTTGCCGAACGCAACATCATCGCGCCGCGTTTGACGCCCGTTACACAAGATATAGATGTGCTGTTCTACGGACGCATCAATGATCGCCGCGCGCGGACGCTGGATGCGTGTCGCGCGTTGGGCTTGAACGTGGTCGCGGTGACGTCCGGCTGCGTGGAAGCGGAACGCGCGGTGCTGCTCGCGCGCACGAAACTTGTGCTTAACGTGGGCGCAGTCGACGCGAGCGTTTTTGAGCAATATCGCGTGAGCTACCTGATGAACAACGGCAAAGCCGTGGTCACGGAAATGCACGCTGATGAGCGCTTGCCGGAGGAGTACACCTCGGCGCTGGCGGTTGCGCGATACGATGAGCTGGCCGAGACTTGTGCTCGCCTCGTGACGGACCCTGCGTGGCGCACTCGGCTTGAGGGTGCGGGACCTGAAGTGTTGAAGCTCCCTCTATTTGCGCAGTGCTTGGATACCGCGCTTGCACGTCTCTCGGCAGCGAAGGATGAACTGTGATCGAAATCGTCAGCGCAACGCGCCTTACGGAAGCGGCTTTTTGAAAGTCTTCAGCCCTTGGTATCTCGCTGCAACGGTTGTCACGTCACCGACGCATTCGAAGTCACATCGTGTTCCAAAATTCGCGTGGCTTGCCGAACATCGACAATGGCCGACTTGCCGCCGCTCGCGCTGCTACGATTGCCCCTTAATCACATTGCCCCGCGCTCATGTCACAAGAAAGTGAACCGCCGTTGAGTATTGCCAGTGCTCCGCTGGCCTCGTCGTCGCAGCTCCACACTTTGCGTGTCGGGGTGCTCGCTGGGAGACCGGAACTAAATTTCGTCACCTTCATAGGAAACGAAGTGATGCGCCCCGTATTTTGGGATGCGGCGACGGCACTTGCAGAGGCTCTCCATTCGCGCGGACTATCAGTTCGCATGGGCGTGAACGAGATTGCCCGGTTCGGAACCAACTATGTGTTTGGTTTCCATGGCTTGGGGGCGACTACTCGAAAGGGCGTTCTTCCGCGTGGATCGGTGATCGTTAACTCGGAGCCAATTGCAAATCCCGAGCAAGTTGCTGGGCATATCGACTGGGCTAGCTACTTGCCGCTTTTGGAGGGCATGCACGTTTGGGATTACAGTCGCCGAAACGTTGATGCCTTTGTCCGCGCAAACGTACCTGCCGCGTCGTACGCGTGGGTGCCGATTGGATATGCACAACGCAATGTATCGAGCCTCATGATGCCGCCGGAGACGCAGGATATTGATGTGCTGTTCTACGGACGCATCAACGAACGGCGCGGTAAGACACTCGAGCAACTTCGAAATGCGGGCTTGCGTGTGTACGCTGCGCAGGGCGGTGTGGAGGGAACTGTCCGCGATCAATTGGTCGCGCGATCTAAAGTCGTGCTTAATATCGGCGTCGTCCCTGACAGCGTCTTCGAACAATACCGTGTGAGCTACATGCTGAACAACAGCAAAGCCGTCGTAACCGAAATGCACGCCGACGAACGCCTTCCGGCGTTGTACACATCTGCGATGGCGGTCGCGCCGTACGACGAACTTGCCGCGACGTGCGTGCGGCTGGTCCGCGACGATTCGTTGCGATCTCGGTTAGAGGCGGCGGCACCGCTCGCGCTCCAGTCCACCTTCTTTGCGGAGCGGCTGGATGCAGCGTTGGCGACGATTGTGGGGCGCGCGGGTTAGGCCTTCGCGCGTCGTTGTTCTCAGCGAATCGCTCGTGCATCAATCAGCACTTGCCGCAAACCGCCGCACCTGGCGAGGGTTTGCCAACGCGTAACCCTGTACTTTTGGGCTGGTGTATTCCGCGCGATGCGTGAGCAGAATACTTGTGTCGCGCCACGTGCGTATTTCGTAGACACATGATGAAGCACCAGCCTCGAATTCTCCTGCACCGGCCGATGTGGCTTAGTTCGCTTAGCGTTCTGATCGCCGCCGCCTTTCCTATCCACGTGCACGCCGTTAACGACACCGGAACGACCGCGTGCTATACCGACAGTCAATTTGCTGTGGCCTGCACCGCTGCGGTGACCTCAGACACCGGCACTTATCCCCGACAAGACTCTCGCATGGGGCGCGACGCCAACACGGCGCTAACCAAAATCGGTGCCGGCGCGGCGGGATTTGACTTCACGAAGATCAGTAATGCCGGCAATGCGGTCGCCGCGAGCACTGCGCTCGGGCCGGGTGCGAACGACTGGGCGTGCACACGTGACAACGTGACGGGGCTCGTGTGGGAGGTCAAGACTTCCAACCCTGCGACGCCGGGGTTGCGCGATGTCGCCAATACTTACACCTGGTACAACACCGACAGCGCGTCCAACGGCGGCGATGCCGGCAGCGTGGGCACCACGACTACTTGTAATTCAACACTTGCCGCGTGCAACACGCAGGACTATGTGGCCGCCGTCAACGCCGCGAATATGTGCGGACGAAGCGACTGGCGACTGCCTTCGTACAAAGACGCGTTCACGATTTTTAACGCGCAGACCTTGGGCAACTCCACGCCCACGCCTTTCGATCCGACGTACTTTTTAGCGCGTGGTTCATCGACGTTCACGTCGAACACGACAGTGACGGTGGCCAACAACGTGTTCTACGTCGATTCGAACGGCATGAACGCCACCTCGAAGTCCTCCCTAGCCCGGCAAGTTCGCGTGGTTGCGGGCACCAATGCCTTTCAATAGGTTCACATCATGACAATTTCAAAATTACTACGCGGCGCATTGGCTTTTGCGAGTGCTGCCGCGATTTCTGCGCTGGGTTACGCCGCTTGCTCCACAACCAATGGCCCTGTCGGCAATACTGGAACGTGGACAGCCGACGCAACCGGCGAAGTCCTGACCTACTCCGGCAACGGTCTTTCGTACACCAAGTGCCACCTCGGAACTAGCGGTGCGACGTGCGCTACTGGCGCTGTACAGACGTTTACGTGGCAGGGCGCGCTGCAAGCCTCCGTCGCCGCCCGCGTGGGTGGCTTTTCCGATTGGCGAGTACCCAATCTACAGGAGGCAATTGCGCTCATGGAGCCGACGTGCAACCTTCCCGCGCTAAGTTCCGCTTTCCCAGCAGCAAGTGGCGGACAGCAATGGACCAGTACCACCTCCGGGGCGGCCTTCGTCGGTAATGGCGCGTGGAACATCAACTCCTACGGGGGCAGCGCGTCAGTCATCGCCAAAACGTCTTTGCGCTCCGTGATCTTGGTTCGCGGTGGCAGCGCTCCGTCCAGCAACTTCGATGCGCTTCCAGCCGCCATTGTCAGCTTGACGCCCTCAACGGCGACCACTTCGCAGAACGCGCCGTTTAACGTCGTGATCTCGATACCGAGTCCAGCTACGACATTACTTGGCGTATCGCTTGCCGTTCTGACGCAGCCAGCTGGGCCGACCGCTTCGCTGACCGGCAGCGTGTTTTGTTCCATCCCTTCAGGTAGCAGCAGTTGCACTGTGACGGGCATGATGCTCTCTGGACCTGTCGGTCTCTACACGCTCACCGCCTCGACCGCAGGCGGGCCACCGGGTGGCGTGGTGGTGAACGCCAGCCCCACCATCGACCTGCTCGCCGGGCCATCGGCAACGCTGTCGGCACCTGCGACGGCTAACCAATTCGCACCATTTAACGTCGTGCTTACGAGGTCATCGGCGGCTACGGCTGACTCGAGCTTCGAGATCATCCAGACCGGTGGCCCCGCTGGCGTGTTGGATGGCTCGCGCTTTTGTACGGTTGTAACGGGTGCGACGTCTTGCACGTTCACGGGCCTTACGTTCGCGGGTTACGGCACGGGGTTGTTGCTGTCCGCAGGGTCAATCGCCGGGCCGAATGTGCCGGTGTCCGACACTACGCTCGACATCATTGGTTTGCCGGTGAGTGTCACGATGGGCGCGCAAGCCGTGGCGCAAGTGGGCTCTCCGTTCAGCACGGTGTTTCAGATCGATGTTGCGCTTCCGATTCCAGTCACCATGAGCGCTCAGGCGGCACCGGGCGGACCCGCTGGCACGTTTGCTCCGACAACATGCGTGATACCCGCCGGGTCGCTGTCCTGTACCGCGTCTGGCAACACGTTCTCTGGGGTCGGAACGCTGTTCATGGATCCGATTCTCACGGCTTCCTTTCCGATTTTGTGGACCGCAGCCAATTCCGGCAGTATTGACGTCGTGCTGCAAGGCGCAACGTTGGCCGCACCAGCCACGGTGGTGCAATTCGCTCCGTTTAACGTATCACTGACATTGGCAGCCGGCGCTTCGACTACAACGACCTTCACGCTGTCGCGGGCTGCTGGCCCGAGTGGCACGCTCGGCGGCGGCACGACGTGCACGGTTCCTGCGGCAAACCTCAGCTGCACATTCACGGGCGTCACTTTCAGCGGATCAGGCACCGGGCTGAGCCTGACTGCAGCGGCGACCAGCGGCCCGGCGATTCCGGTGGTGGGCGCACTGCTCGACGTCACTGCTGCGCCGATCAATGTGACGATTAACGCGCCGGGGTTGGTTACGGTCGGAACGCCGTTCGGCGTCACGTTCAGCCTGAATTCACCTGCGCCGGTAGCGCTCACGCTCGAATTGCAGATGTCAAATGGCCCAGCTGGAGCGTTGAGTGGCAACACGATTTGCACCGTGCCGATGGGGGCGACGACGTGCTCGCTGTCGGGGCTTGTCATCACAGAGCCCGGTAGCTTCACGTTCAGCGCGGTAGCGACCAGTACCGTGCGGGTTGACGTCACCGTGTCATCGACCAGTGTGATCGCAAACGAAAACGCCGTGGGCGTTCCGACACTGAGCAGCATCGCGCTGTGGTGCCTCGCGTTGCTCACGTTGGTGTGGGGCGCTGGTGCGATTCGTCGCAGCGGGTCGGATCAGTTCCGTTCGCGTCAACCCTAGCGCACACCGACGCCGCGCCTCGGCCGCAAGTCCGTCACCTGCTCGCCGCCGCCCCCGCGGCGAGCGGGTGACGCCCTACGATGCGAGAGGCACGCAGCACTCGGACTCCAATCACCGTAATAACAACTTTTTAGTGGCAACGACTGCCCGACGGCGCTTGTATCTTGTTTTGTGTATAAGTCGATTACTGAAGAAATCTACCTGAAACGACCACCTGGCAGTCGCTAGAGCACAAAAGCTGTAAGCCATGAACGAATCACGCGAAACGCCGAGCGACCCCGCGTCACGTGCCGCGAGCGTCACAACGGTTCGTAAACTCCGGCCGTCGTGCCGCCCCAAAATTGTCGCGAGTAGCAACGATCAACGACGCCGGTGTAATGCGTGTCGGAGCAGTGGATCGGGTAGAACCAAAAACTGGGATAGAGCCGCAAAAAGGTAAAGCGGCGTTGGCCGACCAAGCGCGTGAACGCGAGCGGGCCTGTGGTTTTCCAGATATCGAGCGCACTGCAATTGGCTAAATCGGGCAGCGCGGCGACATGCTCAATCATTGCGTTCATGAGCGGGCACCCAGGCTGTGTGCCGATCACGCTGTTGGCGATCAAACCTGGGCGAATGTATTCGTTCTCGTGTGCGGCAAACGCAAAGTTCTGCAACAAATCGTCGGTCAACGGCGCGACGCATTCGGTGTCCGCGTCGATGTAAACACCGCCAAAACGATGCAGAATTTCGTAGCGCAAAATGTCGGCCTTACCTGCGAGGTGCGGCATCGCATCGAACGCGCTTTGCGCGCGCAGCGGCAGTAACGTGTGCAGGTTGTCGTCGGTCCACACCCGATAGTCCCAATCGGGATTCATCGCGGGCCAGGTGTTCATCCACTTTTCTGGACGGCGATATTTTTTGCCGATCCAGATTTGGTGAATGATTTTCGGAATCGTTGTGTGTGGCATCAACGGGGGGCCTTAACGGAATCGCTTTGCGTATGTGCAGACGCCCACGCGTCGTAGGTGGCGCGCAAAAGCGCTTCCCATTGCGCGGTGAATTCTGTGGTGTCAAAGAGCGGAGCGGTCGCTGCGCGCGCCGCGTAATCGGCTTGCAGTTCGCGCAGACGATCCGGTTGCGCGAGGAGATTACCCAGCATCCGCTCGTAAGCCTCGATATTCGGCACGACTAAATCGTTAAGACCCACAGCGTTGGCGAGGCTGGCCCCCACGCGACCTTGATACGCGTTACCCATGCATGTCAGCAGCGGCACACCCATCCACAACGCGTCGGAGCCTGTGGTGTGCGACGCATAAGGCAGTTGATCGAGTGCGAGATTGGCGGCGGCAAGTCGCGCCAAGTGCGCCTGCATTTTTGCGCGCGGTGCCCAATGAATTTGCGTCGCGACGTTGTGCTCTTTCGCCATCGTCATCACATTCGCACGCGCCACCGTGTCTGGCTCCAACAACCAAAGCACGGCCTTGGGCGCGCGTTGCAGCGCGCGCATCCACACACGCATGAAGCGCTCGCTCCATTTGTAGGATTGGTTGAAATTACACAAGACGATGGCGTTATCGGGCAACCCAAGTTCTGCGCGTGGCGTCGGGGCCGGGCGCGCACGCCGGGCGTCGTTGGCCTGATAGCAAAGTGGCAGGCGCAACACCGATTCCGCGTAGTGCGATTCACTTTCCGACGGCACCAAAATTGGATCGGCCACCAAGTAATCGATGCCGTCGGCGGCGAGCGTGCCGGGGTAACCAAGGTAATGCACGATGACCGGCGCTGGCTTGCGCGCGGTGATACCCAGACGCGCGCCGTAGGTTCTGCCTTTGAGCTCGACCAAGACATCAATACCATCTGCGCGGATTTGCTGTGCGGCTGCGTCGTCGGACATCGCGTTGATGTCGCGCCAATTGGGCACGGCCTGCCGTAGCCTCGTCCGATAATCATCTTCAACGCGCGGCCCGTAGCTATACGCAAAAACTTCAACAGATGACGAGTGCGATTCCAGCAACCCGGCAATCAACATCGCCGTCGCGTGATGGTAGAAATCCGACGAGAGATAACCGATACGTAACGGCTGGTTCGCGTCGCGCGTCGATGTATTGGCGAGGGCACCGACGGAGTTTCCGTTTGCGTCGCCTTCGACCAGTTGCTTGTGTTTCAGCGCATAGCGATGCAGCAGCGCTTCATCGAGGTCACTGCCCAGTAACCAAAACGGCTGAAGCGCGGGGCTCGCTTCGCCTCGTGCAATTCGTTCTTTTACGTAGTCTTCAAGCCGCGCGGATTCCGCCCAGCGACATTGCTGACTCAGTAACCGCCAAAGCATCCCTTGCGCACCGAAGTGTTCGGGGTCGTCCGCGAGAATCGCGCGCAGGCGTGCCTCGCACTGCGCCGAATCCGGACCGCCCATTTCTAATCCAGCCAACGCCAGTTCGATCCCAACATTTTTGTAGCCGAGCGCGACCGCGGCGCGCAACGGTTTTATCGCTTGCGGTGCGCTCGGCGTGTTGAGGAGGGCTAGCCCCAATTCCACCAAAACTACGGGGTCGCGCGGCTGCAATGCCGCCAACCGATTGAGACGCAACATGCGTTCGCCGGTGCGGCCCAGCGCGCGTAGCGCTTCGCATTCTTCCCAAATCAATCCGGGAATTTCGCCGCACACTGCGAGCCCTTGGCGGGCGTGCTGCAGCGCTGCGTCCGCGTCGCCGCGCGCGAGGCTTTGACTCGAACGCTCGGCGAATTGATGCGCGGGTGTTGTCACCTTCTCGGGCTGAGCTTAGCTGTTGGCGCGCGCTTCAAGCGCCGCCACGGCAGGCAACGTTTTGCCTTCAAGAAATTCGAGGAATGCACCGCCCGCCGTCGAGATGTAGCTCACTTTGTCGGCGATACCGAACTTATTGATCGCGGCGATGGTGTCACCGCCGCCTGCGATGGAGAACGCGGGCGAGGCCGCAATCGCTGCGGCGATAGCTTTGGTACCACCGGCAAATTGATCGAACTCGAACACACCGACCGGGCCGTTCCACACGATGGTGCCTGCATTCGCCAACGTATCGGCCAGCGCCGCTGCGCTGACGGGGCCGATATCGAGAATCATGTCGTCGCCGTTCACGTCGGCGAGCGCCTTGGTGGTCGCTTTTGCCGTCGGGGCAAACTCGGTTGCACAGACAACGTCGGTCGGCAAGGGCACGCTCGCACCGCGCGTGGCCATTTTGTCGATGATCGCCTTCGCCTCGCCGACGAGGTCTGCTTCGGCGAGTGATTTGCCGATCTTGTTTCCCTGCGCGAGAAGGAACGTGTTTGCGATACCGCCGCCGACTATGAGCTGATCCACTCGGTCGGCTAGCGACGCCAGAATCGTGAGCTTGGTTGACACCTTCGAGCCCGCCACAATCGCCACCAACGGCCGTTTAGGCGCGAGCAGCGCTGCGCCCAATGCGTCGAGTTCGCCCGCCATCAACGGGCCAGCGCACGCGACAGGCGCGAAGCGCGCGATGCCCTCAGTCGTCGCCTCGGCGCGGTGCGCTGTGCCAAACGCATCGTTCGCATACACATCACAGAGCGCCGCCATTTTTTTCGCGAGTGCCTCGTCGTTTTTTTTCTCGCCTTTGTTGCAGCGGCAGTTTTCCAGAAGCACGACTTCACCCGGCGCGACGCTGAAACCGCCGTCAACCCAGTTCGCGATGAGGCGCACGTTTTGGCCGAGAAGTTCGGACAAACGCTTCGCAATCGGTGCGAGTGAATCTTCGGGTTTCAATTCGCCCTCGGTGGGGCGACCCAAGTGCGATGTCACCATGACCGCTGCGCCTGCATTCACCGCAAACGCGATGCCAGGTACCGAGGCGCGAATGCGTGTGTCGTCGGTAATCGCGCCGGCATCGTCTTGTGGCACGTTAAGGTCTGCGCGAATGAACACGCGCTTACCAGCGAGATCGAGGTCGGTGAGTTTTTTGAAGTTCATACGAAAAGTGCCATTTCAATAATGTCTGAGGTCATGCCGTCGAGCTTCCACGCGCCACGACGCCGACCTTCCTCGATAAATCCGCAGCGCAGGTAAAGCTTGTGCGCGCGTTCGTTGTGGCTGTAAACACCGAGCTGCACGCGCTCGAATTTGCCGCGACACGCTTCTAAAGTCGCGCGCATCAGTCGCTCGCCCAGTCCTGCGCCACGATATTCCGGCGCGAGCAACATGCCAAGCGTTCCGTTGTGCATTTGCGCCGCCATGCGCGGTGGCGCGACGGGAACGACATCGCACAGGCCGACGACACGTTCGCCGTCCATCGCCACGAAATGCGGGTGGCCAGCCGCTAACGTCGCGCGGTGATATGCAATTACTTCGTCCGGCGGAAGCGCCTCAATGATCGCAAGAAAGTGCCGCTCCTCAAAAACGGGATTGAGGCACGCGACCAGCGATGGCAGGTCGCCTAGTTCGGTACGACGGATCGTGACGTTGTTGATGGCGGTCGGTGTAGGCATCAATCGAAGTGGTTTTGATGTGCAACGTGCGTTAAGGGACGGCTGTTCGTAGGGCGAGCACTGCCCGCCTTCAACCACCGCGCGAAGCGCAAATATTATGAATTAGCCTTCGGCACAAACAACAAGGCGGGCAGTGCCCGCCCTACGTACTACATGACTAAGCGTTGAACTACTTCGCCGCCATCAACGCCACAGTGGTGTCGAGCATGCGGTTGGAGAAGCCCCATTCGTTGTCGTACCACGAGCAGACTTTCACCAAACGACCGGACACTTTGGTGCAGGTGGCGTCGAAGACGGAGCTGTGCGGGTTGTGATTGAAGTCGCTGCTGACGAGCGGGCCGTCGCTGTAGGCGAGCACGTTTTTCAGCGGGCCATTGGCGGCGGTCTTGAGGATCGCGTTGACTTCATCCACCGTCGTGTCGCGCGCAGCGATGAACGACAAGTCGACGAGCGACACGTTGATCGTGGGAACGCGAACGGAGAAGCCATCGAGCTTGCCGTTAAGTTCTGGCAACACGAGGCCCACCGCAGCGGCAGCGCCGGTTTTGGTGGGGATCATGTTGTGTGCTGCGGCGCGCGCACGACGCAAGTCTTTGTGGAATACGTCGGTCAAAACTTGATCGTTGGTGTAGCTGTGAATGGTGTTCATCAAGCCGTTGACGATGCCGACTTCTTTGTGCAATACCATCGCCAGAGGCGCGAGGCAGTTGGTCGTGCAGCTCGCATTCGAGATCACGGTGTCGCTCGCTTTGAGCACATTGTGGTTCACGCCGTAAACAACGGTTGCGTCCACGTCTTTCTCGCCCGGAGCCGAGATGATTACTTTTTTCGCGCCGCCGGTGATGTGCGCGCCGGCCTTAGCTTTGCTCGTGAATAGACCCGTGCATTCGAGCACGACGTCTACACCGTGTGCGCCCCACGCAATTTCGGCCGGGTTGCGGACTGCGAACACTTTGATGTGATCGCCTTCGATCACGAGGTTGTCACCCTCGACTGCCACCGTCTTGCCGAATGGGCCGTGCGCGGTGTCGTAGCGCGTCAAATGCGCATTGGTTTCGCTGTCGCCGAGATCGTTGATCGCTACGATTTCGATGTCGGTGCGACCCGATTCGTAGAGTGCACGAAGAATATTGCGACCGATGCGGCCGTAGCCGTTGATACCTACTTTGATTGCCATGAGCGTTTCCTTGGTTGCGTTTTTCTTGTAGGGCGCAATCTCATTGCGCCATCACTGGGTTCGTATCAAAGATGTGGCGCAATAAGATTGCGCCCTACGAAAATCAAACGAGTGCTTTGGCCTTCGCGACCACGTTCTCGACGGTCAGCCCGAAGTGCTTCATGAGCACACCGGCCGGTGCCGATTCGCCGAAGGTGTCGATGCCGAGTACCGCGCCTGGCGTTTGTCCGCCGTGCACATATTTCCACCAACCGTCGGTGACGCCTGCTTCAATCGCGAGCTTCGGCAGTTCGGGTGGCAATACCGCTTCTTTGTACTCCGCGCTCTGCTGGTCGTAGAGCTGCGTGCACGGCATCGAGACAACGCGCGCTTGCACGCCTTGGTCGCCGAGCGCCTTTTGTGCTGCGAGCGCGAGGCCCACTTCGGACCCTGTCGCGATCAACACCAGTGCAGGCGTGAGCGTTTCCGACACGATGTAACCGCCGCGACGAATCAGCGCTTCATGCGTAGCGTCGCGCTTGATGACCGCCGTATTCTGGCGCGACAGGCAGAGCATCGTCGGGCCGTCTTTGCGTTCGATACCGCTGGCGTACGCAACGGCTGATTCCATCGAGTCAGCAGGCCGCCAGACGTTCAAACCGGGGATCAAGCGCAGCGACGCGATGTGTTCCACCGGTTGATGGGTTGGACCGTCTTCGCCGACGCCGATGGAGTCGTGCGTGAAGATGTAGAGCACGCGCTGCTTCATGAGCGCCGCCATGCGCACGGCATTGCGCGCGTAGTCGCTAAAGACCAAGAACGTGCCGACGTACGGAATCACGCCGCCGTGCAGCGCCATCCCGTTTGCGATCGCGCACATGGCGAATTCACGCACGCCGTAGCCGATATGGTTGCCGACGCCTTCAGCCGTCACAGTGACGGATTGCTTGTGATTGGTCAGGTTCGAGCCGGTTAAGTCTGCCGAACCGCCGATCATTTCGGCTAGGGCAGGGCCGAACACTTCGAGCGCATTTTGCGCAGCTTTGCGCGTTGCGACTTCTTTGTCGACCGCGATGGCGGCGTCCATCGCGCGCTTCAAAATATCTGCGTAGTTCGCGGGCAAATCGCCCGCGAGACGGCGTTTGAGTTCAGGGTCTGCCTGACGGAACGTGTGGTTCCATTCGGCTTCCAGCGTCGCACCCGAAGCCTTCGCGTCGAGTGCTGTATACGCCTCGGCGGGCATCTCAAACGGTGGCAACGTCCAACCGATGTTCGCGCGCGTCGCGGCGATTTCGTCGCCCATCACCGCCGTGCCGTGCGCATCGGAGGTGCCGTGTTTGTTTGGCGAGCCGTGGCCGATGTCGGTCTTGCAAATGATGAGCACGGGCTTCGACGTTTTTTGCTTCGCGGTGACGATCGCCGCGTCAACGGCGTCAATGCTGTGGCCGTCAATCGGGCCGATCACATGCCAGCCGTACGCGCGGAAACGCTCCGCCGTGTTGTCCTTGAACCAGCCGGTTACGTGGCCGTCAATCGAGATACCGTTGTCGTCGTAAAACGCGATCAGTTTGTTCAAGCCGAGCACGCCCGCGAGCGAACAAGCTTCGTGCGAAACGCCTTCCATCATGCACCCGTCGCCCATGAACGCGTAGGTGTGATGATCGATCACGTTGCCGTATTGCTTTGCCAGCAATTTTTCGGCGAGCGCCATGCCCACGGCGTTAGCGATACCTTGGCCGAGCGGACCGGTGGTCGTTTCGATGCCGGGTGTCACGCCGACTTCAGGGTGCCCAGGCGTCTTGCTGTGCAGCTGACGAAATTGCTTGATGTCGTCCATCGAAAGCGCGTAGCCCGACAGGTGCAACAGCGCATACGGCAACATCGAGCCGTGGCCGTTCGAGACGACGAAGCGGTCGCGGTTGGCCCAGTGCGGATTGGCGGGGTTGTGGCGCAAGTGTTTGGCCCACAGCGCGACCGCGATTTCGGCCATGCCCATCGGCATGCCTTGGTGGCCGGATTTGGCCTGCGCCACGGCGTCGACCGCAAGGATGCGGATCGCGTTGGCGGCGGTGTGGAGAGCGGAGGCAGAAGGAGTGGGGTGAGCCATGCGGAGAGCTTAGAAAAGGTAGGGCGCGGTAGGCTGTGCAACCCAAAATCGCGCAGGAAGCCCTCAATTATCGCCGAGCCGGGATGACGGGCGGCTGACTTTTCGGGCGTTCGTCGGTCCTGCGCTGCCCCTTGGGAATCGTCATCGCGGGCACGGCTCGACTTTCGTGCACTACGCGAGCGCGACTCCCCCTAGCATGTCGTGCATGCTATTGGCTTTTTAGTTGTAACGACCATAGGGCGGTCGTTTCTGGCCTATATTAAGGATAGTCGACTACGGTACAAAATAACCGTAAACGACCGCCTAACGGTCGTCAGCGCTGAAAAGCCATATGCAAGTCGCGCAACGCGCGTTCTCAATTTTCCTTGGGCGTCTCTGCGCCGTTGCGTCGACCGAAAAAGCGAAAGCACAGCGCGATCACAACGCCCAACGTCAAGAGCGGCCCCACGAGCGCTGCCGCGCCGGAGACTTCGTTTTCGCTGCTCATCGGGAGCCACCATTTCACGGCGTGTTGGCCGAACACGCCACCCAAAGCCAACGGCACGGCGACGTACATGATGCCCAAATACACCACGAACGCACCCATCGCGCGGCGCGAGGTTTTACCAATGCGCTGCAGCACATGCGCCACCAGAAAGTCGCGGATCGCAACGATCATCAGCCAGAGATAAATCCAAGGTGCGGCTTCGGCTATGGCTCCGACAAGCGAGTCTCGGCCACCTTGGTACGGCGTTGCTTGCATCGTAACGGTCAGAACAACGCACAACGCTGCGAGCACCAATAGAAATAGCAGCAGCGTCGTCGAAGAAGAAATTTGTTGCATCGCCACTCGCGTTCGATCAGCACGTATTTCCGACAATCCGTCCCAGAGACTTGAGAAGGAGTGCGGCTCGGCGAGGTAGGTGAGCCACGTCAAGAGTGTCGTCAAAAGTAGCGAAAAAACAAGACCACGAAGCACCAACGATCCGGAGGCACCTTCGGCACCGAACCCGCCGAGTAAAAATCCGAACGTTAACAAGCACGCAGGCAACGCCCACGGCATCATCGCTTCCTGCATCTCCTCGCGGATGGAACGGTAAGCGCCGATCACCGCCCAGAGCATGAATGGCAGTGCAAGCAACAGCCCAATCGAAGCAGGGGAAAAATCTCGACCGTACCAAAGTATCGAGGTCTCGCTGTCTCGCAACAAACTGCCGAAAACCTGCGACAGCACGATTAGCGGTAGCGCCCAAGCGACAGTGGACGTTTCTTGGACACGACTGCCGTCGGCTGACCGAAATCCTAATGCGGCGATCATAGCGAGCGCATGCACGCCGATGGCACCTGCAATCCACGTTGCGATGTGCATAACGAGGCCAGCGGATTTGTTGACCGCCAAGCTCGCGATGCCCCAAAGAAGTATCAACCAAAATGCGATCCACCAAACGTATGCGGTACCGCCAAAAAGTTTTCCCCACGTCAATTGCCAAGGTGAAAGCCCTGACATTCGTTGTTGATTCCACGTATTGCCGCGAAGCTCATCGCGCACCGTAGCGCTCGCCGTGGCACCACCCCAAATGAGCAAAGCAACGAGTAGCGCCGTATCAGCGAGGTTGATTAGAAATTCCCACGGGTCGTTCGGCGCTGACACCGACACAAGCACCACTGCCACCACAACCGCCAACACGCCCACAGCGGCGATCAACCGCACCGGGCTGATCTGTAGCCACAGGTTGCGCACAAATTCTGGGTTCTTCATGATCATGCTTGGCTCCCAGCGGCGTCTTGCGTGCGATCAATCGTGGACTGATAGGTTTGCGAAAGTGTCTTTCGGCGTTCATCAAAGCCTATGAGCGGCGCGCCAGCGAGCACCAGTTTGTGCAGCAATGCGGCTTGTTCGGCGTCGGTCAAATCGGCAGTGAGTGACCAATGATTAGCGGCGGATGCATTCGCCTCAAAACGCGCACCCAATGTGGCGAGCGTGGACTCCATGTTCGGCCACGCTGTGTGTAAACGCAGATCGAGAACACGCTCGCGGCGGTCATCGCTGGCGCGTGCGCTGGTTGCGTGAATCGGCCGAAAGTCAACGACACGCCCGTCGCGGAGCGCGAGCATGTGCGTTGAATATTCTTCAAGCTCGGTGAGGATGTGCGACGACACCAAAAGCGTCATCCCGCTCGCGCTCAAGCGACGAAACAACCCCGCCAGACTGCTGCGTGCTTCGGGGTCAAGTCCCGATGCCGGCTCGTCGAGGACCAAGAGTTCGGGGCTGTGCACGATGGATTGCCCGATGGCGACACGCTGGCGCTGACCGCGCGAAAGCTCGCCGACTCGCGCGTCGAGCTTCGCTGAAATTTCGAGTTGCGTTGCAACTTCTGTCACGCGCAGCGTGACGTTTTCGTCGGCAACGCCACGGCTTTTCGCGGCGTAGATCAAGCATTGCTTCACCGTGAGCGCGTCGTAAAGCCCAAAGTTGTCTTCGAGAAACCCGAGACGTTTGTGCGCCTCGCGTGGCGCAGCGGCGACTTCAACGTCATTGATGCGTACCGCGCCGTTGCTCGGACGCAGCAAGCCCGCGATGCAGCGCATCAGCGTGCTCTTGCCGGCGCCGTTGGGGCCGATGAGCGCGGTGACGGAATGTTTGGGCAGCGCGAAGCTCACGTTGGCCAGCGCTTGATGCGTGGGATAACGGAAGGACAATGCGTCAACGGTGAGGCTCATGCGCGAGGCCTTTGGTGTGGAGAACGAGTGCAATGGTAGAGCGTCGGGCCATCGGTGCGCAGCGGTCAAGGGCGCAGGTTCGGTAAACGGATTGGCGGCGATTGCTCTACGAAGTGAGCGCTTCAGCTTTTCTGCGCCAACGACCAGCGGGTGGTCATTAAAGCTATTTTTTGTTGCTAGTCGACTTATTAAATAAATGCCTTCTAACGACCGCCTGTCGGTTGTTATCGCATAAAAGTCGTCACCCTGTCACCGTTGCGCGCGAACGTGGCGCTTCTACATCTGCGCCCACGGCAAACCGTCAAAGCGCCAGCCGCTTTTGTGACCGCGATGAAAGTTTTCGTCGAGATCGCCCTCGAAGCCGTGCAGTACGTTGTAGACATCGCCGAAACCCGCGCCTTCGAGCACTTTGCCCGCATCGATGGAGCGTTTTCCGCTGCGGCAGATCAGCACGACTGGGCGTGATTTCACGCCTGCGACGAGCGCTTTAACGTGCTGTGCGAATTCGGGTTGCACTTCCCAGTCCGGCGGCTCTTGCCACGCGATGTGCTCCGCGCCGACCGGGTGGCCGACGTAGAAAAATTCAATTTCGGAGCGCACATCGACGAACACCGCGTCGGTGTTTTCGTGGAGGAACGCGTGTGCTTCTTTGGGGGTGAGATGTTTCATTGCGAGCCGAAGAGGAGGTACTAGCCGCCATTTTCGCCGTTTTCGGTCGATGCTGTATTGCCCGCTCTCGCAAAACGCTAGGCCGACGCGTAGCGCACGCACCCCTTGCCCGCGTTCTTGGCTTCATACATCGCGGCATCCGCGCGGCGGATCAAATCAGCCGCCAAGTTCGAGAGCGGAGGATGCATCGCCACACCAATCGACGCGCCAATCGGCGCTTCGCCGCCCGCGAATCGGCACGGCGCGGACAATGCATCAAACACCCGCTCGGCCAACATGCTCGGCGAGCCCGGATGAACGTCGGTGTCGAGCAGAATCACAAACTCATCGCCGCCCAACCGCGCCACAAAGTCTGATGAACGCGCGACGCCACGCAGTCGTGCGGCCACGTCGCGCAGTACATCGTCGCCCGCGCCGTGACCATATTCATCGTTAACACGCTTGAAGCCGTCGAGATCAATAAACAGCACCGCCACCGCTTCGCCCGTACGCTCTGCGCGCGTGAGGGCATGCGAGAGGCGCTCGGTGAGCATGCGCCGATTGGCTAGCCCAGTGAGGGTGTCATGCGTCGCGATGTGTAAGAGCTGCTGCGCCACTTCAACGCGCACCGACACATCTTGTACCAGCGCCATGATCGAGGTGACGTTGCCCGAGGCATCGGTGAGCGCTGAGTTAAACCATTCGCAATAGACAGTGTGGCCGTCGGCGTGCGTGAGGTTTGATTCGACACGGTTGCTGGCCTCCGCGCCCGTGGTGAGCCGCGCGAACGCAGACACGAGAGGTTCGTTGGCATCCGCAATCCCGAGCGCGGCTAGCAATGGCCGTCCTTCAAGCGCGCTGGGTTCACGCCCGAGCAATACCGACACGCGCGTGGAGCAGCGCGTAATGTTGAGCGCGGCGTCGAGCTCCAACACTGTCAACGGACTGTTGTCCATGTGTGACGAGAGGCGCTCGTTGGCTACCCGCAATGCTTCGGACGAGAGCTTCAGCTCGTGTACTTTCATTGAGCAGGAAATGATGCCGATGACTTCGCCGAGCGTGTTGCGCCAAGGCGTGAGTGACACCGTGTACCAAATGCCGTCACTCTCGACGACCTGCGTCCGTCGTTCGTAGGTCACCGTCTCGCCCGCAAGCGCACGGTTCACATAGGACTCGAATGCAGCGAAATGCGTGGGATTGTAAAAATCGCGGAGCGTTTTTCCGAGCAACGCCTCGGGCGTGGTGCCGAATGATTTGGCGAAGCCCGCGTTGGCGTAATGAAAACGCAGGTCACGATCCACCAGCGAGACATTGGCGCCGAGCGAGCGATCAAGCGCCTGCACCAGAATTTCCGGTGGCAATGCGTGCGCAATCAGCGCGAGCGATTCCTGCTCAGTCTGGCTGTTCATTCCTACGTTTCTGTTCGCGGTTCGGCGAACGCTTATTTTTATTCGTGATGCGCCGCGTTTTCTGTGGCATCACCCTACAATCAATTTTCTAAGATTCATCCTAATGGCAACAAGGAGACCGGTCGCATGGCGCACAACTATTCAAAGAAACGCACGCTGGATGCTGCACGATTTGCGGCTTGGGATCAGCGCGACGACAGTGAGTTTTCGCACTTCGGTTTGAGCCGTAAAAAAGTCAAAACCGCGCAGCAAGGTTTGCAGGGCTACATCGTGATGCCGGGCGATTCGCAATACAACACGGATCGCATGATATTCAATCCTGTGTTTAATGCCTATCCCTCGATGATTGTGTATTGCATGGTGGACAGCGATGTGGCTATTGCCCTATCGCTCGCGAAGCAAGGCACAGCGCCGTTTACCGTGCGTTCAGGAGGGCACTGTACGGCGGGATTTTCCGCAGGCGCGGGTGTGCTCATTGATGTGAGCAACCTGAATGGTATTTACATTGATACATCTAACCCGTCGTCACCCACCGCGACGGTTGGCTGCGGCGTAAAGTTCGGGCAATTTCGCGCAGCGCTGGCACCGTACGGCCTGCACGTTCCAGGTGGTGAATGTGATGACGTTTGCATCGGTGGGTACCTGCAAGGCGGCGGCTACGGCTTTACCTCGGTGACCTTCGGCATGAACTGCGACAACGTGGTCTCGATGCTCGTAATGCTTGCTGATGGCACCTTCGTCACTGCGTCACCCAACGAAAACCCCGATTTGTGGTGGGCGATGCGCGGCGGCACGGGCGGTAACTTCGGCGTGCTGCTCACGGTGACCTACCAACTGCGGCCACTGGGCGATGTATTCGGCTGGGCGATTATTTGGCCGCTGAGCACTGCCGAAGACATTGACAACGCGACAGGCGCGCTCATGTTGTTGCAGGAGCAATACATGCGCACAGCAGCGTCACCGAATCTCAATATTCAAGTGTCGCTCTGCTACCAACCGGGCGTCGTAGGCGGTTTGCCATTACCGCCCGCGCCAATGCAGCCGTATCTCATGGTACGCGGGATTTGGGTGGGCAATGCAGAGGACGGCACGGTCGCCATCACGCCGTTGGCAGAGAGCCCCGGCGCGATGGTGCAATGGACGCAAGAAACTGATTTCGACACGCTCAACACCGAACTGCTCAATGTTCCCTACGGTATGCCTTGCTTTGCCGAAGGAACGCCGATGCCGTTTGAAGACAAGGCTTCGCGCATCGTGTCGCGCGATTGGACGGCAGCGGAATGGCAATCATTGCTTAACTATTTCGTCACCACACCGAACCCGTATTCGTACTTCTACATGGAGTTTTACGGCGGCGCGATCAACGCCTATCCGGTGGGCGAAAGCGCGTTCATTCATCGTGATGCGGTGTTTAACGCAGTGCTCGATGTGTTCTGGTGGCAAGCGGAAGATCAAGTCGCCGCACAAGACTTTTTAGTCGGTTGGATGAATCTCATGGAACCGCTCTACAACGGCCATGTGTACCAAAACTATCCGCGCTTAGACGACGCAAACTACGCCTACAAATACTGGGGCGATGCGCAAGAAACGCTGTGGAACGTCAAACAAAAATACGATCCAGACAATGTGTTTACGTTCGCGCAGGCCGTGACGCCGGTTTTGGTCGATGCGTCAAGTAAGCGCGCGCTAAAAGCCAGAGCTGGTTCTGCGGAAAAAGTGGCAAAGGCACTAAACGCGCCTATCGTCGCAGACGCCCGGTTTCGACGGTAGGCGATACCGAGCCTGATTCGCGCGCAGGGCGCACACGCCGATGTGCGATTTTCCGTAGCGCCGCCCATCGGCGAAATCGACTCCATTCGCTCGGCGATTTCTAGTTGGGTGGCGACGCAGGTGTAGGTTTTGCCCGAAATCTGGTGTCACATCAAGGCAGAGGCTTGGAGAGCGAATCCTTGGCACGGCCCAAACGGTTTGAAGTCAAAAGACATTTCTGAAACCGAATACAACGCCCCCTAGAGAACATCACCTGCCCGCCGTCCCAGTATGATTGACGCCTCTAACAACGCTTGTTTGAAGGACGTGCTCTTTCTATGAAAAAATTAATCGCGCTATTTCTGGTTGCGCTGACGCTCAGCGGATGCGCGGCAATTGAAAAGCAAGCCTTTAATCGTGAAGCCCACAGTACGATTCGTAAGATTGCATTGATTGAACCGCGTCCGTCGACAGGGTTTGGTATTTCCGTTCAAAATCATCCTGCAATGCATTTGGGGCTAATTGGTGCTGTCGCCTACTCGGCGGAAATGACATCGAAATCCAACTCCTTGGACGCCGTTATGAAACCGCTGAACTGGTCACTGACGAGCACGTTGATCAGTGCTATTGCTGACGAACTCACCAAGTCTGGTTACGAGGTCGTTCGAGTGGACATGAAACGTGACTCACTCACCTTAGTGAAAGATTACACAGAGTACAAGACGTCTCCCGCGTTTGCGCCTGCGCTAAGCGCGGACGCTTGGGTTGATGTGGCGACGCGCGATCCGCTGTACGTCGCGAACGGACCGACTTCGGACTACGTGCCAAGCATCGGGCTCACTGTGCGCATGGTCTCGGCGAAAGATCAAACGATTCTGTACCGCGAAGACTTCTTCTACGGTTACGCCTTCCCAACGGGGCGCCTACAGCCCGTCTTGCTACCTTCGGAGTCGGCATTCCGATTTGCAAACATGGATGCGTTAACTGCGGATCCAAAAAAGACACTTGAGGGAATCGCGAAGGGCGTGCCACTCTTGGCCAAAAAAGTTGCCGAGGATATGGCTCCCGCGAGACGTTGAGTTCAACACCGCATGAAACCGCTTCACATAAAAACCATCACCTTAATCTGCGGTGTTTTGCTCTTGGCTGGATGCCAAACGCCTAGCGCAACAATTGCAGAGCGCACCGCGCTTCGAGAATCTACTGCACAAATCGTCGATAGTTTTCGCGCATTGACTCCAACGGCAATAGCGCTTCCCAGCGAGACGGAGGCGCATGAGCAACGAGTGGATATGCTTAACTCCGCTACCCCAGAAAAGGTACGTCAAGCCGGGGCTGAGCCCGTTTTCGCGCGGTTGTTTACATTGCCACAACACAATGTGTCGTACGCAGTAAAAATTACCACCAGCGTTCTGGGTGGACGGGAGAATCCTGCCGTCTACTACCCTCGAATGATTTTTCTGGATGAGTCGTTCAACGTAACGCGTCACACCACGCAACGGGACTTTCGATTCCGTGGGAGTGGTGTTGCAGGTGTGATTAGCGCTACGGTGTTTGTGAATCCGCAGAACCGCAACGAACGCTACTTGGTTGTGGTTGAAGAGCCCCCCAAGGACGTTGCTGAGCAGCTGTCGTTGATTGCCGGGCAGGCACCACCACCGATGGTATTGCCTCTACCTCTGAAATTGGCGGAGATGATGTGGGTTGTAGCCTCTACGTCTAATGAACCGGAGCGCAAACTCCGCGCCATGCGAGCGGGCGTTTACGACCTGACTTTCACCCCCTACAAGGCGCGCAAATTAGGCGAGTAGGTTTGTTCGCGCGCCGGAGGGGCCAGATGGAACGTCAACGATCATGAATTTAACAGCTTTATAGCGCCAACGACCGCCAGGCAGTCGATGCATGGCGTTTTATCAATAAGTCAATAATTAAAAAAATAGCAGCTAAACGACCGCCTAGCTGTCACTTAAGCCAAAAAGCTGTTAAATAAACTGCGATGCGGTCATTGCGCGCGACGCAATATCAGCTCAGCACGCGATAAAAGTACGTCGTGTCGCAAAAACCGCCTTGCGGCAGCAGCGCGTAGTTCGGGATCACGCCGCAGCGCGTCCAACCGCATCGCTCGTACAGTCGCTCTGCTTCCGGGGTTGCGGTGTCGAGCACGAGCACGGTTTTTCCGTGCGCTTTCGCCGCCGCTTCGGCCGCGCGCATCAGCGACTCGCCGATTCCGCGCCGGCGGGCGTGTCGGTAAACCAGCATTTTCGAAACATCGGCCCGATGCGGCTGATTCTCAGGTTGGTCGAGCACGACCTGTACCGTGCCGACAATTCCGCGTTCGTCTTCCGCAACCAACAGAACGCGCTCGCCTTTCGCCGCGCTCTCTATGGCGCGTCGCCAGAACGCGAGCGCACGTTCGGGCGAGAGTGGCGACATGAAACTCACTGACGCCCCGCCTTCGACACAATCCATCAAGAGCTCGGCGAGCGCGCGCAGCTCAGATTCGCTGGCTTTCGCGAGTTCGCGCAGGCGCACCGTCGCGGCCACCGTTTCGGGCGTCGCAAGGCCTACCGAGTGAATTTCAGCGCAGGCTGAGGCGGATGGGGGCTCGGGCTTCATGGCTGTCTCCGGATATTCACTAGGCGGGAATCGTCGCGATAACCACAACGTAACGCGCTGCCTTGCGCGTCGGATTGTGAAAACTCATTGGGCGGTCGAGTGAATGTGCGAGGCAGTCTCCGGCTCGAAGCTGGTGCAACGTCTCACCCACAGAAATGTCCATCGCGCCCTCAAGTACCCAGAGCTGCTGGTGCACGAGCGGCTCGCGCGTAGCGCTCTCATACGTCACGCGCGCCTTGGGCGGGAATAAAACCTCGACAATCTGAATCGGCGAGCGCGCAGCCTGTGTCGTGCTGTCGCAACCCACGGGGGAGACATTCCGGCGCACATACCCCGAGTGCGGGTCGGTCCACAGTGGTTGTTCCGCGTGCCGCGCCACCGGGTTGCCGCTCGCGAGAGGGGGCTCGAACAACGACGCTAACGTCGCGTTCAATGCAGTCGCCAGCTTTTCCAACACCACTGCGGTCGGGCTGCTTTCGCCGCGCTCAATCAAAGAAATCATCGAACGGCTCACGCCTGATCGCGTCGCCAGCGCCTCAAGTGATAAGGCGCGAATCGCGCGCAGCTCGCGTACCCGCTGGGCGATTCGGTGATTAAGATCGGTGTCGAGCGGCGCTGAATTTACTGTTTCCAACATAATGGATTTATTGTCCATTATGTTGCGAGTCACGTCAACTACCCAAGCTCAGGCAGACGAAGCCGCCTTGTTCGACGGTCACAGCGCGCGAGTCCGCGTGCTTACCTAGGGCCGTGCTGCGCGAACCACCGCCATCAATTTCGTGGCGCGCGCCGTAATTTCGCTCCAGTTTTTCTCCGCAATCAACGCGCGCGGCGCGACGGCGGAGCTGCCGAATGCGGCGAGATTTGGGCAAGCCAAATACGCAGCAATATCGGCGTCTTGGATGCCGCCGGTCGGGCAAAACGTGGCTTGTGGAATGGGGCCGTAAATCGCTTTGAGCCAATTCACGCCGCCGTAAAGTGAGGCCGGGAAAAACTTCAACATCGAAAACCCAGCGTCCAATGCGCGCAGCACTTCGCTAGGTGTGACGGTGCCCGGCAGAAGCGGCAACGACGCATTGCGACACGCCGTACCGAGCGCATCGGTGAAGCCCGGCGACACGGCGAATTTCGCACCCGCATCGACACACGCCGCCACCTGCTCAGCACGCGTGACCGTGCCGACACCCACCATCAATGGCACGTTCGACGCAGCAATCGCTTTGATCGAAGGCAAGCCGGCCGCTGTGCGTAGCGTGATCTCGATGCAGCCAATGCCGCCCGCGACCAAGGCTTCGGCCAGCGGCAGCGCGTCGTCCGCGTTGTCGATTTCGATGACGGGGACGTAGCTAAGTTTCCGCAGCGTGGCTTCGAGATTCATGGCGGTTTCTAAATTGACTTATTTGAAGAATACGGACGCACCGAGGTGCGCATCGCTCACATTGTCACGGAACACAGCGAAGAGTTCGCGGCCCCATCCCGTTTGTGATTCAGGCACGGACGCGTTGCTGCGCGCGGCGAGCGTCGTGTCATCCACATGCAGCGTGAGCGTGCCAGCGTCGCAATCGACAGTGACGATGTCGCCATCCAGCACACGCGCCAAAGGCCCGCCCGCTGCCGCTTCCGGCGTGACGTGAATCGCAGCGGGCACTTTGCCCGACGCGCCAGACATACGACCGTCGGTCACCAATGCCACTTTCAGCCCGCGATCAAGCAATACAGAAAGAGCGGGCGTGAGCTGATGTAGCTCCGGCATACCGCAGGCGCGCGGCCCTTGGTTGCGAACGATCACGACGGCGTCCGCTGTAAATCGATTGGCTTTGAATGCAGCGATTACATCGGCTTGAGCGTCGAACACATGCGCGGGCGCGGTCACCAAACGATGCTCTGGCGCGACGGCAGAAATTTTCAAAATGGCTTGACCAAGATTGCCGTTGAGCGCGCGCAGGCCGCCTTCCGGGCTGAACGGATTTCCGGCAGAACGCAGCACCGTTTCGTCTAGCGATTTGGCGACGGCCGGTTGATAGTTGAGTGTCGCGCCGTGACCGTCAAGCGCGTGCGTGTACGCGCGCATGCCGTGCCCCATAACCGTTTCAACGTCGTCGTGCATGAGCCCCGCATCAAGCAATTCGCGAATCAAAAACGCGGTGCCACCAACCCGATTGAAATCATTCACGTCCGCTTCACCGTTGGGGTACAGACGTGTCAATAACGGAGTGACTTTCGACAACGCGTCAATGTCTTGCCACGTCAGTTCGAAGCCCGCCGCGCGCGCGATGGCGACCCAATGCATCGTGTGATTAGTCGAACCACCGGTGGCGAGCAGCGCCACAATGGCATTGACTAAAACGCGTTCATTCACCCATTCGCCAAGGCCACGTTGAAGCTTCGAGAGCGCTGCGATACGTTGACTCGCGGCGCGCGTCAACGCCGTGCGACGCGGGTCATTCGGTTGCACGAACGCCGCACCGGGAATCATCAACCCCATCGCTTCGAGAAGCATTTGATTGCTGTTCGCGGTGCCGTAAAACGTACACGTGCCTTCGGTGTGATACGCCGCCATTTCGGCTTCGAGCAGCGCGGACGGCGCCACTTTTCCTTGCGCGTGAAGTTTGCGAACTTCCGACTTTTCTTTGTTCGAAAGCCCGCTCGGCATCGGGCCTGCGGGCACAAAAATCGCGGGCAAATGCCCGAACGAAAGTGCGCCGATCAACAAGCCCGGCACAATCTTGTCGCACACGCCCAACAGCATCGCGCCGTCGTACAAATCATGCGTAAGCGAGATGGCGGTTGACATCGCAATCACGTCGCGCGAAAACAGCGAAAGCTCCATGCCCGGCTGCCCTTGCGTAACACCGTCGCACATAGCCGGTACGCCACCCGCGTATTGCGCCACTGCTGCATGTTTGCGCACTTCCTCCATGATGATGCTTGGGTAGTCTTTGAGCGGCTGATGCGCGGAGAGGACGTCGTTGTAGGACGAAACAATGCCAATCATCGGCACCGGTTCGCTCACCACTTTCAACTTATCGCCGCTGGGTAGCGCGGCATAACCATGCGCCTGATTTGCGGCGGATAGGCGTCGCCGAGTTAGGCGCTGCGCACGTTGCTTGACGACCGTTTCGAGGTATGCCGCCCGGCGCGCGGCGCTACGAGTTGCGAGTTGCTCGGTGATGTGCGCGACGACGGGGTTGAGCGTTGCGGAAGGTGAGGTCGATTGTGTAGCCATAGGTATGTAGTTTTATAACGAGAAAAAACTACAAGCAACAACAATGAGGCGAGATTTCACGCAAAGCTGCGGCGCAGCATTTCGACATAGAATTGTGGGTTGAAGGAAGCGTGGCCGAGCGGTTGAAGGCACCGGTCTTGAAAACCGGCGACGGGGCAACCCGTTCGTGAGTTCGAATCTCACCGCTTCCGCCAAAATTTATTGATTGACGAGGGAAGGTGAATGACAAAGGCGGTTCACCCATCGCGCTACCCATCGTCGAGCGGCGAGACGGTGTAGCTCGCAACCGTTGTTGCTAGCATGCATATGCTTCGCCCACTGTATTGAGCCTAATGGATACCACTGGATATATTGAACGCCTTTTGTTTGTCGCGAGCGTTGCGAATGACATGGATGCCCTGCTCGATAAGTTGCATGGCAATGACGTAGGACTCGGTTATGACTATTCCGAACCCAACATACGTAAGCGAATCGAAGCGTCAAATGAGGGTGATCGAGCTCTTAGTAAGTACATAGCCGAACTCCCACTCGAACACTTGGAACGCATTCACGCGCTCATGTACGCTGGTCGTGACCGCGAGTCGCCTTCGGATCTGAAACAAAGTTTTGTGACACGCGGAATCGCTCGCGCGGACATGGAGCGGTCAGTGGCGGAAAAGCGATTGAATTTGCGCACCTACTTCGAAAACGCACTAGCGCAGACTAACGTGCATGGCGTCGACCCCAATACGTTTTAGAACAAGCTCGGTTTGCTGGCGCGCAGGTAAGTGCGCGCAAGATGCACCCCCTAGTGGTTTAGTGTGAACGACTTGAAGCGGCTTTGCGTGAATGGGAAAGGTCTGAGAGAAATTCACCGATGAATTGCTCCGCGTCGACAGTCAGCGCGGCGCAGACATCGATGAATTCCACAAGATCCAGACGCCGCTCCCCCGCCTCGTACTTCGACACGTAAGACTGCGGGCGTTCGAGGCGTGTTGCTACTTCCTGCTGCGTAAGACCAAGACTCAGACGCGCATCGCGTAGTCGTCGCCGTAGCTCTTGGCTCCGTAACTCGTGCAGACTTTTCAAAAGAAATGTGACGTTGATCCTATTGAGAAGAAGTGTGAAACCTGCTTTCGAATAACCCAAAACGGGATAAAATCTCCGGCTTCGACGCGGCATTCCGAACGCTGAAACGAGTGCTGACAACGAACAGCTCAAGGATGACCGTATGACCGAATCAGAGAAGATTGCAGAGCGATTAGAAGATCTGAAAGCGATCAAGTGGGCATCGCGAGCGACTGCAGTGGCTCAAGCTGACATAGCGTTGCAAACTCGAAAGCAAAACCGACTGTTAGAGGACGAACTGGAGCGACGGAAGCACCACGACGAGTTGGAACGACAGCGAAGATTGAACGCAGCGGAAGCGCGACGAGCGTTGATCAAGCTAGAAGAGCTCTGCGTAAGAGTTGAACGCCTTGATCCGAACGTGCGATGGCACTCCAGTAATGCCCGTTACTTCGTGGAGTTAGGTCTTCGAATGAACCAACTCGACGCATCCGAATTCGAAGAGTTGGTGGATATCCGATCTCACGCAGATGTGCAGCGGAGGTTCGATGCGATCTCAACTGCATGCGAGGCAGATGGGGGGGCGAGGTTAGATTCCCGTGTGCAAAGCGCGGCAGATGCCGTTGAAAATTTGGTTCGCACAGCAATACCACTAAATTTTCCGGAGAACGCCCGCTTCGAACGTTTTCCGATTTCACGTGCAGAACTGGATAAGGCCAATGCAGGGTTGGATGAGTGGGCGAAGACTCTGCCTACTTCACTGCGAATAGCAATCGACGCGGGAATTCACGCAATATCTGTCGGTGCTGTTGTATCTGGAGAGCACGAGGACCAAGTTGAACTGAATAACGGCTTTCTGCAATTGCCCTCTGAGTTGCAACCGCTGCTCACAACCATTATTCGTGCCGCACATCGAAAGTCGTCCGACAGTCAACTCGTTGAGGCTTCAACCCGCATCATTGAGGACGCACGACTCGGTATTCAGCCGTACAACGAAGCTCTGAACAAAATTCGTGAATTGGCGGTCAACGTCCTACATGCATGTGCGCAGGGCAACAAGGCCGACGCAGAAGCTGGCTTTACTGCTATGTCGAATTTTGCGACGCGAATCGACTTGAACAGCATAGACGAATACAAAGAAGCAAAGAGCAGTTACAAGCGTCGCTGGCGTACGCGCTCACGTCTACTCGTTGGTGCTTTGATTACGCTAGGTTTCCTGCTATTTCTTTTGCTTCTGGTGAGCGTGATTCTGGACCCACCACAGAAGACGAAGCTACAGGATTCCAAGGAGTATTCGCCCTCGTTGAAAGACATTCCGCCATCGATCTCAGTGACTCCAGGTCATCAGAGCCCCACGGCGAATTCGGCTCCTGAGAATATGGTTCCTACGCTCGTGGCGCTGAGCGAGAAGGCTAATAACTCTACCGAGGCAATCCCTTCTAGTCCCCCGTCGAGCAGTGCTGAGCAACTAAAAGATCAACAGAGGCTCTCGAATTCGGATAAACCGAATACCGAGAATTTGCAGACGCGCTTTGGTACGCTAACGGTGAAGGAAGGGCGACTCACATTCAATAATCGTCCTGTACTGGATCGAAATAATGTGCCAATCGCTAGCGACATTGTTGTTCTGGAAAAAGCGATCACTTTGTCGGACACCGACGTGATCTTGGTGCGGACAAATTGTCGTGGCCCAACATGCCACGATCACGCCGACACGAGATTTTTGTCGATTACTGCCAAAGGACCGAGCGCCTCTCAGAGCTTCGGTTACGGACTGGCGATCGAATCAACCACCAAGGCTACACCGGTTGTCACGATTGACTATGGCCCGTTTGGCAGGGCAATTTATGACAACGGAAACGTCGAAATTGCGCCGAGCCTGATTCGTTGATTCAGTGAGAATGGTGCAGCGCGGATAACGCTCACTTGAACCGCGTCGGACTCGACCGCCTAAGAATGACTTGGTGGGTGGGGGGTACGATGGAACGCAGATATGACGATCTGTCATATACGTAGCTCTCGAATCACGTTCAATGGGTGTTGCATTTCAGAAAGCAAGTGACACGTTCTTGGCTCGAGTGGTGCACCGAACCTGTTGGTCACATGGCGACACTATCCCGCCCGCCCAAACACTCTAGGGATTAATGAATGGGCGGGACAACTTCACGACTTCCACAGCCACTCGTCTGACATTTTTACGAATCCACTAACGCTGAGCTGCTTGATGGTTTGCTTCGCACGTTCACTGCGTCTTCTCGGTTCAACATCAAGCAAATGTCGGGTTGATTCAACTGCAGCCTTTATGGTTATGCATGGAGATGAGTCGGGTGCCCCACCTTTACCAAGCTCCGTTGAGTCATCGAGCATTGATTGAATGACATCGAGAACAAGCTGCTGTCTATCCGCTCTTGGCTTCGGGACACTAGAAGCGCACGGTGTCGCATCGCTGGGAATCACAACACAAGAGGTCACTTCCTTGCCGCTACGTTCGCCCGGCAGGATAACTTTCTCTAGGTCAAACGAGCACGCCAGCCCTTCCTCGCCGTCTTTGGACTTGCAAAGTTTCCAGATTTTCTTGTGGCTCGCATTTGTTATTTCAATTACTGAATCCATTGCGGCAAATAAGCTGCTGTGGCCTCGCATTCCTCGGCTATGGTCTTTTCCCGTATGATGAACGAGAACGACCAAACCGTTGATTGCGCTTTGTAGCTCAGTGGCAGCGCCGAGTAGTTGATTCATATGCTGCGAGCTGTTCTCGTCGGCATTTGGTGCTGCGCGGTTCAGTGTGTCGATCACGACCATATCGAACCTACCCGCTTTCCCTATCGCCAGCAGCAGTTCCGACACATCCTCTTCGGAGGTTAAGGCGAGCGTATCGAACGAGAACAAAACGTTTTCAGGAAAAGGCTTCGCGTGAAAGTTGGACCACGCAGAGACGCGCTTACGAAATCCTGCCTCGCCCTCCAACACCATGCACAAAATTTTGCACGCTGTCGTCTGATGTCCGAACCACGGCCTGCCTTCAGCGATGGCGGCAACAAGATCGAGAAGCAGAAAACTTTTCCCCACGGCACTCGGACCAAATAGACAAGCCAATCCGGAGGTAGGCAATAAGTCGTCTACCCGCCACGTCATGGGCTCAAAATCTCCAAGTTGCTCTGCGTTGTAGAACGTGAATCGACGGGCCGTAGCTTTACCGTAAGTTCGTGATGGGTTCATTTTTCTCCCACCTTCAGCGCCAACCACGCATTGACCTCGGATCGTGGCCACGCGGTAATTCGCTGAGAGAGTCGGATTGGACGAACGAATGAGCCATCTTTTGACTTTCGCCAGACGGTAGACGCTGACCACTGGAGCAGGCGTTTAAGCTCCGGCAAACGGATGTACCCGACCTCGTATAGTCTGTTGTTTGCTTCAACGTTTATTCTTGTCATGCTTTCTCCTAAGGTGTGAGCGCTTAGATAGATTGAAATTGATACTCACCTTAGACGAGTGGCTTCAGTGAGTGCTGTTTTGGAGGTTTGGAGCTTACTTTTGAGTAAAGCCCGCCTGTGAGGGCCAGAGAGCGAATGCTCTAGCACCCTGTTTCTGTGCTTGGGCTTTCTGATAACGGCATGAAGGTTCAGAGCGCCTTACGCTATTTGCGGTGTAGTAGGTAGGCGTTAGTTCTTAACCACATTTGCGTTGTCGGTACGATTGCGGCGGCGTAATAAATTAATACGACGGAGGACACACCGTGTCGGGTCGAAAGCAGCATTACATACCGCAAGTTTTGCAGCGCGCGTTTGAAGCGGCGCGTACGGGTTCAAAGTGCCAAGTTCTCGTGTTTCGTAGAGGGCGACCGCCATACTTGACCGCAACAGAAGGCTCCGGTGCCGAGCGAGATTTCTATTCCAATCCACTTACGGATGGTGCAGGCGCGCTCGATGACGTAATCACGGAATTTGAAGGTGAGCACCTTGCCCCAATGCTCTGCGCGTTAAAGTCAATGGCACCCGGAGAGGTGGACGCAGAAATTGCTGCCGTCGCAGTCGCGCATCTCGCCTTTCGTACCGCGCATCTTCGAGGCGCGATGGCCGGTATGGCTGATGATGCGATATCGCAGATGCAAACCATAGCTGAAGACGCCGTGGCGTTAAGGCGGTTTGTGGGAATCGATTTGCTACCAACCGATTCACCGATTACTGAAATGATTCGGGAGACCCTCTCCGAAGTCGGGGGAGACGACTGGCCGGACAAGGAACGTAGCCTTGCCGAGCGTTTAGTCGCCTATCGCTTGCGTGAGCGCTTCGACGATATTGTTCCGCAAACAAGTGATGCCTTGCGAAACCGTCTCGGCGAGTTAGCGAGCATCGTGCCGGATGCGATTCCCAAGGCTCACACCCGTGTGTTGTCTCAATCGTTGGTGCCGGAATCGCGCGTCCAGCCGCTACGCGAACTAAAGTGGTCTGTAGTTTCAGTAGACACAGAAGACGGGCATTTCATCCTTCCGGATTGCGTTGTCGTTGGTAGTGCAACTCCATCTGGTGAACTGCAGCCGTACGCACTCCTCACGCCAAGCGAAGTATCTGTAGTGATTATGCCGCTGTCGTCAAGTCAATTGCTCGTCGGCAGCGCTCACGATTATGGAATTCAGCCAATTGAAGTCAATTCGCAGCTGGCTCGTTGTTCACTTGATTTCTTCGTTAGCTCAAGAAAAGACAAAGAGACTGCTCAAATTGCCGATCTGATCGGCGATTGCGTGGCTGCATTGAAGCTGGATTTGTTCGATCACGATGACAGCCGCGTTGACGACGAACCTTTCTCCGCGCCCCATTGCCCTGGGAGACTAAAGATTCGTGTACCTAGCGGACGTTTTGGTGAGATAGCGAAAACGGCGCTGGCCAAAATCGCTGAAACTTCACTCGATCAATTTGGCGCAGACGAGATTGAGTCAATCATCGTACCTGCCAACATGCGCGCGGAACTTCAAACGCATCTGGAACGTGCGCCCACCGAAGCAGAGCTTCAGGCTGTCGCGTTTGGACAGGTTTATGCTGTGAAGGCGGGCAATGTATGGAAATGCCGAGTAGTTCTTCCACGCAAGATCATTGAGGCATTAACGCAAACGCAAGATCCGTCGATGCAATTGGTTGCAACGAGAGTGATTAAACATAACCTTGGTAAATCCTATTACTTTGCTTGTTGGGCTCATCGGTGCCCGAGCATCTTTGCTCCGACGTTCGTTAACGAATGGCAGCAACTTGTTGCCATGGTCGTGTTCCGTGCGTGCTCCGAATACTTCGGAGGAATGGCATGTACACGCCACGAATCAGCGCTGTTGCCGAGTGATGACCGGCTGAGGGAAGTCGCTCAATTTATCGCGCTTGGAGTCGAAGGTCTGGCCGCTGCAAGGCGGCAGTACTTTATGCATCGCAACATAGATCAATTGCTTCGGGATGCCCTGCCGTCCTTGGAAACGATTCTCGTCTCTGTCGCTTCCATTAGCGGCATTCTTGAAGCGAAAGCGACGTCAATCGGACTAGATTCTGACGCGGGAATTGTGCTGCGAACAGCAGGGCTTTGGGATTGGAGTCGACTATTTGCGAATGACCTTCGACGTCATTACGAAAGTCGATTCCGCTGGTCGACAGAGGCAGAATTAAGTGAGTTTGGCCCGCATATCGAGCGACTCCTATGGACGATAGGCATATTTGTTTCGCAAATCGACGAAGGTACGTGGATCGATGTGAAAGACGACCAACAGTTAGCGCTCTTAAACGGAATGCTCAGCACTTGAAGCCGTTAAATTTCTCCCGACGTTCGCAAGCGGCGTTCTACGTTTGACACGATTCGCCGTTTTTATTTGAGTGCCTTCGGCGTGAATCTGTCCAAGGACGTGACAGCTGTGCGCTCGCACTTTGTGTCACGTTGCCTTCGCCGAGTGACTGATCAAGTGGTAAGTGGCCCGCCGCGCGATTTGAACTACATGCCTCAACTGAAAGAGCGGCGCAACGTGAACCGATCAGAATGTCACGCCGATTCATTGTTTTGGCGTGTGATCGGGTAGAGCATAGTCGGCCCACGCTTGCATCAAGTCCTTGCGCTTGTCGAACAAGTCCCCCCTGCGATAAGCGGCCTCGACCTTGTTGCCGATCGTGTGAGCCAACGCCATTTCCGCTACCTCTGGCGAGAAGTCAGTGCTCTCTGCGCACCAGTCACGAAACGTTGATCGAAAACCGTGGGGAACCGCAGGCACTTCCATCCGGCGCGTTACCGCCGTCAAGCTCATGTCGCTCAATACGGTTGATCGCGGGCTTGGGAAGACATACTCGTTAACGGAAACAGACTTTTGTTGCATCACAATCGTCATTGCCGCCGTAGAGAGAGGCACCCGGTGTTCGCGTCCGGCCTTCATTCTGGATGCTGGGATCGTCCATATACCTGCAGCGAAGTCAAATTCGCCCCATGTCGCTGCGCGTACTTCGCCTGACCTCGCTGCAGTGAGAATGGTGAATGCAAGCGCCGCTGCACCAGTACCCTGTTGTTTGACGAGCCGAGCCATAAAGGCAGGTAGGTCTGAGAACGGTAGAGCCGGATGATGGGCCGTCTTGGAGATTTTCTTCGGTGCAGGTAGCACCGTATCCAGATGCCCTTTCCACCGTGCGGGATTGGGCCCTGAACGTTCACCGCGCACGGTCGACCAATCCAGTATGGATTCGAGTCGCCCGCGTAACCGCGACGCCGTCTCAGTCTTAGTTGTCCAGATTGGCTCTAGAACTCGCAGAATGTGGGGGAGGTCAATGTCGCGAACGAACATGTGGCCCAAGACGGGATGCGCATAGTTTTCTAGCGTGTTGCGCCATTGCTGCGCATGCTTTGCGTTTCGCCAGCTTGCTTCATGGGATTCCACATACTTCGTGGCCGCTTGGGAGAAGGTGAGAGCAACCGTCTGCGAGGCGATAAGTTGGCTGCGTAATGCTCGTCTGTCACTGATCGGGTCGATGCCCCGTGCAATCTTGGCGCGCGCTTCACGTGCAGTCTCGCGGGCGTTAGCAAGGGAGACAAGATCGAATGCTCCCAAGCCTAAATCGCGACGTTTCCCGGCAACTTGGTAGCGCAAGACCCAACTGCGAGAACCTCCCTTATGTACCGTTAACGCAAGGCCAGGCACGCCGCCCACGAAGTGGATTCCACGCTCTGTGATCTGCTTGATTGCGAGCACACCAAGCTCCCTTGCACGCTTACCCATTTTCTCACCCATCATTGATAATGAAACTATGTGCCACTATGTGGCATTTAGTGCTAAATTATAACATGCGTAAACCATTGATTAATAAGGACTAAATGGAACTTTATGCAACGATGTGACACGATAATTAAGATGTCACCGCTTCCGCCAAACAACAATTGATACGCCTTTTCAGTGCTATGCACTGCTAGCAGGCGCTCTCATGTGCTTTATATGCAAAGTCGATAGTCGCTTGAATTGGGCGATAAATCAACAGCGGCTGTCGTTGGCGGGATGAAGTTGTTATACAGGCCGCGTTCTGCGCTGGCTCACACTTCCGGTTGACGCAGACGTGTAGATGATGCATAATTTTAAGTTCCTCCGCGTGGAGAGGTGGCCGAGTGGTTAATGGCAGCAGACTGTAAATCTGCCCTCTATGAGTACGCTGGTTCGAATCCAGCCCTCTCCACCAATTTGATTTCTTGACGGTGAAACGTCTTGAGTATCAAGGTAGCGGACCGCGTCTTTTCCGCCAGTGCGCCTGTGTGGGTTGTCGCAAAACAAGGCGTTATTGATCTGGTGATGTGCGGTTCGTTTGGTGTCAACCAAGCCACTGCGGGTGTAGCTCAATGGTAGAGCTGAAGCCTTCCAAGCTTATGACGAGGGTTCGATTCCCTTCACCCGCTCCATACGTTGTTGGGCCGAGGTAATGGTTCGATGTTTGCGATTTCGCCAGACGGCGCGAGAGCTCAAACATCCGCCCATGTAGCTCAGTGGTAGAGCACTCCCTTGGTAAGGGAGAGGTCGTGCGTTCGATCCGCATCATGGGCACCAGTTTCTGTTCTTTGTAATACACCTCGCGAGGCTACTGATCATGGCAAAAGGCAAGTTTGAGCGTACGAAGCCGCACGTAAACGTGGGCACGATTGGACACGTGGATCACGGCAAGACCACGTTAACTGCGGCGATCACCACGGTGCTATCGCGCAAGTTTGGTGGTGAGGCCAAGGCCTACGACCAAATTGACGCGGCACCGGAAGAAAAAGCGCGCGGCATCACCATCAACACCGCGCACGTTGAATACGAAACGGCCAACCGTCACTACGCGCACGTAGATTGCCCGGGCCACGCCGACTACGTCAAAAACATGATCACGGGTGCCGCTCAAATGGACGGCGCCATTCTTGTGTGCTCCGCCGCTGACGGCCCCATGCCACAAACGCGCGAGCACATCCTGCTCTCGCGTCAGGTAGGCGTACCCTACATCATCGTATTCCTCAACAAATGCGACATGGTTGACGACGCAGAACTGCTCGAACTCGTAGAAATGGAAGTTCGTGAACTTCTATCGAAATACGACTTCCCAGGCGACGACATCCCAATCATCAAAGGCTCCGCCAAGCTCGCCCTCGAAGGCGACAAAGGCGAAATGGGCGAGCCCTGCATCGACCGTCTGGCCGAAGCACTTGACACCTACATTCCATTGCCAGAGCGCGCCATTGACGGTGCCTTCCTCATGCCAGTAGAAGACGTATTCTCCATCTCGGGTCGCGGCACGGTTGTTACCGGTCGTATCGAGCGCGGCATTGTCAAAGTCGGTGAAGAGATCGAGATCGTCGGCATCAAGCCCACAGTAAAAACCACCTGCACCGGTGTTGAAATGTTCCGCAAACTGCTCGACCAAGGTCAAGCGGGCGACAACGTCGGCATCCTGCTGCGCGGCACCAAGCGTGAAGACGTCGAGCGTGGTCAAGTCCTGTGTAAGCCGGGCTCAATCATGCCGCACACGGAATTTGAATGTGAGATTTACGTTCTCTCCAAAGACGAAGGTGGGCGTCACACCCCATTCTTCAACAACTACCGTCCACAGTTCTACTTCCGCACGACGGACGTCACGGGCTCGGTCACATTGCCAGCGGGCACCGAAATGGTGATGCCTGGAGACAACGTGAAGATGACGGTGGCGTTGATTGCACCGATCGCGATGGAAGAGAAGCTTCGCTTCGCTATCCGTGAAGGCGGCCGTACCGTCGGCGCCGGCGTCGTCGCAAAAATTATTAAGTAGTGACCACGGCGTTGGGGCACTTGTTGCCTCTGCGCCAAAATTTTAGGGGCGTAGCTTAGTGGTAAAGCTACGGTTTCCAAAACCGTCGATGGGGGTTCGATTCCCTCCGCCCCTGCCACGTTTTGCTTTCCTCACGGCAAGCGCTAACGCGGCATAGTCCCAGAAGCAGGCAGCAGCAAGCATGAACGACACATCAAAAAATTGGGCCATCTTCTTCGCGGCGTTCGTCTGCGTTGCGGCTGGTGTGTATGGCTTCTATCATTTTGCAGAATCAGCGCTCGCGCTGCGCATGTTGATGGTCGTTGCCGGTTTATTGGCAGGCGCAGGTGTTGCCTATGCGTCCGCACCGGGCAAAGACTTCGTGCAGTTTGCGCGTGAGTCCATCGATGAGGGCAAAAAAGTCGCTTGGCCAACTCGCAAGGAAACGATTCAGATGACGTTGATCGTTTTCGCGTTCGCGGTGGTTATGGCGATCTTCTTGTTCGCCGTGGACACCACGATCGCATACATCATATCGCTGCTAACGAAGCGCGGCTGATCGTTCGAGTAGTACTGTAGTCGACGATTCAATAAAGGACATCATGGATAACACCGATAGCGCAGCCGTCGTAGCCGAAGCGACCGCCAAGCCAAAGCGCTGGTATGTCGTGCATGCGTTCTCTGGCTTTGAGAAGACTGTGCAACGCGCGCTGGTTGAGCGAATTGCTCGCTCTGAGGTTGCTTCGCAGTTCGGCCAAGTCATGGTGCCCGTCGAAGAGGTCGTTGAGATCAAGAACGGCCAGAAGTCGATGTCGGAGCGCAAGTTTTTTCCGGGCTACGTGCTGGTCGAAATGGAAATGACCGATGACTCATGGCATTTGGTCAAGAGCACGCCAAAAGTGACGGGCTTTATCGGCGGTACCGCCACCCGTCCAGCTCCAATTTCGCAAAAAGAAGTAGACACGATTCTGAACCAAGTTCAGACAGGCGGCGAAAAGCCGAAACCCAAGTTCCTGTTTGAGGTCGGTGAAGCCGTTCGCGTCAAAGATGGCCCATTCAGCGACTTCATGGGCAATGTTGAAGACGTCAATTACGAGAAATCAAAGCTTCACGTTTCAGTGATGATTTTCGGACGCGCAACACCGGTCGAATTGGATTTTGGACAGGTAGAAAAAGCATAAGGTGTAAGCGTCGATGCGAGTCGACGGTTACTTTTTAACGGGGAGAGCGTCGTAAACAATCGGCGTTCGGTAGCACCCAAAATCAGGAGCCATCATGGCAAAGAAAATCGTCGGCTTTATTAAGCTGCAAGTTCCCGCAGGCAAGGCGAATCCGTCGCCACCTATCGGCCCAGCGCTCGGCCAGCGCGGTCTGAATATCATGGAGTTCTGCAAAGCGTTCAACGCGCAGACCCAAGGCATGGAGCCTGGAATGCCGATTCCGGTCACCATCACCGCGTTCGCCGACAAGAGCTTCACCTTCATCATGGGCACGCCGCCAGCGACGTACTTGATCAAGAAGGAATCGAAAGTTGCGAAGGGTTCGGCAAAGCCGCATACCGATAAAGTTGGCAAACTGACGCGTGCTCAAGCCGAAGCGATCGCCAAAGTCAAAATGCCTAACCTCACGGCTGCTGACCTCGATGCTGCCGTTCGCACCATTGCAGGTAGCGCGCGTTCGATGGGCATCACCGTTGAAGGAGTGAAGTAATTATGGCAAAGCTCTCGAAACGCGCTAAGGCGCTTGAAGGAAAAGTTGACCGCAACAAGTTTTACGCTGTTGTGGATGCTCTCGCTCTGGCTAAGACCACTGCAACGGCTAAATTCAACGAATCGATCGACGTTGCAATCAACCTCGGTATTGACGCCAAGAAATCCGATCAAACCGTCCGCGGTTCAGTGGTTATGCCGTCCGGTACGGGCAAAACTGTTCGCGTAGCAGTGTTCGCACAAGGCGCTAAGGCCGATGAAGCTAAAGCAGCCGGCGCAGACGTTGTAGGTTTTGATGACCTCGCGGAGCGCGTCAAAGGCGGCTTTATGGACTTTGACGTCGTAATCGCCTCGCCTGATGCAATGCGCGTAGTGGGTACGCTCGGTCAAGTGCTCGGCCCTCGCGGTTTGATGCCAAATCCGAAGGTTGGCACAGTGAGTGCTGACGTAGCTACCGCCGTGAAGAATGCGAAAGCTGGTCAGGTGCAATACCGCACTGACAAGGCAGGTATCGTTCACGCAACCCTCGGTCGTGCGTCGTTTGAAGTCGCCGCGTTGGAAATCAACTTGCGCGCACTCGTTGAGGCGCTGCAAAAAGCAAAGCCAGCGTCTTCTAAAGGCGTGTATCTGAAGAAAGTAAGCGTGTCTAGCACGATGGGTTCGGGTGTCCGCGTTGACACTGGTGCCTTCGGCGCGACACAGGCGGCGCAATAGCGCGGCTTAAAGAGATTGGTGGGCTGTTCTAAAGTCGCTTGCGATTTGACAACAGGCTATCCAAGACCGTTGGCGAGTGGAGATTTTTCGAACATTCTTAATCGTCGGCTAATCGCATGATTAGTCGCAACCAACGCAGATGGCGGTCCCGCTGTACGAAATTTATGTGTGGTTTCAGCGATGATGCAACACAGGGATTGGATGCGGCAAGGTCGCTGAAACCCGCTCATCAAACAAGATGTTTGATGAGTTTGACAGGAGATTAACTTGAGTCTAAATCGCACTGAAAAGGCCGCGGTCATCGACGAAGTCAAAGCGCAAGTTGCAAACGCGCAGACACTCGTCATGGCTGAGTATCGCGGCACCAAGGTCGCGGACATGACCAAGCTACGTAGAAGCGCTCGTGAGCAAGGTGTTTACTTGCATGTGTTGAAAAACACACTCGCGCGCCGCGCTGTAGCTGGGTCGCCGTTTGAAGTGGCCGCGGGCGAAATGTCCGGGCCGCTGATTTACAGCATGTCCACAGACGCAGTCGCCGCCGCAAAAGTCATCAGCGATTTCGCTAAAACCAACGACAAAATCGTGGTTAAAGCGGGCGCATTTGATGGCAAATTGCTCGATAAAGCGGCTGTCATTGCACTCGCATCCATTCCGAGCAAGGAAGTATTGCTCGCGCAATTGGCTGGTTTGCTGATGTCGCCCGTTTCGCGCATTGCGCGTGTGTTGGCCGCCGTTGCGGAGAGCAAAGGTGCGCCTGCGCCTGAAGCGCCCGCCGCTGACGCTGTTGCCGCTTAATCCATTCGTTGATATAAAAATTTAGGAGCCACACATGGCATTCAATAAAGATGACTTCCTCGCCGCACTCGACACGATGTCGGTGATGGATCTGAACGATCTCGTTAAAGCGATCGAAGAAAAATTCGGAGTTTCAGCTGCTGCGATGGCCGCTCCAGCCGGTGCTGGTGGCGGTGCTGCCGCTGCTGCAGTTGAAGAGAAGACGGAATTTGACGTCGTACTCAAAGAAGTCGGCGCAAACAAAGTTGGCGTGATTAAGGCGGTTCGCGAAATCACCGGTCTCGGCTTGAAAGAGGCGAAAGACCTCGTTGACGGCGCACCTAAAACGGTTAAAGAAGCTATGCCTAAGGCTGATGCTGAAGCCGCCAAGAAGAAACTTGACGACGCAGGCGCTAAGGCCGAAGTTAAATAACTTCGCCCCGGTGCCAAGGGCTGGCGGAGCTGAAAAGCTCCTCCGGCCCTTCGCCGTTTCAAGAGACTGTTCCCGTTTGTGACGTAGCTAAGGTTCCGTCACAGCCGAGAGCCTTCTCTCGCTCCCGCAACCCGACGACTTATCCAGGGATAGTCCACGGTCGCGCTTCTCGCTTCCACAGTTGAGGAACACATGACGTACGCCTTCGCAGAAAAAAAACGCATCCGTAAAAGCTTCGGATCGCGCACCGCAGTGTTGCCGGTGCCCTACCTGCTACATACACAGCTCGCCTCATACAACGAGTACCTGCAAGAAGGGGTTCGGCAGCAAGATCGGAAAAACATAGGCTTGGAGTCAGCGTTTACCTCGATTTTTCCGATCTCAAGCCACAACGGCTTTGCGAAATTGGAATACGTGCATTACACGCTCGGCACGCCCCCATTTGATGTCGTGGAATGCCAGCAACGCGGCCTGACCTTCGCAGCCCCCGTACGTGCCAAAGTTCGCTTGATTATTTATGATCGAGAAGCGGCCAAGGACACCGTTAAGGAAGTAAAGGAGTCAGAGGTGTACATGGGCGAAATGCCGCTCATGACTGAGAATGGCTCTTTCGTCATCAACGGTACTGAACGCGTTATCGTATCGCAGTTGCACCGTTCGCCTGGCGTGTTCTTCGAGCACGACAAAGGCAAAACACATAGCTCTGGCAAATTGCTGTTTTCCGCTCGCGTGATTCCTTACCGCGGCTCTTGGCTCGACTTTGAATTTGATCCGAAAGACTATCTGTACTTCCGCATTGATCGTCGCCGCAAAATGCCGGTCACGATTTTGCTCAAAGCACTGGGCCTGACGGACGAAGAAATTCTCGCACGTTACTTCAAATTTGACGACGTTCATTTCACGCCGCGCGGCAATGAAATCGCGTTTGTTCCTGAGCGCGTCAAAGGTGAGGTCGCACGTTTTGACATCACGACCACGGACGGAACGGTAGTTGTCGCCAAAGACAAGCGCGTCACGGCTAAACACATCCGCGACCTGCAATCGGCCAAAGTCGAACGCCTCATGCTGCCGACTGAGGACGTGATCGGCCGTATCGTTGCGACCAACGTTATCGATAAGGAAACCGGTGAGGTTCTCCTCAAGGCCAATGAAGAGTTGACCGAAGAGTCGCTCAAAAAACTAATTGAAGGCGGCGTTGATCACATTCGTACGCTGTACATCAATGAATTGGACGAGGGCCCATGGATTTCCATGACGCTCAAGACGGACGACGTTCCGGATAAGACGACCGCCCGCGTGGCGATCTATCGAATGATGCGTCCTGGCGAGCCGCCAACTGCCGAGGCGGTAGAGGCGCTGTTCCATCGGCTTTTCTTCAATGAGGACACGTACGATCTTTCTCGCGTTGGTCGCATGAAGTTCAACCGTCGCGTAGGCCGTGACGAAATTGAGGGCCCGATGGTTCTCACGCACGACGACATCTTCGAGACCGTTCGCATCATTCTTGATTTGCGCAACGGACGCGGACAAGTTGACGACATCGATCACTTGGGTAATCGTCGTGTACGTAGCGTGGGTGAGTTAGCTGAAAACCAATTCCGCAGCGGTTTGGCGCGTGTTGAACGTGCGGTCAAAGAGCGTCTAGGTCAGGCCGAAAGTGAAAACTTGATGCCGCATGACCTGATCAATGCGAAGCCAATTTCTGCGGCAATCAAAGAGTTTTTCGGCTCCAGCCAACTCTCGCAGTTCATGGATCAAACGAACCCATTGTCCGAGATTACGCACAAGCGTCGCGTCTCCGCATTGGGCCCGGGTGGCTTGACGCGCGAACGCGCAGGCTTTGAAGTGCGCGACGTGCATCCAACCCATTACGGTCGCGTGTGCCCCATTGAAACGCCTGAGGGGCCGAACATCGGCCTGATCAACTCGCTAGCGCTGTTCGCGCGCGTGAACGATTATGGCTTCATCGAGACGCCATATCGTAAAGTGGTCAACGGCGCGGTAACGGCTGAGATTGCGTATCTGTCGGCTATTGAAGAGAGCAACTACGTTATCGCGCAGGCGAATGCACCGCTCGATGACAAAGGCAATCTCACTGGCGAGTTCGTTGCGTGCCGTATCAAAGGCGACTCAACGCTCATGCCGCCGTCAGAAGTGACGTACATGGACGTCGCGCCTTCGCAGATCGTTTCCGTGGCCGCTTCACTGATTCCGTTCCTTGAGCACGACGACGCGAACCGCGCGTTGATGGGTTCAAACATGCAACGGCAGGCGGTACCATGTTTGCGCCCTGAGAAGCCATTTGTGGGCACAGGCGTAGAGCGCACGGCCGCCATCGACTCAGGTACGGTAGTTACTGCCAAACGCGGCGGTCGCGTGGATTATGTAGACGCAGCACGTGTAGTGATTCGCGCAAATGATGCCGAAGCGGCCTCCGGCGACGTGGGCGTAGACATCTACAACCTCATCAAATACACACGGTCAAACCAAAACACCAACATTAACCAGCGCCCGCTTGTTAAGGTGGGCGACATCATCGCCAAAGGCGATGTAATTGCCGACGGTGCGTCGACGGACAAGGGCGAACTTGCGCTTGGCCAAAACATGCTCGTCGCGTTCATGCCTTGGAACGGCTACAACTACGAAGACTCGATCTTGATCTCTGAGCGCGTGGTCGCGCAAGATCGCTACACCTCGATTCACATCGAAGAGTTGACGGTCGTTGCACGCGACACCAAGCTGGGCGCCGAGGAAATTACGCGTGACATCTCGAGCTTGGGCGAAACGCAGCTCACGCGACTCGACGAATCAGGCATTGTCTATATTGGTGCTGAAGTTGAAGCGGGCGACGTGCTCGTCGGCAAAGTGACGCCAAAAGGCGAAACGACACTTACGCCGGAAGAGAAATTGCTCCGTGCAATCTTCGGCGAAAAAGCGAGCGACGTTAAGGACACATCGCTTCGCGTTCAGTCGGGTATTGCTGGAACGGTGATCGACGTTAAAGTCTTCACTCGCGAAGGCATTGAGCGTGACAAGCGCGCGCAACTCATCATCGACGAAGAGCTGCGTGGCTACAAGAAAGATTTGGCTGATCAACTTCGCATCGTAGAGAACGACGCGTTCGAACGTCTTGAGCGCTTGCTTGAAGGCAAAGTTGCCAGCGGCGGCCCTAAAAAGCTCGCGAAGGGCACCAAACTCGACAAAGAATATTTGTCCTCACTAGGGCGCTACGACTGGTTCGATTTGCGTCTGGCTGACGACGAGGCCGCTCGCCAGCTCGAAGGCGTCAAAGAAAGCCTGACTGCTACGCGCCATAACTTCGACGCAGCGTTTGAACAGAAGAAGCGCAAGCTCACGCAAGGTGACGAGCTTCCAGCGGGTGTGCTCAAAATGGTCAAGGTTTATGTAGCGGTTAAACGCCGTCTGCAACCTGGTGACAAGATGGCCGGTCGTCACGGCAACAAGGGTGTTGTCTCGAAGATCGTCCCTGTCGAAGATATGCCGTATCAGGCAGACGGCACGACCGTAGACGTGGTGCTCAATCCGCTGGGCGTGCCATCGCGGATGAACGTGGGGCAAATTCTGGAAGTTCACTTGGGCTGGGCGGCAAAGGGCATCGGCAACAAGATTGACGCCATGATTAAGCAACAAGCCAACGTGAAGGAGATTCGTGGTTTCGTCGAAACCATTTATCACGACGTCGGCGCTAAGCAAGACATTGCCTCGTTTACGGACGGTGAAATTACTGAGCTCGCCAGCAATTTACGCCACGGTTTGCCGTTTGCAACGCCGGTTTTTGATGGTGCAAACGAGGCCGAGATCAAGAGCATGCTGAAACTTGCAGATCTGCCGCAGTCTGGGCAGATTACTTTGCATGACGGTCGCACAGGTGAGGCCTTCGACCGCCAAGTTACCGTGGGTTATATGCACGTTCTCAAGCTGCATCACCTTGTTGACGATAAGATGCACGCACGTTCGACTGGCCCCTACAGTCTCGTTACGCAGCAACCTCTGGGCGGCAAAGCGCAGTTCGGTGGTCAGCGTTTCGGTGAGATGGAGGTATGGGCGCTCGAAGCATACGGTGCCGCCTACACCTTGCAAGAAATGCTCACCGTCAAGTCTGACGACGTAGTGGGCCGAACAAAAGTTTACGAAAACATCGTAAAGGGCGAACATAAGATCGAAGCCGGGATGCCGGAATCTTTCAACGTGCTCGTTAAAGAAATCAGGTCGCTCGGTATCGATATCGACCTTGAGCGCAAGTAGTCACTCCGAATTCAAAGGGAAAATATGAACGCCTTGTTAGACCTGTTCAAACAGACGACCCCGAACGAAGAGTTCGATGCGATCAAGATCGGCCTTGCGTCTCCTGAGCGTATTCGCTCCTGGTCGTTTGGCGAAGTCAAAAAACCGGAAACCATTAACTACCGCACGTTCAAGCCAGAACGCGATGGCTTGTTTTGCGCCAAAATTTTTGGACCCATCAAAGACTACGAATGCCTGTGCGGCAAATACAAGCGCCTGAAGCATCGTGGCGTTATCTGCGAAAAATGTGGCGTTGAAGTTACGCTCACTAAAGTTCGCCGCGAACGTATGGGGCACATTGAATTGGCCTCCCCTGTAGCGCATATTTGGTTCCTGAAGTCATTGCCTTCCCGCTTAGGTATGGTGCTTGACATGACGCTGAGAGATATCGAACGCGTCCTCTACTTTGAAGCATTTGTTGTTGTTGATCCGGGCCTAACTCCGCTTCAGCGCGGCCAACTGCTGACGGAAGACGATTACATCGCCAAAACCGAAGAATTCGGCGACGATTTCAAAGCGCTCATGGGTGCAGAAGCCGTGCGCGAATTGCTGTCATCTATTCATGTAGTCGAGGAGGCTGAGCGCCTTCGCGTCGAATTGGGAGCAACGTCGTCCGAGGCGAAGATCAAGAAAATTTCTAAGCGCCTGAAGGTGCTCGAAGCATTCCTCAAATCGGGCATTAAACCCGATTGGATGGTGCTTGAGGTGTTGCCTGTGTTGCCACCGGAATTGCGTCCGTTGGTGCCACTGGATGGTGGTCGTTTCGCTACGTCTGACCTCAACGATCTCTACCGCCGTGTGATCAACCGTAACAACCGCCTTAAGCGCTTGTTAGAGCTCAAAGCCCCGGACATCATCGTTCGCAATGAAAAGCGCATGCTGCAAGAGTCGGTTGACTCGCTGCTGGACAATGGTCGTCGCGGCAAGGCGATGACGGGGGCTAATAAGCGTCCGCTCAAATCGCTTGCAGACATGATTAAGGGTAAGTCGGGCCGTTTCCGTCAAAACTTGCTCGGTAAGCGCGTCGACTACTCGGGGCGTTCCGTTATCGTGGTCGGTCCGCAGCTCAAACTACATCAATGTGGTTTGCCAAAGAAGATGGCATTGGAGCTTTTCAAACCGTTCATCTTTAATCGCCTGGAGCAAATGGGCGAGGCCAAGACCATTAAGGAAGCAAAGCGCCGGGTTGAGAGCGAAGAGCCATTGGTATGGGATCTGCTTGAAGAGGTCATTCGTGAGCACCCAGTGCTTTTGAACCGTGCGCCTACGCTTCATCGCTTGGGTATCCAGGCCTTTGAACCCGTCCTCATCGAAGGCAAAGCCATTCAACTGCACCCGCTCGTTTGTACTGCGTTTAACGCCGACTTCGACGGCGACCAAATGGCCGTCCACGTACCATTGTCCCTCGAAGCGCAGGCCGAAGCGCGAACATTGATGCTGGCGTCAAACAACGTCCTGCTTCCGTCAAATGGCGATCCATGTATCGTTCCATCACAGGATATCGTGCTCGGCCTCTATTACGCCACTCGCGAGAAAATCAACGCGCGCGGCGAAGGTATGATGTTTTCCGATGTGCTTGAAGTGTCGCGTGCGTACGAAACGCGCATGGTCGACTTGCACGCGAAAATTATGGTTCGCATTCGTCAGATCACGTTCGGGCCCGACGGCGAGCGAATTGACCAAATCAAGCGCGAAGACACGACCGTTGGTCGTGCACTGCTGTCGGACATTTTGCCGGAGGGCTTGCCGTTCTCCGTCATCAACAAGCCGCTGAAAAAGAAAGAAATTTCGAAGCTGATTAACGCCAGTTTCCGCCGTTGTGGCTTGCGAGCTACGGTAGTGTTCGCTGACAAACTGATGCAGTCGGGTTTCCGTTTGGCAACCCGTGCTGGCTTCTCCTTCGCCGCGGACGACATGCTCATTCCACCAGAGAAAAATGCAATTCTTGCGAACGCAGAGGCTCAGGTCAAAGAAATTCAGCAGCAGTATTCGTCGGGTCTCGTGACGTCGGGTGAACGCTATAACAAGGTCGTGGATATTTGGGGCGCAGCAGGTGACGACATCGCGCGCGCCATGATGTCGCGCCTCGGTTCTGAAATGGTGATCGATCGCGAAGGCAAATCGGTCAAGCAGGACTCGTTTAACTCCATCTTCATGATGGCGGACTCTGGTGCGCGCGGTTCGGCCGCCCAGATTCGCCAATTGGCAGGTATGCGTGGTCTGATGGCGAAGCCGGACGGATCTATCATTGAGACACCGATCACGGCTAACTTCCGTGAAGGTCTGAACGTTCTCCAGTACTTCATTTCGACTCACGGTGCTCGTAAAGGCCTGGCCGATACCGCACTGAAAACGGCAAACTCCGGCTACCTCACACGTCGCCTTGTGGACGTGACGCAAGATCTAGTCGTGACCGATACCGATTGCGGCACAGTTGAAGGTCTTGTGATGAAGGCTGTCGTGTCTGGCGGCGAAGTCATCGAGTCGTTGCGTGACCGCATCCTGGGCCGCACAACGATCGGCGATGTTGTTCATCCTGAAACAGGTAAGGTTGTTGTCGGCTCAGCGCATCTTCTGAATGAAGACGACGTTGACCTGATCGAGAGCTTGGGTATCGATGAGGTTAAAACGCGTTCACCGCTGACATGTGCAACCCGTCACGGCCTTTGCGCCAAGTGTTACGGTCGCGATTTGGGGCGTGGCCAGCTGGTGAATCAAGGTGAAGCGGTCGGCGTTATCGCCGCTCAGTCAATCGGCGAGCCAGGCACCCAGCTCACCATGCGCACGTTCCATATCGGTGGCGCAGCCTCGCGTACCGCGGCAGCCAGCACTGTAGAAACCAAGTCTGCGGGTACTGCGAACTTTGCTGGCGCGATGCGTTACGTCAAGAACGCGGGCGGCGACAAAATTGTGATCGCGCGCTCAGCAGAGGTTGTGATCTCCGATGGCGCTCGCGAGCGTGAACGTCACAAAGTGCCGTACGGCGCGAAGCTGTTGGTGGAAGATGGTAAGGTCGTTAAGGCTGGTCAAATCCTCGCCGAGTGGGACGCAACCTCACGCCCGATCCTGACCGAATTCCAAGGTCGTGTGAAGTTCGAAAACGTACAAGAAGGCGTCACGGTTGCTAAGCAGACCGACGACGTCACTGGTATTTCGACATTGGTGGTGATCGATGCCAAGCGCCGAGCTGGCTCGCAAGCCAAGGGTGTGCGTCCTCAGCTCAAACTAGTTGACGCAAAAGGCAACGAGATTAAGCCAGCTGGTTCAGATACACCGTTGACGATTACGTTTCAGATCGGCTCCATCATTCTCGTGAAAGACGGGCAAGAAGTCGCTCCTGGTGACATGCTGGCACGCATGCCGATGGAAACCTCGAAGACTCGTGACATTACCGGCGGCCTGCCGCGCGTTGCCGAGCTCTTTGAGGCACGCTCTCCCAAAGACGCAGGCATGTTGGCGGAAGTCACCGGCACCGTTTCGTTCGGCAAAGATACGAAAGGTAAGCAACGCCTCGTCATTAAAGACATGGACGGCGTTTCTCATGAATACCTGATTCCGAAGGAAAAGGCCGTCATGGCGATTGATGGTCAAGTGGTCAACAAAGGCGAAGCCATTGTTGACGGGCCGGCTGATCCGCACGATATCCTGCGTCTCCTCGGTGTTGAAGCTCTGACTAAATATGTGATTGACGAGGTGCAAGAGGTGTACCGATTGCAAGGCGTCAAAATTAACGATAAACACATCGAAGTTATCGTTCGCCAGATGCTGCGTCGCGTCACCGTCTCGCAAGCGGGTGACACCAAATTCATTTTGGGCGAGCAAGTCGAGCGGGCTGAACTGTTTGCTGAAAATGATCGCGTAAAAGCCGCTGGCAAAGCGCCTGCACAATTCGACCATATGTTGCTCGGCATTACGAAGGCCTCGTTGTCCACTGACTCCTTCATCTCTGCCGCCTCCTTCCAAGAGACCACCCGTGTGCTCACGGAAGCAGCGATTATGGGCAAACGTGACGAACTGCGCGGCCTGAAGGAGAACGTCATTGTTGGCCGGTTGATTCCAGCAGGGACTGGGTTAGCGCATCACCGTTTACGCAAGGCAAATCTGGCGGCAGACCTCATTGATACGTCAGCGATTTCTGCTGAAGCGGATGTGGCCACCGAAGAAAGCGCGAACGCTGCGTAAGTGAAAGACCAATGGCCCGGACAAAAATATCTGGGCCCATTGACTGCGTTTGGAGTAGTAAGTCGAACTTACCTCTTGACGAAAATTTTGACTGCGGTCTATAATCGCGGTCTTTTCCAAGCTTTGTTGCCAACAGTAGCAGCTAAGTTCAACAAAAACGAAGGCGAAATATGCCAACCATCAATCAGTTAGTGCGCCAAGGGCGTACTCCGGTCGTTGCAAAAAGCAAGAGTCCGGCGCTCGAAAAAGGCCCGCAAAAGCGTGGCGTGTGCACGCGCGTTTACACCACGACCCCGAAGAAGCCGAACTCTGCACTTCGTAAGGTCGCGAAGGTGCGCTTGACGAACGGTTTCGAAGTGATTTCCTACATCGGCGGCGAAGGCCACAACCTGCAAGAGCACTCAGTGGTGCTGATTCGCGGCGGCCGCGTCAAAGACTTGCCGGGTGTGCGCTACCACATGGTGCGCGGTTCTTTGGATACGGCTGGTGTGAAAGATCGCAAGCAATCCCGTTCGAAATACGGCGCGAAAGCCCCGAAGAAATCGTAATTTTCGTCGAGCCACGCTCGCCCCAAAGCGCCTTGCTGTTGCAGGCGCTACACTAATTTTTGAGGATGGTTTAAATGCCCCGCCGTCGTGAAGTACCTAAACGCGACATCCTGCCGGATCCTAAATTTGGCAATGTCGAAATCTCTAAGTTCATGAACGTCATTATGACCGCTGGTAAAAAGGCAGTCGCAGAACGCATCGTTTATGGCGCCCTTGACATCATCAGCAAAAAAGGCGGCAAAGATCCGCTGGAAATCTTCTCAACCGCGCTCGGCAATGCCAAGCCAATGGTCGAAGTGAAAAGCCGCCGCGTAGGCGGCGCTAACTTTCAGGTGCCGGTCGAAGTTCGTCCGTCCCGCCGCTCCGCGCTGTCAATGCGGTGGATTCGCGACGCTGCGCGTAAGCGCGGTGAAAAATCCATGGGCGCTCGCCTAGCGAACGAATTGCTAGAGGCTGCAGAAGGCCGTGGCGGTGCCGTGAAGAAGCGTGAGGAAGTTCACCGTATGGCAGAAGCTAACAAAGCTTTCTCGCACTTCCGTTTTTAATTTGTTTGAGCCCTGTCCGCCACAAGCAGAGCGGGGCCTTTGGTGACTGATATGCCACGTACTACACCCATTAGCCGCTATCGTAACATCGGAATTTCCGCGCACATCGACGCAGGAAAAACCACGACGACCGAACGCATCCTTTTCTACACCGGTGTTTCACACAAAATTGGCGAAGTGCACGATGGTGCGGCCACTATGGATTGGATGGAGCAGGAGCGCGAGCGCGGTATCACGATTACGTCGGCTGCAACGACCTGTTTTTGGAAGGGGATGGACAAAAACTTTCCGGAGCACCGTATCAACATTATTGATACGCCTGGCCACGTTGATTTCACGATCGAAGTGGAGCGCTCGATGCGTGTGCTCGACGGCGCGTGCATGGTCTACTGCGCAGTGGGTGGCGTTCAGCCACAATCGGAAACCGTATGGCGCCAAGCTAACAAATACAAAGTGCCGCGTCTTGCATTCGTTAACAAGATGGATCGTACCGGCGCGGATTTTTTCAAGGTTTACGACCAAATGCGTGGTCGCCTGAAGGCTAACCCGGTCATTATGCAGGTGCCAATCGGTGCCGAAGAGAATTTCCAGGGCGTGATTGATCTCGTTCGCATGAAGGCCATTTATTGGGACGAAGCTTCACAGGGCATGAAGTATGAAGCGCGCGACATCCCTGCTGAGCTGCAAGCTACAGCGGATGAGTGGCGTGGCAAAATGGTCGAATCCGCGGCCGAAGCCAATGAGGACTTGATGAACAAGTACCTTGAAAGCGGCAACCTCACAGAGGTCGAAATCAAGCAAGGTATTCGTCTGCGTACAATCGCAAGCGAAATCGTGCCAATGATGTGCGGCTCGGCGTTCAAAAACAAAGGCGTACAGGCCATGTTGGATGCCGTGATTGAATACATGCCAGCACCAACCGACATTCCGCCAGTCACCGGTCTTGACGACGACGATAAGCCTATCGTGCGTCAAGCCGATGACAGCGAGAAGTTCTCCGCGCTTGCGTTCAAAATCATGACCGACCCCTACGTTGGCCAGCTGATCTTCTTCCGCGTCTATTCGGGCGTGGTGAAGTCGGGCGACACTATTTACAACCCGATCAAGGGTAAGCGCGAGCGTATTGGCCGTCTACTGCAGATGCATGCCAACGAACGCGAAGAGCTTGAAGAGGTTCGCGCGGGTGACATCGCCGCTGCAGTGGGATTGAAAGAGGCCACGACTGGAGACACGCTCTGCGATCCGACAGCACTTATTACGCTTGAGCGCATGGTGTTTCCTGAGCCCGTCATCTCGCAAGCCGTTGAGCCAAAAACGAAGGCCGACCAAGAGAAAATGGGCATGGCATTGGGTCGTCTGGCCAAGGAAGACCCGTCGTTCCGCGTGCGTACCGATGAAGAATCTGGTCAGACCATCATCGCCGGTATGGGCGAGTTGCATTTGGAAATTCTGGTTGATCGCATGAAGCGCGAATTTGGCGTTGAAGCGAGCGTTGGCAAGCCTCAGGTGGCTTATCGTGAGACGATTCGCAAGGCAACCGAAATCGAAGGCAAATTCGTTAAGCAATCGGGTGGACGTGGACAATATGGCCACGTCTGGCTCAAAGTTGAACCTAACGAAGCGGGCAAGGGCTTCGAGTTTGTTGACGCCATTAAGGGCGGTGTTGTTCCTCGTGAATACATTCCTGCGGTCAATAAGGGTGTGGTCGAAACACTGCCGAATGGTGTGGTTGCTGGCTTCCCAGTCGTAGACGTCAAAGTTACGTTGTTTGACGGTTCGTACCACGAAGTTGACTCCAACGAAAACGCGTTCAAAATGGCAGCATCGATCGCGTTCAAAGACGGTATGCGTAAGGCAAACCCAGTACTGCTGGAGCCGATGATGTCGGTCGAAGTAGAGACGCCCGAAGACTACGCTGGTACGGTGATGGGTGATCTGTCTTCACGTCGCGGCATGGTGCAAGGTATGGACGATGTGCTTGGTGGCAAGATCATCAAGGCCGAAGTGCCGCTGAGTGAGATGTTTGGTTACTCGACATCGCTGCGTTCCGCGACCCAAGGTCGTGCAACCTACACGATGGAATTCAAGCATTACACTGAGGCGCCGCGTAACGTCGCTGAAGCGGTGACAAAAGCGAAGAGCGCTTAGTCATTAGTCGGAAATTGTTGTAACCCCGAGCCGCCGACCGTAGCGGCTTCGTGCGACGCTGATTAAACGGCTTCGCGAAATTCAAATATAGGAACTGAAATCATGGCAAAAGGCAAGTTTGAGCGTACGAAGCCGCACGTAAACGTGGGCACGATTGGACACGTGGATCACGGCAAGACCACGTTAACTGCGGCGATCACCACGGTGCTATCGCGCAAGTTTGGTGGTGAGGCCAAGGCCTACGACCAAATTGACGCGGCACCGGAAGAAAAAGCGCGCGGCATCACCATCAACACCGCGCACGTTGAATACGAAACGGCCAACCGTCACTACGCGCACGTAGATTGCCCGGGCCACGCCGACTACGTCAAAAACATGATCACGGGTGCCGCTCAAATGGACGGCGCCATTCTTGTGTGCTCCGCCGCTGACGGCCCCATGCCACAAACGCGCGAGCACATCCTGCTCTCGCGTCAGGTAGGCGTACCCTACATCATCGTATTCCTCAACAAATGCGACATGGTTGACGACGCAGAACTGCTCGAACTCGTAGAAATGGAAGTTCGTGAACTTCTATCGAAATACGACTTCCCAGGCGACGACATCCCAATCATCAAAGGCTCCGCCAAGCTCGCCCTCGAAGGCGACAAAGGCGAAATGGGCGAGCCCTGCATCGACCGTCTGGCCGAAGCACTTGACACCTACATTCCATTGCCAGAGCGCGCCATTGACGGTGCCTTCCTCATGCCAGTAGAAGACGTATTCTCCATCTCGGGTCGCGGCACGGTTGTTACCGGTCGTATCGAGCGCGGCATTGTCAAAGTCGGTGAAGAGATCGAGATCGTCGGCATCAAGCCCACAGTAAAAACCACCTGCACCGGTGTTGAAATGTTCCGCAAACTGCTCGACCAAGGTCAAGCGGGCGACAACGTCGGCATCCTGCTGCGCGGCACCAAGCGTGAAGACGTCGAGCGTGGTCAAGTCCTGTGTAAGCCGGGCTCAATCATGCCGCACACGGAATTTGAATGTGAGATTTACGTTCTCTCCAAAGACGAAGGTGGGCGTCACACCCCATTCTTCAACAACTACCGTCCACAGTTCTACTTCCGCACGACGGACGTCACGGGCTCGGTCACATTGCCAGCGGGCACCGAAATGGTGATGCCTGGAGACAACGTGAAGATGACGGTGGCGTTGATTGCACCGATCGCGATGGAAGAGAAGCTTCGCTTCGCTATCCGTGAAGGCGGCCGTACCGTCGGCGCCGGCGTCGTCGCAAAAATTATTAAGTAATCGAGCTACAACGTGCAAAATCAAAAAATTCGCATTCGCCTTAAAGCGTTTGACTACAAGCTGATCGACCAGTCAGCATCGGAAATTGTAGAGACCGCCAAGCGGTCGGGGGCGATTGTTCGTGGCCCGGTTCCGCTGCCCACGCGCATTGAACGCTTCGACGTTTTGCGCTCGCCGCATGTGAACAAGACTTCCCGTGACCAATTCGAAATTCGTACCCATCTACGATTGATGGATATTGTTGACCCCAATGACAAGACCGTCGACCAACTCATGAAGCTGGATCTGCCAGCGGGCGTCGACGTCGAAATCAAGGTTCAGTAAACACTGAGCTACTACCCAAGCGATGCCGGTCAATTGAAACCGGCACCATGCTCCGAGCGGAACATGGCAAGAAAGAAGAGGTGAACTATGAGTCTAGGACTCATCGGACGTAAAGTCGGTATGACACGCGTCTTTAATGATGACGGATCGGCCACCGCCGTTACCGTGATCGATGTAAGCAACAATCGTGTATCGCAACTCAAAACGGTTGCAAATGACGGTTACGCTGGCGTGCAGGTAACCTTTGGTGACAAGCGCGCCAAACGTGTGGCCAAAGCGCAGGCAGGGCACTTCGGCAAGGCCGGCGTGCAATCAGGTTCGTTTACTCGCGAATTTCGCGTAGAAGCGACCGAATTGACGGCGGGGACTATTGTCAGCGTTGAAACATTCAGCGTGGGCCAAACTGTGGATGTCACTGGAACAACGAAGGGCCGCGGTTTTACCGGCGTTATTCGTCGTCACCATTTCAGCTCCAACCGCGCCACGCACGGCAACTCGGTCACCACGCGTGCTCCAGGTTCTATCGGTATGGCACAGGATCCGGGCCGTGTTTTCCCTGGTAAACGTATGGCAGGCCAGCACGGCAACGCCCAGCGCACCATTCAGGGCCTCAAAGTTATTCGCATCGACGTAGCACGTGGCCTTCTGCTCATTCAGGGCGCTATTCCAGGTTCCGCCGGTGGCCACGTCATCGTCAGTCCGACGGTGAGGAGCTAACAATGGAATTGCAAGTAATAGACGCGCAGGGAAAATCCTCCGCAACTGTTTCGGCGTCTGACGAAGTGTTCGGTCGCGAATACAACGAAGCCCTGGTTCACCAGGTTGTGATCGCCTATCAGGCCAACGGCCGCAGTGCTGACCGTGCGCAAAAAACGCGTGCTGAAGTTCACCACTCGACCAAGAAACCATGGAAGCAAAAAGGCACGGGTAATGCTCGAGCCGGTATGACTTCGAGCCCAATCTGGCGTGGCGGTGGACGCGCGTTCCCAAACAAACCCGACGAAAATTTCTCGCACAAGGTCAATCGCAAGATGTATCGCGCTGGCATGGCTGCGATCCTCTCGCAACTGGTGCGTGAGAATCGACTGCACGTGGTTGAGTCGTTTGCCGTCGATGCACCCAAGACCAAACTGGTCGCAGGCGCATTGAAGAACATGGGCCTTAACGACACGCTGATTGTCACTGACAGCGTTGACAATAACCTGTTTCTCGCCGCACGAAACCTGCCGCATCTTTCGGTGCTTGCCGCGCACAATGTGGACCCAGTGAGTCTGCTTGCCTACAACCGTGTGTTGTTGACTAAAGCAGCCATCGCAAAGATTGAGGAGTCATACAAATGAACCCAAATCGTTTGATGACCATTCTTCGCGCTCCTATCATTTCTGAGAAGAGCACTTTTGTCGCGGAGAAAAACGAACAAGTTGTGTTCGAAGTAATGCAAGACGCGACTAAGCCAGAGGTGAAGGCAGCGGTCGAATTGCTGTTCAAGGTTCAGGTTGAGAGCGTGCAAATGCTTAATCGCCCGGGTAAAGTCAAGCGCTTTGGCCGTTCGATGGGGCGTCGTAGCGACTCGCGTCGAGCTTATGTTTCGCTCAAGCCCGGCCAAGAAATCAACTTTGGCGGAGAGGCATAATGGCACTGATTAAAGTCAAACCAACGTCGCCGGGCCGCCGCTCGATGATCAAGGTTGTGAATCCCGATTTGCACAAAGGCGACCCTTATGCGCCGTTGCTTGTAGCCCAGAAGCGTGGCTCCGGACGCAATAACAACGGTCACATCACGACACGCCACAAAGGCGGTGGTCATAAGCATCACTATCGTATCGTTGACTTCCGTCGCGACAAAGATGGCGTGCCTGGCAAAGTTGAGCGCCTTGAGTACGATCCAAACCGCAGCGCCTTCATTGCCCTAATTTGCTACGCCGATGGCGAACGCAGGTATGTTTTGGCTCCGAAGGGACTCAACGCTGGCGACAGCATCCATAGCGGCGCAGAGGCAGCGATCAAGGTCGGAAACGCCCTTCCAATTCGCAATATTCCGGTTGGTACTACCATCCATGCGATTGAAATGCAACCCGGCAAAGGTGCGCAAATCGCGCGTTCTGCCGGTGCGTCCGCCCAGTTGATGGCAAGAGAGGGCGTCTACGCTCAGCTCCGCCTGCGTTCTGGTGAAGTTCGCAAGATTCACGTCGATTGCCGTGCCACCATCGGTGAAGTTGGCAATGGTGAGCATTCACTTCGTGTAATCGGTAAAGCCGGCGCGAATCGTTGGCGCGGTATCCGTCCTACGGTACGCGCAATTTCCATGAACCCTGTCGACCATCCAATGGGTGGTCGCACGAACGGTGGTATGCACCCCGTTTCGCCTTGGGGCCAAAAAGCCAAGGGATTCAAGACGCGCAGCAGCAAGCGCACCAGCACCATGATCGTGCGTACACGTCATGCGGCTAAGAAGGGTTAAGCACAATGGCACGTTCCGTTAAGAAGGGCCCGTTTGTCGATGGGCATCTGGCGAAAAAGGTCGAAGTGGCCCTCGCCAAGAATGACAAGAAACCAATTAAAACTTGGTCGCGTCGTTCAACTGTCACGCCGGATTTTGTTGGTTTGACGATCGCTGTGCACAATGGCAAAGCCCATGTGCCGGTCTACGTGTCCGACCAGATGGTTGGACATAAGCTGGGTGAGTTCGCGTTGACTCGCGTATTCAAAGGCCACCCGGCCGATAAAAAAGTAGCGAAGAAGTAAGGGGCTGTCATGCAAACAATAGCCATTATGAAAGCCGCGCCGGTTTCTGATCAAAAAGCTCGTCTGGTCGCTGACCAGGTGCGCGGACTGCCAGTTGCCAAGGCCCTGAATCTGCTGACCTTCAGCCCTAAGAAATCAGCCGTGCTGATCAAGAAGGTTTTAGAGTCAGCAATTGCAAACGCCGAACACAACGACGGCGCAGACATCGACGAACTCAAGATCACCTCGATCTACGTCGACAAAGCAGTTGTTATGCGTCGTTTTGCCGCACGCGCAAAAGGCCGTGGCGCTCGCCTTCTCAAACAAACCTGTCACATTCATGTGACGGTTGGCAACTAGAGGTTCCTATGGGTCAAAAAATTAATCCAACTGGATTCCGCCTTGCGGTTTCCCGTGCCTGGACCTCTAAGTGGTACGCCAGCAGCAAAAATTTTGCTACGAAGCTCAATGAGGACTACCAGGTCCGCACTTTCCTCATGCAAAAGCTGAAAAACGCCAACGTGAGCAAGGTCATCATCGAGCGCCCTGCAAAAAACGCCCGTATTACTATTTACAGCGCCCGCCCGGGTGTTGTGATTGGCAAAAAGGGTGAAGACATTGAAGCGTTGCGCGCCACATTGCGCAAAATGATGAACTGTGAAATCGCGTTGAACATCGAAGAGGTGCGCAAGCCTGAAACCGATGCGAAATTGATCGCCGATTCCATCGCTCAACAGCTCGAAAAGCGCATTATGTTCCGTCGCGCCATGAAGCGCGCCATGCAAAATGCGATGCGTCTCGGTGCACAAGGCATCAAGATCATGAGCGCGGGTCGCCTGAACGGTGCGGAAATCGCCCGAACAGAGTGGTACCGCGAAGGCCGAGTGCCTCTCCATACCTTGCGCGCAGACATCGACTATGGCGTGTCTGAAGCCAAGACGAGCTACGGCATTATCGGTATTAAAGTTTGGGTATTTAAAGGCGAAAGTCTTGGTCTCGCCGCTGCTGACAACGCAGCGGGCGCGCCAGTCGAAGAGCCGACGCAACAACGTCGTCCCCGTCGCCCCGCAGGAGTGAGAAATGCTACAGCCAGCTAGAAGAAAATATCGCAAGGAGCAAAAGGGCCGAAACAAGGGTCTGGCCACTCGCGGTAACAAAGTGAGTTTCGGTGAATTTGGCCTCAAAGCCACCAGCCGCGGCCGTTTGACGGCGCGTCAGATCGAAGCAGCTCGTCGGGCGATTAGTCGCCACATCAAGCGCGGTGGACGTATCTGGATTCGTATCTTCCCGGATAAGCCAATCTCCAAAAAGCCAGCCGAAGTCCGCATGGGTAACGGTAAAGGTAATCCTGAGTACTATGTGGCTGAGATTCAGCCAGGTAAGGTGCTCTACGAAATGGACGGCGTTGAAGAATCTTTGGCGCGCGAAGCATTTTTGCTTGCTGCCGCCAAGCTTCCGATCGCAACCACGTTCGTACAACGTTTGGTGGGTTAAGAATGAAAACCAAAGATTTAATCGTGAAATCTGAGGCGGATCTCAGCAAAGAGCTCACCGACCTCTATAAAACGCACTTCGGCCTGCGCATGCAGAAAGCCACGCAGCAGCTGACGAATACGACCCAACTGGGTCGCGTTCGTCGCGATATTGCGCGCGTTAAAACAGTGCTTACTCAGAAGGCAGCAGGGAAATGAGCGAAGCTTCCAAACAGCCGTTGATTGCAACGGAAACCGGACGCGTAGTGAGCGACAAAATGACCAAGACGGTTACCGTGTTGGTCGAGCGCCGCGTTAAGCATCCGCTCTACGGCAAGGTTGTTACCAAGTCGCAGAAGTACCATGCACATGACGAAGCAAGCGTCGCCAAAATGGGTGACTTGGTCGAAATTGCCGCATGCCGTCCTTTCTCCAAAACCAAATCGTGGACTGTGTCCAAGGTACTGGAGACCGCGTAAAGCGGTAGAAAACGGCTCACTTGCACCGTGAGCCGTTTAGTCTTATAATAATTGGCTATCCCCAGTCTTTTGGTTGCACACGCAGTCAATTGGCGATACGGGCCCCAAGACTACTCGGAGCAGATCATCTGTCCGGGAAAAGTTGGAGAATTTAATGATTCAAATGCAGTCGATGCTCGACGTCGCCGACAACACAGGCGCTCGTCGCGTTATGTGTTTTAAGGTGCTGGGCGGATCGAAGCGACGTTACGCCAGCATTGGCGACGTCATCAAAGTAAGCATCAAGGATGCGCAGCCACGTGGCCGCGTAAAAAAGGGCGAGGTCTACAACGCTGTTGTGGTTCGCACCGCCAAAGGCATTCGTCGCAGCGATGGTTCGCTCGTCAAATTTGACAATAACGCCGTCGTTATTCTTAACGCAAAGCTTGAGCCTATCGGCACTCGCATCTTTGGACCAGTTACGCGCGAATTGCGTACCGAAAAGTTCATGAAGATCGTGTCGCTTGCGCCCGAAGTGCTTTAAGGCGAGGTAGAAACTATGCAAAAAATTCGCAAAGGTGACACCGTCGTCGTGACCACCGGCCGAGACAAGGGTAAGCGCGGCGAAGTCGTGCGTGTGCTGGAATCGACGCTGATCGTCGCTGGTGTCAACCAAGTCAAACGTAACGTGCGTCCTAATCCCATGAAGAATGAAGTGGGTGGTATCGTGGCAAAAGACGCTGCGATCGCCGCATCAAACGTTGCTATCTATAACGCAAGCACGCAGAAGCCTGATTACGTCGCGATCAAATCGCTCGACGGTGGTCGCAAGCAACGTGTCTTCAAATCTACCGGCTTGCCGGTTTAAGCGGGGAGAAAAATATGGCTCGCTTACAAGATCAATACCGCGCAGAAATCGTTCCTGCGCTCGTCAAGCAGTTTGGCTACAAGTCCGTCATGCAGGTTCCGCGTCTTACCAAGATTGTGGTCAACATGGGTGTCGGCGAAGCTGTTGGGGACAAGAAAGTGCTTGAGCACGCAACCAAGGACTTGACTGCCATTGTCGGTCAGAAACCCGTTGTGACTAAGGCCAAGAAAGCTATCGCAAACTACAAGATTCGCGAAGGTTACCCGGTTGGCACCATGGTGACGCTGCGCAACAAGCAGATGTTCGAATTTCTGGATCGTTTCGTAAACGTGGCGCTGCCGCGGGTACGCGATTTCCGTGGCATCTCGCCACGCGGTTTTGATGGCCGTGGCAACTTTAACCTCGGCGTTAAAGAACAGATCATCTTTCCAGAGATCGAGTACGACAAAATCGATGCACTGCGTGGTATGAACATCACGTTTGCAACCACGGCAAAAACAGACGACGAAGCTAAAGCTCTGTTGGCTGCCTTCCGTTTCCCCTTCCGCGGATAAGCGAGGATAAGAAAATGGCAAAACTCGCCACCATCAATCGCGAACAGAAACGTCGTGACCTCGTTGCCAAGTACGCCAAAAAGCGTGCCGCACTTGAGGCCATTATTGCTGACAGCAGCGCGGGTGAAGAAGCCCACGCTGAGGCGCGCGCAAAGCTACAGGCTTTCCCGCGTAACGCTAACCCGACCCGCCTGCGCAACCGTTGTCAATTGACCGGTCGTCCGCGTGGTGTCTTTAGCAAGTTTGGTCTTGCGCGCCACAAGGTGCGTGAGCTCGCGTTCAAAGGTGAGATCCCGGGTCTCACCAAAGCTAGCTGGTAAGGAGATTCGGCAATGAGTATGTCCGATCCTATCGCTGACATGTTGACGCGCATTCGTAATGCGCAGGCAATGGAAAAAGTTTCCGTCAAAATGCCAGCGTCCAAAGTAAAGACCGCCATCGCGCGCGTGCTTAAAGACGAAGGCTATATCGAAGACTTCAAGATCGCTGGCGACGCTGCCAAGATCGCTGAGCTCGAAATTGGCCTGAAATATTACGCCGGTCGCCCCGTTATCGAGGCGATTCATCGCGTGAGCAAACCTGGACTTCGTATTTACCGTGGCAAGGATGACTTGCCAAGCGTAATGAACGGTCTTGGTGTCGCTATTGTGTCTACGCCCAAAGGCGTGATGACTGATCGCAAAGCACGCAGCCTGGGCATGGGCGGCGAAGTGCTCTGCACGGTCGCTTAAGGGGAATCAGCATGTCACGTATTGCTAAATACCCCGTCGATATTCCCGCAAAAGTAGAAGTGGTGTTGGCCGGTGGTCGGGTTGACGTTAAGGGCCCTCTGGGAGCCTTGGGTCACGACTTCGGCGGCGCTGTCACCATCGAGCGCAAAGAGAATCAAATTCTCTTCAGCGCAGCCAATGGTGATCAACACAGCCGAGCCATGTCAGGTACCAGCCGCGCGCTGGTTGCCAATATGGTCCGCGGTGTGTCGGAAGGCTTTTCGAAGAAGCTCAATTTGGTTGGTGTGGGTTTCCGTGCTGCAGCAGCTGGCGATAGTTTGAATCTGTCGCTTGGTTTCTCGCATCCGGTGGTTCACAAGATGCCGTCGGGCGTAAAAGTTGCCACCCCAACCCAGACCGAAATCATCATCTCTGGTGCTGATCGTCAACAGGTTGGTCAAGTTGCCGCTGAGATTCGCGCCTATCGTCCGCCTGAGCCTTATAAGGGCAAAGGAGTTCGTTACTCGGACGAAGTCGTGACGCTCAAAGAAACCAAGAAGAAGTAAGGTAGGGCATCACCATGAATAAAAGCAAACAAGTCGCTCGTCTTCGCCGCGCTCGTCAAACGCGTTTGCGTATGACCGCGCAACAGGCCACACGTCTCGCTGTTTTCCGCTCCAACTCGCACATCTACGCGCAAGTTATCTCCGGTGACGGCAGCAAGGTTCTGGCAAGTGCATCTACCGCTGAAGCTGACGTTCGCGCGCAGCTCAAGAATGGCGGAAATCGTGCGGCAGCCGAACTGGTTGGCACGCGTATCGCAGAAAAAGCAAAAGCCGCCGGCGTAGAAGTCGTCGCTTTTGATCGGTCTGGCTATCAATATCACGGTCGCGTTAAAGCTCTTGCTGAAGCTGCGCGCGCCGGTGGTCTTAAGTTCTAAAGGAGTACTCGGATGGCACGTCCCCAAGTACAGAAAAACGAAGAGCCAAGTGATGGTCTTCGCGAAAAGATGATTAGCGTCAATCGCGTCACCAAAGTGGTGAAAGGCGGCCGCATCATGGCGTTCGCTGCGCTCACCGTGGTTGGCGATGGTGATGGTCGCGTCGGCATGGGCAAGGGCAAATCGAAAGAGGTGCCCGTAGGTGTTCAGAAGGCAATGGAGCAGGCTCGTCGACAGATGATCAAGGTCAGCCTGAAGTCGGGTACTGTGCACCATGCCGTGACCGGCAAACACGGTGCAACCACTGTGTTGATTCAACCTGCTTCAGACGGTACTGGCGTAATCGCTGGTGGCGCTATGCGCGCCGTGTTTGAGGTAGTCGGTGTCACTAACGTGCTCGCCAAGTGCTTCGGCCCAACTAATCCCTACAACGTCGTTCGCGCCACGCTTAACGCGCTGGAACGTGTCTCGACACCGGGTGAAGTTGCCGCCAAGCGTGGTCTTAGCGTTGAGCAATTGACGGAGGCATGATCATGGCTGCCAAGATGTTCAAAGTTAAGCTGGTGAAGTCCCCCATTGGTGCCAAGTCCAATCACGTTGCTACTGTGCAGGGCCTCGGGCTAAAGCGCATGGGGCAGGTTCGTGAACTTATTGATACGCCATCGACGCGAGGCATGGTTAACACCGTGCGGCATCTCGTCGTGGCGGTCGCGTAGTTTGCGCACGAAAACGAAAGCGTAAAAGATGCAACTCAATACTATCAAGCCTGCTGAAGGCTCCAAAAAGAACCGTCGTCGTGTCGCTCGCGGTATGGGCAGCGGTTTGGGAAAGACCGCTGGTCGCGGCCACAATGGTCAGAAATCTCGTTCCGGCGGTTTCCACAAAGTTGGCTTCGAGGGCGGTCAGATGCCGCTGCAGCGTCGCCTGCCGAAGCGTGGTTTTACCTCGTTGATGCGCGATTTCCAGGCCGAAGTTACTGTCGGCACGTTGGCCAAGCTTGGTGTGGCAGAAGTCGACATGCTGGCGTTGAAAACCGCCAAGCTGATCGCAAATGACGCTAAGGTGGTTAAAGTGATTGCCGGTGGTGAGATCACCATCGCGGTCTCTCTTCGTGGCATCGGTGCCACGGCGAGCGCTCGCAAAGCGATCGAAGCCGTCGGCGGTAAGTTCGAATAATTCCACCGCCCAACTAAATTGGGCGATATCAGGATGAATGTGTGGCGTTAAACCCAGCTCAAAAACCAGGGAATAAATACGGCGACCTAAAACGTCGCCTTTTGTTCTTGTTAGGCGCGTTGATCGTCTATCGCATCGGCACTCACGTGCCCGTGCCAGGCATCAATGCTGCCGTCCTCGAAGAGCTTTTTAAGTCTCAGCAGGGCGGCATCCTCGGTCTCATGAACGTTTTTTCGGGTGGCGCGTTGCAGCGCTTCTCGATTCTGGCGCTCGGGATCATGCCGTACATTTCTGCGTCGATCATTATGCAGCTTGCATCAGTGGTTGTGCCGTCGCTTGAAGCGTTGAAAAAAGAAGGCGAGTCGGGTCGCAGAAAGATCACTCAATACACACGCTACGGCACATTGGTATTAGCCTTTTTTCAAGCATCCGGCATTGCTATCGCGCTGGAGAGTCAACCCGGTTTGGTTCTTGAGCCCGGTATCGCTTTCCGTTTGATTACTGCAATCACGTTTGTTACCGGCACCATGTTTCTAATGTGGTTGGGCGAACAAATTACTGAACGCGGGCTCGGTAACGGCATCTCGCTTTTAATCTTTGCTGGAATTGCGGCTGGCTTGCCCGCCGCTATGAAAAACACTCTCGAGCTTCAATCCTCGGGCAATCTCAGCATTCTTAAGCTGCTGTTTCTCGTATTGCTAGTTATTGTGGTTACGGCGGCGGTAGTATTTTTCGAGCGCGCATTGCGTAAGGTGCTGGTTAACTACGCGAAGAGGCAGGTCGGCAACAAGGTTTACGGCGGTCAAAGCTCGCACTTGCCGTTGAAGCTGAATATGGCAGGCGTGATTCCGCCGATCTTCGCGTCCAGTTTAATTCTGTTCGTACCGACAATTCTTGGCTTTTTAGGGCCGGGAGCGGGGCCGTCGTGGCTTCGTGACGTCGCGAACGCGTTGGGGCCAGGACAACCGGTACACATGATCGTCTACGCGGCACTGATCATTTTCTTCTGCTTTTTCTATACGGCTATTCAGTACAACCCAAAAGAAACCGCTGAAAATCTGAAAAAAGGCGGCGCATTTATACCTGGATATCGACCGGGCGATCAAACAGCCAAGTACATCGAGAAAATCACGACGCGATTGACGCTCATCGGTGCGATTTACATTACGGTGGTTTGTTTGATTCCCGAGCTGCTTATCAGCGCTTGGAACGTTCAATTTTATTTCGGCGGAACATCACTTTTGATCGTGGTCGTCGTAACAATGGATTTTATGACGCAAGTACAGGCGTACATGATGTCTCAGCAGTACGACAGTCTGCTGAAGAAGGCCAACCTGAAGGGTGGATTAAAAGTCTAAGCGCATGGCGAAAGAAGACACCATCCAGATGCAAGGCGAAATACTCGAGATGTTGCCTAACGCAACTTTTCGAGTGAAGTTAGAGAACGGGCACGTTGTCCTAGGGCACATCTCCGGCAAGATGCGCATGAACTACATAAAAATTTTGCCGGGTGACAAAGTAACGGTGGACATGACACCTTACGACTTGTCACGGGCACGGATCACATTCCGCGCCAAATAACCAAAAAACAGGAAACGAAACATGAAAGTGAATGCTTCGGTAAAGAAGATCTGCCGTAATTGCAAAATCATTCGCCGAAAAGGCGTGGTTCGCGTGATCTGCACAGATCCACGTCATAAGCAGCGTCAAGGCTAAGGAAGGAGACCAAGAATGGCACGTATCGCCGGGGTCAACATCCCCAACCACAAACATGCTTGGGTTGCGATGACCGCAATCTTTGGCATTGGCAATACACGCGCTCGCAAGGTGTGTGACGCTGCTGGTGTAGCTCAAGACAAAAAAGTCAAGGATTTGACTGATGCTGAGCTCGACAAACTGCGCGAACAAATCGGTAAATTTAGCGTTGAAGGTGATCTTCGCCGCGAAGTAACGATGAGCATCAAGCGCCTGATCGACTTGGGCTGCTATCGCGGTACTCGTCATCGCAAGGGCCTCCCCGCTCGTGGTCAGCGTACACGCACGAATGCGCGTACACGCAAAGGCCCACGTAAGGCCATCGCTGGCAAGAAAGGCTAAGACTTAGATCATGGCACAAGCATCATCCAAGAACGCGGCCGCAGCGCGTGCGCGTAAAAAAGTTAAGAAGAACGTTTCTGAGGCCATTTGCCACGTACACGCTTCGTTCAACAACACCATCATCACTATCACCGATCGCCAAGGCAACGCGTTGTCGTGGGCCACTTCCGGTGGTGCAGGTTTCAAGGGCTCACGTAAGTCGACTCCGTTTGCTGCTCAAGTAGCTGCAGAGGCCGCCGGTAAAGTAGCCGTTGAGTGTGGCGTGAAGAACATCGAAGTTCAGATCAAAGGTCCGGGTCCGGGCCGTGAGAGCGCTGTACGCGCACTGAACGCGCTGGGGATCAAAGTCACCAGCATTTCTGACGTGACGCCGGTACCGCACAACGGTTGCCGTCCGCCTAAACGTCGTCGCATGTAATTCACCCAGGAGAAAACTCATGGCTCGTTATACCGGCCCCAAGTGCAAGCTCTCCCGTCGTGAGGGCACAGATCTATTTTTGAAGAGCGCACGCCGTTCGCTCGACAGCAAATGCAACCTCGCCGTAGCGCCAGGTCAGCATGGAGCCAAATCTGGCCAACGCTTGTCGAACTATGGCTTGCAGCTTCGTGAGAAGCAAAAGCTTCGTCGTATTTACGGCGTGCTTGAGCGTCAATTTCGCCGCACGTTCGCTGAGGCGGATCGTCGTAAAGGCTCAACGGGTGAGAACCTGTTGAAACTGCTTGAATCACGTCTTGACAACGTCGTGTATCGCATGGGCTTCGGCTCTACGCGCGCCGAAGCTCGTCAATTGGTTAGCCACAAGGCTATCTTGGTCGACGGTAAGATGTGCAATATCCCTTCAGCCATTATTTCCGCGAATGCTGTTATCAGCGTTTGTGAGAAATCAAAAGCACAGGCGCGCATCATCGACGCCGTCGCCTTGGCTGAACGTATCGGCTTTCCTGGTTGGGTTGACGTTAACACCAAGGAACTGAAGGGTACGTTTAAGCACGCGCCCGACCGCAGTGAGTTCGCATCCGACATCAACGAAAGCTTGGTCGTCGAGTTGTACTCGAAGTAATCGAATTTCCTCACTGTAAAGGACGCGTATGCAAAGTACTGCTTTTTTGAAACCGCGCAACATTGAGGTTCAGGCCACCAGTCCATCCAGCGCTCGCGTTGTGATGGAGCCTTTTGAGCGTGGCTACGGCCACACGCTTGGCAATGCGCTTCGCCGCGTACTGCTGTCGTCTATGCCTGGCTACGCACCAACCGAGGTGTCTATCACTGGTGTGGTGCACGAGTATTCCGCGCTGGAAGGCGTGCAGGAAGACGTTGTTGACTTGCTTTTGAATCTCAAAGGCGTGGTTATCAAGCTGCACAACCGTGATAACGCGGTTCTGACGCTCAAGAAAGAGGGCGCTGGCCCAGTGACTGCTGCGGACATCGAGTCGTCACACGAAGTTGAAATTGTCAATCCAGAGCACGTTATTGCGAACCTTACCCAAGGTGGCAAGCTTGAACTGGAAGTCAAAGTTGAGCGTGGCCGTGGTTACGTTCCCGCGACGGTTCGTACCGCCGCTGGACAAACCGCAAATCGTAAAGTGGGCTCGATCCTGCTTGATGCTTCGTTCAGCCCGGTTAAGCGTGTCAGCTACTTGGTGGAATCGGCTCGCGTTGAACAACGCACCGACCTCGACAAGCTCGTGCTCGACATCGAAACCAACGGCGCGATTGAACCTGAAGGTGCAGTGCGTTACGCAGCAAGCATCCTAGTGGATCAACTCTCGGCGTTTGCCGACCTTAAAGGCACCGACATGCCGGCTCTCGAACGCGCTACTGCGTCGTTCGACCCAGTCTTGTTGAAGCCTGTGGACGATCTCGAACTTACCGTTCGCTCGGCCAACTGCCTCAAAGCAGAAAACATTCACTACATCGGCGATCTGGTGCAGCGCAGCGAAACGGAGCTTCTCAAGACTCCGAACCTTGGCCGCAAATCGCTCAACGAAATTAAAGAAGTTCTCTCGCAGCGCGGCCTCGCGCTGGGTACCAAGATCGACAACTGGCCACCGGCTGGTCTTGATCGCGGCAACTAAGAGCGGACTAGGAGAAAAACTATGCGTCACGGTCACGGACTACGCAAACTCAACCGAACCAGCGCCCATCGTCAGGCGTTGCTTCGCAACCTCTCAACCGCGCTGCTTCGTTATGAAGTGATTAAGACCACGCTTCCAAAGGCCAAAGAGCTTCGTCGCGTTGTTGAACCACTCATTACGTTGGGCAAAAAGCCTTCGCTGGCTAACCGTCGTTTGGCATTTGACCGCCTCCGTGATCGTGAGATCGTCGGCAAGGTGTTCAATGAGCTCGGCCCACGTTATGCAGCGCGCAATGGCGGTTACGTTCAGATCCTTAAGTTCGGTTTCCGTCAGGGCGACAATGCTCCGATGGCACTCGTACAGTTGATGGATCGTCCCGCTGCCGCCGTTGAGGCTGGTGCGGACGAGGCGAAAGCCGAGTAGTTAGCACTAGCGATTAACAAAAAAGGCCGGTAATCCGGCCTTTTTTTCGTTTAGCGTTTAGCAGCTTTTCTACTGAAGCGACCGCTCGTTGGTCGATTGGCGTAAATATTTACGCATGTCGACTAATAGACATATAGGCCGCAAATGGCCGCACAGCAGTCGTTTGGGCCAAAAAGCTATTACTAGCTCGGATCTGATTTCTTCGTGATCAGACTGTAAACAAACACGACGACCACTGCGCCCACGACCGAGGCGATCCAGTGTGTGCCCGCTGCCTTGGAAACGATACCAAGTTGCTGGCCACCCAGCGTTCCAAGCAGTGAGCCTGCAACGCCAAGGAGCGCGGTTACGATAATCCCGCCGCCTTGTTTGCCAGGCACCAAAAACTTGGCAATCGCTCCGACGACGAGACCAACCAGCGCCAAAATGATGTAATCCATACAACGACCTCCTTGTGAAAACAGGAGCAACTGTACACCAACAAGGGTTACCCCGCGTTTAGCTTGGGCCGCAAATCGCGGAAGGAGAAAACTATGCAGTGGCTAAGTCAACATCTACCCGAGCTCGCGATGTCGGCCGCGATGGCATGGGGTGCGGGACTGCGCTTGTACCTCGTAGTATTCGTGGTCGGTCTGCTCGGAAAATTCGGATATGTGCCGCTTCCAGACGCGCTCAAATTGCTGGCCAGCCCGCTAGTTCTCGGCGCAGCGGGATTCATGACGTTCGTCGAATTCTTCGCCGACAAAATCCCGTGGCTCGACAGTGTTTGGGATGCAGTTCACACCTTCTTGCGAATCCCGGCGGGCGCCGCGCTAGCCGCGGGGATGCTTGGCGAAAGTGGCGATGGAGTGGCAATGGCCGCTGCAATCATAGGCGGCACATTGACAGCGGGCACTCACTTTGGGAAAGCCGGCACGCGTGCGGCGGTCAATACATCGCCAGAGCCGTTCAGCAATATCGGCGTATCGTTGGTCGAAGACACGATGGTGGCCGGTGGTCTTGCACTGGCGCTTTCAAACCCGCTGATCTTCCTCGGACTCTTGCTGATCTTCATCGTGGCCCTGTTCGTGCTACTGCGGTTCATCCTAAAAGGGCTACGAATGATTGTCCTCCGCCTCTCCACGCGTGCGGCCACTGCGTGATCCTTCGGACACAGCACCTCCCAACGCTGAAGGTCTCTGCCCCGGTTCTTCTGATCGCTTTTGCGTTGCTGCTGTACGCCTGGACGCACCGTCACGCACTTGAGATGATCGGTTTCGCTGAAGACCTTGGGCTCGTTCAGGCGCTAACGGCCGCTGCGCAGAGCGGGAACCTTCATCAAGAAGTGATCCCGCGCTGGCTCGGCGCGCTGTGGGGGCCGGACTCCACGATGTGGCGTCCGTGGGCTTTTACTAGCCTCGCTCTCGACGCCAAACTATACGGCGCGCATTCAGGGCTCTGGCATATCACCAATTTGCTCTTGCACTTCGCTGCTGCGGCCTTCACTGCGCTCCTCGCTCGAGATTGGCTTCGCTCGACGTGGGCGGCTGCTGTCGTCTTTGCCACAATGCTTCTCCATCCTTGGGCTAGCGAAAGTACCCTATGGCTCGTCGGTCGCTTCGACGGCTGGGCCACTTCGGCGATTGCTGCGGCACTTTACTTTACGTGGCGAAGTCGCGGTATTGACCGTTGGTGGTTTGCGACGCTCGTGGCAAGCGTCACGGCGTACCTGAGCAAAGAGTCTGCGCTGATTCTGCTGCCTGCGACCGCAATGCTCGTTGTGTGTAGGGTTCACACGGAATCTGCTGGAAGGGCGCGTCTGCGTGTTGCGGATTTTATGAATCTGTTCCTGCCACTGATGGCTATGCAATTTGCAGTTGCCGCGGTGTACTTCGTGCTGCGATGGCTGGCAGTGGGCGCGCTCAGCACCAACGTTTACGGAAGTAGCTCGGTCGCGGGACTCACCGATCTCATCGCCCGAGTTGCAGCACATATTGAATCCTTTGCATCGATAAGCGCAGCGTCGCCGATGGCCGCGACCAGCGTGCTTCTCCTCGCTGTGCTGGCGATAGTCGCAACAATTGTGAACCGTCGCTGGGCCGTCGTGATGTTCGCGTCCATATGGGTGACCATCGTGTTTATAGGCGCGGCACTGCATTTCCGAGCCCATGTCGGCGTGGGGGATGGCTTTCGTTTGTACTACCTCGCTTTGGTTGGCTTCGCGCTGGTTGTTGGCGCAGGCGTGACCACGTTCGGCGCATCACCGCCGCGAAAATTAGCGCTCTTAGTCGCCACATGGAGTCTCAGCCTCGCAGTTTGGCAAAACGCAGTCAATGGAGAATGGTGGCGGGCCGCAAAGGAAATACGGAGCAGCGCTGATGCCATTGGCAAAACGCTCGTTACCCTCGCGGCACCGGATTACGGGCTTGTACTACTCCCAGACCGCATCGGCGCGGTTCCAACAATGCGCAACGCGCAAGGCGCAATTGTGCGCGTTGCGCCAGCGCGCTCGGCCGGCACCGACAACGTCGACTATATGGTCGGATTTGTTCCATTGCAGCTCGATGAGTGGCACCGATCCATCCAAAAGGATATCGTCCGCCGCATCACAAAACGTCCCGACGCACCGCCTCGGCCAACACACTATTACTGCAAAGAGCCGGGCGCGCTCGAGCTGCACTACTTGGGCTTCTGGGAAGCGGGAACGCTTGACGAGTGGCGCAATCACTGGCGTACGGCCGTACGTGCCACTTGCCCAAGCCTAAAACTCTAGCTCGGCTTTCAGCTTCGTGAGCAGATCAGAATGTGGTCGCACCCGCCATGCGTCGCCCAACGCGATGTCCCCAGCGTAGCCTTTTTTCACGACGCGAATGTAGACAGGGATCAGACCGGGGAACGCCTTGAGGGTTGCAAGGAGTGTGGCCGCCTCGGTTTGGGCGCTGGAACCGTTCAGTGTCACCACCATACGCCGCCCAAATTGTTCGCGCGCCTTTTCGATGTCGTAGATCGAGTCGGCGATGACGCGTGTGCCACCGTCGCGATTGTTGGTGATCTTGGCCTCAATCACAATCGGAATGTCTTCCTTCAACCAATGGCGGTGCACCTCGAACACGCTCGACGGAATCATCACCTCGTACACACAGGTGCGATCGTCGAGAGCGAGAAAACAGATGCGGCCATTTTTCGTGTTGATGACGCGAACGGCGTTAACGATGCCAGCCAAACGCTGTTTATTGTCCGATGGCTCTATTCGTGCCAGTGCCATCGTCGTCACCGGCTCCAGATGCTTGCGATAGGCGTCGTACGGGTGACCGCTTAAGTAGAGGCCTAATGCCGTCTTTTCGAAAGCCAGCGATTCGAGTAAATCCCAAGGCCGCGCATCAATGAGTGGCACTTCGTGAACGCCAGAATCTGCTCCAAACAGATTGTCTTGGGAGATGTTTGCTTGCGCGCGCTCGGCCTCACTCAGCGCTGGAGAAACACTCGCAAACGTGCTTGCGCGGTTGCTATGCAGTTTGTCGAACGCGCCCGACTTGATCAGCGCCTCAACCGTGCGTCTATTTACAGTTTGGGTGTTGACACGACGGCAAAAATCAAACAAATCCTTAAACGGCCCACCTTCACTTCGCGCACGCAAAATCTCGATGACTGCGCCCTCGCCGGTGCCTTTTACGCCGCCTAAGCCGTAACGAATCGTCGACCGATCAGTCGGCACAAAACGATACTCACCGAGGTTCACATCCGGCGGCTCAAACGTCAGCCGACAAATCGTGCGTGCGTCCTCCAGCAACTGCCGAACTTTATCCGTGTCGTTCATTACCGCGCTCATGTTGGCGGCCATAAACGCGGCTGCATGGTGGCGCTTAAAGTAGGCCGTCTGGTACGCCAGTAGCGCATACGCAGCAGAGTGCGACTTGTTGAAGCCGTACCCCGCGAACTTCTCCATATCGTCGAACAGCACTTTGCTTTGCTGTTCGCTCAACCCGTTTTTACCGGCACCTTCGCCAAAGATTTCGCGATGCTTCGCCATCTCTTCGGGCTTCTTCTTGCCCATCGCTCGGCGCAGCAAATCTGCGCCGCCCAATGAGTACGCGCCGATGATCTGTGCGGCCTGCATGACCTGCTCTTGGTACACCATGATGCCGAAAGTTTCTTCCAGCATTGGCTTCAGGCGCGGGTCGTAATACTCGGCGGTTTGCGTACCGTTTTTGCGCGCAATGTAATCTGGAATCAGGTCCATCGGACCGGGGCGATACAACGCATTCAGCGCAGTCAAATCTTCGAGCCGGGAAGGCTTTGCCTTCACCAGTAGATCTTTCATTCCCGTCGATTCAAACTGGAAAATCGCGACGGTGTTTGCCTCACGAAAGAGTTGATAGACCGACGCGTCATCAAGCGGCAGCGTTTGCAAGTCAATTTCGAAAGTTGGATCAAGGCGTTTGCAAAACCTGATAGTCCAGTCCAGGATCGTCAGTGTTGTGAGACCCAAAAAGTCAAACTTAACAAGCCCGACCGCCTCGACGTCATCCTTGTCGAACTGGCTCACCATCGCCGAACCTTCGTCCTGCGAATACATCGGGCAGAAATCCGTCAACTTGCCAGGCGCGATTAGTACGCCACCGGCGTGCATACCGACATTTCTGGGTAAGCCCTCGACTTGCTCCGCCAGCTCCAATAGCGCGGCTACATCCTCCTCGGTGCGCTCGCGCTCCATCAGCAGCGGTTCCGCCTCACGCGCCACAATCGTGTTGGCGTCAGGCTTGTCGGGCTTCGTAAGCGTGGTCCACTTGCCCGGCGCGAACGGAATCAGCTTGGCCACGCCGTCGACAAAGGTGTAGGGCATATCGAGCACACGACCACAATCGCGCACCGCCGCTTTGGCTGCCATGGTGCCGAATGTTGCGATCTGACCGACGCTCTCGGCGCCGTATTTGTTGCGCACGTAGTCGATCACGCGATCACGGCCGTCCTGACAAAAGTCGATATCGAAGTCAGGCATCGACACCCGCTCCGGGTTCAGGAATCGCTCGAAGAGTAAGTTGTACTTGAGCGGATCGAGATCGGTAATTCCGAGCGAATACGCCACGAGCGAGCCTGCACCAGAGCCACGACCCGGGCCGACGGGCACGCCGTTACTTTTCGCCCACCCGATGAAGTCCGCGACGATCAAGAAGTAGCCGGGAAAGCCCATCTTCACGATCACACCGATTTCAAATTCGCAGCGCGCGACGTAACGCGGCCGTTCGGTGTCGCGCTGCACGACGTCTGGATACAGCACTTCTAGTCGGCGCTCAAGACCCGTCAACACTTCGCTTTTTAGGTGCAACTCGATGGTCACGCCGTCGGGCAACGGAAACGACGGCAAGTAATTTTTGCCGAGCGTCATCGTTAGATTGCAGCGCATTGCCACTCGCACGGTGTTGGCGACGGCCTGCGGATAATCGGCGAATTTCTCCACCATTTCGGCTTGCGTCACAAAGCGTTGTTTCTCTGTGAACACCTTCGGTCGACGTGTGTCGCCGAGCGTGAAACCTTCAGCAATGCACACGCGCGCCTCGTGCGCCTTGAAATCTTCGCTGACTGCAAATTGCATCGGGTGCGTCGCCACGATGGGCACACCTACCAGTGCCGCCAAGCGCACCGATTGCTCAACAAAGTGATGCTCATTCTCAAACCCCGCGCGATGGATTTCCATCGCGAAACGGCCAGGAAACGCTGCCGACCAAAATCGCGCTGCGCGTTCCGCTGACGCATTTTGACTATTGCGCAACGCGATGCCGACCTCGCCAAACCATCCACCGGAGAGACAGAAAACGCCTTCGGTCGCTGTCGCGTTAGCGATCCATTCGCGCTTCAATATGGCGCGCCCGCGCACCTGATTTTCGCGAAAAGCGCGGGTGAGCCATTGACACAATTTAAGGTAACCGTCTCGACTCTCCGCGAGAAACAGCAGTCGTGCAGGCTCGGTCGTCGGGTCGTGCGCCTCTACCCACGCGTCAACACCACAAATCGGCTTGATGCCTTTGCTGCGTGCGGCCTTGTAAAACTTTATGAAACCGAAGAGATTATTGAGGTCGGTAATGGCGAGCGCTGCTTGTTCGTCTTTTGCCGCAAGCGAAATCGCATCGCTGACACGCAACGTCGAATCCACAATCGAATATTCGCTGTGCAGACGGAGGTGGACAAAGGAGACAGCAGACATACATCGATTTTACGTAGCAACGGCATCGCGGCGAACGAGAACCCGCGAAGGCACAGCAGGCGGCGCTTCTCGCCGCCGCCGTCGTGTCCTCTAGTTTCGCCCCAGGCCAACCCGTGTGTCCTCGATGTGACTGCCCGAGGACGCTGCACACCGGACATCGCGATAATGCTGTCATGAATGCACCTTTCTCACTCCTTCCCCGTGATGCAATTTGCAACTTGCGGGCCTCAAAAATTCGGGAAGTGGCTAACGCCGGCATGGGGCGCAGCGATACGCTCGCGTTTTGGTTTGGTGAGCCTGACGAAGTTACGCCGGACTTCATTCGCCTCGCGGCGACAGAGAGTCTGGCGCGCGGCGAAACGTTTTATTCGCACAATCTAGGTCTGCCAGAGCTGCGGCAAACCGTGGCAGGTTACCTGTCGGCGTTGCACCCGAATCCGGCTGCGCCCATCAACGCCGACAGCATTGCGATCACGAGCGCAGGGGTTAACGCGCTGTCGCTCGCGGCGCAATGTATTGTGAGTGCCGGCGACCGGGTGGTGTGCGTCACGCCGCTGTGGCCGAATTTGGTGGAAATTCCGAAAATTCTTTCGGCGAATGTGGAATGCGTACCACTTGATTTCACGGCGAACGGCTGGCAGCTAGACCTCGACAAATTGTTAGCGGCCCTCACTCCTGAAACGACGATGTTGATGGTGAATTCGCCCAACAATCCCACCGGCTGGACGCTTTCGCGTGAGGAGCAACAAGCCATTCTCGCGCGCTGCCGCGAGTACGGGATTTGGCTCTTGTCCGATGACGCGTACGAGCGACTGGTGTTTGACGGAAGAGGCTGCGCGCCATCGTTTTTTGATATGGCCGACGCCAGTGATCGATTGGTGAGTGCGAATACGTTTTCCAAATCATGGCTGATGACGGGTTGGCGCTTGGGGTGGCTGGTTGCGCCTGCGCCGTTCGTTGAGCAGCTCGGCAAGGTTATTGAATACAACACGTCCTGTGCGCCCGTGTTCGTGCAACGTGCAGGTGACGCTGCGATTAAAGGCGGCGATGCGGTCATCAAGCGAACGCAGACTCGCTTTCTCGCGGCGCGTGACCATTTGTGTGCCGCCCTGAACGCGATGCCCGGCGTGCATGCACCACCCGCACCTGGCGCGATGTATGCATTTTTCAAAGTGGACGGCGTCACCGACTCACTCGCGTTTTGCAAGCAACTGGTCACCGAGTTTGGGCTCGGCCTTGCGCCGGGCGCTGGGTTTGGCGATGAGGGCGAGGGCTTTGTCCGCTGGTGCTTCGCCAGCGATTTGGGCCGCCTGGATGCCGGCATCGAAAGGTTTCGTCGCGGCTTGGGCGCGCTGCGCGCCTGATTGTCTAAGATAATTCGCAAACTTATTGCAAATCAATAACTTGTGGCGTAGTCTTCGCGCCATGCATACAGTTGCGCTCGTAAGTCGAAAAGGCGGTTGCGGAAAAAGCACGCTGGCCACTCATATCGCCGCGTTTTTCGCGCGCGAAGGGCTGCCCGTCACGCTTGGCGACTTGGACCACCAGCAATCCATGCGGGTGTGGCTCAAGCGCCGCCCGAGCGCTGCGCCCGCCATCACCGGCTGGGTGGGCGACGGCAACGGACAGGTGCGCCCGCCACTGGGCGTCTCGCATCTCGTACTCGACACGCCGGGCGGCTTGCACGGGTTGAGTCTGGCCAAAGTTGCGATGGTGGCCGATGCCATTCTGATTCCGGTTTCGGGCTCTGTATTTGATCGCGAAGCGGCGTCTGATTGCTGGGCTGAACTGCGCGTGCATCCACGCGTGGTGAGTGGTCGCTGTCAGGTGGCGGCAGTCGGCATGAGGCTTGACCGACGCACGCAGGCTGAGGACATTGCGCGTGACTGGGCGGCCTCGATTGGATTGAACTGGTTGTGCAGTCTTCGAAGCTCGCAAATTTATGTGCGCGCCGTTGAAAACGGGCTCAGCATTTTCGATATGCCGCCGGCCGCGGCCGCGTTGGATCGGGAGCAATGGGAACCGCTATTAGACTGGCTTCGCCAGCAGGGTTTTGATACCGCGGCAACGCCCAATCCCGCCGTCGTGCGCTCAACACCGATGCGGCCCACGTTGGTTCACCCGCAGCAGCGCCCTTTCTTGCAGACCCAGTCACGCAACGCAGACGCGCAAATCAGTTCGTCACCCGCATTTGCGGCAGTTGCCGCAACCGACGAGAGCGTTGCTGGCGCATCGGCCCCTATCGCCGCGCCGCCAAGTTTGCTCGCGCGTTGGGTGCCGCGCTTTCTGCGCGCGAAACACCACGCCTGAAATCAATCTACGCGCGCCGCCTTTCGCGTGTTGCCACCTTGCGTTAGCGAGAAGCTCGCGGCCTTGCCGTCTTTCACGTCTTCAAAAACAATTTCGAGCGGCGTGATGCGGGCGAAGAACGTGGTGTTGCTCTTGCCGAAAATTTCGAACTCGCCCTGACCCGTCGCCTGCGCGAAGAGCTTGCCATCGCGAAGCCGAATCGTCACGCTAAACGTCGGCGTCAGCGCGTAGGTGCCGACGTATTGCGCCATGAGTTTCGCATCGACCGGTACCGCCGTTGCGCGCATCGCGGCTAGGTTTTTTAGCGGTATGGACGGCTCCATCAAATGCAAGCCGATGTCGAGCACGGCCACACTCGCGTTACCTAAAACCGCAACCGAGGTTTTGCGTTCTGGATCCACCCACAACGAGGCCGCGAAGCCGCCGGTCATTCCGTCGTGGTTCACCACGGTGCGGCCGTTGAGTGGCGCGAGAATCCACGCTAGCCCCGTTGGGTTCATCGGCGAGATGCCGTCGCCGTAACGCTTCTGCGTCAGCTCAAACGCTTCACGCAGCGGCGTGTCGATCGCGCCGCTCGCGGCTTGGCCGTATCGCGCAATGTCCTTCGCGCTCATCGCCAACGCGCCCGCAGGTGCGATCACGTCAAAGCGCCAATGCCGCGCGCCCCGAAGCGTCACGCCCTTATCGAGGTAATGCCCAGCGCTGTAGCGCCCCGTCTCCGAGCGCGGCACGGTCAAGAACGTTGAGGTCAAACCGAGCGGCGTGAGCACGCGAGTTTGCAACAGATTCGAGTACGTCGTGTTCGCTGCGCGCGCGAGCGTGTAACCAAGCAATCCCGAACCGAAATTGGAATACGCATAGGCTTCGTCGCGTTTCTTTGTGGTCTTGCCGCCGTCGCTTTCGACCATCACTTCGCGCTCTTTCAGGAACAGCAACAATTGCTGTTCGCGGTAATCCACGTACGGGTCGTGCGGCGTGCCGTTGACCATGTTGTTTGGCATCCGTGGCAAACCCGAGCGATGCGTCGCCAGATCCAGCAACCGAATGGGCGCGCCCGTGTGATCGCGCAGCTTCAGGCCCAGCATGCCTTGCGGCAGCCAACGCTCCACCGGATCGTCGAGCTTCACTTCGCCTTTAATCACCATGTCGGCGAGCAGCAGGGTGGTGAATGTTTTGGTGATCGAACCGACGTCAAACAACGTGTCCGCCGTGATCGCTTCGTTTTTGTTGAGTGAGGTGTGGCCGTGCGTCACGAAGCGCACGTTGGTGCCGTCGGTGAGCGCCACCGCAATGCCCACGGCTTGTTTATCAACATCGATACGCTGCGCCAAGATTTCTTTTACGCGTGCGTCGGTGGGTTGCGCGGTGGCCGACGAAATAATCAGGAAGGTGAGCGCTGCGCACGCGATGGCAGCAACAAAACGCGGCGTAAACAGCAAGGGCGGGGCGGTGAAGCGCATGTCGCATTCCAATCGAGGCTAGGAAACTGACGCGATGCTATGCGTGCGGACTGCCGCCAGCAAGCGCGGCGCGACGGAACGCCGCATGCAACGACGAAACGCCAAGCGCGAACCGGCGCGCGCTGGCATCTCCTTACTCACACATCCGAATTGATGGTGCTTAGATAACAGCTTTTTGCGTTAAACGACAGCTATACGGTCGTTATGGCTTATTTTTAATAGATATCGACTACTTAATAAAACGACGGATAACGACCACCCGCCGGTCGTTTAACGCAAAAAGCCGTTAATAAAAAGTAGAAATTCGTCGGTGGCGGGCGACAAAGTTTCGCCAATCATTTCAATGACTTAGGGATTCCAGGCGAAATCGCGTCGCCCGTCCGCGACACCGCGTTGCAAATACTTGCCTAGTTCGTCGAACTCACGAACAATGACGTCGTCATAGTTTGGTGAGCGCGCATTTCGTTTTGCGGATTTCGGCGTGCTCCGCGGCGAGCCGTCGGTCCGTCGCCCTTCATCGTCTTGAGGAGAAACTGATGCTGAAAAACTCATTCCTTGGCCGCCGTGACGAGCCGGCCACTCCGCCCAACACAGGCCGCGCCAGCGTCGATTCGCCGCGCTACGCCCCGCAACCCGACGCCGCGCCGCTGGCCGCCGTTGCAGTGAACACGCTCGCCGCCAACGCAACAAACTCCACCACAGCCGCGCGCACCAGCGCCGAACAAAAACCGTCGTCCTCGGCAACCGCCGTCGAACCCGTGCACGCACCCGGCACACCGCGCCTCACCGTCGGCCCGAACATCACGCTCAAAGGTGCCGAGATCAACGACTGCGACACGCTCGTCGTCGAAGGTCATGTCGAAGCGTCTATGGACAGCAAAACCCTAGAAATTTTGAAGACCGGCTCGTACCAAGGCAGCGTCAGCATCGACGTCGCCGAGATTCACGGCCGCTTCGACGGCAATTTAACCGCCCGCAAAAAGCTCATCGTACACGCCACGGGTTGCGTCTCGGGCTTCGTCCGCTACGGCTCGCTACTCGTGTCGGAAGGCGGCGTCGTCAGCGGCGACATCGCGTCCATCGACAGCAACGGTGAGCCGCAATTGCAGCGCTTCGCGGGCTACCCGTCGGCACGCGCCGGTGCGGTGCCGCTGGTCGCGTCGGCTGCGTCCGTCGCGTCCGTCAGCACCAGACCCAACGGAGGCAACCTTGCAACGCCGTAAATCGCTCGACCCGAGCGTCGCGCTCGGCACTCGCAACACCGCGGCCACGCGTGGCGCGGTTGCGTCAAAAGCGCTGCTGCACCGCGCGCAGCAATGGCTCGCCGCACGCGAACGCCTAGTCTCGATCTGGCTCACACGCACGGGCCACCGCGCACGCGTGAGCCTACGAACCATCACCTCACGCCACAGCCCGCCCGCACCACGCCAAGGCATTGCACACAGCCCCGTCGTGCCGCGTTGGTGGGAATACGAAAGCGAACTCAAACGCCGCTTAGCGCTCGAGATACTGTTGCGGCGACTGTTTTCCATCGTGCCGCAAACGGAAGCTCCCGCACGCTGAACGGGCAGTCGCAAACCTCGCGGCTCACGCACCTGACAGCATGCGTCGGTCGCGCTCGGACACGCAGGCATGCAAGTGCGCGGAAGCGCGGTACGAGAAACGAAACTTCGCCGGATTCAACGAGTCGAAACAGTCTCGACTCAAGACGCTTCGTTCAGACGCTTGTATACGCGGACTCGGCCGAGTTTTCTCGCGCCACCAAGCGCGACCAAGTTCGCGTTTACGTCCTAAACGAACGGCGACCCGCCCCCAGAACATAGGAGTTCACCGATGAAAACACCTCAATCGCATCCCCTGACCAAACGCTTCGCGCTCGTATGCGGATTGCTGCTAGCGTCCGTCGCTTCCGTCGCCTCAGCACAGCAAAAAAGTCCGTTCTACGCCGGCTTCGGCGTCGGCGCATCGATGACCGACGGCGACTACAGTAACCAAGTGCTCAACGCCAAACCACTGGTTGATCCGCTCTTTTTTAAGGTCAATAGCGCCTCGATCGACAACGGCGCGCGCTTCGGTGGTCGCCTGTATGCGGGTTATCAGTTTACGCCGCAACTCGCGGTGGAATTGGGCTACACCGACTTCGGCAGCCGCCACTCCAAGTACGAAGTATTCGCCTCCACCTACAACGCTAACGTGACCGGCGAATTCAGGGCATCCGGCGTATCGCTTGACCTCGTCGGCCGACTGCCAGTGAGTCCAACGGTCAGCGTGAACGGCCGTCTCGGCGTCATACAAACCAGCCTGCGCTACAGCGACTCCGACGGATTCAACGCCCCCAGCACCCGCCAGTCACGCCTGCACCTAGGCGTAGGCGCGGCATGGCAATTCGCACCAAACATGGCCGCAACGCTTGACTACCAGCGCGTCAATGACGTGGGCCGCGATTTCGCGTGGACTACGACCGACACCAAAGCCAACGGCAGCCTGAACTACAACCTCGTTACGGCGGGATTGCGTTTCAACTTCTAGAAGCGCGCGCCTACGGCATTAACCCGTGGTCACCCAATCGACATCCCATGCTCCGCGCATACGGGAACACTGTTCGCGTAAAGGGTAGGCGACGACTTGGCGTCGCTCGGCGCCACGGGGAAGCGCGGCCGAGTCCGCGCCTACAACTCGCCTAAACGAACAGTATTCGCACCTGTAGGCAACGATCTGATTCGACGCGAATTACTTCTGGGCGCCGCAGAACACCGCACCTTCACCCACCCAACCGTTGCTCCCAAGCGCAGAGTACATATCCGCGCTGGTGACGTAACGATGCGCGATGACAGATGGGTTGAATAAGCGATAAACCGTGGCGCTGCCCAGCGGGCAGACACCATTCTTTACGGGCACAACGCGAAGTGTGTCCGCGTCTAACCGCCCCGTGAACCCGTCGCTAATGAGCCGCTTGGCTTCATCCAACGACGCGGTAGCGAACGCGCCCGACAGAGGTGCGGGATAGCTCAAGATATACAACGGCGTGGTGTTGGCAGGTCGAGCGGAACGGAAGTCCCACGTATAAAACTCGGGTTCTGAGGTGCTGCTCACCAACGCGTAGTTTGACGAGACAGCGCTCGGCCAGTAGTAGCCGAGGCTCATGCTTGGAAAATTTTGAGAAGGCGCGTCTTCGTACACCCATGTGTGGACTGGTACCTTCGTTCCCACCGCACGAACGGTCAATGCATACGTCCCCAATTCGACCGGCACCGATTCGCGAGTGCCGCTTGGGTAGTTGGCTGTGTATGAGCCGGTAATACCAATCTTCACGGTGTACGATCCTGATGGAAGCCCACCAATCTGAAACGAGCGTCGCGATACGCATGGCCCGCCACCCTTCAGATGCGACAGCAACAGCGTCAACGTCGCGCCTTCGAGCTTTACCGACGAAAACAGCGGCGTCGTCGCCGCGACACAATAGGAGGCCGCGAAGTCGACGGCAACGTTTGCCGGCTCAAATTCCTCCGGCGAGGCCGGAGCAAATGTCGCTGCAATCGGCGTCAATGGGGTCGGCTGTGCGTGAGAAAGGCCGGCACCGCCGAATATGGCGACTAACAACGCAGATGCAAAAGTACGTCTCGCGCTCATGATTTCTTGCGACTTAAATTGGGAGGATTGAATGATGGCGGGCTCAAAGTTGTAGACGCTTGCAGCGCAACGCGGTTGGGTAAACACGACGATGTCACTGCACGATTCCTGATAGCGTCCCCGAGTCGGTCGCGTCACTTCCGCAAAAAGCGAGCCCTTCGTCTTTCCAGCCCGCACTGACCATTTCTTCGCGGCGGGCGTCGGAGACTACGTAGCGATGATTCGCGTTGTTGCTCGCCGCCAGATCATTGAACAGGCGATAGACAGGCGTCGGCGTTGGCCTCGTGCATGCGCCCGACACGGGAACGCCGGCACGAAAATCGTAGCCCTCAAACACCGCGAAGGAATAGCGCTTGAGCGTCTGGCAATCGCTACCGCTGCCGTAAAAATGCGTATTGCTTGCACCGCGCGACGATGGCGCATAGAACCGACAAATTGGCATACGCAAGTCTTGCGTGTCCTGCACCAAAGCATTCAACGCGGCGAACTGCATGCCGGTGCGAACGAACGTCGTTGGCATCGCATCAAGCGCCGCTTGCTCATTCGGTCGTGAAGTGATGAAAAAGCGCTTCGCGACGCGCGAGTAATACTCGACGACTGTGCGTGGCGCGTTGGTTAGTGTTTTCGTGCTGAACGCGGCAAGCATTGAGTAATTTGGGCTCCAACCGAGCAGCCGCTCTGAACTCGTGTTTGGGGCGATCGCAAAGCGATCCACGCAAGGCAGAGTCGCCAACCAACTGCTATCTGGTTGGCCCGTTGCTTGGTCGAAGCGCATCAGCCGAAGTCCAGCTCGCGCGACTTGGCGGCACGCGTATACGTGACCCGGCGTCACGCCTACAACGCGGTCAAACATGGCAACCTCCCAATACGCAAAGGGGGATGCTTGATAGCCTTTTGTTCCCCAACTGGCATCCACTTCCATCGAACCCGGCAGCAGGCGCATGAGCATGTTGACGCTTTGAGTCGTGACTGGCGGAAGATGCGGCGTTGCGTAGATCGTCCCGGTCGCGGCGTCGCGCCAAGGTCTGCTGTCGGTATATGTCAATCGGGCTGGTAACGGCAGTTGCTCGCCAGGTCCGTCGCGCGCGAGCCGGACAGGCCAAGCTTCGTTGGAGTAATTTGGGGCTTTCCACGTTGAAATGATGCCATCTACGCCAGCATCGAACATCCCGAACACACCATCTTGGCCCCAGCCCAGCGCGATCGGCGAGAAATTTGGTCCTGTCGCAGCGGTACCCCATTCGGGGTCGAGTGTGCCGTCTGCGCGAAATTTAGCCAGCGACTTGCGCGGAGCACCATTGACGGTACTGAATGCTCCGCCGATGAATAGCAAGCCATCGGCGCCTGCCGCGATACTAAAGACCTTACCCGCTACCGTCGGCTTCCATCGGTCGTCAAGCGTGCCATTGGGCCGAAACTTGACTAAATTCGATTGCTCGCCAAGTTTGAAATTGCCGCCAACGAGCAGAGCCCCGTCGCGGTCAATGGCCAATACATGCGCTAAGCCGATCAGCGGCGGTGTCCACGAGGCATCGGGCTGCATCCTCTCATCTAGTCGCATCAAATTGCAGAAGACTTTGCCATCGAACCAAAACTCAAACTGCCCCGCAACGACGTATCCATCACGCCACGGAACAATGTTGGTTGAGCCGTCTAAGTAATAGAACCCTGCGTCCGCTCCGGGGCATGAACCGTATGTCCAAGAAAAATCGGGCTCCTGCATGATCGATTGCGCCAACGCGGACGTAGTCACGAGCGCGACGCAAAAGGCCAACGCCGCGAGGACTGTCTTATTCATGATCACTAGGCGAGAAGTATTTCAAATGGGTTTCACATTGTGGATGTTGAAAATCGATCCCAAGCTCGAATCTCACAACTTGGGCACGCACAACTAACCCTTTATGCACTCAGCCCACGCCCTTGTGCAAGGTTTGTGCGTGCGCCGCGTCCGTTGCGCCGTGGCCGCTCGGGGCGACCGTCACTCCAACAGGTTTTGAACTCACGAGATACCGCAACGTTCTTGTCCGGCAGGTCGGCGATGTAATGCCGACGGGAATATGGCTTCATCATACGCCCGCAGTTGTCCCGTTTGATGACGTTTTGTTGCCTCGTTTGACGCACATCATGTGTATTTAAGTCGCTTCACGGCCTCCGATGCCATTGCTGCGTGCGAGATTTTCGCCGGAAGATGATTCCGCTACGCCGGATTTTTTCGTAAAACTAAAGTTCATCGTATGCAAATGCCATAACGTCGGGCAGAATGACAGGCTCATTCCGACTCACTGACTGCGGCCCCGCCGGGGCAGCCTGCCACCATGAACGAACCGATAGCGCCCAACGCGGGCAGCACGCCTCCGCCCAACCCCTCCGCGCTTGAACTGGTGCCGCTGGCCGCCACCGTGAGCGAGCAGGCCGCCGCAGCGCCACCGCCGCCGTCCACCCCTATCCCGATGCGCGCCAATGCACCGTCGCCCGTGCAGCGCTTCGAGTTCACGGGCAGTGGATCGGAATATTTCAAGATATGGATCGTGAACGTGTTGCTCACTATTGTGACGCTCGGCATTTATTCGGCTTGGGCCAAGGTGCGCCGTTTGCGCTACTTCTATAACAACACACGGTTTGCCGGTTCGAGCTTTGATTTTCATGGCTCGCCGATTGCGATTTTGAAGGGCCGAATCATTGCCGTGGTGTTGATCGCGGGCTTGCAGGTGCCGATCCTCAACTTTGTTGTGCTTGCGCTCTACCTGGCCGGGCTGCCTTGGCTCTTGCAGCGTTCGCTTCGCTTTCACATGGCCAACACGAGCTATCGAAACCTGCGCTTCGCGTTTCTGGGAACCGTCAAAGGCGCGTACGCCGCGTTACTCATCCCGATTGGCGTGCTCATCGCCGCTGGTGCGATCAGCGGCTTGGCGATGTGGAAATTTCCGGTTGTCGGCAGCATTTTGTTGATCATCACGATGTTGGGGTTCTACGCGGTTGGGCCATACATCCAATACCGTATGCGTCGCTACTACACTGAAGGCGCGCATGCGGGCGCGAGTCCGTTCGCACTGCACATCGGCGCGGGTCAGTATTACGTCGTCTACCTAGTCGCGCTTGGTTTCATGATGGCGCTTGGTGCGGTAGCCGCCGTCGTGTTGGGCTTTACGGTAGGCCTCGACATGATGAGCCTAGCCAAGGGCGGAAACCTGCCGGTCGGAAAGATGATCATCACCGGTATTTTGGTCGGCAGCATTTACCTCGCGATGCTCGCGGTCGGTCCGCTGGTGGTCGCGATGCTACAAAACACGATTTGGCGTGGCACGTCGCTGGCTGGAAAGCGATTTAAGTCGGATGTGCCCGTTCCGAAGTTCATGCTCACTTGGCTCGGCCAAACGTTTCTCACGGTCATCACGCTGGGGCTGTATCGTCCATTCGCCGTTGTGAAGCTCGCGCGCATGCGTATCGAGGCGATGGCGTGGACCGGCAGCGCGGACACAATGATCGCGGTGCTGCGTGAAGCCAACCAAAAAGCCGTCGGCTCCGAAGTGTCGGATTTGATGGATATTGACATTGCGCTGTAGTCATTTGACCGCCACATTTCCACACTTCATCGCCCGACGGAATTCGCAATGACGCAGCAGTCGTCAGCGCCTAGCGTCAGGGCCCGGCTGTATGCCGCGACGGGCGCTGCAACGGCGCGCCCCGCGACGCTCGTTGCGTCGCCAGAAACGGGCGCGGTGCTACTCACGCTCGACGGTGGGCTGGACACGCGGCAATTCGCCGTTCGCACGCTCGATGTCTCCGAGCGCTTCACACATGCTACGCGCCGGATTACGTTGCCCGGCGGTGATGTGTTGGAAGTTGACGACGGCGCGCAGCTCGGGCGCGTGCTCGCTGCGGCGGGGCTGCACGATGCGCCGGTCACGCGCTGGCAGCACAGTTGGCGCATGGTGCTTGTCTCGGTGGTGCTAAGCGTGATTGCGGCGGTGGCGGGATACCTCTGGGGCTTGCCATTGGCGTCCGACCATCTTGCACGATGGGTGCCGACGACGTGGACCGCGTCGCTTGACGACGTAGTGATCGGCCAGATGCAGCGGCAGGACGCAATGGCAACGAGCGAACTCAGCGCAGAACGTCAAGCGCAGCTGCGACGCGCATTCACCGCTTCGGTTGCTTCGCAATCCGACGCACCGCCGGTAAAAGTTTTCTTCTTCAAAATGGGCGACACGCCCAATGCGTTCGCGCTGCCCGGCGGCTCGATTGTGTTTCTCGACGGCATCGTGAAAGCCGCCCCGAGTGACGACGCGCTGGTTGGCGTGTTTGCGCATGAATTTGGTCATGTGATTCATCGCCACGGTTTGCGCAATTTACTTCGCACTGCGATGGTTTCAGCGGTCGCGGCGTGGTATTTCGGTGACTTCACCAGCATCGCCAACGCAGCGATTTTGATGACGCAGCTCAAATATTCACGCGACTTCGAAACGCAAGCCGACGACACCGCCATCGAAATAATGCGCGCGCAAAAACTTGACACGAAATCGTTAGCCGAACTCTTTCGCCGGATGCGCGACCATCGCGGCCCAGGCGAACGAGATCACGATCACGGCGACGCCGCGAAAGAACCCCCGGCAAAGGTCAAAACAAAGTTGCCCTCGATTCCCGAATTTCTCAGCACGCACCCTGATATTGAGCGGCGCATAGAACGCTTCGAAGGTGTGACGACGACCGCCCCGAAACCGTAGGGCGGGCACCGTCCGCCTTCACGCCGTGTGCGTAGCGCCAGGACGATTTGCATTCCGCGTGGAGTAGGAGGCGGGCAGTGCCGGCCCTACGCGCGCTAAACAAACAACTTCGCGTGCTCTTGTCGTAGTAAATTCTTTTGCACTTTGCCCATCGCGTTGCGCGGTAAATCGTTCACGACAAACACCCGCTTGGGCACTTTGAAGTTTGCAATCTGCCCCTTGAGCGTGGCGGCTACGGCGTCGCCTTCGACCATTACGCCGTTCTTGCACACAATCACAGCCACCACCGCTTCGCCAAAGTCAGGATGCGGCACGCCGACCACAGCCGACTCGGCCACGCCTGCCATGTCGTTGATGTAGCCCTCGATCTCGGCCGGATACACGTTGTAGCCGCCGCTGATGATTAAGTCTTTGCTGCGGCCTACGATCGTCACGTAGCCGCGCTCATCAAACTTGCCCACGTCGCCGGTCTTGAACCAACCGTCGGCCGTGAATTCTTCTTTGTTCTTTTCGGGCATGCGCCAGTAGCCGCCGAACACGTTCGGGCCTTTGACTTCGATGCCACCGATTTCACCAACAGGGCACTGCCCGCCTTTGTCGTCGGACACACGCACTTGAACTTGTGGCAATGGAAATCCAACGGTCCCGCCGCGTCGCTCGCCGACTTTCGCGTCGTAAGGATTAGACGTCAGCATGCACGTCTCGCTCATGCCGTAACGCTCGAGAATTGTGTGGCCCGTGCGTTCACGGAATTCGTTGAATGTTTCGATCAACAACGGCGCGGAACCCGCCACGAAGAGGCGCATGTTTTTACTGACCTCGGTCGTCAAACGTGCGGGTTCGGCGTTCGCTAACAGACGCACATAAAGCGTCGGTACACCCATGAAGACTGTCGCCTCGGGCATGCGTTTGATGACCGCCGTCGGATCAAATTTCGCGAACCAAATCATTTTCGCGCCGGAGAGCAGGGCGCAATGCGATGCCACAAACAAACCGTGTACGTGAAAGATCGGCAGCGCGTGAATCAGTACGTCGCGCGCCGACCAGCCCCAATAGTCTTTGAGCGTGAGTGCATTCGAGAGCAGGTTGTTGTGCGAGAGCATTGCGCCTTTGCTGCGTCCCGTGGTGCCACTCGTGTACAGAATCGCCGCAAGGTCGTCTGCGCCACATTGCGCGATTTCGTGTGCGTCACTCTGCGTCGCAACGGCGTCGGTCAATGTGCCATTGCCCGCCTCATCCAATGTGTAAACGCGCGAGACATTTGCCGCGTCCGCAATCGGCTGAATCCACGCAAGCGATTTTGGCGAACACACCACGACTGCGGGTTCCGCATTGCCGATGAAGTATTCAATTTCGCTGGCTTGATACGCGGTGTTGAGTGGCAAAAACGCATAGCCCGCGCGCAACACGCCGAGGTAGAGCATCAAAGCTTCCACGCTCTTTTCGGTTTGCACCGCAACGCGACTACCCGCTGGTAACCCAAGGCTCGCAAGCAAGTTAGCAACGCGCGCCGATTGCACATCAATGTCGGCCCAGGTGTAGCGCTTGAGCGTCGCGCCGGTTGCGCTGCCTGCCGCTTCGATGGCGACCGCATTCAAGTCCGCAGGAAAGGCAGCGCGGATCGCTGCGAAAAGGTTTTGGTTCATGTCGGTTTGTATCGATACGGTTGCGATGCACGGCTGCGCAAAGTTGGCTACATCTTTTGTTTGACAAGACTACGCACTTGTTCCTCCCCCGCTCGCCGGGGGAGGTTAGGAGGGGGTAAGGCAGCGCAACGGCGAGCCAACTTCGTCGCTAGCGCCACCGCCATACCCCGCCCCGACCCTCCCCGGCGAGCGGGGAGGGAGGAGGCGCCCGGTTGCTTTCACGGCATTAATCCATCTTCGCGCCGGACGCCTTCGCCACTTCGCCCCAACGCTTAATTTCGCTGTTGACGAATCTTCCAAACGCGTCGCCGTAGGTGTCGGGCACTTCTGCGCCGAGTCCGTTCCAAATCGCTTTCAATTCATCCGAGTTGTAGGCTTTTTTCAGCTCAGCTTGCAACTTCGCAATCACGTCCGGCGGCGTACCTTTTGGGGCCCACAGGCCGTACCAAGTCGACACTTTGTAGTTGACGCCGGACTCCATCGCGGTCGGGATATTTGGGAAACCCGGCGCGCGCTTTTCGCTCGCCACGGCAATCGCTTTGATGCGGCCGCCTTTGATGTGACCTGCGCTCGAGCCCATGCCGTCAAACATGACGTCAATCTGGCCGCCCATCAGATCGGTGAGCGCGGGGCCCGCGCCCTTGTAGGGAACGTGCGCGATCTTGGTGCCCGCGATGCCGTTAAACAACTCACCTGCGAGGTGATGCGACGAACCATTGCCCGCAGAACCAAAGTTCATTTTGCCGTCTGCCTTTTTTGCAGCCTCGATAAATCCCTTCAAATCATTCGCGGGAACTTTTTGTGGATTGACCACGATGACCTGCGGCACCGATGAGACGAGCGCGACCGGCACGAAACTCTTTTCAATATCGTAATCGAGCTTCGCGTACATCGACGGCGCGATGGCGTGATGCACCGCGCCCATAAAGAACGTGTAACCATCGGGTGCGGCTTTCGCGGCGATACCCGCGCCGAGCGTGCCGCCAGCGCCGCCACGGTTGTCGATGATGAATTGTTTGCCGGTGCTCTTACTGAGATTCGCCGTCAGCGGACGCGCAAACGCGTCGGTGCCGCCGCCCGCCGGGAACGGCACGACGATGGTCACTGGCTTATTCGGCCAGCCTGGTTCAGCGAAGCCTGTGGTCGGCGCGCAGAGCGCGGCAGCGATCAGTGTGAGCGCGATTTTCGAGACGTTACGGCGTGCGGTTGACGCCTGATTTTTGTGAGATTGCATGATGTGTCCTCCTTGTTGAATGTTACTTTTTGTATCTGTCGTACCGTCAAATTAAACCACTCACGGCACGCGCATGTGTCACCGTGCCGTTGACGAAATCTTCGTGCGACTGCTCTACGCGCTCAAGGTCGTACAGGTAATTCACCATCAGACCAGCCGATTGTTTGAGCCCTTTTGGCGACACGTTCGCGCGCGCATTAACGCGTTCCAGCTTTGCGCCGTTGTCGAGGTGAAAGCGTGCCACAGGATCGCCACCGGCGCGCGGTGACTCGTGAATCAGGTAGGCGCTAGCTAGCGCCAGCAGCGCTTCGCTTGCATCTTTGTTAAGCGCCGTGTGCGTCGCCTCGCGAGAAAGCGCATTAAGGTCGTTGTCCGTCGCTTTGCGCAAGGTTGCGAGCGCTTCGTCAAGGCGTTTGCGCGGCGCAGGTTTGAGCCCTTCGTAGGCGAGCGAATTGTCTACGCGTGTGAGCCAATTCATGAATCCCGGAATCGGCGACAGCGTGCAAAACGTTTTTAGTTGTGGCAGCTCGCGCTTTAATTCTTCGGCGACGCGTTTGATCAAAAAATTACCGAGCGACACGCCGCGCAGCCCGGGTTCGCAGTTGCTGATCGAATAAAACGCAGCGACACGAAATTGCTTCGGCGGCGTGATCTCCGAATTTTTGTCGATCAGCGGCGCGATGGCTTCGGGCATTGCCGCTACCAATGCAACCTCAACAAAAATCAAAGGCACATCCGCGAGTTGCGGATGGAAAAACGCGAAGCAGCGACGATCCGGCTGCAAGCGCCGGCGCAGATCGTCCCACCCGTCCACGGCGTGCACCGCTTCATGCTGAATGATTTGTTCGAGCAAGTGCGCGGGCGAATTCCAGTCCACGCGGCGCATCTGCAAGAAGCCCGGATTGAACCACGACGAGAGCAAGTGCAGCATGTCCGCCTCGGCCGATTGCCACTCCGGATTTTTCACGAGCCGCCGCAACATTTGGCGACGCAAACCGACGAGCGCCGCAGTACCGCCAGGCGCGCGATTGAGGCGGCGAAATAGTTCTTGGCGCGGCGGTTCGGCGATGTTCGAAAGCGTAGCAAGCGTGGCTGCATTAGGCGCAGTCGCATACGCTTCTGCCGCCTTCAGTACCGCTTTCGGATCGGGAGAAAATTCACGCGACAGCGAATCAAACAGGGCGTCTTGCTCAGCCTCGGTGAGCTCGGCGATTTCATTGATGATGCTCTGTGCAATGGCCGGGCTGTTGGCTTCGGCGCGCACCGAGAGCAGGCGGTGGCACTCACGAATAAGTTTTAGCGACCGCCGTTCGCTCGTAAGTTGATTGATGCGCTGTACCGCTTTGCGAATCGCTGGAACGGAGGAATTTTCGGCCAACATGATGTGCTTTTCTTGATGGGGTTACGCGGACTGCGCAGCAATTTGCGCTTCTCGAGCGCGGAGCGTTTTGAGCGCGGCAAGCTGCGCGAGCAAATGATCGTGCATCGCTCGCTCGGCGCGCATGCCATCGCGCGCTTGCATCGCCGCGATCAACACGCGATGCTCGTTGATCGACGCTTCAATGCGGCCCGGCAACACGAGCTGTCGGCCGCGCAGAAGGCGCACGAATTTGCGCAGATCCGCCGTGACGCGATCGAGCCAGCGATTGCCCGCCACGCGTTGTACGAAGCTGTGGAACACATGGTTCGCTTTGTAGTAACCGTCAACGTCGCTCTCAGCGGCGGTTCGCTCCAGCTCGTCATGCATGCGCTGCAACTCGCGCAGATCCGCGTCGGTCATTCGCTGCGTTGCTTCGAGCGCGCAACGCCCTTCGAGCAGCGCCATGATCGGAAACAATTCGTCCGCGTCTTGCTCGGCAATCTCAATCACGCGACATCCGCGACGCGGCACCAGCTCTACGAGCCCTTCCGCTGCCAACACTTTCAGCGCCTCGCGCAGCGGCGTGCGGCTGATCTGCCACTGCTCGGAAAGCGCGATTTCGTCAATGTAGTCGCCGGGCGCGATCGTGCGATCAAAAATCATCCCGCGCACGCGCTCAGCCACCTGATCGTGAAGCGAAAAACCGCGAAAGGGAATGACATCGCTCATGCTGTGCTTGCGTTCGTTAGGATTTCTTACGTTGCAGAATTCTGTAATTACAAGATTATGAGAATTGCTTGCCGGTGTCAAGCGTAAACGTGCGGCGACCAACTAGGTGCCGCAGTGAACGCAACGGCTTTTCCGCCGTAACGACATCCATACGGCGCAAATGGCGATATTTTTGTAAAGTCGACTTTAAGACTAATGAGGCTGCAACGACCGTTTGACAGTCGTTACAGCCATAAAGTCATAACTACACTAAACGAACACGCTGCAAAATCGCGGCGAACGTGCGCACTGCTACGCTTCAGGCATGACAAAGCCGCACACCATGAAACCGTTCACCAAACACCGCCTCCCCATCCGAGGCCACACCGCCGAAGTGCTCACGTGGGGCGACCCTTCCGCCGAGCCCGTGCTCATGCTGCACGGCTGGATGGACGTTGCGGCCTCGTTCCAATTTCTGGTTGATGCGCTTAAACGCGATTGGTACGTCATCGCGCCCGACCAACGCGGATACGGCGGAACGGATGCAACGCGCGAATCTGGCGGCGGCTACTGGTTCGCCGATTACGTGGCCGACCTCGAAGCCGTGATCGACCATTTCTCGCCGAACGCACCGATTCATTTAGTGGGCCACAGTTTGGGCGGCAACGTTTGTTCGCTGTACGCAGGCATTCGCCCGGATCGCGTGCGCCGCCTGGTGTCGCTCGACGGCTTCGGCATTCCGTCGACAGCGCCGAACAAAGCGGCCGAACGCTACCGTGCTTGGCTCGATGCGATCAAGCTGCCGACGTCGCTGTCGAGCTATCTTTCAAGAGACAGCGTGGCGGATCGATTGCAGAAAAACAACCCACGCATCACCCGCGACCGAGCACTCTGGCTCGCCAGTCATTGGGCTGAAGAGAAGGCCGACGGCCGGTGGCATTTACGCGCCGATCCCGCGCACAAATTGCCGTTTCCTACGGTGTATCGACTCGACGAAGTCATCAGCATTTGGCAGCAAGTGACCGCCCCGACTCTTTGGTTAGGCGCAAGCGATTCGGACGCGAAAAAATGGGTCGGCTATTCGGATGAGAGCTTCGTGCCCGACACCCGCGACGGCCATGCGCCGGGAAGTTTCGAATCGCGCCTCGCCGCGTTTCAAGACATCACGTTCGAAATTTTGCCCAACGCAGGACACATGCTGCACCACGATATTCCTGAGCTCGTCGCCGAAAAAGTTGAGATGCATCTTGTGGTGTGATGCGCACGCTTTTGTGGGAGCG
>JBEBJR010000034.1:0-51109 GCA_040079845.1 Casimicrobium sp. | reverse complement strand
ATTAGATCCTAAGGGCGGAATCAAGCTCTCTTCGCTTCTTGTAGCAGACGCTATCCACTACAGTTCTAAAGATACAAGGGCGGGCACTGCCCGCCTTGTTGCCTATGCCGCAGGAACAAATGCATGCGCCTCGCATTGAAGCTGGAGGCGGGCAGTGCCCGCCCTACCCAACTTGCGCAAATTTCTGCTAGCTTGTTCATGGTTCGACAGGTTCACCACGAACGAACTGAAGCGCGTCAACCCGATCCATCCGCCCCGCGTTAGCTCCCCGCCGCTTGAGGAATTCACTTCAACGCGCTTTTCTTTTGGAGAGTTACGATGTTTCAAGAATCACGTCGCCAATTTATGGCTGGCTCCGCAAAGACTTGCGCGCTGGTCGGTGCGTTAGGGGTGGTCGGTGGTGCGCGGGCATTCGCGGGTGGTGCAACTGCAGGCGCGGTGGATGCCGACTTGTTACATGCCTTGGGCACGCGCATTGGCCTCGATGTGGCCGCGGCGATTGGTGAAGGCGATGCGCCGTTGTCCGTGTCTTATCTTGATGCGGCGGGCCCGTCGATTGATCCGCTGCGCGAGGGCATCGAGCATGCAATGCGCTTACATTCGAGTACACCTGCTGTGTGCAAAGAATCGGCTGCACCGTACGCGAGCGTGCTCGGCGTCGCGCTGATGCACAACGCCGCGACAGGCCGCAGCGCACGCGTCGAAATCTTTCCGGAATCGCTCAGCCAAATCGCGATGATTCAATCGGCGACGGGTTCGGCAAGTTTGCAAAAACAAGCCGTGATGTCGGCACCGGCGGATGGGCTTTATCGAGTGACGTACGTTGGCTAGTTAGCGAAAGTGCGGTGGGCCGGAGTGCCCACCCAACACTGTTCGTTTGAGCGATTTGTAGGCGCGGACTCGGCCGCGCTTCCCCGTGGCACCGAGCGACGCCAAGTCGTCGCCTACCCTTTAAGCGAGCCCGCAATTGTCATCAGCGAAGCGAGGTTGCGTCACCAAGTACAGCATTCGCGAGTGCAACGGTTAAGTGCGGGCAAGCCCGCTCCCACATGTTGCGTTGGGCTAAGCGCCTTCGAGAACGCTCAACGCCACCGCTTCTGCGACGCGAATACCGTCGATGCCTGCAGACATGATTCCGCCTGCATAGCCCGCACCTTCGCCTGCGGGGAACAGGCCGCGCACGTTGAGGCTTTGCAAATCGTCGTCGCGGCGCTTGATGCGAACGGGCGAGCTTGTACGCGTCTCCACTGCCGTTAGCACCGCGTCTTCCATGAAAAATCCCGGGATGATTTTGTCGAACTCGGGCAACGCTTCGCGTATCGCCACAACGGCGTAATCGGGTAGCGCGGTGGCGAGATCGGTAAGCTTCACGCCGGGTTTGTAGCTTGGCTCAACGCTGCCAAGGGCGGTACTTGCTTTGCCGGCTACGAAGTCGCCCACGAGCTGAACGGGCGCATCGTACGTCTTGCCGCCTAACTCATACGCGCGGCTTTCCCATTGCTGCTGAAACGCGATGCCGGCGAGCGGATGGCCGGGATAGTCTTCCGGCGTGACACCGACGACGATGCCGGCATTAGCGTTGCGCTCGTTGCGCGAGTATTGGCTCATGCCGTTAGTGACGACACGGCCGTCTTCGGATGTCGCGGCGACCACGGTGCCGCCGGGGCACATGCAAAAACTGTAGACCGAGCGACCGTTGCTGGCGTGATGCACGAGCTTGTAGTCCGCTGCGCCAAGAATCGGGTGGCCCGCGCTCGGGCCGAAGCGCGCACGGTCGATGAGGCCTTGCGGATGTTCGATGCGAAAGCCGATCGAGAACGGTTTGGCTTCGATGTAGACGCCGCGATCGAACAACATTTTGAAAGTGTCGCGGGCGCTGTGGCCGATGGCAAGAATGATGTGATCGGATGCAATGCGGTCGCCGTTGTCGAGCACCAAACCGCGCAATTGGCGGCGACCGTCTGCTGCGGCGCTCTCTTCAATTTCAACGTCAACGACTCGGCTCTGAAAACGAAATTCGCCGCCAAGCGATTCAATCGTGGCGCGCATGTGCTCGACCATTTTTACGAGGCGAAAGGTGCCGACGTGTGGCTTGCTGACGTACATAATTTCTTCGGGCGCGCCAGCCTTCACAAATTCTTCGAGCACTTTTCGACCGTAGTGCTTCGGGTCTTTCACCTGCGTCCAGAGTTTGCCGTCGGAAAATGTGCCCGCGCCGCCTTCGCCGAATTGCACGTTTGATTCCGAGTGCAGCTCGCGCTTGCGCCACAAGTCCCACGTGTCTTTCGTGCGTTCGCGCACCACTTTGCCGCGCTCCAGAATAATCGGCTTCAAACCCATTTGTGCGAGCACCATCGCTGCCAACATGCCGCACGGACCGAAGCCGATCACGACCGGGCGTGTGTGTGTTTTTGCGTCAATCGCTGCGGCGTTCGCCACGAATTTGTAGCTGGTGTCTGGCGTTTCGACAATCTGCGGATCACGCTTGAAGCGCTTGAAGACCGCAAGCTCGTAGCCTTCGCGCAACTCTACGTCGAGCGTGTAAACGAGTTGAATCTCTGCTTTTTTGCGCGAGTCGTAACCGCGGCGAAACACAGTGAAGCGAATGAGCTCAAAGGGTTTGATGCCGAGCCGCGCGATGATGGCGGCGGGCAGCGCCGCTTCGACGTGATTGAGCGGAAGCTTGAGTTCATTGATGCGCAGCATGCGTGTCCTAGTTCGATGGGCGGAGAGTTAGTCCGCAAGGCCGTGATGTTAACTGCGAGCGCTGACGCTACGATTGCAACTTTCTGGATACAGCTTTTCTAATGCAGCGGCGATTGGTCGGTCATTTGCTGCTATTTTTGTATAAAGTCGACATACACACTTTTCAGCCTGTAACGGCCATCTACCAGTCGTTGAAGCGATTAAGCCATATGCGCAGTCTAGTCCTCTGGTGCAGTGGGTCGTGCGCGGACATTTGTGGGAGCGGGCTTGCCCGCGATGAAACGCCGCTTTGCGATCCGCTGCTCGAAGGGACGCGCCAATCGCGGGCAAGCCCGCTCCCACAGCTGCGTCTAGGGACGATTCTGGCGCGCCGTCAGTCCATATCGCGCAAGCAATGCGTGAAACGCCTCCACGCCCACGAGCGGCGCAAGCAGCGGATCCACCTGCACTTCGGCAAAGCCGCCTTCGTGCGATTCGGCTGCGAGTGTGAGCCACTTCATGGCCTCTTGCGGCTCGCCGAGTTGCGCGTAGACGCCCGCGAGGGCCGATGGGTTTGTGCGCTCAATGTCGCTGCTGCCGCGAACGGCGTTTGCGATTTTTTTCGCTTGGCGTTTGTCACCGTCACGCGCGGTCAGGATAGCGAGCGCCAGACGCGCGCTGGCGTCTTCTGGGTCGTGTTCGATCACGGCATTGAGCTCGTTGCGCGCGGCTTCGTACGCACCGCACATGGTGAGCGAACTCGCGAGTGATATGCGTGTGGCCGTGCGCTGCGGATACTCGGTCAGCAGGTCAAGAAATACGCGATTTGCGTCGTCAAATTTCCCTGCGAAGTAATACGCCACGCCACGGTTCGCGCGGATCGCGGGGAAGAGCGGATCGACCTCTTGCGCCGCGTCGAGATGCCCGAGCGCTTCTTCAAGTTCGCCGCAATACGCTGCCGCCGTGCCAAACAGCATGTGCACCGTAGGCAAGCGCGGTGCAAGTTTGCGCGCTTCGAGCAGCAGCGCTCGTGCCGCTGGGAAATCGTATTCGTAATAAATTTTGTCGGCGGCAAGGTTGATGTACGCGCTCGGCTCCAGCGGATCGATCTCCAGCGCGCGCTTCGACGCGGCGCTGCCGATTTGATACGCAACGTCTGGCGTGACCTGCTCGTACATCGACAAATTGCCCATCGTCGCGGCAAACGCGGCGTGCGCCATCGCGAATTGCGGTGCGACCGTGATTGCGGTTTCGAGCAAAGCGCGCGCTTGCAAATGCCCGTCTGCTGTGCCCAGTGCGCCCGCGCGACGCGACTGTACGAACGCATCAGACGCCTCGCGCGACACACCCGCAAAACCTTTGCGTTGCACTGGCACGCTGTATTCACCAGGCAGTAAATCGGCTAGCGCGCGAACGCAATCGTCGCGCATTTTTCGGCTTGCACGATCCACGAATGCAGCGTCGCTCTCATCGGCCAAACGCGAGTAGCGCTGGCTCGCCATCATGTGGCCGTACGGCGCGGAGAGCAGCATCGTATGCACATGCTGTTCGTCGTCAATGCGCACGATGCGCGACGACAAAACAGCTTGCGCATTCACGCGGCGCGCGGAATCGAGGGGCTCGTCGTCCGCCACCGCGCGCGCCGACCGCGAGCCGAGCACAGCCAATTGCAAGAGCGATTGCAACTCACCAATCGTCGACTCGAACAGTAAAGTCGCGAACGCGTCGTCGCGGCTCTCGCTGACAAACGGCAATACGAGCAAGCGCGGCGCAACGAGTTGGCGCGCACCAAGCGCAACGAACTCGGGGACGTAGCGGCCCTTCGGCAGGTCGATGCGTACCTGCGGCGGTGTTTCGAACATCGCGTAATGCTTGACCAAACGCTCGCGCAAACGACTCACGTTCACGCGAACAATCGGGTCACTCTTCGGGTCGTAGGTCGACGGGTTACGCTGAAACACTTCAATGCCAATTGACATCTCGCGAAGGGCGCCGTCGTCGTTCGCTAGCCGACGCTCGACGAGATAGCGCAGCAGGCGCAAGTGGCTCGGCGAACGACGCAAAAAATCGCTCGCCAGAAGGCGATCAAGTTCGCTTTTGATCAGATTATTGTCTTGCGCGCTCATCGATCAACTTTCGTTTTCATGCACCGTACTTTAGCGCTGAAATGCGTAAAACTGAGCACCGTTGTAACGACGTGTTACCTCAATGTTGCGCCGAGTTCACGCCGTCACGATGTGGACACGGCAGCACTCGGTACAAAGCGATGGCGCATGCCTTGCAATCCAAACGTGGTCAACACCTCATCAAGCCGTTCGCCCGCCGCTTTGCGTGGAGTGTTTTTGAACTGCGCGATGATGAGCTCGTTTTTCATGGAGTGCTCCCAGCCCACAAGCTCGGTGACCGTTACTTTGTAGCCGTTCGCTTCAAGCCAAAGACAGCGCAGGACGTTGGTAATTTGGCTACCAAATTCACGCGTGTGAATCGGGTGTCGCCATAACTCGGCCACGCTTTTGCTCGCAGAGGTTTCGCCTTTCTCGTTACGCAAGTGCGCCGCGACTTCAGCTTGGCAACACGGCACAAGCACGATAAATTTTGCGCGCTTTTCTAGGCCGAAGCGAAGTGCGTCGTCGGTGGCCGTGTCACACGCGTGAAGCGCGGTGACAACGTCCACTTGCGCGGGCAATTTGTCAGAGGCCGTTGCCTCCGCGACCGAGGCATTGAGAAACGCCATTTGTGCAAAGCCCAACGTCTCGGCGAGCTTCACCGCGCCTTCAACGAGCGGTGCTCGCGTCTCGATGCCCCACACTTTGTTGCCTGCGTACTGCGCTGCGATGGCTTTGAAAAATAGGTCGTACAGAATAAATCCAAGATAGGATTTTCCAGCGCCGTGATCCACCAATGTGACACCGCCTCGCTCTGCAAGCACTTGCGCGAGCAGCGGTTCGATGAATTGCACGAGGTGATAGACCTGCTTCAATTTGCGGCGCGAGTCTTGGTTCATCTTGCCGTCTACCGTCAAGATGTGCAGCGCCTTCAATAATTCGACGGACTGCCCAGGGCGGATTTCTGCGGCAATCGCTGCGTCTGAGGCTGCGGATATTTTTTTCTTTGTCATGCGACCGACTTTACACGAACAACTGCGCAACGACGTAATCACCAATTGCGAGTGAACTGGTCAACCCCGGCGATTCAATACCAAACAAATTCACAAGGCCTTTGACGCCATGCGTCGCTGGGCCGTCAATCACGAAGTCGCGGGCGGATTCGTTGGCACTGTTAATTTTTGGATGAATGCCTGCGTAACCCGGCTGCAACGCGCCGTCGGGCAGCGCGGGCCAATACTTGCGCACTTCCGCATAAAACGCTTCACCGCGTTTAGCGTCTACGAGTAAGTCGTCCGCAGATTCCACCCATTGCACATCAGGGCCAAACTTCGCCTGACCGCCCAAATCAAGCGTGAGATGCACGCCCAATCCCGCCGCTTGCGGCACGGGGTAAATCAAGCCTGAGAATGGCGAACGGCCCGACAACGTGAAGTAATTTCCCTTAGCGAAATACGCAGTGGGAACATGTGCAGGAGCGAGCCCGTCGAAACGACTGGCAAGTGTTGGGGCGTGCAGCCCCGCGCAATTGACGACGTGGTCAGCGAGCAATTCCGTACCGTCATTGGTCACGATTGCGATGCCGTCTTGACGCACCACCGCGCTCGCAACGGCAGTGTTGAACGCCACCATGCCGCCCGCGTTTTCCATGTCGCCTTGCAAGCTGAGCATCAACGCGTGACTATCGACGATACCCGTGCTCGGCGAATGAATTGCGGCAACACACACAAGGTCGGGTTCCATCAATTGTGCGTCACGTTGCGACAACAACACGAGATCGTCGACACCGTTCGCGGCGGCTTTGTCGATGATCGATTGCAGTTGCGGCACCTGATCGTCGCTCGTGGCGACGAGCAGCTTTCCACATCGTCGATGTGCAATACCGCGCTCTTCGCAGTACCGGTAAAGCAGCACCTTTCCCGTGACGCAGAGCCGCGCCTTGAGCGAGCCCGCTGCGTAATAAATGCCCGCGTGAATCACTTCACTGTTGCGCGAACTCGTGCCAGTGCCGATGGCGTCTTCCGCTTCCAACACCATCACCTCACGGCCAGCTAGCGCGAGCGCACGCGCGACCGCGAGGCCGACGACGCCTGCGCCGACGACAATGGTGTCTACTTTTTCCATAACCTCATATTAGATCGTTCAACAGGTCGTTCACCACGGTTCTTGTGGTTCGCAGCGCTTCTCGTAGCCTCGATGGAACGCAGTGGAATCGAGGGGGCGCCATGCGACGATTCCTCGATGTCGTATCGCTGCATCGACGCTACTTTTGTGAACTATCGAATCACCTCAAGCCCGCCCATGTAAGGCCGCAGCGCTTCCGGCACGGTGATCGAGCCATCGGCGTTTTGATAGTTTTCGAGGATCGCGACAAGCGTACGCCCCACGGCCAAGCCCGACCCGTTCAACGTGTGAACCGGTTCGTTTTTTCCTGCTTCATTTTTGTAGCGCGCGCCCATGCGGCGCGCTTGAAAACTCTCGCAGTTCGAGCAGCTCGAAATTTCGCGGTACGTGTTTTGCGCGGGGAGCCACACTTCGAGGTCGTAGGTGCGCGCGGCGGTGAAGCCCATGTCACCCGTGCAGAGCAGCATCACGCGATACGGCAAGCCGAGTTTCTGCAAAATCTTCTCGGCGTTGCCCGTCATTTCTTCTAGCAAAGCATTCGATTCCTCGGGCTTGGCGATGTAGACCATCTCCACTTTGTCGAACTGATGCTGACGAATCATTCCGCGTGTGTCGCGACCGTAGCTGCCCGCTTCAGAGCGGAAGCACGGTGTGTGCGCCGTCAGCCGCATCGGCAGTTTCGCGGCATCGACCATTGTGTCGCGCACGAGGTTTGTCAGCGAGACTTCAGCCGTGGGGATCAGGTAGCGATTCTTCACCTCACCGCCCTCTTCCGACGGCATCGGTACCTTGAAAAGGTCTTCTTCAAATTTCGGCAACTGCCCGGTGCCTTTCATCGTCTCGGCATTGACGATGTACGGCACGTAGCACTCGGTAAAACCGTGTTCGTTGACATGCGTGTCCAACATGAACGCCGTGAGCGCGCGGTGCATGCGTGCGAGCTGCGCCTTCATCACGGTGAAGCGTGCGCCCGATAGCTTTACGCCCGCTTCAAAGTCCAACTGCGGGCCCGCGTTCGAGGCCAGCGCTTCACCAAGCGCAACGTGGTCTTTCACTTCGAAGTCGAAAGCACGTGGCGCTTTTCCATCTGGCGACCAACGGCGTTGCTCTAAATTCTCTTCGCTGTCTTTGCCCGAAGGCACGTCTGCTTGCGGTAGGTTGGGCATCGTCATCACCAGCGTGTTGACGCGCTCTTGAATTGCAGCCAGAGCGGCCTCGGTGGCCTTCACTTTTTCTGGCAACGCAGCCACTTCGGCGAGTAGCGCCTGGGCCTTTGCATCGTCTTTCGCGGCCTTGGCTTGGCCGACGGCTTTGCTCAACGTGTTGCGTTGCTGTTGCAGTTCTTGCGTTTGAATTTGCAGCGCTTTGCGCTCAGCTTCGAGCGCTTCGAATGCGGCAGCGTCGATCACGAAATTGCGCGCCTTCAATCGCTCGGCTGTTGCAGCGAGGTCGTTGCGCAGAAGGTTGATGTCAAACATGATGAATACTCGTAAAGATAAATTTTGAAATAGGGAGACGCGAACGCAGAATCGCCGATGCGGCGCGGGCGCGAACTAAAAACGGGAGAGAAGAAAAATGTCCCGCCTAGCGGGAACGGGAGGAGCGGCTGAAGGCGCCCTGATGCACGAACGCACCCACGCGATGCGCTTGCGGCGCGATCACGGCGGCTGTAGGAGCGTTCGGTTTGTTCATGCAGAAATTTTACCCACAAATTCGTCACTCGTTTGGGGCACACTATCTATTCTTTGCGTCACCACCCGCAGGAAAGCAGCGAAGGAGACAGTCATACACAAGCCATTGCCCGTTGTCGGCGATATCGTCGCGACGCAGAAATACGCATTCATCGCCTTGGAAACGGCGCGTTTCGCGCTGGAGGCGCGCGACTCCGCGATTCACCGTTATGGCGTGTTCGCAGCTGAGCGCATTCCAGCAGGGCAACGCGTCATTGAGTACACCGGCGAGCGCATCTCGTACGCCGAAGCCGCGCGACGTAGTGAGCGTCCGTACCTCTATCTTTTTTGGCTAACACCCGGACTATTGATCGACGGTGCGGTCGGCGGCAGCGGCGCGGAATACATTAATCATTCTTGCGAGCCGAATCTTGAAGCGAATGTCACCGATGGTCACGTCTACTTTGTCAGCTTGCGCGACATTGCACCCGACGAGGAACTACTGCTCGACTACAAAGTGCGCGGCGGTGCGCCGGAGATGCGTTGTCGCTGCGGCGCGCGTTCGTGTCGAGGTTTCCTGAACGTGGCGTGACCGTTCGCAGCGGTCCGGGTACGCACTAGAGTGCGCCGTCTGCGGGCCGCGCACTCTCGTGCCAGCCCCCGAGGGCACGATGCGAGAGCCACCCCATAAGCACGAAGAGAAGCACGCCCGTCGCCGCGATTAGCGCGAGCGCCGCAAACATCCGTGGAATGTTGAGCTGATATCCCGCTTGCAAAATTTGGTAGGCCAAGCCCGTTCCCGTACCGCCCGTTCCCGCGACAAATTCGGCTACGACTGCGCCGATCAGCGACAGGCCAGACGCGACGCGAAGGCCACCGAAAAAATACGGCAGCGCGCTCGGCACGCGAAGGCGGATGAGCATCTGCCAACGCGAGGCACCGTTCATCCGAAAGAGACTCACAAGGCCCCTGTTGACGCTGCGCAAGCCAAGCGTAGTGTTGGCAATGATCGGGAAGATGGCGACGATAGTGGCGCAGATCACGAGCGAGAGCGTGGGGCTCTGTACCCATATGATGATGAGTGGGGCGATCGCGACAATCGGCGTGACCTGCAACAACACCGCATAAGGAAAAAACGCAGTCTCGATCCAACGGCTCTGCACGAATGCAAACGCCACCGCAACACCAAGCACAACCGCGCAAACGAGACTCAGAAACGTCACCTTCAACGTCACGAGCAAAGCGGCACTCAAGAGCGCCCAATCGGCCACCAACGTTTGCGCAATCCGCGCTGGACTCGGCACCAGAAACACTGGAATCTCGAACGCGGTAACCCACCACTGCCACAAACCAAGCAACACAAGCGCGACGAGAGCGGGCGGCAGAACGCGCTTCATGTCAACGCCTCATCGGCATTACTCGACGCCGCTAAGAGCGCGTCTTGGAGGCGTTTTGCATACGCCGCAAATTCCGTCGAAACACGAAACGCCTCATCACGCGGCAGCGACGGCTCGATGGCCAATTCATCAACCACGCGACCGGGGCGAGCCGTCATTACCACAACACGATCCGACAAATACACCGCTTCGTGAATCGAGTGCGTCACAAAAATAACGGTCAAGTCACGTTGTCGCCGCAGGCGCAGGAGCTCATCGTCGAGCCGATTGCGCGTGATTTCGTCGAGCGCCCCGAAGGGCTCATCCATTAGCAACAACGTCGGCTCGGTGACCAAGCTGCGCGCGATGGACGCACGCATTTGCATACCGCCGGAGAGCTCGCGCGGGTACGCGTGCGCGAACTTTTCCAAGCCCACTAAACGCAGCGCATCGTTCACACGCACGTCCGCCTCAGCACGCGCGATTCCTTGCAAATCCAATGGCAGTCGCACATTTGCCTCGACACGCGCCCAAGGCATCAGCGTTGCTTCTTGAAACACGAACGACACGTCGCTCGCCGCAGGCGCGGCGCTAGTGCCACGGTCGTTACCCCAGACTTTCACCTCGCCCGCGCTGGGGGTCAGTAAACCTGCGACCAAATTCAGGAGCGTGCTTTTCCCACAGCCTGAAGGCCCGAGAAGCGTCACCACTTCGCCGCGTTGCACTGCTAAGTTCACAGGCAACAACGCGCGCGTGCCGCTCGGGTACGTCTTCTCGGCGCCGAGAATTTCGACCGCAGGCGGGGCCGTCGTCAACATTTCAATCAAGGTTGCAACGCACGGCGCGCTAAGGCATCACCTTCGCGTCCTTCACGAACCGATCAGTCCACGCGTCGGTGAATTTCACCTTCGTGGTGTCGATGAGTTTGTTGGCGACCATCATGTCCCACGTCTGTTTCATGCGCGCTTCGGTGATGATGCCGATGCCGAGCTTCGCGGCGTCGCCGCCGTCAACGATGCCCATTTCCTTGATCTTCGCGAGACCGTAGGCGAGCAGTTCGTCGGTCATCGCAGGGTTGTCCTTCTTGATGAGTGCGTTCGCGGGTGCAGGATTCTTCAAGTAGCTCTTCCAGCCCTCGGCAGAAGCCTTCACGAACGCTTCGATCATCTTCGGATTGGAATCAATGGTTTTCTTCAGAACGGTGATCGTCTCGGTGTACGGCGGATAGCCCAAGTCCGCGAGCAAAAACACCTTCGCGTCCTTGATCCCGGCCTTTTGCACCGCGAGCGTTTCCGAGGTTAAGTACCCCTGCTGCGCTGCGTTCTTGTTCGCGACAAACGGCTGCACGTTAAACGTGTATGGCCGCGTTTGCTCGTCCTTGAATCCGTACTTCGCCTTCGCCCACGGCCACCAATTCGTTTGTCCGTCGGTCGACACCAACACCGTTTTGCTTTTGAGATCGGCGAAGGTTTTCACGTCGTTGTGCGCGATGACAACGATGGGGTCTTTCTGGAAAAATGTGCCCACGCTCACGGCCTGAATGCCCTGCTCCCACGCTTTGTAGTTTTGAATATCAAAGCCCATGAAAATGTCCACGTTGCCCGCGGCCAACAATTGCAAACCATTCAACTGTGGGCCACCCATTTTTATCGTCACATCGAGGCCGTATTTCTTGAACGTACCCTCGGCCACCGCCTGATACAAACCGCCGTGCTCGGCCTGCGCGAACCAGTTGGTTTGAAAGGTCACCTTTTGCTGAGCGTGCGCTGCGCCAGCGAAACTGATGCAACCGAGCAGCGCGGCGGCGAGCACCGTTTTGGGCAGCGCGGCGAGCGCGAAAGAGCGGTCAAACATGGCGTCTCCTGATACAAAAATTCGTCTTTTGATTATGACTGTTCTTTAGATATTGCATAGCCGAGCCCCGCGATTCATCGCCTTATAGCTTTTTATGTTAATCGACCGACTGGCGGTCGTTGTACGCTATTTTTATCAATAGTCGACTTACAGTAAAAAATGCCTCAATCGACCGCCTGGCGGTCGTTCATCAATAAAAGTTATACATTCCAACCACATCTATTTACGTATGATGTATCCATGAACGACACAAACGCCTCTCCACATGCCTCTTGGTTCAAACGCGTTCTCGCGACGCTCGCTTGGGCGGCGATGGCGGCGCTGTTTGGCTTCACCGGGTGGATCTTCGCGGTAAAGCCGATTGCCGTCGGCATCAGCAACTGGCGTGTCGCGGCGGACTACCAAGCGGTGACGGGGAACGTAGTGACACAAACTGCGAAGGCTGGAGACGGCTCGAGTTACAGCTGGCGCGCCGCGCGCTATGAAATCGGCGGCAAACAGTATCTCGCGGAGCGCCTAACGGTGCTCGACGACGACGATCTCGACGAACCGGCCAACGCCGCCGTCGCAAAGCAGTTGGAAGACGCGCAACGCGACAGTGAACCTGTAACGGTGTGGGTCAGTCCGCGTAAGCCTGAAATCGCTGTCATCTCGCGCGATTTACCCGTCGCCGCGCTTGTACCGCGCCTGCCGATGGCGCTGGGTTTCGCGTTGATCGCGCTGGCGGGTATTGCGGGTGCACTCGGCGCGTTGCCCAATTTTTCGTACTACCGCAATCTTTTCGACGCGGTCGGTATCTGGGGATTTGGTGCGGCGTGGAGTGGGTTTACGCTGCCAATGTTCATGATGGTGGCGCGAGAGCCACGCAAAGAAATGCTCGCGATCGCGTTCGTGGGGCTTTTTGCGTTGGTCGGCGTACTAATGCTATGGGCCGCAGTCGCCGTCACCCTCAAAGGCACCGGAGCGACATTCGGTAAGACGACATACGGGTCGGCAAAACCCAGCGCGCGCACCGCGTCAAACTCCGACGCAAAGCGCAAACCTGCGAACGCAAAATCAGGCGTCAAGCGCGGCGGACTCGGCGGACGTGGAAGCGATTTCGACAAGGATTGACGCACCGGTAGACGCGGCCTTGGCTAATTGCGGTTCGCGTATCCGAGTTGTAGGCGCGGACTTGGCCGCGCTCTTCGTGGCACCGAGCGACGCCAAGTCGTCGCCTACCGTTCAGCTGCTCAACGCTAAGAACTGCACGACAACATCGAACACCCAGCCTTCGTGCGCGCCCAATCCGGGCGTTTTTCAGCAAACGCTTCACGGCCCGGTTGATCGTCATACGGCTTACGCATCACGTCGAGGAGTTCTGCGATCTTCGAGTAATCCCCCGCATGCGCGGCGTCGATGGCTTGCTGCGCGAGATAGTTGCGCAATACGTACTTCGGGTTCGCCGTGTTCATGCGACTGACGCGCGCTGCCTGCTGCTCAAACGTTGGGTTTTGCTCAGCGACGAGCGCGGCATAACGCGCAAACCACGCAGCCCATTTTTCGTGCGCTTGCTCCCACTGGCCCTCAAGGTAGAACGCGCTTTGCAGTGATTCAACGCTTTCGGCAGTCGCCAACCCACGAAAGAAAATCGTCATGTCAATCTCGCTCTCCATGAGCAACGCGAACGCTGCGTCCATCACGTCGCCGTCCGCATCCTGCCATTGATAGAGCCCGAATTTTTCGGAGTAGACACGGTTTATCGCGACGCCATACCCCGTCTCGTATTTTTCAAGCGCGGTCTTTAGCAACGCCGGTGCGATACCGAGCGTAGACAACACATCGCCTAGCCGCGCAAGATTCCACTGCGCGATGCCCGGCTGGCGACCAAAGCAGTAGCGTTTACCGCCGGCGTCCGTCGTGTTGGGCGTCCAGCCCGGATCAAAATTATCAACCCAACCATACGGGCCGTAATCAATCGTGAGGCCGAGAATCGAGAGGTTGTCCGTGTTCATAACACCATGCACGAAACCTACACGCATCCACTCGGAGATGAGCTTGGCGGTGCGCTCGCATACCTCGCCGAACCACGCGACGATGCGTTCGTTCTCGTCTGCGTACGCATTTGCAATGGCGGGAAAGTAATGCGTAATCGTGAAATCTACGAGCTGCCGCAGCAGCGCGGTTTCGTTTCGCGAAGCGAACAATTCGAAGTGGCCGAAGCGAATAAAGGTTGGCGCAACACGACACACAATCGCGCCGGGCTCAAGCGCGGCGTTACCGTCGTAAAACATGTCGCGCTCGACTTGATCTCCGGTAAGCACAAGCGACAACGCACGCGTCGTCGGTACGCCAAGATGATGCATCGCCTCGGAACATAAATACTCGCGAATCGAAGATCGCAGCACCGCTCGGCCGTCCGCGCCACGCGAAAACGGCGTGCGCCCCGCGCCTTTGAGCTGCATCTCGAAGCGCCCGTTCGGGGTCACGGCTTCGCCAAGCAAAATCGCACGACCATCACCCAACTGGCCCGCCCAATTTCCAAATTGATGGCCACCGTATACCGTGGCGTAAGTCTCCATTCCGGGCAACGCACCGTTGCCTGAAAGCGCCGCGATCATTTCTGGCGAATGAATCTCTTCTTCGCTCAAACCGAGCATCGATGCGACTTCAGATGAATGCGCAATCAACTTCGGCGCGGCAACAGGCGTCGGCGCAACACGTGACCAAAATGCGCCGTGCACTTGGCGCGAATGTTTCGCTGTATTGGCGTCGCCTGGCAGCGAATAAAGGAAGCGATTATCAAATTTCAGCATGGGTTACCCTAGAAACAGGAGGGAAGTTGGTGTGATGAATGCGCGACGCTATTGAGCGCTCAGCGCGTGCGCTAACCGATCAAAAACGACGCGAATTCGTCGTGCGGTGCGCAGCTCGCGGTGGGTGACGAGCCATATCGGGAACCGCACAGGCGGCACTTCGTCGAGTACGCGAATCACATTGGGCGTGGCAGCAGCGATTTCGTCCATCATGGCACCGATACCGAGGCCGCGTTGCACCAATTGCCAATTGACCACCGAATTCTCGCTAAGGACGGAAAAGTTCGCTTGGTTGAGTGGCAGACCATGCGCACGGACGTACTCCAGAAAGCCGCCCGTTCGATCAGCGCCGATAAACCGATGGGGCGCAGCTTCCTCGGCAGCGCGCGGATGGCCGTGGCGAGCGACCCAAGCTTCGGATGCAAAAAAGCCTGCTGTGGCTTCACGCAAAAGCCGCCCAATAAGGTCGGGCTGCTCAGGTGGAACGTGCCGAATAGCAATGTCCGCCTCACGACGGCGCAAGTCCGCAATCGCATTCGACGACACAATCTCCACCACGATGCCCGGCGCTTCCGTCTGAAGGCGCTCAACGATAGGCGGCAAAATATATGCAGCGATCGCGTCGGTCGCCGAAACGGAAACCAGCCCCTCGACGGCCTGTGACTGGCCGGTTGCAGCGAGAGACAACTCGTCCGCTGCTGCGCCCATCGTGCGCGCGTGCTCCAGAAGCGCAAGGCCAGCATCGGTCACCTGCAAATTGCGTCCCACACGCTCGAACAAAGCGATGCCCAACTGCCGCTCAAGCGCGGCAACCTGCCGTCCCAACGTGGGCTGACTCATGTGAAGTCGGCGTGCAGCCGCCGACAGCGAGCCAGCTTGTGCAGTTTCAAGAAACGCTCTGAGGTGATTCCATTCCATGCGTTTTTGTATGGTTGTAGTGCGTTTTAGGATGTTATCGATTCCCTTTTGCAAACATATCATGCGTGCATGGCGCGTACAACGCGTCTTCAAGGCTGCATCAAAGGAACACCTCATGACGATTTCATCTTCCACGACCCCGCGAACGCGACACATCACCGCCTCGCAGACCGAACCCGACAGTCTCACAGTGCGTAAAGCTCGCTTTTGGGATCGGGCGGCGAGAAAGTACGCCACGAGTCAAATCGCAGACGTCCCTGGGTACGAGCAAAGCCTCGCGCGAACCATCAACTATTTGGGGCAAACGTATGACGTGCTGGAGGTTGGCTGCGGAACGGGCAGTACGGCGCTGCGCCTCGCCACGTTTTGCGGCACCTACCGAGCGACCGACATGTCGACCGAAATGATTGCAATCGCCAAAGACAAACTTGCGGCCTCCCCCATCGCGCGATTGCAGTTTTCCGTTGCAGACGCGGAAGCATCGGCCGCTGAGGTTGGCAAGCAATATGACCGCGTACTCGCGTTCAACGTGCTGCACTTGGTGGATGATGTTGACGACATGATCTCCGCGTGCGTTGCTGCGCTGCGCCCCAGCGGCTTGTTGATATCAAAAACACCTTGTCTACGCGAGATGAACTGGCTCATACCCAATGTGGCTGTACCCATAGCACGGCTCCTCGGCAAAGCGCCTACGGTCCATAATTTAGGTGAAACCGACTTGTTAAATGCGATGCAGCGGCGCGGCCTGACCATCGTGAACGTGGAACGCCACGGCACGCGCGGTCGCGATGTGCGCCCATACATCGTCGCGCGCAAACCAGCAGCGGTGGCCGCTGGCGGCATGTGACGACGTAGCTGCGGTTGCTTGTGCACCCCGCCCCGTATCGTTCGATTAGCGCGTCTTTATACGCTTATCAACGCGTTCACGCGCTTAACGTAAGCTGCGGGATCATCAGGCAGGCCGCCTTCCGCGAGCAACGCTTGGTCAAACAGAATGTGGGCGAGGTCGTCGAAATGCGTTGAATCAGCGAGCTTTTTCAAGAGCGGATGATCGGCGTTCACTTCGAGAATGGGTTTCGTATCTGGCGCTTGCTGGCCCGCTTGCTTGAGCATGCGCGCGAGCTGCGTGGACATGCCGTGATCTTGCACGACCAAACACGCTGCTGAATCAACAAGACGCGTGGTGACGCGCACGTCCTCGGCCTTGTCTTTGAGCGCGAGTTTGAGTTTTTCCAGCGTTGGCTTAAACGATTCAGCGGCCTCTTCGGCGGCCTTTTTCTCGGTTTCGTCTTGCAGCTTGCCGAGATCTACCGCGCCCTTGGCGACCGATTGCAACGGCGTGCCGTCGAAGTCCTGCATGAAGCCCAGCGCCCATTCGTCAACGCGATCTGTCATGAGCAACACTTCGATGCCTTTCTTCTTGAAAAGCTCAAGCTGCGGGCTGTTCTTCGCGGCAGCGAGCGTGTCGGCCGTGATGTAGTAGATCGCGTCTTGACCTTCCTTCATGCGCGCTTTGTAATCCGCGAAACCGACGCTCACCGTGTCGCTCGTCGTCGACGCGAAGCGCAGCAATTTCGAAAGCTTTTCACGATTACCGAAATCCTCGCCCAAGCCTTCTTTGAGGACTGCGCCGAACTCACCGTAGAAGCTCGCGTACTTTGCCTTTTCCGCGTCGTCACCGCTCGTCGCTAAATCATCAAGCATCGTCAACACACGACGCGTATTACCTTCGCGAATGGATTTCACGTCGCGACTTTCTTGCAGCAATTCGCGCGACACATTGAGCGGTAAATCTGCCGAATCGACCACGCCTTTCACGAAGCGCAAATACGCGGGCATCAACGCCTCAGCTTCGTCCATGATGAACACACGTTTGACGTAAAGCTTGATGCCCGCTTTCTTGTCGCGGTTCCAGAGATCATGCGGCGCTTTGGTCGGAATGTAGAGAAGTTGCGTGTACTCAGTTGAGCCTTCAACCCGGTTGTGGCTCCAGGCGAGCGGCGCTTCGCTGTCATGCGCGATTTGTTTGTAGAACTCGGTATATTGCTCTGGCGTGATGTCTTTCTTCGCTCGTGTCCACAACGCGCTCGCTTTGTTGACCGTTTCCCACTCGCCCGTAGCGACCATGCCGCCGTCTTTGCCGTCCTCGCCGTCTTTCCATTCTTCCTTCGGCATCAGGATTGGCAGCGAGATGTGATCCGAATATTTGCTGATGATTGATTTGATGCGCCAGCCGTTGGCGTAGTCCAGCGCGTCGTCGCGTAGGTGCAGCGTGATGCTCGTGCCGCGCGTCTCGCGCGTGATGCTTTCCACCTCAAAGTCACCCGTACCGCCGCTTATCCAGCGCACACCTTCGTCGGCCTTCAAACCCGCGCGACGCGACTCAACGGTGATCTTGTCGGCCACGATAAAGCCCGAGTAAAAACCCACACCAAACTGCCCAATCAGCGAGCCCTGCTCTTTCGCGTCAGCCTTCTGCGCATCGCCCAGCTTGCTCATGAAGTCGCGTGTGCCACTCTTTGCAATCGTGCCAAGATTGTCAATCGCGTCTTGCTGCGACATCCCTATGCCGTTGTCGGCAATGGTCAATGTTTTCGCGTCCTTGTCGAACGAAACACGCACCTCAAGCGTCGGCGAATCCTCCCACAACGCGCCGTTGGCGAGCGCCTCAAAACGCAGCTTGTCGCAAGCGTCTGACGCGTTGGAAATCAGCTCGCGCAGAAAAATTTCTTTGTTCGAATACAGTGAATGCGTAACGAGGTGCAGTAGTTGCGCAACTTCTGCTTGGAAGGAAAGGGTTTGTTTGCTCATGGTCTTATTTGTCTTTTTTGGGTCAACATAACTGGGCGGTGCCGTGCTTGCACACGTCTCTGCGCGTTACATCGGGTCAATCACGTGTGTTTCAAGGGGCAAACTCCCTCGCGCCCGCCCCGACGGCGCTACTCCGGCGCGGCCGCGAGCGCGGCCGAGGCGCGGCTGCGCGAGCGCTCGCTATGCAACATATACAGCCCCGCGCCCGCCAGCAACGCAATTCCGCCCCAAGCGAGAGCGTTGGGCGTTTCGTTCCACACGACAAAGCCGATGATTAGGGCGATCAGCAAGCCCGTGTAACGAAACGGCGCAACAAACGAAATTTCGCCGGAGCGCATCGCGCTGATCAACAAGAAGTAGCCGCCGCTCAAAAAAACTGATGCACAAGCGAGCAACGCAACGTTCGTCGGCGTCACCGCTTTCCATCCTTGCACTATCGAAATCAAGCCTGCTAACACAGTCACAGACACGGCGGTGCCGATAGTGATGAGAATCGAAGGCATGCCCGTGTTGATCTTGCGAGTGAACAGATCGCGCAAAGCGTGCAACAGCGTACCGAAAAGACAGAGCAGCGCGTAGCCATTAAATCCATCCGACTTCGGCTGCACAATCAGCAGCACCCCGACAAACCCGAGCGCAATGGCGAACCACCGCGCGGGGCCGATACGCTCGCCCATCCACAGGACAGCGAGAAGCGCAATAAAGAGCGGTGTCGCCATGTTGATAGCAGTTGCGTTCGCCAACGGGAGATGAAACAGCGCCGTCAAATACACCAAAGTCGCCGACGCATCCAACATCGACCGAATCATCACCGGGCGGTGAAGAATTTCCCGAGCACGCGCACCCGGGCCACGCAGCAACCCCATCGCATGCGCAATCGCGACGAGCAACACTGTCGCGCAGAGGCCGCGAATGAAAATAAGTTGCGCCCCCGCGAGCGATTGGCTCACGTATTTCACCAACGCATCGTTCACCACGAACGACGCCATAGCGCCAGTCATGGCGATGACGCCACGGCGGTTAGCGCTCATACTGGGCGGCGTCGAAAATCAATACTTGGCCGGGTGATGCTCGCGTCTCCGCAACCATCAATGATCAAACTGATGCAAGTATGCCTCGACGTTTGCTGGCGCGGTGCGAAATGCGTTCGGGCCAATCGCACCTTGAGTCAATGCGGCTCCGCGTAATCCCAGCAAATACCGCGTAACGAGCAAGCCATCAGTTAAGGGGAGCACGCGGCCATCTAAGTCGGCGTCCCAATCAAATGGCCGCGAGGCCAGATAAGTCGCGATGGATTCTGGCGTCAAGCGCTTGGCAGTGGGGTCGGCAAGACCTTCCGTTAGTGCTGTCCCGCGCAGACCAAGCAAATAGCGCACAAGCAACATGCCGTCACCAGCGGCATCCGTCGATCCGTTAGCATCGAAATCAAAGGCCGTCACGACGCTCACTGACGACGAACCAGCGCCCGGACGGTAGATGAAATCACCGGGATAGCTAATGGTCAACGGCTGATCCAAACCTAACTGCGTTGGCGTCAGCGCGCATTGCCCAGCTCCCGCGCTGAGCGTAATGCTGCACGATGCTCCAGCGCCGCTGACCGACACGCTGCCCGAAGGTGCAGCGCCTGCGCCGGTTAGAGTAACGGACAAGGTCGTCGATTGTCCGCGCAAGAGCAAGCTACCGTTTGTTGCGCCGATAGTCGCTACAGCTGAGCCCGTAGAGGAGAAGGTAGCCGTCGCGTTCAACGCTGCGTGATTCGCGTCTCCGCTATACATGGCCAAAACAGTGTGGTTACCCGCTGCGGGGGTACTTGTTGTGCAACTCACGGACGAGCCGGTCACGGGTACGACCACGCACCCGACGGCGTCGTTGCCGTCAATGCTAAAAGTGACTGTACCGGTCGACGAAGGGCCCGGTAGGAGGGCAGAAAGCGTAAGCGGCAATGCGGCCAAATGCTGGCCCGGTGCCACGGAAGCCTGCATCTCGCCCCACACATTCAGGTTCGGCACCGTAATGGTAGGAAGCGGTCGATAGTCAGCAACGCCACGACCAAGCTGGCCCGACTGGTTTGACCCGCGGCACAATACAGTGCCACCGGTACGCACTACGCAGAGCGTGTCACCACGTCCTCCGAACGCCACAACATCGGTTGGCATGCCGGAGATGCTTGCCGGCTGGCCATTTGCAAACGAAGTACCGTCACCCAAATTCCCCCAGCAGGTCACGTGGCCACCGGCGAGTGCGCAGGTCTTTCCATTCATTACAACGATGTCGGACACGGTAGGCGGAACGAAGGGCGCTGCGACCGGTGAGAGGGCGCCGGAATTGTTCCCCGTCCCGAGTTCGCCGGCGCCGTTGCCACCCCAGCATACGGCGCCGCCGGCCTCGAGAATGGCGCAGGTCGCCCAGTATCCAACAATCACCTTACGAACCCCCGAACTCAGTCCAGTCGGCTGCACCGGAACCTGTGTAGCAGTGGTCGTCCCGTTGCCGAGGAGGCCGCCCGAGTTATCACCCCAACACTTGACGCCGCCGTTCACGACAGCGCATGCGTGCGTCATTCCAACTGACAAGGAAGTCACCGTTCCGGACGTCCCAGTGACTGGAACAGGAACCATTGAACTCGAGTATGCGGCGTTTCCCAACTGCCCCGACGAGCCATACCCCCAGCAATAGACTTCAGACGCCGAACGCGCGCATGTGAAGTAACCGCCTGTTCCAACTTCCTGCGCTACGAACGGCGCGCCTGCAATTGCGGTAGGCGTGAACCTGTCAGTCGTGGTGGCATCCCCGAGCGCGCCAACCAAATTTGAGCCCCAACAATACACAGTGCCAGTATTGCCAATGCCGCATGTGTGTCCGCCGCCCACGCTCAACCCTACGAGACCGCCGGCCAGCGCTGCAACGGGATTGGCGGTCCACCGATTTACAGTTGTGCCATCCCCAAGCTGTCCTTGTCCATTGCGCCCCCAACAAGCGGCAGCGCCAGTCGCCAGTGATGCGCAGGACACACCTTCGCGAGTGTCAACAGACACTGCCGCAGCGGCTAGACCCAGCACTGGCCCTGGCGTTGCCGAGTACACGACCTCTGTGCCACCTCCCCCTGACTGGCCTTCACGCGCATCGCCCCAGCACTTGACCGAACCGAAAACAGTGAGAGCGCACGTGTGCGCCCACCCTGCCGCCAAAGCGACAACACCGGCCGGTGAAGAAGGAAGCACCGTCAAAGGCAAGTTGTATGCGTTAGATCCATCACCCAATTGACCAGAATCACCGCTCCCCCAGCAGCTAATCGCACCGGTAATCATGAGCGCGCACGCGTGGGTACTTCCGACGGTCAGATCAGCCACACCAGTTTCGAGCCCTGCAACCACTTCGAACGGGTTGCCCACGCTAGAGCACTTCACCGCTGTGGACTCCGTCAGAACGCATACGCGGCCTTGAGTGTGGCCAATTTTCACCGCCTGGAGCCCAGTTTCGCCCACAAGGCCGGGCGTTTGAGACCCGTCGGCATGCGTGGCGAGCCCCCAGCAAAAGACGTCGCCGCCTTGGATGATGGCGCATGTCGACGCGTACCCAGCCGCGACCTCAATGACGGGGCCGGGAAGGTTGATGACCGAAACTGGGGATACGCCCGGTGTTGTTGTTCCATCCCCTAGTTGCCCGTATGCGTTCGCCCCCCAGCACTGCAGGCCGCCAGACACCAAAAGTGCACACGTGTGGCCCGTTCCAGCAGCGACCTTTACAGCCTGTGCGGAAAGACCAACCACCGCAACCGGAACCTGCGACGGAAGTATCGTGCCATCCCCAAGCTGATTTGAATAGTTTGCCCCCCAACACTTTACAGAGCCGCCGACCAAGAGAGCACACGTGTGACCGCTGCCAGCGGCCACGTCGGTCGCCGGTCCCAATGTCACCAAATTATTCGTGCCCAACTGTCCCCAATAGTCCCACCCCCAGCACTTGATTCCTCCGGCCGAAGTGAGCGCGCAAGAATGTGCCTCTCCGCTGGCGATTTTCGGAGTCACCGCGCTGGCATCGCGCGCGGTCGCTGCAAGCAGCAAAGTCACGGCCAACGTAAATGCAAAGCGAAAAAATTGCATGGTGCAAATTCCAAGGGTAAAGAGGGAGCGCGCTCGGGCGCAAAGCTAGGAAGATCATACCTGCGGGAAGATCCGTGCCCATGCGATTAAATCAAGGAAACCCGAATACGAATTGTCTTAGACGCTCGACGTTACTTGCCATTTCGCACGCGAAGGCCGTCCAGCTTTTCCTTAATCTTAGCCTCCATCCCACGATCTACGGGTGCGTAAAACCGCTGTGCTTTCATGTCGTCCGGGAAGTAGGTTTCGCCTGCTGCGTAACCGCCTTCTTCATCGTGGGCGTAGCGGTAACCGTCGCCGTAGCCTAGGTTTTTCATGAGCTTGGTGGGCGCATTTCTTAGGCGTAGCGGGACCGGGCGGGTGCCGCTCTCCGCGGCAGCGATGCGGGCTTTTTTGTAGGCGGTGTATACGGCGTTGCTCTTGGCGGCGACGGCTAAAAAAACGCAGGCTTCGGCGAGCGCGAGTTCGCCTTCGGGCGAGCCCAAGCGCTCGAACGCAGCGACGGCGGAGAGCGTGATTTCCAGCGCGCGCGGGTCGGCGAGGCCGATGTCTTCGCTGGCCATGCGGATCATGCGTCGACCAAGGTAGAGCGGATCAGCGCCGCCTTCGAGGATGCGGCAAAACCAGTACAGCGACGCATCGGGGTCGGAGCCACGCACGCTTTTGTGCAACGCGCTGATGAGGTCGTAAAACTGTTCGCCGCCTTTGTCGAATCGTGCGCGTGCGCGCGTGATCGAGCCCTTCACGACGTCGACGGTGATTTGCGTGACTTTGCCTGCGCGTGAGGCGGCGTCTAGTTGCTCGATCGTGTTCAAGAACCGACGGCCGTCGCCGTCAGCGTAGTCGATGAGCAATTGCTGCGCGTCGGCTTCGATGGTGTACTTCGCGTCGAGCATCGGGAGCGCGCGGCCTAAGAGCGTTTGCAGCGCTTCGGTGTCGAGCGATTCGAGCACGTACACCTGCGCGCGCGAGAGCAGCGCGGAGTTCACTTCGAACGATGGATTTTCTGTTGTCGCACCGATGAATGTGAAAAGGCCCGACTCAACGTGCGGCAAAAACGCGTCTTGCTGTGATTTGTTAAAGCGATGCACCTCGTCCACAAACATGATGGTGCGGCGGCCGAATTGGTCGCGCGTGAGTTGCGCGCGCTCGATGGCTTCCCGGATGTCTTTGACGCCCGCCATCACGGCCGAGAGGCCGATCATTTCCGCGTCGAACGCTTCGGCGAGCAGGCGTGCGAGCGTTGTCTTGCCAACGCCTGGCGGCCCCCAAAAGATCATCGAGTGCGGCACGCCCGCTTTGATCGCGTTGGCGAGCGGTTTGCCGTCGCCGAGCAGATGGCGCTGGCCGACGACGTCCGAGATGGTTTTCGGTCGCAAGCGTTCGGCGAGAGGTGCGTGGGTGGTCATGGGGTAATGCTAGCGGCTCGACGATGGGGCTTTGGTGCCGTCGCTATCGTGGGAGCGGGCTCGCGCGCGATTGGCGACGCTCATCGCGGGCGAGCCCGCTCCCACAGACACCACCTCGCGCCGCAGTGCTCGATCGAATTAGCAGAAACCGATACAGCTTTTATGCTTATCCGACCGCCTAGCAGCGGTTACACCCGCATAAATACGTTTGTCGACAAATAGATAAAACTGCCTGCAACGACCGCTGATTGGTCGTTTAACGCAAAAAGCTATTGGCGTTCTATTGCTTCAAGACATCCGCGCCTTTGGGCGGCGTGAACGTGAACGCATCGGCAGCGAGTTTGCCGTTTTTGACGAGGTCCGTGAAGCGAATGGTATTGGCGTTTTGCAGCGCGTCGCGCCACGAAAGCTCGCGCGGTTGCAGCGCAACGATGGCGACGCGCAGGTCGCTGAATGCGGCGTCGGCCTTCTTCGATTTCGCTTCGACGTAGCCAATGGAGCCAGCGGATTCGAGCGCTTTGAGCTCGAACAATTTGTCTGTGGCAGTAGGGTCCAATAGGAGCGCGAGCGGTTGTTCGTTGATCGTGTCGCCGAGCTTCTTGATCGTGACTTGATTCAAGTCTTCGTCGTAGAGCCACACAGTCGCGCCGTCGCTGACGATCGTTTGTTTGTACGGCTTCTCATAGACGAAGCGAAATTTTCCCGGTCGCGCGATGGCGAATGTGCCAGTCGACTGGCGGCTCACACGGCCATTTTTGTCGCGGACTTCCTGTGTAAATCCACCGGACAGCACCGTGAGATCGCGTGTGTAGGCACGAAAATCGGTAAGCGCATTAGCGGGCGTTTGGGCGCGTGCAACGGTGGCGCTTAGCGCAAGCACGGAACACAACGCGGCAATAAATTTCATCTTGGCAATCCGAAAAGGAATACAGGTTTGAACGCTCGTACGTTCATTCGTTCAACGTGTTGTGCATCTGCTTGGACGACAAGAATTGGCGACGTGTTCATCGCTCGACAGGCTCACCACGAACGGGGGGAGTGAGTCACCGCTCACGGCTCACTGCTCAACGCTCTTAGGCACCATCACCTCGCGCTTACCCATCGCGTTGGGACGCGTGACGACGCCCGCGTTTTCCATCGCTTCAATCAAGCGTGCAGCGCCGTTGTACCCAATGCGCAGTCGGCGTTGCACGTAGCTAATCGTGGGTTGCCGGCTCTCCAACACCGCGGCCACTGCTTCATCGTAGCGCGGATCTTTTTCACCGTCGCTAGGCCCGCCGCCGTTGATTTCATTGAGCGTTTCGGCGTCCGTACCTTCGAGCACACCTTCAATGTATTGCGGCGGCGCTTGCGCTTTCCAGTGTTCGACCACGCGGTGAACCTCATCGTCAGTCACGAACGCGCCGTGCACGCGATTCGGAATGCCAGTACCGCCAAGCATGAAGAGCATATCGCCTCGACCCAAGAGCGCCTCCGCCCCCATCTGATCGAGGATCGTGCGGCTGTCGATTTTGCTCGCGACTTGGAACGCAATGCGGGTGGGCACGTTGGCTTTGATAAGGCCTGTGATTACATCGACGGACGGACGTTGCGTCGCGAGGATCAAGTGAATGCCCGCCGCCCGCGCCTTCTGAGCAAGTCGAGCGATCAGCTCTTCAATTTTCTTGCCCGCCGTCATCATCAAATCGGCCAGCTCGTCGATCACCACGACGATGAATGGCAACTCTTCGAGCGGCTCTGGCTGCTCCGGCGTGAGCGAAAACGGGTTGGTGAGCGGCGTGCCGCGCGCCTGCGCTTCACGTACTTTTTGGTTGAAGCTCGAAAGCTGGCGCACGCCGGCGTGCGAGAGCAAACGATAGCGCCGCTCCATTTCGTTGACGCACCAGTTGAGACCGTTGGCCGCGAGCTTCATGTCGGTCACGACAGGGCACAAGAGATGCGGAATGCCCTCGTAAATCGAAAGCTCCAACATCTTCGGATCGATCAGCAGCATGCGCACTTGCTTTGGCTCAGCCTTGTACAAGAGCGACAAAATCATTTGATTAATGCCCACCGATTTGCCAGAACCCGTGGTGCCCGCCACGAGGCAATGCGGCATCTTGCCAAGGTCACTCACCACTGGGCGGCCCGCGATGTCTTTGCCCATGCCCATCGTAAGCAGGCTCGACGAATCGTTGTACACCGCGCTGCCCAAAATTTCGATGAGGCCAACGTTTTGTCGTTGCGGATTCGGCACTTCGAGACCCATGCACGACTTGCCTGGAATCGTCTCGACCACGCGAATGCTCATCACGCTCATCGCGCGCGCCAAGTCCTTGGCGAGGTTCACTATCGCGTTGCCTTTGACGCCCACGTCCGGCTCGATTTCGTAGCGCGTAATCACTGGGCCGGGGTACGCTGCGAGCACCTTAACCGGCACATTGAATTCGGCGAGTTTTCGTTCAATCAAACGTGACGTGAACTCCAGCGTCTCGCTGGAAACTACAGGCTGATCTTTCGGCAGCGGCTCTAGGAGCGAGAGCTGTGGCAGCGTTGAATCGGGAATATCGGTGAATAACGCCGTCTGCTTTTCGCGCTCAACACGCTCCGAGAGCACTACGGGCTCAAACGTTTCCACAATTTTGATCGGCTCGTGCTCTTCCACGCGACGTGTTTCTTCCTGCACGTAAAGATCGCGCAGCTCCACTTCCGGCGCAGCAATCTCAAAATCACGTTTGATTTCGCGCGTTTCTTCGCGCTTTTCGCGCCATGCCGTAAATCCGTCAAGCACTAGAGTACCCAGACGCTCGCTCACCCACAGCCAGCGGATGCCGAATGCGAGCGTCGCTGCGGCAAACACCAAAACCACGAGCAACAAGGCGCTCGGCACGAAGCCGACCGCACGCACAATCGGGAACCCCACCGTCTGTCCGAGCGCACCGCCGCTGCCTTGCGGTAGTGCGGCGAATAGCTTGTGCAAGCCAATGGCCTCAAGTGCGGCGCTGCTGACCAGCAACGCAATCAATCCAGCGATGCGCCAGCCCGCGCTGAGTGCCGTCGGCTCACGGCCTGTCTCACTGTCTTCGTCCTCTGCTTCAGCGGCAGAAAAGAGCGGAAACGCCCGGTAAACGGCGATTGCGATAAACGCCAGCAGCCACCACACGCTGGCACCCAGTACGAAATAGCTGATGTCGCTAACCCACGCGCCCAGCGTTCCGATCCAATTGAGTGGCAACGCCGAACTTCCCGTGGTGGACCACGCCGGATCCGCAGCGCGAAAACTCAGGAGCGCCAAGGTGATTGTGAAGACTACGGCCACTAACATGCCCCAGACTATCCAACGACGGAGGGTATCGATGCGTGCCGACGCGGGCGTGCTTGGCCGCGCGGAACGCACACGGCGATTGCCTGGGGCGCGGAAAATTAGGCCTTTGATGCGATCAATCATGAAGCCATTTTATGGGGCAAAGCGCGTGCTTGCGAACGCAAACAAAAAAGGCGCCGTGTTTTCACAGGCGCCTTTCAGTTGCGGACTAGAAACGATCAATATTTGCTGCTGAGCGACGATTTTTGCGACGCGAAGTAGGCTGACAAATTTTCGATGTCTTGCTTCGACAAGGTCGTGGCGAAACCCTTCATGATCGCGTTGCTACGTTCTCCAGACTTGTAGTCGCGGAGGGCTTTCGCGAGGTAATCGCGATGTTGGCCGGCTAAACGAGGATTGTTAACGTCCGTGCTATTGCCGTCTGCGCCGTGGCAAGCCGAGCATACTTCCTTGGCTTTAGCCGCACCCGCAGCCAAATCCGCGGCCGACGCCGAACCAATCAACGCCGTGCCTGCGATGGCCGAGAGAATGATGAATGCTGCCTTCATTATTTGGCCTCCGCATAGTAAGCGGCCAAATCGGCCATATCTTTGTCAGACAACGATGCAGCGATGCCGCGCATGCTGGGGTGTTTACGCTCGCCGTTTTTGTAGGCTTTGAGCGAGTTCACGAAGTAAGTAGCGTGCTGACCGGAAATGCGTGGTACGTGATACACCTCGGGGTATGCCGTACGCCAGCCTTCAATGCCGTGACAACCTTGGCACATCTGAATTTTTTGGGCGCCTGCTTTGGCGTCGCCCTGCGGGGCCTGCGCGAAGGCTGGGAGGCTAGTGAGGCTCAGCAAGCTCACGATGGCGGTGCTACGAAGCACGATTAACGCGTTGCGTTTCATGGGAATCCGGAAAGCAGAAAAGGTTGGAAAATCCAGTCAATTATAAGGGTGATTCGGCCGATTCGCGCAGCTGTCGCAGGTTGTGCACCGTTTTGGCACTTGAAATGTCTGCGCCGGACTTCAACTAACATTGGTAACCTCAAGTGCCATTTCAGCCTTTTCACGCAGCCGGGAGCCAATTCACCATGAGCGACAACATTACTCACGTCTCTGACGCCACCTTCGAAAACGATGTTCTGAAATCCGACACCCCGGTGCTCGTGGACTTTTGGGCAGAGTGGTGTGGCCCGTGCAAGATGATCGCGCCGGTACTTGAGGAAGTCGCTGTGTCGCACGCTGGCAAAGTGAAAATCGCCAAGTTGGACGTGGATAGCAACCGCGAAGTCGCGGCCAAATATGGCATTCGCGGCATTCCCACGCTGTTACTGTTCAAAAATGGCGAACTCGCCGCGCAAAAAGTTGGCGCACTGTCTAAAGCTCAGCTGACGGCCTTTGTTGACAGCAACGTCTAAGCCAGTCACAATTCGACTCGTAGTAAGCGCCCCGCCGTTCTGGCGGGGTTGAAATTCCCCGAAAACAAAAATATCGTCAGCGCGCAAGCGCAACCGTTCGCACACACTTATCCATCGAGCCCGCTCCGCAAATTTTCGCGTTGAGCCGCTCATTTCGCCAGCGCATGCCGACACTTTATTTCCGGCAAAGCGCGGCTTCCAACCCTTCACAGCATGAACATAGCTGAACTCAAAACCAAATCCGCCGCTGAACTCCTCGAACTCGCGCTCGCCAATGAGCTTGAAAACGCGAACCGCCTGCGTAAACATGACCTGATCTTCGCGCTGCTCAAGCAGCAGGCCAAGAAAGGCGAGAGCATTCGCGGCTCCGGCGTCTTGGAGGTGTTGCCAGACGGCTTCGGCTTCCTGCGTTCGGCCGAAGCAAGCTACCTAGGCGGCACCGACGATATTTACATTTCGCCATCGCAAATTCGCCGTTTCAACCTGCACACGGGCGACACGATCGACGGTGAAGTGCGTACGCCGAAAGAAGGTGAGCGCTACTTCGCGTTGACCAAACTCGACAGCGTCAACGGCTACCCGCCCGAGGCTGGCAAGAACAAGGTGTTGTTTGAAAACCTCACACCATTGTTCCCCGACAAAGTACTGCGCCTTGAGCGCGACATCAAGGCCGAAGAAAACATTACCGGCCGCGTGATTGACATCGTGGCTCCGATTGGCAAAGGCCAACGCGGTTTGCTCGTCGCTCCGCCAAAATCTGGCAAAACCGTCATGCTGCAACACATCGCGCACGCGATTGCGAGCAACCATCCGGACGTCACGTTGATCGTTTTGTTGATCGATGAGCGCCCAGAAGAAGTGACCGACATGCAGCGCACGGTGCGCGGCGAGGTGGTCGCTTCAACGTTCGACGAGCCAGCCACGCGTCACGTGCAGGTTGCCGAAATGGTGATTGAAAAAGCCAAGCGATTGGTGGAGCACAAGAAGGACGTCGTAATCCTGCTCGACTCGATCACGCGCCTGGCGCGCGCTTACAACACGGTGATGCCGTCAAGCGGCAAAGTGCTCACAGGTGGTGTCGAGGCCAATGCACTGCAACGTCCGAAACGCTTCTTCGGTGCTGCGCGAAATATCGAAGAAGGCGGTAGCCTGACCATCATCGCGACTGCGCTGATCGACACCGGTAGCCGCATGGACGACGTGATCTACGAAGAATTCAAAGGTACGGGCAATATGGAGATTCACATGGATCGCCGTATGGCCGAAAAACGCGTCTACCCAGCCATCAACATCGGCCGCTCCGGCACCCGCCGCGAAGAGCTTTTGCTTGAGCCAAGCGTGCTCCAAAAAACTTGGATCCTGCGCAAACTCTTCTCTGAAATGGATGAGATCGAGGCGATGGAAAAACTGCAAAAGCACATGCGCGACACCAAGAACAACAAAGAGTTCTTTGACGCGATGACGCGGGCCCGATAAGGCGATTGCTCGTCCTGGCAGCCCACAGCAATGGGCTATATGCCACAAACGGCTTGTAGACGATAACTAGGTTGAGCCGGTTTTGCGCTTTTTACGCTTTCAGAGCATGACGCACAGACATACGCTGTCCGTCGATCATTCTCTGGAGTTTGCATGGCCGCATCAATTCGCTCGTCCTTCTTCGTCGCCTGTTTTCGCCGTGGTACTGCTAGCGCAGCACTCGCCTGCTTCGCGGCCGCTACCCCCTCGGCGGTAAGCGCTGCCCAATGCCCGTTTGACAACGGCGCGTCCGACGCGGTCAATGACGGCGTGGTGCTGACCCGCTACGCGCTGGGCATCACGGGAAGCCCGCTGGTCGCCAGCACAAAGTACGCAAGCCTCGACCCACTACAGGTCAAAAACAACATTGAATGCGTCGGCTGCGCGCTGGACATGAACGGCGATGGAGCCATCGACACCGTCGACACAACCATCATTGCGCGACATTTATCGGGATTCACGGGGGCTTCGCTCACCGCGGGTCTCGCGCTCGGTACTGCGCCGTCGGCCTCCCGTCCGACCGCCGTCGCCATCACCAGTTTCCTCGCGAGCGGCTGCGCGTTGGGCGGGGCGATCAACGCGTGGACTTTGGGTGGCAACGCATTCGGTGCAGCGGGCGTGATCGGGACGACCGACGCGTTTCCGGTCATACTGCAAAGCGGCGGTGCATCGGTGAATGTGTTTGTCCCCGGTGGCGACGGCCTGCGCATCGTTCAAAGTGGCGTCGCCAGCGCACCGAACGTCATTAGCGGTTCAAGCGCAAACGAGGTCGTCGCGGGCGTGCGCGGCGCAACGATCGCGGGCGGTGGCATCACGGACGGCACCGATCCCGGCTATGGAGCCGCCAAACGCAATCGCGTCACCGATATCTACGGCACGGTGGGCGGCGGCTGGGGCAATCGCGCGGGTGACGATGCTTCTGCGCCGAATAGTTCGGTCGGTGCGACGGTCGCGGGCGGCCTGGGCAACACCGCGGGCGGTGGCGGAAGTGCAGTTGTGGGCGGTAGCGCAAACGCGGCTAACGGGCTTTACAGCGGCATAGGCGGCGGCCTTAACAACACGGCGAGCGCATCATTCAGCCGGGTCGGCGGCGGAGAGCTGAATTTCACGACCGGTCAACACAGCTCGGTTGGTGGGGGCAGATCGAATCAGGCCACGGGTACGTTCTCGGCCGTCGTGGGCGGTGGCGGCAACATCGCTTCGGCGCACGGATCGTTCATCGGCGGCGGCGGCTACTGCTGCTCTGGACTCGAAACAACGAGCTATCCCAACACCGTGACTGGCCGCGGTGGCTCAATCGTCGGTGGTTACCAAAATAGCGTTGCTGGAGCCGCATCGTTTATCGGCGGTGGCTATCTCAACAGCATCACGGGCACGGATGTGACCACCTACGGCGCAGCCGTGCTCGGTGGCGTCAGCAACTCAGTCAGCGCCAACTACGCGAGCGTTGGCGGTGGTGACACAAACGTCGCGTCGGCTTCAAATTCAGTGGTCGCAGGCGGCGCATCAAACATCGCTTCTGCGATGTTTGCATCGGTGCCAGGTGGGCTCGCGGGAAAGGCGCGCCTTTTTGGGCAGGTGGCAAGCGCGGCGGGCACCTTTTCAGGCGCACCCGGCACCGCACAGGCGACGCAGTATGTGCTGCGAAATCGCACGACCGACGCCAATCAAAACTGGTTGTATTTGGATGGTGCATCCGAGACATTAGTGTTTGAGCCGGGCCGTGCCGGTTTGCTTGATATTCAGGTAGTCGCATTTGCCGAAGGCACGGGGTTCTCGGCGAGCTACGCGTTCAAGTGTCACTATGTGGTGGTCGTAGGCGGCGCAGCAATTCAGCCGTTCGGCTGCAACAAAAACGTGATCTATGAGTCGGAGGCCGCATGGGATGCCAGCGTGAGCTTCGCACCGGGCCCAAACAGCGCATTCGGCATCAGCGTTTACGGTCTCGTGGGTCGCAACATTCGATGGGTCGCGACGGTACGTGCGACCGAGGTAAGCGGACTGTAGCGTTATCTCCCTGCGGCTACGGCGGCACCGAAGTGCCCGCAGCAATGTTCGCCAGCGCCGTCACGCGTCAAGTTTGGGTCGCTGAAATGATGATCGCCGAGTCCAACGCCTTTACGACGATGTGAACCACGTCGCGCCGAGCCTTTGCTCGTAGTTAACCTACCTCCAAAATTCGTTCGTCCTACGAAAGCGCTGCTCCGAAGTGACCAAGATCAAAGCGATGGAATATCTGTAAAAGCACAGGCGCGACGCGAGATAAACCGACCGCCTTTTGCCTCCACGACGCCAGTGCCTTAGCGCGTGGACGATACTCGGCGCGGTGGCCAAGCCGGAAGCTAGCAGCGCCGCAATCGCGACGCTCGTGTGTATCAACTTACGACAATATGAGTTTGTGCTGGGCTACAAACCAAGCCGACGCGCCGCAACTCCGACGATCACCCCCCGAGCAACACTATTTCCCGTTCGCCGCGTGCAATGTCAGCGTTCACTTCATCAAAGCGCTTGACTTCGTCGCCCTGATAGAGCGCTCGAATCGTCTCCATAGCAGCCAACGCATGCTTTAAGTGCGCGGTCGCAGTACGCCAATGTTCCAGGCGGTCACTTTTCCGTCGCGACGTGTCGCTGCCATGCGCTGAATGCGCCGTGGCGAGCGCAAGATGAAGCGACGCGACAATGTTTCGCGCCTGAGTTTGCTGCGAAATTTCTACACCAGCCGTGCGAACCCTTTCGAGCAGAGGGGGAACTTCGGCAATAAGGCGGTCATGCTGCTTTTGGTTGATGAGCGCCTTGACCAAATACGATTGCGTAGTAAATGCGGTGAGTTTCGCGGCCGCGTCAGCGCCGTCAGCTTGCGCGAGCGATTGCGCGTGTCCGCTAGCGAACTCATATTGCTTCAAGCTTTCCGCGTCCCGCCCTAAGCTTTCCAACACACTGCCAAGGCGAAGATATGAAACCGCAAGCGTCTTTCTGTCCTGCTGACGCGTCGGACTATCAGCGCGCGCGAGGCGCGCCGTCAAGCCGTCGACCGCAAGCTGCATCCAGCGCTCTGCGGCGGGCAAACCTGCACCACCGGGCCGCACCAGCTCAGTTCCGGCGGTAGAAATGTGCGTCAATAGCAAAAAGCGGTGCGCAGTGTCGGCAACTGCCGGCGAAGCCTGCGGCTCGCGCAGCGATTCCAGGATGGCGCGAGCCTGCTCCAGCAGAGCAACCCGTCGCTCACGAGATTTGAACGTCACCGTCGCGGCGGAGTAATGGAAAAAAGCCTTTCCAAGCTCCAGCTGCAGTTCAGGCGTCTGCATTCCCGCAGGCAATGATTGGGCGAACGCGATGGCTTTCTTGAACGCGACATCACAATCATCGTGCCGCTCCATCGAGTCGAGCACCTTCCCGTCCGCGGTGTAAGCACGGACAAGCGCGGTCGCAGCTATTTTGTCCTCGGGATGCGCGCGATGCGCAGACTCAAGTAGCGTGATCGCTCGGTTGATGTAGAGCGAGCCCGTCTTGTCTTGAAGCAATGTGCCCGTCGTGAGCTGCGCGAGCTTCTCAAAACCGATGCCCGCTTCGCCAATCACATCGGCGTTGCCATCGGCTTGTACCGCGAGACGGTCAAGGTACGTCGCCGCTCGCTGCAACAGCAATTGCTGGGCTTTCACAGTGCCCGGCACCGCCTTAATTTCATCGAAAATTTCAAAGAGCATCGAATTGGAAAGCTGTCGGATATCTGCAAAATGCTGCTCCGAGCGAGCGCGCGCGTCCCGCGCAAGGCGTGCCTGGTAGGCCGCAATGATTGTCGTGCCGACCAATCCAATTAGCGCCAGCGATGTCCACGCCACCGCCCAACGATTTCGTGCGATGAATTTTCGTGCGCGATACGACGCCGTCGTGGCACGCGCAAGTACAGGCTGATGAGAAAGGCAGCGCGTGAGGTCTTCCGAAAACTGCTCGGCCGACGCATATCGACGCTGCGGATCTTTGCGCAACGCCATCAGAACGATGTTGTCCAAATCACCGCGTAGATCGCGTTGCAAACGACGCGCATCTAGCGTGCGTGTGACCTTCTCGGTGTCGGCGCTGTGCGCAGTTAGGCGCGATGAATCGGGGCGGGTGATGACGGTGCTGGGTCGCTCCGGATCGGTGTCTACGATGTCTTTGGCGAGCGCGAGCGGCTCAGTCACATCGTGCTTATACGGGCTTTTGCGAGTGAGCAATCGGTAGAGCAAGACGCCCAGCGCGTACACGTCGCTTGCCGTGGTGATCGCCTCGCCTTTGACTTGCTCAGGGCTGGCATAGGCGGCGGTCATTGCGTTGGCGACGGTGGGATTGGCCAGTGCTTGACCAGACGCATCCGTTGCCGTTGTATCGAGCAATTTAGCGATGCCGAAATCGAGCAGTTTGACCACGCCGTTGGCATCGACCAAAATGTTGCTCGGTTTCAAATCGCGGTGCACGACGAGGCGTTGGTGCGCGAAGTGCACCGCGCCGCAGACGGCCTGAAACAGCTTCAGTCGTCCCGTCAAATTCAGTGCGTTGGTTTCGCAGTAGCGATCTATCGGGACGCCGTCGACATATTCCATCACCAAAAACGGCGTGCCGTCGTTGGCTTGCCCGCCGTCGATCAGATGCGCAATATTCGGATGTTCAAGACTTGCAAGAATTTGTCGCTCAGCGCGAAAGCGTTGAATCACATCAAAATGCATCGCGCCATCGCGTATGAGTTTGATCGCGACCGCCTTATCGTACGAATCATCCGCACGCACCGCCTTGTACACCGCGCCCATGCCGCCGCGTGCGATCTCATTGACGATTTTGTACGCGCCCAAGCGTCGTCCGACCCAAGACAGCGCGATGCGATCACTGTCGGAGGCCAACGCCTCCTGCAACGCGTTACCCACGCGGGTGCGACTCAGAAGTAGTCCGTTAGCGCGACGCGCGTCAGCCGCCAGCAGCGACCTGACCTGTGTGAGAAGCGTTGCGTCATCCGCGCACGCCACAGCCAACAACGCCTCGCGCGCGGCCGGATCGTCAAGCTCTAGACAATCGGCAACGATTTCGCTGACTTGATGCCAGCGCTCCGGCGTTAAATTCATCGGGTCAGCCATGCGCGTCGCCCGCCGAATCTTCCTGTAACGCACGGTGCAAAAAGAGTCGAGCGACACTCCAATCGCGCTTCACCGTGGCGAGTGAAACGCCGAGCGTCGCGGCGGTGTCTTCAAGTGACAAATCACTAAAAAAGCGCAGATCAACGACCTCGGCCTGTCGCGGGCTCAACGCGCGCAGCGCTTCGAGCGCGGCATCCAGTCGCACAAAATCGATCTCGTCCCATTTATCTTCGGGTTCGACAAACAGCTGCTCAGCGAAGCGCGTGTGATACGCGCGCGCCGTCTGGTCGAGGCTCGTGATGTCAACGTCGCCACCGCGTTTGAGTGCGAGCTTGGCGCGCGCGTGATCGACCAACACGTTGCGCATCACGCGCGCCGCGAGGCGAACGAAATGCGTGTGCTCGAGCGACGGCGACTGTCCGTCTTTCTGCAAGCGTAAAAACGCCTCGTTGACCACGCCAGTGGATGAGAGCGTGTGCCCCGCCACTTCTTTGCGCATTTGCCCACGCGCGATGCGTTGCAACTCGGCGTAAAGCGCGGGCGTGACTTCGGCGAACGCAGTAGCGTTGACTGCGTCGGGCGAGCTCGAATCGTCCGTGGGTTTCATGGCGCGAATCTTACCCGCTGCGCGCTCGGGTGGCGAAGCGCGCCTTGCCGGCACGCGCGCAATGCGAGGAAGGCGCGTGAGCCGTTTTTTGCACGGCCTACGCTAACTGCCGTGGTCGAAGTGACGGAACGATAAAGGGCGTTTTCTCAACAGCTTTAGCGCTCTAACGACATTTAAATGGACGTTTCAGGCAGTTTTCTCTATGAGTCAACTTATTCATAAATCTTGCTCAAATTACCACCAGTCGGTCGCTGGAGCCATAAAGCTATAACGAAACAGTTCTCGCGCTCGGCAACGCATGCAGAGACGGGCGCAGCCAATCCTTTGGGCGAACGCGCAATGTGGCCGCTCGTGCGGGAGTATTTGGTACGCCATTGCGCAATGAATTTGTTGCCGTAACTTTTCCGTCGCAGCGGCGGCTATGAAAACGTCGTTACGCAAACGCATGAGTCGTATGAGCCGATTTGGAATTCTTCTCGCTTTCTCAGCATGGGCATCATCTGCAACATCCGAAGCACGCGCCCGCATTCGCCCGAATTGGCAAAAAAGCAAAGGCCTCATCATGTGGAAACTCATCAAACGCACGCTGACGACTCTGGCGGTCACCACAACAATGACATCAGCGTTACTCGCCAGCAGCACCGCCAGCGCGGTAACCGTCGTCGAATATCACAACGCAGCGCTTGATGCGTACTTCATCACCGGCCGTACCACCGAGCAGGCGTTGCTCGACGCCGCGCCGAGCTTCCGGCGAACGGGGATGACCTTTCAAGCCACGAGCGGCACCGACACCAGCGGCACCTACACACGGATTTGTCGGTTTTACGTGTCGCTCACCGCGCCGTACACCAGCTCACATTTCTACGGCAAAGAAGGCGCAGACTGCGAAGGCATTCGCTTGCAAAACGTGCCGGGGTTTACGTGGGAAGGCTACGATTTTTCCGTCGCGAAGCTCAACGAAAACAACACCTGCCCGGCAGGCAACACACCGCTCTTTCGCGGGTTTCGCGCGGCGGCCAACGGCAAAACGCCCAACCACCGTTACTACCCGAGCCGTGCGCTGTGCGACGCCGGTGCAGCGGAAGGCTACGCGTGCGAAGGACAGGTATTTTGCGGCGGTCTAGGACTCGCGCCCCCGCCCGGCGCAACGGTGCGCACCTATCGCGGCACCTTCAGCGGTGGCCAGCAAGCGATCGTCTTCAATGGCGAAGTCACTTGGAGTTTGGTCGACGGCGAGCTCGGTCCAGCCGGCGAGCGAATTTACAAAGTCACAGCAGCAAACGCGACGATTCCCAGCACATTTCCCGGATGCAGCGCCCCCGGCGCAGTGCAGATCGACATGGCGACCAGCACGCTCGGCGTAGACGCCAGCAACCCGGGAGCCGTGCGCTACGGCGGACTCTTCATGTCCGTGCCCACGATCATTACCTGCGACAAAGACTCAGCGCCGTTTGGCTACCTGTGGTTCACCTGCCAAACTGAAAACAATGTGATCACAACGCAGACGTCATCCAGCGCAGCGCGGCTTCAAGGCAGTTGCAACGCCAACGACGGCGCGAGTTTCTCGTGGGATTTTCAGGCGATTGATTGACGCACGCGCGTGCGAATACGGTTCGCTTAAAAGCGTAGGCGACGACTTGGTGCCGCGCAGTACAACGGAGAAGCGCGGCCGAGTCCGCGCCTACATATCACCCGAACGAACGGTCTTGGCTCTCGCCGCTTAGACCAGCGAAGTGCGTTTACAGCTTTTTAGCGCTAACGACCGCCTGGCGGTCGCTGGCTTTAGTATTTTTTAATAGTCAACTTATTGACTAATTTCCACCAAACGACCGCCTGACGGTCGTTTGGCCTTAAAAGGTGTATGTAACTTATCGCTGTGCACCCGCGTATTGCGGCAACCACTGCGCCCAGAAGTCCACGCACGCTTTTATTTTCGGCAAGCGATGGCGCTCGGGCAACATCACCGCAAAAACTGGCACCGGCTGGTCGTCGACAAACTTCGCGAGCACTTCCACCAATTCGCCGCGCTTCACAAACGGCGCGGCGATCAAGTCGTGCACGCGACACACGCCCAAACCGGCCAGCACCATCGATTGCGTCGCGGCCGTGGTGCTCGCACGCATGTGACCGTTGGCAACGCGAACCACAGGTTTGCCATCGATCACAAACGGCCAATCGTTCAGACGCGGCGAGGCGCTAGCGGTAATCAGTCGATGCGTGGCCAGATCATCCGGATGTTTCGGCTTGCCATGTTTTTTTAGGTACGTCGGGCTCGCGTACAGACGGCGGCCGTGGCTGCCGATTTGCTTGGCGACCACATCCTCCGTCTGCGTGCTGCCGGTGCGAATAGCGATGTCGATACCGTCGCGGCTCATGTCTACGAGTGCATCACTCACCTGCAAATCGACGATGAGGCCTGGGTGCTTCGCCGACAGCAGAGGCAAGCTCGGCACGATCACATGCTGCGCCATATTCGCGCTCACCGCGATGCGCACGACACCGCGAACATCCCGCGTACGCGACGAAAATTCGCCGTCTAGTTCGTCGAGCGTTTGCGTGATGCTGCGGCAATAGCCGAGGAACACGTCGCCTTCGGCCGTGAGCGACAAACCGTGCGTCGTGCGGCGCAACAGACGCACCCCGTGCTCGGTTTCGAGTTGGCTCACGGCACGAGAAATTTGGCTCACTGCCACATCACGTTCGCGCGCCACTGCCGAGAGCGTGCCGAGTTCGGCCACGCGCTGAAATAGTTTGAGGTCATCGAGATTCATAGGGCATCGCGGTTTGGTTTTGCAGAATTTGCAAAAGCACATTGCACCACAGATCGTTTCCGCTAACGCTATTTATTTCTACATTTCATTCCACGCGGTTCACATCGAATCGCAGCGAACACAAAACGGAGAAATAGTCATGCGTCACGCCCGTCCAAGCCTTAAGCAACGTCAGGAATTTCATCGGCCATTTTGGTTAGCACTGCGCAGGCTCGCGGCGCGACAGGCCTACCGATTGGCGTGCGCGCTGCAACCCGCGCCCGACGCGGGCGGCGCAGGCACTGACATGAATCGAGGGTAATCATGCCCGTCCTTCGCCTCACCACGCCGACACCGCTTTCCGACGCCAAGGCTGCTTCGCTCGCCGCCGCGCTCACGCATCTCACGGCCGAGCGCTTGGGCAAACGCGCGGAAGTAACCGTTGTCTACTTTGAGTCCAAATCTCCAAGCACTTGGTTCATCAACGCGGCGCAGGCCTCGCTGCCGACCGCATTGCTCGAAATCGACATCACCGAAGGCACGAATCTCGCGCAAGAAAAAGCGGCATTTATCGCCTCGGCACATGCGCTTCTGCGCGAGCAGCTCGGCGCAACCGAAAACACAACCGCCGGGAAGTACGCAGACGCAAGCTATGTCGTGATTCGAGAAAACGCCGCGACCGACTGGGGCTACGGCGGCGTCACGCAGGCTAAGCGCCGTGCGCTAACTGCACGTTTGTAAAGCCATTTTGCACAGCGCTATGCGCCACGAAAGATGAAATACACCGCGCCGAGCAGACACAAACCCGCCCACAGAAAATCCAGCCGCATCGGTTGATTCATGTAGTAGACCGCGAATGGCACGAAAACGGCTAGCGTGATGACCTCTTGCATGATTTTGAGTTGCGCCAACGAAAACTCGCTCGCCCCGATACGGTTGGCAGGCACCTGCAATAGATACTCAAAGAGCGCGATGCCCCAGCTCACGAGCGCGGCGATCCACCACGGCTTGCTGCTCAAATTCTTGAGGTGCCCGTACCACGCGAAGGTCATGAACACGTTGGAGAGCACCAATAGACCAGCGGTTTGCGCCCAAATGGGGAGATTCGTCATGTGATTGGGTGGCTCCGGGCGAGTTGGCGTACTAGTTAGGGTGAGGCGAATGAAGTTTAGTCGGCGAAGCGAAAGACTTATGCGTTACGCTTTCACCATTCACAAGGAGGACTCATGAAATTTACTACTCTAGCCGCCGCTTTGGCGACCACCGCTGCGGTTGCGATCTCTTCGGGTGCTTTCGCGCAAGCGAGCATGAAAATCAGCATTTCTGTTGCGCAGAATTCGCATCAGGGCGTGGGCATCGATACCCTCGCCAAAGAAGTGGAGACACGCACGAAGGGCCGCATCAAGATTCAACCGTTCTACTCCGGCTCGCTCGGCGGCGAGCGCGAATCGATCGAAGCGGTGCAACTCGGCACACAAGAGCTAACGCTCACATCGACCGGCCCGGTTCCGAACTTTGTGCCCGAAGCGCGCATTCTGGATATCCCTTTCCTGTTCCGCGACAAAGCGCATGCTCGCGCCGTGCTTGACGGTCCCATTGGTCAAGAAATGCTCGCCAAATTTGAACCCAAAGGCTTCAAAGCGCTGGCGTGGGCTGAGAACGGCGTTCGCCACATGACCAACAGCAAGCGTGCGGTGAATTCGCCCGACGACTTGAAAGGTCTGAAGATGCGCACGATGGAAAATCCCGTGCACATTGCCGCGTACAAAGGGTTTGGTATCGTGACCACGCCGATGGCGTTTCCGGAAGTGTTTACCGCACTGCAACAAGGTACGGTTGACGGGCAAGAAAACCCATTGTCAGTCATCATGGCGGCGAAGTTTGAGCAGGTACAAAAACATTTGTCGTTGACGGGTCATGTGTACTCACCGGCCATTTTCCTGATGAATAAGGCGTCGTACGACAAGCTCTCTGCCGCCGACAAGCAAGTGTTTTTGGATGCAGCGAAAGAGGCCGCGAAGGTCAATCGTGCGCGCGTGGATGCGGATGATGCGAAGGGTGTCGCCGAGCTGCGCTCTAAAGGAATGCAGGTCATCGAGGTCGATAAGGCGAAGTTTGTTGCCGCGCTGGCCCCAGTGAATGCTGAATTTGAAAAACAGTTTGGTAAAGCCAACATTGATCGAATCCGTAACGTTAAGTAAGACCTGACGCACCGAGAAGCCCGCAGCGATGCGGGCTTTTTTTGTTCCTACAATGAACTCAATCAATAGGGGGCGTTTATGAAAGCGTTATTTCTGCGCATCGAGCACGTGACGACGACGGCGTCGTTGTACGTGGCCTGCGCCATGCTGGCCATCGCGTCGGCGCTGGGCGTATTTCAAATCATCACGCGATTCGTGCTCGAAAAGCCTGCGGAATGGACCGAGGTGCTTATTCGTTTCTCGCTGATTTGGATGGTGTTCATGGGCATTCCGATGGCGTTTCGCCAAGGTGCGATGGTGAGCGTTGACGTACTGCACCGAATTTCCGGGGCCGGCATGCAACGCGTGTTGGAAGCCGTTGTGATGGTCGCTTCGCTCGTATTGATTGCCGTGATCGTGATTGTGGGTTGGGACTATTCGTTGCGCGGTCGTGTGCAGTCAGTGATTGGCCTAGAAGAAGTTTCGATGTTTTGGGCATACATTGCGATGCCGATTGGTGGCCTGCTGTCCGCGCTGGGCATCGTGGGCAATTTTTTCGATCCGAAACGTCTTGAGTTGGAGACTGCACAATGAGCACCGCGATGTTGGTTACGATGGTGTTGTGCTTCGCGCTCACCATTTCGGTCGCGGTCTCGATTGGGCTTTCTGCGATTTTTGGCATCTACATCGGCAACGTCAACATGCTGGTGTCGGTGAAAGAGATGTTCTCCGCGATCAATAAATTCCCGCTCGCCGCGATTCCGTTTTTCATTCTCGCGGGAAATCTAATGGAAACGGGCGGCATCTCGCGTCGCCTCGTTGAGTTCGCGAAGAGCTTGGTCGGCGGCGTGCAGGGTGGTTTGCCGATGACCTGTGTGTTGACGTGCATGATCTTCGCGGCGGTGTCGGGCTCGTCGGTCGCGACCACGTTTGCGATTGGCGCGATTTTGATTCCCGCACTCATCAAACACGGCTACCCCACGGCGTGGGCGGCGGCGCTGCAAGCCACAAGCGCGGAGTTGGGCGTCATCATCCCGCCGTCTATCCCGATGATTCTGTACGGAGTATCGGCGGAGGTGTCGATTGGCGAGCTGTTCATCGCGGGATTCGGGCCGGGGTTACTGATTGGTGCCGCGCTGATGCTCTACGTGTTTTTACTTTGCAAAAAGCGTGGCTGGGGCAAGCAGGACGGCGACGGCAAGCTCTCAGCCCTGTCAGCGCTGGCAGACATTGGCATCATTTCCGGCGGTGTGTTGCTGCTGGTCTTAGGCAACAAAGTGATCGGGCCAGCGATCTTCAAAGGCTCGCTCGACGAGCAAACGATGGACCGTTACACCGACTTGATCGGCGTCGGAATGTTCACCGCGTACTTTGTTGTGCTGACATTGATTCCAAAGCTGCGCGCATCGCTCAACGGTCGCGCTGCTTACGCGTTGATGATGCCTGTGATCATTCTCGGCGGCATTTACGGTGGCGTGTTCACGCCGACCGAAGCCTCGGCTGTCGCGGTGGTTTACGCGTTGTTCGTTGGCATGGTGGTGTACGGCGAAATTCGCATTTCAGACTTGCTGCCCATCTTCAAGAAAAGCACGCTGTCGGCGTCGGTGATTATGTTCATCATCGCCAACGCGGGACTGTTTGCGTACCTCATCACGCGTGCCGGCGTGCCAGACGCGATTGGCCTGTTCCTCAAAGAATGGCTGCAAAGCCCGATGCTCTTTTTGCTCGGCGTGAATCTGGCGCTCTTCATCATCGGCATGTTCATCGAGACGAGCGCGTCGATCATCGTGCTCGCGCCGATTCTGGCGCCGGTCGCGGTTCACTTCGGGATTGATCCGGTGCACTTCGGCATGATCATGGTGGTGAACCTTGCGCTCGGCATGATTACGCCGCCGTTTGGCGTGAATTTGTTCGCAGCCTGCACGGTTGCGCGCATCTCTCTCGACCGGATCATCACGCAGCTCATACCGTTTGTGCTCGTAGTGTTGGCGTGTTTGATGGTGATTACTTACGTGCCGCAAGTGTCGCTGTTCTTGCGGGATATGGTCTACGCAAAGTAGATAACAGCTTTATAGCGCTAACGACTGCCTGGCGGTCGTTAGCGCTTGTTTTTTCTATGTATCGATAAGTTAATTAATTGCCTTGCAACGACCGCCCTCCAGTCGTTTGCGCTAAAAAGCTGTTGCTACAACATTTGCTCGGATTGGTAGTGACGGCACGACGCGCTGCACGCTACTCAGTGCCGGACGGTTCCGTTCACGCCCGTTGCGTTATTCCGTTGGACGTTCGTGCGCTAGTCGCGCCGTGCTGACGCCGGCAACACCGCCTGCGCCGCGAGCCAACTCTTCAAGCGCAGCGGTCGCACCGGTTTGGCGAGAAAAGAAACGTCACTGAAACGCGCCTCCACCGCTTCCTGCGCGAGGTGCGAACCCGAAACCACGAGCACCGGCAACTCCACGCCCCAGCGCTGGCGCATCTGCACGATGCCGTCGATGGCGTCACCGTGACGAAGCTGAAAATCGGACACCACCACATCGGGCCGCGCATCGTCCTCGACGAAGTGCGTGAACACTTCCTGTGCGCTTTCGGCAGCGAAGCACTGATGCCCCCACTTTGAGAGCAGACGCGCCATCGCGTTTCGCGCGTCCTCGTCGTCGTCGATCACGACCACTCTGAGCGCCTTACTCGGTACGTTTCGCGAAGCGGCCAAGGGTTGCGCCTCGGGTGCTGACGTCAACAAGCCAATGGGTATTTGCACCACAAACGTAGTGCCGCAACCCAAGTCCGATCGAACCGCGATCTGCATGTCGAGAAGGCGCGCGAAGCGCTCGACGATAGCGAGACCGAGTCCCAATCCGTCGCGACGATTGTGGGCGCTGCGTGCGCGAAAAAATTCGTCGAAGATGTGCCGCAATTCGTCGGCACTCATGCCCGGCCCGGAGTCGCGCACCTCGATGTCGAGCGATGATGCGCGTCGACGAAGCGCTACCAAAATAGCGCCCTCGCCTGCGTATTTCACGGCGTTACCCATCAGATTTCGCAGCACCCGTTCGACGAGAACCGCGTCACTTCGGACGAAACATTCAGCGCGCATGCGACGCAGCTTGAGCACCGCATTCGGGTGTATGAGACGATCTGAATACTCAGTGCATAGACGTGTCAGAAGGTCAGTCAAGTCGAAGCTCTCGTGCTGCGGTTTCACTGCGTCGGCATCAAGCCGCGCAAGCTCCAACAAGCCGTCGAACATATTCGAGAGCGACCCGACCGTGGCGCGCATGCGCGACGAGATATCCACCAAGGCGGGGCGAGAGGTCTCGTGTTCCAGCGCGGCCGCGTAGAGCGCCAGCGCGTGCGCGGGTTGGCGCAAATCGTGGCTCGCCGCAGCGAGAAATCGGGTGCGCGTTTGTAGTGCGGCATCCAACTGACGATTAAGCTCGTCAAGCCGCGCGCGCTCGGTTTCGCTCTCGACACGCTTCTTGTCGGCCTCGTCCCGCGCGGCGCGCTCACGATCAAAATCAAATTCGATTTCGAGCGCAACGCGATGTGCCAACGCAGCTCGCCCCAACTCAATCTCGCCGTAGATCGCTGCCTCTCGCTCGAAATCGAGTGCGGCCCGAAGGTCGCCCGTGGTTTCACTGGCCTGCGCCGCGGTTCGATAAATTCGCAATGCCGCGGACGGATACAACCCCTTCTCAGCACGAGGCGTTTTTTCGATCCATTCCGTACAGAGCTTTTTTGCGCGACTCGCTTCGTGGGTCACTAGAAAAACATTGGCTTGCGCGCTCGTCCACGAATGCGCCTGCGTCTGCACCGCAACAAACGCTCGGCTACGGTCGAGCGCGGTTTGCGCCGCCTGCGGGTCGTTGTTGAGCAGATGGGCTCGCGCGTAGAGCAAATTGCTCTGCTCACGAATCGGTCGGAAAAACGTTTCATCAAACGGGGAAAGTGCTTGCGTGAGTAACAACGCTTCACGCGCATTGCCCATGCCGTTGTGGATCAACAGGAGATTTAGCCCGCTGATGTACCACGCCGCGCCAGGCTTCACCGCGGCCGCTAGCGCATACGCCTCGAGCCCCAGCGTGAGCGCCGTCTCGTAATTGTTTAGCTCTGCGTGCTTACCCGCCAACATGGACTGCGTTTGCGCAATCGCGGCGCTGTCACCGGTTGCACGCGCCGCGACGATGGCTTTGGAGAGTACGCGGATGGTGGCCTCCGGCGTCGAAAATCGTGTGGCGATAACAACGTCTAAGTCCGCGAGCGCGAACTGCTCCCACGCGTTGAGTTGGCTGCGCAACTCGGGCGAGTTTGCGTCGGCTAGTGATCGTGCCGCGCCCTCGTCGCCCGTATTGGCAAGTAAGCGCGCTTTCTGCTCACGACACATGGCGACGCCGGACTCGAAACCATGCGTGCGAAACAGAGCCTCCGCATCGGCAATCGACTTTTGCATGGATGCACCGTCACGAATGAAACGAAACGCGACGGCACGATGCAGATGCGCCCATCCGAGTTCAACGCTGTCTTCTGCCGCGCAATCGGCCATGCGTTGGGCAATCGCCTCAATAGTGCTCGGATCACGAAAGCGCGCCTCCCACGCCTGCCGATGTAGGCCTTGGAAATCCGTCGGCCCGACCGATGCAGAGTTGGAGTTCATAGGGATTCAATTATGCGACGCACGATGAGGCGCGCGACTGGCCGTTTGGACAGGTGGCCCGTTCGCGGCGTGCGACTAAACTCGTACCTTATGCCCGAACGTACCAGTATTCTTGTCGTTGAAGACCATCCGCTCTATCGCGACGGGCTGATCGGCTTGCTTACGCGTTCGCAATGTGTTGACGCTATTGAATCAACGACCAGCGCTGCGCAAGCGCGAGCGCTTTTGAATTCTGGCGCCGACTTCGATATCGTGCTTTGCGATTGGCGACTTCCGGATGGGGATGGTTTGGCGTTTCTGCGAAGTGTCGCGAAGCAAAATCCGACCATTGCTCGCGTTCTGATGTCCGGAACCGACGATCCACGCTTGCCACTGCTGTGCATCGACGAGGGCCTTGCGGCGTACTTGCCGAAATCGCTTGAGCCCAACGAGACGATTGCGATCATTACGCGCTTGTTGGACGGTGAAACCTGGTTTCCGTCGAGCAAAACCGATGAACGCATGTTGACGCCGCGTCAAACCGAAATCCTGATCGGCATCGCGCACGGAAAAACCAACAAACATCTCGCCCGAGATTTAGGTATCGCGGAGCGCACCGTGAAGCATCACCTCACCGTCGTGTTCGAACGACTCGGGACAACGCGACGCGCTGAGGCCGTCACCCGCGCAGTAGAAGCAGGCCTGATTCAACCGGGCAAACGCTAAGCCCGCGCTGCCCAGAAGGTGCCACCCGCTCGCACGGGGGAATGAGCGAGCGGGCAGCATGGGGTTACGCAGATTGGACGTGCGCCGCGTTAATTGGAGAGTGCTTTGCGAGCGGCCGCGGCATCCGCACGCTGTTTCGCCCGGTCGGCTGCGGCAGCGGCGCGTGCTTCGGCTTTCGCGTCCTTTGCCGCTGCGCGGTCGGCGTCCTTTTGTTGCTTCGCGTCAGCGCGCGCCTCGGCGGCCTGCTCTTGTGACGCAGCACGGTCGTCGCGTAGTTTTTGCGCGTCTCGGGCGCTCGTGGCGTCGGATGTGCTAGCCGTCCTTGCAGTCGTCAACGCGCCTGGCTGAACGTCGGTGAAGTCCACCTCGACGGTAAAGAACGGATTGGCGTCAATCTGGCTCACCAAGTAGTACGCGGTGAGCACTTTGCCTGCGGCCTTATTCACGTCTTTGGCAAACGCAGGAACTTTGCGCGCGGCCTCGACGTCGGGGCTGTTCATCAGGTACACGCCGTGCGTGCGCTCGAATTCACCGGCGGGGAGCGGTGGATTGAACTTGCTTTTGTACATACGTGATATTTGGAAGGCGTCGTCTTGGCCTTTGACTGGAATCGTCTGTTCGAAGCGAGTACTAACGCCCAAATAGTTTTCCATCGTCACTTCTTTGCCGTCGACTTTACGGATGACTTTGCCGAACTGCGTTGTCGGCAAATCGCCCCACGCAACCCGCGTGTAGTCCGCTGATGACTTGGAGGTGTAGAGCAGTGCGAGCGCTTGGCCAGCTTTGATGCGGTAGGTGTTGGTCGGGCTCACGGGCATCGTGCCTGTGACGATGAAGCCTTCGCTCACTTTGATCGTGTTGACGCCCTTGGTAACGTCGAAATTGGCGACGGTGCCAACGTAAACCTTAAACGGTAGGAGCTTTTGGGCGGCGGCGGTCGACGTGGCAAAGAGGGCGACGGCGCAAGTAAGCACTGCGCGCTGGAAAAGCGGTCTCATCATGATCGGCGGTATTTCGTAGGTTTAATGACAGTTGCGGCGCCGAACGCGCCGCAAAAAATTGCGCGTTAGGGCTATGCAATGCTAGAAACGCGAGCCGCGAATTAACAGCCGTCCGAAAGAACAGGAACGTCGCCTGCGTTGCAACGCCGGGTCACGTCATTTGCGTGGTGTACGGAGGCCGATGGGCGATTTGCGCGCGGACGGATCGCTGGGCGCTGATGTGGCGCTTACTGTTTCAGATATAGCTTTATTGCTCTAGCGACCGCCAGGTTGTCGTTAGCGCATGTTTTTAGCTAATATCGACAAGCGAAAAAACACTGGCCAAATGACCGCTGGTCAGTCGTTTAACGCAAAAAGCTGTTTGCGAAAGGCTCTAGTGTGTGGCGCAGTGGTTCGTGGCGAACGATCTCAGCTGAAACGAACCCGCCGAGCGGGCGTCTTGCGAGACGCGTCGTGGCACTTTGCCACAGAATCAACCCGGGCATCGCACGCATGCATGACCGCTACGCCATGCGCAACCCCCGATAACCGATGGGCTAGCGCGTCAACCACTCACGCGCGAGCATCGCGTACACAAAGGTGTCACGCACGACGCCGTGGTGGTCGCGGCACTCGCCGCGCAGATGCGCTTCGCGGGCGAACCCGACGCGCTCTGCGAGCTTCCAGCTACCTGCGTTGAGCACATCAATCGTGCCCCACACGCGATTGGCTTGAATGTGCTCGAACGCGAGCTTGCAACACAGGCTCACCGCCTCCGTGGCGATGCCCTGTCCGCGCGCGCTTTTGCGCAGAAACCAACCGATCTCTAGCGACGGTACGGCCCAGTCGAAGCCATGGAAACCAGTGCCACCGTAGAGCGTTTTTTCGTCTTTCGAAAAGATGCCCATGATGAGCCCTTCGCGCGTGAGCCAGCGTCCCGCCATATTGCGCACATAGGACTCGGACTCGTCGACCGATTGGTGTTTGGTGACGGGCCACTCCATCCAGCGCGACAAGTCGGCACGGTCTTCCTCCAACGCGGCAAAGAAGCGCTCGCCGTCGCCAGCACGGTACGGGCGCACGATAACGCGCTCGCCTTCGAGTTGAGTCGGCAAGTCAAGCAGTCGGGGATGCGCTATGGCGGGCATTACGCCTCCCCTTTTCCAAGGCTTGCGCCGGCCTTGAGTGACGCTTCGATGAACCCATCAAGATCGCCGTCGAGCACTGCGCCGGTGTTGCCAGTTTCGAAGCTGGTGCGCAGGTCTTTGATGCGCGATTGGTCTAGCACGTAGCTGCGGATTTGATGCCCCCAGCCAATGTCGCTCTTGGTGTCTTCAAGCTTTTGCTGCGCTTCCATGCGGATACGCATTTCGTGCTCATACAAGCGTGAACGCAAGCGCTTCCATGCGACATCGCGGTTGCTGTGCTGGCTGCGTCCGTCCTGACATTGCACGACAATGCCGGTGGGGATGTGAGTCAGACGCACGGCGGAATCGGTCTTGTTAATGTGCTGTCCACCGGCACCGCTGGCGCGGAACGTATCGGTGCGCACATCCGACGGATTGATGTCGATTTGAATCGAATCATCGACTTCGGGGTAGACGAAAACAGACGCGAACGAGGTGTGGCGGCGCGCGTTGCTGTCGAACGGACTTTTGCGGACGAGGCGGTGAATACCGGTCTCAGTGCGCAAATAGCCGTACGCAAAATCGCCCGTGAGCTTGATCGAAGCACTCTTGAGACCCGCAACATCGCCGTCGGATTCTTCAAGCACTTCAACCTTAAAGCCCTTACGTTCGCCGTATCGGCAGTACATGCGAAAGAGCATCTGCGCCCAGTCTTGCGCCTCGGTCCCACCCGAGCCCGCGTTGATGTCAAGAAAGCAGTTTGATTCGTCCTGCTCGCCGGAAAACATGCGCTTGAATTCAAGCTCCGCGAGGATGGCCGTGACCTTCGCAACATCGCCTTTGAGGCTTTGCAATGTGGCTTCGTCGCTCTCCATTTCGGCGAGCTCGAGCAACTCCGCGGCACCTTGGGTGTCAGCGGCTAGCGTGTCGATGTGGCCAATCACGCCATCGATCAACCGCTTTTCTTTGCCCAGTTCGCGTGCGCGGTCTGCGTCATCCCAAACCTTGGGGTTTTCGAGTTCGGCGTTGAGTTCTAGTAGGCGGTGCGACTTTTTGTCGTATTCAAAGTAACCCCCGAAGTTCGTCTACTTTGGATTTTGCTGCGCCAATGGCCGATTTCAGTTCGCTGAGTAATTCCTGCACAAGTAACTCCTGATTTTTTTCTATTTTAGGGCGCAAACAACAGGCGAAAAAAAGGCCGGGCGAACCCGGCCTAATTTACGCGCAGTTCAGACTAGCTGAAACGACGCCTCGATTGCCATCCGAATGCGGCTAGTGCAAGCACCATCAACAAGAGCACGAAGCGGTTGTTCGTCGGAATATTCACCGGCGGTGTCACGCCTACGCAAGCATAGGCGTTTATCGCAGCGGCCGTGCTCGGCGTCACAGTTACGACGTTGTTCAAGCCACCAGAGCCCGGCGGATTACCCGAGGCGCAGAGCGCAGATCCAACGCGGCTGGTCACTGCATCCGTAACGGTGTAGCCAATGGTGACCATGTACGTGTGGCTTGCGCCGCCCGCAATCGCCGTTCCCACAGCGGCCAAGGTGTGCGGCGCCGTTCCAGAGCAGAGCGGTGAACCGCCCGCCGCTGGCGACGTGGTGTTGACGCAGCTCACCGAGTCAATCGTGATGCCTGCGCCAAACATAGGCACGTCCGTCAAGCCATACGACCCCGCGCCACCCGTGTTGGTCACTGTAATGAGGTACGCCACAGGATTAGCTCGATTTCCGCTAACAATGGTTTTCGTTACAGTGATCGCCGGTGGGTTGGATGGAACGTCCCGACAAGCGTTAACCGTAGCTGTCGAGCTCAGCCCGGCGCTCGGTGTCACAGTGGCCGCGTTGTTCAAACCGCCTGGTGTGGTCGTCACGCTCGTCAAGGCGCACAAACCAGACCCAGCGGTGTTGGTCGTCGCGTTTGTCACAGCAAACGGTATGGTCACCGTATACGTGTGCGACGCGCCGTTGGCGATCGCTGTGCCCAAGGCGGCGAGCGTGTTGCTGCCCGTCGTCGTCGTGCAATTTGGCGTGCCACCGGCAGCTGGAGCCGTGGTGTTTGCGCAGGTGATGCCAGTCGGTGTGAGGCCCGTGCCAAACAGCGGCGTGTCGGTCAGGCCGTAAGTGCCGGGTCCACCGGTATTGGTCACCGTGACCAGATAGACCGCAGGGCTCGCTGTCGCAACGCTCGTGATCGACTTCGTGACACGAATGTTTGGAGGCATTGGCGTGCACACTTCCTGATCAACGGCCGTTTGACCTGCTGGCGTCAACGTTGCACGGTTGAGCAAACCGGTGTTGGTTGTGCTGCCCGTTGTTAGCGAGCAATCGCTACCAACGGCGGTCACCAATGCAGGATTAACCGTGAAGGTGACAGTCATGGTGTAGGTGTGTGTTCCACCCGCATCAATACTGGTTCCTGTCGCGGCAACAGTCCACGGCGCAGCGCCCGTTACGCTGGTGGCGCAGGCTGCTGCTCCAGTACCGGCTGCACTACAAACCGCACCGTCAACCGTCGTGCCGACGCCGAAGAATGGCGTATCGGTCAGACCGTATGCAAGCGCTGTACCGCCGCTGTTGTTCACGGCAATCGTATACACCTGCGTGTACTGATTGACCGTTGCCGTCGCGGTTGGCCCTGCGCCGAGCACCTTCGTGTGCGTCAAGCGGCCTGGCGCATTGGCACACGCGTTGACCGTAGAGGCATTGCCTACATTCGGCGTTACTGTAGTTGCGTTGTTCAAGCCGCCAGGGGTGGTGGTTTGAGCAGTTGTCGCGCACAGCGCCGACCCGACGGTGGATGTAACGCTCGCCGTCAAGGTGTAACCAATGGTCACCGTGTAGGTGTGGCTCGCGCCACCCGCAATCGCTGTGCCCGTGGCCGCCAAGGTGTTGGAACCCGTGCCCGTGGTGCACACCGGCGTGCCGCCAG